>NZ_VUOB01000074.1 GCF_008386585.1 Solihabitans fulvus
GAGGCCCTGGCGGTAGTCCTTGTCCGGCAGGGAGGGGATCCTGTCAGACCACAGCCTCCCAGACACAGCCACCATAACTAAGCAGCGACACGCTACTAGTGGTGCCGAAGCTAGTGATGGAGAAGGCGTCAGTGCGGAAGGCCGCAGCACAGCGGCGCAGCGGGCGGCCGCAGGCGAGTCGGGCACCGGGCGGGCGGGTGCGGGCACGGCCGGTTCGACCGACATCGGCGGCGGCTCGACTGGTCGGAGGCGTTCCTACCTCCTTTTGGGGGCGGACGGAAAACCCTTTGTCAGTCCGTCGCCGGGCACGTTGGGCGGTCATCGGCGACTGCGCATCTACGGCCGGCTGGACTGTCGGAGCGCGTTGCGGGCTATCGCCGCCGGGCACTACGTCCGACATCGGGTGTTCTTCGCCGACGAACGCACCGCGATCGCGTCCGGATACCGCCCGTGCGCGGTGTGCCTACCCGAGAAATATGCCGCCTGGAATAGGTTGAAATTGAGTCGATAAGGTTACGTTACGTAGTGGAGAACGGTAGTGATCGCATTACCGTGCGGCCACTCCCAGTGCAGCACAGGTGCACTCATTCAGAGCAGACAGCGCAATCGGTCGACTCGACAATCACCTTGTACGTCGCACAACGAATCACTTGGGACGTGCGCATCAGTTGATCAGTAACTCTCCGTTCGGCACGCGCGGCCACCGGAAGGACATCAGCACAGACACTGTCACCTGACCGGCGCAACTCGTCACACGCATTTTATGTTTCCGTGTGTGACCAGCTTGCTCAGATAACCGCGTCATGTTTCACTTGTAACGTTCCCGATTCAGGCGTGTGACGCGGTTCGGATGCATTAACACAGACTCCTGCATCCGTTCGGAGGGCAGCTTGTCATACAATTCTGTTGATATATCGAAGACGTTACCTGGGGGAGCATCAGCAGATAGCGCACATTTGCCTCAAGTTCACCAGGCCGATCGCTCGACGGCCCAACTTTCCGGTGAACTCGAAGATGTGCGGCTCGCCCTGGCCTCAGCAATGACCCAAATCACCGAGATGCGGCGGGGGGTCACGGCTGTCGACGAGTTTCTCCGCTCGCTGTCGACAACCGTTCTCAGCCGACCCGGGCACCCCGCCCCACCCGCCAACCCCGAGAGCATCTACCAGGAGGCCCTTCGACAGGTGCCTCGCTGGCATTTCTCGATGCTCAACGACATCGAACGGAACGACGCGTTCGCGGTCGCCCTGGAACGCCGGGTCAGACCGGGATCGCACGTGCTGGACATCGGCTCCGGCACCGGACTGCTGGCCATGATGGCCGTGCAGGCCGGCGCGGGGAAGGTGACCTCCTGCGAGGGCAACCCGCTCCTCGCCGAGATCACCAGGCGAGTGATCGCCGAGCACGGCCTGTCCGACAGGGTCACGGTTATCCCGCGCATGTCCACGGACCTCAGGGTCGGCGTCGATCTGGCCGAGCCCGCCGACCTGATCGTCTCGGAGATCGTGGACTGCGGCCTGATCGGCGAGGGCATCCTGCCGACGATCCAACATGCCAGGAAACACCTGCTCGCCCCGGGCGGCACGCTGCTGCCCGAACGGTCGACGCTGACCGCGGCACTGGTGGACAGCAAGGTCGTCGACGGCCTCAACCGCGTCACCTCGGCAGCCGGTTTCGACGTGCGGCTGTTCAACGAGGTGGCCACGAGGGGGCATTTCCCGGTGCGCCTGCCGACCTGGCCGCACCGGATCCTTTCCGAGCCGGTCGACCTGGTCTCCTTCGACTTCGAGCACGATTCCCTCGACGACGGTTCTGTCGATCTCTCCGTCCCGGTGCTCGCCGACGGCGTGGCGCACGGCGCGGTCGCCTGGTTCAGCATGGAGCTGGGCGGTGGAATCGTGCTGCGAAACTCTCCAGACAACCTCGGATCGCACTGGATGCAGGCATTCGTGCCGCTCCCTGAGCCGATTCCGGTCCATCGTGGACAGTCGTTCGAGTTCACAATCGAATGGCGCGAAGAACGTCTCTGGGCGACCTTCCCACAAGCGAGCGAGAGAGCAGAGGTAACGCGGTGAACTTTTCTCCTGTCTACCAACCTTTCGAGCTGAGCGCGGAGCAACTGCGAGAAGCCGCCCTGCATTTCGCGAGTAACCCGCTGTATCTCGACAACGAGGAGTGGGAGAACGACGACAACCCCTACCGCCGGCAGTTACGGCCGCAGGTCTTGCAGCACCTGGACTTCACCAAGAAGTTGTCGCGGAGCGAGATCCTGAACTACGAGAGCCTCGCCGCGCAGCGCCTGCTCACCACGATCTACGAGTCCGACCTGATGTTTCTCCCGCAGTCCGGCTTCGGCGAGAAGTACGAGGACTTCAAGCGGTTCTACAGTTCCACGAACCGCGCACTCGGCGAGATGATCCGACCCGCGCTCGAGCGTCACTCGTTCGGGTTCCTCGACGACGAGGTCGAGGTCACCGGCAAGTGGACCAGGGCGAGCCTGGAGGCGTTCCTGCGGGACCTGGAGAACGAGCAGCCCCAGCCCTCGCTGGCGGAGACCGCCATCGAGAAGTCCTCGGACCCGGCGCGGGCGGCCCGCATGTGGCTGATCCAGTTCATCCCGGACTTCATGTCCGAGGCGTCGCCGATGATCCGCAACGTGATGGGGCACTACGGGCCGGTGCAGTCGGACTGGTTCAAGGTGATCATCGACGAGTACGGCTACGGCGTGCACGACACGAAGCACAGCACGTTGTTCGAGAACACGCTGTCCTCGGTCGGGCTGCGCACGGACCTGCACCACTACTGGCAGTACTACCTGTCGAGCAGCATGTTGCTGAGCAACTACTTCCACTACCTCGGCAAGAACCACGAGCTGCTGTTCCGGTACCTCGGCGCGCTCTACTACACCGAGACGACGCTGGTGGACTTCTGCCGCCGCGCCGCGAACCTGCTCACCTCGGTGTTCGGCGAGGAGGCCGACGTCACCTACTTCACCGAGCACGTGCACATCGACACGCACCACGGCCGGATGGCGCTGGAGAAGCTGATCCTGCCGATCGTGGACGCCTGCGGCGAAGCGGTCATCCCGGAGATCGTGCGCGGCTTCGAGGAGTTCAAGGTCCTCGCCCAGGTCAACGACGAGGACTTCGCCGCGCAGATCGAGTGGATGGACGGCGGCCCGACCAACAAGGCGCTGCACGAGCCCGTGTGGGAGGGAATCCAGCAGGGGCGGGTCACGGCGCCGATCGCGGACCTCATCGAGCCGAGGGGCGAGTTGTCGAACACGCACTGCCACAACGGTGACGAGCTGTGCCACATCGTGTCCGGCACGATGAAGTTCGTCGCCGGCTTCAACTCGCACCAGATCCTCGAAGCCGGCCAGGGCACGGTGATCAGGAAGAACCGCCTGCACGGCGCGATCATCGAATCCGAGGAATGCGTCTACCAGATCCACTCCGTCGGGGACTACCGCGCATGCTTGTCCTGACCTTCGCGGTGTCCGGGGCGGGCAACTGCGTCGAGGTGGGCGGCGCGCCGTTCGTGTACGCGCGGACGACGCTCGGCTCCTTCGTGTTGCCCGCCAGGTGCAGCCACCGGGGCGGCCCGCTGCATCTGGCCAGGGTCGAGCCTGGTCGGGCGCGGCTGATCTGCCCGTGGCACGAGCAGGCGACGTCGGTGAAACGGTTGGCCAGAACGGGAATCCCCGCGGTGCGGCGGGGCGAGGTCGTCACGGCGGTGTTCGCCGACGCGACACCCGACAACTGGTCGACGGGGCATCTGCCGCTGTCGCCCGATCTGGACGGGACATCGGTGTCGGTCTGAGGCTGGAGGTCGTTCATGGGGTACGCCCCTGGCATGGCGGAGTTCGTCGGGCGTGCCGACGAGGTGATGCCGGCGGACTTCCACACGCTGCCGCTGGCCGAGCAGCGCCGCCGCTACGCGAGCCTCACCGAGGTGTTCCCCATCGAGCCACCGACGGACGTCAGTTGGACCGATGTGACGATCCGGCACGGGGATCACGCGGTGCCGGCGCGGGTGTACCGCCCGCACCGGCTGCGGAGCCGGGCGGTGCTGCCCTACCTCCGCGGCGGCGGTTTCGTGTTGGGTTCGCTCGACACGCATCACAGCCTGGTCGCGGAGCTGGCGGCCGCGACGGGCTGTCGCGCGGTGGCCGTCGATTACCGGGCCGCCCCCGAGCATCCCTTTCCCGCAGCGGTGCGGGACTGCTACCACGCGCTGTGCGGGCTGGCGTCGAGCCCGGAGGTCCTCGGGCTCGACGCCGCGCCAGACGCGGTCGTGGTCTGCGGGGAGAGTTCGGGGGCGAACCTGGCGGTCGCGGCGTGCCTGATGGCCCGGGATCTCGGCGGCCCGGTGCCGCGCGGCCAGGCGTTGATCAGCCCGGTGTTGGACTTCACCAGGTGGCGGCACGGCGGGGAGGACGCGCCGTTGCTCAGCGGCGGGGAGATGGAGCTCTACACCCGTTGCTACTGCCCGGATCCCGAGCAGGCCAAGGACCCGTATGTGTCGCCGCTGCTTGGCGCCGACTTCCACGGCCTGCCACCGGCCTACGTGGCCGGCGCGGAGCTGGACTCGCTGCTGCCCGACGCCGCCGCGTACGTGGAACGGTTGCGGGAGAACGACATTCCGGTGGAGTACGTGGTGACGCCCGGCGTGGTGCACGCGCCGGTCAGGGCCAGGCGGGCCAGCCTGGCGGTCGGGCGGATGTGGGACCGGTTCTGCGCCGCCGTCGGTCGACTGGCGCAGGCGTGATCACGGCAGCGTTCCTGCTCAGCTCGCTCGCGGTGATCATGACGCCAGGCCCCGACCTGGCCTTGATCACGCAGCTGGTCGTGCGGTACCGCAGGCGAGGTCCCGCGTTGGTCGCCGCGACGGGGATGATCAGCGCGGGCGCGGTGCAGGCGCTGCTGGGGTTCGTCGGGCTCGCGGTGTTGCTGCGGACGAATCCGGGGCTGTTCGCGGCGCTGCGCTGGGTCGGCGCGGCCGCCCTGTTGGTGTGGGGGCTGCTGGCGTTCCGCGCCGCGCTGCGGCCGGCCGCGCACGATCCCGCCGAGGCCGTCGTGCCGTCGCGGCGGGCGTTCCTCCAGGGGTTCCTGTGCACGGGATCCAACCCCAAGGTGGGGTTGTTCCTGATGGCGTTCCTGCCGCAGTTCGTGCCGCGCAGCGCGGCCCCGGCTCCGGCCATGGCGTTGCTCGGGGTCGTCTACCTGAGCATGGGCTTCCTGTGGCTGTTGACCTGGATCAACCTGGTGCATCCGTTGCGGCACAGGATGTTCGCGCCGACCTTCGTGCGGATCGCCGACGCGCTGGTCGGCGCGGTGTTCGTGACGTTCGCGGTGCGGTTGGCATTGGGCTGGTAGCGCCAACGCCAACCGCACCGGGAAACCGCGGTCAGACCCTCGTAGCCGGGATCGTGCCCATGCGGCCGGACTGGAAGTCCTCGAACGCCTGGACCAGTTCGTCCCTGGTGTTCATGACGAACGGGCCGTAGGCGGCGACGGGCTCGCCGATCGGCCTGCCGCCGAGGACGAGCACGTCGAGGTCGGGCTCCTTGCCGGACTGGGTCTCGGCCGCGTGCACGGTCAGCGCGTCGCCCGCGCCGAACACCGCGAGTTGACCCTTGCGGATCGGACGCTGCTCCGCGCCGACGGTGCCAGTGCCGGCGAGCACGTACACGAGGGCGTTGAAGTCGGCCCGCCACGGCAGCCGGAGCTGGGCGCCGGGGCTGACGGTCGCGTGCAGCAGGCTGATCGGGGTCTGGGTGGCGCCGGGGCCGGGGTGGCCGTCGATGTCGCCGGCGATGACGCGCACCAGGCTGCCGCCGTCCGGCGAGGACAGCAGCGCCACCTTGGCCGCCTCGATGTCCTGGTACCTGGGCTGGATCATCTTCTTGCTGCTTGGCAGGTTCACCCACAGCTGCACGCCGTGGAACAGGCCGCCAGACACCACGAGGTGCTCCGGCGGGGTCTCGATGTGCAGGATGCCCTGGCCCGCGGTCATCCACTGGGTGGCACCGTTCTCGATGACACCGCCGCCACCGATCGAGTCCCGGTGCTCCATGATCCCGTCGATCATGTAGGTGACCGTCTCGAAGCCGCGGTGCGGGTGCCACGGCGTGCCCTTGGGCTCGCCGGGGGCGTACTCGACCTCGCCCATCTGGTCCATGTGGATGAAGGGATCCAGGTCGCTGGTGTCGATGCCGGCGAAGGCACGGCGGACGGGGAAGCCCTCGCCCTCGAAGGCGCTCGGGGCGGTGGTCACCGACTTCACCCGGCGCTCGGTCGCGGTCGCGGCCGGTTCCGAGATCCTCGGCAGCACCAGTGGGTTGACCACCGTGACAGCTGGCATGGTCCTGCTCCTTCACGCTCGGGCAGGCACTTCACAGTCCCTGCGCGCCCCTCTCCGGGGTTCACCTCCCTCAACATAGTTGACGCTTCAATATTCCGCGTCGCGCCTTCGGGCGAATCCCGCAGGACCTGGGTCACACCCGTGACACCGACCACTGGGTCGGGGACCGAACGGAAGGATTTACCTGGTCAGACGATGCGCAGTCAGCCGATGCGCTGTCAGACGGCGTGCTGCCGGGCGAGGCGACGGCGGTCGACGATCATCGCGCGCCGCTCGGACTCGCCGAGCGCGCCCCACACGCCGTACTGCTCCTCCACCTGGAGTGCGTGCTCGCGGCATTCAGTCCGCACCGGGCACGCGCGGCAGATCGCCTTGGCCCGCTCCTCCCGCCGCTCCCGCGCCGATCCGCGTTCGGCGTCGGGATGGAAGAACAGCGTGCTGTTCGCCCCCCGGCACCGCGCCTGGAGCTGCCAGTCCCATTCGTCCGTGACCGGAACGGGCAGCCTACTGGTCTCGGTCATCGCACTCCCCTCCCTCCGACGAAGGCGCGACGCACTTCCCAGAGGAGACAGGGGACGCCGCGACCACTCCTCTCCTGGCTTTCCAGGACGGACAGGGTTCAAACCGATCAGCCGAGGCGATCTCGGCGATCGGGTGGTGATTCCGCCGAATCGTGGGCAGCGTCGGCCAATGGTGGGATACGACGTCACTCCAGCGGTGCTGGGCAGGCGGACCGGTTGCCTGACAGTGTGTCTGCGGTGGTGTGGTTGGAGGGCGGAGTGGTGGAACAGCAAGGGGCGGAGCAGCTTGCCGAGACGGTGGCGCGGTTGCGCGAGGAGTTGGCCGGGATGCGGGAGGGCCAGCGCGGGCGCGCCATCATCGAGCAGGCCAAGGGCGTGCTGGCGACCGCGTTGGGTGTGACCCCGGAGGCCGCCTTCGACCACCTCAGGACGCTGTCCAGGGCAGGCGACCGCAAGGTCGGGGAACTCGCCGCCCAGCTCGTGAGCGCGGTAGCGCCCGAGCCCGACCCGGTCGCCGTCGCCGAGCTGCCCCCGGCGACGGCCGAGCTGCTGCGCTCGGTGCGCCGGGGGCAGCCGCGCCCCGGCTCCTCGGCCGTCCGGGGCGTGGTGTCGCACCTGGTGCGCCACCACCGGCGCGGCGAGGAGGCCGGGGCGAGCGCCGAGGACCGCGCCGCGCTGCGGCTGGCCGTCGAGCGGGTGCGTGCCGCGGCCGACCCCGCCGACCTGTTGGCGGCCTTCCGCGCCGGCAGCGCGTGGCCGACCGAAGCGACCACCGACCTGCTGTACCTGCTCGAGCCCGACGGCGCGTTGCGCCTGCTCGCTGGCCATGGGTTGGAGCCCGGGGTGCTCTCCGCGTGGCGGCGCATCCCGACCTCGCTGGAGATGCCGCTCACGGTGGTCGCACGCTTCGGGCTGCCGCTGTTCTACGACGACCAGGACAGCGCCGTCGCGGCCTACCCGCAGACCCAGCAGCTCGGCGAGCCGCCGCACGCACTGGCGGTGCTGCCGCTGATCCGCGACGACCGGGTCACCGGGGCGCTGCGGCTCGGCTGGCCGCAGCCGCACCCCTTCACCGCCCGCGACCGTCGCTGTCTCGGCGCGCTGGCCGACGCGGTCGCCGGCTGGGTGGCCGACCACGGCACCGACACCGCCGCGTCCACGGCCGGGCCGCCAGCGCCCGACGCGGTGCTGGAGCCGCCGACGTCGGCGCTGACGATCGTGGTGGAGACCTCGCTGGACCCGATGCTGGTGCTCACCCCGCGCCGAGGGCGGGACGGGCGCAGCGAGGTGACGGACTTCCGGATCGACTACGGCAACAGGGCCGTGGTCGACGCGGACGGCCGCACCATCGAGGAGATCGTCGGGCGCAGCCTGCTCGAGCTGTATCCGTCGATGGCGGGCGGGCGGGTGTTCAACGCGCTGGTCGACGTCGTGCGGCACAACCGGCTCGCCGACATCGACCACCTCACGCCCGACCCGATCCTGGACGCGTCGCCGCTGGCCGGCCGCACCTACCGGATGCGGGCGGCGCGCCTGTGGGACGCGGTGCTGGTGACCTGGCATCCGGTGAGCAGGCCGGCGCCGTGGTCGGACCACACCGAGAACGAGGAGTTGTTGCGCAGCGCCGAAAAGGAGGACGTCGGCCTGTGGGTGTTCCATCCGGCGAGCGGGACGCTGCTCGGCAACCGGGTGCTGAGCACGATCCTCGGCAGCGACCCCGGCGGCGCGCCGGTCAAGCCGGAGGAGCTGCTGGTGCTGTTGGATCCGCGCGACCGCAGCCGCGCGCGGCGGGAGTTCCAGGACGCCGTGACCAGGGGAAACCAGCTGAGCACCGTGCTGAGGCTGGCCAGCGGGCCGGCCCGGCGGCGGCTGCACGTGACGGCCCGCCCCGAGTTCGACCGCGATGGCAACCTCGTGTTGCTGCGCGGGTCGAGCCGGCCGCTCGGCGACTAGCCTGCCAGGCCCCCAACGCGGCGCCAGGGCTCGTCGTCCCGGCTGTGCCCGTCGGTCCGCCTAGGCGGTGGCCGAGACACCAGGATCGTGATGTGCCGGCAGGTGTAGCCGCACCGTGCCAGGGGTATCCGGGTCGGGCGAGCCGAGCGAGAGGAGGCACGTCGGATGGTCGTCCAACTGGCACACCACGTAACGTCATGCCCGTCAGCAGGGTCGACCGTGCGCGCTGTGCCGCGGTCGTCGTGCACCGAGCAGGATGTGCCGAGGTGATCGTGCCCAGTTCCCGCCACAACAACCTGGAGCCGTCGAGTCCGATGTGGGATGTGGAGATTCGCGTACGAGCCAACCCGGAGCACCTGTCGACGGTCCGGGTGGTCGCCGGCGACCTGGCCATGCGCGCCGACTTCGACCTCGACGCGGTCGAGGACCTGAAGCTGGCCGTCGACCAGGTGTGCTCGACGCTGGTGGGTCTCGCCGTCGCCGAGTCGGACCTGACCTGCCGGTTCGAGGTGGCCGAGAGCGAGATCCGGGTGAGCGCCACGGCGGTCTCGGCGGGCGAGGCCCGGCCGGAGGACGACAAGTTCGGCTGGCGCGTGCTGACCTCGCTGACCGATTCGGCGCAGGTGGTGCAGCTGGGTGAGGCCGATCCCGGGAAGAACGGGGTGCGCGTCGAGTTCGTGAAGACGCCCTCGATGGCAGTCAACGGATGAGCCATCCGAAGTCGACGTCCCCGGCGCCCGACACGGCCAGACACGAGTACAGCCACCTCGCCCCGCTGTTCCTGCGCCTGGCGGAGCTGGCAGAGGACGACCCAGCCCGGGGCGAGGTGCGCGACGAGCTGGTCACCGGCCACCTGCCGTTGGCGCAACACATCGCGCAGCGCTTCAGCAACCGGGGCGAGCAGTCCGAGGATCTCGTGCAGGTCGCGACCATCGGCCTGATCAAGGCGATCGACCGGTTCGACCTGACGCGCGAGGTGGACTTCCTGTCCTTCGCGGTGCCCACGATCATGGGCGAGGTGCGCAGGCACTTCCGCGACACCAGCTGGTCCGTGCGGGTGCCGAGGCGGTTGAAGAACCTGCACCTGTCGATCAACTCGGCCGTCGGCGAGCTGTCCCAACAGCTCGGCAGGTCGCCGAGGCCGAGCGAGCTCGCCGCGCACCTCGACGTCTCCGTCGAGGAGGTCTACGAGGGCCTGGCCGCCGCCAACGCCCACCGCAGCACCTCGCTGGACGACCTGTTGGTCAACGACGACTCGACCAGCCTCGGTGACACCCTCGGCGAGCCCGATGTCGCGTTGGAGGAGATCGAGCAGCGGGAGGCCCTGCACCCATTGATCCAGCAGCTGCCCAAGCGGGAGCGGACGATCATCGTGTTGCGGTTCTTCGCGAACATGACGCAGACGCAGATCGCCGAGCAGGTCGGCGTCTCGCAGATGCACGTGTCCCGGTTGCTCTCCAGGACGTTGGCGAGGCTGCGCCGCGACCTCGCCGACGGGGAGTAGTCCAGGTCGCCGGGTCGACCGTCGCGCCGGCCCGGCGATCCGTTTGCCAGCGAACCGTTGTCAGCCAAAGGGGTGCGGCAGCAACAGCTCCACGTTGCGATCCGATGGCGTGCCGGCCCCGATGCTCTCGCGTGCCGCGTTGTCCCTTGTCTGCCAGTAGTTCGCGGCCAGCTCGCGGGACAGTGCGGCGAGCGCGATGGGATCCGCTTCGCCGGTCCAGGCAAGCGGGCCGACGTGGTCGAGCACGGTGCCGACGATCGACAGCGAGCCGTCCCGGTTGTCCAGCAGCTCGACGACCCTGGCCTGCTGCGGCCAGTCGATGTGCGACGCGGTGGTGACCTGCCAGAAACCGCCGGGCAGCACGGCGTTCTCGGCGCGCCGATGGCAGCGCACCGTGTTGGTGTGGGTGTGCCCGTTGACCCACAGCACGACGTTGGGGAACCGCAGCAGCAGGCGCAGCATCGGCTCGGCGAGCAGCCGACCTGACCCGTTGTCGTTGACGAGGCTGTCCAACGGGTGGTGGCTGAACAGCACGAACAGCCGGTCGGTCGCGTCGGGCTGGTCGACGAGCGAGCCGTCCTCGGCGAGGTGGCGGCGCGACCCCGCACGCAGCTGGTCCTCCAGCCACTCGAACTGCGCGAGGTCGAGCGAGCCCTCCCAGTGTCCGTGCGGGTTGACGGTGTCGAGGACGAGTCCGCGCACCACGCCGCTGTCGAAGGCGTAGTAGGCGGTGCCGTCGGCCACGTTGTCGTCGCCGAATCCGTGGCCGCGCGGCTTTCCGTCGGAGCGCAGGTGCTCGGCGACCCACTCGGTCCGCGTCACGTGCCGCCGCTCCGGGTCGGCGGTGACGGACACCATCGGGGATTTCGCGAGCGCGGCCACTGCGGAGGGCTGCGCGCTCGCCAAACCGAGCAGCAGCCCCAGTTCGTCGGCGCCCTCGGGCAGGCCGACCGCCTTGCGGGTGCCGACGGTGGCGCGCGCCAGTTCGACGGTCGGCGGCACGGTGCCCTGCACCATGTTGTCGTGGTTGCCGTGCACCGCGTACCACGGCATGGACAACCCGTTGGCCTGGAACGGTTTCGCGGCGGCGGCGAGCGCGCCGGGAGCCGTCGGGTAGCCGTACGCGGCGCGCGGCAGGTCGTCCGCGCAGCCCTCCGGCGTGCCGTCGGGATGCCAGTACCTGGTGTCGTAGGTGGCCGGATCGCTCGCGTGCACGCCCTCCCACCGGTTCGGGTCGCCCGAGCCGGGCCGCACCGTGCCGCCGTCGAGCACCGCGAGGTAGTTGCGCAACTCGTTGGCCTGGCAGGCATCCGTGGCGTCGCCGGTGGAGATCGCGAACGCCAGCGGCGTCGGCACGTCGTTGACGGCCCGGACCATGGCTTCCGCGACGTGCGTGGTGAACATCTCCTGCGGCCGGTAGGTGCCGACGGCCGGAACCTGCTGCCGGTGCAGGGAGTCCGGGTCCGCGTGGCGTTCGAGGAACTCCACGCGGGTCGGCGACTGCGCGTCCATCACGTGCAGGTCCGACAGGTGCGCGAAGGCCAGCACCGACACGCGGGTGTCGCCCCGACCCGGCGCGGCGGCGGCCAGGTCCTCGCGGACCACGTGCGGCTCGCCGGGGGCGGCCAACAGCCGCTGGTAGCCCCGGTCGTCCTTGCCCGCCCGGACAATGCGGCGACGCGCGGTGTCCACTACTCGCCCTCGGCGAGCAGCACGGGCTGCGGCGCGAACCGGACGGCGGCCTGTGCGCCCGGCTGGAGGTCGGCCGCAGTGACGCTTGGCAGGTCGGCCAGCAGCGTGGTGCCGTCGGGCAGCGTGGCGGTCACCCGCGTCACGGCTCCCCGGAAGCTGCGATCGCTCACCAGCGCCTGGCCATCGGCCTCGGCCGTGAGCGTGACGGATTCGGGCCGCAGCAACACCTTCACGAGTTGTCCGTCGCGTGCGCCGGCCGGTTCCGCCAACGTCAGCCGGTGGCCAGCGACCACGACCTCCTGCCCGGCGACGACACCGGGCACGTGGTTCATGGTGCCGACGAACTCGGCGACGAACGCCGTGGCCGGCCGCTGGTACAGCTCGGCCGGGGTGTCGCACTGCTCAAGTCGGCCCGAGCGCATCACGCCGACCCGGTCGGCGATGGACAGCGCCTCCTCCTGGTCGTGCGTCACGAACAGCGTCGTGATGCCGACCCGCAGCTGGAGGCGGCGGATCTCGTCGCGCAGCTGGGTGCGCACCTGGGCGTCGAGCGCGGACAGCGGCTCGTCGAGCAGCAGCACGCGCGGCTCGATGGCCAGCGCCCTGGCGAGCGCGACCCGCTGCTGCTGGCCGCCGGAGAGCTGGTGCGGGTAGCGGTGCCCGTGCGAGTCGAGGCCGACCAGCTCCAGCAGTTCCTGCGCGCGCCTGCGGCGGGTGGCGGCCGCGACACCGCGCAGCCGCAGCCCGAACGCGACGTTGTCGCGCACCGCGAGGTTCGGGAACAGGCTGTAGGACTGGAAGACCATGCCCATGTCGCGCTTGTTCGCCGGCACACCCGTCACGTCGCCGCCGTCGACGAGGACCTCGCCGGCGTCGACCTGCTCGAGGCCGGCCAGCACCCGCAGCGCGGTCGTCTTGCCGCAGCCGGACGGGCCGAGCAGGGCGACCAGCTCACCCGGCGCGATGGCCAGGTCGAGCCCGTCCAGCGCGGCGACCTCGCCGAACGAGCGGCGCAGCCCTCGGAACTCCACCGAGGTGCCCGCGCGCTTGACGGCCTCGGGTGCGGCTTCGGTAACAGTCATCGACAACGACCTCATGAGGCACTCGGGGTGAACGGCCGGAGTTCGCGGGTGCGGCGGCCGGACACGATGGAGAGCAGGAACAACAGCACGAAGACGATCAGCAGGCTCAGCAGCGACACCGCGACGGACACGCCGGCGTCGGTGCGGCCGGTGCTGACCATCCACACCGGGAAGGTCTGCATCAGCAGGATGCTGGACAGGGTGTACTCACCCATCACCAGCGCCAGGTTCAGCAGCGCCGCGCCGAGCACCGCGGTGCGGATGTTGGGCAGCACCACGCGAAGCAGCACGACCGGCCAGCTGGCGCCGAGCCCGCGCGCGGCCTCGACCAGGGTGGCCAGCGGGATCGCGGACAGCCCGGCGTCCAGCGTCCGGTAGGTGAACGGCAGCGCGAGGATCACGTACTCGAACACCAGGATCAGCGGCGTGCCGTTCACGATCTCGGGGGCGTCCTGGAACACCACGAGCACACCGTTGACCAACACGATCGGCGGAATCACCAGTGGCAGCAGGCTGATTCCCTCGACGAACCGCTTCAGCTTGGGGCGACGCAGGTGCACCCAGCTGACGGTGGGCACCATCAGCAGCAGCGTCAGCGCGACGGTGCCGAACGCGACCCACAGCGAGGTGAACAGCGTGTCCAGCAACCCGGGGTAGGACAGCAGCCTGCCCCACGCGGCGAAGCTGTGCGTGTTGTGCACGTCGCGGAGGCTGAACTCGAGCGAGGCGACCATCGGCAGCAGGAAGTAGAGGCCGGCGACCACCAGCACGATCACGGGCCAACGCGCGGCGCGGCGACGTTGCGTGCTCATCCCAGCCACCTCGCCGTCCGCCGCTGGATCCTGTAGTAGACGGCCATCACGAGCCCAACCACGATGACCATGCCCAGCCCCAGCGCCTTGCCGAGGTTCTGCTGGTCGGCGACGACGTTGCCGGACACCAGGGCGCCGATCTGGATCGGCACCAGGCCGATGATCCCGTTGGTCAGCGCCTCGGCCGTCGCGAACGCCGACAGGGAGTTGGCGAACAACAACAACAGGGACGCCAGGAACGGCGGCAGCAGCACGGGTCCCGCGACGTGCCGCCAGTACTGCCAGCGGGTCGCGCCGAGGTTCTCCGCCGCCTCGCGCCACTGCTCGCGCATGCCCTCCAGCGCCGGGGTGAACACGATCAGCATCAGCGGCACCTGGAAGTAGATGTACACGATCGCGATGCCGGTGAAGCCGAACAGCGTGAAGCCGCCCTGGTAGATGTCCAGGCCCACGGCGGCCAACGCCTTGGTGACGATGCCGATGCTGCCGAGCGTCGCGATGAACGCGAACGCCAGCTGCACGCCGCCGAAGTTGGCGAGCACACCCGACGCGCTCGTGACCGCCTTGCGCAGCACGCCATCCGGCCGACGGCTGAGGACGGCCTGCGCGAGGACGGCGCCGAGCACGGCACCGACGACGGCGGTCAGCGCGGACAGCTCGATGCTGGTGACGAAGGCCCGCCCGTACTGGTCGGACACCGCCGTGGTGACGTTGTCGGTGGTGAACGCGCCGTCGTTGTCCTGGAACGCGCCGACCACGACCATCACCACCGGCGCGGCGAGGAAGAGTCCGGTGTAGGCAAGGAAAGGCAGCAGGCCGAGCAGGCCCGCCGCGCGTGCTACCCACCGGCGTCCGGTGGGCCGGGCGGGCGCGGCGGAGAGTCCCGCCGCGCCCGTCCTGGTCGTCGTGTTGCTGACTGTCATCAGATCAGCCGAGCGCCTTCGCCCACTCCGCCGCGACAACCTTCTTGGCCGCGTCGATCTGGTCGTTGGTCGGGAACTTCACGTCGTTGGACACCTGCGGCAGCGCGGCGACAGCGGCCTTGTCCGCAGTGCCGGCTGCGGTCATCTTCGGCAGCCGCACCGGGCGGGACTGCCCCTTGAGCCACAGGTTCTGGCCCTCGTCGGAGAACAGGAACTCCTCCCACAGCCTGGCGGCGGCGGGGTGCGGCGCGGTCTTGCTGATGGCCTGGCAGTAGAAGTTCGAGTACACGCCGTCCGAGGGGACGGTGACCTTCCAGTCGACCTTGCCGGTCAGCTTCTTGGCGTAGCCGGCCTCGAGGTAGTCCCAGTCGACGGTGATCGGCGTCTGGCCGCTCTCGATGGTCGCGGCGTTCGCGCTGACCGGGATGAAGTTGCCGGCCTTCTTCAGGTCGGCGAAGAACTGGATGCCCGGCTTGATGTCGTCGAAGGAACCGCCGTTGGCCAGCGCCGCAGCGTAGACGCCGGCGAACGCCGCGCCTGCCTTGGTCGGGTCGCCGTTGAGGGCGATCTTGCCGGCGTACTCGGGCTTCTTCAGATCGGCGAAGCTCTTGGGCGGGTTGGGCACCTTGGCGGCGTCGTAGCCGATGGAGATGAAGCCGCCGTAGTCGTTGAACCAGTTGCCGGCAGTGTCCTTCTGGGTGTCGGGGATGTCGGCCCAGGTGGCGACCTTGTAGGGCGCGAGCAGGCCGTCCTTGGTCGCGGACAGGGCGAAAGCGCCGCCGAGGTCGAGCACGTCCGGCGCGCGGTTCTGGCCCTTGAGCTGCTTGACGGCGTTGATCTCGTCCTGGCTGGTGCCCTCGGGGTTGGTCTCGTTGATCTTCAGGCCGTACTTGTTCTTGAAGGCGTCCAGGATCTCGCCGTAGTTGGCCCAGTCGTGCGGCAGGGTGATGACGTTGAGCTCGCCCTCGGCCTTGGCCGCGGCGACCAGCTTGTCCATGCCACCCAGGTCGGCAACGGACACGGCAGTGTCGGGCTTGCCCGAACTGTTGCCGTTGCTCGCGGTGGTCGCGTTCGAGCCGCCCCCGCATGCGGTGGCGGACAGCGCCAGGATGGCGGTACCCGCGACGAGACCAACGAACCTTCTGTTCACTGCGATGTCCTCCGACGATGTGTGGTGTGCCCAGCGGACAGTCCACGAAGTGCGTTGCGTGGAGATGAACTGGTGATGGCGCGTCGCCGCCCCCGAGGTGCACGGTGGGCTGTCGCGCTCACTGTGCGACCACCCGACCTCGGCCGGTCACGAAAATCGGCCTCTGGCGAGCGGAAACGTGCTGGTGGGGGTGTCGAGCGGGGCTGACGGTAGTGCGGGCTTGGCTGGATAGGCTCAAACATGTCCGTACATGTAGGCAAACTTTCGGCGACGCCGACCGACCGGGCGCGGGGCCGGATCCGGCCCGGATAACCTCACTGACATGACGGACAGCCGGGACCACGAACAGAGGTCCCTCTATCGCCGGGTCGCTGACGATCTCAGGGCCGACATCGTCGCCGGCAACTACGGTGCCGGCGCCAGCCTGCCCTCGGAGAGCGAACTGGCCGCGCGCTACGACGTGTCGCGCGGCACGGTCCGCCAGGCGTTCTCGGCGCTGCGCGCGGAGGGTGTGATCGCGTCCCGACGCGGGGCGCGGCGAATCGTCCTGAGTGGACCGAGGCTCCAGAGCTTCACCGAGTTGCTCAGCTTCTCCCGGTGGGCACGGGCAGTCGGCGAGGAACCGGCCGGCCGGGTGGTCAGCCTGGAGCGCCGGGACGCCACCGCGCTGGAACGCGAGCAGCTCAACATCGCCGACGGCAGCCGGATCTACCACCTCACCAGGGTGCGCATGCTGTCGGGACGCCCGGTGATGATCGAGCGCACCGCGTACCCGGACCGGGTCGGCGCGCTGGTCGCGGGGATGGACCCCGACATCGAGTCGATCACCGAACGCCTCGCGGAACTCGGCGTGCTGTTCACCGACGCCGAGCACATCATCGACGCCGTGCCCGCCTCCACCGAGGACGCGCGCCTGCTCGACGTCCGCCCGAGGGTGCCGATCCTGCGGGAGCGCCGCCGCAGCACCGACCCCTCGGGCACGCCGGTCGAGTGGTCCGAGGACCGCTACCTCGGCGACGCCGTCGCGTTCACCGTGCACAACTCCGTCGCGGCCAACGCGCTGTCCCGGCAGCCCGGTCCCGGCCCGTCGACCAAGGCACGCTGACCGCCTCGGCCTGCGGATTGTGCGGCTCCTGTGTGCTTTGCGGGCTCTTGGGTGTTTTGCCGGCTCTTGTTGGTCTTGCGGCGCCTGTGGGTCTTGCGATTCTTGTAGGCTTTGCGGCTCCTGTGGGCTTTGCGGCGCTCAGGACCGCAGCAACCGGGCGAGCAGCGGTCGGAAGTGGTCGAAGCCCGGGGTCGGCGCGTCGGGATCCTTGGCTGCGTCGTCCCAGCGGCGCACGGCGACGGCGGCCCGCGCGTGCGGCAGCGCGGCGAACGCGCTGGCCTGATCCGGCGTCATCGGGCCGCCCTGCACCGACAGCGTGTACACCGACGCCTCGGACAGCGCCGCGACGTAGGCGGGCTCGACCGCGCACAGGTAGCGCTTCGCCGCGACGTGTAGCCGGATCGGCTCGGTGACCTCGGCGGGAAACCACTGCGCCAGCCAGGCCGCGCCGGTGTCGCTGTGCCGGTTGTCCTTGCCCGCCATCAGCTCCTGCCCGGTGACGCTGCCGTGGAAGTGGCCGACGTCGTGCAGCAGCGCTGCGGCGACCAGGTGCTCGGGCGCGCCTGCCGCCTCGGCGAGCGCGCCGGCCTGCATCATGTGCACGGCCACGGTGACGCGTTCGCCCAGGTACTCTCCAGCGCTCTCGCCGGCGAACAGGTCGGCGATGCGGTCGACGGGACTCACAGCCTCGGTCACGCGTCCACCTTTCGGCGCAGCACAGCAAGGGAGCTGATCAGCGAGTCCAGGTCGGCGTAGCAGCCCTGGAGATGACGGTCCCCGGTGTCGGCGAACGCGGTGCGCGCGTGCAGCACCCTGGTGTTGTCGAAGATCAGGCAGTCGCCGGGCGCGAGCCGGAACGTGAGCAGCAGGTCGGGTCGGACCAGCAACTCGGCGAACCGCCGGTAGGCCGCGTAGAACTCCACGATCCGTTGGTAGGGCAGGCGAAGCGGCTGGATGGACCGGTTGTTGAACCGCACCTCCCTGATCCGCCCCGCCGGGTCGACACCGATCAGCGGCCGGTCGGCGCGCAGCGCGGTGTCCGCGTCGGCGAAGGCGAACGGCACCGGTGTCCCGGCGAGCACCGCGAACACCTCGGGGTCCTCGGCGCGCAGCAGCGCGGCGGCCCGGAAGCCGTCGACGAGACCGGTCTCGCCGCCGTCGACCGCGTTGCGCAGGCAGTGCAGCAGTTGGAGGGTCGGCACGGGATCCCGGTAGGGATTGTCGGTGTGCGGCGAGATCGCCAGCCCGGTGAACGCCAGGTTGTTCGGCGTCGCCTCGACCCGCACGTCGAACAGCGAGCCGTAGTTGGTCTCGCGGACGTAGCCGAAGCTCTCCGCGACGTCACGCACCGCGCCGTCCTCGCAGGGCACGTCCCGCAGCAGCACGAATCCCTGCCGCAGCACCGCGTCGAGGCAGCGGACCCGCTCGGCCGGGTCGGCGAGGTAGTCCGCCCAGCTGCCCTCCGGCAGCCTGCCGCGCAGATCGTCTGCCAGCCAGAGCCGTTTACCGCGCTCGGTCCTGCCGTCGCCGGGATCGCCGTCGTCGAGCGCGTTGCCGGCCAGCCAGGACCTGCTGAAGGTGGACCGGTGGCCGTCGGGCCCGAGCACGACGGTCACCTCGGTGTCGGTCTGCTCGACCGCCGTGACGGCGGTGTCCTCGGCGAGGTCGGTTATGCCGAGGAACTTCTGCCCGGTGCGTGGGTCGCGGCACTCCACGCACGGGCAGTTGTCCCGGAGCCACAAGGCGGGGAACCGCAGCGTCGCGCCGTCCGCGTCGACGTCGAGGTGGTCGGAGTCGGCGGCGATCGATTTCGTCATGCTGACCTCCCGATCAAGTACTTGGCTGTACATGTTCAAAGGTGACTAGCCAACATTGACGTCAGGTGACAACGGCTCGACGTGGGGGGAAAGTTCGCACATCCGTCGGTGTACGGATGTCTCGACGGACGTGGGCGGTGATCGTCACGGGTAGCGCGACAGCAGAAACGGAGCCCGCCCATGTCCCCGCACAGCAACCACCTCCCGCACCCGCACGACAGCTGGAACTACGCGGCGCGTGGCGAGACACCGACCCAGCGGCTCGACCGCAACTACGGCGAAATCCTCCAGGAGGTGCGCGTCGCGCAGACCGGAGTGCAACTGCTGCTCGCGTTCCTGTTCACCCTCGCGTTCACCCCGAGGTTCACCGCGCTGACGGACTTCCAGCGCGGCGTGTACGTCACCAGCCTCATCCTCGGCGCGGCGGCGACCGCCCTGCTCATCGCGCCCGCCCCGTTCCACCGGGTGGTCTTCGCGAGGCGCCTCAAGCGATTGCTGGTCCGAGCGTCCGGCCTGTTCGCCGTGTTCGGCCTCGCCCTGCTGATGCTCTCGCTCAGCTCGGCACTGCTGCTGATTCTCGACGTGGTGCTCAACATCGCGCTCGCCGCCTGGATCGCCAGCGGCACGCTGCTGTGGTTCTGCACGTGGTGGTACGCGGTGCCGTTGTGGAGCAGGATGCGGCACGGCCGCGACGCGGCCGAATGGGAACCCGCTGCCGAAACCGCGCCCCCGGTCGCGCCGATCCGGCCCACCACCGACCGACAGGCGGGGTAGGGCGGTTCCGCTCGCGGCTCAGGAAACCCGGCCGGTGCCGGGCCGGGCCGTGGCCTCCCTGGCGATGTCGATGCGCGAGTGCAGGCCGAGCTTGGCCAGCACGTGCGAGACGTGCGTCGCCACCGTGCGCGGCGACAGGTAGAGCCGCGCCGCGATCTGCGGGTTCGACAGGCCGAGCACGACCAACCCCGCGACGGTCGCCTCGGTCGGCGTCAGGCTCTCCCATCCGCTGCGGGCCTGCCGATGCTTCACGCGCGGCCCCCTGCGTATGCCGTAACCGCGGAACCGCGCCTGGAGCCGCGACACGTCCCACGCCGCGCCGAGCGACGCGAACAGGTCGAGCGCCCCGGTGAACGCCGCCCGCGCGGACCCCCGGTCGCCGGCGTCGGCGAACCCGACGGCGGCAGCCTCCAGCGCGGCGGCCCTCGGCAACGGCCGACCCGCCTCGCGGTAGGCGTCGGCGGCCAGCAGCAGCGTCGCGGGATCGTCGTCGAGCAAACCCCGGCAGTACCGGGAGGCGGCGCGGCGGTGCGGTGCGGCGGCTGCCCCGCCGAGGGCCTCCGCGCGTCTGGTCGCGGCGCGGGCCGTCGCGCGGTCACCGACCAGCACGGCCAGCCGCACCGCGTCGGCGAGCAGATCCTCGACGCCGGTCCGGTTGCGCAGCGCGGCGCGGAGCACAGCCAGCGCCTCGACGGGCGTTCCCTCGTGCTCCAGATCCGCGCTGCGCGCAACGGCGAGCTGGCCGATCACCCTGCCGCCCAACTGTTCCGCGTAGGGCGCGGCCGCGGCAAGGTGCCGACGCGCGTCGGCCGGTTCGCCTCGGTGGAAGCAGATCAACGCCGCGACGCCGTGGTCGCAGCACGCGACGGTGGGGTCCTTCGACTCGTCAGCAAGCACGTCGACCTCGGCGATCGCGTCGTCCCAGCGCCCGGTGTCCAGCAGCAGCTGCCCGAGCGCGCTCTGCGCCTGCGCGAGGCGAACCACGCTGCCGGTGCGCTCGGCCGATCGCCGGACCTGCCTGGCCGCGGTCAGCGCCTCCGCAGGCCGGTCGAGTTCGCCGAGCGTGACCGCATGGTTGATCTGCAACAACAACCGCAGGTCCGTCAGCGCGGGATCGTCCTGCGACACGGCCAGCGCCCGTTCGAACATCGGCAGCGCGGCCGGCATCTCGCCGCGCACCATGGCCACGATGGTCAACACGTGCAGGGCCCACGCGGTGGTCCACCGGTCGGTGTCCTCGGCGAGCGCCGCGGTCGCGACCTCGCCGGCCCTGGCCACTTCGCCGAGATGCCAGTGGGTGCGGGCGGCGAGCACCGTGAGCCTGGCGCGCGCCCGCGCCGTCAGGTTCTCCCTGGCAAGCTCTTTGTCAAGCGCGACAAGCGATTCGCGGGCCCGGCCGGCCATCGCGCGGCACTGCATCAGGGTGCAGTGCAGATCGACCACGCGGTCCAGCTCGGCGACCTGCCCCAGCGCGTCGGCGGCGACCCGTTCCGCCGCATCGTGTTCGCCGACCCGGTAGAGCGCGTCGGCGAGCCGGCACAGCAGCACCTCGCGTCCCTCCGAGCCGGCCGGCGCGCTGGCCACCGCCCTGCGCAGGAACTCCACCGCGACCTTCGGCGCCTGGGCCGCGAGCACGGGCGCGGCGTCCACCAGCCACCGCAGCGCCCAGCCGTGTTCGCCCCGCGCCGTCAACGCGTCCGCGTCGGGGCCGTCGAGGGCAGGAAGCAGCTGCCTGGCGACCCGGTCGACCGACGCGCCAGCCTCGGCCAACGCGCGGGCGGCGTCGCGGTGCCAGGCCGCGCGCACGGCGGCCGGCAGCTGGCCGTAGAGCGCGGCGCGGATCAGCGGATGCCGGAACGCGAGCCCGTCGGTGGCCTCGGTGAGGACCCCGGCGGCGCAGGCCTCGTCGAGCGCGGCCACCAGGTCGGCGATCCTTCTGCGCAGCACGATTGCCAGGTCCGCGACGGAGAACTCGACGCCGAGCAGCGCGGCGGCGCGCACCGCGTCCCTGGTCGACGGCGTCAGGAAACCGAGCCGGTCGGCGATGGCGGCCGGCAGCGAGTCCGGCACGGGCACCTCGGCGACCTCGACCACCCCGGAGTCGGCGACCGCGACCCCGTTGCCCCTGGCGAGCGCGTCGACGAGTTCGGTGAGGTACAGCGGATTGCCCGCCGCACCATCGGCCAGCCTGCGCAGCCCGTCGCCGGGTGTTCCGCCGGTCAACTCGGTGAGCAGCCGACGCACGGCCTGCTCCGACAGTGGGCCAAGCCGCAGCAGCCCGTCGGCCTCGACGGATCTGCGCAGCGCGGCCACGTCGTCGCGGCGCGGCACCGGCCGGGTCGCCCCGATCAGCAGCAGCGGCAGCTGCCGCGCCGACCTGGTGAGCCGGCCCCAGACAGCGAGGGTGGCCGGATCAGCCCACTGGAGGTCGTCGATCGCCAGCACGGTCGGCGCCGCCGCGCACAGGTCGTCCACGAGCCCGACCAGCCGCTCGCCGGCTGCGGCGGTCAGGTCCGCGCTGTCGGCGGCCAGTTCGCCGCGCAGCAGTCGGATGATCTCCGTGCGCTCACCGTCCACAGTGGACCGATGAATCCGCAGGCACTCCAACAAAGGCAGCAGCGGCAGCGCCTGCCCCAGCTCGTCACCGGCGCCCCAGAACGCCTGACAGCCGCGCCGTTCGGCCGCGGCGCACGCGGCCCGCAGCAGCGTCGACTTGCCGATGCCCGGTTCACCCTCGACGAGCACCGCGCGGCCCCGGCCCGCGGCGGCCGCGTCGACCCAGCCGACCAGCCGGGACAACTCGTCACCGCGACCGATCAGCGCGCAACCCCGGACCGGGTTCGACATTTCTCGGATAATACTCGGTTAATAAAAGATTAACAATAGCTATACTGCTAAATTATACGAGATATCCGTCGACATTCTTCGGCGGTCTCGACAACGCGCCCCTAGCCACGTTCACGCCCGTCGCGCAGCGTTGGCCCGTTGTTTACCGATGATTCCCTCGCCCGCCATCCGTCCCGTGCGACCTTTGAGCCGCTGGAGCCCCGGACGAATTGTCAGCGGAGGTTCATCATGCGAATCAGACGAATGGTCGCCGCGATCGCCGTCGCTCTCGGCATCGCGCTGGTGTCCGTGACCGGGTTCGTCGCACCCCAGGTCGCGGTCGCCGGCACCGGCGGCACCGACGGCGGCGTCCCCTACGACTAACCACCCGACCGCGAACCCCGGTGGGCGGTGCCGTGACGGCGCCGCCCACCGAGGCGTTCTCGCGAGCCCGGCGCGGCCAAGTGCGATGATCGCCAGGTAGCGATCAAGCCACCTGGAGCACTCGTGAGTTCACTCGTCAACCACATCACCTTCGACAGCGCCAACCCGTACGCGCTCGCACGCTTCTGGAGCCTGGTCACCGGCCACCCGATTGGCGACGACGACCACCCAGGCGACCCCGAGGCCGCCGTGGTCCCACCGAAGGGCACCGGACCGCTGCTGCTGTTCGTCACGGTGACCGACGAGAAGGCCGCGAAGAACCGCGTGCACCTCGACATCCAGCCGACCGACCGCACCCGCGACGAGGAGGTCGAGCGGCTGCTCACGGCCGGCGCGACCCAGGTATCCGACCAGCGCAGGCCCGACGGCTCGGGTTGGGTCGTGCTCGCCGACCCCGAGGGCAACGAGTTCTGCGTCGAGCGCAGCGCCGCCGAGCGGGCCGCGCACTAGCCTGCCGGCTGCGCCGCCGGAGCGAGTTCGACCAGCGCGCACAACGACACCGGCAGCGGCTCGGTGTGCAGCACGCCCAGCCGCTGCGTCGCCCTGGTCAGCGCCACATACAGCTCGGCCGCACCGCGCGGCCCGTCGGCCAGGATCCGTTGCGGCTCAACGATGAGCACCGCGTCGAACTCCAGTCCCTTTGCGCCGTAAGGGGTGAACACCGGAGCCGACACGTCCAACGTCAGACCGTGCGGAGCGATCACCGCGACCGAGCCGTCGCCGACCCGCCCGAGCTCTCCTTCCACGGCGACGGCCACGGCGATCGGCAGGTCGGCGGCGTCGACCCGACGCGACCACGGCGCGATCCCGTTGCGCCGCACCGACTCCGGCGGGCTCATGGCGGGATCCGCCTCGGCGAGCACATCTGCGGCGACCGCCATGATCTCGGCCGGCGTGCGGTAGTTGACGGTGAGCTCCCGATAGGTCCAGCGCCCCGGCACGTAGCTGTCGAGCATGTCCGCCCACGACCTCGCTCCTGCGGCGGACTGCCGCTGCGCCAGGTCCCCCACCACCGTCATCGACCGACTGGGACACCGCCGCATCACCGCACGCCAGTCCATTTCGGATAGTTCCTGCGCCTCGTCGACGACCACGTGCCCGTAGGTCCAGTCACGGTCGGCGGCGGCGCGCTCGGCCAGCAACCGGTGATCGCGCTCGGCGTGCCGATCCGACAGGGCCGCCGCGTCAACCAGGTCGACGGCTCGCAGCAACTCCCCGGCCGGATCCTCTTCGGTGTCCAGGATCTGCAACACGCCCCGCGCGTAGTCGTTGGCAGCACTCCGTTCCCGTTCCGCACTTCGGTCCGCGGGGATCTCGGGACCGAGCAGATCGATCGCCTCGTCCAACAACGGGATGTCCGACACCGTCCACTCATCGCCCCGCGCCCGGAACAGGGCGTCGCGGTCCGCCGCCGGCAGCGACGAGGCGGCCACGGCCAACCTGTCCCACGAGGCGAACAGCTCGGCGAGCAGCCGCTGCGGAGTCAGCGACGGCCACAGCCCGTCCACAGCGGCCCGCAACGCCGAACTGGCGTCGAGTTCGGCGCGCACATCGGCGGCGAGATCCTCGGCGACCTCGTCCTCGCCGCCGACCCGCAGCCAGCCGGTGCCGATCAGCCGAACCGCCCGTTCGGTGAGCGAGGCGATCACCGCGTCCTGGAACACCTCGCGGGCCTCGTTGTGCGGCAGTCCGGTCGCACGAGCACAATCGCGCGCCGACTCGGCGACGCGCCGGTCCAGCCGCACCGTGACGTCCGACAGGTCGATCGCGATCGGCGCGGTCGGCAGCTCCTGCCGGTCGGCCACGGCCGCGACCAACACGTCGACCATGGTGGCCACACCCTTCACGCGCTGGGTGTCCGGCCAGTCGGTCGCCGTGACGGACAACCCGGGAAGCAGCTCGCCGAGCGTCGCGAACACGACGTCGGTCTCGCCGAGTGACGGCAGCACATCGCCGATATAGCTGAGAAATCCCGCGTTCGGACCGATGACGAGGACCGCGCGCCTGGAAAGCCGCTCGCGCTGCGTGTAGAGGAGGTAGGCGACGCGGTGCAGAGCGACGGCGGTCTTTCCGGTACCCGGAGCACCCTGGATGACGAGCACGCCGCCCGAACCGAGACGGATGATCTCGTCCTGCTCCGCCTGGATGGTCGCGACGATGTCCCGCATCGAGTCGGTGCGCGGGGCGTTCACGGCGGCCAGCAGCGCCGAATCGGTGTCCCGCTCACCGTTGACCGTGTCGAGATTGCCCATGTCGAGGACCTCGTCGTGAAAACCGAGAATGTCGCGGGACCTGGTGTGCAGCTGCCGTCGCCGCGCCACGCCCTCGGGATTGGCCGCCGTCGCGCAGTAGAACGGCCGGGCGACCGGGGCACGCCAGTCGACCAGCAGCGGCGCGTCGTCGAGGTCGTCACCGAGCAGGCCGATCCTGCCGATGTAACGCCGTTCACCCGCGTGGCCGTCGAGCCGCCCGAAACACAGGCCGTTGTCAGCGCCGCGCAGCCGCATCACCTGCGCCGACCAGGTCCGCACGGCCACGTCGCGCTGCCACCGCGCCTCGGGGTCCCGGGCCGACGCGTCCCCCAGCGCCCGCTCGAACCGGTCCACCGCAATCATTCGTTCCGCATCGAGACGTTGGTACAGAAAGTCGACGTGGGTGCGCTCCGCGAGCAATTCCAGTTCGCGCCAATGGATTGACAAACCGGCCCCCTGTTGCTACTGTTCTTATTATCAGTCGGCATGTCGCAGCTCCTTTGTGCATGCCGATTTTCCATTGTGCACCTCCTGTCAAGAAACCGCCCTCGCCGTGATCACGGGGCGGTTAGGCTGAGCCATGCAGACCATGATGTCCACGCTGTTAGGCGCGTTCGCCGGCCTCGTCGTGCTGATCGGCCTGGGGATGGCGGTGTTCGGGCTGATCCGCTGGACGTCGAGTCGCTCGCTCGCCAACGCCGGACACCGGGCGACCGGCGTCGTGGTCGACAACCAGATGGTGTCGCGCCAGGAACGCGGCCTGACCTTCCGGCCCGTGGTGACGTTCCGCACCGCTGACGGCGAGGACGTGACAACGACGATCCTCCAGCCCCGCCACCGCTCCTACGTCGTCGGGCGCTCGATCGAGGTGGTTTACCATCCCAACAACCCGACCAAAGCGGATCTCGCCGAGGGCTACCGTTCCATCGGTGTCCCGTCCGCACTCGGGGGATTGGTGATCGCGGCCATAGGGATCGGCTTCTTCTTCCTCATCCAGTCGGCGACAGACTCAGCCCCAACGGTCCCTGGCTTCAGCTCGAACGCGCCCCAGTACCCCACAAACGTCACTCTGCCCCCGAACTTCCAAACCGGGTTCCCGACCTTCAGATAACCACCCCAGGCCCCGGACACCCCCACCACCCACGCACCCAACCAGCCGCCCGCCTGACCAACTGCCTGCCAACAACCCAGCCTGACAACCGGCAGCCGCAGCATCACCCGCCCACTGAACTGCCACCCTGAGGCTGATAACGGAACCCATATCGCCGCCCGCCGATCAGCACCGGCGTCGTCACGCACCGACGCGCCCGATCGACGGCCACCAACGTCTCGGCAAGCAGTTCCGCCATCGCCTCGGGTGACCGACGCTCGGTGAACAGCACCCAATGCGTCCTGACCTCCCGATCAACGCCGGACTCCGGCTTCGTGCCATCCGTCCGCACACACTCGGCATCCCCGTGTCGGCGGCACGACCAGATCGTCGGCAGGTCCGCATCCACCGCAAACTGCACTGTGAACGCGTGACCCTTGGGACAGGCGAACTCGACAGGTCGCCGCGGCGCAAGATCGGTGTCGCGGTCCGGCTCATGGCTGACCGACCCGAGCCGATAACCGCTCAACGCTTCTCGTTGCATCACGACCTCCCCGCCGCAGGTGCTGGCACACCTGATGCACGGCTCGGGCATCCAAATGGTTCACCCCCGCCACCAGTTCAGCCGACGCCCACCCCCACCACTCCCCCTCATCCCCGCAACCACCTCCCCCCAATGTCCACAACAGACGATCACTCCGACACCAACTCTCGCCCTCTTACCAAGCCACAAGCCCCTCATCGTTGAAGAACCCACCCGTCGGCCCGTCCGCTTCGAGCGTGGCGAGCTGAACGGCGATCGCGGCACCCTGCGCGGCGGTCCGAAAGCCGCGGTGATCGTTCAGGTCCGTAGCGCAGTAACCAGGGTCGGCCGCGTTGACCAGGACACCGCTCTCCCTCAGCTCCTTGGCGTACTGCACGGTCAGCGAGTTCAACGCCGTCTTGGACGGTACATACGCTGCGGACGCGGGCATCTCCGCCAGCGGGCCGTTCGGGTCAGCCATCGCGGCCAGCGACCCCACGCCGCTCGAGACGTTGACGATGCGCGGAGCCGCCGACCGCAGCAGCAGCGGCAGGAAGGCGTTGGTCACCGTGATGACGCCGAAGACGTTGGTGTCGAACACTGCTCGCACCAGGTCGACGTCGGCGCTGCTCGGCGACTGCCCGTCACCTCCACTAATGCCGGCGTTGTTGACCAGAACGTCGAGCCGACCGAAACGATCGTCCACCTGCGCGGCGGCCGCCCGCACCGAGGCGGCATCGGTGACGTCGAGCGCGATGGAATGCGCTTCGCCGCCGGCCGCCCGCAGTTCGGCTGCGGCCTCATCCCCGCGACGCGGGTCCCTGGCCGCGAGCAGCACAGTCATGCCGAGTTCGGCGAGCTGAACGGCGATCTGCTGGCCGATGCCCTTGTTGGCCCCGGTGACCAGGGCGATTCGCGACGAACCGGTGGTGTTGTCAGTCATGAACCAAGCTCACCGCGCAAACGAGTGGAGCGCAAATACCGACTTGGTGCACACCGATACCCTCACGGTATGGATGACCCGGAGACGCGGGAACTGGCCTACTTCGTGGCCGTGGCCGAGGAGCTGCACTTCGGTCGAGCCGCCGCGCGTCTCGGTATGGCGCAGCCACCGCTGTCACGAGCGATCAGGCAACTCGAACGGCGGCTCGGCGTGACTCTGCTGGAACGCACCAGCCGTAGGGTGTCGCTCACCCCGGCCGGCGAGGTGCTCCTCCGCGAGAGCAGGAAGGCCCTGGAAGCAGTCGCCGCCGCGGTCCGCCGCACGCAGCGCGCCGGCAGACCGGAGCAGCGGTTGATCGTGGTGATGAAGCCCGGTGTCGACGGAAGCATGATGATGGACATCCTGACCCGGTACGAGGCCGAACTCGCCGCAGTCCCCGTGGACATGCTGGTCTGCGGCATCGGCGAGCAGGCCACGCTGCTGCGCGAGGGCCGCGCCGACATCGGCGTACTGCACAGCCCGTACGACGACTTGAGCGGCTTCGACACCGAGACACTCCGCGTGTACCGCTCCGTCGTGGTGCTGCCAAGAGACCACCGCCTCGCCGAGCGGCTGAGCGTACGCGTGGCCGACCTGCGCGACGAGACGATGCCGCGCTGGCCAGGCGCACCCAAGGACGGCGCTACCGGCCCGATGGTGCGGGACGTGAGCCAGTTGATGCAGCTCATCGCCCTACGGCGCACTATCGCGGTGATGCCGGAGTCGGTGTGCAGCCATCTCCGGGACGATCTGGTGGCTGTGCCTGTCGTCGACGCCGAGTCGACCACTGTGGTGATCGCCTGGCCGAAACGAAGCAGCTCACCTGCACTATCCGCGTTCGTCCGCGTCGCCGCTGCCCTGGCGAACCGCCATCGACTCCAAGCAGTGTCGCTGAACTGAGCCGCGCTCCAGCCTGGGCGAACCGCGCAGAACAGGACCGGAGCCCCGGCGAATCCGACTGTGCTGGAACACTTCTGGCCATGGGGTACCAGGACTACGCCAGCATGCGCGTTTCCATCGACAACGGCGTGGCGTTCGTGACGATCGACCATCCACCCATGAACCTGCTGGACGTGTCGCTGCTCGCGGAGCTGGATCGTTTCCAGACCGAGGTGCGCAACGACGCCGACGTCCGCGTCGTCGTGTTCGACAGCGCTGACCCGGACTACTTCGTGGCGCACTTCGACGTGGCGAACATCCTGAACCGACCACCGAGCCCGCCGCTGGCACCCGGTGAACTCAGTGCGTACCAACAGCTTCTGGAACGCTATCGGTCGCTGCCGCAGGTCACCATCACCGTCATCGAGGGCCGCATGCGTGGAGCGGGCGCCGAGTTCGCGCTCGCGTTCGACATGCGGTTCGGCGCCGTCGGGCTGGCCGTGCTCGGACAGCCGGAAGTCGGACTCGGTCTGGTGACCGGTGGCGGCGCCACCCAGCACCTGCCAGCCATGATGGGCCGCGCCCGCGCCTTGGAGATCCTGCTCGGCTCCGGCGACTTCGATGCCGTGGCGGCCGAGCGGTACGGATGGATCAACCGTGCCCTGCCGGCCGAACAGATCGGGTCGTTCGTCCGCGAGTTGGCGCTGCGCATCGCCTCGTTCCCGACCTACGCCGTCCGACTCGCCAAGCAGGCCGTGGACCTGCCAGCAACTCCCCTCCATGACCGGCTGAGCGAGGAGGCACGGCTGTTCATCCAGGCGAAGGCGGAGCCTGAGGCGATTCGCCGCATGCGAGCCTTCCTGGCGTCCGGTGGCCAGACCCGCGAAGGCGAGCTGGATATGGAGATCCTGCTCGCGAAGCTCGGACCTGGCGACGATGTGCCTGCGCCGTAGCGGCTTTAGCAGCCCGTCAGGCGTCAGGCCTTGGTCGGGTGCAGTCGGCACTGCCACTCAGTCCGTGAGACGGATCCTCTGCTTGGCCGGCTCAGTGCGGTTGGACCGGGCCAAGGCGAGATCAGTCGTCAGGGCATCGGCCCGGCCTTCGATCAGGTGTCCGGCCGGTGATGGGTACGTGGGTTGGCTGTAACGGCGGATCGGCGAGGGGCTCCGGGGCGCGCTCGAAGCGTCGACCGGTGGGGCTGGTGAAGATGAAGTGCCCCGACCCGGGTTGGTCGATCCGCCAGTTGGCCTTGTGCTTGGCGCGGTGGTGATGCCGGCACAGGGCTCCGAGGTTGTGGTGCGCGGTAGGGCCGAGCGGAAACTTCTTCGTATGGTCGAGATCGCAGCCAGCCGCCGGGCGGATGCAACCTGGAAAGCGGCAGGTGCGATCCCGCGCGACGATGTGGTCGGCCAGCGCGGCCGGCGGTCGGTAGGTGCGGCGGCCGTAGTCCAGCAGCGAGCCGTCCACCGGGTCGGTGAGCAGGCGACGCCACGTGCCATCTTCGGCGATGCGGCGGGCCAGAGCCGCCGGAATCGCTCCGTAGCCAACGAGGTCACCGGGGTTGTCGTCGACGCCGGCGAGGGTCGTCGCCGCCACCGTGACCTGGACCTGCGCCTGGATCCCGTTTCCGCCGGTCATCAGCCCGACGAAGGCGTCCGCACGGCGCTCGGCAGCGCTGCGGTCGTCGTTCGGTTTGGCGGATGCCCGAGCTGCCGCGTCCACTCGCTGATAGATGCTGATGGCTTGGTGGGCGGGCAGGTAGGCGATCAGTTCGGCCATGGCCTCTGGTTGGGGAAGGATCCGCACAGCGCGCTGCTTCGAACACACCTCGTGCCTGCGCTGGGCACCTTCGGGATCGACCTTGAGTACCGCACGACGGGTGATCTGTCGCAGCTGAGACACGGTCTGCCGAGGCGCACGTGCCAGGACTGAGGCTTCCACGATCCTGGTGTGGGTGTCCGACAGCGGCACGGTCAGTTCGTCCAGCGCGCGGGCTTTCAGCAGATCGATCTCTCCTCGTTCGAGGCTGCGCAGAGTGGCGGGCAGGCGGTTGGTCAGGCTGACTGCGAGGCCCAGGCGGTTGGCTGCGGCCGTGCGGGTCCACTTGACCGCCGGGGCGATTTCGTCTGCGGCGAACTCGCTGAACTGCCGCCCAGGCTTGTCGCTGGGGCGGAGAGCTGCGAACCGAGCCATTGCACGCAGTTGACGGGCTTCGATCGTGGCGACGAGCCGTTGGCTGTCGATGAGTATTTCCAGTACCTGGTCGGCGTCGAGCTGGTCGAGATCGCGGCCTATCACCTGTTCGAACAGTGCGACTGTGTCCAGGTACGCGAGACCGGGATCGGTCGCAGTGACTGCGAGCCAATCCAGGTCGAGCGATTCCTGTACGGGAGACATGGGTGAAGAATATCGAAGGAGAGGCGGTAAAGCTTCACTCTAAATGATGATCTTTATAGTGCAACCGGAGTGAGGACTCGAGAAAGAGCACGGTTTGAAGCATAACTTTGCACACAGGAAGCTACACACGGAGATACAAAATACCTGTTCAGAGGCATGGAAGGCGACCGGCGAGGTGCGACAAGAAGGAGGAGGACGGGGGCGGCGTCAACGAGACGAAGACCGTGAGATGGGCGTACGTAGAGGTCATTACGGAAGGCGATGCCCTGGAGTTCGACTGCGAGATGCACAGTCGAGCGTAGGACAAGGTAGAGGTAGGACTAGCCGTTAGGTATAGCTAGATACAGGTGACTAGGTATACGTAAGACCCGTACGTGGAAAATAGCCTTGAGAGATGGAAACTTAGGGATAAGGTACGAGGGATCGCGCGCATTGAGGGAGGTCCCGGCCACCGTAGGGTCCGCAGGACACGGCGGATTGCGGACCAGCCGAGAGGAGAGGATCAACGTGAGCACAGCCGGACATGAGGGTCGAGTTACGACGAGACAGAGAAACAGAGGGAAGGGCCGCACAGAACGAGACACGGAGGAGGTTGCCGAGCCGCCGGTGGAGACTGGGCTGATGGAGCGGATGCGGCCGGCTTGGCTGCGAGCCGTCGACCGAGGCCCGTCGCCGTGAGGACGACCTCGCAAGGAGGGTCGATGATGACGCGTCAGCGCAGCTACAGACAGACGACGGAAGGCAGACACAGTCGCCGCGGGACGCCGGGGCGCCCCTGGAAGCACGGGACCGGGTGTCAACGGGCGAGGCTTGACGACGATAGCTAATAAGATTAGCTTTTTAGCTATCGTGAGCAACTTGAGCTGAGAGTGAGTCGTGATGTCTGGGCTGAGGAACGCGAACCTGTTGCTTGCCCTGTTGCTCGAACTCGGCACGCTCGCCGCGGTGGTGTACTGGGGATTCGGCACGGATGCTGGTGTCGCCGTACAGCTGGTCGCCGGGATCGGTGCGCCGATCGTGCTCGCCGTGCTGTGGGGCATGTTCTGCTCGCCGAAGGCGGCCAAGCCGTTGCGTGGTGTGGCCCGCGTCGTTGCGGACGTGGCCTGGTTCGGGTGCGGAGCCGCCGCGCTGGCCGCGTCGGGCGCGATGACGCTCGCCGCAGCGTTCGGGGTGGCTTACGTGGTGAACCGGATCGGCGTGCTCACCTGGCACCAGGGGTCGGAAGCTGCGGCAGCGCCGGGGCGTGCAGCCACGGAGTGAACAGCTCTCCCAGCGTTCGGCCGGCGTGCCGTTCGGCCAGCGCGGTGAACTGGGCCGTGGTGACCGTGCCGTGCCGGTGGGTCGTGGTCCAGTCGGCGAGGAAGGCGAAGAAGACGGTGTCGCCGAGCGTTCGCCGAAGGGCGTGCATGGCAAGCGCTCCGCGCAGGTAGACGCGGTCGTCGAACATTCGCGCCACGCCGGGATCGGCCAGCACGAGATCCTGTGGGAGCGCAGCGACCTTGCGCCAGGCGCGGGCGGCATGTGCCTCGGCCGACTCGCTGCCGGACGCCTCCGACCACAGCCACTCGGCGTAGTTCGCCAGGCCCTCGTTCAGCCAAATATGCCGCCAGTCGGCGACGGTGAGGCTGTTGCCGAACCACTGGTGCGCGAGTTCGTGCGCGACGAGGTTCTCCGCGCCGCGCACGCCGTCGATGTGGTTGGCGCCGAAGATGGACAGGCCCTGTGCCTCGACCGGGATCTCCAGCTCCTCGTCGACCACGACGACCGCGTACTCGGCGAACGGGTAGGGGCCGAAGCAGCGCTCGAACACAGCCATCATCTGCGCCTGCCGGCCGAAGTCGTGGCCGAATGACGAGACCAGTGCGGGTGGGACGGCCGCGCGGATCGGCACCGAGCCGTCGATCACCTCTCCCAGCTCGTACCGCCCGATCTGGACGGTCGCGAGGTAGCTGGCCATGGGCTCGCTGCTCTCGTACAACCAGGTGGTCGTGCTGGCGCCGACGCGACTGGACACCAGCCGCCCGTTGGCGACCACCCGATACGCCGACGGCGCGGTCACCGTGATCCGGTAGCTGGCCTTGTCCGTTGGGTGATCGTTGCAGGGCAGCCAGGACGGCGCGCCGATCGGCTGCGCGGCGACCAGCGCACCATCGGTCAGTTGCTCCCAGCCGAGTTCGCCCCAGTGGCTGGGGATCGGCACCGGGGTTCCGACGTAGCGGACCTCGACCATGAACTCGGCACCCGCGGCGATCGGCCGGGTCGGCCAGATGTTGAGCTTGTGGCCTCGGTGGGTGAAGCGCGCGGCGGCGCGGCCGTCGATCAGCACGCGGTTGATCCGGAACGGGCCGAGGTCGAGGGTGAATCGGGTCAGCGGCTGGGTGGCGACGGCGGTGATCCTGGCTCGGCCGGCGAGGCGGCCGGTGCCGAGGCGGTAGTCGAGCTCCACGTCGTAGTGCTCGGTGCGGTAGCCGCCGTTGCCGTGCTCGGGTAGATAGGTGTCCGTCGAACTGCTCGCGCCGACACCCGCTGGCTGGGCACTCAACCTGCGTCCGCTCCCCTGCTCCGCCGCCGCGCCGTGATGGGTCCGCCCGGTCACCGCGCGCGGCGTGACCGGGCGCTCAGCCTACGTCTGTCCCTTGCCCTGCCACGACGTGATGGGGTTGCCGAGCCACCTGGTGTCCTCGGGGACGTTCTCTCCGCGCATCACCAGCGATGCTGGGCCGACCGTGGTTCGTGCTCCGATTGTCGCGCCGGGCAGCACGATGCCGTGCGGGCCGAGGGTGGAGCCCGGGGCCATCGTGACCGGTGCCATGCTCATGATCCGGTCGTGGAACAGGTGGGTCTGCACCACGCAGCCCCGGTTGACGCTGGCGCCGTCGCCGATGCGCACGAGGTCGGCCTCGGGCAGCCAGTAGGTGTCGCACCAGACGCCTCGGCCGATGCGGGCGCCGAGCGAGCGCAGCCACAGGTTCAGCACGGGGGTGCCGGTGACCGAGCCGGCGAGCCACGGCACGGCGAGCACTTCGACGAAGGTGTCCGCTAGCTCGTTGCGCCACACGAACGAGCTCCACAGCGGGTGCTCGACGGCGCGGAACCGGCCGACCAGCGTCCATTTCGCGGCGGTGGTGACCAGGCACGCCACGAGGCCCGCGGCCAGGAGCACCAGGCCGCCGCACAGCGCGGCCGCACCGAAGCCGGGTCCGGCGGCGATCGCCTCGAACGCGGCCAGGGTGAGCACCGCGAGCGCGACCGCGCACATCAGCGGGACCACCCGGCACAGCTCGACCACGGCCCTGGCGACCTTGAGCCGCCGGGGCGGGGCGAACGTGCGGCTCAGGTCGCCGTGTTCGGCGGCCCTGCGCAGCTTCATCGGCGGCATGCCGACCCAGGACGAGCCGGCCTTGGCGCGCTTCGGGGTGGCGGACAGGACGGCGACGAGACCGCCGTCGGGCACGGCGCGGCCGGGCGCGGTCATGCCGGAGTTGCCGAGGAAGGCTCGCTCGCCGACCCTGGCCTCGCCGATCTTCAGCCAGCCGCCGCCGAGTTCGTAGGAGGCGACCATGGTGTCGTCGGCGAGGAACGCGCCGTCGGCGACCGTGGTCATCTTCGGCAGCGCGAGCACGGTGGACGCCTCGACGTCCTTACCGACTTTCGCGCCCAACAGGCGCAGCCACACCGGGGTGAACAGGCTGGCGTACAAGGGGAACAGCACGGTGCGGGCCAGGTCCATCAGCCGCTCGGTCGCCCACGCCTGCCAGCCGACCCTGCTGTGCACCGAGTGGTATCCCTTGCGCAGTCCGACGCCGAGCAACCGCACGCTGCCAAGGACCAGCAGCGCGAACGTGACCAGCGAGGCGACCGTGGCGAGCGGGACGGCCAGCAGCGCGTGCGCGGTGGCGGCACCGAGGGTGTCCTGGCCGCGCAGGAACAGGCCGATGACGAGCAGGCCTGGGATCGCGCCGACCAGCGGCAGCAGGGACAGCACGAACGACGTCACGCCGTAGGCCAGCACCCAGCCGCGCGAGCGGTTCGGGCGGACGGACGGCCAGGACTGGTTGGCCTTGCCCGCCCTGGTGGCCGGCACGCCGGTCCAGCGCTGGCCGGCCGGCACGGAGCCGACGACGCCGGAGCCAGGGGCGATCTCGGCGCGCTTGCCGATCCGCGCCCCGGGGAACAGCGTGCTGCGCGAGCCGACGGTGGCGCCCGCGCCGATCCGGATCTTGCCGACGTGCACCAGGTCGCCGTCCAGCCAGGTGCCGGTGAGGTCGACCTCGGGTTCCACTGCGCTGCCCTTGCCGAGCTTGAGCATGCCGGTGATCGGCGGCAGGGAGTGCAGGTCGGCGTCGCGGCCGATCTTCGCGCCGAGCGCCCGCGCGTAGTAGGTCATCCAGGGCGCGCCTGCCAGGTTGGCCGCGCCGGTGAACGCGGCGAGCCGTTCGGCCGTCCACAGCCGCAGGTGCACCGAGCCGCCCCTTGGGTAGCTGCCCGGTCGCAGGCCGCGCAGCAGCAGCCGCGCGCCGGCGGCCGAGATGCCCATGCGCCCCAACGGGCTCAGGAACGCGACCCAGCCGAGCAAGACCAGCCACCAGGACACGGTCGGGGCCCACGGGACGGCGCCGAACCAGTGCAGGACGTTGTTGATCGCGGCGAGCGCCACCAGCCAGCGCAGGCCGACGAGGGTGAACAGCGGGATCAGCAGCAGGGTCTGCGCGATCGCCGCGCCTCGGGGCAGCGGGGTGACGGTGCGGCTGGTGGTGGCCGCGACACCGAGCTCGTCGAGGCGCTCGGCCAGCTTGCCGACCTTGGGGTGCTGGTAGATGTCGCTGACCGACACGCCTGGATAGTTCTTGCGCAGCAACGACACCAGCTGCGCGGCGGCGAGGCTGCCGCCGCCGTTGGCGAAGAAGTCGTCGTCGGCCTCGGTGATCTCGACGCCGAGGATCTCGCTGAGCTGGGTGGCCACCCAGTCTGCGGTGCCGCTCAGGCGCTTCTCGGCCTTCCGCCCGCCAGCGGACGCGGGCAGGGGCCACGGCAGTGCGGCGCGGTCGACCTTGCCCGAGGTGCGGGTCGGCAGGGTGTCGACGACGGCGAGCAGCGGCACGAGGGCGGCGGGCAGCACGGTGCGGAGCCGGTTCAGCGCGTCTGCCTGGTCGAAGTCCGCGCCCGAAGAGACGACGTAGCCGACGAGGATCTGGTTGCCAGCCTTGGTGGTGCGCACGGCCGCCGCGGCGCCCGCGACGTTCGGCAGCGCCTGTAGCGCGGCGTCGACCTCGCCGAGTTCGATGCGGCGGCCGCCGAGCTTGACCTGTTCGTCGGCGCGGCCGAGGAACAGCAGGCCCTCGGGCTCGGCGCGGACGAGGTCGCCGCTGCGGTAGGCACGCGTCCAGCCGAGGGAGTCCAGCGGACGGAACTTCTCGGCGTCCTTCTCCGGGTCGAGGTAGCGGGCGAGTCCGACGCCGCCGATCACCAGTTCGCCCTCGCCGCCCATGTCGACAGGTTCGCCGCGCTGGTCGACCACGGCGAGGTCCCAGCCGTCCAGCGGCAGGCCGATGCGGACCGGGCCGTCGCCGGTGAGCTGGGACGCGCAGGCGACGACGGTCGCCTCGGTCGGGCCGTAGGTGTTCCACACCTCGCGGCCCTCGACGGCGAGCCGCTCGGCGAGTTCCGGCGGGCAGGCCTCGCCGCCGAAGATCAGCAGCCGGACCTCGTCGAGGGCCTCGACGGGCCACAGCGCGGCGAGGGTGGGCACCGTGGACACCACGGTGATCTCCTGCCGCATCAGCCACGGGCCGAGGTCCATGCCGGTGCGCACCAGCGAGCGGGGCGCCGGCACCAGGCAGGCGCCGTGCCGCCAGGCCAGCCACATCTCCTCGCAGGAGGCGTCGAAGGCCACGGACAGGCCGGCGAGCACGCGGTCGCTCGGGCCGATGGGCTCCTCGCGGAGGAACAGCCTGGCCTCGGCGTCGACGAAGGCCGCGGCCGAGCGGTGGCTGACGGCGACGCCCTTGGGCTTGCCGGTGGAGCCGGAGGTGAAGATGATCCACGCGTCGTCGGCGGGGGTCGGGCGGCCCGGCGCGCCGATCGGCGCGCCGCGCATGGTCAGCGCGCGGTCCGCGCCGAGCACGGCGCACACGGCCGCCTCGGACCAGACCAGCTCGGCGCGCTCGTCCGGGTCCTCGGCATCGACGGGCACGTAGGCCGCGCCCGCGGCGAGCACGGCCAGGATCGACAGGTACAGCTCGACGGTGCCCGACGGCACGCGCACGCCGACGCGGTCGCCGACTCCGACGCCGGCTTCGGTGAGGTCGATCCGCAGTCTGTCTACTTCGGACAGTAGGCCGCGGTAGTCGAGGGTGGTCGTGCCGTCGTCGATCGCCGGGGCGTGCGGATGGCGGCGCGCGGTGTCGGCGAGTATGTCCAGGAGCGTGCGCTCGTCGGCCGCGGCGTGCGCGGCCAGCAGGAGCCCTTGCCTTGGCAACGTTGCAACGACCGAGTCCAGCAGGGACTGCGGTTCCTCAACGACGGTCATCGAACTCCCGTGGTCGACAGTACGTGGATGGGCACTGGACACACCGAGGATTCGGAACGCCCCAGGCGTTCGTGTGACGACGCCCGACGGAGGAGCTTATCTCGAAACCGGCGACATTGCTGGTGCGACTTCGTCACAGTGTCTTGATTCACAGTCCGTCAGGTTCGCACGATCGAGTGAAATCTGCTGGCCTGCAAGAGTTTACCACTCAGTCGTGCGCGAGTCCTGTTGCCACGGCGTGGATGAAGCCATCCGGATTGTCGAACATCATTGTGTGGCCGGCATTGCGCACCACGTCGAGGCGCACGCCGGCCGCGCGAAGTTCCTCCGCGCCGTCGAGGGGTTCGCCTCGCTCGCCACGGACGAAGGTGCGCGGGATGTCCATACGCAGCAGCATCTCCCGGACCGGAGGGAACGATTCGGCCCAGAATCCCGCAGCCGAGCGGTACAGGCCGACGCGGCCGGCCAGCCGCATGGTGGCGCGCCATTCGGAGTCGACGGCGGCCAGGACGTCCTCGTGGCCGCCGGAGACGAACCCGTCCTCCGTGTGACGACCGATCCGGCCGCGCTCGACGGCCGGGTCGAGGGTCGCCTCGGCCACCACGAGCCGGCTCACCAGGTCGGGCCGGCGCGCGGCGAGCACCACGGCGACCGAGCCGCCCATGCTGTGGCCGACGACCTCGGCTCCGGTCACACCGGCCGAGTCCAGCGCGGCGGCGACCGCGTCGGCGTGGTCCGCGATGCCGTAACCGAAGTCGGCGGGGCGGTCGCTGAGGCCGAAGCCGAACAGGTCGAGCAGGAGTTGCCGGCGGCCGGCGAGCAGCGGGTGCGCCGCCACGTGCGCGAACGACGCGCCGGAGGCGTTGCCCAGTCCGTGCAGGTAGACGCGGGCCGGCTCGTCGCCGGGCAGCTCCGACCAGCGGATTCGCGCAGTGCCGGGGCCAGTTTCCGCGTGTCGCATGACCACTCCAGTTCAGTTAAACCATCGATGTCGAGGTATCTCGGGATGAATATATAACGGACTCGCGATATCGACGCAAGGTGCGCGACACTGTCCGCATGCTGGAGTTGGCCATCCTCGGGTTCCTGTTCGACCGATCGCTACACGGCTACGACCTGCGCAAACGCATCGCCGCGCTGACCGGGCACGTGCGGCCGATCGCGGACGGCACGCTCTACCCCGCGATCAAGCGGCTGGAACAGGCGGGCCTGCTGAGCAGGGAGACGCAGCCGGGCCCCACCGCCGCGCCGCGACACATGCTCACGCTGACCGAGGCGGGTCGCGCCGAACTCAGGCGGCGGCTCGCCGAGCCGCACGAGCTGGACATCAGCGACGAGAACCGCTGGTTCACCCTGCTGGCGTTCCTCCGCCATCTGGCCGACCCGCGCCGGCAGGCCGCCGTGCTGCGCAGGCGGCTGGCGTTTCTCGAGGAACCGAGCAGCTTCTTCTACGAGGAGGACGGACGGCCGTTGGGCGCGGACGACTTCGCCGACCCGTTCCGGCAAGGGCTCCTGCTCATCGCACACGCGACCAGCGAGGCCGAGCTCCGCTGGCTGAGGTCGACCATCGACGCGCTGTGATGGCACCGCCCCCAGCGGGACCTGCGAGTGCAGCTTCTTCTACGAGGAGGACGGACGGCCGTTGGGCGCGGACGACTTCGCCGACCCGTTCCGGCAAGGGCTGCTGCTCATCCCGCACGCGACCAGCGAGCCGAGCTGCGCTGGCTGAGGTCGACCATCGGCGCGTTGTGAGAGTGCGCGCCCCAGCAGGACCTGCGAGTTTCGTCAGGAGTCGACGTGTTGCGCCAACTGAAAGTCAACGATTTTCCTGCGGAATTCCCAGCAGCATCGGGTATCCATTGAGTGACGGTGGCCACATTCGTGGTAGGAGCCCGATGGAGGACGCCGACATGCGCCATCACGCGAAGCACCACCCACCACAGGTCAAATCCCTCAACGACGAGCTCTACCGGATGCTGTCCTCGGGCGGGCGCGACGCCTACGGGGCCGCGCTGTTGGCCCAGTACGGCCTGCCCGGCCAGCGAATCCAGCACACCGGCCTCGGCCTCGGCCTGATCAGCGCGATCTGTTGGCCGGAGTCGGCGGACGTGCCCGCCCGCACCACCCACCTCATCTACGCCGGATGCACTCCGGCCCAGATCAGAACCAACCTCGCGGCGCGGGGGCTCGGCGGGCGCTCGGTCGCCGTGGTCTACCCGCCCGACGTCGACCTGGCGGACCTGGAGCGAGACGAGGACCGCTACCAGTACGCGGCCGAGGTCGACGACCCGTACGACGACTGAACAGCGACTACCGAAGAAGAGACCGCCGAAGAAGGACTGCCGAAGAGGGCTGTTGGGGCGTGCGCGGACGAGGCGACTGCCGAATCGGGCTGCTGGGGGCGTGCGCGGACGGGGCGCGGCCTGGTGCGAGCGTTGCCGCCCGAGGATCTTGGTGCCACGCTGGCGGGGGCGGCGTCCCCAACGGAGGAGCACCTGTGAACGCATCGATTCCGGCGAGCCCCGAGACCGTGTTCACCTACGGGTCGCCCGCGCTGAAGTTCGGGCCCGGCGCGTCCGCCGAGATCGGTTTCGACCTCGCCCAGTACGGGGTTCGGCGGGTCCTGGTGGTCACCGACGCCGGGGTGGCCGCCACCGGGTCGCCGCAGCGGATCGCCGACCAGCTCGGCGGTTACGGGATGCACGCCGAGGTCTTCGACGGGGTGCACGTCGAGCCGACCGACCTGAGCATGCGCGCGGCGGTCGAGCACGCGCGCGCGACGGGGCCGTGGGACGCGTTCGTCGCGGTGGGCGGCGGTTCCAGCATCGACACGGCCAAGGCCGTCAACCTGCTCATCACCAACGCGGGCGATCTGTTGGACTACGTCAACGCGCCGCTCGGCGGCGGGCGGGCACCGAGCGAACCGCTGCGGCCGTTGGTCGCGGTGCCGACCACCACGGGGACGGGCGCGGAGAGCACCACCACGTGCGTGCTGGATCTGTTGGCACTCAAGGTGAAGACCGGCATCAGCCACCCGAGGCTGCGGCCCACGCTCGCCGTGGTCGACCCCGAACTGACCATGACGCAGCCCGCCGGGGTGACCGCCTCCAGCGGGATGGACATCCTGTGCCACGCGCTGGAGAGCTACACCGCCAAGCCCTACACGGCATACGACCACAAACTGGCCGAGCAGCGGGTGCCCTACTGCGGCGCGAACCCCATCTCGGACATGTGGTCCGAGCGCGCGTTGCAGTTGCTCGCGCGGTCGTTCCGGACGGCGGTGCGCGACGGCGACGACGTGGCTGCACGCACCGACATGGCGCTCGCGGCGATGTTCGCCGGCCTTGGTTTCGGCAACGCCGGCGTGCACATCCCGCACGCCGTCGCGTACCCGATCGCGGGGCGGGTCAAGGACTTCCGGCCAGCGGGCTATCCCGCCGACGAGGCGATGGTCCCGCACGGCATGGCCGTCTCGCTGACCGCGCCGGAGGCGTTCCGGTTCACCTTCGACACGCAGCCGGAACGGCACGTCAGGGTGGCTGAGTTGCTTGCGCCGCAGCTGGATCGGCCGAACGACGCGGCCGAGCTGCTGCCGGCCGCGCTGCTCGAACTGATGCGCGACATCGGCATTCCCGGCGGCGTCGGCGCCGTCGGCTACGACGAGTCGGACGTGCCCGACCTGGTGGACGGCGCGATGAAGCAGCAGCGCCTGTTGGCCACCGCTCCGCTGCCGGTCACCGAGGACGACCTCGCCGCGATCATCACCCGGTCCATCGAACTCTGGTAGTCGCGGCGCTACGTTCGGCGTCCTCGCCCGTCAGGTTGTTCGTGGTGCCAACGCCGTCAGGGCGCCAACGCCGTCAGGGGGCCAGCGACACGAGGTTGCCGATGACGTAGCCGGCGAAGGTGCTCGCCAGCGGGCACGGGTCCCGGTAGTCCAGGGAACGCTCGTCGGCGACCTGGACGTCCACGACCACCAGCGACGTGGCCGCGACGCCGACCTCGACCGTGCAGCGTCCGTGGTCGGTGGCGTGCGGGTCGTCCGCGGTGCGCACCGCCGGGTAGCCGTCGACCTCGTCCGGCGTGAACATCGGCAGCGTGGACCGCTTCCGGTACAGGCCCTCCAGGCCGCCCGAGGTGAGGTCGACACCGGCGCGGTAGGACGGCCTTGCCGCCACGTTCGGGTGCCACGCGCAACGCCAGCCGTCGACCACCGAACCCGGCGCGGTGATGCCGAACTGGGCGAGCTGGTCCGCGCGGATCAGCGCGCACGGGTCGGCCCGGTACTTCGTCACTTCGAGGTCTTCCTTGACCAGCGGCGGAGACAGCCGGGACGGCGCGGTCGAGGAGGACGGCGCGGGCTGGGACTGGGGTTGGTCGGACGAGCAGCCCGCGAGCATCGCTGCGGCACCGGCGAGGCAGGCGGTCACGAGGACACCGACGGTCGCGCGCACGCCAGCCACCCACCTCTCGTCGGACCTCCGCGACCACCTTCGCACATCCGGTGTCCGGTCGGGGTGAGTCGGCGGGAACCAAGGCCCCGCCGTGCCCCCGAATGGACCACACGGCGGGGCGCGTGATAGCCAGGGTCCATGTCTCAACCTGACGACCTTCCCGGGCGGCCGCGCACGGCACGCCGCTCGTTGCCGCTGGTCGCGTTCGCGTTGCTCGCCGCGGCCGGCCTCGGGCTGGTCGGCGTGTCCGGCACGCTGATCGACCGGCCGGACGGGTCGGCCGGCAAGGCCCTGCTGCTGGCCGGGACCGCCGTGTTCGTGATCGGCGGGGCCGTCACGACGCGGCTGATCGGCAACGACATCGCGCGGCGGATGGCGCGGCACGGCATGGAGGCGCCCGGCGCGGTGGTCCGGATGGCCATCAGCATCACCGGCTACCTGCTGGTCGCGATCACCGCGCTCGGCCTGTTGTCGGTGCCGCTCCAGCAGTTGCTGGTCGGCGGTGCGGTCACGGGCGTGCTCATCGGCATCGCCGCGCAGCAGACGCTCAGCAACTTCTTCGCCGGCATCATGATCCTCGTGGTCCGGCCGTTCCGGGTCGGCACCGACATCTCCGTGCGCTCCGGTCCGCTCAACGGCCCGTTCACCGGCCGGGTCACCGCGCTCGGCCTGACCTACACCACCATGCTGACCGAGGAGGGGGTGCTGATGATCCCGAACTCCACGCTGCTGTCGGCCGGCATCACCACCCTTGGCGTGAAGCGCAACGACACCGGGCGCGACGATGCCGCGCCGCCCGCGCACAACATCGACTGACTCCGCCAGGCGGTGGGGGTGGGCCGCGATGTCAGTTGACGCAGGGGATGCCGCTGCCGTCCACCGGCAGTCCCTGCGGGCCTGACTCGGTCGTGGCGGGGCGGCCAGAGGTCGGCGCCGCGGTCGTGGTCGGCCCGGTCGTGGTCGCGTCCGGCGATGCCAGCAGGGCGGCCGGCATGGTGAAGTCGGGGCCGAGCGCGATCCGGAGGTGGCCGGCTGCCAACCCGGTGCCCGCCGCGACCTCGAGGCCGCCGAGCAGGGTGGCCGCGTTGTCCGCGTCGGCCTTGGCAGTGCCGCCGTAGGTCACCCCGGACGCGGCGTCGCCCGCGTTGCCCACCTCGCCCTTGACGAACCCGCGCGCCACCAACGCGTCGGCGACCTTGCCGGCCAGACCCGGTGTGCCGGTGGCGTTGTAGACGTCGACCGTGCTGCTCGGCTTCGGCGGCGGGGTCGTCGAGGTGCTCGGGCTTGCGATGCCGAACGCGCTGCGCACCATGGCCTGCACCTTGGCGACGTCGACGAGGTTCACGTCCTGCCCGTCGCGCTGGGCGTAGCTCTCGATGGGCAGCGTCGCGAACTCCAGCTTGCCGCCGGTGAGGTTCTGCGCCTGCTGCGCGAAGGACAGCACGTCCCACCCCGAGGAGATCACCACGTCCTTCTTGGCGACGTCGATGAGCTTCTGGAGCTTGTCGAGATCGGTGAACGTGCCCGCGCTGCGCAGCTTGTGCGCGACCGAGGCGAGGAACGCCTGCTGTCGGTGGGTGCGGTCGAGGTCGCCGTTGTCCAGCCCGTGCCGCTGCCGCACGAACGCGAGCGCCTGCGCGCCGTTGAGGGTCTGGTGTCCTGCCGGGAAGTCCGCGCCGGAGTAGTCGTCCTGCACGGCCTGGTTGAGGCAGACCTCGACGCCGTCCAGCGCGGTCGCCAGGTCGTAGAAGCCGGCCAGGTTGACCTCGGCGAAGCGGTCGATGGGCACGCCGAGGAAGTCGCGCACCGTCTGGATCGTGGCCTTGCGGCCGGCTTCCCTGCCCTGGGTCTCCAGGGCGCGCTGGTCGGTGACGCCCTTCTTGGCCAGATCCTGTTCGGTGTAGAACTTCGTCAGCCCGTACGCCTCCTTGATCTTGGCGTGGTCGTAGCCGGGGATCCCTTTGACCGCAACGAAGTCGTCGCGCGGGATGGAGAACGCGGTGACCTTGCCGTCGTCGTTGGGGACGTGCATGAGGATCAGCGTGTTGGTGTTGTAACCACCCTCGTTGCCGTCGCCCGCGTGCAGCTTGTCCAGGATGTCAGCCGGCAGCGGGTTGCCGTCCTGGTCCTTGCGGGAGTCCAGGCCGATCAGCAGGATGTTCGTCGCGCCGTCCCGCGACCTCGGCGCGTCGCCGCCGAGCGCGTTGGACGTGTTCAGCCCCTGGGTGAGGTCCCGCAGGTGCGTGTAGGCGATGCCGGTGACGAGCAGGATGAGCACGGACACGAGCCCGACGAACACGCGGCCGGCCAGCAACAGCGACCGACGGGACGCGTTGACCGGCGGCGGCACCAGCCGCACGGACCGCGACCCCAGCCTTGAAGCGGACCGACCGGGCCGGCCTCGACCGTCGGGAAACCGCCGCCCACCTTGCTCCGACACACGCTCCCCGTTCCGCGGACAAGCCACTGACCAGCAACAACAGGCACTCGGCGATGCGGGTCGCGGTCGGCGGTGTTGGCCGGCCCGACCGGCGAATGGGGCCCGCAGTTGCGCAATTGGTTGAGGGTAGCGCCACCGTGCCGGTCGGCCAGGTCAACTCGCCGATTCGTCGGAGCCGGCCATGCTCTGGTTGAGGGTGTCGGCGAGGCCGACCCTGGTGGCGACGATCAGCACCCGGTTGCCCTCGGCGAGCTGGTACCGGGGATCGGGCGACCAGTCCAGGTTCCGCGTGCCGTGGGACACCGCGATGGCCCTAACCTCGGTGTCGTTGATCGAGTCGAGCGTGCGGCCGACCAGCGCCGAGGTCGCCGTCACCGGCAGCTCGGCGATGAGCAGCGCGCGCCGCCCTACCGCGATCGTGCCGATGACCTGGCGTTCCACCATCGCCGCCGCGAAGGCGGGCGCGGCGAGGTAGGACACGCTGCGGGAGATGCCGATGCCGAAGTTGTGCTGCACCCGCTCGGCGAGGTCGCCGTCGAACAGCCGCAGCACCACGCGCAGGTCGTCGCGCACCGACCGGGCGTTCAGCGCGGCCTGGAGGTTCGTCACGTCGTCGCTGGTCACGGCCACCATCGCGCGGCTGGTCTCGACCCAAGCCGAGCGCAGCGTCTCCTCGCGGCTGGCGTCGGCGAACACCACGGGCACGCCGAGCCGCCTGGCCAGCGCGACGCCGGAGGCGTCCTGGTTGCGTTCCACGCCGACCACGGGGACGCCGAGGTCACGCAGCTGCGACATGACCCGCGCGCCGACGTTGCCGAGCCCGACGACGATCACGTGGTCCCGCATCCGCCGCACCCGGCCCAGCGTCGAGGACAGCCGGGCGCCGACCACCGCGTCGACGACGGCGGCCGTGACGACCGGGATCAGCGCGATGCCGACGATCGTGACGATCACCTGGGTGACCTTGTTGATGCCGCTGAGCCCGGTGTCGGGCTGCGCGGCGCCGGCCGCGTCGAGCAGCGTCAGGTAGACGGCGTCGGCCCACGGGATGTGGCCGGGCATCGCGAACAGACCGGTGCTGACCACGAGCAGGCCGAGCAGGCCGAGGAAGGCGATGCCGAGCTGCTTGTTCACCAGCACGCGCAGCGTGTCGAGCACCCCGAGCGCCTTGCGGCCGAGCACGCGGTACCAGGTCGGGTGGACCGTGGCCATCTCCAGCGGCGTGCCGTCCGCGACCGCGAGCACGAGGTCTCCCCCGGCCTGCCCGGGCGGCAGCAGTCTTGGCACGCCGGAGTGCTCGGTGTCCGCGATGCCGCAGACCGCGCGCGCGGCCGGCACCTGCTCCCGCCTTGCCACGTACAGGGTGCGGCCGGGCAGCCGCACGTGGTTGGGCGCGAGTTCGCCGAGGCCCGCCGCCACGAACCACGGCGCGGCCATCACCGCGTCCGACAGCACCGCGCAGTCGGCGAACAGGGTCCTGATCTGGTGGCCGAGGTCCATGTTGAAGATCCGGATGACCAGCCGGATGTCGGGGTTGAGCTCGGTGGCCCGCAGGGCGGCGTGGATGTTGCCGACGTCGTCCTGGGCGACCAGGGCGAGCGCGCGGGCGGTGGCGATGCCGGCATCGACGAACGCCTCGACGGACAGGTCGGCCGACTCGACGATGCGCACGCCGGGCAGCTTCGCGATCTGCGGGCCGTGGTTGCGCCGCTTCGACGGCAGGATGACGGTGACTTCCTCGCCGAGCCTGCTCACCAGTTCCTCGACGATGCGCCGGGCCAAGGGCGTGTCGCCGCACACGATGAAGTGCGATCGTTTGTCGCGGCGTAAACGTCCAGGCACGGAGCGGAGTCTAGATCACCTTCATGTGTCGCCGCGGTGTGTTGGCCGGATGCTGCCGACGCCCGCGCGGGCGTCGGCAGCATCCCCGGTGTCAGTGCGCGTTCTTGGCGAACTCCGTGGTGAAGGTCTTGGCGAGGTCGATGGTGTGCCCCTTCACGGTGGGATCGAAGGAGTTCAGCACGGTCAGCACGGTCTGCGGACCGTCGGCCGGCATGATGCCGTCGGTGGTGAACATCGCCTTGCCGGCGTCGAGTGCCTTGACGTAGTCGTCCTTGGTGATGTTGGCGTTGCTGACGTAGTCGGCCGGCAGCTTGTCGGCGATCTCGGCGGCGCTGTGGCTGCCGATCCACTTCAGCGTCTGCACGTAGGTGTTGGCGAGCTTCTGCGCGACGTCCTTGTGCGCGTTGACCCAGCTGGTCGGCATGTACAGGCAGGCGGCGGGATAGACGCCGCCGAGCGCGGCCCGCGCGCCCTCGGCCGTGCGCATGTCGACGAGGACCTTCGCATCGCCCTTCTTGAGCAGGGCGGTGATCGTGGGCTCGGTGGTCATGCCGCCCTGGATCTTGCCCTGTTCCATGGCCGCGATGAAGGTCTGTCCCGCCTCGACGGCCACGGAGTTGACCTGGTCCGGCGAGATGCCGGAGCGGGTGGCCAGGAACTTGGTGAGGAAGTTGGTCGAGGAGCCCAGGCCGGTGACGCCGACGCTCTTGCCCTTGAAGTCGGCGAAGCCGTGCACGTCGGTCGCCTTGGTGGAGACCAGCTCGACCTCGCCGGGCACCTGGGCGAACTGCACGATCGACTCGGTGACCTTGCCCTTGCCCTGGAGGTCCACGTTGTGGTCGTAGAAGCCGACCACGCCGTCGACGTTGCCGGCCAGCATCTGCGTCTCGGCGTCGACGCCGGCAGGCTCGTCGGACAGGTCGACCTGGAGGCCGTTCTTCGCGTACAGGTCGAGCTGCTTGGCCAGGATCGCCGGCAGGTAGATCTGCTTGTTCATCCCGCCGACCATGATCTTCACGTGGTCGGTGCCGCCGGAGCCCGAGCCGGAGCCCGCTGAGGACGAACCGCCTCCGCAGGCGGACAGCGCGAGTGCGAGCAGTGCGCCGATGGCGCAGAGCGCGGTTGTCTTCGTTGACATGACTCTCCTTAGGAAATGCGGGAAAACCGGAGGGGGACGCGGCTGACTCAGGCGGCCGTTTCCATGTCGGACAGCTGCGGCGGGCGCCAGGCGAGCAGGCGGCGCTCCAGCCGGCTGATCGCGGCCTCGGCCACGAGCGCGAGCACCGCCATGATCACCATGGCGGCGAAGACGCCGTCGATGTTGAAGTTGCCCTGCGCCTGGCGGACCAGCAGGCCGAGCCCCTTGTCCGCGCCGAGGAACTCGCCGACGATGGCGCCGATCAGCGCGAAGCCGAAGCTACTGTGCAGGCTCGCGATGATCCAGGTGAGCGCCGATGGCAGCACGACCTGCCAGGTGACCTGCGCGGAGCTGGCGCCGAGGATGCGGGCGTTCGCGATCAGGTTGCGGTCGACCTCGCGGGTGCCCTGGAAGGCGTTGAAGAACACCACGAAGAACACGAGCACGATGGCGAGCGCGACCTTGGAGGACAGGCCGAAGCCGAGCACGACGATGAACACGGAGCCCAACACGATGCGGGGCACGGCGTTGATCGCCTTGATGTAGGGGGCGAACACCTCGGCGAGCAGCCGCACCCGGCCGAGCGCGACGCCGCACACGATGCCGAGCAGCACGCCGATGACGAAGCCGAGCACCGCTTCCTCGAGCGTCACGCCGATCTGCTCCCACAGGGAGCCCGCGTCGGTGCCGGACTGCGCCCACGTCGTGAGCTGGTCGACGATTCCGCTCGGGCTGCCGAAGAAGAAGCTGTCGATCCAGCCCATGCTGCTGGACAGTTGCCAGCCGCCGAAGATGGCCACGAAGAGCCCGAGCTGGATGGCGCGGACGAGGAGCCTGCGGCGGCGCACGGCGCGGCGCGCGCCGACGTCGAGGAAACCGTTGCGGCCGCTGGACTCCGCTGTCTCGGCGGGTTTCCCGGTCGTGGGGTCGGTCCGCACGTCACCCTCCGGTGTGCTGATGGACATGGCTGCTCCTGGTCACTTCGCGAGGGTGGCGGTGCGGGCGTAGGCGACCTGGACCTCGTCGCGCAGCGACTCCCAGATCTGTTGGTACAGCTCGACGAACCGGGGTTCGAACCGGATCTCCTGGACCGTGCGGGGCCTCGGCAGGTCGACGGTGAAGACGTCCTTCACGGTCGCGGGGCCCGCCGTCAGCACGACCACCTTGTCCGCCAAGGCGATGGCCTCTTCGAGGTCGTGCGTGACGAACACGACCGAGGGCCTGGTGACCTCCCAGAGCGCGAGCAGCTCGTCGGACATGATGGAGCGGGTCTGCACGTCCAGGGCACTGAACGGCTCGTCCATCAACAGGATTCTCGGCTCGTTGATCAGGCTCTGGGCGAGCGCGACGCGCTTGCGCATGCCGCCGGAGAGCTGGTGCGGGTGGTGGTTCTCGAACCCGGACAGGCCGACCCTGCGCAGCCAGTCCCTGGCGGCGGCGAGCGCGTCCTTGCGCGCCTCGCCCCGGAACAGCGGGCCCGCGGCGACGTTGGCCAGCACGGTCTTCCACGGCAGCACCGCGTCGGTCTGGAAGACGAACCCGATGCCGGAGCCGATGCCCCGCACCGGGCTGTCGTCGACGAGCACCTGTCCCTCGGTGGCCCGTTCGAGGCCGGCGACCAGGGTCAGCGTCGTGGACTTGCCGCAGCCGGTCGGGCCGACGACCGCGCAGAACTCGCCGGGGGCGACGGTCAGGTCGAGGTCGCGCAGCGCGGTGTACGCGCCGCCGTCCGGGGTGCGGAACCGCTTGGTGACGTTCCTGAGTTCGATGGCTCCGGTGCCGCTGCCACCGGGGCTCTCCTGGCTTCGAGAAGTGGCCATTGCTCCGCCTTGCGCTGCCGGGTGTGACGTGGTGCACAGGACCGTAGGCAGCGGCGACGGCGAGGGCGATCCATGCGCGGCTTGTGCGGTTAGCGCGCATTTCTCGTGGTTGTGAGCCTTTTGCTCGCGGTCAGGCCCTCCCTATTAACCCGCCCGTGTTGCACACTTAACCCACTCAGTAAGCAAAATGGTTACGGAGTGTCACGTGAGGCGCAGCACAAAGCTGTCCACCCGGATTCTGGTCAGCCAGCTGACCATCCTGATCATCACCATGGTGATCGGCTTCGTGCTGTACGCACAACAAACCCGCGCCACCCTGGACACCCAGTACGAACAGCGCGCGCTGGCCATCGCCGAGACCGTCGCCGCCCTGCCCCAGGTGCGCGCGGCCGTGGCGGCCGGCGCGGACCCTTCGGGCACCGTCCAGGCGCTGGCCGAGCAGATCCGGCACGACGTCGACGCCGTCCGCTACGTCGTGGTCATCGACCGCGACGGCATCCGGCTCTCGCACCCGACTCCCGCGCAGATCGACAAGAAGATCGAGGAGCCCGTCGTCGCGCTGGACGGCCACACGCACGTCCGCACCGACCCAGGCAGCCTCGGCGACTCCGCGAACGGCCGCGCCCCCGTGTTCGGTTCGGACGGCAGGCCGATCGGCGAGGTGTCCGCCGGCATCCTCGAGGACAGGGTCGTCGGCCAGTGGTGGCTGGAACTGCCACCCGTCGCCCTCTACACCGCGCTCGCGCTCTGCTTCGGCGCCGCGGTGTCGCTGCTGCTCGCCAGGCGCCTCAAGAAAACGACATTCGGCCTGGAACTACACGAAATCGCGTCCCTGCTCCAGGAACGCGAGGCGATGCTGCACGGCGTCCGCGAGGGCGTGGTCACCTTCGACCAGGACGGCCGCGTCACGCTCATCAACGACGAGGCCCGCAGGCTGCTCGGGCTGCCGGGCAGCGCCATCGGCCAGCGGCTCGACGCGCTGCTGCCCGACGGCTGCCTCCGCGACGTGCTGTCCGGGTCCGTCGAGGGCACCGACCAGATCGTGCTCACCGACGAGCACTGCCTGGTGGTCAACCGGATGGCGGTGAACCTGCGCGGGCAGGCGCTCGGCGCCGTCGCCACCCTGCGCGACCGCACCGAGACGGAGGGTCTGCTGCGCGAGCTGACCAGCACCAGGGGGCTCACCGACGCGCTGCGCGCCCAGCAGCACGAGTTCGCCAACCGCCTGCACACCATCGCCGGGCTGCTCGAACTCGGCCGCACCGACGAGGCGCTCGACTACCTGACCGACACCTCCGGCATCGCGGAGGGCTTCGCCGAGTCCGTCAGCGACAAGATCGGCGATCCAATGGTCGCCGCGCTCGTGGTCGCCAAGGCGTCCGTCGCGGCCGAGCGCGACGTCGCGCTGCTGCTCACCGAAGACTCCTTTGTGGACGGTCTACTCGCCGAGCGGCACGCCGTGGTCACGATTCTCGGCAACCTCATCGACAACGCCATCGACGCGGCGGCAGGCGGTCCGTCGCCAGCGCACGTGACCATCCGGCTGCGCAGCGAGGCGGACCAGCTGTTCATCCGGGTCAGCGACACCGGACCGGGCATCCCGGTCGGCGCGGACGACTCGATCTTCCAGTCCGGGTTCACCACCAAACCGACCCGCGCCAACCTCGACCGGGGACTCGGCCTTGCCATCGTGCGGCGGCTCGCGCGCAGGCTGGACGGGCAGATCACGGTGTCCGAGGGACCCGGCCCGGTCTTCACCGTCACGCTGCCTGACCACGCGTCCGACCGGGGTTCCGGTGGTGCTTCCGACGACGCCGCCGATCACGCGGCCGATCACGCGGCCGACGCGTCAACCGGAGCGGAGCTCGGAGCATCCCCTGGAGCGGCCTCTGGAGCGAACCTCGGAGTGACCCGATGATCCGCACCCTCGTCGTCGACGACGACTACCGCGTCGCCGGCATCCACGCCGCCTACGTGAACAGGGTCGGCGAGTTCACCGTCGTCGGCGAGGCGCACAACGCGGCCGAGGCCGCCGCGGCGATCGGGCGACTGCGGCCCGACCTCGTCCTGCTGGACCTGTACCTGCCGGACGGGCACGGCCTCGACGTCGTCCGCGCCGTCGCCGAGGAAGCCATGCCGCACCCCGACTTCATCGTGATCACCGCAGCACGGGACGTGCAGAGCGTCCGCAAGGCCATGCAGCTCGGCGCGGTGCACTACCTGGTCAAGCCGTTCGGGTTCGGCAAGCTCCAGGACCGACTGGTCGCCTACCGCGATCTGCGCAGGCGGCTGCACCAGCTCGGCGAGGCCAGCCAGGACGACGTCGACGCCCTCTACGCCACCATGCGCACCCCGCCGTCGGCGACGCTGCCCAAGCGGCACTCCGCGCCCACGATGGCGCTGGTCCGCGACGCCGTGCAGCGCGCGGCGGCGGACGTCTCCGCCGCCGAGGTGGCCGCGCTGGTCGGCGTCAGCCGCCCGACGGCGCAGCGGTACCTGTCCTATCTGACCCAACAGGGCGTCGTGGAGCTGAGCCTGCGCTACGGCGGCCAGGGGCGGCCCGAGCAGCGCTACCGGACCAGCCACTGACCCGTCGCCACGGCGTCAGACCTGCGCGTGCGCCGACTCCGGCTCGGTGGCGGTGGCGGCAGCTGGCCGGCGACGGCGGATCAGCACGGCGGCGGCGGCCGCGGCGGCCAACGCGACCAGGATGCCGCCCGCCCAGTACCACCAGCCGGTGGACGAGCCAGGGGCGGCGGCGAGCGCGGTCGCGTCCAGCTCGTCGGAGTCCGTCGAGCACACCGTCGGCCGGTCCTCGCCGCCGACGTAGGCGCACGCCGACGCCGCCAGCCGCGTCGTGCCGGACGGCACCGAATCGAGCTTTCCCTTGCCCACCACCGTGACATCGGAGTTCGGCGGCAGCGAGACCGTCCACTCGATCAGCTGGTCGCCCTGCCGACCGTCGTGGTCCGCCGAGACGAAGCGGAGGCCCGGCGGCATGCTCTGTGTCAATCGCAGACCATCCACAGTGGACGTTCCCATGTTGCTGATCTTGACAAGGTAGGTCAGTTCGGCACCCCTGCCGACCTTCTGCTGACCGTCGTCGATGCTGATGGACAGCGACGGCGGCGCGGCCGGGTCGGCGGTGGCCGGCTGCACGAGCAGCACCGGCGCGCCGAGCGCCGCGGCCGTCAGGACAACTGCTGCGTGAGCTGAACGGTGACGCACGGAGAAGTCAGTTCCCTTCGCGGATGATGGATGGTTCATCGCCTGCTCCCGCGCCTGCGGGCGCCGAGCACGAACAGGCCGCCGGCCATCAACAGCGCCAAGCCGCCGAGCAGCACCGGGTAGACCACCGCGCCGGTGAAGGCCACGACCGGCTCCGGACTAGGCTGCAACGGGGTGGTCGTGGCGCACCTGGGATCGGCGGACCCCGGCGGGCAGTTGTTGCCGGGCGTGGTGGAGAGGACGGCGTTGCGCAACGCGCGGTCGCCGCCGACGGAGTCGTTGACCTTGACGCTGTAGGTGACGGTGGCCGTCGCCCCGACCGGGAGGTCGCCGGTCCACGTCAACTTCGGTGCGGTGTAGGTGGTTGAGCCGATGGTGGCCTTGGCGTCGGCGTTGTAGGCGGCGTTGTCCAGGACCCCGGTCAGGTCGTCGGTGAAGGTCGCGTCCTTGACGACGGTCTGGCCGGTGTTGCGAACAGTCACCTTGTAGGTCACCAGGTCACCGGGGCCCGCTTGCTTGCTGTCGGAGGTCTTCTCGATCGCCACACCCGCGATCGGCGTGGTGGTGGTGCACTTGGGGTCGGTGGATCCCGGCGGGCAGCTGGCGCCCGGCGTGGTCGAGCCGACGGCGTTGCGCAGCTGGAAGGTGCCGGCGGGGTTCTCCTTGACCGTCACGGAGTAGGTGACCGTGACCGACGCGCCGATCGCCAGATCCCCTGTCCAAGTCAGCTTCGGCGCGGTGTAGGTGGTCGAGCCGATGGTCGCCTTGGCGTCGGCGTTGTAGGCGGCGTTGGGCAGGACGCCGGTCAGGTCGTCGGTGAAGGTCGCGGCTGTGAGGACGGTCTGACCGCTGTTGGTCGCGGTCACCGTGTAGGTGACCTTGTCGCCCGGCTTGGTGTCGGCCTTGTCGGCCTTCTTCACGATGTCCAGGCGCGGCACCAACACCGTGGTCGAACACCTCGGGTCGAGCCGGTCGGCGGCGGAGTCAAGGCGTGTTGGCATCGGCACCGGACAGTTGTTGCCCGGCGTGGTGGAGGTGACCACGTTGCCGAGCTTCTTGTCGCCGGTGGGTGGGTCGTTCACGGTGACCGTGTAGGTGACGGTCGCGGTCGCGCCGATGGCCAGGTCGCCGGTCCAGGTCAGCTTCGGCGCGGTGTAGGTGGTGGCACCGGTGGTGGCCTTGGCGTCGGCGTTGTACTTCGCGTCGTCGATGACCTGGGTCATGTCGTCGGTGAAGGTCGCGCCGGTCAGCTCGGTCTGGCCGCTGTTGGTGACGGTGATGGTGTAGGTGACCTTGTCGCCCGGCTTGGCCTGGGTGGTGTCGGCCTTCTTCTGGATCGTCATGCCCGGCAACGGGGTGACGGTGCTGCACTTGGGATCCGTGGACCCCGGCGGGCAATTTCCGCCAGGAGTGTCGGAGGTAATCGCGTTGATGAGCTTGTGGTCGCCGGTGATCGGGTTGTTCACCTTGACGCTGTAGGTGATCGTCGCGGTCGCGCCGATCGGGAGATCACCCGTCCAGGTCAGATATGGCGCTGTGTAGGTGGGTTTCGCGCCGATGGTGGCGGCCTGGTCGTTGTTGAACTTCGCATCATCCAGGACCTTGGTGAGATCGTCGGTGAAGGTCGCGCCCGTCTGGACGGTCTGACCGGTGTTCTTCACCGTGACCGTGTACTTCACGGTGTCGCCGGGCTTGAGCGGATCGGTCGGCTTCGCACCGTCGCGTCCTGCGGTCTTGGTGATCTCCAGGCCGGCGATGGGCGTTGTCTTGCCGCACTTCGGGTCCGTCGAACCGGGCGGACAGTTGTTGCCGGGGGTGTCGGAGGTGACCACGTTGGTGAGCTTGAAATCGCCCTTGACCGGGTTGCTCACCGTCACGCTGTAGGTCACCGTCGCCATCGCGCCAATCGGCAGGTCACCGACCCACGTGAGCTTCGGAGCCGCGTAGGTGGGCGTGCCGATGGTCGCGGACTGGTCGTTGTCGAAGGTGGCGTCGTCGATGACCTTGGTCAGGTCGTCAGTGAAGGTGGCACCGGTCTGCACGGTCTGACCGGTGTTCTTCACCGTCACGGTGTAGGTGACCTTGTCACCCGGCTTAGCGTCCTGCTTGTCGACGACCTTGTCGATCTCCAGACCGGCGATCGGCGTTGTGGTGCCGCACTTCGGGTCCGTGGAACCGGGCGGACAGTTACCGCCAGGGGTATCGGAGGTGACCACGTTGGTGAGCTTGAAATCGCCCTTGACCGGGTTGTTCACCGTCACGCTGTAGGTCACCGTCGCCGTCGCGCCGATTGGTAGATTGCCGACCCACGTGAGTTTCGGCGCGGCGTAAGTCGGCGTGCCGATCGTGGCGGACTGATCGTTGTTGAACGTGGCGTCATCGACGACCTTGGTCAGGTCATCGGTGAAGGTGGCACCGGTCTGCACGGTCTGACCGGTGTTCTTCACCGTCACGGTGTAGGTGACCTTGTCGCCCGGCTTGGCATCCTTCTTGTCGGCGATCTTCGTAATCTCCAAGCCAGCGATCGGCGTTGTGGTGCCGCACTTGGGATCCGTGGAACCGGGTGGGCAGTTACCGCCTGGGGTATCGGAGGTGACGGCGTTGAGCAAGGTGAAGTCGCCCTTGATGGGGTTGTTTACCGTCACGCTGTAGGTGACCGTCGCCGTCGCGCCGATGGGCAGGTCGCCGACCCAGGTCAGCTTCGGCGCGGTGTAAGTGGGCGTGCCGATGGTCGCCGACTGATCGTTGTCGAAGGTCGCGTCGTCGATGACCTTGGTTAGGTCGTCGGTGAAGGTGGCACCGGTCTGGACGGTCTGACCCGTGTTCTTCACCGTCACGGTGTAGGTCACCTTGTCGCCAGGCTTCGCGTCCTTCTTGTCCGCGACCTTCGTGATCTCCAAACCCGCGATCGGCGTTGTGGTCCCGCACTTGGGATCCGTGGACCCCGGCGGACAGTTACCGCCAGGAGTGTCGGAGGCGACCACGTTCGTCAGCTTGAAGTCACCCTTGACCGGGTTGTTCACCGTCACGCTGTACGTGACCGTCGACGTCGCACCGATCGGTAGATCGCCGACCCACGTCAACTTCGGAGCCGCGTAGGTGGGCGTGCCGATGGTCGCCGACTGATCGTTGTTGAAGGTGGCGTCGTCGATGACCTTGGTCAGGTCGTCGGTGAAGGTCGCGCCGGTCTGCACAGTCTGACCGGTGTTCTTGACGGTGACGGTGTAGGTCACCTTGTCGCCAGGCTTGGCGTGGGTCTTGTCCGCGACCTTGATGATTTCCAGGCCCGCGATCGGCGTTGTGGTCCCGCACTTGGGATCCGTGGACCCCGGCGGACAGTTACCGCCGGGAGTGTCAGAGGTGACCACGTTGGTGAGCTTGAAATCGCCCTTGACCGGGTTGTTCACCGTCACGCTGTAGGTCACCGTCGAGGTTGACCCGATCGGCAGGTCACCAACCCACGTCAACTTCGGCGCCGTGTAGGTCGGCGTGCCAATGGTGGCCGACTGATCGTTGTTGAACGTGGCGTCGTCGACCACCTGCGTGAGGTCGTCAGTGAAGGTGGCACCGGTCTGGACGGTCTGACCGGTGTTCTTCACCGTCACGGTGTAGGTGACCTTGTCGCCCGGCTTCGCATTCGCCTTGTCGGCGACCTTGTGGATCTCCAGACCGGCGATCGGCGTTGTGGTGCCGCACTTCGGGTCTGTGGAACCGGGCGGACAGTTACCGCCAGGAGTGTCGGACGTGACCACGTTCATCAGCTTGAAGTCACCCTTGACCGGGTTGTTCACCGTCACGCTGTACGTGACCGTCGAGGTCGCGCCGATCGGCAGGTCGCCCAACCACGTCAACTTCGGAGCCGCATAGGTCGGCGTGCCGATGGTCGCCGACTGATCATTGTTGAAGGTCGCGTCATCGATGACCTTGGACAGGTCGTCGGTGAACGTCGCGCCCGTCTGCACGGTCTGACCGGTGTTCTTCACCGTCACGGTGTAGGTCACCTTGTCGCCCGGCTTCGCGTCCTTCTTGTCCGCGACCTTCGTGATCTCCAGACCGGCGATCGGCGTCGTGGTGCCGCACTTCGGGTCTGTGGAACCAGGTGGGCAGTTGCCGCCAGGAGTGTCCGAGGTGACCACGTTCGTCAGCTTGAAATCACCCTTGACCGGGTTGTTCACCGTCACGCTGTATGTGATGGTCGCGGTCGACCCGATCGGCAGGTCACCGACCCACGTCAGCTTCGGGGCCGTGTAAGTGGGCGTGCCGATGGTGGCGGACTGATCGTTGTTGAACGTGGCGTCGTCCACGACCTGAGTCAGGTCATCGGTGAAGGTGGCACCGGTCTGCACGGTCTGACCGGTGTTCTTCACCGTCACCGTGTAGGTGACCTTGTCGCCGGGCTTCGCGTCCTTCTTGTCGGTGACTTTCGTGATCTCCAGGCCGGCGATCGGCGTTGTGGTCCCGCACTTGGGATCCGTGGACCCCGGCGGGCAGTTGCCGCCAGGAGTGGTGGACGTGACCACGTTGGTGAGCTTGAAATCGCCCTTGACCGGGTTGTTCACCGTCACGCTGTACTTGACCGTCGCCGTCGACCCGATCGGCAGGTCGCCCAACCACGTCAGCTTCGGAGCCGCGTAGGTCGCCGTGCCGATGGTCGCGGACTCATCGCTGTTGAAGGTCGCGTCGTCGATGACCTTGGTCAGGTCGTCAGTGAAGGTCGCGCCGGTCTGGACGGTCTGACCGGTGTTCTTCACCGTCACCGTGTAGGTCACCTTGTCGCCCGGCTTGGCGTTCGCCTTGTCGGCGACCTTGGTGATCTCCAGGCCCGCGATCGGCGTTGTGGTGCCGCACTTGGGATCCTTCGATCCCACCGGGCAGTTGCCGCCGGGGGTCGTGGTGGTGACCACGTTGGTGAGCTTGAAATCGCCCTTGACGGGATTGTTCACCGTGACGCTGTAGGTGACCGTCGATGTCGCGCCAACGGGCAGATTCCCGGTCCACGTCAGCTTCGGGGCCGCGTAGGTGGGCGTGCCGATCGTGGCGGACTGGTCGTTGTTGAACGTGGCGTCGTCGACCACCTGCGTGAGGTCGTCGGTGAAGGTGGCTCCGGTCAACACCGTTTGGCCGGTGTTGTGGACCGTGACCGTGTAGGTGACCTTGTCGCCGGGCTTGGCGTCGGTCTTGTCGGCCGCCTTGCGGATCTCGATGCCCGACACCGGCGTCGACGTCCCGCACTTGGGATCCGTCGACCCGGTCGGGCAGTTGTTGCCTGGCGTGGTCGAGGTGACTACGTTTGCCAGCTTGTGGTCGCCGGCCGCTGGGTTGTTCACCGTGACCGTGTAGGTGATCGTCGCCGTCGCGCCGAGCGGGAGATCGCCGGTCCAGGTGAGCTTCGGCGCGCTGTAGGTCGCCGCGCCAGGACTGGCGGTGATGCTGCCAGCGTTGAAGGTCGCGTCGTCGATGACGTTCGTGAGGTCGTCGGTGAAGGTCGCGCCGGTCAACACGGTCTTTCCGGTGTTGCGGACCGTCACGGTGTAGGTGACCGTGTCGCCGGGGTTCGCGGACGCCTTGTCGGCCTTCTTCTCGATCTCCATCCCGGGCAGGGGTGTCTTGGTGGAGCAGTCGGGATTGGTGGAGCCCGGTTCACAGTTGCCCGGAACCGGCGTGCTGACCACGTTGCTGAGCTGGTGGTCGCCGGTGATCGGGTTGTTCACCCGCACCGAGTACGTCACCGTGGCCGTCGCGCCGATGGCCAGGTCCCCGGTCCACGCCAGGTTCGGCGCGGTGTAGGTGGCGGTGCCGACGCTCGCGGTGATGCTGCCCGTGGTGAACGTCGCGTCGTCGATGACGTTGGACAGGTTGTCGGTGAACGATGCCGCCTGCGCTCCCGTGAGCGGCACCTGGCCGGTGTTGGTGACCGTCACCGTGTAGGTCACCGTGTCGCCAGGGTTCGCCGTCGCCTTGTCCGAGGTCTTCTTGACCGTCATTTCCTTGCCGGGCGTGGTGGTGCTGCACGACGGATCCGTTGAGCCGGGGGGACAGTTGTTGCCCGGCGTGGTCGAGGTGACCACGTTGTTGAGCTTCTTGTCGCCGGGGTCGGGGTTCTTCACCGTGACCGTGTAGGTGATCGTCGCCTTCGCGCCGACGGCCAGGTCCCCGGTCCAGGTCAGCTTCGGCGCGGCATAGGTTGCCGTGCCGGGACTCGCGGTGATGCTGCCCGTGTTGAAGGTCGCGTCGTCGATCACCTGCGTGAGGTCGTCGGTGAACGTCGCGCCGTTCTGAACGGTCTGCCCCGTGTTGGTCACCGTCACCGTGTAGGTGAGCGTGTCGCCGGGCACGACCTGGGTGCGGTCGACCGACTTGACGATGCGCAGCCCGGACACCGGCGTGGACGTCGCGCACTTGGGATCGGTCGAGCCGGTCGGGCAGTTGTTGCCTGGCGTCGTGGACGTCACCACGTTGTCCAGCTTGTGATCCCCGGTGTCCGGGTTGTTGACCGTCACCGTGTAGGTGACCGTCGCCGTCGCGCCGACGGGGATGTCGCCGGTCCAGGTGAGCTTCGGAGCGGCGTAGGTGGCCGCGCCCTTGTCCGCGGTGATGCTGCCCGCGTTGACCGTCGCGTCGTCCACGACCTTGGACAGGTCGTCGGTGAAGGTCGCGCCGGACAGCGGCGTCTGTCCAGTGTTCTTCACGGTCACCGTGTACTGGACGGTGTCACCGGGGTTGGCGCTGGACTTGTTGGGCACCTTGGTGATCTGCATGCCCGAGACCGGCGTGGACGTCGTGCACTTGGGATCCGTCGAGCCGGTCGGACAGTTGTTGCCAGGCGTCGTGGACGTCACCACGTTGTCCAGCTTGTGATCCCCGGTGTCCGGGTTGTTGACCGTCACCGTGTAGGTGATCGTCGCGGCCTCGCCGACGGCGAGGGTGCCCGTCCAGGTCAGCTTCGGCGCGCTGTAGGTCGCCGCGCCCGCGCTCGCGGTGATGCTGCCCGCGTTGAAAGTCGCGTCGTCGACCACCTTGGACAGATCGTCGGTGAAGGTCGCGTTGGTCTGCACGGTCTGACCGGTGTTGGTCACCGTGACGGTGTAGGTCACCGTGTCGCCGGGGTTCGCCGAGGCCTTGCCGGACGTCTTGGCGATCGTCAACCCGGACACCGGCGTCGAGGTCGTGCACTTGGGGTCCGTCGACCCGGTCGGGCAGTTACTGCCCGGGGTCGTGGACGTGACCACGTTGTCCAGCTTGTGGTCCCCGGTGTCGGGGTTGTTCACCGTCACCGAGTAGGTCACTGTCGCAGTCGCGCCGACCGCCAAGGTGCCGGTCCAGGTCAGCTTCGGCGCGCTGTAGGTCGCGGTGCCGGGACTCGCGGTGATGCTGCCCGCGTTGAACGTCGCGTCGTCGATCACCTTCGACAGATCGTCGGTGAACGTGGCGTTGGTGACCGTGGTCTGGCCGGTGTTGCGCACGGTCACCGTGTAGGTCACCGTGTCGCCGGGGTTGGCGCTGGTCTTGCTCGGCACCTTGGTGATCTCGATGCCCGAGATCGGCGTCGTGGTGGAACACAACGGATCCGTCGAGCCCGCGACACAGTTGTTGCCCGGCGTCGTCGACGTGATCGTGTTGGTCAGCTTGTGATCGCCGGTGACCGGGTTGTGCACCGTCACCGAGTACGTCACCGTCACCGACGCCCCGACGGCAAGGTTGCCCGTCCACGTCAGCTTCGGCGCGGTGTAGCTGACCACACCGGCCGTGGACGGGTTGATGGCCTGGTCGTTGTTGAACGTCGCGTCGTCGACGACCTTGGACAGGTCGTCGGTGAAGGTCGCGTTGGTCTGCACGGTCTGACCGGTGTTGGTCACGGTCACCGTGTAGGTCACCGTGTCGCCGGGGTTCGCCGACGACTTGCTGGGCACCTTCGCGATGCGCAGCCCCGAGATCGGCGTCGACGTCGTGCACTTCGGGTCCGTCGACCCGCTCGGACAGTTGTTGCCCGGCGTGGTGGAGGTGACCGCGTTGACCAGCTTGAAGTCCCCCGTCACCGGGTTCTTCACGGTCACGGTGTAGGTGACCGTCGCCGTCGCGCCGACCGCCAGGGTGCCGGTCCAGGACAGCTTCGGCGCGGTGTAGGTCGCCGAGCCGACGCTCGAGGTGACGCTGCCGGTGTTGACCGTCGCGTCGTCGATGACGTTGGTGAGGTCGTCGGTGAAGTTGGCGTTGGTCAACGGGGTCTTGCCGGTGTTGCGGACGGTGACCGTGTACTTCACCGTGTCGCCGGGGTTCGCCGAGGACTTGTCGGCCGTCTTGTTCAGCTCCATGCCCGGCGTGTTGACCGTGGTGGTGCACTTCGGATCGGTCGACCCGGTCTGGCAGTTGCCGGTGTTGGTGCGGATTCCATTGACGAGCTGGTTGTCCCCGGTGTTCGGGTTCTTCACCGTGACCGAGTAGGTGACGGTAATGGTCTGGCCGGCCTTGACGGTGCCCGCCCAGGTCAGGTTCGGCATGGCCGCGGTGATGGTGCCGCCGGCGGGTCGGGCGACCGCGTCGTTGTTCCAGGTGGCGTCGTCCAGGACCTTGGTCAGGTCGTCCTGGAACTGCACGCCGCTGACGTCGACCGGGCCGTTGTTGTTCACCGTCACCGTGTAGGTGACCTTGTCACCCGGGTTCGCGGTGGACTTGTCGGCCTTCTTCTCGAACAGGACGGACTCGATCGGGAGGCGGTAGTCCTCGACCTCGCCGCTGTCGGCCAGTCCGGTCGGGCTCTGCACCTGGGTGGTGTCGTAGCCCGCCCGCAGTCGGGCGTAGGTGTAGCCGGCGACGATGGTGTTCGGCACGGTCCAGCTGAGCGTCACCGACGTGGCCCCCGCGGCGAAGTCGGCGCAGGCGCGCTCACCGGGGTTGTCGAAGACTCCGTTGCGGTTGAAGTCGATCCAGCCGCAGACCCGGCCGGCCTGGGACGCGCCGGACAGCGAGGTGGTGAGGCTGTAGGTCTTCCCGACGTCGGAGGTCGCCAGCCGTGGCAACGGTTTCGTGATGCCGTCGGTGTGCGCCGAGGTGATGTCCGCGCCGGGGGCGACCGCGTTCGGGCTCGGCGTGACCTGGCCGGTGTTGAGGACGTCGGTGTTGTTCGGGTCGACCCTGGCGCCCATTCGCAGGTCGCTGACGATGTGACTGGCGGCGGTGCCCGCGTCGTAGCTGGCCGGGGCGTCGCCGAAGTTCTCGTCGGCCGTGACGCCGAGCAGGTACTCGTCGCCGGTGATCTGCGCGCCGCCGTCGCCGGTCTGGTTGACGGCGAAGGTCAGTGACGAGACGGTGCCGTTGACGGGGACGCTGCCGCATCCTGCTGTGGAGCCGCCCGGCGTGGAGCTGTTGCAGACGGTGTTGCTTCGCTTGTTGATGACCTGGATGGTGTTGCCGCCGGACACCTGGAGGTTGGTCGCCCCCGAGGCGACCGCGGACAGCGAGGCTCCGGTCGGCGCCGAGGAGGTGAGCCGGTGCTGGACCTGGCTGTTCCCGGCGCCGAGTTTGGCGCCGATGCCCGTCAGGTGGAGCACGGGATTGCGTACGGGGCGGTTGAACGACACGGTCAGCGTGGCGAAGTCCCCGCACTGGCTCGAGTTGAAACACCCCGATCCCTGCGGATCGGTGTTCAACACGATGAACGGGGTGCTCGTGGGGAGCGCCGGGGTGTACATCCCCGCCACGACGCCCTTGCTGCCCGCCGTGTTGTTCGAGAGCCGGACGATCGAGAGGGAGTTCGCTACCGCGACGGTCACCTGGAGCCCGGAGGGCAGGGTCGAGGACGCCGATGTGTTCGTGCCGGTGTTGCCGAACCAGGACCCTGCCGGGTGGGTCTGGTACGCCTCGGCGGGCGGGGCCACGCTGGACACCAGCGCGAAGCTGGACAGCCCGAGCAGGACCGCGACCACGGCAGCGACGAACCTACGCACCGGCCTGACACGCATGGGGCTCCTCGATCCAGCTCACCCGCACCGCGGAGGCCGATGACCTCCAGAAACGCCCCGCACGTTAGGTGAATGAGTGGATCACGGCCATCCGAGCCAGGACCGGGGTAACCCGAAGGAGTGAGAAAGAAAGGCGAAACCCCCCGAAAGAATGAAAGCCGCCCCGGCGCTCGTTCCGGGACGGCCGTGGTCGCGATCGATCAGGACGCGCTCTTCCTCGTATAGCTCACCCTGCACGGGCTCTGCGGCCATTTGGTGTGCGCGCCGGGAATCGGTTGCGGATCTGTGTCCACGAGCGTGAAATCGAAGTCGCGCAACAGGTAAGCCAGCGCGAGAGTCATTTCCAGGTAGGCGAAGTGTACGCCGAGGCAGCGGTGCACGCCGCCGCCGAACCCGACGAGCGAGCCCTTGCTCTTCGGGTTGTCGCCGAACCGGTCGGGGCGGAACTCGTCGGGATTGTCGAACAGGTCGGGCAGCCGGTGCGACACCGACGGCGAGATCATCAGCATGGTGCCCTTGGGGATCTCGAAGCCGCCGTAGGAGAAGGTCTCCGCCGCCGTGCGCGCCATGGTGAACGCGACGGGATGCAGCCGCTCGGTCTCGTGCAGCGCGTGGTCGAGGTGCTGGAGCCGGCTGATCTGTTGCAGGCTAGGGGTTTCCGTGCCGGCGAGGACCGTGCTGGCCTCCTCGACGACCTTCGCGAGCTCGTCGGGATGCTGCAACAGGTCGATGATCGCCCAACTGATGTGGCCGGTGGTCGTCTCGTGCCCCGCCCAGCTGAACAACAGGATCAGGTTGATCAGCACGAGGTCGGGGACCTCGTCGCCGTCGTCGTAGCGGGCCTCGATGAGGGTCTGGAGGAAGTCGCCAGGCTCGACGGGCTGCCGGCGGCGCTGCGCGATCAGCTCCCCCATCAGCCGGTGCAGATCCCGCTTGGCGAACCGGCTGCGCACCAGGTGCGGCAGCGGCAACCACTGGGGCATCACGGGATCCATGCCGGCGGAGAACCGGCGGAACTTCTCGAAGAAGCCGTTCTCCAGCTGGGCAGCGAACTCCGGGCCGAGGAAGGCGCGCGCGGCGATCCGCATGACCAGCGGGCCGAGGGTGTGCACCAGGTCGAACTCGCCCCTGTCGCCCATCCAGCGGTCCAGGTCCCTGATCTCCTCCAGCATGGTGTCGACGTAGTTGGCCAGCTGCCTGCCCTGGAATCTCGGCAGCACCAGCGTGCGCTGGCGCTTGTACTCGTCGTTTCCGGCGAAGAAGTAGAAATTGGGGTCGAACATCTTGACGAAGAACGGATACGCGGTCTTGATCGACAGTCGCTTGTCCGTCTCCGAGAAGAAGAACCTGTTGTGCTCTGGGCCGATCATCATGACGGCCCGCTGCCCGGGGATGCGGACCGTGAAGATCTCGCCGCACTCCCGGTAGCCGCGTTCGACGAGTTCGATCGGCTGCCGCAGGAATTCCGCTGCGTGACCGATCAGGGGTTGCGCCCCGGACAGCACCGGGGGACGTCGGGTGCCCACGTTCGCAGTCATACCCGGCAGAGTAACCGGTGTTAACTAAACACCGTATACGCCAATCGAGGGTAGCGAGAACGAAACCGCACACCGTTGGCGCAGGAGAATTTCCGGCGCCGGAAATCAGTTCGGCGCCTCGCCGAGGTCGGTCAGCAGCTCCCTGGTCAGCGCCAGCTCGCTGCGGTAGTAGCGCTCGCACCAGCGGAGCACCGTCACCGGGTAGCTCCAGGCTGGGCGATCCTGCGACCGTAGCAAGCTCGTCCGCACTTCACCAAGCGCTCGCTCGGTTTCGGCGACGTGCCGCTCGGCGAGGTCGCGCAGCCGGTCCTGGTCGGCGAGGTGGCCGAGCCAGACCCGCATCGCCAGGTTGTGCTTGAGCACGGTCGGGTCGACCGGGGCGTGGTTCACCCAGTGCCGCAACGCCTCCCTGCCCGGCTCGGTGATCCGGTAGAGCCGCTTGTTGCGCAGCTCGTCCTGCGGCGCGGCGCGCGAGACGACGTAGCCGAGCTCCTCGAGCCTGCGCAGCTCGCCGTAGATCTGGCTCAGCGCCGGGCTGACGTAGAAGAACGCGACGACGTGGTCGGCCCACTTCTTCACGTCGTAGCCGGACAGCTCCTCGGCGTGCGAGAGCACCCCGAGCACGGCCCATCCGGTGGCCGGCAACCGATCCCGCCGTTCGTCCACGCGGCTCACCATAACAGCGGATTGACCCGACTACTCGAAGTACTACTAATAGAAGTATTCGACGTGGAGGTCGGCGATGAAGTTCTCCATGATCATCGAGGCGCAGACCGCGAACCCCAGTGCCGAGACGGAACGTCAGGTGCTGCACGACTGTCTCGACCAGGCGGTGCTCGCGGAGCAGACCGGATTCGACCGCGTGTGGGCGGTGGAACACCACGGGCTCAAGTGGTACGCGCACATGAGCGCCTCCGAGATCTTCCTCAGCTACGTCGCGGCACGCACCAGCCGCATCCGGATCGGCCACGGCGTGGTGTGCATGCCGTTTCACTTCAACCATCCTGTGCGGGTCGCCGAGCGCGCCGCCATGCTGGACGTGCTGTCCGGCGGGCGCCTCGACCTCGGCGCGGGACGCGGGGCGACCGCCCAGGAGACCGCGCTGTACGGCGTGGATCCCGAGGCGACCCACGCGGAGGTCGAGGAGGCGCTGCGGATCATCGGCAGCGTCTGGCAGGACGAGACCTTCGAATGGCACGGCAAGCTGCTGGACATCGTTCCCCCGCAGGGCAGACAGTTCACCGTGCTCCCCCGGCCGATGCAACGGCCGCACCCGCCGCTGTTCCTGGCCTGCTCCAAGGACACCTCCGTGGTGCTGGCGGCCGAGTACGGCGTCGGCGCGCTGGTGCTCGGGTTCGCCGGCCCCGACGAGGTGGCCAGGCTGCGCGCCATCTACGACAAGGCGATCGCGGCGCGGACCGGCGACCGCCTGGTATCCACCGAGGTCAACAACCACTTCGCGGCGCTGTGCCCGACGACCGTGCTGCCAGACCGGGAACTGGCCGTGCGGACCGGTGTTCGCGGTCAGCGGTTCTTCGCCCAGTCGATCGCGCACTGGTACGGCGCGGGGCCGGTGCCGGACGAGGTGGTGCGGGAGGGGCAGGACGAGGTCGCGGCGATCCGGCAGGCAGGCGACGACATGGTGGCCTACCTGCACGAGGCGCGCATCCCGGTCCGGCCGTCGAGCACGGCGACCTACCACGCGGCGCACGCCTACGGCGATCACCGGGACGCGGTGTCCTACGTCGAGCGGCTGCGCGAGGCGGGCGCCGACGAGATCATGTGCCTGATCCAGATGGGCACGGTGCCGCAGGACATCTGCCTTGAGACCATCCGCCAGTGGGGTGAGCACGTCATCCCGCACTTCCGCGAGGGACGTGCGTGATGGCGCAGCTGGCCGGCAAGGTCGCGCTGATCACCGGCGGCGCCAGGGGGCAGGGCGAGGCGGCCGCGCGCACGTTCGCCGCGCGCGGCGCGAAGGTCGTGCTCACCGACCTGCTCACCGTGCAGGGTGAGCAGGTGGCCGCGTCACTCGGCGCGGACGCGCGGTTCGTGCGGCACGACGTGAGCGACGAGCAGGGGTGGCGGCTGCCGGTCCGGGTGGCGTTGGCGGAGTTCGGCTCGCTCGACGTGTTGGTGAACAACGCCGGCGTGTACTCGACGGCGTGGATCGAGCAGGAGAGCGCCGCACGGTTCCGGCGGCTGCTCGAGGTGAACCTGCTCGGCGTGTTCTTCGGGCTGCGCGCGGTGGTGCCGGCGATGCGGACCGGTGGCGGCGGGTCCATCGTGAACGTGTCCTCGACCGCCGGCATGCAGGGCGTGCCCGGCCACGGCGCGTACGGCGCGAGCAAATGGGCGGTGCGGGGGTTGACCAAGACGGCGGCGCTCGAACTCGGCGAGCACGGCATCAGGGTCAACTCGGTGCATCCCGGCGCGGTGGACACGGAGATGATCCGCGGCTCGGGTCTGGTGGCCGGCAACGGAAACTATCCGAAGGTGGCGCTGCGGCGGCTCGGCACGCCGCAGGACACCGCCGAGCTGGTGGCGTTCCTCGCCTCGGACGCGGCCGCGTACCTGACCGGCGGGGAGTTCGCCGTCGACGGCGGTCTGGTGGCCGGCACCGCGGCACCGGTCCGGGGCGGTGACCCCGCATGCCGTTGAGCGCGCAGGCCGCCTCGCTGGTCGCCGGCCTGAACGAGCGGTTTCCCAAGCTGGGCACCGAGGTGCTGGACGCCGGCGAGGCGCGCAGGCTGGTCGAGCGGGGCTACGCGCAGCGCAAGCCCCTCGCGGTGCACCGGGTCGCCGACCGGGACATCGCCGGACCCGACGGCACGCGGCTGCCGGTGCGGATCTACTGGCCCGGCGGCGACACCGGCAGCGCGCGGCCGATCGTGGTGTTCCTGCACGGCGGCGGCTGGGTGCTGTGCTCGGTCGACACGCACGACCAGACCTGCCGCAGGCTGGCCGTCGGCGCCGACGCGATCGTCGTGTCGGTGGAGTACCGCCGCGCGCCGGAACACCGGTTTCCCACGCCAGTGCACGACGCGCACGCGGCGCTCTCCTGGGCGGCCGGGCACGCGGCCGCGCTCGGCGGCGACCCCGACCGGGTGGCGGTGGCCGGGGACAGCGCTGGCGGCAACCTCGCGGCGGCGGCGTGCCTGCTGGCCAGGGACCTCGGCGCGCCGCGAATCGCGGCCCAGCTGCTGCTGTTCCCGATCCTCGACCACGGCGCCGACACGGCCTCGCACCGGGAGTACCGCGACGGCCACTTCTTCACCTCGGCGCACCTGCGGTGGTACTGGGCGCAGTACCTGGCGGACCGCGCCGACGGCGACCACCCGTACGCGTCCCCGCTGCGGGCCGACCTCGCCGGCCTGCCGCCCGCGCACATCGTCACCGCCGAGTGCGATCTGCTGCGCGACGAGGCAATGGGCTACGCCGAACGGCTGCGAGCTGTTCGGGTGGCAGCCACGTTTCGGTGTTATCCCGGGCTGTTCCATGGTTTTCTGGCCTTCGAGGATCAACTCGACGCGGCCGGGCCCGCCGGTAGCGAGACCTGGGCCCAGTTCGCGCGGATCCTCGCCGGCGCGGAGGGGGCGGCATGAGCCAGGGGATCGACGCGGGGCGGTTCCGCAGGGTGCTCGGGCGGGTGCCGACCGCCGTGACCGTGACGACGGCCGACACGCCGAACGGCCCGGTGGGCCTGGTGATCGGGTCGTTCGTGTCCGTGTCGCTGTCCCCGCCGCTGGTCGGCCTGTTCGTGGACAAGCAGTCCACCAGCTGGCCGCACATCGCGTCGGCGGGCTCGTTCGCGGTGAACGTCCTCGGGCACGACCAGCACGAGCTGTGCGCGCGGTTCGCCCGCAGCGGCGGCGACAAGTTCGAGGGGCTGCGCTGGACACCGTCGTCGCTGGGGCATCCGCTGCTGCCCGGCGCGACGGCGTGGATCGAGTGCGGTCTGCACGAGGTGCACGAGATCGGCGACCACTTCCTCGCGGTCGGCAGGGTGCTCGACCTGGCCGAGGCGGACGCCCCGCATCCGTTGGTGTTCCACAAGGGGACGCTGCGCGTGCTGGCCGCCACCACCTGAGCGGCGGCGGCGCCACCCGAGGTCACGGAGGCAACGATGCCCTTCCTCGCGATCCGTTTCGACTTCCGCAACCCACCCTTCACCGGGGTGGCCATGAGCGACCGGTACGCCGCCGCGCTGGACATGGTGGTGTGGGCCGAGGAGCACGGCTTCGACCAGGTGGTGCTGTCCGAGCACCACGGCGAGCCGGACGGGTTCGTGTCCAGCCCGCTGGTCCTTGCCGCGGCCATCGCCGCGCGCACCAGCCGGATCAGCGTGCAGATCGCGGCGATGATCACCTCGATGCACGACCCGCTGCGGTTGGCCGAGGACCTCGCCGCCGTTGACCTGCTCAGCAGGGGCCGGCTGGCCGTGGTGCTCGCCAACGGTTACGTGCCACGGGAGTTCGCCATGTTCGACCGGCCGATGGCGGAGCGGGTGCCGCGCACCGAGGAGACGGTGCGGACGCTGCGGCAGGCGTGGACGGGCGAGCCGTTCGAGTTCCGGGGGCGGACCGTGCGCGTGACGCCGGCGCCGCACACCCCGGGCGGCCCGAAGATCCTGCTCGGCGCGGCCAGCGAGCGCGCGGCGCGCAGGGCGGCCCGGCTGGCGGACGGGTTCGTGCCGTCGTATCCGCAGCTGTGGGACTTCTACCGGGACGAGCTGCGCGTGCTCGGCCGGCCCGACCCCGGGCCGTATCTCGGCGGCGACACCAGCTTCGTGCACGTGGCGGCCGATCCCGACGCGGTGTGGCCGCTGATCGCGCCGCACGCGCTGCACGAGACCAACGCGTACGGGGACAGCTCGCCGGAGGCGCAGATCGGCGGCTACCGGGCCGTCACGGACGCCGATGAGCTGCGCGCCGCCGGGCACTACCGGGTGCTGACGCCGGAGGAGCTGGTGGCCGAGCTGACCGGGCCGGCCGGACGGCCGTTCCTGGTGTGTCATCCCATGATGGGTGGTATACCGCCTGAGCTCGCCTGGGACGGCCTGCGGCTGCTGGCCGATCGCGTGCTGCCGGCGCTTGCCGAGGCGGACCCCGCAGGTGGCTGAAGCCCTCCGTGGCAGTCTTGGCTGGTGACCACAGATGAGAACGGCCAGCGGGCGCGCGAGTCGTTCGTCGACACGCTGTGGAGCCTGGTCGTCGACGAGGACGGCCACACCGACGGCCACCCGTCGTGGATCGAGTCCCGGCTCAGGGAGTGGCCGGACGGCGACGCGACCTCGACCGCGCTGCACCGGCTCCTGGCCAGCGGCGTCGATCCGGACGACCTGACCGATGTGGTGCGGCAGCTACAGCACGAGCTGCTGTACAACCTCTGCCAGCTGATCGACGATCCGGGGCTGCTCGGCATCGGGCTGGACGAGGAACGGCCCGATGCCGCGGAGTTCGCCTGGGAGCTGACGGCGGTCCGCGAGCAGGAGCGGGTGCCGATCGAGGCGCTGCACGCGTCGCTGGACGAGCGCGATCCCAGCGGGCGGGGCGGCGAGCCACGCGGCAGACCCGTTCCCGTTCGGCTGCCGGGGCAGCCCGAGCACGTCCGAGTGGCTCTTGCCCACGCGCTGGCGGGCGACCGGGTCGCGGCGCTGACCGTCTGGCGGAAGGCGACCGGGGTCCCGCTCGGCGAGGCGAGGGCGGCGCTGGAGCTGCTGGTTGAACAGGTGCGAGGAGAATCCGGGTCGGGTGGCGACAGCTAGGCGTTGCCGACGAACCAGGCCGCGATCTGGGCGCGTGAGGTGAAGCCCAGCTTGGCGAGGATCCGCTCGACATGTCCCTCGGCGGTGCGCTGCGCGATGACCAGCCGTGCCGCGATCTCCCGGTTGCTCAGTCCGGCGGCGACGAGCTCGGCGACGCCGCGTTCCCTCGGGGTCAGATCTCCCTGCGCCGCACGGGGTTCCGGCGCTCTTGGCGGTTCGTCCAGGGCGTAGCCGAGCGCCTCGTCCAGGGTCAGCGCGGCGCCGGCTCGGCGGGCCGCGCGGACGGCGCGTTGGTCGGCGCTGTCGAGCCGCCGCGCGCAGGTGTCCCGGTACTCCACCAGGTGTCGGTACTTCGCCAGCGAGAACCCGATCGACCTCGCCACGGGTTCGTTGGCGCCCAACAGGGTCGCGGCCCGCTCCACCGCACCGGCCTCGGCGGCCACCCACGCCAGCCCCTCAAGGCACAGCGCGATGCCGAGCGGATCGTGCAGCACGGCCTTGAGCCGCAGGCTGTCGCGCAGCGCGTCGGCGGCCCGCGCGCCGTCGCCGTGCCGCCACGCCTCCATCGCCTTCGTCCACAGGGCGTAGGACCGGCCGACGGTGTCGCCGCAGCGCACGCAGATCCGTTCCAGCCGCTCGCACAGCGCCACCGCGCCGACGCCGTCGCCCATCGACGACAGCGTCAAAGCCAGCGGCAGCAGGCTCTCCACCAGCCCGGCGACGTCGTTGCGCGCGGTATGCCCGGCCAGCGCCTCGGTCAGCAGCGCGACCGCGCTCTCGTGCCGGCGCTGGAACATCTCGGCCTGGCCGCGCACGCCCAACAGGTGCTCGCGCAGGTCCGGCCGGCCGAGCGCGTCCGCCAGCGCGCCGGCCAGCGCCAGCAACGGTTCCGCCGCCTCGAAGTCGCCTTGCAGCACGGCGAGGCCGCCTGCCGTGAGCGCCGCGCGGGCCGAGCTGAGGTCCGGTGTCCGGTGCAGCGCGGTGCCGCGCGCCAACCAGTGGCGCCCCTCGGACAGGAAGCCCGCGGTCACCCACCACGGCCGCAGCGCGGCGGCCAACCGCAGCCCGATCTCGGGGTCGCCACCGGCGCGGTAGCTGAACTCCAGCGCCAGCCGCACGTTGGCGTGGTCGCGGTCGAACCGGCCCAGCCACTCCAACTGCCTCGGGCCGTACCACTCCCGTTCGGCGCGCTCCGCCAAGGCGAGGTACCGGTCCCGGTGCCGGCGACGCCAGCCGGCCTCCTCGCCGCGTTCGGCGAGCCGCAGCCTGCCGTACTCCCGCAGCGTCTCGGTCAGGTGGAACCTCGGCACGCCCGCCGCCACCGTCCTGGCCACCACGGACTTGTCCACCAGGCCGGACAGGGCGTCCAGCACGGCGGTGTCCGGCAGTGCCACGGCGTTGGCACCATGGGACTCGGCGTCGGCGCAGACCGCCTCGGCGTCGGCGAGTTCGAAACCACCGGAGAACACCGACAGCCGCTCCCACAGCGTCGCCTCGGCGGGGGAACACAACGCGAAACTCCAGTCGATCAGCGCGCGCATGGTGCGCTGCCTCGACTCCGCGCCGCGATGGCCGAGGCTGAGCAGCCGGAAGCGGTCGCCGAGCAGGTCGGCCACCTGCCGGACGGACAGCGTGCGGAGCCTGGCCGCCGCGAGTTCGATCGCCAGCGGCACGCCGTCCAGCTCCCGGCACAGCCGCGCGACCGCCTCGGCGTTGTCCTGGTCCAGCGCAAAGTCCGGCTGCACCGCGGCGGCGCGGTCGACGAACAGGCAGACCGCCGGGTACCGGGTGAGTCCGGCCGCCGGCAGACCCTCGGTGGGGCAGGACAACGGGAGGACCGTGAACAGGTGCTCGCCCCGCGCCCGCAGCGCCTGCCGGCTGGTGGCCAGCACCCTGAGGTTGGGCAGCGCGCGCAGCAGCGCGGTGGCCGTGGCGGCGCACTCGTCGAGCAGATGCTCGCAGTTGTCCAGGATCAGCAGCACCTGCCGGTCCCCGACGACGTCGCACAGCGACTCGAACGCGCTGCGGCCGGGCGCCTCGCGGACCCCGACGGCCTTGGCAACGGTCTGGTCGAGCAGGCCGGCCTCGCGCAGCGACGCCAGCTCGACAAGCCTTGTGCCGCCGGGAAACGCGCGGCGCAGGTCGGCCGCGCAACGCAGCGCCAACCGGGTCTTGCCGACCCCACCGAAGCCGGTCAGCGTCACCAGGCGGGAGGCGACCAGCAGCCGCCTGACGGTGTCGAGGTCCGCGCGCCGGCCGACGAAGCTCGTGACATCGCAGGGCAGGTCGCCGACCTTCCCGACGCGGCCCGTGCCCACCGCGCCACGGTACCAAGCGCTCGCTCGGGTGGCTACGCCTGACGGAAGCGGGTGGTGCTGTGCACCGGATCGGTGTCCAGCCCGGGAATGACGTGTTCGCCGAGCAACCGCAGCGTCTCCTGGTCCTCCTCGGGCGTCGCCAGGCCCATCGCGAACACCAGCTGGTCGAGGCCGGTGCCGCGCCACCGCTCGCACTGCTCGCGCGCCTCGTCGGGGTCGCCGCACACGATGGTGCCCTCGTTGATCAGGTGCTCGATGCCGTCGAGGTCGTAGTCGGGGATGAGCTGCGGCCACGGCGGAATGCCTTCGGGGCGCGGGAAGGAGTCGTGGTAGCGGAAGACGTTGCTCTGCTGGTAGGCCAGCCGCGCCCGCACCGCGGCCGCGCGGGCCTTCGCGCCGTCCTCGTCGACGAACGCGGCGGTCACCACCACCACGTTGTCGTTGACGAACGCGCCGACCGGTTCCGCGCCGGGGATCGCGCCCTTGTAGGAGCCGATCACCGCTTCCAGGTCGGCGAGCTTGCCCACGTTGAAGCCGAGCACACCGAGCCCCTTGTGCGCGGCCATCGCGTAGCTGGCGCTGCTCCCGGCCGCGTACCACATCGCCGGGTGCGCCTTCCCGTACGGCTTGGGCAGAATCCGGCGCGGCGGCAGCGACCAGTGCTTCCCCTGGAAGCCCTCGTAGACCTCCTGGAGGAACATCTTGGGGAACTCCGCGATGGTCTCCTCCCATATCTCCTTGGTGCCGTTGAGATCCGTCATGCCCGGGATGAAGCCGAGGATCTCGTGCGAGCCAGCGCCCCGGCCGGTGCCGAACTCGAAGCGGCCCTCGGTGAGGTGGTCGAGCATCGCGACGCGCTCGGCCACCTTCGCCGGGTGGTTGACCGGGGCGAGCGGGTTGAAGATCGCCGAGCCGAGGTGGATCCGCTCGGTGGCATGCGCGAGGTAGGCGAGCAGTTCGCCGCTGGCCGACAGGTGCGAGTACTCGTCGAGGAAGTGGTGTTCGGTCGCCCACGCGTACTTGACGCCGTTGCGGTCGGCCGCCCTGATCGCCGCGATGTCGTTGAACAGCGCGGTGTGCTCGAACTCGGGATCGCCCTCCCTGCGGTGTCGCGGCGTGTACGTCTGGACGATCACTCCGAACTCCATGCGAACTCCTCACCAGGCTGGCGCAGTGCTCCCAGTCTGGCAGTCCCGTACCCGTGGGCCACGGGAGAACTACCCGCTCCCCTACCTGTCTTCGCGTGCGGCCGTTCCCGTTCCGCCGCACGAAAGGCCATGCTGCGGACCATGACGAGCGTGGCGGACAGGACGTGGCGGCTGCTGATCGACGGCGAGTGGCGCGAGCCGTCCGGCGGCCACTACCCGATCGTCAACCCCGCGACGGAACAGGTCGTCGGGCACGCGCCGGAGGCCGGGGTCGCCGACGTGGCCGACGCCGTCGCCGCGGCGCGGGCCGCGTTCCCGGCGTGGTCGCGGACCGCACCGGAGGAGCGCGCCAGGCTGCTGGACCGCGTCGCCGATCTCGTGTCGGCACACCAGGACGAGATCGTGCCGCTGGCGCAGGCCGAGACGGGCAGCACGATGGCGATCGCCCGCGCCACGCAGGTGCCGGTCACTGTTCGTAGGCTGCGCCGGTACGCGCGCGGCGCGCTGGAACAGCGGGACGTTCCCCTTGCCCCGCAACTCGTTCCGGCGAGCGCGTTGGCCCCTGGCGCGCTGGTCGGCGCGGTCGCCGCGCGCCGCCCGGTCGGCGTGGTCGGCTGCATCACGCCGTACAACTTCCCGATCGGCACCATGGCCGGCAAGCTGGCCCCCGCGCTGGCGATGGGCAACACCGCCGTGGTGAAGCCGGCGCCGCAGGACCCGTTGGCGTGCCTGCTGCTCGCCGAACTCTTCGCGGAGGCCGGGTTTCCGCCCGGCGTTGTCAACGTGGTGACCGGTTCGACGGCGGAGACCGGCGTGGCGCTGGTCGACTCCCCCGACGTCGACATGATCAGCTTCACCGGCAGCACCGCCGTCGGCACGCGGATCGCGGCGGCCGGCGGCCGCACCATGAAGCGGATGCTGCTGGAACTCGGCGGCAAGGGCGCGGCGCTGGTGCTCGCGGACGCCGATCTGGACACCGCGGTCACCGGCATCTGCGCCACCTGGACGTTTTTGTCCGGGCAGGGCTGCATCCTGCCGACCAGGGCCGTGGTGCACCGGTCGATCTACCGGACCGTCGTGCGGCACCTCGCCGACCGGGCCGGCTCGCTGAAGGTCGGCGACCCGCTCGCGTCCGAAACCGTGCTCGGGCCGGTGATCAGTGCGGCGCAACGGGATCGGGCAGAACAGCTCGTCGAGTCGGCGCGCGCGGAGGGCGGCGCGGTGGTCGCTGGCGGGCGACGGCCTGCCTGTTCGCCCGGCTTCTACGTCGCGCCGACGCTCATCACGAACGTCAACCAGTCGATGACCGTCGCGCGCGAGGAGGTGTTCGGGCCGGTGATCTGCGTGATCCCCTTCGACACCGAGGAGGAGGGCGTCGCGATCGTCAACGACACCCGGTTCGGGCTGCACAACTACGTCTACACCGCGGATCCCGCCAGGGGATACCGGATCGCGGCGCGGCTGCGGTCGGGCTACGTCGGCGTCAACACCGGTCACCAGCACCCCGAGGCGCCCTTCGGCGGCTTCGGGATGAGCGGGATCGGCCGGGACGGCGGGTCGTTCGGCCTCGACGCGTACAGCGAGGTGCAGAGCGTGGTGTGGGCGTAGCTCGGTGTCCAGGTCAGCGGGCTTCGGTAGCCAACCAGCTTCGGTAGCCAACCAGGAGGTGCCATGCGAGGCGTTGTGTACGACGGTGAACAGCTGCGGATCGTCGACGACCTGACCGTGCGCGAGCCGGGCCCCGGCGAGGTGCTGGTGCGGCTGGCCGCCGCCGGGGTGTGCCACAGCGACGTGAGCGTGCTGACCGGCGCCATCCCGTTCCCGGTCCCCGTGGTGCTCGGCCACGAGGGCGCCGGGGTGGTGGCCGCGGCCGGACCCGGCGTCGCGCACGTCGCGGCGGGCGACCACGTCGTGCTGTCCACGCTGGCCAACTGCGGGGCGTGCGCGGAGTGCGGCCGGGGCAGGCCGACCATGTGCCGCAGCACCTTCGGCAACCGGCCGACGCCGTTCACCTGGCGGGACCGGCCGACACACAGCTTCGCCGCGACGTCCACGTTCGTCGAGCACACCGTCGTGCAGGCCAGCCAGGTGGTGCGGGTGCCGGTCGAGCTGCCGCTGACCTCCGCCGCGCTGATCGGCTGCGCGGTGGTCACCGGAGTCGGCGCGGTGCTGAACCGGGCCCGCGTCGCCGCCCTCGACACCGCGATCGTGATCGGCGTCGGCGGCGTCGGGCTGAACGTCGTGCAGGGCTGCCGGTTGGCGCGCGCCGCGCGCATCGTGGCCGTGGACAACAACCCGGCCAAGGAGGAGATCGCCCGCGCGTTCGGCGCGACGGACTTCGTGGACACCACGGGCGTCGACCCGGTGGCGGCCGTGCGCGAGGTCCTACCGTCCGGGGCCGACCACGTGTTCGAGTGCGTCGGCAGCCCCGAGCTGATCCGCGCGTCCGTCGACCTGCTGGACTGGCACGGCCAGCTCGTGCTGGTCGGGGTGCCGCCGTCGGGCACCGAGATGTCGGTGCCGGTCGCGCCGATGTACCTGGACCGGTCGATCCTCGGGCTGCGCTACGGCGCTACCAGCCCGCACACGGACATCCCGCGCTACGTGGAGTTCTACCGCTCCGGCGACCTGCTGATCGACGAGCTGGTCAGCAAGACGTATCCGCTGGAGAACCTGGAGACCATCATCGGCGACATGGCGGAGGGCACCGTGGCGCGCGGCGTTCTCACCTTCTGAGGGAGTGACGATGACGCCGATGCCGCCGGAGTTCCACGACCTGGCCAAGCGGGTGAACAACTGGGGGCGCTGGGGCCGCGACGACCAGCGGGGCACGCTGAACCTGCTGACGCCGCACCATGTTCGCGCGGCGGCCGGGCTGGTTAGGACCGGCCGGACCGTGTCGCTGTCGCTGCCGCTGTCCCAGGACGGGCCGCAGACCGGGATCATCCCAGGGCGGATCAACCCGCACCGCACCATGATCATGTGCAACACACCGATCACCGGGGACACCCGCCAGTTCTGCACCAGCGACGACGTGGTGGAGATGGGCTTGCAGGCCGCGACGCACTGGGACGCGCTGGCACACGTCAGCTACGCGGGCAGGCTGTACAACGGTTTCCCCGCCTCGGTCGTCACCTCGGCGGGGGCCGCGTACTGCGGTGTCGACCGGATCGGCCAGGTGGTCGGTCGCGGCGTGCTGCTCGACCTGCCCAGGATGCTCGGCGTGGACGTGCTGCCGCCGGGATACGCCGTCACGGCGGCGGACCTGGACGCAGCGGAGGAGCTGGCCCGCATCACCGTGTCGACAGGCGACCTGGTGCTGGTCCGCACCGGGCAGCTGCGGCGGCTCAAGGCGGGCGACCGGGACGGTTACGGCGCACCGAGCCCAGGGCCGTCGCTTGGCACGGTGGAATGGTTCCACCGCAGGGACATCGCGGCCGTGGCCACCGACAACCTCACCTTCGAGGTGTACCCCGGTGAGCTGGCCGACGCGCCGTTCGCCGTGCACCTGCTGCACCTGGTGGAGATGGGACTGTTGCAGGGACAGAACTTCGACCTCGAGGAGCTGTCCGAGGACTGCGCGGACGACGGCGTCTACGAGTTCCTGCTGCACGCCACGCCGCTGCCGTTCCGCCACGCGGTCGGCGCCCCAGTCGCGCCCGTGGCGGTGAAGTAGCCGTGGGGCGGGTGCCGCCGGTCCGCGACGGCGAGGACGTGGAGTTCGACGCCTACACCGAGCAGCTGCGCGCGAGCGGCGCCGAGGTGCCCAACCTGACCAGGGTGATGGGGCGCAACCTGCACATCCTGAGCCGGTGGGCGGCGTACAACAACGCGCTGCGGTTCACCTCCTCGCTGTCCGAGCAGACCGCCGAGCTGGTCATCCTGGCCGTCGCGGCGGAGACCGACTGCCGGTACAGCTTCGCCCACCACGTGCACAAGGCGCTCCAGTGCGGGATCGAGCCGGCGAAGCTCGCCGAGCTGCGCGACTGGGAACGGTCGAGCCGCTTCGATGAGCGGGAGCTGCTGGTGCTGCGCGCGGTTCGGGAGATCACCAGGCGGCTGCGGGTCGGCGACGAGACGTTCGCGTTGCTGCGTCGACGATTCCACGCCGAGGAGGTCGTCGACCTCGTGCAGCTGGCCGCGTTCTACGTGTCGCTGAGCATCACGACACGTAGCCTCGACGTCGACCTCGAACCGAGCCATCGGAGCTGGGCCGACTCCTACTGGCCCGACGTGTCGTAGGAGGCAACGCCCATGGCCGAGCTGTTGGCGCCCGGCATCGTCGACCCTGCCGACCTGGACTACTGGGCCGATCCGCACGCGGTGCTCGCGGCGGCGCGGGCGCGCGGCCGGATCGGGCGCACCCCGCACGGCGAGCCCGTGCTGCTTGGCTACGAGGACGCGCACGAGGCGCTGCGCCATCCGTTGCTCGAGACTTTCGGCGTGGCCGCGATCCTGGCCAGGAACAACGTCACCGAGGGGCCGTTCCACGACTGGTGCCAGCTGTTGCTGCTGAGCATGCGGCCGCCGGACCACACGCGGCTGCGCGCGTTGGTGCGCAAGGCGTTCACGGCGCGCCAGGTCGAGCGGGTGCGGCCGGGCACGCGGGACCGGCTGCGCCGGCTGCTGGCGGGGCCTCGCGAGGCGGGCAGGGTGGAGTGGGTCGGCGAGATCGCGCACGAGCTGCCGGTGTGGGTGATCTGCGAGCTGGTCGGCGTGCCGAGCGCGGATCGGGACGTCATCAAGGCGTGGACCGTGGACATCGGGCACGCGTTCACCAACAGCCTGTCCGCCGACCAGCTCCGCAGGGCCGACGACGCCGTTCGCTCGCTGTACGGCTACTTGCAGACGCTGATCATCAGGCGGCGCAAGGCACCCCGCGACGACCTGCTGTCGGCGCTGGTGCACGCCGAGCAGGACGGCGACCGGCTGCGCACCACCGAGCTGTACGCCATCGTGGCGAACCTGTTGGTCGGCGGGCACAACACGACGCGCGGGCTGCTGAGCATCGCGGCTTGTCTGTTGGCGCAGCACCCGGCGCAGTTCGCGCTGCTGCGGGCCGGCGGGGCGGTCGAGGCGACCGAGGAGGTGTTGCGCTACGAGGCGCCGATTCCCAGCACCGTGCGGCTGGCGCGGGCGGACGTCTCGTTGGCCGGGACGCGGGTGGCCGCCGGCGAGGCCGTGCACGTCTCGTTCCTGGCGGCCAACCGGGATCCGGCGCGGTTCGCCTCCCCGGACAGGTTCGATGTTCGGCGCGCGGACGTTCGGCCGATCAGCTTCGGCTTCGGCATCCACCACTGCGTGGGTGCGGCGCTGGCGAGGCTGGAGGCGCAGGAGGCCATCGCGGAACTCGCCACGACCGTCCGGGAGTTGGTGTTGGAGATCGACGAGCCCCGGTGGGAGCCGTTCTTGCAGGTGCGGCGGATCGAGGCGGTGCCGTTGAGCTTCCGGAGCGTGTGAGGGTCAGCCGAAGTTGCCGGCCTTGATGCTGCCGAGCCAGGCGGCTAGTTCCGCGCGGGGGACGGAAATGACGTCTGTGGAAGGGGACTTGCTGTCCCGGATCGCGAATCGACCGTCGGTCAGCGCCGCGACCTCGACGCAGTTGCCGCCCCCGGTACCGCCATCGCCGGAGAAACTGCTCTTACGCCACGCGACGCCTAACTGCGCGTTCTCGCCAGCCATGCCGTGCCGCCCTCCTGCATCGCTCACGCATAGCTCTCCGCAGCGGTGTGGATCAGGTCCACCGACTTCTGCTGAGACAGCGCTCGCTCGGTAAGGATGCCGAACCTCAGGATACAAGTTCGAACATCCGACCGATCTTCGATGTACACACCACCGCCAGGTCCTTCGGCGTATCCGAAGTCCGGAATGGGGTCAGGCAGGGTCAGGATGGAGAACGGGCCGTTCATGGCTGGGCTCGCCCCAGCAGACTTCGGCAGCACCTGGATGGTGACGTGTGCGGTCTCAGCCTCATCGAGCAGACGGCGTAGCTGGTTGCGCATCACGATCGGCGTGCCGATCGGTCGCTCCAGGATGCCTTCGTCAACGATCACGTGGAACTGCAACGGGTTGGACTTCGTCAACACCTGCTGCCGAGCTATACGGGCGATCACTCGCCGCTCCACTACGTCTGCGGCCAGACTTGGGTTCGCGCCGTTGATCAAGGCTCGGGTGTAGTCCGAAGTCTGGAGCAGCCCCGGGACCACCATGGTTTCGAACTGCCTCAGCGCGAGTAGTGCGGCCTCGACGCTGAGGAAGTTATGGAAGTCGTCGGGCAGGTCCTTGCGAAGCGCCAACCAGTAGCCGCGTTCGTGCGCGGTGGCCGCGAGGTCCAGCAGCCAGGTCCGCATGTTCACATCTACGACGGCGTACAGGTCGAGCAGCTGCTCGACCTCACGGACCTTCACCCCTTGCTCTCGAGTCTCGATGCGCTGGAGCTTCGACCGAGACCACTTTCCCGCAGTGGCGCGAAGACGCTCAGCGGCCTGCTCATGGGTGAGGCCTGCCTGATCTCGGAGCTGCCGCAGGGTCTCCGTGAGTTGCCAACGCCGGACGGTTGCGCTGACGACGTCGCCGCTGTCCTGGTTCATTGCCGCCTTCCACACGCGCCTGTCACTCGACCGGGTAGCAATCACGAGTACTCGTTGTGTCTAGTGAGTACCCACTTCACACTGTTCCTACGCACAGTGTCGGAACCAACACAGACAGTAGGAGGTCTCGGATGGTAGTCCGAACGCCCATGCCGCCATGGACTGAAGAGCAGTTCTCCGCGATCCTCGCGGCGATGGTCGCCGACCACGCCCCGCGCGTGTTCGCCGTCGTGCAGGAGTGCGGCGAGCGGCTGGACGGGCGCATCGCGGCCTGGGGTTTCGCGTTCGAGGATCACGCCGAGATCATCGGCGTGCGCGGCGACCTTCGGATGCGACTCAGCAACCCGGAGGACGCGCTGCCCGGCTTCCGCTGGAACGACAACCTCACGCCTCGCCTTATCTGGCTGGACCCCGACGCGACGCTGCCCGCACACGCCCCAGAAACCAGCAAAAGTTAAGTCATCCGATCAGGTGACCGGCCCGCTCAGTGATCGTGCCGGCAATACCCTGGGCCGAACCGCGCCGCCCAGGAGGTCTGATGTCGGTGACCGCGCCGCGCCTTCTCACGCTTGCGGTGATCCTCACTCTCGGCCTGTCCTCGTTGACCGCCTCCGCCGCCGACCTGCCTCCGCCGCCCACCGCCGCGCCCACCGCACCTGCTGCGGGGACGACCACGGCCACCAACATCGTGGTCGACGGCCGCGCGCGCTTCCAGGTGCTGTCGCCGACCCTGGTTCGCCTGGAATACGCCCAGGACGGCCGTTTCGAGGACCGCCCCACCTTCAACGCGGTCAGCCGGCACGCCCCGCTCGCCGTGCGGACCAGCGTGGACAACGGCACCCTGACGATCACCACCGGCCGGATGGTCCTGCGTTACCTGGTCAGCTCCGGGCCGTTCACCCAGGACAACCTCCAGATCTACCTCGACGTCGGCGCCGTTCCGGTGATCGCGCGGCCCAGCTGGTCGCTGCCCGGCTCCTGCGAGTTCCGCACGGCCTGCGAGGCCGAGACGGCGGAACTCCGTGACGGCGCGGAGTTCGCGACCGACCAGGCCGGCTTCACCGGGCGCGGCTACACGGCGCTGCGCGACCGGACCGACGGCCGGATCGGTTGGCAGCAGCACGGAATCCCCTCGGCCGGCGACCACGCGGTGCACCTGCGATACTCCGCCGCCCAACCGCGGACCGTGGTGCTGACGGCCGGCGACCAGACCGTCGACGTGGACCTGCCGGCGAGCGCGGACTGGTCCACTGCGGCCGCCACGCTGCCGCTGCCGGCCGGCGACGTGCCGATGTCGGTGCGGTGCAAGGACTCCGACCAGTGCGGCGTCAACGTCGACAGCGTCGCGGTCACCGAGGTCGGCGAGCCGGACCCAGCCGTCGCGGATCCCGCGCACGCGGCGGCGAACCTCGGCGGCTGGCGGCGCAGCCTGGACAACGCCGACGGCCCGAGGCCGCTGTACGAGGGGCTGCTCAGCCGGGACGGCTGGTACCTGCTCAACGACACCGCGACCGCCATCCTGAAACCGGACTTCACGCTCGACCAGCGCCCGGCCCGCGCCGGATCCGCCTACCAGGACGGCTACTTCTTCGGCTACGGCCACGACTACCGGCAGGGCCTCGCCGACCTGCACGACCTGACCGGGCCGGCCGTCGAACTGCCGCGCTGGGCGCTGGGGAACTGGTTTTCCCGGTACTACCCGTACTCCGAGGCCGACTACCGGGACACGATCCTGCCCGCGTTCCGCGCCAACCACGTGCCGCTGGACGCGCTGGTGGTGGACACGGACTTCAAGTCGCCGAACCAGTGGAACGGCTGGGAGTGGAACCCCGAGCGGTTCCCCGACCCGCAGGGATTCCTGGACTGGGCGCACGACCAGGGGCTGCGCGTCTCGCTCAACATCCATCCGAGCATCGCGCTGCGCGACCCCCGCTATCAGGAGGTGCGCGACGCGCTCGGCCACGACCTGCCGACCGGCGGCTGCCCGCTGCCCGAGCTGTGCGGGGTGTTCGACCTGACCGACCCGGCGCAGGCCGAGGCGTACTTCGCCCTGCACCAGCCCTTCGAGGACCAGGGCGTGGACAACTGGTGGGCCGACACGTGCTGCGACGGCTCGGTGGCGCAGGCGCCGGGCATCTCACCGGACAGCTGGATCAACGCCCTGTACGCGCGCCGCGCCGACCAGCGCGGCCAGCGCGGTTTCTCCTGGAACCGCACCGGAAGCGGCTACACGGGCTACGGCGAGAGCGCGATCTTCCCCGCCGGTCCGTGGGCCGACCACCGTTACAGCGTGGACACCTCCATGGACACGGTCTCCACCTGGAGCCTGCTGGCGTTCGCGGCGCACTACACCGTGGCGCGCGGCAACATCGGCATTCCGTTCGAATCGCACGACATCGGCGCGCACAACTACGGCGGGGACGGGAACCGGCTGCCCGACGACCTGTACGCGCGGTGGATCCAGTTCGGCGCGTTCCAGCCGATCCTGCGGCTGCACTCCAACCACGGCTACCGGCTGCCGTGGGACTACCCGCCCGACGCGGCGGCGGCCGGCCGGAAGTTCATGCAGCTGCGGGAGGCGCTGGTCCCCTACCTGTACACGCTGGCGCGGCAGGCGCACGACACCGGACTGCCGATGTGCCGGGGCATGTACCTGAACTATCCCGACCAGGAGAACGCCTACCACGCGGACGGCCAGTACCTGTTGGGCGATGACCTGTTGGTCGCGCCGGTGACCACACAAGGCGTGCGCGACGTGCCGACCACCGTGTGGTTTCCGCCGGGCACCTGGGTCGACTACTTCACCGGCGAACGGCACATCGGGCCGGGCACCCAGACCGTGCGCACCGACCTCCAGACCATGCCAGTGTTCCTGCGGGCCGGCGGGGTGCTGCCGACCCGCACCGACGAGGTCGACTACGCCGACCAGCGCCCGCTCGACCAGGTGACGTTGGACGTGGCGACGGGTGGGTCCGGCGGCTTCACGCTGTACGAGGACTCCGGCGAGGGGCATGGCGCGCGGAACGGCGAGTCCGCCACGACCGCGACGACCTACGCGGAGAACGGCCGGGGCGGCACGCTGACGATCGCGGCACGGCGCGGCGGTTTCCCCGACGCCGCCGCGAACCGGGCGTGGACCGTCCGGTTCCGGGACACTGGCCCGCCTCGGTCCGTGCGCGTCAACGGGGTGGCCGCGGCCGAGGGGTCCTGGACCTACGACGCGGCGTCGCGGACGCTCACCGTGCGCACGGGGTCGTTGCCCGCCGGCACTTCCGCGACGGTTGCCTTCGGCGGGTAGGCGGAGCTGCGTTGAGTGGGTAGGCGGAGCTGCGTTGAGAAAGTGGGCGGGGCGTCGTCGGCGCGGTCGGTGGGGTTTCGGCTCAGAGGACCATTTTGCTGTCCAGGGCCATCACCTGCGCGGAGATCACCTGGCTGCGCAACAGGAAGCAGGCGAACTCCGCGAACGCCTCCGGCGTGGAGATCCGGTCCAGCGCGATCTGCGACCGGTAGCGCTCCAGCGCGGCGGCGGCGCCCGCCGCGTTGCCCTCGTGCGGGGTCAGGCCGGGGCACAGCGCGTTGACCCTGACGTTGTGTCGGCCGAGGTCCTGCGCCGCGGCCTTCGTCAGGCCGATCACGCCGGCCTTGGCGGCCGCGTAGTCGGCGTAGTTGGGACCGGGCCGCAGCCCGGTGCCCGAGGCGACCAGCAGGATGTGGCCGTCGCGTCGTTCGATCATCGGCGGGGCCACGGCCTTGATCCAGTTGAAGCTGCCCGTCAGGTTCACCTCGATCGTCCGCGCCCACTCGTCCTCGGTCAGCTCCCAGACCGGCCGCCCGGCCGGCAGCGGGCCGCCCGCCGTGTTCAGCAGCCCGTCCACCCTGCCCCATCTCGCCAGGCCCGCGTCGATCACGGCCTTGACCTGCCTGGCATCCCGCACGTCGGCGGGCTCGGCCAGCACGCGGTCGGCCGGGAACTCGGCCGCGATCGCGGCGAGGTCGTCGGCGCGCACGTCGGTGAGCACCAGCCGCGCGCCCTCGGCGGCCAGCCGCCTCGCCGTGGCCGAGCCCATGCCGCCCGCCGCACCAGTCACCACCACCACGTCAGCCGGCACGGGCACGCCACACCTTCTGGGGGACAACGGTTCCGGCGCGCTCGGTCACCGAAAACGACCTCCTCACCGCGCGCCGTACACGGGCTCGGGCGGCGGCGCGGCGGCGATCAGTTCCCGCACCACCGCGCCGAGCTGCTCCGCCCGCCAGCGCTCGCCACGATCGCGACGCGGGCCGTGCCGCCAGTTGTTGGCCAGCGACACCGCGCCGCCGGCCACCTCGAACATCCGCCCGGTGACGTCGGCGGCCTCCTGGCTGGCGAGCCACACCACCAGCGGGGACACGTTCTCCGGGGCCATCAGGTCGAATCCGTCGTCGGGTCGACGCATCGACTCGGTGAAGATCTCCACGGTCATCCTGGTGCGGGCGGCCGGCGCGATGGCGTTCACCGTGATGCCGTACCTGGCGAGTTCGGCGGCCGCGGTGACGGTCAGCGCGGCGATGCCGGCCTTGGCCGCCGCGTAGTTCGCCTGGCCGACGCTGCCGAGCAGGCCGGCGCCCGAGGAGGTGTTGATGATCCGCGCGTCGACCGTGGCGCCCGACTTGGCCCGTTCCCGCCAGTACATGGCCGCGTGCCGCATCATCGCGGCGTGCCCTTTGAGGTGCACGCGAACCACGTCGTCCCACTCGTCCTCGGCCATCGTGACGAGCATGCGGTCGCGCACGAACCCCGCGTTGTTGACCAGCACGTCCAGCCGGCCGAAGTGCCGGACCGTCGTGGCGACCAGCTCTTCCGCTGCCGACCAGTCGGCGACGTCGGACAGGTCGGCGAACGCCTCGCCGCCGAGCGCCTCGATCTCCTTGGCGACCTGCCGCGCAGGCTCCGCCGAACCGCCGCTGCCGTCGGCGTCGACGCCGAGGTCGTTCACCACGACCTTCGCGCCCTGCCTGGCGAACTCGAGGGCGTGCGCCCTGCCAAGACCCCTGGCGGCGCCGGTGATGAGCACGACGCGGCCCGCGCAGATGGGATTCATCATCGCCTCCGATAGGACGGTGACTCACCGCCGCCGTCCACCGTGACCGCCGATCCGGTGATGTGGGCGGCCAGCGGGGAGGCGAGGAAGAGGCACGCGTGCCCGACGTCCTCGGGTTCGGCCAGCCGGCCGAGCGGCACGGTGGCCGCCACCGACGTCCCGTCGCCGTAGTGTTCCTCGGCTGCCGCGGTCCGCACGGGCCCGACAGTGACGGAGTTGACCCGCACGCTCGGCGCGAACTCCACGGCCAGGGTCGCGGTGAGGTTGTCGAGGCCCGCCTTGGCCGCCGCGTAGGCCGCGGCCCCCGGTGCGGGTCGGCGCGCGGACACGCTGCTGACCATCACGACGGAGCCGCCCGCGCGGCGCAGCTCGGGCAGCGCCAGCGTGGACACCAGCAGTGGCGCGAGCAGGTTGAGCCGGATGACCTTGTCGTGGAAGGACATGGACGCGCCGAGGGTGTCAGCTGGTGGAGCCCCGCCCGCGTTGTTCACCAAGACGTCCAGGCTCCCGTGTCGCCGCAGCACCTCCGCGAGCAGCGCGCCGACCTGCGCGGGCTCACGGACGTCGGCCGGCAGGAAGGTGATCCCCCTCGGTGGTGGGGCGGCCGGCGCGGTGCGCCCGCACACCACGACGGCCGCCCCCGCGCGGGTGAACACCTCGGCGATGCCGGCTCCGACTCCCCTGGTGCCGCCGGTCACCAGGACCGTGCGCCCGGCCAGGGAGATCTCGACGGTCATGCTTCTCCTCCCTGGCCAGGGCTCGGCGGCGGTTGCTACGGTATCGAGCTAACCAAACAAACGCTAGGTTTGGCGGTGGCATGGGCGTCAGCACGGAGCGCGATTCCGCCGGCATCGCGGTGATCACCGTCGACTATCCGCCGGTCAACGCGCTGCCGGCGCGGGGCTGGTTCGACCTCGCCGAGGCGCTGCGGCTGGCGGGCCGCGACGAGCGCACCAGGGTGGTGGTGCTGGCGGCCGAGGGTCGCGGGTTCAACGCCGGGGTGGACCTCAAGGAACTGGCCGCCGATCCGGGCCATGCGGCGCTGCTCGCCGTGAATCGGGGCTGTCACGAGGCTTTTCGCGCGGTGTACGAGTGCGAGGTGCCCGTGGTCAGCGCCGTGCAGGGCTTCTGCCTCGGCGGCGGCATCGGGTTGGTCGGCAACTCCGACGTGGTCATCGCAGCGACCGACGCGGTCTTCGGGCTGCCCGAGGTCGCGCGCGGGGCGCTCGGCGCGGCGACCCACCTGTCCAGGCTGGTCCCCCAGCACACCGCGCGGGCGATGCTCTACACCGGCGCCACCGTCGGCGCGGAGGAGCTGCGCCGGTTCGGCTCGGTGTGGCGGGTGGTGCCGCGCGACGAGCTGCTTGGCGCGGCAACGGAGTTCGCGGCGGAGATCGCCGCGCGCGACCCGTTGATCATCCGCAGGGCCAAGGAGTCCCTCAACGGCATCGACCCGGTCGACGTGAACCGCTCCTACCGCTACGAGCAGGGCTTCACCTTCGAGCTGAGCCTCGACGGGGTCGCCGACCGGACGCGCCGCGCCTTCGTGGACGGGGAAAGCTCATGAGGGACAAGGTGATGAGCGCGGACGAGGTGGTGGCGAGCCTGCGCGACGGCATGACCGTCGGCATCGGCGGCTGGGGTTCGCGCCGCAAGCCGATGGCGTTGGTCAGGGCAATACTGCGCAGCTCGGTGACCGACCTGACCGTGGTGTCCTACGGCGGCCCCGACGTCGGGCTGCTGTGCGCGGCCGGCAGGGTGCGCAGGGCGGTGTTCGGCTTCGTGTCGCTAGACTCCATCCCGCTGGACCCACACTTCCGGGCGGCCAGGCAGCGCGGCGCGGTCGAGGCGACCGAGTACGACGAGGGCATGCTGCTCGCCGGCCTGCGCGCCGCCGCCGCGCGACTGCCGTTCCTGCCGACCAGGGCCGGCCTCGGCTCGGACGTGCTGCGGCTCAACCCGGCGCTGCGCACCGTCGCCTCGCCCTACGCCGACGGCGAGGAGCTGGTGGCGATGCCCGCGATCGAGCTGGACGTCGCGCTGGTGCACCTCAACCGGGCCGACCGGCACGGCAACGCCCAGTACCTCGGGCCGGACCCCTACCTGGACGACGTGCTGTGCGCGGCCGCGCGGCGAAGTTACGTGAGCTGCGAACGGATCGTGCCGACCGACGAGCTGCTGCGGGGCGGGCCGCCGCAGTCGCTGCTGGTCAGCCGGATGCACGTGGCCGGCGTCGTGGAGGCCCCGCGCGGCGCGCACTTCACCAGCTGCGTGCCCGACTACGGGCGGGACGAGCCGTTCCAACGACGGTACGCCGCCAGCGGCGCGGATCCCGTTGCGTGGCAGGCGTTCCTGGACGAGTTCCTGGCCGGCGACGAGCGGTCCTACCTGGCCGCGGTGGACGCGTTCCACGGGGCGGCGGCCTGATGGGGCAGGACGGGGGCGTGAGCAGGGCGGAGGTCTGCGTGGCGGCGTGCGCGGACACCTGGCGCGGGGCCGGCGAGGTGCTGGCCTCCCCCATCGGCGCGCTGCCGATGCTCGGCGCGCGGCTGGCGCGGCTCACCGTCGAGCCGGACCTGCTGCTGACCGACGGCGAGGCGATGCTGTTGGCCGCCGAGGACGGCGTCGTCGAGGGCTGGCTGCCCTACGGCAAGGTGCTCGACCTGCTGGCCGGCGGTCGGCGCAGGGTGATGATGGGCGCCAGCCAGCTCGACCGGCACGGCAACCAGAACATCGCGCGGATCGGCCCGGCCACCCGGCCGACGGCGCAGCTCATCGGGTTCCGCGGCGCGCCGGGCAACACCGTCAACCACACCACGAACTACTGGGTGCCCCGGCACAGCCGCCGCGTGTTCGTGGAGCGCGTCGACGCGGTGTCCGGCGTCGGCCACGACCGCGCGGCGGCGGCTGGCCCCTCGGCCCTGCGGTTCCACGACGTGCGGGTGGTGGTCACGAACCTGGCCGTGCTGGACTTCGCCGGTCCCGGCGGCTCGATGCGGCTCCGCTCGGTGCATCCCGGCGTGACCCGCGAGGAAGTGCTTGCCCACACGGGTTTCCCGCTCGCGATCGACGAGGTGACCTCGACCAGGCTGCCGACCGACGACGAGCTGACGCTGATCCGGTCCGTCATCGACCCGCGCGGCCTGCGCGACCGCGAGGTGCCGGCGTGATGCCGCAGCTGATCGACACCGCGCTGTGCCGGCTCGTCGGCGTCCGGCATCCCGTGGTGCAGACGGGCATGGGCTGGGTGGCCGGCCCACGCCTGGTGACCGCGACGGCCGAGGCCGGTGGGCTCGGCATCCTCGCCTCGGCGACGATGACGCTGCCGCAGCTGGCCGCCGCGATCGACGAGGTGCGGCGCGGCACGTCCGCGCCGTTCGGCGTGAACCTGCGCGCGGACGCGGGCGACGCGGCGGAGCGCGTCGAGTTGGTGATCCGCAAACGTGTGCGCGTCGCGTCGTTCGCACTGGCGCCGAGCCGAGTGCTGATCGACCGGCTGCGGGAGGCCGGGGTGGTGGTGATCCCGACCGTCGGCGCGCGGCGGCACGCGGAGAAGGTGGCCGCGATGGGCGTCGACGCCGTGCTGGTGCAGGGCGGGGAGGGCGGCGGGCACACCGGAGCCGTGGCGACCACGGTGTTACTGCCGCAGGTGGTGGACGCGGTGGACCTCCCGGTCATCGCGGCGGGCGGATTCTTCGACGGGCGCGGGCTGGCCGCGGCGCTGGCCTACGGCGCGGCGGGGGTCGCGATGGGCACGCGGTTCCTGCTCACCTCGGACAGCGCCGTGCCGGACGTGGTGAAGCGCCGCTACCTCGCGGCGACGGTCGCCGACACGGTGGTGACCAGCCGGGTGGACGGCCTGCCGCACCGGATGCTGCGCACCCCGCTGGCCGAGTCGCGGCGGGGCGCGCTCGGGGCGCTGCGGCACGCCGCCGCGTTCCGGCAGCTGACCGGGTTGTCCTGGCGCGCGATGCTGCGCGACGGCCTGGCCATGCGGCGCGCGCGGGACCTGGGGTGGGGGCAGGTGCTGCTCGCCGCGAACGCCCCGATGCTGGCCAGGGCGGGGCTGGTCGACGGCCGGACCGAGGCTGGGCTGCTGCCGTCGGGGCAGGTCGTCGGGATGATCGGGACGCTGCCGAGCTGCGCGGAGCTGATCGAGGCCGTGGTGGCCGAGGCGGCGGGGATTCTTCGGGCCGGGCCGTCGTTCCTGGTGTCCGACAGGGGTTCCACGCTGGGCTGAGCCGCAGTGGCCCAACGCCGGAGGGTCGCGCGCGGCGTCGATTTCCGTCCGCTGTTCAAAATCGCGAAGCGGCCCCGGGCCGGAAGCCCGCGCACTATCGTGGCCCGATCATGAGCCTGGACGACCTGCCGCCGGCCCCACCGGTGCCGCTCCCGGCCCGCCGGCCGCGCCGAGGACGCCGGGTGTTGCTGGCCCTTGGTGGGGTCGCGCTCGTGGGGGCGGTCGTCGGCGCGCTGGTCCTGTCCGGCGTGTTCGATCCCGGTCCCGGCGAACCGGGCTGGCACCCCATCGTCGGGTCGGACGTCGGCGGCGACTCGACGACGGGCGAGAAGATCGGGGCCGAGCAGCAGGTCACCAACACGGCGAGCCAGCAGATCACCGTCGAGCGGATCCGCAGCGAACCGCCGAAGGGCTACGTGGAGCTCGACGCGGGATTCGTGCCGGCGAACTCCTGGAAGTGGCTGGACGTGTTCGACCTGGCCCCGGTGACCAAGCCGCCGGTGTCGATCCCGGCCGGGCACAGGGCGGAGCTGTGGATCACCTACCGGGCCTCGTGCCGGCCGGCCCAGCACGTGTCGAGGGTACAAATGCGGGTCGTGCTCACGGTGTCGATGGGAGCGGTGCGGCAGGACGTCGAGGTGCCGGACACGATCTCGATCGCCGTCCCCGCACCGGATCCGGCCCTGCCGCCCTGTCCGTGATCTGCTGCCTTGTCCGTGAGTGCTGCATGGTCAGCGCTTGCGGCTGAGCCTGGCGTTGAGCCGCAGCAGGTTGGGCACCACCAGGTAGACCACGACGGGCACCACGATGACCGTGAAGACCAGCGTCCGCAGCGGCAGCGGCAGGCCGGAGACGACGGGCCCGACCAGCGACTGCACCAGCGTGATCATGGAGTAGACCGCGACCCAGGTCAGCAGCGCCCGGCGGTGCACGGACGGCACGGCGGGGGCAGCGGGAGCAACGGTGGTGGCGGCCGTGGTGGTGATGGTGGTCGTTGCGGTGGTCATCTGAAACATCCCCCAGTGGAACCGGCGTCGGAGCCATCTCCAACTTGCTGGTTGGAGTTTGGCACAGCCGAGACCAGAAGTCCAACCCTTCAGTTGGAATTGCCGTATGCTGGCCCTATGGCATGGGACACGGCACGGACCAGGCAGCTACTGCTGGACGCCGCGGTCGAGGAGTACGCGACGCACGGCCCCGAGGGCGCGCGGATGGACCGGATAGCGGCGAACGCCTGTGTCAACAAGGAACGGATCTACCAGTACTTCGGCAACAAGCGGCAGCTGTTCGGCACCGTGCTCACCGGGGAGCTGGAACGGCTGGCCGCCGCGGTGCCGCTGACCCCCGAACTCGCCGCCGACCTCGGCGAGTACGCGGGCCGCGTCTACGACTACCACCTCAAGCACCCGCACCTGATCCGGCTGATGCACTGGGAGGGACTGCTCGACAACGACGGCGCCGTCCCGGCCGAGGCCGAGCGCACCGCCCACTACGCGGCGAAGGTCGCCACGCTGGCCGGCGCGCAGCGGGCAGGCGCCATCGCCGGCGACGTCGCCCCGGCACACCTCATGTACGCCGTCATGGCGCTGGCCGGCTGGTGGTTCGCGGTGCCGCAGATCATCCGGATGCTGGTGGCGGGCGACCCCGACGACGGGCCGGAGTCGCGCAGGGCCGGCCTGGTCGCCCTGGTGCGCAAGCTGGTGATGGCGCGGTGAGTCGCGCCACCGAGCAGAGCAACCGCCGCATGCTGCGGGCGCGGGACGCGATGGACCGCGCCTACGCGCAGCCGCTGGACGTCCCGACCCTGGCCAGGATCGCCCACGTGTCGGAGACGCACTTCACCCGCACCTTCCGGGCCACCTTCGGCGAGACGCCGCACCGCTACCTCCAGCGCCGCCGGGTCGAGCGCGCGATGTTCCTGCTGCGGGAGACCGACCGCAGCGTCACGGACATCTGCTTCACCGTCGGCTTCGGCAGCCCGGGAACGTTCAGCCGCACCTTCCGCGACATCGTCGGCCGGTCGCCGAGGACCTACCGCAGGGAGGCGGCGTCCGCGGTCGTGCCGACGTGCTTCGCGATGGCGTGGCTAAGACCGAGCACCTGACCGTCGCGCCCGCCGCCAATCTGGTTGTTTTGGATAAGTTTCCGCCCGGCCGGCCCAGTAGCGTCACGTTCATGTTCAACGCCATCACGCACTCGCAGATCTACGTACTCGACCAGGACGAGGCCGTCGACTTCTACGTCGGCAAGCTCGGCCTCGAGATCAACTCCGACGTCGACCTCGGCTTCATGCGCTGGCTGACCGTCAGCGTCCCCGGCGACTCCGGGCGGCAGATCCTGCTGGAGAAGCCCGGCGCGCCCGCGCTGTCCGAGGAGACGGCGCAGCAGGTCCGCGAACTGGTGACCAAGGGTGCGTCCGGCGGCACGCTCATCTTCAGCACGGACGACTGCCAGGGGACCTACGAGACGCTGCTCGCGCGGGGCGTCGAGTTCACCGAGGAGCCGACCGACCGCCCGTACGGCATCGACTGCGGCCTGCGCGACCCCTTCGGCAACAACCTCCGCTTCACCCAGCTGAAGGCCGGCTAGCCGTCAGCGCGCGATGATCCCGTCGCAGAGGATGGTGATGTACTGGTCGGCGATGGTGTCGGTGCTGAGCCGGCCGCGCGGGTTGTACCAGTGCACCGTGGTCCAGACCGTGTCGCGGATGAAGCGGTAGACCAACTTGGGGTTGAGGTCGGCGCGGAACACGCCGGCCTTCAACCCCTGCTGGAGGACCTGGAGCCAGGTGCGCTCGAAGGACTGGCTGATCTGCTTGAGGTAGCTGAACCGCTCGAACTGCGACAGGTACTTCGACTCGTTCTGGAAGATCGCGATCGCCTGCTGGTAGCTGCCGATCGACCGGAACGACACGCGGACCAGCTCGATGATCACCTCGCGCGCGTCGGTGTGCTCGCGCAGCACCTCGTTGTACGCGCGCTGCTGGGAGTCGAGGAAGTCCCGCAGGATCTCGTCGACCATCGACTCCTTCGAGTCGAAGTGGTGGTACAGGCTGCCGGACAGGATGCCCGCCGTGTCCGCGATCTCACGCACCGTGGTGGCCAGGAACCCTTGCGCGGCAAACATCTCCGCGGCGATCGCGAGCAGCTCCTCGCGCCGCGCCGAGCTGCCGTTGGCGGTCTTGCGCTGCACGGACCGTGTGCTCGGCCGGGTGCTTCCGGCGGGTCCGCGTCTGGTACTCACCACGGTGATCATCCTCTCCGCGCGGGTTGCTGGCAGGAACAACCGCGTCAACGCCGCCCTCGGCGCACCTCACGCATGTTGGCTGCTCACCGACACGACCTCACCGGTGAGGTAGGTCGAGTAGTCGCTGGCCAGGAAGACAATAACGTTCGCGACCTCCCACGGCTGCGCGGACCGGCCGAACGCCTCCCGCGCGGCGAGTTCGTCGAGCAGTTCCTCGGAGGTCACCCTGGCCAGGTGCGGGTGCCGCACCAGGCTGGGCGCGACCGCGTTCACCCGCGCCCCGAACGGGGCCGCGTCCAGTGCGGCACACCGGGTCAACGCCATCACGCCCGCCTTCGCGGCGGCGTAGTGCGCCTGGCCCGCCTGCGCCCGCCAGCCGACCACCGAGGCGTTGTTGACCACCACTCCTCCGCCGCCCTGGTCGCGGAACAGCCGCAGCGCCGCCCTGGTGCACCGGAACGTTCCGGTCAGCGTGACGTCGAGGACGCGCCCCCACTGGTCGTCCGTCATGTCCAGGATGGACGCGGTGCCGCCGAGGCCCGCGTTGTTCACCACGACGTCGACCCGGCCGAACTCGGCGACGGCGGCGGCCAGCAGCGCGCCGACCTGCGCCTCGTCGGTCACGTCGCACGGCACGGCGAGCACGCGCGCGCCGGGCCGCCCGGCGAGGTCGGCCGCGACCTCGGCGAGGCGGCGCGGGTGCTGGTCGCTGACCACCACAGCGGCGCCCTCCTCCAGCGCCCGGCGCGCGGTGGCCGAGCCGATGCCGGCGCCGGCGGCCGCGGTCACCACGACCACCCGGTCGCGGAGCAGGCCGTGCGGCGGCGGGCACGCGGGGACCGTCATCGGTTCGGCTCCTTCTGCGGGACCGTCATCCTCGTGGCTCCTTCGGCAAGCCGAGGACGCGCTCGGCGATGATCGTCCGCTGGATCTCGTCCGAGCCGCCGTAGATCGTGTCGGCCCTGCTGAACAGGAACAGCCGCTGGAACTCGTCCAGTTCGTAGGGCTCGCCGGACGCGGTGAGCCCGGCTGGGCCCGCGACGTCCATGGCCAGTTCGCCGAGGCCCCGGTGCCAGCCTGCCCAGCACAGCTTGAGCACGGACGGCGCGATCGCGTCCGGCCCGCCGGTGAGCGCGCGCATCGCGTTGAGCCGCATGATCTCCAGGCCGATCCACGCGTCGGTCAGCCGGTCCCGCACACCGGGATCGTCGAGGCGTCCGTTGGCGCGCGCGAGTTCGACGATCGCGGCCCACTCCCGGCGGAACCCGACCTGCTGCCCGACCGTGCTCACACCGCGTTCGAGACCGAGGGTGCCCATCGCGACCCGCCAGCCGTCGCCGACCGGGCCGAGCACGTTGGCAAGGTCGGTGCGCGCGCCGTCGAAGAACACCTCGTTGAACTCCGAGGTGCCGGTGAGCTGGCGGATCGGCCGCACCAGCACGCCGGGTTGGCGCATCGGCACCAGCAGACAGGAGATGCCGCGGTGTCCCAAGGTGCCGGGATCGGTTCTGGCCAGCAGGAAACACCAGTCGGCGACGTGCGCGAGCGAGGTCCACACCTTCTGGCCGGTGACCACCCACTCGTCGCCGTCGCGCACCGCCCTGGTGGTCAGGGCGGCCAGGTCGGAGCCGGCACCCGGCTCGGAGTAGCCCTGGCACCACAGGTGTTCGACGGCCACGATGGGCGGCAGGAAGCGTCGCTGCTGGTCCGGTGTGCCGAAGGCGATCACGGTCGGGCCGAGCAGGTTCTCGCCGAAGTGGCTGACCCTGGCCGGCGCGTCGGCCAGGGCGTACTCCTCGTGGAAGATCAGCTGCTCGCGCGCGGTCGCCGCCCTGCCGCCGAACCGGGCAGGCCAGCCGAGGCAGGTCCAGCCGTGCGCGGCCAGGTGGCGGTCCCAGGCGAGCCGGACGTCGAACGCCTCGTGTTCGCGGCCGGGTCCGCCGAGGCCGCGCGCGGCGGCGAACTCGCCGCGCAGGTGCTCCGCGAGCCAACCCCGCACCGTGTCCCGGAATGCCGCGTCCGCCGCGCTGTCGGTGAGGTCCAACCGCCCACCCGCCTCGCTCGTCCCGTTCGTCAACCCTAGCAAGCACTTGGTTGTTCGCACTATCGTCGGGACACGGGGACGAGCCGAGGAGCGCGCCATGGCAGCGAGTCCGCAGGAGGTTGTCCGGTACGAGCGGGACGGCGCGATCGGGCGCGTCACGATGAACCGGCCCGAGTACCGCAACGCGCAGAACTCCGCCATGACCTACGCGTTGGACGACGCCTTCTACCGGGCCAGCGCGGACGACGAGGTGCGGGTCGTCGTGCTGGCCGGGGCCGGCGACCACTTCTCGGCGGGGCACGACATCGGTTCGCCTGGGCGCGACGCGCACGTTCCGCACGAGCGCAGGGCCGGGCTGTGGTGGGGCCACACGGATCGGGCGGGCGGCGAGTCGCGGTTCGCCCGCGAGCAGGAGGTCTACCTCGGCATGTGCCGGCGCTGGCGGGAGCTGCCCAAGCCGGTGATCGCCAGCGTGCAGGGCGCCTGCGTGGCCGGTGGGCTGATGCTGGCCTGGATCTGCGACCTGATCGTGGCCGCCGAGGACGCCTTCTTCGCCGATCCGGTGGTGCGGATGGGGATTCCCGGGGTGGAGTACTTCGCGCATCCGTGGGTGCTCGGGCCGAGGCTGGCCAAGGAGTTCCTGTTCACCGGGCGGCGGATCAGCGCGGCCCGCGCCCAGCAGGCCGGGATGGTCAACCGGGTCGTGCCGCGCGACCGGCTCGCGGCGGAGACGACAGAGCTGGCCGGGGAGATCGCGGCGATGCCGAGGTTCGGGCTGGCGCTGGCGAAGAAGGCGGTGAACCAGGCCGAGGACCTGATGGGCCTGCACAACGGCCTCGATTCGGTGTTCGGCCTGCACCACCTCGCGCACGCACACAACGCGGAGACCAGCGGCGACTCGCTGGCCGGCCTGACGGCGCGCGACCTGCGGGAGAAGCCGTGACGGACCTCGCGTTGTCCGCGCGGGAACTGGCCTTCCGGGAGGAGGTGCGGCGCTGGCTGGCGGCGAACGTGCCGCGCGAGCCGCTGCCGTCGCTGGAGACCGCGCCGGGCTTCGCGGCGCACCGCGGCTGGGAGCGGATCCTGTTCGACGCCGGCCTTTCCGCCGTGGCGTGGCCGAGCCGCTACGGCGGCCGCGACGCCACGCTGACGGAGTGGCTGTTGTTCGAGGAGGAGTACCACGCGGCCCGCGCGCCGGCCAGGGTCGGTCAGAACGGCCTGTTCCTGTTGGCCCCCACGCTGTTCGAGCACGGCACCGAGGCGCAGCGACGGCGCTTCCTGCCCGGGATCGCCAGCGGCGAGGTGGTGTGGGCGCAGGCGTGGTCGGAGCCCGAGGCCGGCAGCGACCTGGCCGCCGTGCGCGCGAGGGCCGACCGGACCGACGGCGGCTGGTTGCTGTCCGGCCAGAAGACGTGGAGTTCCCGCGCCGCGTTCGCCGACCGGGCGTTCGGGCTGTTTCGCAGCGACCCCGGCGCCGAACGGCATCGGGGGCTGAGCTACTTCCTGTTTCCGCTGACGGCCGAGGGCGTCACCGTTCGTCCGATCGCGCGGCTGGACGGGAAACCCGCGTTCGCGGAGATCTTTCTCGACTCGGTGTTCGTGCCGGACGAGGACGTGGTCGGCGAGGTCGGCCAGGGGTGGCGGGTCGCCATGAGCACGGCCGGCAGCGAGCGCGGCCTGACGTTGCGCAGCCCAGGGCGGTTCCTCGCCTCGGCGACGCGGCTCGTCGAGCTGTGGCGGACCGAGGGCGGCGGAGGTGCGCTGCGGGACCAGGTCGTGGACTGCTGGATCGCGGCGCAGGCCTACCGGCTCGGCACGTTCGAGACCGCCGCCCGGCTGACCGAAGGCGGGTCGACGGGCGCGGAGGCGAGCCTCGGCAAGATCTTCTGGTCGGAGCTGGACATCGCGATGCACGAGACTGCGCTGGAGCTGTTGGGAGAGAACGGGGAGCTGGACTCGGGCGCGCCGGACTCGTGGACCGCCGGATACCTGTTCGCCCTCGCCGGGCCGATCTACGCTGGGACGAACGAGATCCAGCGAACCGTGGTGGCCGAGCGCCTGCTCGGGCTGCCGAGGGCGGATCGATGACGGCCACCAGGGTGCTGGCCACCGGGGTTGGGGCGGCCGGGGCTGGGGCAGTCGGGGTGGGGGCCGTCGGGGTGCTGACAGCCGGGGTGCTGGCAGCCGGGGCGGGGACCGTCGGAGCCAGGACAGTCGAGGCGGGGGCCGTCGGGGTCCTGGCAGCCGGGGCCGGGGCCGTCGGGGTTGAGGCAGCCGGGATTGAAGCAGCCGGGGTGGGGGCCGTCCGGTGAGGTTCGCCCCGACCGAGGAGCAGGCGGCGATGCGGTACGCGCTGCGGGAGTTGCTCGCCGACGTCGACTCGCCCGCCGTCACCCGGGCCTGGGCGCGGGGCGACGCGGCGCCGGGGCTGGCCGTGTGGCGGCGGCTGGCCGACCTGGGGGTCACCGGCGCGCTGGTGCCCGAGGCGTCGGGTGGCCTTGGCCTGTCGGAGGTCGAGCTGGTGCTGGTGCTGGACGAACTCGGCTATGCCGGGCTGCCTGGGCCGTACGTGGAGTCCCTCGCGGTCGTGCCGGTACTGCTGGCCGGCCGCGACGAGCCTGGCCGGCTCGCCGCCGTCGCCGAGGGTCGCGCGGTGGCCACCGCGCTACTGCCGCCGAGGGTGCCGCGCGCGTTGGACGCCGACCGGGCCGACGTGCTGGTGCGCGGCTCGACCGCCGAGATCGCGTTGGTCGGGGGATCCCTGACGCTGGAGTCCAGTGTGGACGGTGCGCGGCGGCTCTTCCTGGTCGACGGGCCCGCCGTCGTGGTCGCCGAGGGCGCGGCGGCCGGGCGCGTCGTCGATGCGGCGTTTGACGGTGGCGCACTCGGCTGTGCGGCCCAGTTGCTCGGGGTCGGCAGGCGGCTGTTGGCCATGGCGGTGCGGCACGCCGGCCAGCGGCGGCAGTTCGGCCGGCCGATCGGGGCGTTCCAGGCCGTGCAGCACCAGTTGGCGGACGTGCTGCTGCGGCTGGAGTTCGCCGGGCCGCTGGTGCGCGGGGCCGCCGTGGCGCTGCGGGACGGCACGCCGTTCGCGGCGCGGGACGTGTCCTCGGCGAAGCTCGCCGCCGGCGAGGCCGCCAACGCGGCGGCGCGGACCGCGTTGCAGGTACACGGCGCGATCGGCTACACCGCCGAGCACGAGCTGCACCTCTGGTTGGCCAAGGCGCGCGCGCTGCGGTCCGCGTGGGGAACTCCCGGCTGGCACCGGGATCGCGTTGCGGCGAGCCTCGCCACCGGCGCGACCGCCCCGATCGGCGCTGTTGACAGCCGAACTGGAAGAGAATGATAAAGCAAGTGCTTGGTTGGTCGACCAGGTCGGAGGCGCCCGTGCACTTCGCGTTCACGCAGGAGCAGGAGCAACTGCGGGCCACCGTCCTGGCCATGCTCGCGCGCCGGCCGGCCGAGCGGCCGCGCGCGCCGGAGGAGGCCGATCCCGGGTTCGACGCCGTGCTGTGGCGGCGCCTGGCCGGCGAACTGGGGGCGCAAGCGCTTGCTGTGCCTGAGGAATACGGCGGGCACGGCTTCGGCCTGCTGGAGAGCAACCTCGTCGTCGAGGCGTTGGCCGACGGGCTGGTGCACGGCCCGTTCCTCGGCAGCGCGGTGATCGCGGCGCATGCGGTGCTGGCGGCGGGCGACCCGGCGGCCTGCGCCCGGCTGCTGCCCGGCATCGCCACTGGCCGAACCGTCGCCGCGCTCGCCTGGGCGGAGCACGGCGGCTGGTGGCGGATCGGGGCCCAGGCAACCACGGCGACGCGGCGCGGCGACGCGTGGTCGCTGGACGGGGACAAGGTGCTGGTGCTGGACGGCGAGCAGGCCGACGTGGTGTTGGTGGTGGCCGAGACCGGACGCGGTCCCGCGTTGTTCGAGCTGGACCGCTCGGCACTCGCGGGGTCGGTGCGGCGGGAGACGCCGATGGACAGCGGCCGCCGGTCGGCCGCGCTGCGGTTGGTGTCCGCGCCCGCCGTGTTGGTCGGCGCGGAGGGTCGGGGCGCGGAGCTCCTGGCCCGAACGCTGGACGTCGCCTGCGCGGCGATCGCGGCGGAGCAGGTCGGGGCCGCCGCGCGCTGCCTGCGCGACACCGTGGCGTACACGAAGGTCCGCGTTCAGTTCGGCCGGCCCATCGGCGCGTTCCAGGCGGTGAAACACCGGCTCGCCGACCTGTACGTGCGGCTGGAGTCGGCGCGCTCGCTGTCCTACGCGGCGAGTTGGGCCGTGGCGGTCCGCTCCCCGGACGCGGCGGCGCTGGCCGCGGCGGCCAAGTCGTACGGCTCGCAGGCGTACGCGGCGATCGCGGCGGAAGGCGTCCAGCTGCACGGCGGCATCGGCGTCACCTGGGAGCACGGGGCGCACCTGCACCTCAAGCGGGCGCACGCGACCGCCCAACTGTTCGGCGATCCGGTCGCGCAGCGGGTGCGGCTTGGCGGGCTGATCGGCGTCGCGTCGAACGGATCGGAGGCCTGACCGTGCCCATACCGCAGGGCATCGGGGTGATCGACACACTGATCGGCCTCCCGATGCCGGACGACGACAGCAAGGCCACCGAGCTGCACGAGGAGATCTCCTATCTGTACCGGTCGTTTCCGCAGGTGCGCCGGCACGAGAACAGCGCGGCGGACCTGCTGCGGGAGATGGACCGGCACGGCGTCGAGCGGGGCCTGATCCCCGTGCACTACGGGGACGCGGCCGAGGTCGCCGCCGTGCGGGACCATCCGGACCGGCTGCTTGGCTGTCTCGATGTGGACCCGAACGCGGGGATGCGGTCGGTGCGCCAGCTCGTCGAGGCGCGCCAGGACCTTGGCGTGGTCGCCGCGCAGTTCATGCCGTCGATCCTGAGCCCGCCGGTGGCCATCAACGACAAGCGCGCGTACCCGCTGTACGCCAAGTGCGTCGAACTGGACATCCCCATCTTCGTCAACGGCGGGATTCCCGGCCCCCTGGTGCCCTACGAGACCCAGCACCCCGGGCTGGTCGACGAGGTCTGCTGCTACTTTCCCGAGCTGCGCTTCGTGTTCCGGCACTGCTGCGAGCCCTGGGTCGACCTCACCGTGCGGCTGTTGTTGAAGTACCCCAACCTGTACTACTCCACCACGGCGTTCGCGCCGAAGTACTATCCGAGGCAGATCATCGAGTTCGCCAACTCGCGCGGCGCGGACAAGGTCCTCTACGGCGGCTACTACCCGTACGGGCTCACCCTGGACCGCATCTTCCGCGAGCTGGCCGACCTCCCGCTCGCCGACGACGTGTGGCCGAAGTTCCTGCGCGAGAACGCCATTCGGGTGCTCAGGTTGGAGAACTGATCGTGGAGACCGTTCGGTACGAGGTCGGGTCGGGTGTCGCGACGATCACGCTGAACCGGCCCGACCGGCTCAACGCGGTCACCCCCGAGATGGGTGGCGCGGTGAACGAGGCGCTGCGGCGCGCGGAGCTGGATCCGGACGTGCGCGCCGTCGTGCTCACCGGGGCGGGGCGCGGCTTCTGCGCCGGCGCGGACCTCGCGCTGTTCGAGGACGACGCCGCCGCGCTGCGGGACGCGACCTCGGCGGAGGGCCTCCGGCCGGAGCTGGCGCTGCGGTCGCACAAGCCGGTGATCGCGGCCGTCAACGGGCCGGCCGCCGGGGTGGGCTTCGCGTTGATGCTGCACTGCGACCTCAGGTTCGTCGCGGAGCGGGCCAGCCTGACCACGTCGTTCGCCCGGCTCGGCCTGGTCGCCGAGTACGGGATGGGATGGCTGCTGCCCAGGATCGTCGGCGTGTCCGCGGCCATGGACCTGTTGCTGTCGGGGCGGCGGATCAGCGGCACGGAGGCGGTGGAGATCGGCCTCGCGCAGCGGGCGCTGCCGGCCGAGGAGGTGCTGCCGGCGGCCTGGGCCTACGCGGCGGGGCTCGCGCGGGAGTGCTCGCCCCGGTCGCTGGCCGCGATCAAGGCGCAGGTGTACCGGGGCCTGGACGACTCGTTTCCCAAGGCGCTCGACGAGTCTCGCGAGCTGATGGTTCAGTCGCTGCGGTCGCCGGACCTGCCGGAGGGGGCGGCGGCCTTCGCCGAGGGGCGCCCGCCGCGCTTCGCGCCGTTGGACACCCCGGAGTAGCGCCGTGGACCTGCGGTTCTCGGCGGCAGAACAACGGTTCCGCGCCGAGGCGCGGACCTGGTTGCTGACGGCGGTGGCCGGGTTGCCGGCCGAGCCCTCGTTGACCGACTGGCCCGGTCGGCGCAGGTACGACACCGCGTGGCAGCGGCTACTGCACCGGGCCGGGTACGCGGGGATTCACTGGCCGGCCGAGTACGGCGGGCGCGGCGCGACGCCGACCGAGCAGCTGATCTTCCTTGAGGAGGCGGAACTCGCCGGCGCGCCCTACGCGGCGGCGAACTTCGTCGGGCTGATGCACGCCGGGCCGACGCTGATGGCCGAGGGCACGCGGGAGCAGCGGCAACGGTTCCTGCCGCCGATCCTGTCCGGTAACGAGGTGTGGTGTCAGGGTTTCTCCGAGCCCGACGCGGGTTCGGACCTCGCCTCGGTGCGCACGCGGGCGGTGCGGGACGGCGCGGACTACGTGGTGACGGGCCAGAAGGTGTGGACCTCGCACGCGCCCGTCGCGGACTTCTGCGAGCTGTTGGTGCGCACCGACCCCGACGCGCCGAAGCATCGCGGGTTGAGCTGGCTGATCATGCCGATGGACCTTGCCGGCATTCGGATCCGCCCGCTGCGGACCATCCAAGGCTCCGACGACTTCGCCGAGGTGTTCCTCGACGAGGTGCGCGTGCCGGTGGCCAACCTGGTCGGCGCGGAACACGACGGTTGGCGCGTCGCGATGGCCACCTTGGGGTTCGAGCGCGGCACCGTGTTCGTCGGGGAGCTGGTGCACACCAAGGTGTTGCTTGGGCGGCTGGCCCGGTTGGCTCGGGACGTCGGGCGGTGGGAGGACGCCGGGATTCGGCGGGAGCTCGGCGGGCTGGCGGCGGAGTGCGGCGGGCTGTGGGCGTTGACCCTGCGGGCCGTGTCGGCGGCGACCCGGGGCGAGGCGTCGGGGGTCGGCGGGTCGGTGTTCAAGCTGCGGTACACCGAGCTGCGGCAGCGGGTGAACGAGCTGGCGGCCCGGTTGCTCGGGCCGGCCGCGTTGGTGTTGAGCGACCTCGACGGGCTCGGCAACGCGACGCACGCGCAGGAACGGTTGCGGGGGCTGTCGTTGACGATCGCGGGCGGCACCTCCCAAATCCAGCG
>NZ_VUOB01000075.1 GCF_008386585.1 Solihabitans fulvus
CACTTGACTTGACAGGCAGCGCGGCGGTGGCGAACCGCAGGCTCACCGCGACGTCGTTCGCCTCGAACTTGATGCGGCGGATGATGCGGTCGCTGCCGTCGGGGGTGTAGGAGTCATCGCCCCACTCCCCGGACACGGTCACCGCGAAGCCCTTGTGGAGGGTGGCGCCGACGTTGTCGGCCAGCTGCGCGAAGCACACCACGTTGTGGAACACCGTCGGCAGGTCCGACCAGGAACCGTTGGTGTAGCGGCGGCGGTTGACCGCGATAGTGAAGGTGGCGACGGTGCAGCCGGACTTGGCGAAGCGGATGACGGGGTCGGCGGTGATGTGGCCGTGGATGGTCTGCTCGTTCATGACGGGCCTCCGGTGGGCTCGGTGTGGGTGGGACGCGGCGTGCCTCAGCGGGGCGGTGTGGGGGTCCCGAAGGGACGTCGAGGGTTCCGGGCTCGCATGCCCGAGGTGGACCGGCCGCGACAAGCGGGAACTCGAGGGACGGTCAGGGGTGGGCCGGTTCACTGGGGCGTGCCGGGTTCGGGTTCATCGGCGCTTGCCTCCGCGCCGGTCTGCTGACCCTGGGGGCGGTCCACTCGCGCTGAGCCCGGCGGCGCACCGTGATCGAGAAGTCGTCGCGCCCCCCGTCGAACGCGTGCCTCCGCAGTGCTCCGGTTAGCGCTGCCGGAGCGAGCGCGGTTAGTCGTCTGGTGGCGCGTGCGCGTACGTGGTTCCTCGTGCTGGTGGCGGGTTGTCGAACACGGTGAGCGGTTCGGCCCTGGTTGGGGTTGGCCCCGCGTGGGTCACCGGGTGGGATGGGGTGGGTGCGGTCGTGGCAGTCGAGGCACTGGCCGAGGTGTTCGTCGTTGCTCAGGCGCTCGATCTGGGCGCGTTCGATGAAGCCGGTGCGGCAGAGCCGAGGTCCACATAGCCAGGCGAGGGCGGCCGGGCGAGGGCGTTTGTGGGTCCTCACGGCCGTTTCCTCTCTGGAGTTGTCCAGGACGAGAACCGTTGTCACCAGGTGCGGTCGGGAGTCCCGCAGGCACGGCGGGGTTCCGGGTCGCCAGCCCGGCTGGACCGGCCACACCACAACCGGCGCGCACCACTGACACGGGAGATGCCGGTTTGCTTGGGCTGGTGCGGGCCGGGTTCATCGACGTCTGCCCTCGACCGCACCCGGTAGGTCGGGTTCGTCCTTGACGGCCTCCGGAGGCCGCGGAGGTGAGGGCCGGCGTCGACGGGTGGTCGTCGTCGCGACTCGGGCGCGATCCCAGCGCGGCCACGTCTGCGGCCGGGGTAGGAAAGGCCTCGTGGCGAGGACACACTGGGTTCACCATCGCGAGGCGCCGAGGCGTGAGGTGCTGGTGGGTCCGGCCGCCGGGACCGGACCCGACCATCGACTACTGGCCTACCAGGCAGTCGACCAGCAAGGTGATGTGGAAGTGCTCGGGGATATGGGCGTAGTCGCGGATCGCGTCGAGGACCACGGTTGGATCGATGACGGTCTCGGTGAGTCCGGTCCGGACGGGGAAGCTGATCTCGCCCTCGGGTGTCTGGACCATGACCTGGGAGAAGTAGGTGCCCAGTCGTTCGTCCCAACCGGCAACGACTTCGCAGACGTCGCGGTCGGGCAGCGGGGTGAGGACATGGCGACTCATGACGGATGCCTCCCTGTGCTGGGTGAACCGGACGCCGCCCGAGGAGCTGGCCGACCGTGGCGGGTCCTGTGGGCTCGGCGTCGGTGGGACGCGGCTCGCCTCAGCGGGGCGGTGCGGGGGTCCCGAAGGGACGGCGGGGGTTCCGGGGTCGCACGCCCGCGTGGACCGGCACCGTGGTCCAGGAAGGCGACGGCGGGGCCGGCGCGACCGGTTCGCGGGGGCGTGCTGGGTCCGGGTTCATCGCCGCTCGCCTCCGTACCGCTCTGCTGGCCTCCGGGCGTTCCACCGACGCTGGGCCTGGCAATGACGCTGCATCGATTGGACAGCACGCCGGTCAGGGTCGACAGGGAAGGCTGACCGGCTCGAGTGACGGCACTCAGCTCAGGGTGCGGGGGTGTTGGCTGCCGCGGCGGAGGCCGGAGTCGATGGTGCGGTCCATCTCGGCGTGGGTGAAGTCGTTGACTCCGATGTGGATGGCGGCGGCCCGGCGCAGGGTCGACAGGGCGGTGGCGTCGTCGAGTTCGCCGCCGGCGACAAGGTTGCCCAGGGTGGCGGCGGCCTTGAACAGTTCCTGGTTGCGGGTGCCTGGAACGGCTCGCGCTACTCGCCGAGTTTCGCCGTCGATGATGGCGCGCAGGTAGGCACCGGCGTTGCCGGCCGGTGCGTTGGCGTGCGCGGTGACCGGTGGTGGTGTCAGCGCTGTGACGAGCCAGCCGGGCAGCGGGGCGACCGGACTCGGGTCGGTGACGGTGTAGCGGCCCTGGCCACCTGTCGAGCCGGCCGCGACGACGTAGCCGCCGGCGGCGCGGGTGTCCACGTGCCATCCCAACGTGCTCACCGTGTTGCGCAACACGGGGTTCTGCGGTGCGGTGAAGTACAGGTGCAGTCCGCCGGTCGGTGTCGCCACGGTGTAGGTGGCGATGGATGGTGGGGCGTCGGCGCGGTGGGCGAGTACGGCCAGGACGTGGCTGCCGTGAGTGACGCCGAGCGCTGCCCACTCGGGTGGTGGTTGCTGGCCGTGCGCGGCGTCGAGGTCGACGACCACCAGCGACGACGGACCGGTCGCGACGGCGATGTTGTGCGGCGTGGTCGCCCACCAGGTGGTGAGGATGTCGTGGTCGGTGGTGGCGTGGTGTTCCCAGTCCCGCAGCGCTGGTCGTTTGCCTCGGGGCCGCAGGGGGAAGACGTGCCAGCCTCGGTCGGCGGCCTCCAGTGCGGCACGCAGCAGGCGGCGCGTGGTGGGTGTTGGAGGGTTGGTAGCCATGGTGGCGTCTCCTTTCGCTATCGAGGGTATGGAGCTGGTCCGTGTTCGGCCAGCTCGGCGGCGACGAGGTGGCCGGTGGCGGCCTGCACGATCTCGATCAGCGCACGGTCCAACCCGGTGAGATTGATCCCGGCGGGTGTGCGTCCGGGGCTGATGACGATGGCGTCGTCGTCGACGATGACGGTCACGCCGACCAGGTCGTAGCGCAGGATCAACGCGCGGGCCGCCGCGAGCGCGGCGATCAGTGCGGCACGGTGGTTGTGCTCGGTTCCGGTGGCGCGTCTGCGGCCGGAACGCACCGTCCAGTGGTGTTCGACCGGGGGGTCGATCGCGACGTGCGTGGTGTGCGAGCGGGGTGTGATGTTGTTGGTCGTCATGGTGTCCAGCCTCTCGCTGAGAACCGGTCACGGATCGAGGAACTGGTTGGGGTGTGGACAACCTCGGGGGTGTGGACATCCGCCCGCACCCCCGAGGTGGCGTGTCTATCGGGGGTGGTCTTCGAGGAAGTTGCGGATGTCCCAGAACACCCGGTTGATCTGGGACCACGCGGTGCGGTCGCAGACCTGCCAGACCACTCGGTCGAGGGTGACCCGCAGGTGTGGTGGCGTCGCGGTCTGCTGCTCGGCGGGAGCCCACTGGGCGGACATCGTCGTGGTGTTGAACAACTTCAGGCTGACGGCCACTGGACGTCGCTGGGGGTCGGCCGGTAGCCAGAACCGGCACGCCAGCGCCGGCATCACGTTGGGCGCCTTCTTCGAGAGCGGGTATGTGGCCGCCCACTGCCGCTGCAACCGCCGGGCGAGCTCGATGTCGGTGACGGTGAGCATGAGGTCGCCGATGATGGCCACGACCTGACGCTCGGGAGTGCCCTGGGCGTGGGGAATGATCCGGATGGGGAGGACTCCGGCAGCGCGCAACACAATCGACACCACTGCGGTGGACAACGACTGCGCAGCCGTGGATGGGGTCATGACGGGCCGTCCTTCGGGTCGACGTCGACCGGCCGAGGGGCTGTGCGCCCCCGGGGCCGTTGGGACGCGCTCGGTCCAGCGCCCGCGACGCACAGCGGCGGGGGACCGGTGGTCACTCAGGCGGCGTGAACCGGCGTGGCTCACGCGAGGCGAACCAGAGAACCCGAGAGCCGAGTTCGCCCGGCTGAGTCGGGCATCGGGCCATCGGCGGCGCCGCGAGAGGGCGCTGAGAGTGCGCCGCCCTCAACGGCAACGGGTGCGCGGGCGGTGTGGCGGAGCCGCCCCAGTACGAGGACGGCCCCGCCACCAAGGCCTACTGCGCGTCCTGCTGAACGCCGACTGGCGGCGTGATCACCAGCTGCTCCACATCGGACAGTGGATATCCCCAGTGTTGCAGCGCGGTGAAGTAGTCCCGGTCAGCCTCGGTCGGGTTGCGCCATGCTTCTCGGGTGACGGCCTTCTCCAACCCCGCCAGCAGCACGGCGAGCGTGATCATCGTGGCGCGCTCCGGGCCTGCTTTCGACGCGGCCACCGACACCGGATTCGCGCCAGCCGCAGGAGTCGCGGGCTTTGTCCGCAACCGCAGGAGTTTCGCGGCGGTGGCGTGGCCGTCCTCCATCGCCCGGCGCAGTGCGTGGCTGCCCTTGGCCAGCATGACCGCGATCCACCGCTGCGCGTCCTTTGGTGGGGTCTTGCCCGCCAGGAACCCGGTCAGCCACCGCTCGCGGACCGCGACGGCGGAGTCCCACGCCTTGTTGTTGGCGATGGTGGTGCGGCGCTGGAGCTTGTCCGCCTCGGTCATGGGCTGCTTCACCCCGGATGTCGCCGTGGGGTAGCGCAGCATGTGGCCGTGGGCCTGCCAGTCCCGGCACACGAACACCGCCACGACCGTGCGGTGTTCACCCCAGCCCTGCTCGCTGACGAACGCGGCGTCCCCGGGGCAGTCCTTGTGGACGTCCGGTGTCAACGCCGACGGGACCTCTTGGCTGACCAGGAGTTCGTCCAGCCGCCTGGCTTTGTGGTCGTCGTGGCTGATGGGGTCGATCACCGTGGCGCCGGCCTCGGCGAGGTGGGCGGCCAGGTCCGCGCGGGCTGCGGTGTCGCGCCGCTCGTCGCGCAGGCGTTGGGCGATGTGCTCGAACTGGTCGGGGCGTTTCTTCGCGGCGACGGTGAGTGCCTTGACGGCCTCGGTGTCGTCCTCGAACTCGACCAGTGTCGCGGCCTGGTCCAGGGTCAGCTCGAACCGGTCGATGGCCTTGGCGGCCAGCTCGCTGGCCCCGACCCGCAGGGCGGTGTCGACCTGCTTGCGGTGGGTGCAGGTGCGTCGCGCGATCAGCGCGGCGGGCATGCCCAGCAGCGACAGCTGGTGGTATGCCTGGGCTCGTTCGGCGTCGCGTAGCGCGGTGCGGTGGTCGTTCTCGATGAGCTGGAAGACGATCCTGGCCGCTTCGGCGCTGGGTGCCTCGACCACGTGGACCGGCACGGTCTGGCAGCCGGCCTCGATCGCGCCGAGGGTGCGGCGTTTGCCCATCACCACGGTGAGTTCGCCGGTCTGGGCGCGCCAGGCGCGGATGGGGGTGAGGACGCCGTGTTCGCGGATGGTAGCGACGAAGTCCTTGTCCAGTCGGGCTTCGGTGCGCACGTTCGCCTCGACGACCAGCGTGCGCGGGTCGACGTGCAGGAGTGTCGGCGCGGGTTGCTCGGTCCGGGCCGCGGGGATCGCGGCGTCGGGTGATTCTGTCGTGGTCATTGTTCTGGTCCTTCCGCTGGAGTCTTCGGAACACGCCCTTGTGGGGCGCACTCCCTCCAGCGGTGGCCGTAAGGGAAGGGCCACGGGTTCTGGGTCACCCAGCCGGCGTGAACCGACGGAGCCGTGCAGCGGTTTGCCGGCGCCGCTCGGGCCAGGGGAGAGGCCGGTTCACCCGTGCTGGGTCGGGCCGGTTCGGTGGACCTGACCGTGGACGCCGCTAGAGTGCGCCGTCCCCACAAGGGCGAGGGCGCAGGAGGAAGGCATGAGACCCAGCAACAGGTTCAGGGCGTTGCGGCCTGAAGCACAGCAGCTGGGATAACGCTCCGGTGCGGACGTGACGGTGGTCAAGGGGCGGGTGATGGCACGAGGCGCTTGATGCGTATCGGGCTGGAACGGCTGCGTTGCAGCGGGAAGAAGATCACCATCTTGGGTGTTCGCCAAGGATATAGCCATAAGCCAGCAGCGATGCGGCCCGTACGAAAGAACTGAGGATGGCGCGACTACACACACGCACCTGGGGCTCCGGCGCCCGGCTGGCAGTCCTGGTGCACGGTATGACCACCGACTCCGGGTCCTGGTGGAATACCGGTCCGATGCTCGCCGAACACGGCTACCGGGTCATCGCCCCCGACCTGCCCGGCCACGGACACAGCGACCACCATGACCGCAACGACTACACCCTGACGGGCATGGCCGACGCACTGCTCGACACGATCCCCGAAACCCCAGACCTGATCATCGGGCACTCCTTGGGCGGGCTCGTCGCCTCCGCCGTTGTTGAGCGAGTGCACCCTGCTCGCGCCGTCTTCGAGGACCCACCGTGGGGCACCCCACCAGGACCGGACGTGGTCGAGTTCATCATCAGGCAACGCAGTTGGACCGTCGAACAACTCGCCAAGTTCCACCCTCGTTGGCCTGCCGAAGCCATCCGGGAGAAACACAAGGCCCTCGCGCTCTGGGACCCGAACACCACACAGGTGGCGGGCGAATATCCCGGCCCTCGCGCCGTTCCTCCCGCTGTGGCCTCACTCGTGCTCGTCGGCGACACCCAGCCCATGATCGACACCACGCTGGCTGAGCAACTCCGCTCCGAAGGCTACGACCTCAGCATTGTCACCGACGCCGGCCACAACATCCACAACGACAACCCCGACGCGTTCTCAGCGGCTCTCCACGACTGGTTCTGATCCGCTCGGATATGGACGACCACAGGGCAGGTGATCCGCGTAAGCGCGGTGAAGGTCGCTCGCTCACACGCCACGCAACCTCACGTCAGCGAATTCCGTTGGCAGCCCCCGAGACCGCAGGCCGCCGCGCGCTTCCGATGCCCGACTGCTGGGACGTTCTGCGCCCGGGTTGGCTTGCCGCCGATCACTCCGGTCGTGTCGGGGACGACCCACCACAAGGAAGCTCATCACTCGCGGTAACGCATCACGGCCAGTTGTCTCCCCACTAACTGGCCGTCAGTGGGGAGTTCGAACTGGCCACTGACAGTCCAGTTCCTAGGCGTAGTGGGGAACGTGGCTGGCATTGTCGACTGAACGAGTCGTACGGCGCTGGCCTGTGCCGGTGGGCCTCTTGGATTCGGCACCTGATACTCGTAATGGGTGAATGCCCAACTCGTGACCGCTGCTGGCCGCACTGATCGCCGCCGCAGCGGCGGTCAGTTCACTGGTGAACCTCCTCGACTCGGCAGATGCGGCACGTTGGCTCGTCGGAGGCTCGCGATCACTGGGTCCGGGTGTACAACTGCGCGCTGCTCCCGGCGTGCAGTCGGCTCAACGTCATCTGCGCTTGAACGTGGCGGCGGTCACGGTTGCCCTTACTTCTGAGGTAATCGACGCGATGACCCCTGCTGGGTGAAGCTTGGTGCACAACAGGAGATCAGCACCGAGCAGGGAGCGAAACCCATGAGCAGCACCGAGAACCTCGTCGCCCGCTACCTCGATGCGTGGAACACCACCGACCCCGCCGAGCGTGCCGCGGTGTTGGCGGAGGTGTTCGCCGAGGACGCCCGCTACACCGACCCCTTGGTGGACGCCGAGGGTCGCGACGTCATCGACCAGGTCATCGCCGGAGCCCAGGCCCAGTTCGCCGGCCTGGTGTTCAGCTCGGGCGGCCCGGTGGACGCGCACCACAACACCGCACGCTTCTCTTGGCACCTGGGCGTTCCCGGACAGGAGCCCCTGGTGATCGGCTTTGACGTCGCCGTGATCGAGAACGACCGCATCACCAAGGTCTACGGCTTCCTCGACAAGGTCCCCACGGCCTGAGCCGTGATCGCGCCTGCCGACGAGGTGCGGGTGGTGTGCCGGGCCCGAGGGAAGCGGACCCGGCACACCACCCGCTGGCTAGATCGCCAGCAGTTCGTAGGCTCGCTGCTTCTTGGCCGCGACCGCGGCACTGGTCAGCACCCTCGTGGCTCGGACGGTGGTGTCCTTGGCGGGCGCGAAGTGGTCCAGGTATTCGGTGATGGCCTGTAGGCCCGCCCATCGGGTGCCGCGGATGGCGGCCTGGGTGCCTGCCGTGGTGAACAGCTCGCGCAGGTGGTGGTTGCGGCGTGCGGTGTTGTTGTCCGCGCGCGTGCTGGGGTTCGTGTCCTGGGGCCAGGTGCGGTCGATGATCCGTTGGAACTCGACCATGTCCAGCTCCGTGGTGATGAGGCGTTCGGCCTCGGCTTCGAAGGCTTCGGCGTAGCGCCACACCAGTCCCAGCGCCTGCCGGGCCTGGGCGATTCTGGCTTTGGCGCCGCTGGTGTGCCGGATGGCGTAGGACGATTTCGCGCGGTGGATGGCCAACGCCTGGGTGTTCGCGCACACCACCCGGACCGGTGTCAGCAGGATCCGGAAAGCACTCGTGCCATCGTGTGAGTTCAACCCCGCGATATATAGGTCGATGTCGTCGATGCCGGCCAGGCGCAGGGTGGCGGGGAGTTTCATGGTCACGAAGACCTCGCGCCCGCCGCGCAGGCTGCCGGCGGTCTCGAAGTGTGCGCCGGACTCGTCGACCAACAGGTCCAGCAGTTCGCAATGCTCCTCGTTCTGCACTGGTGTGTAGTCGTTGCCGACGGTGCCCAAGGGTTGGGGCGCCCCGGTCTTGGGGTGGGAGCGGACGGTGGCGAACGCTCCCGGCACTTCCAGGTTGACCACGCCGGTCGGGGTGACGTCGTGGGCGGTCAGTGGAAGCTTGCGGACGTTCCAGCCGCCGAGGTAGGCCTTGGTCATGACCTCGCTGGCGGTGAGGCAGTCGCGGGTGGTGGTGCCCAGGTGGTGCCAGGCGTCCTGGCGGTGGGAGACGAACGCGGCGGTGTCGTCGTCGAACTCCTCGATCTGGTGGCTCATCACGTGCTCCGATCCTGTGCTCGGCACCCCACGGATGTGGGGCGCACTCGCCAGGACCGGCGCCGGGGAGGAGGTCGAGGAGGACGGGTGTCAGCCGATCGGGTGGGATCGCGCAGCGACCCTGGTGACCTTGGTCTCACCCGATCGGCTTTGATGCCCGGACCCTCGACCGGGAGCGCCGGCGTCGGTCAGCGTGCGCGCCCCCCACATCCACGGGTGCCGAGGCGAGGAAGAACCTGCTCGCAGCCATGATCGATGGTGTGACAGCGACTGTTGATTGTCGATGTGGCAGGGGTGAAACCGTTGGGAGACAGTAGGAATCCTTCTCGTGACGACAGAGCGTCGCTGTTTTCCCGCCAGCACAATGGGTTTGTGCGCACGATCAGGATCGACTTGCCCGACCACGCCGGTGACGAACAGGTTGCCGGCCTCGCTCACGCGTTGTGGGCCGTGGTCGCCACGACCGGACTCGCCGCGGAGTCCACGATCACCGTGGACGAGCGATTGACCGACAGTCAGCTGAACGCGGCCTTCGACACCGCCGCCGAGCACTACCCCTGGGGCCCTTAGTCGCACTGGGCGTGAACGTGGTGCGGGCCGTGGAGTGTCTGCTGGTCGCCTGTTCGGTTACTCGCGGCGGCGTAGGGCGTAGGCGGGGACCAGTTGGTCGGTGACGTGCAGCTTGGCTCGGCGTCCGTCGGCGTAGGGGACTTCGAAGTCCACCACGCCGAGCCAGTCGCCCTTGACGGTCGGGAACCAGCCGTGGAGCCGGCCGGGTACCTCACCGGTCATGTCCAGACCGGTGTCGATCACGTGGCTGGGCGCGCCAGGGACGCGGACGTAGATCGCGTCCAGGTGCACCCACACGGCGGTGAGCACCTTCGACTTGCCATGAAGGTTGTCGCCCGTCCACCGGGTGTAAGGACTGTCGACCACACCATCACCTACCGACGGCGAACAGGTGTCCGGCTCGGCGACGGCAGCACGTCGCGGTAGGGCTCGTCGTCCAGCTCCGCACGCTCCGTGCTGGGCCTGGCGATGGTCAGTCGCCAGGTGGAGTCCGCGACGAGGGTGAGGGTGCAGGCTCGGCAGCTCACGTGGAGTTCGCCCTCGCTGGCGACGGCGCGATACCCGGTGACGGTGAGTGAATGCTGGCCGGCTTTGCAGGTCGCTGGAAGCACAGCCACTGTCGCGCCGACGTGGTCGACTCGATACCGCAAGTCACCGTCAGGTCGAGTGGTTTCCCGGCTGCGCACGTCCATGAGCAGCAACGTACCATTCGATTCGCACACGTGTTCGATCGAGACTCGATGGTGGGTCGGGTCACCTAGGAGTCGGCGACCGGCACGGTGCTCGGGCTTGAGATGTGGGGCTTACCGCAAGGCCTGTGCACTGTCAGTGACACGGCGGACGCGCGGCAGTAAGGGATACAGGTCAGCCGACGGTGCTGCGGTCCGCGATGTAGTGCAGTGCGGAGGGCGGTTAGTCGACCAGGGACAGCGGCGTATCGGCGAGGTGGCCCGCGAGGAGGTCGTCGAGCAGGTCGGGCAGCGTGGCGGGCAGGAGTTTGTCCTGGCACTGGCGGAGTTCTGCGGCCGTCCACCAGCGGCGTTCGATCAGCCCGGCTTTCTCGTTCTCGGTGGGCTTGAGCGGGACCTGGGGTGCTGTGTCGGACGTGCGGCCGAGAAAGACGTGGTCGATGCGGTGGTGGTCGCGGCCCTGGTAGTGGAACCGGGACTCGCGTACCCACAGTTCGCGGCCGAGGTCGGTCACGACGATGCCGGATTCCTCGGCGACCTCGCGGCGGGCGGCGTCGTGCAGGGTCTCGCCCTCGTCCAGGCCGCCGCCGGGCAACTCCCACCAGTGGTGGCTGAGGTCCTGGGGGTCGCGGGCGTGGATGAGCAGGACGCGGTCGGCGGGGTCGAGCAGTAGGACGCGGGCGCCGACTCGTGGGGTGATACTGGCGGTAGTGGCAGACATCCGGCGACGGTTCCTCGTGGTCGGCTGGCAGTCGGTTCGGCAGCCGGCGCACGAGGTGTGCGGGTCAGAACAGTGTCGGTTCTGGCTGATCCCGTGCGGTGGCCGCCGCGATGGGGTCCGAGGTTAGCAGCGGCGTGGAGGCGGTCAATGTCATCTTCACGGTGAGTCCGGAATGGTCGGTCAGCCGCGAACCGTCAGGCATTGGCTGCCGGGTTTCGTGCACGTAGTCGCATGAGGTGAGCTTCGCCAGCAGCGCTGGCGAGCCGTGGGCGTGGTCGTAGCGGTAGCCCAGGTCGGCGCGGCGTGCCCAGCTGTGTTCGATGCTCTCGGGGTGCAGGTGCCGGAAGAGATCAGCCAGCTCGTGTCGGTCGGTGAGAGCTGTGTAGAAGTCATACTCGAACGGAGCGAACTGTCCCCGGTGGGCTGGGCGGTGGGTTGGCTCCAGCACGTTGAGGTCGCCAAGGAGTAGCAGCGGCGCCCCGGAGGCGGTCGTGTCCAGGGCGGCGTGGAATCGTTCGATCCAGGTCTTCTTGCGTTCGGTCTTGCGCAGGGTGGCGTCGCGGGAGGGCACGTAGGTGCCCACGACGCGCAACGGGCCGTCGGTGGTGTCGAGCACGATGCCGGCGACGCGGGCGGGCAGATAGTCCATCGCCGCGCCGATCGGGTCGACCGTCGCGGCGAGCCTGCTGATGATCATCACGCCGAGTTCGCCGACAGGGTGTTCGGGGAAGGTCACTGAGTACCCGGCCGCGGTGAACGCCTCCGCCAGGAAATGGCTGCCTGTGGCGGCTTTGGTCTCGGTCAGCACCAACACGTCTTCGGGCCGGTCGGCCAACCATCGCAGTTGGCGGTGGGCGCGTTCGATCGATGGGGCGCCGACGTTGATGGTGAGCAGGGTCAACGGCATGCCGCGCTCTTCTCCTTCAGGACCTCGTGGATGGCCAAGGTGATCCTGGCGGCGATCGTCTTGGGGCTGTCGGTGGTGCAGTCCACGGTCGTCACCGGCCACTGCTTCTCGCTGAGATCGACGACGGCGTGAACGTAGAGCCCGGACTCCATGTCGCTGTTGTCCTCGGCGCGCTCGAAGCGACTGTGTCCGCCCCGCGCCCGTAGCCGGGCGTCGATGACGGCTGGGTCAGCGGTGAGTATGACGGCGAGGTCGGGGCGGTACACGCCGTGGTTGAGCTGCCACACGGTGCTGGCGGGCAGCCCGTCGAGTCCTTGCAGTACCAGCGAGGACGCGAGGTAGCGATCGCAGACGACCACCTTGCCTGCTCGCAGCGCGGGCTTGATCTCCACGTCGAGTTGATGGTGCCGGTCGGCGGCGCACAGGCACGCCAGCGCCATCCCTTGGTAGGTGTCGGTGCCGTGACGTGCCAGGTCGCCCAGCGGCGTGTGCGAGGGTTGGGTGGTGGCGTGTACGGGGAGCCCCGCGTCGGCGAGGGTGTCGACGACCAGCCGCGCGGCGGTGGACTTGCCCACGCCGCCTGGGCCGTCGAGGGTGATCAGAGTCCCGGCCAGGCGGCGGGTTTCGGCGAACGGCCCGGTCATGCCGGTGTCAGCGGCAGGAGCCGCCGTCCCTCGGCGACCGCTCGGTCGGTGATGGGGCACTGGTCGGTGTCGAGGTCGCCGATCCGCCCGCCGCCGGCGACCACGGCGGCGGGACATCCCTTGCCGCATTCGGAGTTCATCGAGCATGACCGGCAGGTGGTGTTGGCGCCGACCTGGTAGCGGTCGTGGAAGCGGTAGTCGTCCAAACGCTGCGCGATATCGAGGTCTGTGAAGATGTTGCCGACGATGAACTCGGTGTCGGCGTGTTGGGAACCGGGAGTTCTTGCGGCGAAGACCAGGTAGGGGCAGACGGTGACCTCGCCTGGGGTGAACACGTAGATGATCGTGCCCGCCTCACAGCCGGACAGTGGCTTCGCCTCGGTGTTGGGGAAGCGGATGTGCGCGATATCCAGGTCGGGGCCGTCGAACGGCGCGGTCAGCGCGTGGATCTCCTGCATGTGCATGGTGGTCTTGGCGAGAGTGCGTTGGGATTTGACGCCGCGACCCATGCTGCCCAACGGGTTGAGCAGGACGTAGCGTGCCCCGTTGTCGCGGGCGAACGCGCAGAGTGTGGCGTACTCCTCGTTCTGCGCCAAGGAGTTCGGGGTGCACAGCAACCCTTGCAGGATCCCGGCCGCGCCGAGCCTCCGCACGGTGGCGACGGTGATGGCGAAAGAAGACCGGTCTCCTCGGAACTTGCCGTGAGAGTCTGCGGCGAACCCGTCGAGGGACACGTTGCAGTGCACACCCAAGTTCGCGAGCTCGTCGATCTGATCCTCGGCGAGGGTGGTGGCGTTGGTGCAGATTCCGACGTCCATGTCGGCGGTGCGGAACGCGCGCACGATGGCCATGAAGTCGGGGTGGATAGTGGGTTCGCCGCCGGTGAGAGTGACGCGTCGGACCCGGCAGGCGGCCAGCCGGGGGATCACCTTCTCGACCACGTCGGTCAAGGGCATCTGCTTGCCGATGCGGGTGGCGGAGACGAAACAGTGGGCGCAGCGGAGATTGCAGTCCTCGTTGATCTGGACCAACGCCTTGCGGTGCGGAGTGTCCACGGTGGTACGGAAGTAGCAGGACGTGGCGCGCGAGTCCTGGGCGATGCTGCGAGCAGTGACCATCGGGAACCTCCGCGTCCTCGGCACCAGTTCGTAGCTGCCGCAAGGAATGTGTGCGTGGCTGGCGAGCGTGCCTCACTAGATGTTCGGTCGAACAGTATCGTGACTTGAGATGTTCAAGCGGACACTTGTTGGACAACTCGACGGGAACTGCGATCAGCGACAGCCCAACTGTCCATCCGAACAACAGACGTGCCAGGGTGTGCCACCAGGCAGCAGGAACGAGGAGGCGCGGTGCCCAGCCCCGAGACGGCGGACGACGAGGTCGACGCGGCAGGCCTGCTCGGGACGCTGCTGGCGTGCCCGCCCGAGATGCTCGACGTCAGCCTCGACCAGCTGCGCACGCTCGCGGTCGTCCACACCACCGGCACCGCGCAGCGGGCAGCTCGCGCACTGGGACGCGAGCAGTCCAGCGTGCAGAAGCAACTGGACAACCTCAACCGCACCGCGACCCGGCTGGTCGGCGAGGCACTGGTGGTCAAACAGGGGCGGGGCAAGGACTTCCTGTTCACTCCCTCGGGCGAGGAACTCGTGGCCTTGGCCACCGACACCCTGCGGTCCTGGACTGACAGCCTGCACCGCAGCCGGCGCCGGGTCGGATCCACCGTCACCTTCGGCACCACCGAGTTCACCGTGGAATTCCTCGGCGCGGTCTGGCCGGGTCTGCGGGCGGACTTCGAACGCCGGGACGTGCACCTCAACATCGAGCACGTCCGCACACGCGATCTGTGGCGCAAGCTCGACGCGAAGAAGGTCGATCTGGTCTGCGGCAGCTTCGCTGCCGAGACCGGGCGCCCCGCCGAGTTGGACTACGACTTCCTCGAGTGGCACCGCGAACGCGTCGCCCTGCTGACCAATCTCACCACGCGCGAACTGCCCGACACCCCGATCGCTGCCGCCAGACTGCCCGGCCTGCCACTGCTCGCGCCGACAGCCGGCCTGCTCGCCCAGTTCCTCGGCCGCTGGTACGGCCCGGACTACCGAGGCACGCTCGACGTCATCGCCGACATCGATTCCCTCAACTATGGGCTGAACCTGCTTACGACCGAGCTGCTGTACGGCTGCATGCTGACGACCGAGCGTGTCGCCGACGCAGCCTTGGAAGGGCGCCTGCCAGGCCGCGGACTCCGCAAGATCGCCCTCGCCAACGACTACGAACCCGCGTTGGAGATCGTCACCGGCATCTTCGCCCGCAAGGGCGAGCGCGAGCGGTACGCCGAGGACCACCCACTGAACCTGCTGTGGAAGGCGTTCGCCGAAGCGACCCCGACGAGGTCGGTTCTCGCCACCTTGCCGGGCTGACATCCTCCGGATGCCACGTGACGTCCACATGTTTGCCGGTACCCAGGTCACCGGACACGCGTGAAATCGGCCTCGGCGTTCAATTATGCAAGTGAGGTTAGTAAGGGCGAAGAATTCCGCAGCCGACGTCGGTGCGCTCAGGGATCTCCAGGTCGTAAGTCCCTCGTGGATCCTGTGACGTGCGCGTGAAATGACAGTGATCGAGTGCAGGACGACGTCCGGCTGAGTGAGCGGTGCAGCCAGCGGTTGTGCAGGATATTCCACGCGCGTAACTGTGGCGCTGAACTCCTCGGCGTCAGCGGCGGTGCGTGCCAACCTCCGCGACGTGGCGTACTGATCATCGCCCAGGATCAGGCGTAGCGCGGTTCAGGTGCTTGCCGTCTTCCCCGGTCTCCAAAGCTTCCAGAGGGAACTGGCCGAAGGTGGGTAGGCAGAAGCCGGTGCCGCGCCAGGACACCACCGTCCTGCCCGCCCGGCGCCCGCCGACCTGCTCGCCCCCTGGATGTCTCTCCTGTGTCGTGTCTGGGGGTCGGCGGGGTTGTCAGCAGGTGGATGGCGCTGTCTTGCCGGCGAAGCGGTCAGCAAGCCAGGGTGCGCCTTCGTTGCTGGTGGCTGCGGTGGCGGCGATGTGGCCGGGGACGTAGTTGGTGCTGAACTTGACGGTAGTGCCCAGCCGGCACCAGTCCGTGGCCAACTGCTGGTCGACCCGGTACGGGATGACGTCGTCGAGACGGCTGTGAGACAGCAGAACGGGCACGCCTGGCGTGCGGGTGCCTAGCCGTTGGTCGGCGACGATCGCTTTCCACGGCGCGTGCTTGAGACGCTCGGTCAGGGGTCGGCCGTCGACGGTCAGGAAGCGGGAGTTCAGGAACGGGTGCTTGGCCAGGGCCTGTGTCGTGCACTGGTTGTCGCGAAGGTCCCTGGTCACCTGCTTCCCGTGGAAGTTCAGGTACTGGTCGATGTCGATGCCGTAGGCGGCGCCGAGCCCGGACAGCGAGTAGTTGAAGAACGCGCCGTAGGCGGAGCCGTCCAGGTTGGCGGCCACCGCATCGAGGTCCGCGGGCGCAGCGCCGACGACGGCTCCCTTGATCTGCAGCTCCGGGGCGTAGGTAGGGGCGAGCTCGGCCGCGGCGGCGGAGGCGCCGCCGCCCTGGGAGTACCCGTAGAGGGCGACCGGGCCGGCATCGGGCAGGTGCGCCCCCTTCAGCCGCTGGGCCGCCCGCAGCGAATCCAGCACCGCTCGTCCTTGGGGCTCGCGGGCCATGTAGGTGTGCACTCCAGGTGTGCCCAGCCCCTGGTAGTCGGTGACCACCACCGCCCAGCCCTGGTCGAGGAGGTGCTTGATCGGCAGCGCCTCGTACTCGGTGCCGTCGGCCATCTGGCGGGAGGGCGCGCACTTGTCTGCCAGTCCCTGGGTGCCGGGAGCGAAGGCGACGATCGGCCGCGGCGCGGCGTGGGCGATGTTCGGGGTGAGCACGGTGCCGGTGACCGCGATGGGCGTGCCGGAACGGTCGGTCGAGCGGTACATGATTCGTTGGACGCTCGCATCGACCTTGAACACCTTGAGCGCGTCCAGGTAGAAGACGGCCCGCTCCGAGCGGATCACGTCACCGTTGTTCGCGGGCAGAACGGCCGGAGGCTCGTAGAAGGCGGGGCGCTCCGCAATCCGATCCGTGGGTGATGACGACTGGGCGCTGGCCGGTTGCGCGCCCAGGACCAGCAGCCAGGTTGAACAGAAAGTCATTACAGCGACAGTCGCACGTATCAAGGGCTTCACAGGTTCGCGCTCCCTCTGTCAGGGTCCGCACCGCGCGGACGCCGCTCGCGATCGTCGACGACGGCGGGCGGGTGCGGTACGAGGCAAGCCGACGAGTCGCCCGAACAACTGCATCGGCTAGGCCCAGTTTCTGCTGGGGCAGTGGGAAGGAGGTGGAGGCGGTCTGCAGGCTGGCGTGGGCGCTGGCGAGAGAGGGAGGACATCGGGACGGAGATGACGGCCAGCCACGAACTGGCGCGGGTGTTGCTGGAGGCGTGGCGGTTGGCCGAGGTGTGGGACGCAGTCGGGCGTCTCTGGGAGATCGAGGTGACCGACGGCCCGTACGCGCGGGCGTTTCTCGGCCGCACCACCGCGATTCGTTCCGGTCTGAAGAGGCCATGGGCGTTGTGGACGATGCCTCCGACTTGGCTGCGCGAGCGGCACGGGCTCGGCTTGCGCGTGCGTAGGACGTCGAGCTGGCTTCGCGCCGGTTGCTGTGCAAGGTCTACTGGGGAGTGGCGGATCCGGCCGATCGGCTCGCCTCGACCAGGAGCTGGCGGAGATCGATGCGGCCGAGGCCGCACGCGCTCACAAGGCCACGTCGAGTCCTGACAGGTGTCCGGTTCGCGCCCGTAGGCCGTTAGGACTGTCGCGGATCGTCATGGTCACTGCCGAGTTGCTCCTTGAGCTTGTCCTGGGCGGTGTCCACCTGGCTGCTGTACTTGCCTTGAGTCTTCTCGTCGACGAAGTCGCCTGCCTTGTCGATACCCTTGCCAGCCTGATCCTCGTGGCCTTTCAGCATCTGCTTGAGCTTGTCCATCACCGACACAACGACCTCCTGGGATGTCAGCGGTGCGCGGCCAACGAACCGCAACGCCGTTCGCGAACTTTCACTCTCAGAGAAAGTCAGAGTGACTGTCAAGGCCACCATCGAGCGACACGCCATCACCCTTGGTTTGCGGATGCGTCGCGCGTCCGACTCAGACTTGGCGCAAGATCGGTGAGAAAGCGAAGCTGAGAACGTCTGTATGGCGCTGTCAGCGTCCTGGTGAGACTCTCGCCTCTTCGCACGCGCCAGCGCCACCCGTGCCGCGCGCCGGCCGCCGTCCCGGATAGTTTCGTGCGCACGCACCAAACCCCGTGTAACACAAGTGTTTTCGTCGACTCTATCGGTTGATATCGTGCCCACCCATTCAGTGGTTCGCCTCAACACCGCTCGCAGATACCGTCCAGAAAGTAGAAACCCGGACACGCATCGCACCCATCCTCGTGCGAATGCGGGTGCCCGCCGGAACCCATACCCCTTGCGCAGAATAGGAGACGACCACCGTGAAACACCGGCTCATGGTGCTCGCGGCCCTGCTGACCACGCTCGCCGGCACGTGGCTCAGCCCAGCCGTCCCCGCCGCCCAAGCCCTACAGGACGCACCCGGCGCCGTCGAGGACATCGAGCCACTCCCGGCCAACCTATGGCTGGACGGCACCGCCGAGACCTACCGCTTCACCTACTGGTCCACCGGCTCCCACAACGAACCCGTTCTCGTGCAGGGCACGGCGTTCCTGCCCCAGGGCAAGACACCCGCCGGGGGCTGGCCGGTGCTGTCCTGGGAACACGGCACCGTCGGCCTAGCCCCGCGATGCGCCCCCTCCACCGCCGGCTACCCCGATCACGTCCGCGACTACCTGACCTCCATGCTCAACCAGGGCTACGCCATCGTCGCCACCGACTACGTCATCCCTGGCGACCCCGGTGTGCACCCCTACCTCGACGGCAGCACCGCCGCCCGTAACGCCATCGACATGGTCCGCGCCGCCCGCGAGATCTTCCCCGACACCGTGTCCCGGAGCTGGGCCGCCATCGGTCATTCCCAGGGCGGGCACGCCGCCCTGTTCACCACCTCCCTGGCCACCCGCTACGCCCCCGAACTCGACTTCCGCGGCGGACTGGCCCTCGCGCCCGCCTCTGGCATCGTCGACCAGTTCGTCGACGAGGTCGGCCCCGGCACTCCCGACATCGTGCCCCCAGGCGGAATCGCCTACTTCGCCTACGTCCTGCGCGGCCTCAAAGCCGCCCGCCCCAGCTTCGACCTGGCCGACTACCTCACCCCCGTCGGTGCCGATCTCATCAAACAGGCCGAGACCACATGCCTGCGCGAGCTCACCGACTACATCCAGGCCCAGCACATCACCATCGGCGCCTCCCTCACCAAACCCATGTCCGAGGGGGACTTCGCCACCATCGCCCATCCAGTGATCGACATCCCCCTGGCCGGATATGACCGGCCGTTGATGATCGCGCACGGCTCCGACGACACGGACCTCCCCATCGAGCTCTCCAAGAAACTCGTCGCCGACCTCCAGGCCAACGGCGTCGGCGTCGTCTTCAACGAATACCCCGGCGCCGATCACCGCAGCGTCCTTGACGCCAGCCTCGCCGACACCCTGACCTACCTACGCGGCCTGTTCAGCTGACCCACCGTTGCCCAGGGGCCGCACTGTGAGGCGTACCTGCGTCGCGGCCGGATGATCTCCGCCAACGAGAACGCACAGGACATCGTGACCCGTCGGCGTCGGCGCACTCGCCGACGCCGACGCCCAGTTCGACCCGGCCGGCGTGGCAGCGTTCGTGTGCGATGCGGACGTACGAAGGATGTTCACTTCGAGGTCGACGATCCGACGCGGTCTGCGAGTGCGCGCGATCTACCGTTGCGGGATGATCTGCAGCTCGCCGATCAAGCACATGTGCGTGACACCGTTTTCGAACAGCACGGGCACGCAACTGCGGCTCTTGCGGGAGTCGTCGATGATCCCCACACGCCCGAACTGGCGCAGCCCGCCAACCTAACAAGTCACGTCGACCAAGCTGATCGACCGGCGCGAGACAGTGCGCGAGTGCACTGCCAGCTTCGACGACGTATCCGGACGTGCACTCAGCCGAGAGCCACACTGGCGCTCATCCACAACGTGCGCAAGGAGTTTCGATGACAGGTTCGCCTTCATCTCGAACCTTCACCCCGGTGGGACGATGGACCAAGTCCAGTCGTAGCAATCTGAACGCCTCGTGCGTCGAGCTCGCCAGGGCGGGTTCAACCACCGCTGTCAGGGATAGCAAGAATCCGACCGGTCCGATCTTGCTGTTCGATGGGAAGCTCCTTGCGCACTTCTTAGCTGGTGTCAAGGTGGGACGCTTCGGTCTCTAGCTCGCGTGGGAAATCGGCCACGGTACCGTGGCGACCGAAAGGGTTTCCGGCGTTGATCTCAGAAGGCTCTTGCTCGGTCGCACGCGTTGGCTCGACTGCTGCCCGTGGTGGGCGCGAGCAGGATGGCGAGCATGGCCGAGTCGCAAGCGGCCAAGCTGGGCTGGTGCTGGGTGGGGTCGATGTGGTCAACGTGTCGGCGTGCCGCTCGTACTGTGGGCCGCGGCCTCCCCGGCCAACGCCGAGCTCGCCGCCCGGGTCGCCGGATTGACATCCTCCGGATGCCACGCGACATCCACATGTTTGCCGGTACCCGGGTCACCGCACACGCGTGAAAATCGGCCTCGGCGTTCAACCATGCAAGTGAGGTCGTGGTCGCGTTCTGCTGGCCACGACCTCACTTCTGCGTGCCGCCCGACCGATCTTGATCGAGGAGCGACTCGTATGACTGCCAACCAGTTCGATCACCTCGACCCTGGGCTCGCGCCGGTGATGAACGAGGTGTTCGCCGCCTTCAGGTCGAACTGCCCTGTAGCCCATAGCGATCGGCACGGAGGATTCTGGTCCGCGTTCAGCCACGGCGCTGTCCGCTCCACAGCTCTGGACACCCGCGGCTTCAGCTCGGCGGCAGGCATCGCGATCCCACCCGTCACGCAGGACGTGGTCATGGCGCCCATGCAGTACGACCCGCCCGAGCACGCTGCGTTTCGCGCGATCATCCAGAAGCACTTCACCCGCGCTGCGGTCGCCAAGCACGAGGCGGCTCTGCGGGAACTGGTCGGCCGACGTCTGAGCGCGTTGGCCGCCGAAGGTGGCGCCGACTTGGTGTCCGAGTTCGCCGCGGTCATTCCGCCCATTGCCTTCGCGGAGGTCATGGGGCTGCCCCATGAGGATGCCCAGCTCTTCGTGTCCTGGACCAACGAGTTGTTCGCGGCGGCCGTCATGGGCGACCTCGCTGGTCAACAACGGACGTTCGGGATCATAGCGTCCTACCTGCAAACAGAGATCGACCGACAGCGGAGGGCTGGCGCGGACACCGTAACGACCGCGATCGCCGACGGCCGTCTGGACGGGGATGGCCGTGCGCTCACCCAGGGCGAGCAGCTTGGCATGATCCTGCTCCTCGTCCTGGCTGGCCATGAGACGACGGTGGCAGGGATCGCCACCATGCTGTACTGCCTGGCGACCGTGGACGGCTTGCGGGAGAAGGTGGTCGAGCGGCCGGACCTGATCGGCAAGATGGTGGATGAGAGCCTGCGCTTCGAGTCGCCCGTCATCGGGATCGCGCGCACGGTCGGGCAGGACGCGGAGCTGGCGGGCCAGTCGCTGCACGCGGGTGAGCGGGTGCTGATGGTGCTCAGCTCGGCCAACCGCGACCCCGAGGTCTTCGACCGGCCGGACGAGTTCGTTTGCCCTCGAGACCGCAACCCGCATCTGACCTTCGGCACCGGCGTGCACCGTTGCGTCGGAGAGCACCTGTCGTTGCTGGAGATGCGGGTGGTTGCGGAGGAAGTTCTGCGACTGGTCCCCGACTTCACGCTCGTCGAGGGGCATCGTCCGCGATGGGTGCCTGGTCGATTGGTTCGCAGCCTGGACAGCCTGCCAGTGACTTTTGAGCGCTGACGGTCCCGTGCGGTAGATCGCCCATGGCGCGCAAACCTGTGTGGTCTCCCCGTCTTGCGGGAAACCCTGCTGGTGTCGACTGTCTCGCTGTGTGTCCGCCATCGGGTATGCCGGTTGCCATTGGCGGGGTTGACTATCAGGCGCAGCCTGGCGCGATTGGGAGTGCGCCGGACGTGGGAGGCTGTGGCCGAGGTGATCGGGTCCAGCCTCCCACTTGAGCTACCAAACGATGTTGCTCAGCTTCATCTCACTGGCCAGGGCTGTCGAAGGCTCCCCGGTCGACGGCCCCAAGGAAGCTCAACCACGCTCCTCGGTCGACGGCGACGATGCCAGCGTCTCGGTTCTTCGTGTCCCTGATGGCAACCACGGTGGTCGAGTGCCCGATCTCGACGCAATCGCTGTTGTTTCCCTCGCTGCGGCTGGACTTGCGCCATGTGTCGATGTCCAGATCCAGCGAAGTCACGGTCTTGTTCACTTGGGGTTGGTCCCCTTCCGCTGCGTGCAGTTACAGCGACGAGGCAACCCTGGCGAAGAAGGCGCGGGTCTGGTCCGGCCCGAGCCCAACCGCCTTCTGGTGATCCCACAGTGACAAGAACCTGTGCACGCTCTTGCCGTCGTGGAGGACGTTGCCGCCGTCGTACTGTTCAACGTAAACCAGTTGCGCGGGCGGATCGGTCTCGTAGCCGAAGATCCGGTAGTTGATGTCCTGGCCCATGTAGTAGCCGGTCTCGAAGGGCACCGCCTGGATCTCGATGTTCGGCCGGTCGATCATCGAGATCAGGTGCTCGATCTGCTGGCGCATGATCTCCGAGCCGCCATCCATGTTCGCCATGCGTCGAAGCGCGGCTTCGTCGATGTTGAACCAGAAGCGCTGATGGAGGTTGCCCAGCACCTCCTGACGCGCCAGTCGGTTCTCGGTGTACCGATCGATCTGTTCCTGGGTCAGCGACGGTCGGTAGGCGCGGAAGACGTAACGCATGTACGCCTCGATCTGTAGCAGGCCAGGGATGATCATGGCGCTGCGTGCCCAGATGACGTTCGCACTGGCCTCCATGTCAACGACCTGCTGCATCTCTCCTTCGAACCGCGACCGCAGCGCGTTGCGCGGTGCTCGCTTGCGGCCGGACCGCACCAGGTCCTCGCATTCCTGGCGCGTCGCGGGGTCGGCGTCGTACAGGTTCAGCAGTTCGGCGAGATCGTCAGGATGAGCGTTGCTCAGGCCCGACTCGATGTTGGCGATCTTCGACTGCGCACACCCGAGGTGCTTTGCCACGTGCTCCTGGGTGAGGCCGGCTCGGCTTCGGAGCGCGTCGAGCTTCCGGCCCGAGATGACCTTGTAGACGAAGGGCGGGATGGACGCACGGTCGGCCATGCAGCGGAACCTCCGGTAGTGCCGAGCCCCAAGAAGACGTCACAGACCGTAGCAGGAGCAAGTTCACTCCAATGGGTAGATAACACAAGTTAGATATCTAGTCTATGGTTTGAGCCAGGTCAGCCCGATGCCGGAGGAGCGACTTGGCAATGAATACACGTGATAGAGGCTCAGTCCCGGCCGCGGGGACGGCCCGTTCCCCGCACACGCTGTCGTCGGTCTGTCCCGCCTCGCGGGCCTGGGCGGAGGCCACCGCCAACAGCTCGCCGGTTGGCGGCATCCGAGTACATCCGCAGCGGTGTGCAGCGCTGCCGTACCTGGATGTGCGTTGCCGCCTGCCCAAGCCGGCGAACGGGGGCACCACGGCTCGGTCAGCGCACGGCCGTCCGTGGTGCCGTCCGAGAACCACAGGGCGCGCTGGACACCTCGCTGACGACCAGTGAGGAGTGAGCTGATGACCGTCTCCGTGGCCGTTCCGACCTGGGCGATTCTTGCTGTCTTCGGCAGCGCCACACTGCTGTGCGCGGTGATCCTCTACTTCGTGACGCGGATGCTGGTCTACCGGCTGGGGACGGAGGTCCAGACGCTCGCGGCGCAACTTGTGATCGCCCTGAACGGCACCGCGCCACGCTCGGCGCGCGAGTGCCTTTCCCCAAGATCGCCGTCCTCGCCTACTGCCCCGGCCGGGCGTGGACGGCACGCGGGGGACTCATCGTCGGCGCCGTCTGCCCCCGACAGGCACACCGACGGTGAGTCCTTCGTTCAGCGAGTTGTTCCAGCTTGCCGCGTACCCGAGCATCCACCGGCAGGCAGCATCTCTGTCCATCGGCAGCGGCGGCCGACGTCAGCGGCCGAGCTTGTCAGCCACGCAGCGCGGACGGCACCGGTCAAACCAGGATGTCTTGATGCTCCAGGCGTCGCAGATCTGGCCAGACGGACCGTCAGTGGCAGTGCGCAGATCATCGCCGTACCGACAGCGGATGGTGCACCGTGAACGGGTCGGGCACCTCGCAGTTTCGGTGGCTACCTTTCTCGGGCCGACGCCACGCGATCGACGACGCCATCGAGCCCAACACGAGTGGCCGCACCTTGTGCGGGAAGCCGGTTCCGAAGGTGCCGGCGCAATGGGACAAGCAAGCTGGATGTTGGGAGACCTGTTGGGATTGCGACTATATCTGGCGCTGTCGCGAGAACATCCCTCTCAACCCTGCTGTTAGTCGGTCCAAGCTGACCAAGGTAGCTCCGGAGTTGACGCCATGACGGACTCTGACATGTTCAGTATCACGGCGAACGTCTCGGGAAGAGCTTTGTCAGGCTTGGAAGACATGGCCGAACGCGAGGGCATCACCATCGTCGAGGCGCTGCGTCGACTGGTCGATTGCGGTCAGGCCGTGTACCGCGCAGTCGTTGAGGGTGATGCTGTGTTCATCCGCCGTCGCCGGAACGGGGTGCTTGAACCGGTTGCAGTGGTCCGAGGATCGACACGAGACGGTGACAATCCATGATGGCCGCCGCGATCGGGCCGAATCGCGGTGACATCCATGAGTCTCTGCTTTGGCGATTGCAGCGGCTTGCCGAAGCCGTTGCGCGTGACGAGCCTGGGGCGGCGGTAGTGCTCAGCGAAGATCTCGCTGACATGCTCGGCAACGCGAGCGATCGTCAGCGTGTCGAGCGCTACCGGATGATCGGCAAGCACCTGATCGAGTTGGGTCAGATCTACTTGGATGCTGCCGATGTTCTGGCCCCGCCCACAGTCGATGGAGTCGTCCTGGAGTCCGATCCGGGCTTCCCTGGCATCGATGAGGCGATCTGATGAAGCTGGCGCACGCCGTGGTGGCCGACGTGAGGTGCCAGCTGCGTTCACCGTGCGATTTGTGCGTGGTGATGACAGTACTTCTTCTCGTTCCCGGGCAGGGGGCATCGCCGTGCCGGACTTCAGCCTGACCCGATTGGGCACCTCGCCGGCGGTCGCGCGATGGGCGATGTGGGCGCGGTTGCGTTACATCCCGTTCGACCACCCTCGCCATGTTCAAGTATCCCAACAGATCCTGAGCTTGTGGCATGACTCTGCTCGCAACCTTGACCGCGTGGTGCAGTGCACTGGACTCCCGGTTGGCATGGTCGCGGACGTGCTGCGCCGCAGCGGCGATCGGCGGTCAGGCGGTCGGGCGTTGTGGGGGCAGTCGCGAGTGCAGGTTCGCAGCGCCCTGGCGTCGCTCTGGAGGAAGGGCAACGTCTCTGTCGGAGACCTGGTCGGTTCGCCGTTGGCGCACTTGCACGGCCTGAGCAGGGATCAGGTTGTTCGGCTGCTGGCCGAGGCCGGCATCTGCGCCCGTCGACGGTCTGAACGGAGGGTCCCATGAACATGAGCGCAGAGCTTGCGGAGCAGGCGATTCTGATATGGGGGCGCTGTCAGAATCTGATTACCGTTGCGGAGAAGCTTGACATACCAATGGAACTGGTCGGCACCGTGCTGCGGGAGCATGGTGACTCGAATCCTCGCTGGTCCTCGGCCATCGCCACTCTGGGGGGACGATCGTGGACCGAAGTGCGAGCGGCGATGGCGGCGGACTGGCGGGATGGGAACCGAACCGTTGCCATGCTCGCGCACGAGCACGACGTCACCGAGCACATGGCCGTGCGGATGCTGGCCGAGGAAGGTATCGCCGCCCGAGGTCAGCGGCGACGAGGTTCTGCTGGCGCCGAAGCCGAATCCGCGGTCGCCTTGCGGCGGCAGAAGATCCTCGGCGAGGTGCTGCGCGACATGCGCAAGGTGAAGGGGTGGACGCGCAAGGTCCTGGTGGAACGCATGGGGCGACCGGTGATCTCATTGCAGACACTCGCAACCTACGAGCTGGGCACCCGCGAGTGTTCGGTCACGCGCCTGTGTCAGATCTGCGCGGCTCTGGATGTTCACGCCCACGAAATTCTCCGACGAGTGCACGAGCAACTGCCCGGCGAGGAACCGCCGCATGGCCAGATCCGTCTCGACCTGCCAGCAATCGTTGCCGACAACCACCGTGAACTGCGTCCACTCCGTGACTGGGCTCGTCGCAGGCTTGACCAAATGCCGTTTGGTGCAGGCACTGACCTCGATCTTGAGCCGAGCACCGTGGAGTCATTGGCGCAGTTGTGTCAGGTCACCACGGGTGACCTGATCGCGCTGCTCCGCGCACTGCGAGCACGCAGTTCTCCCTCGGCAGGTAAGGAGAAGCCGTGAACAAGAACGAACGTAATCCTGCGTTGATGGGGCAGGCCGCCCTGGTGGGACGTCACCTGCGGTACGGCGGGTACGTGACGTACGAACTTCCTCGCGGCGCGACCGCGGTTGGCATCCTCGCTTACGGCTTCAACCTGTCCTGCGAGGAGAACCGTTGGTGCATCAAGGCGAGGGACACATCCGGTCACTTCGCGCCGGGTTGGTATGACCTTGGTCGTGAGGAGTTCGCCGAAGAGGCGTTCCGGCGTCTGCTCACGTCGGTTGGTCTCAAGATCGATCCAGCGGCGAAGACCTACGCTCGTCGGCGACGGGAAGCCGTACGGCGGTTGGGCGTGTACCTGATCCCCTACGTCAATTGGGGAGTCCCGCAGCTCTACCTTGCCGCCCACCACATCGTCTTCCACGATGAACATGTCCCGGTGATCGACATGGCCGGCCTGGAGCGGCAGCGTGCGATGGAAGGATGGGATGCGAAGTTGGCTCATGCGAAAATGGTGCTCGATCTTGAGTATGAAGTTCCTGGTCCTGGTTGGTACGTAACCGCTTTCGCGGTCGATCGACAGTCCACAGTGGATCTGTTTCGGTAAAAGCATCATCGACTTCTTGTTGAACTACTCGTCGAGGTAGTCGTCATCGGGGCCATCGGGCAGGCTCTGTGGCGCACCGCCGCGCTGGTCTGTCTGCATTCGTCGAGCGAGGTCGATCAAGTCGGAATGCCGTTCGGCCCAGGCCACGAACGGCTCCACGCTCAGCAGTAGTTCTCGGGCGGCCTCGGTCAGTGAGTAGGTGACGCGGCGAGGAAAATGACCGGGTTCCTCGTTGCGATTCACTAGTCGGATTTCTTCCAGGCGTCGTAGCGTCCGAGTGAGTTGACGACCCTGGATACTTCGTTCGGCACCCGTCCAGGGGTCGACCTCGCTCGCGGCTCGCAATTTGGCCATCACTTCTGAATATCGCATGGGGCCGTGGCCCAGCAACATGACGATGTCCGAGATCCATTCGCCATTCAGTAGATGGCGGACGTCCCTTGATCGCTGTAGGTACAGCTTGTCGTCCATCGCCCCCGGTCCTCCACGTCTGGCGTCACGTGGCCGCGTCTTCGGCCTCCGAATGGCCACCCTGTTGTCGGCTTCTCGCAGGTCCGCAGTCACATTAAGCTGAATGGGTGAGTTACCGCAGCGTAGTCCTACTCAAAGCGGGCAAGGTTACCTAATTCGGGTGACGCCTCAAGGCGACATCGCCGACGAATGCTCTGCTTGCGGCCGCCCGTGGGGCGTGCCAGTGAGAAACGATCACGTAGCTGATGTTCGACGAGGTCACGATCCTCTTGGAACGTTGAACCGCAGGTCGAAGGCTGACCGGGATCGTTCACTCGAACGGGTGAAAAGGCCGTGAAATCTCATTAGGGACTACAGAGTCCCTTCATGGGGACGTTGCTGTCCCTTGTGGACCGTGAGGTACACCTGATGGGAACTCGGACCGCGAAATACTGGGTCACACCCAATGTCGACGTGGAGATCACGATGAATGGCAACATGTCTGTATCGACGCCCCAGGAATGCACGTCGCGCGCAGGAGTGGTGCCCGCCTCGTTCAATGGCGACGTCGGTACCAGTACCGACCATATGGGGAAGGTGCTGTCGACATCCCGGGTGGCCGATGCGAATATCGCTGCCGTCGGTGCAGATGTGCGTTGTGACGTCGAGAGTGCGATTGAGCGAACCGTTGCGGCCACAGCTCACGACGACGTGACAGTGCAGACCGTCGAGGTCGCTGTGCCGATCGGCGATCGTGACCCACAACCAGCGCCGACGATCACGGGCGACTGGTCTGCGTTCGGTGGTGTCGTGCCGGTGTTGGCGGGTTCGCCTGGCGCTGGAGCTTCGGTGGTCACGGCTGTGTTGGCGGATGCGGTGCAGCTGTTGGCCTGGCGGGTGTTGATGGTGGACACGGCCGATCCGGTGCGGTCGGGTCTTGCCGCGGCGCCGGTGAGCGACGGGCCGTGGAGCGCCGGCCCGCATCCTGCGGTGCGTATCCGGCATTCGTGGCGTGGGTCGGCGTTGGTGGCGCGCTTGGAGACGACGGTGCCGGTGTTGGCGCCGGAGATGGTGCCGCCGCCTCGGTTCTGGGCTTCGCCGGTGGGGCAGCCGCAGGTGACCGTGGTCGATGTCGCGGCGGACCTGTGGAGGTTGGCGGCGAATCCGTTGGATGGGCCGGGTGCGTGGTTGCGGCAGGGCACGCCGTGTCCGCGGCCGATCCTGGTGGTGCGGGCGACGCGGCCGTCGCTGCTGCATGCCGAGCAGGTCCTGCACCGGTTGCGGGTGTGGTCTGCGGTGGGGCTGGTGACGATGCCCGTCGCGTTGATCGTCGTGGGCGCGCGGCGGTGGCCACCCGGTGTGGTGGGCGTGGCCGGCACGCATCTGACGCCCTTGGTGGACGGTGCGGTGTTCCTGCCGCACGACAAGGACATCGCCGTCGGCGGCGTCACTGGTCTGGTCACGCCCCGACGGTTGCGTGACGCGGTGTTGCCGTTGCTGCGGCGCTGGGGATTGGCCGCAGGTGTGCGGCGCCTGCCGGGCGTGAAGGGAGCACTGTCATGACCTCGTCGGTCGCATGGGTGGTGTGGTTGGTGGATCAGATTCCCAACCCGCCGCCGGTGGCCCCTCCGGGTTCGGAGCAGATGGAGAGCATCGTCGGCAACATCAAGTGGATCGCCGGCCTGTCGCTGGTGTTGTGCTTCTTCGCCGGGCTGGCCGTGTGGTCGGCCGGCCGCGCGGTCGACCATCACCGGGCGGGGCGGATCGGCGCGATCATGATGATCGTTGGCGTCGCCGGCGGACTGGCCTTCGCCATCGGCTATCCGCTGATCTCCCACTTCGCCGGGAGCTGAGCCATGTCTCCCAACGACACCAGCTCCCACGCAAGCTCCCACCGCCGTGCGCGGTGGGTTGTGGCCGGCGTCCTGCTTTTCGCGGTGTGTCTCACGGTAGTGCTGGCCCGCTACCTTCCCCTCACCACCGCGCAGCGGGGCGCCACCCCACCCGTCCCGGCTCTGACCTCCCCGCCCATCCGGCCTGCGGGCACGGTGGGCAGTGAGCCGGGACGGGTGTGGGACATCCAGAACGAGGACGCGCTCGCGACCGCTCCGATGCCGGTGCTGCCGCTGGAAGCCTCACAGCCGCAACCGTTGTCGCAGGACGTGGCCGGTCCGCCGATCCAGCTCCCAACCCCGTCCCCGCGCCTGGGGCAGTGGACCGCCGACGCCGGCCTGCCAGCGACACCCGAAGGCGCGCTGGCGCAGCTGGCCGAACTCGCGTCGACCGCGTTGCGGGGCGCGGACCCCGACACAGTGGAGCGGGCCTACGGCGAACTCTCATCCACGGATGGTCCGGTCGCGCGGGACACGCAGCTGTACCGGTTCGCTGTGGACTTCCGTGCCCACGCCGGGTTGCCGGCGACCGGACCGGTTCCGGGGCTCACGGTCACCTTCACCCCCGTGGAGGGGCTGATCAAAGGCACGGCCGATGGCGGTGACTTCGTCGTCGCGTGTGTGCTGGGCGAGTTCGCGGCGGACTACCAGACCCGTTCGGCCAAGGCCGGGATCGGGGACTGCCAGGCGCTGCGGTTCGACGGAGGTCGCTGGCAGGTCAGCCCCACCCGGTTGGCGGCGGCGGCGCCGAACGCGTGGCCGGGCAGCCGCGACGCTGTCCGCGTGGGATACCGGGAGTTGCGTCATGTCTCCTGACGGTGTGCTGTTGCTTCCGGGTGTGAGTCCCCTCGGCCCGACTCCGGTGTGGGTGGTCGGGGAGGCCATCGCGAGCGCGGCGGGCAGTGCGTTCGAGATGGCGATGAGGGTGGTGTGGGACGCCGCGTTGGCAGTGCTGCGCACCGCGTTCGAGCTCGCCGACAAGCTGACCGTGTTCTCCGTGTCCACGACGTGGGGGCCGGTGGGTGCGTTGTGGCCGGTGATGTTGTGGATCTCCGGGACGCTGGCGGTCGGGTTGTTCTTCTTCCAGCTCACCGCGACCGCGTTGCGTGGTGGCCGGGGTTTCGCCCGCCTGCTGACCGGTCCGGTGCACTACGGGCTCGCGTTGACGATGACCACTGTCGCGGTGGCGACGTTCCTGGCTGCGGCCGACGGCCTGACCACGGGCCTGTTGCAGACGGGGTTGCAGACGTCGAACTTCCAGGAGGCGTTGAGCCACACCACCCTGGACAACGCGGTGGCCACCGGGGTGAAGGCGGTGGTGTTGGGGTTGTGCGCGATCTTCGGGGTCGTGCCGGCGGCGTTCGGCTACGTGCTGGAGATGCTGTTCCGGGCCGCCGCGGTCTATGTCCTGGTGGCCACGGTGCCGTTGGTGGCGGCCGGTTTGTTGGCCGAGGTGACCACACGGTGGTTCTGGAAGGTCGTGCGGTGGCTGCTCGCGGCGATCGCGATGAAACCGGTGCTGGCGTTGGCGTTGGTGGTCGGGGTGGCGATGGTGGGCGGCGCGCAGGGCGCGGCCGGGCTGCTGGTGGGTGTCGGCGTGCTGTTGGTGTCGCTGTTGTGTCCGTTCGCGTTGTTCTCCCTGTTCGCGTTCGTCGACCCGAACACCGACGCGGGCGCTGGATTGCGGAGCTGGTGGTCGGCGCAGGGTGTCGACGGCTACCGCGACCACGTGCCCGGGTTCGCTGCTCTGGGCCAGCACTTCAGTCAGGGTGTCGGGGGAGGCGGCGAGGAGGACACCAACACCAGCCGGTTCGACGAGGCCCAGAACGACCTCGACCTCGGCGACGACCACAGCGGCAGCAGCAGTGGTGACACCGATGCTCTGCCGGCCGAGGACACCACCGGGCCGGAGACCTCCGGTGGCCAGACACGGTCCGGTGACACGACCAGCCCGACGGCGCCCGGTTCAGGTGAGCGGTCCCGTGATTCCGACGCCACCCACGGTGTGGGCGGCGACTCGACTCCGAGCACCGCGACCACCACGGACCACACCACGAGTGCCGCGCCCCGGCGCGGCGGGGACGACGAGCCCCCTGCTGCTGAAGAAGACGGCGGCCAACCGCCAGCGCCCGACGGCGGCAACCCGCGCGGCGGCCCGAAGAACGGGCCGGGTCCCTCGGGCGGCGCGAGTGCGGCCGGTGCGGCCGAGGACGCGGCGGTGATGTTGTGAGCACGCCAGAAACGGGACCGCGGATCTATCGGGGCCTCAACCGCCGTGAGCGGGCCGGCTGGATCCTGGGGGTGACCGCGCCGCAGGCGTTGACCTGTGTCGTGTTGGCGCTGCCGGTGTTGATGGCGCTGTCGCAGGGGCGATTCCGTGCCGCGCTGGTCCTGCTGGTCGTGTGCGGATCGGCGGCCACGCTGGTCGTGACGCCCGTGCGCGGCCGTCCTGCGGTGCGATGGTTGATCCACCTCCTGCTCCACCAGCTCGGTGCGCGGACAGGCTGGTCGCGGTGGCAGTCCGCCGCCTCCGCCGGACAAGCCGTTCGCCACGGCGAGCCCGACCTGCCCGGTGTCCTGACCAGGGTCGCCATGCCCGATGGGCCGCCGTTCCGCCACCACGGCAGGATCTGTCTGCTGCACGACACCGGCGAGGGCCGGTGGGGCGCCACGGCGCGGTTGACCCACACCGGAGTCGGGATGCTCACCGACGAGCACCGCGCCCGCCTCGCCGCCCGCCTCGGCAACCTCCTGGTCGGTATCGGGCACCGCGAACTGGTGGACCGGATCTCCCTGTACGTGCGGACGGTGCCTGATGACGGCACCGAGTACGACCTGTGGCGCGCCCGCCACCACACCCCCGACGCGCCCCCGCTGGCGGTGGCCGCGACCGACGAGCTGACCGTGACGGTGGGCAAGGTCAGCGTCCAGCACGAGATCTTCGTGACCGTCTCCGGCCCCGAGACCGCGCTCCGCAAACCCGCCACCACAGCGGGAGGCGGCGTCGAAGGCCGGGCCCACGTCCTCTACCGGGCCCTGGACGGCTTGGAGGAACCCCTCAAGGCGTTGGGTGTGGACTCGGTGCGGTGGCTGGACGGGCACGGCGTCGCCCACGCGCTGCGCACCGGGTTCAACCCCGCAAGCCAGGCCGTGCTCACCGCCGAGAACCTGCGTGGCGAGCACGCGGGCGCGCTGCCGTTGGCGGCGGCCGGCCCCACCACCGCACCGTCACCCTCGGCGCGGTCCTACACCCACGACGGGTTCACCTCGGTCACCTACAGCGTCCTGATGCCCGAGGCCGGCACCGTCTTCGGGTCCCTGGGGCCGTTGTTGGCGGTGCGGACCCCGGGGGAGCGCCGCGCCCTGGCCATCCACTACGAGGTCCTCGACGCCGCCCGCTCCTCCCGTGCGGTGCGCGCGCAACGGCACCGGTCCGGGATCGTCGCGGACCTGAAGCGGTCGCGCGGGTTCACCACGACCGCGACCGACCGCCGCGACCACACCGGCGCCCAGGCCCAGGAACACGCGGTGGCCGGCGGGCACGCCCTGGTCCGCTACGCGGTGGTGGCGTCGGTGACGGTGCCCTCGCACTGGAACGTCGAGGACCACGCCGCCCGGCTGGAGACCGACGTCGCCGGGCGATTCCCGCTGCTGCGCCTGGAACTGGCGCAGGACACCGCGTTCGTCGCGGCCTGCCTCCCCGTCGGCGTCGGCCTGCCCCGGATCCGGGGAGGCCTGCGATGAACCGGTCTCCCGAGCGCACCGTGGCGCAGTTGCTCACCGACTTCGGCACACCACCCCCGCCCACACCACCGGCACCGCCGACGCGGACTCGGCGACCGGTCAACCGGCCCGTCGCGCCGCGTCGAGGACACCGACGGCGGGGGAGTGGCTGGGCGCCGGTGGAAGCCCCGCTGACCACCTACCGGGCGGCGACCACCGAGATCGGCGGCCTGTTCCCGCTGCTGGCCGCCAACGGCATGCCCGCGGTCGGCGCCCGCATCGGCTACGACACCCTCGCCGGCGGCGCGTTCTACTGCCACCCCGTCGAATGGGTGCTGCGCAAGCTGTGCACCAACCCCAACATGGTGGTGTTCGGCGAACCCGGTCGCGGCAAGACCTCCGTGGTCGGCGCGCTGCTGCTGCGGATGATGCCCTTCGGCGTGAAAACCCTCGTCTCCGGCGACGTCAAGGGCGAGTACAGCCCGCTGCTGCGGGAACTGGGTGTCACGCCGATCGAACTCGGGCGTGGCCTGCGCACGCGCCTCAACGCCCTGGACCTCGGACCCCTCACCGCGCGGTGGGCGGGTTTCGGTGTGGCGCGGCAGCGCGAGGAGATCGCCGGCGTGATCGGCCGCTGGGTGATGCTGCTGGCCGCGTTGGCCGAGGCAGCTGGCTACCGGGCCACCGTCACCGACGAGATGGTCCTGTCCACCGTGCTGCGCACCCTGCTCGGCGTCACCGACGGCTACAGCGGACTGCGCCCGATCACCATTCCCCAGGTGCACCACGAACTCGCCCACCCCGACCAGAGGCTGTGGCGGGAGGCGCGGTTCGCCTCCGCCCGTCAGTTCCTGGACCACTGCCGCGGCATCACCGACACCCTCTCGAACCTGATCACCGGTCCGCTGGCGGGACTGTTCGACGCCGACACCAACTTCGACCTCGACTGGGACGCCCCCATCCAGTCCATGGACCTGGAACGCCTCCGATCACGCGGCGATCAGGCGGTGGCGGTCGCGTTGACGTGTCTGGGGTCCTGGTCGAGCATGGCCACCGACCTACAGGCCGACGGCGACCTGCGCATCGTGGTGCGCGACGAGGTCTGGCGCCAGATGCGCCTGGGCCTGCGGGCGGTGCAGAGCGTGGACGCGGACCTGCGGCTGTCCCGCAAGGACCGCAAGATCCAGATCCTGGTCATGCACAAACCCTCCGACCCGCTCACCGTCGGCGCGGCCGGAAGCCAGGAAGTCACCATCGCCAAGGACCTCCTCGCCCTGTGCTCCACGCGCGTCCTGTTCGGACAGTCCACCCGCGTCGCGTCGGAACTGACCGAGGACTTCGCCCTCAACGAGAAGGAAGACGCCGCCACCACGGGATGGGCGATGGAGCGACCGGGCCGCGCGTTGTGGAAGGTCGAGAACCGACCCGGCTACAAGGTCCAGGCCGTGCTGTCGAGCATCGAGCGGCGCCTGTTCGACACCAACGCCCAACTCCGCCCCACACCCGCCCGACCGCCATCCGCTGACGGTGGGACAGGGCGGTGACCACCATGGCCGACAGCCGGTTCCGACTCCAACCCCTGGGCACCTCACCACAGGACGCGCGCGAGATCTACGTGGGCTGGAACGAGGCCCTGCAAACCTACTACGCCCACGTCATCGACGGCCGCGACCGCGACGGCCGGGACATCCTCGCCTTCGACGCGGGCCGGCACCTGGGCGAGATCACCCACCCCGCCGGCGTGATCGACGCCGTGAGCGACTTCGCGGTGATCCCTGACGATCTGAGCATCTTCCTCGCCGACAGCCGCGCCTCAGCCCTCATGATCTTCACCGATCTGCGGTCCTATCCACTGCCGTCTGAGTACGGCGAGCAGCTCGACAGGTTGATCGATCGCCTGTATAAGCCGGGCGGGTTCATCACCGAACTACACCGCGCTGACGTCACCGACCTCCTGCGGGACAACGGATGGCGCGCAGAGGCGTTCTACGCGATGGACGGCGGCCACGCCGAGACCTATACGCGCGGCGAGCAGGACCTGGAGATCCGGTGGGGCTGGCCGACCCGCGAAGAAGACCCCGACCGGCTGCTCAGCCCGGTGATCCTCGACGGCCGCAGCTACGGCATCGCCTCCCAGGAGTATCTGGTTGCCCTGCTGGGCGACCAGACCGCCGACACCGGACCCCTCACGGCCGAGACCCAGGCCCGCATCGACGGCCTGCTCGCCGACATCCTCGGCCCCGACCCCGCCACCCTGGACACGTCCCTGGACCGCCGCACCGCCACGGAGAGCCACCTCCACGACGACGACCAGCTCGGCGAGGACGACGGCTTCAGCTCGGGCTTGGGCTACTGATCGTCATGTCCTCGAACCCGAACACCACCCGCCACTCGCACCGCGGCACCGGCCGGCGTGTACCCGTGAACTCGATGCGTGCCGACGCCACACCAGATCGGTCTGACACGAACGCCGACACCCCAGGACATCCGTCATGAACCGCACCAGAACGTTGCTCGTTGCCGCTGTCGGTCTCGCCTACCTGCTTGGGGCGCCCCTGATGCTGATCGGGGTGGCGTGGCTGGCCGACGACGAAGGCATAGCAGCGGTCTGCACGGGTTCGAGTGTCGGGCCTGGGGGAGCGGCCGAGCAGGTCGGCGACCAGTCGTGGACGGCGGAGCAGCTGGCCAACGCCCGCACCATCACCCAAGTCACCGGAACACGGCCCCTGCTCGCCAGACGCGCCGCCGTCATCGCCATCGCCGTGACGATCGTCGAGTCCGGGCTGCGTAACCTCGACCACGGCGACCGCGACTCCCTCGGCCTGTTCCAACAACGACCCAGCCAAGGCTGGGGAACCCGCGAACAGATCCTCAACCCCACCTACGCCACCAACACCTTCCTCGACCACCTCGTCCACATCGACCACTGGGCCCAGCGCCCCCTGGGCGAGGTCGCCCAGGAAGTGCAGCGCTCAGCGTTCCCCGACCGCTACGCACCCTGGGAACACAACGCAGGCCTCCTGGTGGACAAATACTGGATCGGACCCGACAACTCGACCGGTCAACCGCCCGACCTCGGCGCAACCCCGGTCGTCACGCCCGGCTGCCTCGACCACGGCGGAACCTCACTACCGCTGACGCCCGGCGCTGCGACACTGCCTGTGGGGTGGAGCCCACCGACGGACGCTCGGCAACGCGCCGCCGTCGAGTTCGCGTTGGCGCAGCTGGGCAAACCCTACGTCTGGGGCGCGAGCGGCCCGGACTCCTGGGACTGCTCCTCGCTGACCCAGGCCGCGTGGGCGGCGGCCGGGGTCGCGATCTCCCGCACTACCCAGGCACAGGCCAACGACGGCCTCCCCGTCTTCGGCCCGGCCTCGATCCAACCTGGGGACCTGCTGTTCATCCCCGGTGACGACGGCACCGCAGCCAGCCCCGGACACGTCGGCCTGGCCATCGGGCAGGGACTCCTGGTGCACGCACCCCAACCAGGCCAACGTATCCAACTCGCCCAGGTACATGCGTGGGTGAGTCAGATCGTCGCCATCCGGAGGCCAACATGACCACCCCAGCGGGCGCCGACCGCGACTTCGCCCTCCTGGCGCTGATCTCCAGTACCGCCGCGTGCCTGGGCGCGCTGCTGGCCGACCTCGTCCTCGGCCTCACCGTCACCACCGGGCTGGCCGGCGGACCCTGGCAGATCCCCGACCTGGGCGAGTGGCTGACGGTGGCGACCCACCCGTTCACCCCCGCCGCCTCGCCGAGCCCGTGGAGGCCGGAGCTGGCAGGCAGGCAGGAGCTGTACTGGACCGTCACCGCCGGATTGTTCGCCGTGACCGTTCTCGTGGGCGTCATGCTGGGCGTGGGGATCCGGCGCTTCGTCTGGCCGCCCAAGCCCGGACACGCTTCCCGCGCCGAGGTCCGCGCCGAGCTGTCGGTGTCCACGGCCCGCCGCACGGCGGCCTGGACCCGACCGGGACTGACCGCCAGTCAACGCCGCAGAGCCACTGTCGAGCATCTCGCCGTACCGTGCCACCGCACTGCGGGCGGTGCGCGGTTGTGGACGCCGTTGGAGAACCCGACCGGAGTCATCGCCCCCACCCAGTCCGGCAAGAGCCGAGGCGACCTCGTCCACAAGGCGTTGGCCGCGCCCGGCATGCTGTTGTGCTCCAGCACCAAACCCGACCTGTTCGAGTTCACCGCGCTCGCCAGACAACGCCACGGTCAAGGCCCGGTGGTGGTGTTTGACGCCACCGGCACCGTGACCTGGCCCCACCAGCTGCGCTGGTCCCCGGTCGACGGCTGCACCGACCCCACAGTCGCACGCCAGCGAGCGGAGACGATGGTCGAGGCGGCGTCGATCGACCTGGCGCAGGTGGGAGGCAACGACAAGGTCTTCCGCTCCCGCGCCACCACCGTCCTCGCCGCCTACCTGCTCGCCGCCGCCCTGAACGACCGGACCGTGGACGCGCTGGTGCGGTGGTCGACCACCCGCGACACCGAACCCGTCGAACTCCTCAAACCCCACTACCCCGACCTCGCCCGCAACCTCCGCGCCGAACTCGGCATGGTCGCCGAAACCTCCGACGCGGTCTGGATGAGCGTCCGCCGCGTCACCGAACCCCTCATGGACCCCCGCCTCCGCGACCTGTGCAGCCCAGCACCGGGAGAAGGGTTCAACGCCAAGGACTTCGTTGCCTCGCAGGGGACCCTGTTCATCATCGCCGGCGAACAGCAGGCCGCTCACGCGGTGCCGCTGCTGACCGCGCTGGCCGACCACCTGCTGTCCACCGAACAGGAACTCGCCCTGGAACAGCCGCACAAGCGCCTCGATCCGCCGGCGAGCAACGTCCTGGACGAACTCCCCAACGCCACCCCCATCTTCCACCTCCCTAAGGTCATCTCCGACTCGGCAGGGCGGGGCGTGCTCATCCACTGGAGCACCCAGTCCCTGGCCCAACTCGAAGACCTCTACGGCCTGGAAGGCGCCCGGCAGCTGGTGGACAACACCACCACACTGACCGTCTTCGGCGGACTCAAGGACCAACGCACCCTGGAATGGATCTCCCTGCTCACCGGGCAACACGACCGCCGCCGCTACCAACAGTTCTCCGACGGCCTCTTCGCGCCCGGCCGCACCTCCGTCGGCACCGAAAGCGTCCCCACCTACCGGCCCGGCGAAGTCCGCACCCTGCGCCGCAACCACGTCCTGATCATCCACCGACACCTGCGCCCGATCCTGGCGAAGGTGCTCGACGTGTCCCGCCGACCGGACTGGCACGCACTGCGCCGCGACATCCGCAGTGTCCGCGACGGACAGGAGAGCTGACCATGGACCACGACGACGAGATCGCCCCCGCTGGCCCGGACACCACGGTGGACGGTCAGATCCGCGACCTCACCACGATCCTCAGCCGCCTCTCGGCCAGGCTCACGCTGCTGGGCGGCCGGCTGCGCCATGTCGAGGAACGGATCGACGTCCTGTTCCACAGCGACCAACGCCCCGCCGACCGACCAGCGCCGTGGGTGCTGGGCACATCACCGGAGATCGCCGACGAGCCAACGACCTTCGTGGCAAACTTCGTCTCCTGGTACAACACCACCTACGCCGCGCCGGCACGTTTCCAAGCCAGCCGGCACACCGTCTCGATTCCCGCCTGCTGGCAGCAGCATCCAGCGCTGGCCGCCGAGATCGCGTCGCTCGCGTACGCGTGGCGGCAGGCCAACCTCGGGCCCGAGGCCAACGAGCGCGACGCCCAGCACTGGCACGACCGATGGCGCCCCGCCTTCGCCGCCCGCATCACCGACTGGGCGGACGCCGAGTGCCTGGAAGGTGACCACCGCGTCGTGGATGCCGTGACACGAGACAAGGAAGGAGCCAGGCCATGATGCCGTTGAAACTGTCGGAGTTGGGTGACCTGCCCGCCGCCGTCGATCTGATGACGGCAGCCCGCGCGCTCGGATTCGGCCGCACCAAGGCCTACGAGCTCGCGCGCTTGGGGATCTTCCCCTGCTCGGTCATCAAGGTGGGTGACACATATCGTGTGCCCACCGCCGGACTGCTCCACCTCCTTGGCGTCGACCTACCTCTCGCGCGGCACAATGCGCTGTAGCGCCGCGTAGATCGCTACCGTCCTGGACACCGGCTGCTGGCCGGACCACCTCCACGCACGTGGAGATCAGGGATGCGCGATCTACCTCATTCCGCCGTCGGGCGAACCACCTCTACGCGTGTGGAGATCAGCCGCTGAATCCGCCAGGCCAGCTCCCCCCGGACGAACCACCTCCACGCGCGTGGAGATCAGGGCGATCCGGCGGGCCAGGTAGACGTCGGCGGCGAACCACCTCCACGCGCGTGGAGATCAGTTGTTCTCGGCACCTCTCCATGCCTCCCACAGCGAACCACCTCCACGCGCGTGGAGATCAGACGGTGCGGGCGGTCGGGGAAGCCGAACGGCACGAACCACTTCCACGCGCGTGGAGATCAGGGTTGCGCGGGCGTGGAGGGCTCGACGATGAGCGAACCACCTCCACGCGCGTGGAGATCAGAACTCGCGGCGCCGCTCGCCGGTGAAGTCCTCCTGAACCACTTCCACGCGCGTGGAGATCAGGACCATCGCGGCGTTGGGACAGCAGCTTCAGCAGAACCACCTCCACGCGCGTGGAGATCAGGCCGACCCGATGAAGTCGACGTTGAACGCGTACGAACCACCTCCACGCGCGTGGAGATCAGCCGTGCGCTGTGTGCGATCACCCGGCGAGGTACGAACCACCTCCACGTGCGTGGAGATCAGCTCGTGTTCACGGCCCATAGGGTTGAACCTGGCGAACCACCTCCGCCTGCGCGGAGAAGACAGGACGCCGCGGGCCTTCCACCTACGTGCCGCCGGAACACCTCCGCCTGCGCGGAGAAGACGTCCAGCGTCTCCGGGACGCGCGTGCGCGGGTCGGAACACCTCCGCCTGCGCGGAGAAGACGGCTGCGCGAACGTGGCGCATGATTTCGAACGCGGAACACCTCCGCCTGCGCGGAGAAGACCGGAACCCCTCGGCCTGCATGTTGGCCAGCCACGGAACACCTCCGCCTGCGCGGAGAAGACGACCGGGTCGATCGCCGGGTCTCGGTCTGGGCGGAACACCTCCGCCTGCGCGGAGAAGACCTCGTCGAGCGACGGCCCGGAGGACGGGACGACGGAACACCTCCGCCTGCGCGGAGAAGACCCCAGCCGGATGGCGAACCAGTCCCCCACCGCCGGAACACCTCCGCCTGCGCGGAGAAGACGAATCAACCCGCTCACCTCAAGTCGGCCAAAACGGAACACCTCCGCCTGCGCGGAGAAGACTGGCGCACGAGCGCGCCGGGCGTGTTGTCGACCGGAACACCTCCGCCTGCGCGGAGAAGACGCACACGGAGCAACCTAGTGCGCTTTGCATCGCGGAACACCTCCGCCTGCGCGGAGAAGACGTTCACTCGAACAGGCAAGACCGGAAAGAACGCGGAACACCTCCGCCTGCGCGGAGAAGACGCCCCAGCGTCGACCTGGCCGACGGACAGGGTCGGAACACCTCCGCCTGCGCGGAGAGGACCGAGATGGCACCGCGCTGAGACTGACGAGTAACGGAACACCTCCGCCTGCGCGGAGAGGACCGGACTGTGCGGAGCGTGACACGGCCGGTGAACGGAACACCTCCGCCTGCGCGGAGAGGACCCTGATCCACGCGTGGGCCTCGACACGGGCCGCTGGAACACCTCCGCCTGCGCGGAGAGGACGCTGGCCCCGAGCACACGGACGAGGCCGAGTACGGAACACCTCCGCCTGCGCGGAGAGGACCTGTGTGGTGCGAGACCGCGGGCTTGGTCCGCCGGAACACCTCTGCCTGCGCGGAGAAGACACCTCGCCGGCCTGTGCGAGCAAGGGCGGTGACGGAACACCTCCGCCTGCGCGGAGAAGACGCACGCGGATGACCACATCCACCTGATGGCGACGGAACACCTCCGCCTGCGCGGAGAAGACCCGACCCGCCCCGGGCCACGGTCGGCCCCCGGCGGAACACCTCCGCCTGCGCGGAGAAGACAATGAAGGCCCATTCGCCAATCTAACCTCGGGCGGAACACCTCCGCCTGCGCGGAGAAGACCCGGAGCGCGGCGGGTCGTTGCTGCTGGGCACCGGAACACCTCCGCCTGCGCGGAGAAGACGGAACCGGCAGTGCCAGTACTGCGAGAGCGGCCGGAACACCTCCGCCTGCGCGGAGAAGACTGCCTGACGAGATCAGCCGGCTGGTCGGTGCCGGAACACCTCCGCCTGCGCGGAGAAGACGCGGCGCGAACGCCAGCAACAACGAGTCGGACGGAACACCTCCGCCTGCGCGGAGAAGACTAGGTGAGTTGGTCGAGCGGGATGTCCAGCAGCGGAACACCTCCGCCTGCGCGGAGAAGACGACGAATGCGCATGTTGGCCTGGTACGACTGGCGGAACACCTCTGCCTGCGCGGAGAAGACTGGGTAGGGACAGCTCGGGCCGCGATCATCAACGGAACACCTCCGCCTGCGCGGAGAAGACCGTTGTACCCGACGGCCAGCGGTCAACCTGGCGGAACACCTCCGCCTGCGCGGAGAAGACGTCCTGGACCGAGAGATGCGCCGACACCACGGCGGAACACCTCCGCCTGCGCGGAGAAGACGGCTGCGGTGATGCCGGCCATGGTCTCGCTGACGGAACACCTCCGCCTGCGCGGAGAAGACCGTGGGCCTGGTCCGAGCCCAGCAGTGCCCTGCGGAACACCTCCGCCTGCGCGGAGAAGACGGAAAGAGGTTCTGACGCTGACCGGAAAACCACGGAACACCTCCGCCTGCGCGGAGAAGACTCCCCCGAGCTGGTCGACCAGGCCGCTGCGCTGGGAACACCTCCGCCTGCGCGGAGAAGACACGGGGGGAGGCAGAAACCAGATAGTGGAGATCGGAACACCTCCGCCTGCGCGGAGAAGACTCGGAGGCGTACGCCTCAAGCTCCAGGTAGTCCGGAACACCTCCACGTGCGTGGAGATCAGGGCAAGATCGCCACCGGGCACATGGCCGAGTACGAACCACCTCCACGTGCGTGGAGATCAGAGCGGTGAAACCAGCTCCTCCGGACGGCGGAGCGAACCACCTCCACGTGCGTGGAGATCAGAAGAGGTGCCAACGATGCCCGATCCCCACAACCGAACCACCTCCACGTGCGTGGAGATCAGACCCAGGCCGCCATCGGCAACCCGCCGACCGTCGAACCACCTCCACGTGCGTGGAGATCAGAACCGTGCCGGGTCGGCGGCGAGCTCGGCGAGCGAACCACCTCCACGTGCGTGGAGATCAGCGGGCCGGGGAATGGCGCGGCTCGCGGGGAAACGAACCACCTCCACGTGCGTGGAGATCAGTCGCTCGGAGAACCCAACGCCGGAACCACCGTCGAACCACCTCCACGTGCGTGGAGATCAGGTGCGCGGACGGCGGTCATCTCGACACCGCCGCGAACCACCTCCACGTGCGTGGAGATCAGTGCCAGCAAAGACTGCCAGTGGAGCACCCCAACGAACCACCTCCACGTGCGTGGAGATCAGTGCCGCACGGGGTGTGGTGGTGGCGCGCAAGCCGAACCACCTCCACGTGCGTGGAGATCAGCGCCGCGACCCGAAGAGCGGCGTTCTCAACGACGAACCACCTCCACGTGCGTGGAGATCAGGGTCACAGGGTTGCCGGGGTCCACTGTGGTACCGAACCACCTCCACGTGCGTGGAGATCAGGAACTCCGGGCGTTGGAGGGCGGCGAAACCCCCGAACCACCTCCACGTGCGTGGAGATCAGCCTTGTAGGTCCGGAAGAGGGCTTTGATGCTGCGAACCACCTCCACGTGCGTGGAGATCAGAACGTCAGCCAATCCGACTGGACCGGAGTGTGCGAACCACCTCCACGTGCGTGGAGATCAGCCAGCCGGCCCTGGTGAGGGGGTGTCGACGGCCGAACCACCTCCACGTGCGTGGAGATCAGCCCTTCTGGTCGGCGGAGTCCGGTGTCTACAACGAACCACCTCCACGTGCGTGGAGATCAGGGCGTCGCCGTCATCGTTGCTGACGTCCAGCACGAACCACCTCCACGTGCGTGGAGATCAGAGCCCTCTACCCCGACGGGCTGCCGGAAGCCGCGAACGACCTCCACGTGCGTGGAGATCAGGGACCGGCGGGCGGTGGCGGGTGCCTGACAGGCGAACCACCTCCACGTGCGTGGAGATCAGGCGGCGGGAGTTCCGCGCCCGGCGAGGACAGTCGAACCACCTCCACGTGCGTGGAGATCAGCTGTACCGGCAACTCGACGTTGACCAAGTCAACGAACCACCTCCACGTGCGTGGAGATCAGCCTACCGTGGCTGAGGAGACCGAACTCGGCGACGAACCACCTCCACGTGCGTGGAGATCAGGGGACCGTTGCCTGGTCGACGCCGTTGGTGAGCGAACCACCTCCACGTGCGTGGAGATCAGCCGGCAGCGAGCGGCACCGCGAAGTCGAACTGCGAACCACCTCCACGTGCGTGGAGATCAGGCGCTGGTCACGATTGAGGTCTCTGACGAGGACGAACCACCTCCACGTGCGTGGAGATCAGCAACGGGCGTATGAGGGTGTCCTGACCCGCCTCGAACCACCTCCACGTGCGTGGAGATCAGGCTTCGTGAGCTGGTGTTTTCCGGCTGCAGCGTAGCGTTTGACCGCAATTGACACTAATCCAATAGCTGGATAGTTGCATGTTCAACCTCGACTCGACATCGATCTCCACCTGCTTCAGGTTGACGTCGAGCTGGCGGCAACTGCCGGTACCGCCGTGAGGGGGCGGACCGTGCGGCTCGCCCCCTCTGCGATCAGTTGGTCGGTGCGTTCAGCGGGACGTCGACGAAGGTCGAGCGTGGTGCCTGGGCGGTGGATTGGCTGCGTGGCGTGGCTGCGGCCGGTGCTGCGGGTTGGTTGCGGCGGAGCTTGGGCACGTCTAGGTCGCTGCGGAAGGCGACGACCCAGGTGCTGGCGTCAGGCATCGCCACGAGCGTGGGGTCGGTGGAGGTGAGGGTGGTCTTGTCGGTGATCTCCTGCCAGGCGCTGTAAGCGGCCGCGCCGGGTGCCTGCTGGCCGGTGGTGTAGATGTAGTTGTCGCTCGCGCGCACGCCGACGTGCAGAGCGCCGTCGGGCCCGAGGGTCGCCGAGGGGGAACCTGCCGCGGTGATGCCGGGGATGACGGTCCAGGCACCGGGGAAGCCGGTGCTGGTTTCGCGCTTGGTGTAGATCTGGTTGTCGGTGCCGCGGGCGAAGACCTGCAGGGTGCTGTCAGGCATGACGACTGCGGAAGCAGTGCCTGTCCCGGCGAGTCCGGAGATGTCGGTCCAGGCACCGACCATGCCCTGGGTCACGGTGGCGGTGCGGAACACGCCGTCGGTGTGCAGGGCGACGACGCGGAGGTTGTTGCCCGAGGCGGCCACGGTGAGTTGGTTGGCCGTGATGTTCTTGCTCGGTTGCGGGAGCCACGGCAGCAGCGGCCCGTTCTTGGTGGCCTGCTGGCGGGTCCACAGTTGACCCTGCGCGTCGACGGCGAACGCGGTCAGCGTGCTGTCGCTGCTGCGGGCGAGCGTGGGTGGGCTGACCATGAAGCCGCCGAGTGTCGTGTCGCCCGCCCAGGCGTTGCCGGGCGTGGACTGGGTGTTGCTGTAGAACTCGGCGTTGTTGGTGCCTTGGGCGAGTTCCTGGATGCGGCCGTCGGCGTTCTCGCCGAGCGCGGGCGGTCCGGTGACCAGTGTGGTGCCGGGGACGGCCGCGAAGTTCGAGCGCGTGACGCTGGTGATGTCGCGGATCTCTGCGTAGGTGGGGCGACCGTTGGCGTTGGTGTAGGCCCACTGCAGGTATCCGTTGCTGGAGCGGAGCAGCGTGTTGCTCGCGTGGGGCTGGGCGGTGACCGCGGGCCGGGCCGGCGTCAGCGCGGTGGAGAGCTTGCAGGCGCCGGGGTCGGCGGTGACGTCGAGTTCGGTGTTCCATCCGTAGCCGACGACCTTGCCGGTGCCGTCGTTGGCGGTGATCCACTTGTCGGCGTTCATCTGGTACCGGTACCAGAGCAGCTTGGCGTCGCTGGTGCCGCGCCCGTAGAGGATGTCGCCGCCGGGGGAGAAGATCTGGGTGAACATGTTCCAGCCCTGGCCGGATGGCTTCTTCTTCTGCAGCCAGCGTTGTGAGCCCGCGTCGTAGACGTAGCGGAACAGGTCGCCGCTGGGAGTGCGGGCGTAGAGGATGCCCGGTCCGGCGGCGACGATGTGGTCGTAGCCGCCCCAGCCAGTGTCCACCAGCCTGCGGGTCCAGGTCTTGCTGGCCTCGTCGTAGTGCTGCCAGTAGAGGTTGCCGTCGGACTCGTCGGTGTAGAAGTCGCCGTTGGCGTCGACGGCCACCCGGTTGCGGAACTGCGGCGAGGTCCAGCCGTTCCACCACTGGCCGATCACCTGGTACTGGGTGCCGGCCGCGTCGTAGGTGTCCCAGGCGGAGCCGGTCCAGTGCAGGCGGCGGAGGTCACCGGTGGCGTTGTCGGTGATGCTGTAGACGTAGCCGTTCGGGCCGGCGATGGTGCGGCCGGTCCAACCGTTGCCGATCTGCTGTTTCTGGTCCCAGTTGAAGGTGCCGTTCTCGGGGTCGAGGTGGTGGTACAGCCAGAGGTCGCCGGCGGGTGCCTCGGACAGGAACACCGAGACGTTGCTGTGGCAGTCGACGGTGTCGACCGGGTCAGCGGCCGCGACGGACTGCGTGCCGAGGCCGATGGCAAGTGCGGGTGCGGCGAGCAACGCGATGAGTACGCGGCAGACCGCACTTCGTGCGTGTGGTGTTCGTGTTCCCACGAACGCCCCCCTTCTCTGAATCTGTAACGTGTGGTAAATGGGTCCAGCGATCAGTTCAAGATCATTTCTTGATCTCTCTGCCGACCTGATTCCCCCGGTCGTTATCGAAGGTTGGAGTGGGACGTTACGTCCACTTCGTAATCGTTATCTGGCCGGTTGCGGTAGCGTCGGTTTGTCAAAGTTGGCTTTATATGGGCAGGTCAACACTGTCAAGACTTTGTTAAGTGGTTCATGTCACTATGTCTCTATGTAACGGCGGTGTGATTCGAAGGCGTGACTACGCATTCTTGATGGCTGTTCTCGGTCGGCTTGTCTTGAACCTCATGATGCTTCATTCTTGTGCGCGCTGACGGGGGCGCTGGTGACCTCGGGCGTTGGATGTTGCGTTGGGGGAAGGTGCTTTCCGTGCGGAGAACCGGTCGTCGTGCTGCGCTGGGCAGGTCGAGGTCGCTGCGTCGTGGCTTGGCGCTGTTCGGAGTCATGGCCGTCGCGGCCACTCTGTACGGGCCCGCCATGGCGGAAGTCGTTCGCGAGCAGCTGGCCACCCAACAGGCCCAGGTCGGCACTCCCGGGCCTGGACCGGACCAGCGCTGGGGGTCTGCCGAGGGCCAGGGTCACCAGGACGCGCCGAACCGCGGCAACACCGCCGACGCGCGAGCCGAGCAGGCCAAGTACCCGCCGATCAAGGGCCAGGACGACCCGCACTCGGCGGCGAACAGCGCCCACGTCGCCATCGCCGCGAGCAAGAAGGCCCGCGGCTTCGAGGCGACCTCGAGCAAGGAACTGCCCGACAAGCGGTCCCGCAACGAACGCACCTACGCCAACGCCGACGGCACCCAGACCACACAGTTCTCCAAGACTCCGCTGAACTACCAGCGCGCCGACGGCAGTTGGGCGCCCATCGACACGAACCTGGTAGCCGACCACGGTTGGCGTAACACCGCCGACGCCGTGCAGGTCCACTTCGCCGAGCGATCGGGCGCGGCAGCGGTGGCCGAGTTGACGCTGGATCCGCAGCACAGCCTGAAGTTCGGCCTGGACGGCGCCGCCGACATCGCAGGCAACACCCAGGGCAGCACCATCACCTACCCGGGCGTGCGGGCCAACTCCGACCTGGAGTTGCAGGTCAAACCCGGTGGACTCAAGGAGACCCTGGTCCTGCGTTCTCCGCAGGCGCCGCGCACGTGGCTGTTCCCGTTGCACCTCAACGGTTTGACCGCGACCGTGGTGGACAAGCGCGTCGTGCTCCGCGACGAGAAGGGCGTCGAGCGCGCCCAGTTCCCGCGCGGGTTCATGACCGACGCGAAGGTCGACAACCACACCGGCAACCCGGCCACCTCCTACGGCGTGACCTACTCCCTGGTGCAGCGCGACGGCCAACAGCTACTCCAAGTCGACCTGGACTCGGCGTGGCTGAACGACCCCGCCAGAACCTATCCGGTGCGGGTCGACCCGCCGGTGGAGACCGACAGCGCCGGCTCGAGCATGTACGTGCAGCGCAACGGCGACGGCACCAACTTCAGCCAGGTCGACGGCGAACTCAAGGCTGGCCACAGCTACGACTCCTCGGGCAACTACACCGCCGCGACCTACGTGGCCTTCCCCGGTGTCGAGAACTCCCTGCGCAACCACAAGATCTTCGGCGTCCAACTGGGACTGACCAACTACCAGTCCTGGTCCTGCAATCCTCGCCCGGTCACCGTCTATCCGGTGACCGAGGTGTGGCAGGCCGGCACCGGCTACAAGTACCCCGGCCCCGCCTACGGCGACGCCCTGGGCAGCGCGGAGTTCGCGCACGGCTTCATCGCCAGCGGCACCACCGCGTCGGCATGCCCGACGGCCACCGAGGCGATCGGTCTGGGCGATGCCGGCCGCGACCTGGTGCAGCGTTGGGTCACCGGCCAGCAGGCCAACTACGGGTTGACCGTGCGAGGCTCGGAGACCGACGAGTTCGGGTGGAAGAAGTTCACCGGCGCGGGCACCGCCAACCCGCCGCTGCTGTCGATCACCCACACCGCCTACGACGCGACCTACCGGTTCGACAACCCGGTGCCTGACCCGCCGGTTACCCGCACCCAGGGCGGCAAGGTCAAGCTCACCGTCACCAACCAGGGCGCGGACACCTGGACCACCGGCGAGTACGCCCTGGCCTACCGTTACTTCACCTCGGACGGCACTTATCAGGGGTGGGCGGAGGCGTCCACGCTGCCGCAGAACGTGCCCAGGGGCGCCTCGGTGAGCCTGGACGCCTACATCCAGCCCACTCCGCCGGGCACCTACCGGTTCGAGTTCACCATGATCCGCCGGGGCGTGGTGTTCTTCACCGACGAGCAGATCCCCAGCGCTGCCCTGGATCTCCAGGTGATCAACATTCCGCCGGCGATCAAGGAGCAGTACCCGCCCAACGGGTACTCCGCGCCGACGCTGACGCCCAGCCTGTGGGCGCGCGCGATCAAGATCGACGCGCCGCCGGACGCGGGCCTGCAGTACCGGTTCCACGTCTGCGAGAAGGGCACCACCAACTGCGTGGACTCCGGCCGGCAGGCGAACCAGACGTGGACGGTTCCGGTGGGGGCGTTGGGCTGGAGCAAGACCTACCAGTGGCAGGCCTTCGCGTGGGACGGCACGTCGGAGAGCCCCGCGCTGCCGCTGAGCGACCTGCTCACCACCGTGCCGCAGCCCGAGGTCACCTCACACCTGGGCAACGCCCCCTACGGCGGCGGTGACAAGGACTTCGACCCACAGGTCGGCAACTACACCTCCAGCGCGGTGGACGCCTCGGCGACCACGGTCGGCCCCGAGCTGACCGTGGCGCGCACCTACAACAGCCTTGACCCGCGTCGCGACGCCGCGTTCGGCGCCGGCTGGTCCTCCAGCTACGACATGCGCATCACGCCGGACTCCGACGGCTCCGGGAACGTGGTGGTGACCTACCCTGACGGCCAGCAGGTCCGCTTCGGCGCGAACAAGGACTCAAGCGGACAGCCCACCGGCGGCCGCCTCGTCCCGCCGGCAGGACGCTACGCAACCTTGGTCCCATATTCCGCCGCGCAGGGCGGCGGTTGGACGATGACCGACAAGGCCGACAATTTCTATGTCTTCGGCGCCGCCGGCCGCCTCATCGAGCAGCACGACACCGCCGGGCGTTGGGTCCAACTCTCCTACGACGCCAGCGGTGCGCTGGCCACCGCCACCAACAAGACCAGCGGACGTGCGCTGCACTTCGCGTGGTCGGGTGCGCATGTCCGCACGGTCAGCACTGACCCGGTCAACGGCACGGCGTCGACGTGGACCTATGAGTACAACGGCGACAAGCTGACCAAGGTCTGCGACCCCGCCGGCGGTTGCACCCGCTACGACTATGCGGCGGGCTCGCACTACCGCAGTGCCGTGCTGGACTCCAAGCCCGACTCCTACTGGCGTCTGGGTGAGAGCGGCGGAACCACCGCCAGCAGCCAGGTCAGCATCAATCTGGGCAAGGACAACGGTACCTACAACAGCGACGTCAAACTCCTCTCGCCCGGCGCGTTGGCCGGTTCCGGTGACGCCGCGGCGTCCTTCACCGGCAACAACGCCGCCGTCACGCTGCCGGACGGCCTGGTGAAGAAGAGCCGCGAACTCACCGTCGAACTGTGGTTCAACACCACCAAGGACGGCCCGCTGTTCGGCGCCCAGAACGCCGCCTACGGCGCCAATCCGAACGGCGCGGTGCCGCTGCTCTACGTCGGCACCGACGGCAAGCTGCGCGGTCAGTTCTGGATCAACCAGGCGCCCGCGCCGATCACCACCGCCGCGCCGGTCAACGACGGCAGCTGGCACCACGTGGTGCTCACCAGTTCGCTGGCCACACAGACGCTGTTCCTGGACGGCAAGCCGGTGGGCAGCAAGGACGGCGCCATCGACAACTCCACCCTGGCGCACAGCCAGATCGGCGCCTCCTACGCCTTCGCGCCGTCTGACTGGGACCACTTCGGCACCGACACGCGCCGCTCCTTCACCGGCGTCATCGACGAGGTCGCGGTCTACCAGCACGCGCTGGGCCAGCCTGCGGTGCAGGCGCACTACGCAGCCCGGTCCGGAGCCGACGAACTCGCGAAGATCACGCTGCCCAGCGGGAAGAGCGCCGCGCAGCTGAGCTATGACACCACCAACGACCGCCTGACCAGCTACACCGACCGCAACGGCGGAACCTGGCAGCTGAGCACCCCGGTCACCACGGGCACCGACACCAACATCGTGCGCACCGTCCGGGTCATCGACCCCGGGAAGCGCGCGCACTTCTACGACTTCGACCCGATGCGCGGGCGCATCATCCGCTATCTGGCGCCGCTGGGCATGGACGCCCGCTCCGAGGACAAGCCGCCGCCGACCACGACCACCACGCCGCCGCCGACCCCGACCTGCACCACACCGGGACCGGGCGGCCAGTTCTGCGACGTGCCGGTCTCCGGCGGACCAGGCACGTTCATCCCGGTCGACCTGCAGGGCGCCCGCAGCTACGACTACGACGAGACCGGGTTCCAGAGCACCATCACCGACGAGAACGCCAACCAGGTCACCCTCAAACACGACCAGCGCGGCAACATCGTCTCCCGCACCACCTGCCGCACCGGCCCGACCGACTGTCAGACCACCAGCTTCGAGTACTTCACCGGTGACAACCTCACCGACCCCCGACTGGACAAGGTGACCGCCACGCGCGACGCGCGTTCGGCGAGTGCCACCGACAACACCTATAAGACCAGCTACACCTACGACACCTTCGGGAACCTGGCAACCCAGACCACGCCCGACGGCGCGGTCGTCCGCCACACCTACACCGCGGCCGGTGACGCGGCCATCGGCGGCGGCAACACACCGGCCGGACTCGTCGCCAAGAGCGTCGATCCCCGTGGTGCCACCACGTTGTACCGGTACTACGCCACCGGCGACCTCGCCGAGGTCGAGAGCGCCACCCACCTGATCACGCGCTTCACCTACGACGCGCTGGGCCGCCGCGCCACGGTCACTCAGATCACGACCGACAAGCCGGCCGGCATCACCACGACGATCGGCTACGACGCCCTGTCGCGGCCCACGACGGCCACCCAGCCCGGCGTGACCAACCCCGTCACCGGCGTCACGCACACCCTGCGCACCACCACGCACTATGACCCCGACGGCAACCCCGACCGCGTCGACGCGAGCGACCTCACCGGCGGCGACGCGACCCGGACCTCGACCATGGCCTACGACGACCGAGGGCGCCGGTCGGCGGTCACCGACGCAGAGGGCCGCGAAACCCACTACGGCTACGACTCCTTCGGCAACCGCACCTGGATGGTCGGCCCCGACGGCGTGAAGTACGAGTATGCCTACACCGCTCGCAACAAGATCGCCGAGGTGCGCCTGCGCGGCTGGCGGGAACAGGGCCGCGGCGAACCGGGTCCCGGTGACTACCTGGTCACCGACTCCTACGCCTACGACCTCGCCGGGCAGCTCGTCGCGCACACCGACGCGATGGGCCGCAAGACCGGCTACACCTACTACTCCGACGGCCTGCTGCGGCAAACCATCGCTCGGGGCTTCCACAACCCAGACAACACCACGCGCGACATCGTGCTCGCCGACAACACCTACGACGCCGCAAGCAAACTCGTCTCCCAGACCACCGCCGGCGGGCGGGTCACCGCGAGCGCCTACGACGCGGTCGGCCGGGTCGCGAGCACCACGGTCGACCCCAAGGGCCTGGCCCGCCGCACACTGTTCGCCTACGACCTCGCCGGCAACGTCACCCGCGTCACCCGCACCGGCAACGAGTCCAACACCGGCGTCATGAACTCCAGCGACGCGGAGATCGTCGACTACGGCTACGACGACGCCGGACGGCAGACCACCGAGACCGTCGAGACCGACACCGACAACCTCACCACCACCCGCGGGTACGACCAGCGCGGCCTGCTCACCTCGGTGACCGACCCGCGCGGCGCGGTCGCCGGCGCCGACCCGGCGGCCTACACCACCACGCTGGGCTACGACGACCTCGGCCGCTCCGTCACCTCGACCGCGCCGACCGTCTCGGTCGAGTCCGCGGGCAAGAAGCCCAGCCCGGCGCAGCCGACCACCAGGACCGGCTACAACTCCTTCGGGCAAACCACCGACAGCGTCGACGCCAACGGCAACACCCGCCACACCAGCGTCGATAGGATCGGCCGTACGGTCAGCGCGACCTCACCGAACTACACCCAGCCCGGCGCGCAGCAGGCGATCACGCCGACCAGCCGCATCGACTACGACGGCGCCGGCAACATCAAGGCCGTGACCGACCCGCTCGGCGCGGTCACCCGCTTCGCCTACGACCAGCTGCACCGGCTCACTGACCGCACCGATCCCGACCCCAAGAACCCCGGCCAGCCCGGAGGAGTCTGGCACTACACCTACACCCGAGTCGGCGAGCAGCTGTCGGTGACCAACCCCACCGGCGCGATCAGCGAAGCCACCTACGACGACCTCGGCCGCAGTGTCACCGCGACCCAACGCGAGCGCTACCCGACGGCGGGAACCTTCACCAGCAGCGTCGGCTACGACGACGCGAACAACCTCACCGTCGCCACCACGCCCAGCGGCGCCACGACCCGCAACACCTACGACGCCGTGGGCGCACTGACCAAGACCGTCGACCCGGCCGGCGTGCCCACCCAGTTCGGCTACGACCTGGCCGGCCGCAACGTCAAGACCGTCGACGGCCTCGGCCGCGCGCAGCGCACCACCGTCGACCTGGCCGGCCACCCGGTCGCGTCCGCCGACCTGGCACCCAACGGCACCCTGTTGCGTCGCAGCACCGCGGCCTACGACGTGGCCGGCAACCTCACGAGCACCACCGACGTGCTGGGCCGCATCAGTACCTTCACCTACGACGCGCTGGGCAGGCTGACCAACCAGGCCGAACCCGAGTCGGTGACGACGTCCTTCGGCTACGACGCGGCGGGCAACCGCACCCGCTACACCGATGGTCGTGGCAACGCCACCAACTACACCGTCAACGTCCTGGGCCTGCCCGAGTCCGTGATCGAGCCGTCCACCCAGGCGCACCCCAACGCGGGGGACCGCACCTGGACGGTGTCCTACGACGCGGCCGGCCACCCCACCCAGATGACGGCCCCAGGCGGCATCACCCGCCAACGCACCTTCGACGGCCTGGGCCGCATGACCAAGGAGACCGGCGGCGGCGCGGAATCGGCCACGGCCGATCGGGTCAGCTCCTACGACGCACTGGGGCGACTCGTCGGGATCAGCGCTCCCGGCGCCGACGACACGTTCACCTACAACGACCGAGGCGCGCTGCTGAGCACCGACGGCCCCTCGGGCAAGTCCGGCTTCGCCTACAACGCGGACAGTCAACCCACCAGCCGCGTCGATGCCGCCGGCACTGCCGCGTTCGGTTACACGGCAGGGCGGTTGTCCAGCGTCGTGGACGCCATCACCGGCACCACGCAGACACCGGGCTACAACCCGGCCGGTCAAGTGTCCACTGTGGACTACGGTGCTGGGCGGACTCGCACCTTCGGCTACGACGACCTCGGCCGCCTCACTGATGACAAGCTCGGCGTGACAGCAGACCCGACACAGCAACGGGCTGCGGCCCAGGTCAGCTCCGTGCACTACGGCTACGACCTGGGTGATCAGCTCACCGGCAAGACCACGACGGGCGTGGCCGGAGCCGGAGACAACACCTACGGCTACGACCAGCTCGGCCGGCTCACCTCGTGGACCGGTGGCGGCAAGACCACCGCCTACGGCTGGGACGCGGCCAGCAATCGGACCAAGGCCGGCGACAAGACCGCCATCTTCGACGAACGCAACCGCCTGCTGTCCGACGGCACCAGCACCTACAACTACAGTCCCCGCGGCACCACCGCAGGCAAGAAGACCGGGCCGGCGCAGGAAAACTTCTCCTTCGACGCGTTCGACCGACTGGTCGCCGAGGCCACGACGAACTACGGCTACGACGGTCTGGACCGGGTGGTCAAGCGCAACGACCGCGCCTTCGCCTACAGCGGCATGGGCAACACCCTCGCCTCGGACGGCACCGGCACCTTCAGCCGGGGCCCCGGCGGCGACCTGCTCGCCTTGGCGCAGGGAGCGGACAAGCGCCTCGCGGTGTCCGACCGGCACGGCGACCTGGTCGGCACGATCAACCCGACCGGCGCCCTGACCCAGCTCGCGGACTCCATCACCTACGACCCGTTCGGTCAGGTCACTGCGACCGGCGGCACGAAGCGCCCGATCGGCTTCCAGGGCGGCTGGACCGACCCGGACACCAACCAGGTCAACATGTCCGCCCGCTGGTACAACCCCGCCAGCGGCAGCTTCACCAGCCGCGACGACGTCTCGCTACCTGACAACCCGTCCAGCGCGTCGAATCGCTACACCTACGCGGGCGGTTCACCGCTTAACTACATCGACCCCACAGGTCACGACTGGTCGTTCTGCGACGACTCGTTCTCCTGGGCCGACCCGATCTGCTGGTTCCGACCAAACAAGATTCCTGGCCATGCCAACCCTGCGCCTGTCGATCCCCCTGAGGATCCGTGCAGTGGGGCTCCGGGGGTCAGCTGGGTACCGGCAGTGTCATGGGACTGCAGCCCGCCGCCTCCGAACACGTGCGGTGGAACTGTTCCACCGCCAGTTCCACACGATCCCAGTCGGGATGCTGGGGGCGGCTTGTCGTGCGGATATCGAGGTACGGACCCCGGAGCGGATCCCGGTCCCGATCCTGTGCAGCCTGGCCCGGACCCTGGCCGACCATGGCATCCGGGTTCGAACACGCCTCCGCGTTCTCATCCCTCCACACCTCCACCACCGGACCCCGCGGTGGGCGCGCGTCAGGCACAGCGCGAGGCCGTGCGGTCTAATCCGCTGCCTGTGCCCCAAGCGATGCTCGCGCCGATCTACGGGGGTTCGACCGAAGCGCCAGTGTCGTCGTCTCCGACGAGTTCGTCGAAGACGGTCGGTGTCCAGGCGAATCCGGTGGATGACGTGCAGCGCTCGTATCGGGAAATCGTCAATGCGATCACAGACGCTTCCCGGGCCGTTATTGGCAGCGTGAAGGACTCAACTAATGCGCCGTCGGAACTAGCCAACACTGGCTGGAGTATTGACAACTTCTTCAAGAACGCCAAGAAAGTCTTCAAGGACATAACCGGTATTGCCGATGCGCAGAACTGCTTCACTCGGGGAGACCTGAAGGCGTGCGGGATGACGCTCCTGGCTGTGCTGCCAGGACTGAAGGCAGTAAGGGCTGCTGGTAACGAAATCCGAGAGGCTGGAGCTCTCCGAAGAGCAGAAGGTGAAGTGCGCTCTTCGGAAAGTTGCTTGGGGAATAGCTTTAGTGGGGACACTCCCGTATTGATGGCTGACGGAGTTTCGAAGCCGATTCGGGACGTTAAAGTGGGTGACCGCGTTGAAAACAGCGCTCCAGATAGCGAGACTTCTCAGCGGCATGTCGTTACTGCAATTCATATTACAGATGCAGACCGTGACTTTGTTGATCTGACTATTGCGACGCCGGAGGGCTTCAAGTCGATTACGTCGACGGTGCACCATCTGTTTTATGACAGTACGACGCGTGCCTGGACTGTAGCCGAAGACCTCAAGGTCGGCGATGAACTTAATACTCCAGGCAACGGTCGAGTTAACATTGTTGCCAGTCGTCACTATTCGGCTCAGCTTCGAACTTTCAATCTCACGATTGAAGCACTGCACACTTTCTACGTTGAAGCGGGCGCTACACCGATCCTCGTGCATAACATTAATGCCCCGATTGGGTGTGGCCTGAACGGAGAGCCAATCTTTGAAATTCCTCCTGGTTCTGAGGGTGGACCTGGTGCAGGTCGCAGAATTCCGGCCGAAAAGTTGCGCGATTACGATATTGGAGTTGGGGCAACGCCCGGTAGTACTGCTCCTCTCTGCTCCTACTGTAGGGCAAATCCGGGTACGAGTTTGGACCATGTTCTGCCGCGCAGTAAGAATGGCGATCTGACCGATCCTAATTTGACACCCTCGTGTACGTTCTGTAACAGTTCCAAGCGTGACAGAGTGGCACCGCTCAATCCGCCAGCCAACTACACTGGTCCGTGGCCTCCCTCGTGGTGGCCGGCACGGATGAGACCGTTAGCTGATGGTTGATTAGTGGACTCGATGGCTCGGCGACCAGTACCCCGGGCCATCGAGTCGTATGTTGTGCGCCCTAATTTGAGGTGGGTACTGTTGTGAGTTAAATAGGATGCGCGACGGCGGAGAAATGAGAATGCGAATTGGAGCGATCGGTGAATTTTGTTATTCATGAGAACCCTGTATTGAGGAGTCGGAGTAACTATATCGCGCGAGCTGACTTGACTCCTTTCGGGTTCGGTGGTCAAGTTGAGCAACTTTGGCTCATGCAGTGTGAAGATGATTCATTCGAGCTTTGCTGCATACCGTTTCGGGTTTATGGAATGTCGCTGAATGATAGGGTTCGGCTATCCGACGACGGATCGCTCATCGCGGGACTTGTTGCTAAATCCGGGCGTAGGGTTCTAAGGGTGCTTTTGACTTCGGAAGCTGGACAACTGGAATTGACCGAAGGGATTTCTCGAATTAAAAGTGAAGTCACCTCGAGTGGGCTTCTCAATGAGTGGAGCGGTGATCGTCATATTGCGATTGACGTGCCGGCCATGGTTGATGTAACAGCTCTCATGCAAGTTATTGAGCGCGAAGAGGAAGCGGGTGTGGCTTTTTGGGAGTGGGGTGACTCACTTCCTTTTTCGGCGTAGCCGGATGTTCGGTCGCCAGCGGCGAGCGTCGAGGTTTCAGTACGTTCTGAACGCGGATGGCCAGGTCGGTGGTGAACCGCAGGGTCAAGCGAGGCGACACTGACACTCCGCGCCCGAGTCGGTGTGCCCGAGGTGTGCCCGGCAGTTCCGGACACACCCGTCATCCGTCGATAGTTGCCGACACTCCATACCGGCGATGAGCTGCGAGGACAACATTTCAGGTCATTCACTGTCACAATCCGAAAGAGAAGAACGGCGACTCAAAATCCGTCCAGTGTGCGTTCGAGTCGCACCGGGGGCACGCTTCTTCACCTACCTGACCTGCGATTTCTTCGCGGCGTCGTCTTCAGTCGCTTCCTTGTTGATCTCTGGTGTGCCCGGGAGTTCTGTCGGTCAGGTCGTAGGCGGCCAGGATCTCCTCGTCGGTCTTCGTCGCTGGCAGGCAGTTCGGCGATCCGGCGCAGGACACGTGAGGAAGTGCCCTGGCCGGATTGCCGACGGTGATTCATTCGATGCGGACGATGCTCTTGCCGCGGGTCACTCCGCCGGCCAGGTTCGCGATCGCGGTCTCGACATCGGCGAGGGCGTATTCGGCGGTGACATCGATGCGCACCGACCCGTCGGCGACCAGCGCCATCGCGCGAGCGGCGCTGTCGGCGAGCCGTTGCGGTCGGGTCTGGCTGGCGAGGTTGCTGTTGTAGGTCAACAGCGACTGGCCGCGCATCAGCAGATCGTTGGCCGACACGGTGACCGGTTCGAAGGTGGCGATGTTGCCGTAGACCACGATCCGCCCGTGCGGTGCCAGTCGGGCCAGGCTGGCGACCCGGGTGGACCCGCCGATCGGGTCGAGGATCACGTCGAACATCTCCTCGCCGAGGGCATCGGGGAACTGTTCTCGCGTCAGCACCTCGTGGTAGCCGAACCGGCGCGCGTAGTCGAGCTGACCGGCATTGCCGACCACCCCGACGACCCGCTGCGCACCCGCGGCGACGGCGAACTGTCCGGCTGTCGACCCGACCCCACCGGCGGCGGCGTGGATCAGCACACTGTCCCCGTTCCGGACTCCGGCGACGGTGGTGATCAGGTCGTACGCGGTCGGAGTGACCCACCCGAACGCTGCCGCGGTGCGTGGGTCGACACCAGCGGCGTTGATCGCCAGTACCGCAGGCGCGGTCACGATCTGGGCGTAACCGCCCCCGCCGATCAGCGCGACGACCTGCTCGCCGATCCGAGCTTCGTCTACGCCGTCGCCCACCGCGACAATCTCGCCGGCGGCTTCGAAGCCCGGCACGAACGGGCGCGGGATCGGGAAGTGCCCTCCGCGCACGAGCACGTCTCCGTACTGCACCCCCGCGTAGCCGACCCGGATCGCGACCTCGCCGGGTCCGGCCACGGGCTCGGTCATCTCCGAGATCCGGAACTGATCATCGGTGTCCAGCACAACAGCCTTCATCGCTTACAACTTTCTGTGTTGACTCAGTATCCTGATACTCAGGAACCTACGAAGTATCAGGATACTGAGTCAACACAGGGAGTTGTGACATGGCTGACATGCCCGTCGAGGAGTACGTGTGCACCCGCATCCGCCGCGCCGAGCAGGCGCTCATGGCCCACCACGAGGCGGTGCTGCGCGGCTACGGGCTGACCATGACCCAGTACACAGTGCTGCTGACCCTGTCCCGCGATGACGCCATGTCAGGCGCCCAACTGGCCCGCGCGTGCGGAGTCACCCAGCAGAGCATGGCCACCGTCCTGACCGGCATGCAGAACAAACAGCTCATCGACCGCAAGCCGTCGCCCGTGCACGCCAAAGTCATGATCGCCACCCTCACCCCCACAGGCCGCGACCTGCTCAACCACGCCTATCAGGAAGTCATCGTGCTCGAACGCGCCCTCACCGACCGGTTCACCTCCGACGAGCACAAGCAGTTCTGCGAATACCTCGACCGCGCCACCGCCACCCTCATCGAGCAGACCCCTACCGCCCACACCAACTGACTACCCCCACCTGCCGCCCGGCATAGGGAAACCGTTGTCTGTCAACGTGTGTTAGATCTGCTGGCCATCAGCGAGGCGAGATACCTGACCACTAACACCCGTCCCGGCGGCTCCTGGTGGGCGCATCTGGCTCGCCGAGCCGTTGCGCATGCGATCGATGTCAGGCGGGTTGGCGCGTTGGCAGTTGGCGATGATGGCGTCGTGGACGTACTGCGACAGCCCTGGCGCCATGTCGTCGTAGTTGCGCCCGCTTCGCCTGTTCACGCGGTAGTGCTCCGCCAATCCGCGGTGAGTCTCATAGTCGCAGTCGTGGAACCAGTGATGGGTGTGCTGTCGAAGCCGCTCCGCGAGGTCCATCGCGATCGGGTCCGTAGCCGGCAGGCCCCGCGCCATGGCGGCGGCCAACTCCTGGTTGATGGTGGCGAGTTCGGTGCGCAGCCGCATCCAGTCCTGCTCGGTGTAGCGCGCGGTTCGCTGCTGACGTTGAACGAACTCTGGCGTGTCACCCCACTCGCGTCGGGCGTCGTCAACGTGCTCCAGGAGGCGGTCGCCGCCGAAGACGTCTCGTCGCTGCTGCGGGGTGAGGGCGATACCTGCGGCTCGGGCGGCCAGTTCCTGGTCGATCACCGTCAACATGGCGTGACACCGGGAGATCCGCTGCTCGATCAGCTCGCGTTGCCGACGCAGGTGGTCTTCATCGGTGACATCCGGGTTGGCGAGGATGTCCGCGATGTCACCGAGGTCCAGTCCCAGCTCTCGGTAGAACACGACCCGCCGCAGCACCACCAGATCAGCATCGGTGTAGAGCCGGTAACCGGCGGCGTTGCGGCTGCTCGGCTTAGCGAGCCCGACTTGATCGTAGTAGTGCAGCGTACGCACTGACACCCCGGCCAGTTCCGCCACGGTGCCCACCGTGTATCCGTCGTTCATGCCGCTGACTGTGCGCCCTGACGTGGCGTGAGGGTCAACCCGGTAAACCAGCCCGCCGGAAACTCTCATCGGCAGAAACCGAAGTTCCACACGTACCTGGCCGACAGTTCGGCTCGACGTGAGTGCGCGCCTGGCAATCCCCGGTCAGCGACGGCCGGTGGCCAGGATGACGAGGAACTGGCCGCCGCCCGCCTCGATGTTGGCGGTCACCGGCAGCCCCGGTACCAGCCGGGAGAACCGGTCCACCAGCCAGCCCGCTGCCTCCTGGGCGTCCTGCTTGGTCGGACAACGGGCCACCATCTCGCGGCCCCCCTTGCGTTCCAGCCTCCCGGCAACGGTGATCAGCGGCGCGGGTTCGACCACGTGCAGGCAGTCCGGCCAGGCGATGACCACCTTGACCGCGCCCTTGCGGGTGTTGCACCCGCGGTGCGCGAGCCGCTCGGCGACCTTGGCCTTCCGGTCGGTGGTCCGGCTGTCGACGCTGGGCCCTCGAGGGTCGTTCACCGACATGGTGGGGTCGACCGGTTCGTCGCACACCCAGCACCGCCCGCCGTCGCGCTCAGCCACATCCTCGAGGAGACTCACCAGGCAAAACTAGCCTGCCAGGCCGCCGCCCCGCGCATCGCACTCAGGCGAGCCAGAGGTCTTGCGATCAGTCCGTGGTCGCCGGTCGCGTCGGCGCCGGGTTTCACTCGCCGACGCAGGAGATAGGCGGGGATCGGGCTGAACCGACTGGCCAAGTCTGGGATCAACCTGCTCGGCGCTGACTGCCGTTGGGGGGAACGGCCAGGGCGGACAGGATGGTGGCTTCGAGTACGTGGCCAGCCTTCTTCTGCGCGAGTCGTCCGTTGTTGACGTCGTCGGCCGCAGCGTGCAGCAGGGTGTAGACGCAGGTGACCAGCCAGTTCAACGGTAGGTCGGTGCGGAAGGTCTTCTCTTTCTGGCCGCGGGCAAGGAGGTGTTCGATCCGGCTGATGGCGGGGTCGTGGTGCTCGCGCAGCCGAGCAGGTCCGAGTTCGCGCTGGGCGACGTCGAACAGCCGGAGGTGGCGGTCGAGGACTTGCCAGGAGGACCGCAGCAGCCGGCGCAGCGCGTCGTCAGCCGGTCCCTCGTCAGGTTGGCTCTGCTCGATGACGGCGCCGGCTTGGGCGATGGTGCGGTCGAGGACCGCCTCCAGCAGCACCTCGCGGGACGGGAAATGCGCATACAGGGTGACCCGCCCGACTCCGGCCGCTCGCGCGACGTCGGCCATGCTGACCTGCGGCTGCCGGCCGAGACAGCCCGCGGCGGCGTCGAGGATCGCGGCGATGTTGCGTTCAGCGTCGGCGCGGCGCCGGGGCGCGCCCTCTGGTCGCGTCCCGGCGCCGCGCGAGCTCGTGGTGTTCACAGTGGTCCAGCCTACGAGCGGTCAGTGCGCGAAGACCGGGCCGTCGGTGGCCGGGGGCCGCCCGGCGGGCACCAGCCACACTGCGACCACGACCATGACCGCTGCCACGACTGCCATGCCGGTAAACGCGGTGGAGAATCCGGTGATCCCGCCGGTGTCCAGGCTGGCGGCGGCCAGCGTGGAGACGAAGGCGATGCCCAGGCTCGCGCCGAGCTCGTGCCCGGTATTGATCAGCCCGGAGGTCATGCCCGCGTCGTGCGGGTCGACGTGAGCCATCGCGGTGGTGGTCGCGGTGACGAACGCCGCCCCGAGCCCGAGACCGGCCACGGCGAAACCGGGCAGCACGTCTGTCCACGCGTTGCCCTCTGCCGGCAGTTGGGCGAGCAGGAACGCGCCGACTGCGGCGAGCGCGAACCCGACCGCTGCGGCGGGGCGTCCGCCGAACCGGCCGATGACGCGTATGCCAAGGTGCGTGCCCAGCCCGATCACCAGCGCGACCGGCAGGAACAGCGCCCCTGTCGAGAGTGGACTCAACCGCAGCACGTGCTGCAAGTACTGCGAGCACAGGAAGAAGCTCGACAGCAACAGCCCCGACGCCGCCAGCATGACCAGGTTGCCCGCCAGCACCGGACGGTGGGCCAGGATTCCGAGCCGCACCAAGGGATTCACGTTCTTCCGCTCGATCACGACGAAGGCGGCGAGCAGCACCGCCCCTGCGGCCAGGGCCGCTAGTGTGCCCGCCTCACCCCAGCCGGTGTCCCCGGCGCGGACCAGGCCGTAGATCAGCCCCGCAACTCCGCCTGTGACGAGCAGCGCGCCGGACACATCGACCCTGCCGCCGCTCGCGGTCGCGCCGCCGGGCAGCAGCAGCGGCAGGGCGATCGCGACCAGCACGCCGACCGGCACGTTGATGAAGAAGACCCATTCCCAGCCCGGACCAGCGGTGAACAGCCCGCCCAGCAGCACGCCGGCCGCAGCACCGGCGCCGCCGAGCGCCGCCCACACGCCCAGCGCCTTGTTCCGCTCCGGACCGTGGAACGTGGTGGTCACGATCGACAGCGCGGACGGGGACAGCAGCGCAGCGCCGATGCCCTGTGCCGCCCGGCTGGCGACGAGCATCGTCGCGTTCACAGCGAGCCCGGAGCCGAGCGAGGCCAGAGTGAACACCGCCAGTCCGATCAGGAACACCCGGCGCCGCCCCAGCGCGTCGGCGAGTCGACCGCCCAGCAGCATCAGGCCACCGAGGCAGAGCGTGTAGGCGGTCACGACCCAGGTCAGCCCCGCCCGCTCAAGACCGAGCTGGTCGGCGATCACCGGCAGCGCCACGTTCACCACGGTCACGTCCAGGATGACCATGAACTGCGCCAGGCACAGCAGAACGAGCACCCGCCAGCGACGCGGCGTGGGCGAGGCGTGCGCCGGGTGCTGCCCGGCAGCGGTGGTCTGACTCATCACCACTCCTTAACTCGAACACCAATGTACGAGTTAAGGTACGCTTCGTGCCGAGATAAATCGAACAGCAGTGTTCGGTTTAAGCGGAGGTGGGCGTGGTGGAACCACGGTTCGAGCGGCGTGCGAACGGGCCACCGATCGTGCTGCCGGCGCCGGGCGTGACCTGGATGCGGTCACGATCGCGTGGTGCGAAGGACCGGCCGTTGATCGGTGGTCCGGCCCGCCGTGCCCACGGGCGGCTATCGGGCACACGGCATGCCCGGTTGCTCGATGCCGGGCATGGCCCCATGTCCGACGATCCGGTCCGGGTCGCTGACCTGACCGTGAACTGGTGAACCGGAGGTTGTCATGCCCCTACTAGTCACGGTCGGCGTTGCCGAACTCACCGTCGCGGTGCTGTCGGGGTGGCTGATGGTCCTCGTGGTCCGGGCACCTGCGGTGCTGCGCCGCGCCGGAGTGCGTCAGCTCAAGAGGATCCGCCAGGCGCACCTGGACCTGGTGATGATGGGCGTAATTCAAGTCGCCGTCGGGGCAGCGGTGCAGCCGATGGCCGGGTGGATCGCGGCGTTGATCGCGTTCGGAGCGATCGCTCAGCCGCTGGGTTTCCTGCCGCTGGCCCTGAGACCACAGCTTGTGCGAGCACCTGCGTTCCAGGTGCTCGCGGCGGTCGTGTTCACCGCGACGACCGTGGGCTGGGTCGCGCTGGCCGTCAGGGTGATCACATGAGCCGGTTGCCGTGCGTTTCGGCGAACACTGACAGCGCCACGTCGGGTTGGTAGGCGGTAACGATGCGGTTGGCGGTGTGTCGGAGTGCTTCGACGGCGTGCTGCCGGCCTGCCGGCAGGGTCTGGTGACCGCTGTCGGGAGAAAGCAGTTCGACGACCGCGTCGCGGGTGCAGTCGTGCGTCCCGCAGGCTTTGGCGTCGCGAGTGATCAGGAGTGAATGACCGTTCGTCGCTGCGTATGCGTATGCGTCAGCGGTCAGCGCTGCGAGCAGTCCGATCGGACGTCCGGTGGTGGAGTCGCTCGGCGGGGAGGCGTTCAGCGCCGCCGCGTGCGCGTCCACGAGCATCATGTCCAGTGCGTCGAGTCGTTGCGCCGGCGATGCCTGCTCCAATTCGGCCAGCCGCGTGTGCAGATTCGCCAGCCATGGCAATCCTGGCTGCCTCTCGGCCATGGCGAGGATGGTCCGAAAACACTCGATGAATTGATCCCCTCGGGTGTTCCACCAGGTGAGCTTGCGCTGCCGGTGACCGGCGAGTCCGGCCAGCCCGGGCCATTTGCGCCGGGCGCCCTGTCTGGTCATCCCCGCAGCCTCCCCGATCGCGGGATAGTCGGCGCCGCGTTGCGCCGCCGACAGCGCAGCGGAGGCCGACAGCTGTTCAGCACTGTCTCGGATCGCCAGCAGTGAGGTCAGCGCAGCCAGCCACAACTGCCGCAGGTCGGCGTCCGGCAGATCCGAGCGAGGCTCCGCATCCGGTTCGAGTTCCAGGGTTTCCCGCCCCACCGTCCACGCCAGTTGCTCGATGGCGGCGGTCAGCTTGGCGCGTTGCTCGACAACATCTGTTGTCGGCGTATCGAAGGGATGCACATGAGTCTCTTGGTCATCGGCGGCACGTCGTTCGCTGGGCGCACCATCGTGGAGGACGCCCTCGGCCGGGGACACCAGGTCACGACCCTCAACCGCAGGCTGGCCGGCAAGGACGTCGACGGCGTCGAGACGCTGCACGGTGACCGGTCCACCGACGAGGGTCTCCAGCAACTCGCCGGCCGTGTCTTCGACGCGGTCATCGACCCCAGCGGGCAGGTACCGGCCCACGTGCTGCGCACCGCCCGGGCACTTGCCAAATCCGCACCCTGGCGCTCGAACAGACCTACGGACCGGATGCCTGCATGATCGCGCGCGCCGGATTGATCGTGGGCCCGCACGACAACGTGGGCCAGTTGCCATGGTGGCTCACGAGGATCGCCCAAGGTGGCCAGGTGCTCGCGCCCGGCAATCCCGCCCGCGGGCTGCAACTGATCGATGTGCGCGACCTGTCCGCCTTCGTGCTGGACCAGGCCGAGACGCACGCGGGCGGCATCCACAACGTCGTCCCCGACGCACCGAACACCACAATGGGCCGGCTGCTCGATCACTGCGTGCAGGTTACCGGCTCGAACGCCACACCCGTGTGGATGGACGAAGATTTCCTGTTCTCCCATGGCGTCGCGCCATGGGGCGAGCTCCCGCTGTGGCTGCCCGACGGGCCCGACACCGCCGGATTCTGGGCAGTGTCCGGCGCCAGCGCGACTGCGGCCGGCCTGCGCACCCGGCCGTTTGGCGAGTCCGTACAGGATGTCTGGCAATGGTTGCGAGCGGGCGGCGAAGTCCGGCCCGCACCCGGCGTCCTGCCGTTCGGTCTCTCCCACGAGAAAGAACAGCAGGTGCTCGCGGCCTGGAACTCCCGACCGGCCGCCTATCATCCGGAGGCGGTCAAGGCTTATGCCTGTGAGGCTTGAAAAGTCGGCTGGCTTCGGGACTGGTGTGGTCGATGTCTGTTGTGGTCGATCCGGCGGTCCACTTCTGCAACACCAGCCAAGTCGGGGCGCATCAGCTGCCGGTCGACGGCGCCAGTGGTGAACTCCTTGCGCGGTAGGCACATCCCCGCGAACCACGGCCCCGGCCGCTCAGGCCACCTACGGCACTTCCCAGGCTGCGGCTGCCCGGCCGGACCAGCCCGATCCGGTCATAGTGGTGCAAGGTCCGCACTGATACCCCGGTTTCAGTGGTCGACGCATCCCGCCCTCATCGCGGATCTACCCCCTCGACCAGCGCCCGACCTAACCCCGTGATCTCGTACTCCACGACCCGCCCCACCCGCCGCGAGCCGACCAATCCCGCGGCCCGCAGGGCGCGCAGGTGCTCCGACACCGTCCCGGCCGCCAACCCCAGCCGCCGCGCCAGTGCGGCGGTGTTCGCCGGTTCCACGAGTTCCGCCAGCAGCCGTGCCTTGGCCCTGCCCACTACCCCGGCCAGGTCGGGAGGCGGCTCGGCCGGCCCCTCCCACACCGTGGCCGCGCCCCGCGCCGGATACACCAGCATCGGCGGCCACGGCGGCAGCATCATCACGCCCACCTCTGGCCAGTTGATCGCCCTGGGCGCCAGTATCAGCCCGCGTTCGTCCAGTTCGATGTGCGCGCGGTGGCGCGACCGCACGGTGACCGCGCCTGGCCGGTGGCTGACCGCCGGGTGCAGGTCGGCCAGCACCGCCGCCAGGCCGCCCGCCGCGTATTGCCGGGCGCGGTGCGCGATGTCGGCGGCCAACACGTCCGCGACCCTCGTCCAGATCGGCTCCAGCAACGCCTGCCAACATCGCTCGATCTGCTGCGCCAACAGGTCCCGCGCGGCGGCTGGGTCTCCCACGAGCCGGTTCGGCAGCCGGCGGCCGGCGAACGCGAGCGCCAGTTCCGTGGCGACCTGGTCCGCCGGGGTCTCGCGCAGCCGGTCGAGCTGCTGCGCCAGGGTCGTGTCCTGGCCGGCCGGCGGCGGAGACAGGAAGTCGGGGAAGTAGTCCCGCCCCGTGATCGTCGCGACGAGCTCAGCCGCGTCCAGGCCGGCCAGCGTCGCGTGGGCGGTGCTCGCCCACGCGCGGTGCAACGGCGCTCGGTCCGGCATCGCGGCGGCACGCACCGCGCCCAGCGTCTCCTCCGCCGGCACGACGGCGAACCTGACCCGCTGCGCCCCGACAGACCCGAACGTCAACTCCAACACGGCCGCTCCAGGATTCGGAATATTCCGAATCTATACGGTCCGCACCGCGACCCGACAAGCCTTGGCGCATGCCCCGACTGATCGCCCACTCTGGCTTCTGGCGCTGGTCCGCCGCCGCGCAGCTCGCCCGGCTCCCGTCCGCGATGGCCCCGCTCGCCCTCACCGCCGCAGCCGAGTCCGTCTTGGGCTCGGCGTCCTTCGGCGGCGTCCTCGTGGCGACATGGGTGGTCGCCGAGGTGGTGTGCTCGGTGCCGGCGGGCCGCCTGCTCGACCGCGTCGGCGTCGCGCGCGGCGCGCGGATCCTGTTGCTGGCCAAGGGAGTCGCCTACGCAGGTCTGCTGGTGGCTCTGCTGAGCCGCTCGCCGTCCGCAGCCCTCGTGGCGGCCGCGGTGACCGGTGCGGTGGAGGCTGGGGTGCCCGGCGGGTTCCGGGCGATGCTGTCCGGCGTCGTGGGGGAGCCCCTGGTGCCGCGTGCGGTGGCCGTCAACGCGATGGTCACGGACGTGGTCATTGTGCTGGGTCCGGTCCTGGTGGCGGCTCTCGCGCTGGCCGGAACGCCGGCCCCGCTACTGGCCGTCGTCGCCGCCTCGGCCTGCGCCGCACTGGCGGTGCCGCGTGTCGCGAACCCGCCCGCGACCCGGCGTATCGGAAGCGGTCGAGGGCTGGTGCGCCCGCTGCTGGGCTGGGCGGTCGCGGGGTTCGCGGTGGGACACCTGTGCAGCGCCGTCGAGGTCGCCGCGCTGCCCCTGGCTCACCGTCTCGGCGCGGGCGAGGCGGGAGCCTCGGCCCTGGTCGCGGTGTTCTGCTGCGCCAGCATCGCGGGCTCGCTGGGCTACGCGGTCCTGTCGGCGGCCGGCTCCGCGCGGCTGGCCGCCGCCCTGCTGGCGGTGATGGGCGCCGGGGGAGCGGTGGCGGCGACCGGACCGGGCTGGGCGTGGCTGATGCTCGGGCTCGTGATCGCGGGCGTCTGCGTGGGGCCGGTGCTGACCATCAACTCCGTGCTGGCCGAACGCCTGATGCCCGAGCACCGGCGCGCCGAGGGCTTCGCGGTCCTCAACACCGCCCAGGGCTTGGGTTTCGCGGCCGGATCGCTGACTCTGGCCGCCCTGCCGGCGACGGCGGTGGGCCTACTCGCCTCGGCGACCCCGTTCGCCGCCGCATTCGTCCTGCTGCGCTCCCGGGCCGGACGCCGTACCCACGTGCTCGATCACCTCGCCGGACCCGAGGTCGAGGCCGAACACCGCCACGCGTGAGGTGGCCTGGCTGCGTCGTCATGAGGACGAGGATGACGACCTCTTCGAGGACTGGCGCATTACGAGTCGCTCGATGCCGTGGCCGGAATGTGCTGTGACACAAGGCATGTCCGGCTGGATGCCGGGCGTTCACACTGAACGCGCTGGAGCCGGTGATCATGCCCTGATCCGGATAGCCCAACCAGACCCCACGTCAGCACGTCCGACCAGGTTCTGACGCGGCACACGGGCCGAGGCCGCCACGGTAAACGGCCCGTTCAGGGTCGATAGCGCAGGTTGGCCCGCGGTGAGCGGGCGCTGAGCAGGTTGCAGACGGGAGTCCTCGGATTATTGCTGCCGAGGACCTGTGGCTGTGCCTGGTAGCTGATCGTGGTGGCCGTGGTGATCGGGGTGAGCGCGCTGGCCAGGCCGGCATCCGCGGGGCCGGAGTAGCGGGCGACGCCGTTGGCGTCGGTGACAGCGCCCCCCGCGTCGACGGGGTCGCCGCCGCCCGGAGGGATGCCGTCGAACGCGATCCGCACACCGCCGACTCCACGACCGCCAGAGGTCAGCGTGGCTGACACATTCAGCTGGATCTCCGCATTGACGGGACCCGAGCCGGTCCGCTGCGCCGTGCCCTCGGTCGCGGTCAACGTGGTGTCGCACCCCGAGTCGCACCCCGCGACCGGGACGGGCATGAGCAGGCCGATGGCCGCCAGCAGTCCGAGACGGCACCTACGAACCGGGGCCATCGGCGCCTCCTCCATCGTTGGACGTGAACGCGGTGAGCCCGAAGGACACGGCGATGCCGGGCAGTCGGGCGTCCTCCCGGGGAGCGATTGTGATCGATGAGCGGGAAGAGGAACTTCCTCGCGCCCGCGTCACCGGATGGCGGCAGCACCACGTTGCCTGCGAGTCCGCGCTCCGGCCGCGGGAGGCGCCAGCCGACCACCCCGGGATCGGCCGTGACGTGGCAGGCTCCCATCGTGACACCGAACATCTCGATCTGAGCACGCCGACGACTCGCGTCGTCACCTCGGGCACGTGCGAGACAGTCCCGGTGGCCGGATTGCTGGGCGAGATGTTGATCGCGTGATCGTACAGCGGCGGCGGCACCCCGGTGCCGGAACTTCAACGCTTTGACGTGGAGGCGCGCGTCGGGAGTCGCCCTCGGATCCCGTGCAGAGCGCCCGGTCGGGGCAGGGGCCGGCGTTTCATCAGGTCGCGATGCCGCCGCGGGATGGTGTCCGGGCTGACCAGCAGACGCAGTCGGCGCAGCGTCGCTCGGAACAGCGGCACGAGAAGTGCGGCGAGCAACGCCTGATCCTCGGGTGGTAGTCGTGGGTGTTGATCACCGAGTTGCCGTTGCAGGAGGTTGATGGACACGGCTCGCGAGGCGGTCCTGGAGCCGGGCGTGTCGGAACTGGTACACCGCGCCGGCCTGTCGCAGCACGCCACGGCGGTGGGCGTCGTCAACGAACCGGGTCAGCCGAAGTGGTGTCTGCCCGCGCAGGGCCAGCCAGGTTCGGGCGAGGACGAAGGCGCCCCATGACCGGCACGGGGCGACCGTGAGCCCGACCGCGAGCCCGAACAGCGCCCCGGCCACCAGCGCGGCGGCCATGGGGGTGTGATGAGGCATGGCCGTGCCTGCGACGGCGGCGCCAGCCAGCCCGTAGCCGAGGCTCCCCGGCCGTCGAAACGCGAACCAGCCGAGCAGCGCCGTCACCAGGCCGGCCGGCAGCGCGCGTCCGAGATAGAAGGCCTCGCCATCGAAGGTCTCGCCGACGGCACCGGCACTGGGGGTCTGCCGACTCGCCCCGAGGGCTACCGCGTAGAAGATGCCCAGCGACAGCGCGAAGGACAGGGTGTACGACAGCGTCGCGACGCGGTCCTGTTTCTGTTCCGTGGCCGGGCTGGCTACTTGTTGGGCGTCGGCGGGCGTGTCCAGCCATACGTGCAGACCGATGCCGAACCCGAACACCGCCACGAGCAGGAACACCACACCGATCGGGAGTGACCAGGCGAACCCGAACGCGAGGGCGATCAGCAGGCCGATCGCGAAGCGACCGAGGAATCGGGTGATGGTGCCCCGGAATCGCACCTCGACCCGCAGTGGCCCCGGCCGCGTGCCCAGCCCGTTGGCGAGGCAGGCGGCCACGGCGGTGGACAGCCCGTCGATCACGCCGACAACCGGGCCGCCCGCGAGGAGGCCGGCCAGCGCGAACATGAGCGCGGACGGCAACCCGAGCACGATTCCCCTGGTAACCGGGGGAATCGCCGCAACAAGACGCCACCAGGCGAGGTCCCGGGTGTGCAGGCGCTGGGCATGGTTGGCGAGGAAGGCCAGCCACTGTTGAGCCTGGGCCGGGTGGTAGCCGAGCAGGGCGGCCGACCGGTGTCCCGGCGGCGGTGGCCGCGTGGCGTAGACGGCGGGCACGAACGAGTCGAGCAGGTGTTCCTCGATCGTTGCCCGGTCCGGAAAGCGTGTCGTGTCACAGAGTTCGGTCGGATCGCTGGCCGGTTGAGCGTAGGCCGTGCGGACCAGGTCCACCATCAACGGGGTGGACAGCGTGTCGGCGAGCGGGCCGTGCCGGTGCTGTCTCAGGTGCTCCACGACCGGCTGCCAGCGGACGTCGCCGACCTGCTGCCGCGCGATGAGGAACGTGATGGCGTCGTCGAGTTCGACGGGTTCGATCTCGACCACGGCAGCCCTGGCGAGGATGGTGCCTCCGTGCCGGACCGCCTGTTCGTATTCGGCGCTGCGGCAGGTCACCACGAGTGGGCGGCCGCCGGCTATCGCTCGGTCGAGCGCGTCCACCGCCGCCGCGTGAAGCCCCGGCGGGGTCTCGTCGAGACCGTCGAGCACCGGCAGCACCCGACCCTCTCGGACCAGCCGCATGGCGGCCTCCGGTCCGTAGGTGGCAGCGTTGGCCAGACCTGGATACTCCTCAACCAGCTTGCCGGCGAGCCAGGTGTGCAGGTGCTGGCGGTGGGGATCCCAGGACGACAGCGGCAGCAACACCGGCGTCGCCTCATCCGGCATCCGGTCGCCAAGGAGCCCGAGGGTCAACAGGATCGCCAGCACCGTCTTGCCAGCACCGGGTTCGCCGAGCACCACCAGTTGACGCGCGGGAAGCCGCCGGAACTCCACCAGCACGTCCGTGAGGTCACCGCGCAGTTTCAGCGGCTCCGGTCGGCCTTCGCCGCCTTCCTCGCCGAGCACGGCGGACGCCGCCGCGGCCACCGGCCGGCCCGTGCTGGACCACCACACCCGCACCGGTTCCGGCCGTTGCAGGGACCGCAGTTCGACCTCCGCCGTCCACTGCCGGCCAACCGCCGTCGCCAGATCCGTCATCGCCCGGTCGACGCGATCTGCCGAAGGCTCGCCGGCCTGACTTGCCGCCGGAGCAGAAAGTTGTTGTGCCGCAAGGAGAGGCCTGGCCAACTCGACGTCACCACGCAGGATCCGCTCGTGCAGCTCCCGCAGTTCCGTGCCGGGATCGATGCCGAGTTCCTCCGCGAGCTGCCGACGGGTGTCCTGGAAGACAGCCAGCGCGTCGGCCCGGCGACCGGCTCGATGCAGGGCGAGCATCAGCAGCGCCCGCAACCGCTCCCGCAGCGGATACGCACCGACCAGGGGGATGAGTTCTGCGATGGCCGCCGTGTGCTCACCGAGGTCGAGGCTGGTCTGCGCGCGCAGTTCGAGGGCGCTCAACTGGTGCTCGCGCAACCGCTGCCGCTCCGTGTCGATCAGCGAACCGCCCAGTCCGCCGAACGGGTCACCGCGCCACAGCACCAGCGCCGCGTCGATCTCCGCCGCTGACGCCGTCAGATCGCCGCATCTGCGGTGTTCTCCCGCGAGCGTGAGGTGGTGCTCGAACACGGCGGCGTCGAACTGGGCAGGGTCGCCGCGCAGCAGATACCCCGCGTCCTCGGACACCAGCACGACGTCCGGATCGCCGGGCCCGCACCCCGGTTGCAGTGTCTGACGAAGGCGGCTGACGTAGGTCTGCACGGCGTTTCGAGCGCCTCGCGGCGGGTTTTCCTCCCATACCGCGTCAATGATCGCCGTAACAGGTACCGGTTTGTTCAGGTGCAGCAACAGAATCGCCAGCACGGCCTGTAGTTTGGCCTGCCGCAGCTCGATCTCTCGCCCAGCTCGCCCCACCGTGATCTGCCCCAGCACGCAATAACTGAACCCATCGTTGGTCACAAACCCTCCCCGGCCGTGAACCCGACAACCGTAGGTGCCTTCGAGCCGCCGAAACTAGCACCGAACGGGCGAATGCCTCGAACCGGCGACCAGCCGAGACAGCGTCGTGACAGCGATGTGTACGGGACAGGCGACACGGTTCACCGGCACATCGACGGCGTCTGCAATGCCGACAGGGTCACCATTCACGGTTCGACGGCGAGCCAGCGACACGCCTTCGTGTGCGCACTGATACGTATGTCACGAAAGGAGAGTCTTGATGCTGTACATCAGGCGTCAGATCGCTCGACTGGCTCTGGTTCTCGTCGCCGTTGCCACTCTCGTGGGTTTGGCCCCGGCAGTGGCCGGAGCCGCGACAACCGATACCAACGACACGGCGTCGATCTCGTTCGACACCCCCGCCGGCGTCCTGGCCGACGACAACGCGGTGGCCGTCGCCGGAGCCGTTCAGGCCGACTGCGGATGGATCACGTGCACGGTCCGACTCGACCGCAACTGGACGAGAAACGCGCAGTCCGCGGCCTTTATCGTGGAACATGGTGCAGCGCTGTGCCGGTTCATCCCCAATGGTGCCGTTGCGTCAGCGTGCGAGGCCTTCGTTCGATGGAAGGCCGGACAGTTCGCGAGCAAGGCACACGTGTACTACTCACACGGCAACTGCTTGGGAATCAAGATCCCCATCCCTGCCCCGGCTCTCGCCTACCCGGTATCCGTGGCGCACGGTTACAAGAATTGCAGGTAGGCGGGCTTGGGTCGGTCCGGTGGGCGGCGGCCCGTTTAGTTGACACCCAAACCCGCTGTGCCATAGGACTTGAGCGATCACGGTAGTTGTCGTCGAGACTCCCGGTCCGTCAGGACAGGTGAGGGCCGGGAGTCTCGACGAGAAGGAACACCATGAGCCCTTCGACGCACGGCGACATCAATCGGCGGGCCCGGCTCGCCGACATACTCCCGCCGACATACTCCCTGAGCTGACAAGGATTCCGCCCGTGCACAAGCCCCGCCAGTCGCGGCGTGTCGTCCCGCCGCGCCGCATCGCCAGGACGGCGCTGGCCGTCCTCGCCCTCGGCGCCCTTGCCGGTGGCATGCTCGCCTCGTCAAGCCCGGCCCTCGCCCAACCGTTCTGGTCTTCGAGTGCCTTCAACAGTGTGACCCTGTCCAGCCACCCCGACTGGATGAGTCAGGTGCCCGACCCGACCGGCCTCGGCGCCCTGTCCATCCCCGGCACGCACGACACCCTGGCCATCCACGGCGGCCTGGCCCCGTGGGCGTATGAGGCCCAGGAGAACCACGGCGACAGCGCCGCCACCCTCACCGCGCAACTGGACGCCGGCATCCGAGCCATCGACATCCGGGTGCGCGTGATCGGCGACGCGTTCGCCATTCACCACGCCGACGTCTACCAGTACGCGAACTTCGACGACGTGCTTGCCCGCGCGCAGTCCTTTCTCAACGCAGAACCCACCGAGACGATCCTGCTCAACCTGCACGGCGAGTGCGACGCGGACACCACCGAGGGCGGTAGCGGGAGCTCCTCGATCGGTCGCTGCGCCGACGATCCGTCCAACACCACCCAGGCCGACCGGATCGCCATCTTCACCGGCTACCTCGCCCGCTACCCGGGGTTGTTCTACGCGCCAACGGTCACCGGCAACAGCACCTCCGCCATGCCCACCCTCGGCCAGGTTCGCGGCCGCATCGTGCTGACCGACTTCACCGGGCCGCGCGGCCAGATCTATCCCGGTTTCGGCCTGACGCAGCTGACCGTCGGAGACAACAGCGGCCGCGTCGAGAACGACTGGAAACAGTGCGACCTCGCGGAGAAATGGCGGGAGGCGGAGGCCAACCTGGTCAACGCCAACGAAGACCATTCCGGCGCGCTGTACATCACCTACACCTCGGCCAACTGTGCCCCGCTTGGCGCAGGCCCAGCCGACATGGCCGGCGGCTACTTTGGGGGCACCGGGGAGAACCAGCGCCTGCTCGACTACCTCGACACCAGCAGCCCTACCCACACCGGTCTGCTCAGGATGGACTACCCCGGGTACGCGCTTGTCGCCGCCATCATCGACCGCAACCCAACCTGTCCCTGAGTTCCGTTGACGAGGCCCGCAGGAGCCACGACCGTCAATGCGGTGGCTCCTGTGGTGTGTCGAGGACGGTTGTCCTCCTTGTGGTGGCCCACGAACCCTCGGTGACGCTGCTGCGCCGGCTGAACAACCGCTCCCACAAGGGCCCTGAGCACCACACAAGCGCGACTCAGAACATCCCGCCACCGGCGTGCAGGGCCTGGCCGGTGATCCAGCGACCGGCGTCGGAGGCCAGAAAGGCGACCACATCGGCGATGTCGGAGGGCTCGGCGAGCCTGCCGAAAGGGGATTTCGGCGGCGACCGCGGCGAGCTTCTCCGGTGGCATGGCCGCGACCTTTTCGGTGCGGGTCGGGCCGGGCCGGACGCTGTTCACGGTGATGCGGCGATCCGCGAGCTCGGTCGCCAGCACCCGGACCAGCTGATCGCCCGCAGCTTTGCTCGCCGCGTACAGGCCGGCGTTCGCGCGCGGCACCGCCGCCGCGCCGCTGGAGATGACGATGATCCGGCCTTCGTCCACCACGCGTCCGGCCGCTGCGCGCAAGGTGGCGAAGGCGGCTCTGGTGTTGGCGTCGAAGACCCGGTCGTAGTCGGCGTCGGTGGCTTGGGCGAGCGGAGCGAAGTGGGTGACGGCGGCACAGTGCACCACCACATGCGGGTCGCCGTAGGACTCTCGTGCGACGTCGAAGACCCGGTTGACCTGCTCGGGCACGGCGACGTCGGCGTGCGCTGCGGTCGCCTCGCCGCCCGCCGCGCGGATGGCGGTCACGACGGACTCGGCCGCCTCGGCGTCGGAACGGTAGTTGACCACGACTCTGGCTCCTGTCGAGCCCAGCCGCTCGGCGACGGCGCGGCCGATGCCGTGGGCGGCACCGGTGACGATGACGGTCGGAATGTGTGACACGCGGTGTCTCCCTGAAGGACGCGGAAGGTTGGCGAATTGCCTTGTCGCAACGACGTTATGCGGCGACAATGATCCGGACCATGGTGGATTGTGCCCAAAACATGCTCGAACGGATCACCGGAAGAGTGTGATGGGCAGCGATCCCCTCAGCGATACGGTCGCCGCCCTGACTACGGCGCCCGCGCTGTCGGTCCACATCCGCGCCCGTGCGCCCTGGAGTCTGAGATTCGGTGGACGGCGGGGATTCGGCTTCCATGTGGTCGTGTCCGGCGAATGTCTGCTGGTTCGCGACGACGCCGATCCACTCCCGCTGCAAGCCGGGGACGTCGTGCTGATGCCCAGCGGGGCGGTCCACGCCCTCGCGGACGCGCCCGACACGGAGAGCCTCAACCTGGTCGTCGACCGCCGCATCGACCGGGTGGGAGTGGGTGGTGACGGCGCGGAGACCGTCGTGGTCTCCGGGGCTTACCGCATCGAATCAGGCAGGCGGCACCCGCTGCTCGCCGACCTCCCCGATGTGGTCCACCTGTCCGGCGGCCGGGACCGTCGGCTGCACGCCGTCACCGCACTGCTCAGTGCGGAGATCACGTCGCGGGATCCGGGCGGCGAAGCCATCGTGGCGGCGCTGGTCGACGTCCTCCTGGTCTACATCCTGCGGGCCTGGTACGACGGCAGATCCACGGGTTGGACCGCCGCGATGGCCGATCCGGCGACTGGTCACATCCTGCAGCGAATGCATTCCCGGCCCGCCGAGTCCTGGACCGTGGACCGCCTGGCCGCCGAGGCCGGTTTGGCCAGGGCCACCTTCACCCGCCGCTTCACCAGGCTCGTCGGCGAGCCGCCCCTCACCTATCTCACCCGCTGGCGAATGATCACGGCGGCACGCCTTCTTCGCGGCGACCGCACCCCGCTGGCCACCGTCGCCCGGCACGTCGGCTACACCTCGGAATTCGCCTTCGCCAAAGCCTTCAAACGCGAGTACGGAATCGCCCCGGGCACCTACCGCAGCGAGCACAGAGGCTAGGAGCGTGTCGATCCTGTCGCTGCTGACGATCCGCACCCGCGAACCCCGCCCGGCAGCACCCAAGCGGCGGCACCTGCTGACGGAGATGCGCGACGGCCTGGCCTGGATCCTGAAGACACCGATCCTGCGATGGCTGGCGCTCATCGGGTTCTGCTGCAACTTCTCGATGATCACCGTCTGGACGATGTTCCTGTTCTACGGGGCCAACGACCTGCACCTGGCCCTGGCGACACTGGCCGCAGTAGTCACCGCAGTGGCGTGGCGATTACTGGGACGTCCTCGACAGGGCCTTGACCTTGCCCTGCGGGGCAAGGTTTAGCGTTCTTCGAGGTGGGAGTTATGCGGATCAGTGAACTTGCCCGCCGGGCGGGCGTGACGACCAAGGCGGTGCGCTATTACGAATCGCTGGGATTGCTCATGCCCAAGCGGCTTGCCAACGGCTACCGAGATTACAACGAGCACGACGTACGACTCACGCAGGAGATCCGGGCGCTCGGCAGCCTCGGAATTCCCGTTGAGCGCACCCGGCCGTTCCTGGACTGCCTCACAGCTGGCCATCGACACGCCGACGACTGCCCAGCCTCACTGGCCGGGTACCAGGACGCAATCGACGAGCTCACGCGGCACATCGAAGGACTGACCACACGCCGAACGGTACTGATCGCGCACCTACAGGAGGCCGCCTACCGCAATAGCCGCGTCTCACCGGTCAACGAAAAAGAGGATCTGATGACTGACCACACGAGCGTGCCCGCTGGCCTGCCCGTCCCCAAGGACGACGGTGCGGCCACTCATCTACCCGGGATGAAGGTGCCACAGCTGGAACTTCAGGGTACCGGCGGTGCGACGATCCGCATCGACGCGCTCGGCGCGGGCCGGACGGTGATCTACATTTACCCACTCACCGGCCGCCCCGGCACCGACCTGCCCGACGGCTGGGACTCGATCCCCGGAGCGCGCGGCTGCACTCCCGAGGCATGCGGCTTCCGCGACCACTATCAGGAACTGCTCGCCGCCGGCGCGGGCCGCCTGTTCGGCCTGTCAAGCCAGGACACCGACTATCAACGCGAGGTCGTCGAGCGGCTCCACCTGCCGTTCCCAATGCTCTCTGACCCCGCGCGGAGCCTGGCCCAGGCGCTCAATCTGCCCACGTTCGACGCTGGCGGGCAGACGCTGTACAGGCGGCTGACTTTGATCATCCACGACGACGTGATCGAGCATGTCTTCTATCCGATCTTCCCACCGAACGAGCATGCCGACCAGGTCCTGGCCTGGCTACGGAGCAACCCCCTGTAGCGGTCGGCGTTCCGCGGAGGGCATAGCGTCGGCGTTCTATGGTCTCCGTCCATGCTCGGTACTTCTGTGGAGGCGTCGTGCGTGCCGGCATCGTGGTCACCGCTCACCCCGGCGTGGCAGAACTCGCCGTGCAGGCCGAGGAGTTGGGTTTCAGCAGCTTCTGGGTTTACGACACGCCGATGGTGCATGGTGATCCGTTCGTGGCGCTTGGCCTCTGTGCGCAGGCAACCAGCCGGATCAAGCTCGGTGTCGGGGTGACGTCACCGGCGTTGCGGTCCGCGCCGGCCGCCGCGAGCGGATTCGCCAGTCTCAACGCGCTGGCACCGGGTCAGGTCGTCTGCGGTATCGGTACTGGGAACAGTGCCCGGAGCACTCTGGGCATGCCGCCGACCAGGGCGGCTGAGCTGGAGACGTTCACCGCCGCGTTGCAGGACCTGTGCGCCGTCGAGTACCGCGAGGGCGATCGGTTCGGTGGCGTCCGGTTCCTGCATGCCGGGCAGCAGGTGAACACGACCGACTCGATCGAGTTCCTGGTGGCCGCGCTGGGGCCGAAGGCTGCTGCCGCCGCCGGGCGCCGTGCCGCCGGTCTCGTCACGGGACCTGATCACGCCGTCGCTGATGGACCAGCTGACCCTGGTCGGGACCCGGGACGACCTCCTTGCCCGCATCGCCACTCTGGAGGATGCCGGGGCCGACGAGATCGTCGTCCAGCCGGTGGCCGACCCACCGGCGGAGATGGCCGAGTTCGCCAAGCTCATCGTTGCTGCCGGAGCGTAGCCAGCATGGGTACGAGGCCCTCGCATGTGATCGAGTAGTGCGGACAGCAGCTTGTCGGTTGATCAAGTCGCGCGGAAACTCCAGGTCGTTCTATCGAGCTTGGTCATGTTCACGCGGAAGGTGCGGAAGGTATAGCGCCGCAAAGGTTTCCACGTCGCCGACGGCCGCACCCGTCATAGCGCTGAAGGGTCGGCCGCAGGCCCAGGCCGCCCGATTAGGCGAGAGATGCTTGGTAGCACTGGAAAGCGCGTTGGCACCGAACTCGCTCCAGCGCGTCTCGCTGACGCGACGAACTGCCCGATGCCCAAGTCGAACCCGGGTACTACCCCGCCTCCGTGCTGCGGACCGGGCGCTACTCGTCGAACGACACCGGCATGGTGATCTTCGCGCGGTACCAGGACAAGCACCACCAGGCCTCTGACCGCGCCTTCGGTCAGGGCATGGTCAATAGTTCTGCGATCACCGCCGTGCCGGGCGCGTGTCTACCGCCCGGCCCGGCCAGCACGGTCACCTCGTCGGGTCGCAGTACCGTGCCGCAGTGCGCGCACGTGACGACCGGGGTGATCTCCTCGCCGCACACCTCATGCACCAGCCGCATGGGCACGCCGTCGACGGCCAGGTGGTGATCGCCCCAGGCCAGCAGACTGATCACCACCCCGTACAACCCGGTTCCGGACTCAGTAAGCGAGTACTCGTACCGAACCGGATTGCGCTGGTAGGCCTCCCGCTCGACCAACCCGGACGCCATCAGCCGCTCGAGGCGCTCGGTCAGGATGTTCGTGGCCACGCCGAGATCGCGGACCAGTTGTTCGAACCGGTTCACCCCGAGGAACAGGTCACGCAGCACCAGCAGCGTCCACGGGTCGGCAATCAGGCCCGCGGTGCGGGCGACCGAGCAGGCCATGGTGGCGAAGCGGTCCCTGTTCATGCCGTCAGCATAGTTACTTGCAAGTCGCAACTCACTCGGCATAGCGTGACGCCATGTACCACGCCGTTGTGCGTGCGAAAGTGCGCAAGCTGTGGACCCGGGTCGCGGCCGGGGACTATCGGGCCGCCGTGGCGATGGCCGCACCGACCCTGCGGTTCCGGTTCGTCGGCGAGGCACCCCCGGCCGCCACACTGACCGGGCCGGTCGAGTTCGAGCGTTGGTTCGCCGACCTGTTCGTCCTGTTCCCTGGCATCCGGGTCAGCCTGGCCGATGTGGTCGTGCGCGGCTGGCCATGGCGGACCACGGTGATCGTCCGGCTGTCGATCGAAGCCACCCTCGCCGACGGAACTCCTTACCGCAACGAGGGAATCCAATGGGTCACGCTGCGCTGGGGCCGGATGGTCGAGGACTACGTGCTTGAGGACACGGCCCGCCTGTATGCCGCCGTCCGGCTACAGCAGGGTTGCGGGATCGGGCAGAGGCCGTAGCGCTGCGGCTTGCCCGCCTCGTCGCCGGATTTCACCGTGCTGTCGCTGCGGCGGCCAAGGCCGTCCGCGGCGCGCGCAAGGCCCTGGTCCTGCCCTGCGCCCGGTGTCGGTGGAGCGTCCGGCGGTCAGTCGCCCTCGGTGCGAGCGCCGGGCTGGGCAGGGTAGGCGTCGTGCCGGGCCTGCGACGTCGAAGCCATGGCGATCTCGGCGAGGCGGTCCCAGGCAGGCGAGGACGCGGTGACCGCGGCGGCGACTATCTGGGCGAGTGCCGGGTCGATGGCGGGTCCGAGGTCGTCCGGGCCGCTGCGCTGGCCGGCTTTCCAGCGCTCGGCGCGCTTGGCCAGGGCGGGCAGGCGCGGGTCCTGCGGGGACCAGTCGAATGCCGCGTCGTACTCGAGGTAGATGGCGCGGAACTCGGGATCGTCGAGGGCGTCGCGCTTGTCGGCGATCCAGATGGCCGCCGCTCGCGGCGATGTCGACTGGAGCAGGATCCAGCCATCGCGCTCCATGTTGACGCCGCGGCGACTGACGCCGAGCTGGCGGAGACGGTCGAGGTAGGTGGCGACCTCGGCCGAGACGAGCAATCGATCACCTGCGGCGAGCGCGGCGAGTCGGGCCCGGGCGCTGCTGATCTCCGCGGCGCGCTTGCGCAGTCCGCGGTCGATCTCGGCGATCGTCGCGGTGAACACGTCGAGGTCGGCGGCGAGCAGCTCCTTGATGCGGGCGAGGGGCACCGCCGCGTCGACCAGTGTCTTGATCTTCACTAGGGCGATGCGACCGCGCCGCCGGTGAGCAGTGTCCGCGTGAACCTCTCGCTGGTGTGTGCTGTCGGCCGCGGCCTTCTCGTGAGTTGTCGAGGTGACATCGTTGGTCCTCTCTCGGGTTTGCGTGAGGCGTCTGTTCTCGCCACCCATGGTCGAACGTTGCCCCAGGGGCAACGTCAAGCCGACGGGGATCGGGCGAGGCCGCAGACGCTCTGAGGGAGCGGCACGCTCGCCCTGCGGCCGTGGACGGAAGGCCCGTTCGCCCACGGCCGCGCAGGACACAGCCGCGCCGGGCAGGCCGGCAGATGAGTTCCTGAGTGTGGACGTCGGGTGTCCGAGGGCCAGATGCCCAACGCTCGCTCAACACTTCGACGTCAGGCGTCTGCTGGACGATGCCAGGGCAACGGCGACGAACCGTGGGTGAAGATCGTCTGGGCGGCTTCGGGTTTGGGGTACGCGTTGGCTCGTTCGACGAGTTCGCCGGCCTCGATGAGCTCGAACGCCATCGCCAGCCCGCCGCCCCAAGTCCGGGGATGGGTTGGGGCGCACCGGTCTTGGGGTGGGAGCGGACGGTGGCGAACGCTCCTGGCGCTTCCAGGTTGATGACTCTGGTGGGGGTGACGTCGTGGGTGGTCAGTGGACCTTGCGGACGTTTCAGCCGCCGAGGTAGGCCTTGGCCATGACCTCGCTGGCGGTGAGGCAGTCGCGGGTGGTGGTGCCCAGGTGGTGCCAGGCGTCCTGGCGGTGGGAGATGAACGCGGCGGTGTCGTCGTCGAACTCCTCGATCTGGTGGCTCATCACGTGCTCCGATCCTGTGCTCGGCGCCCCTACTGGTGTGGGGCGCACTCGCCGGGACCGGCGCCGGGGAGGAGATCGAGGAGGACGGGTGTCAGCCGATCGGGTGGGATCGCGCAGCGACCCTGGTGGCCTTGGTCTCACCCGATCGGCTTTGATGCCCCGGGCCTCGACCGGACACGCTGGCGTCGGTCAGCGTGCGCGACCCCCACATCCATGGGCGCTGAGACCGGGAAGAACCTGCTCGCGGCCATGATCGATGGTCCGGCGGCGACTGTTGATTGTCGGTGTGGCAGGGGTGAAACCGTTGGGAGACAGTAGGAATCCTTCTCATGACATGCTGCGCGTCGCTGTTTTCCTTCTAGCACAATGGGTTTGTGCGCACGATCAGGATCGACTTGCCAGACCATGCCGGTGACGACCAGGTTGCCGGCCTCGCTCACGCGTTGTGGGCCGTGGTCGCCACGACCGGACTTGCTGCGGAGTCCAGGATCAGTGTGGACGAGCGGTTGACTGACAGTCAGCTGAACGCGGCCTTCGACACCGCCGCCGAGCACTACCCCTGGGGCCCTTAGGGCGTGTCCCGTGGATCATGTGACGGGATCACGGAGCCAGATCCGGATCGAGGCGACGTCGATGGTGCCCTGGTAGCCGCGCTCGCGTTTGTCGTAACGGGCGGCGACTGCGGGCTGGCCGGCTCAGAGGCGGAGCACGGTCAGCCCGAACGGACCGCCGTCGGCGACGTGGGTGCGGGCAGGCGGATGACGAAGCGGGTCCGTCCCGGTTGGGAGTAGACCTCGATGGACCCGCCGTGCCGCTCGGTCACGATGCGGTAGACGATGTGCAGCCCGAGGCCGGTGCCGCTGCCGATGTCCTTGGTGGTGAAGAACGGCTCGAAAAGCCGCGCCTGCACCTCGGGCGGGATGCCGGGACCGTCGTCGCCGATCTCGACCGACACGCAGGAGCCGTCCAGCCAGGTCCGCAGCGACACCGTGCCGGAGCCGCCGAGGGCGTCCAGGGCGTTGTCGATGATGTTGGTCCACACCTGGTTCAGCTCAGCGCCCTTGGCAAGCAGCCTGGGCAGCGCCGGGTCGTACGAGCGTTCGACCGTGACCCCGCGCAGTTTCGCCGACAGCAACCGCAGGGTGGAGTCCAGCCCGGCGTGGATGTCGACCTCCTGCTCCGGGGCGCGGTCCAGCTGGGTGTAGGTGCGGACGTCGTCGACCAGCGCCGACACTCGACCGACGCTGTCCGCCAGGTCGACGGTGAGCGACTCGACGGCCAACAGCGCGCACAGGTACCGGACGGCCGGTCCGACTGGCACGCCCCGCGCCCCCACCGACGAGAGCCACTCCGCGTCTGCTCCCGCGTCCGCGAGCAGACCGCCGGCCTCACCGCGCACGTCGCAGTCATGGTCGACGAGCCAGTCCTCGATCTCGTCCTCGCGGTCCGCCCTGCCCAGCGCGGACTGCGGCACCGGCCGGCCGCGCAGTTCCTCCCGCAGCGCACGGGGATGCGCACTCTCCTCGCCTGCCATGGCCCAGTCCGCGGCGGCCGACTCCACGTCGGCGATGGCCGCCGGCAGCTCCCCGGACGCCCGGCGCGCGGCGGCCGCCGGGTTGTTCAGCTCGTGCGCCAGCCCGGCGGCGACGGTGCTCAGCGCGGCCAGCGTGCTGCGCTCCCGCGCCTGCATCTCGGTCATCCGCAGCCGCCACGCCACCACCGGCAGCATGACCCCGGCCACCTGCGGACAGCGCGCCAGCATCTCCTGGAAGTCGGCGGGACTCAGCACGCCGATCCGGCTCTGTGCGGTCACTGTGGCCGTCGCGGTGTGCGGATTCCCCGTCAGCAACTGGACTTCGCCGGTGAACGAGTTCGCCGCGGCCGGCTTGCCGGGGTCCGGGGCCTCGCCGCCGACCCGGTGCCGGGTGCCCACCTGCTGGCGGTCGTCCACCAGGCGGGTCATCGTCAACTCGCCGTCCAGCAACAGGAACAGCCCCGCGGGCGGCTCGCCCTCCGTGAACAGGACCTCGCCAGGGCTGGCGTCGCGGATGGCGAGTACCGAGGCCAGCCAGTCGAGCTGCTCCCCGGAAAGCCCGGCGAACAGCGGAATGTCGCGGAGGTTCACGAGCCCGCCAGGTACTGGTGGGTGAACGCGACCGCCATCGCGCCCTCGCCGACCGCGGACGCGACCCGCCGCATCGCGCCGGACCGCACGTCGCCGACCGCGAACACGCCGGGCACGCTGGTCTCCAGCAGGAAGGGCAGACGCGACAGCGACCAGCCGGATTCGGCCAGCTGGTCGTCGGACAGCTCGGTGCCGGTGATCACGAAGCCGTGCGGATCGCGCAGGATCTCCTTGGGCAGCCAGGATGTCCGGGGTGCCGCGCCGATGAACGTGAACACCGCGTCGGCCTCGGCGACCTGCTCGGTGCCGTCGCGGTCCAGCACGAGCCGCTCAAGCCGGCCCTCGCCCTCCAGCCGCACGACCTTCGTCCGCAGCCGCACCTCGATGTTCGGGGTGCTCCTGATCTGCTCGACCAGGTACTGGGACATGCCCTTCTCCAGCGAGTCGCCGCGGATGAGCATGACGACCCTGGCCGCGTACTTCGAGAAGTACATGGCGCCCTGGCCGGCGGAGTTGGCCCCGCCCACCACATAGACCGTGAGTCCCGAGCAGGAGATCGCCTCGGTCACGGCCGCGCCGTAGTAGACGCCGGCGCCAGCCAGCCCGTCCGCCCCTGGGACGTCGAGCCGGTTGTAGCTGACCCCGGTCGCCAGGATCAGCGCCTGCGCGGTGATCTCGGTGCCGTCCGACAGCGTGATCACCTTGACCGAGTCCTCCACGCGCAGCGAGGTGATCTCCTGCGGTGAAAGGATTTCCGCGCCGAGCCGCTTCGCCTGCGCGGTCGCCCGGCGAGCCAGGTCGCCGCCGGACAGGCCGGCGGGGAAGCCGAGGTAGTTCTCGATCCGCGAGCTGGTGCCCGCCTGCCCGCCGGGGGCCTCCCGGTCGACGGCGACGGTGCTCAGGCCCTCCGACGCCCCATAGACGGCCGCAGCCAGCCCGCTGGGGCCCGCGCCGACGATCACCAGGTCGTACGCCTTGCGCTCCGCCGCCGTCGCCAGGCCGAGCTGCTCGCTGAGCTGGGCGGTCGTCGGCGCGGCGAGCCTGCTGCCGTCGGGGAACTCCACCACGGGCAGCGCGAGGCCGTCCGCCGCGTCCGGGTTGGCACCGGCGTCGGTGAACCGGAACGGGATGAGCTGGCGGGTCAGGAAGTTCCGGATGTCGTGGGTGGCCGCGTTGAACCGCAGCCCGATCACCCGGATGCCCTGCCACTGCGAGGCGCGCGCCGCCTGCCAGTCGGCCAGCAGGTCGTCCAGCACCGGGTAGAAGCGCTCCTCCGGCGGGTCCCACGGCTTCATCAGGTAGTGGTCCAGCCGGGCGTCGTTGATCGCCGAGATGGCCGCGTCGGTGTCGGCGTAGGCGGTGAGCAAAACCCGCCGCGCCTCGGGGAACAGCGTCAGCGAGCGGCGCAGGAACTCCACTCCGGTGGTCTCCGGCATCCGCTGGTCGGACAGCAGCAGCGCGGGCTCCTCGCCGCGCGCGGCCAGTTCGTCCAGCACCGCAAGCGCCTCCGCCGCCGAGGACACCGTGACGACCCGGTACTGGCCGGCGTAGGAGCGGCGCAGGTCCCGCCGGACGGCCCGCAGCACCTGCGGATCGTCGTCGACGGCCAGCATGACCGGGCGCCGGTCGTCGTCGGCGGTGGTGGTGGTGTCGGTGGTCATCGTGCTCCTCTGTGCGGATCGGTCGGTTTCACGGCCGCCACCTCCCAGCGGCGCAACGTGCGCCGGGCGGCGCGCGCCGCCGAGTAGCCCAGCTCCTCGGCGAGGTCGGCGCGGGTCGGGGAGCTGGTGCCGAGCAGCGTCACGGCTCGCTGCCGGCGCACGGCGTCGAGCTCGGCGCGCCAGGTGGTGTCCTGCTCGCCGAGCCGGCGTTGCAGGGTGCGGGGGCTCAGGTACAGGTCGCGGGCGACGGCGTCGAGGCTGGCGGTGCCCTCGGACAGGCGCGCGTTGATCCGGTGCCGCAGCCAGTCGCGCCAGGTGGTGGCGCGCCGCGCCGAGACGAGAGTGTCGGCGCGGCCGCGCAGGCGCCCGGCGGCGACCGGGTCGGCGGTGGGCAGCGGCAGGCGCATGTCGTCGGCGCGGAAGACCAGCGCGTCGGCGGGCTGGTCGAAGTCGATCGACGCGGTGCCATACAGCTCGGCGTGCTCGGCGTGGGCGTGCGGCGCCGGGCTGGCGAACTCGACCCGTGCCGGCGTCACCGGCCGCCCTGCCGCCTTCCTGATCAGGTTCAACACGACGCCGAGGATGAACTCGGCGGCCAGCGCCCTGGAGTTGCCGTCCCCGGGGATCTGCGCAACCGTGAGGACGGCCTCGCCAGCCCGCTCGGCGAAGGCGAACTCGGCCGAGGTGGCGAGGCGCGCGTACGAGCTCGCGACCCGCAGGCCGGACCCGACATCGGGCGCGCTGACCACGAGGCGGTCGAACATCCCGAGCATGCCTGGCCGGTAGTAGTCCGCACCCCGGACGCCGACGTAGCGGGTGTCGCACTTCGCCTCGGTCAGATCCCACAGCCGCAGGGTCTGCGCTGCGGGGATGCGGATCGAGTCGTCGGCAAGCGCCCACTGCGCGAGCCCGGCGGCGTCGGCCAAGCGCTTGCGGTCGGCTCCGCGCTGGCCCGAGGCGGACAGAATCAGCCGTGGCACGGCCGCGGAGTCGGTCGGTTCGGCCGACGGTGCCGCCATGTGCAAGTCCTCCGCGCGTCGTCGGCACCCTGACGGCCGAAGCTAACTATCCCGATCATGGTGCGGCAAGCGAGTTCCCTACGCCAGAAGGTCGTCGGGAATGTGGCGCGTTCGGTCCTCCCTCACCGCGTCCGTTCGCACGTAGCGTCGCGTGGGCCGGCGGCAGGGTCGAGCTTGGATGTCAGCTGGTCTGCGGGTTTCTGGGGTAGCCGCGGCGGTGCGCGGGGGACGAGGCCGTCTCCGCCGCGGCGGTGGCTTGTGCGGGATGGCGAGGACAGCGATGCGATTCGGACTGCTGGGGCCGATCGAAGTGGCGGACGACCGGGGCCGCCGGTTCACCGTCCCGGCCGCGAAGCAGCGGGCCGTGCTGGCCTGCCTGCTGACCCGGCCGAACCAGTCCGTCTCCGTGCCAGCCCTGATCGACGTGCTGTGGGAGGACGCGAGCCCGCCAAGCGCGCGGACTGCGGTCCTCAACTACGTCACCCGGCTCCGCAAGATTCTCGGCCCCGAGGTCGCGCCGCGCCTGCGGACGGAGAACGGCGGCTACCTCCTGGAGATCCGGGACGACGTCGAGGCCGACCACCTGCACGCCGACGCGCTGGAGTCACGCGCTCGGCGCGCCCTGGCCCTCGGCGACTGTGCCGAGGCGGGGACGCTGGTCGGCCAGGCCCTGGAGCTGTGGCGCGGCGAGCCGCTCCAGGACATCGACTGCGACCGCTTCCATGGGGAACACGCCCCTGCTCTCGACGGGCTGCGGCTCCGGCTGGCGGAGCTGCGGATCGACGCGTCGCTGTGCGCGGCACGCTTCGACCAGGCCATGCCGTGGATCACCGACCTGATCGCGCGGCATCCGCTGCGGGAACCGCTGTACGCGCGCCAACTCCTCACCCTGTACGGCTGCGGGCATAGGGTGGAGGCCCTGGCGCACTATCGCCGGGTCCGGGCGCTGCTCCGCGACGAGCTCGGGGTTGAGCCCTCCCAGGTATTGCGGGAGCTGCACGAGCTGGTCCTGCACGACGCCCCCGTGGCGGACGTGCTGGACGCCTGGCGGAAGACACAGCACGCCGCCAGCGCGGCGCGCCCCCTGCATCGGTCCGGGAGCTGGCCGGTCACCCCGCCGCTACAGCTCCCCTCGGCACCCCGCATGGTCATCGGCCGCGACAGCGAACTCCTCGAACTGACGCGGATGATGGCCGGGGTCGAGCGGTCCGACTGCCGCGTCGCGCTCCTGGTCGGCCCGGCGGGTGTCGGCAAGACCACCGTGGCGCTGGCGTGGGCGCACAGCGCGGCACCGCTGTTCCCCGAAGGGCAGCTGTACCTCGACCTGAACGGGTTCACGGCGCACGGCCGTCCGCTCGCGCCGGACGCGGCCGTCAGCATCCTGCTCGACTGCCTCGGCGTGCCGGCCGGACTCCATCCGGCCACCCCGGAGGGCCGGGCCGCCCTCTACCGCAGCACCGTCGCCGACCGGCGGCTGCTGTTCGTGTTCGACAACGCGCGCGACGCCGACCAGGTGCGCCCGCTGCTCCCGCCCGGCGACTCCTGCCGGACCCTGGTGACCAGCCGGAGCGCGCTCGCCGGCCTGGTGGCACTGGACGGGGCCGAGCCGATCCCGCTGGCCCCGCTGTCCGAGGAGGGGGCCCGCGACCTGCTGACCCGCCGGCTCGGCGCGCTCCGCACGGCGGGGCACGGGGCGGCGGTCGCGCTGCTTGCCGAGCGCTGCGGACGGCTGCCGCTGGCTCTGGCCGTTGCCGCCGCCCGCGCCGCGTCGATGCCCCACATCCCCCTGGAAGCCCTCGTCGCCCAGCTCGGCGGGCATGGCGCACTCGACCTGTTCGATGGCGGGGACGCGGCGAGCAGCGTCCGCGAGGTCCTGTCCTGGTCCTACCGGCTGCTGTCCGCCGAGGCCGCGCGCATGCTGCGGTTCCTGTCCCTCCAGCCGGGCCCCGAGATATCGGTCCCCGCCGCGGCGGCCGTGGCGGGTGTTGCGAGTTCCGCCGCCGCGACCCTGCTGGCCGAGCTTGCCGCCATGAGCCTGACAACCGAGGCCGCGCCGGGGCGCCACGCGATGCACAATCTGGTGCGCGCCTTCGCCGCCGAACTCGTGGAACGCGAGGAGACCGAGGACGAGGTGCGCGCGGCGACGCATCGGCTCCTCGACTACTACCTGCGTTCGAGCATCGCGGCCGACCGCGTGCTCTGCACGAGCCCGCTCCCGATCGAGCTGGACTGCGTCGGCGTGCGGCCGGACGTGCGGTCCGACGGCTTTGCCAACCGGGCCGCCGCGACGGCCTGGTTCCACGCCGAGCACGAGGTGCTGGCCAACCTGGTCGCCGAGGCCGTCGCCTGCGGCTACGACACCTCCGCCTGGCAGCTGGCCTGCGCGCAGTCGACGGGCCTGCTGTGGCTCGGTCGGTGGCGCGAGCGGGGCGACACCGTCCGGCGTCGGCTCATCGGCGGCGTCCTGTCCTCGGAGGGCGAGCACGAACTTGGCACCACGCACCTCCAGCGCTGTCGCCGGGCCGGCGCAAGGGCGACGGGGAACCAGCTCGGCCAGGCCGAGGCGCTCAACTCGATGGGGTACGTCCTGGCCCAGTACGGCGATCTGCGCCAAGCGCTCGCCCACTGCCGCGAGGCGGCCGAACTGGTCCAGGGGCTCGGGGCCAGGAACCTGGAGGGCCACGTCCGGGACAGCCTCGGCTTCATTCACCACGGACTCGGCGACTACTCCTCCGCGATCGACTGCTACGACACCGCGATCGACCTGTTCGAGGGCGCAGGAAACAGCTTCCAAGCCGCCGTGTCCCTTGCGCGGGTAGGGGAGATCCACGCGCAGACGGGCGACCCGGCCGGGGCCCGTGGGGCGTGGCGGGCCGCCATGGAGCTCTTCCGCGACCTGGCCCGGCCGGAAGCCGACTCCGTCGAGGCCAGGCTCGCCGCGCTGGAGCTGCTGGCCGCGATATCGCCGCGATATGACCGCGTTGTCGCCCGCCAATAGCGTCAGTCCTCGAACAGGGGGAGGACTGATGGAAGCCCGTCGGCTTGTTGTGGGGATCAGCGGCGCCACCGGGATCGCCTACGGCATGAAGGTCCTGGAGCTGGCCAGGAAGGCGGGGGTGCAGACGCACCTCGTCGTCACGCCGGCCGGCCAGCAGACGCGGGCCTACGAGACCGACCTGTCCGCACGGGACCTCGCGGCCATGGCGGACGTCTGCCACCGGCCGGCCGACATCGGGGCGTCGATCGCGTCGGGATCCTTCCGCACCACCGGGATGATCGTGGCCCCCTGCTCGATCAGGACCCTCTCGGCGATCGCCTACTCCAACGGCGACAACCTGCTGACGCGGGCCGCCGACGTGACGCTCAAGGAGCGCCGGCGGCTGGTCCTGATGGTCAGGGAGACCCCGCTGACCATGGGGCATCTCCGGGCCATGACCGCGGTCACCGAGTCGGGCGGGATCGTCATGCCGCCGGTGCCCGCCTTCTACCTCCGCCCCGGCAGCGTCGAGGACATCGTCGAGCACACCGCGGGACGCGCCCTCGACCTGCTCGGCATCGACGTCCCGGACCTGCCCCGCTGGGGCGAGTGACCCGTCCGCCGGGCCAGCTCCCACCGCGCGGCGGCGCACCCCGCGACGCCGCGACCCACGACCACGCACCTGTGACCGGACGAGGAATCCCAGTGACGCACCTGCGCAGCCTCCGTGAGTTCATCGACGAGCTGGCGAAGATCGGCGACGTCCAGACCATCGACGTCGAGGTCGACTGGAACATGGAAGTCGGCGCGATCATCCGGCGCTCCTACGACCTGACGGCCCCGGCGCCGCTGTTCACCAACCTGACCGGCTACCAGGGGACCGGGTTCCGGCTCTTCGGCGCGCCCGGCGCGCTCAGCAGCGCCGAGCACCGGTTCGCGCGCATCGCTCTGGCCATCGGACTGCCCGCCGACGCGACCGGCCAGCGGATCGTCGAAGCCCTGGCCGCCGCGCGCGCCAAGCCCGGCATCCCGCCGGTCGTCGTCGACGCGGCTTCGGCGCCCTGCAAGCAGAACATCATGCTCGGCGACGAGATCGACCTGTTCGCGTTCCCGACGCCGCTGATCCACGGCAACGACGGCGGGCGCTACATCCAGACCTACGGCATGAACATCGTCAGGACCCCGGACGGGTCCTGGACCAACTGGTCGATCAACCGCATGATGATCGCCGGCAAGGACACCCTGGCCTGTCTCATCCCCGGCCCGCAGCACCTCGGGGTCGTCCGGTCGAAGTGGACCGAGATCGGCGAGCCGATGCCGATCGCCCTTGCCGTCGGCGTCGAGCCCGGTCTGCCCTGGGTCGGCGGCATGCCGATCCCCGAAGGCGTTGACGAGAGCCACTATCTCGGCGCGCTGTTCGGCGAGGGCATCGAGCTCGTCCCGGCCGAGACCGTCGACCTGCTCGTCCCGGCCACCGCCGAGATGATCATCGAGGGGCACATCTCCCTGGACGAGACCGTCTCGGAGGGGCCGTTCAACGAGTTCCCCGGCTACAACGCCACCGAGGCGTCGCCCAAGCAGGTGTTCCACGTCAGCGCGATCACCTACCGCGACGACGCGATCCAGCCGGTCGTCGCCGCGGGGCCGCCGGTCGAGGAGGACCACACGATCATCGGCACCACCAGCGCCGCGGAGATCCTCCACCTGCTGCGTGCGGCCGAGCTCCCGATCAGCTCCGCCTGGTACAACTTCGAGGCGGCCGTGCACTGGCTGACGCTGGCGGTCAGCCGGGACTGGCACGAGACCACCGGACTGTCCTCCGCCGAGCTCGTCGGGAAGGTCGCCGACGTCATCTTCACCGGCAAGCCCTCGGTGAACGCCCCCAAGATCCTGCTGGTCGAGGACGACGTCGACATCACCGACCTGAGCCAGGTCGTCTGGGCCTTCGCCACCCGGTCCCACCCGGACACCGGGCGCGGCGAGTTCCACTTCCCGCACAAGGTGAGCGACCAGCTCGCGGTCTACCTCTCCGAGGAGGAGTCGCGCACGTTCATGGCCGGGAAGGTCATCTACAACTGCCTGCTCGCCGACCTGTATCCCGAAGGCAGGCGCCCGGTGAAGGGCAGCTTCGAGAACGGCTGGCCGGTCGAGATCCAGGAGCGCGTCCTGAACAACTGGCGGGCCTACGGCTACCGCTGACGCGCCGACCAACGCTGACGGCGTCAACCACGCCGGCAACCCAGCCAACGAAAGTAACGACACGATGAGCATTCCCAGTACCGGTACCGTCCGCGCGAACGCGGTCATCACGGTGCACAAGTACGAACCCGCCGTCTACGACGAGCCGGCCGACGGCCCGGTCCTGACGCGGATCCACGTCGAGGAGTCCTTCGACGGCGACATCGAGGGCGTCGGGGTGGTGGAGTTCCTCCAGTCCGCCAACGCCGACGGGTCGGCCAGCTTCGTCGGCATCGAGCGGGTCAACGGCACCATCGCCGAGAGGTCCGGCAGCTTTCTGTTGCAGGACACCGGAATCGTTGAAGGCGACCAGGTCAAGGGCGACTGGTTCGTGGTGCCGGGCTCGGGCACCGGCGAGCTGGCCGGGCTGCGCGGGGAGGGCGGGTTCCACGCCAAACTCGGCGAGGGCGCGCAGATCCACCTGGACTACTGGTTCGAGTGATGACCACCCCGACATCCCTTGACGGCAGGACCGCGCTGGTGACCGGCGCGGGCACCGGGATCGGCCGGTCGATCGCGACCGCTCTCGCGGCGCAGAACAGAGAGTGAATACGTTGACAAGCAACACCGAATCCCTGCCCCTGACGGTGGACTCGCGTGTCGTCCCCGCTGGCCGGCTGCTCATCGGCGGTCAGTGGCGGGACGCCGCGGACGGCGCCACCGAAGCGACGGTCAACCCGGCGACCGAGCAGGTGACCACGACCGTCGCCAAGTCCGGCCCCGAGGACGCGGCACTGGCGGCCGCCGCCGCGCGCCAGGCGTTCGACGATGGCGGCTGGAGCCGCATGCCAGGGTCCCAGCGCGCGAAGGTCCTCAACAAGGTCGCGGACCTGATCGAGGAACGGGCCGAGGACCTCGCCTTCCGCGAGGTCGTGGACATGGGCAAGCTGTGGCGTGACGCGATGTCCATCGACGTCCCGCACATCGCCAACATGTTCCGCTACTTCGCCGGTTGGACGACCAAGCTCGAAGGCGCGGTCAAGACCGTGGAGCCGGTCGGGTCCACCGGCGACGTCATGGCGTTCACCCGGCGTCAGCCGCTCGGCGTCGTCGCGGCGATCACCCCGTTCAACTTCCCGCTGATCCTGACCGTCAGCAAGATCGCGCCGGCCCTGGCAGCCGGGAACACCTTCATCCACAAGCCGTCCGCCGACACGCCGCTGTCGTCGATCACGCTGGCCGAGATCATGATGGACGCCGGGGTGCCCGAGGGCGCCTACAACCTGCTCACCGGCGGCGGCGCCGAGGTAGGTAGGGCGCTGGTCGGCGACCCTCGCATCGACAAGGTGGCGCTCACCGGCTCGACCGCGACCGGCAAGTCCATCATCCGCGACTCGGCCGAGACGCTGAAGCACCTGACGATGGAGCTCGGCGGCAAGAGCCCCGACATCATCTTCGCCGACGCGGACCTGGAGCGCGCGGTCACCACCGCGTTCTACGCCATCTTCTGGAACAAGGGCGAAGTCTGCGTCGCCGGCTCCAGACTGCTGGTGCAGCGCGAGGTCTACGACGAGGTCGTCGAGCGGCTGACGGCGATGTGCGCCAACGCCCGCACCGGCGATCCCTTCGACCCTGCCTCGGACTTCGGGCCGATCGCCAACCGGCGTGAGTTCGAGAAGGTCCTGCGGTACATCGACATCGGCCGCGACGAGGACGGCGCCAGCCTGGTCACCGGGGGCAAGTCGCTGACCGTCGACGGCCGCGGCCTCTACATCGAGCCGACGGTGTTCGCCAACGCCAGCAACGACATGCGGATCGCCCAGGAGGAGATCTTCGGTCCCGTCCTGCCGGTGATCCCGTTCGACACCGAGGACGACGCCGTCGCCCTCGGCAACGCGACGCCCTACGGCCTCGCCGCCGGCGTGCAGACCAGGGACCTCGCCAAGGCCCTTCGCGTGGCCGAGCGCCTCGACGCGGGCACCGTCTGGCTCAACACCTGGCACCTGTACGACCCGTCGGCGCCGTTCGGCGGGTTCAAGGCCAGTGGCTACGGGCGGGAGAACGGTCCCGAGGCGTTCGAGAACTACACCCAGTACAAGACGACGTGGCTCAGCCTCCAGTCGTGATCGTTGCCACCAAAGCAAACCAAGAGCGGAAACCATGAGAATCGGCATCATCGGGGCCGGCCACATCGGCGGCAACGTCGCGCACCAGGCCGTCCGCGTCGGGCACGAGGTGATCCTCAGCTTCTCGCGCGACCCCGCGACCCTCCGGGCCTTCGCGAGCGGTCTGGGCGACCGAGCCGCAGTCGGGACGCCGCGCGAGGTGGTGGCCTCGGCCGACCTGACCGTCCTCGCCGTGCCGTGGGGCGTCGTCGGCCTCGCCCTCGAACAGGCAGGGCCGCTGGACGGCAGGCTCGTCGTCGACACCACCAACCAGTTCGGCTCCGGGCCCGGACCGGCTCCTGGCCAGACGGCCGCCGCGTTCAACGCCTCCCGGATGCCAGAGGCCCGCTACACGAAGTCGTTCAACACCATGACTTCCGGCTTCCAGGCGGCTGTGGCCGGGCGCTCCGGGCACAGCCGGGTGGTGCAGTGGCTGTGCGGCGACGACGAGGAGGCCAAGAAGGTCGTCGCGGGGTTCGTCGAGAGCCTCGGTTACGCCCCAGTGGACCTCGGCGGCGTCGCGGACTGCGCCGTGATGGAGTCGCCGCGTCGGCCCAACGCCGTCTACGGCGAGGAGTACCGGCTCGCCGACGCCCTTGCGGTCGTTGACGCAGTGCGTGCCGGGCGCCCCATTCCGCCGACGCCGGCCTACCGATGAGATCTGGAGACGCAAGGATGAACACCACCAAGGGCAGCGCCCTGATCGTCGGCGCGGGACCCGGCCTCGGCCGGTCCCTCGCCGCGGCCTTCGCCGGCGACGGCCACCGGGTGGCGCTGATCGGCCGGGACGGGCCGCGGCTGAAGACCCTGGCCGACGACCTCGTCGACGCGGGGCACTCCGCCGTCGCCTACTCGGCAGACGCGGCCGCACCGGGCCTGCTTGCCACCGTCCTCGCCGAGGCCGTCGACGATCTCGGCGAACCCGACGTGCTCGTCTACAACGCCGCGTTCGCCCGCCCCGACAGGCCGACCGGCATCAGCGTCGAGGACTGGGCGACCAGCTTCGCCGTCAACGTGACCGGTGCCGCCGTCGCGGCGACCACCGTCATCCCGATGCTGCGCGAGGGCAGGGGGACCGTGCTGTTCACCGGCGGCGGTATGGCGCTGAATCCCTCGCCCGACTACACCAGCCTGTCGGTCGGCAAGGCCGCGCTGCGCGCCTACGCCCATGCCCTGCACGAGGAACAGCGCGAGGCGGGTGTGCACGTCACCACCGTGACCATCCGGGGTTTCCTTTCGCCTGGCGACGCGCGCTTCGATCCCGATGTCGTCGCGGAGTCCTACCTGGAACTGCACCACCGCCCGCAGGACCAGTGGCGCGCCGAGTACGTCTACGGGTGAGCATCTGACCGGACAGCTGGCCGGGCGGCTTCGTCTGCCCGGCCTGCGGTCATGCCGGGGGCTGGCGGCTGGGCGATGGCCGGTTCAGGTGCACCGACTGCGGCGGCCGCACCTCGGTGACGGCGGGCACGATCTTCGACCGGACCCGCACACCGTTGACGGTGTGGTTCACCGCGTGCTGGATGTCTGCGGACGCCGGTCGCGGTCCGTCGCGGCCGTGGCCGGGATGATCGGCGGCGGGAGCGGGGTGGGGCCGAGGGTGGTGGTGCCCGGGCGGGTGAGCTGGGTGAGCCCGTTCCGGTAGGCGGCGATGGCCTCGCGGGTGCGGCCCTGACGGTCAAGCAGGTCACCGAGCAGACGTGAGGTGTCGGCCAGGTCGCCCGTGACATCGGCTTCCTGCTGGAGCTCGATCGCGGTGCGGTAGTGCCCTTCGGCCGCGTCCAGGTTCTCGGAGTGTTCGCGGATCAGGCCGAGCAGGCGGTGCGCTGCGGCGGCATGGACGGCACCATGGCCGGGACCCAGTCCCGCGAGCAACGGCATGAGCAGTTCTGCGGCTTCGGCGACGTGACCGAGCCGCCAGCGGACGTCGGCGAGCTCGACCTCGACCTGGACGGCGAAGAACGTGCTGCCGGCGGCGCGCAGCATCTCGGCGGCGGTCCGAAGTTCGGTCTCGGCGTCAGCGAGGCGGTCGTGCTGGGCGTGCAGGTAGCCGCGCATCCAGTGGCACTGCGCGAGTTCCGCTCGGATCTCCCACTGCTGGTACACCTCCTGCGCCTTGATCAGGCTGGCCTCGGCCTCCGCGAACCGGCCGCCTGCCGCGAGGGTTCGCGCGACGGAGCGGTGCAGTGCGGCGATGGCCAACGGATCTGTCACGCTCGACGCCAGGTCGAGAGCGAGGGTGGCCGCCTTGGTCGCGCGCTCGAGGGCGCCGAGCTCCAGGTATGGGCCGATCACCGCTGCGTACAACAGCATCAGGGACGCCGGGTCCGGCAGCCCGCCCCCGTTCAGCTCGCTGATCGTCGTCTCCAACAGATAGCAGGAGTAACGGACGTCCCCTGCCAGGTAGTGGGCTGTCGCGCGGCCGCGGATGGCGCGGACCCGAGCGGGCAGGGGCCGGTCGACAAGCAGCGCCTCGGCCTGCTCGAACTGCTCCCTGCCGTCGACCAGGGCGCCGCGCCGCAGCAGGAACGAACCCAGCGTGGCGCGCAGTTCGGCGACGAGATCGGGCAGGTCGTGTTCGGCGGCCCGGCCGATCAGGTCGTGCAGCAGCGCCTCGGCCTCGGCACCCCTGCCCGCGTCCGTCAGCTGGTTCGCCTCGGCCAGCCCGTCGCGGATCTCGGTGCGCAGCCCGGCCGGAACACCGGCCGCGAGTTCCTCGTAACTGACGTCGAGGCGTTCGGCAAAGTAGCGCAGCGCGGCGTCGGACGGCCGCGCCTTGCCGGACTCCACGGTGGACACGTACGCGGCGGTGTAACCGGGTCCTGCCAAGGCGCGCTGGGTCAGTCCGCGCTCGGTGCGCAGACGCTGTAGGCGCGCGCCGATCTGATCCGGACGCTCCTGACCCGTGTCGGGAACGGTCATCGCGCCCTCCTTCTCGTCCTGCGTCCGATGGCTCACGGCACTCCTACCACGAACCTGCTGGAGGGTCTTGCGCTGCGGGCATCCTCGGCCTATGTTAACCGACAATGTAAGTGCAGTTATGTCATTAGTTAATAGGAAGCCTGCTACGCGCGGGACCATTGACCGACGGTCCAGGCCCCGAGCGCGTCCGCTACGAGTTCCGCGTTTCGACTCGGCCCACACCCTGTCCCTGACGGCCGCGCCCACCCTGTTCACGGGCCGGACGATCTGCTGCCGCACTCCCGCACCGCGACCTCGCGCAGGCGCCGGCCGGCCGACGCCTGGCGCACGACGCGCACCTACCGAAAGAGAGACCCTGATGTCCCTGCGCCGCAACACAAGCACGCCCAAATCCCTGTTAGCCGCAGCGGCGATCGCGGTCGCCACGACCGCGGCGACGCTCCTTCTGCCCGCCGGCGACGCCAACGCTGCCACGTGCTGGTTCGGGTCCTGCTACAGCTACGTCACCGGCCGGCAGCACACCACGACGTCGGGTGCGGGCGTCACCATGTACCAGGCCGCGCCGGCCAACGTGAGCGCCAATGGCCACTCACTCCAGGAACTTGCCTTGCAGAACACCAACTCCACAACCACCGCCGACACCGTCGAGATCGGCTGGACCATCGACCCCGGAACCTACGGCGACTACCAGACCCACCTGTTCGTCTTCTTCTGGATCAACGGCCAGCCGCAGTGCTACAACGCCGGCTGCGGTTTCGTGCAGGTGTCCTCCACCGTGACCGCCGGGATGACCCTGACCCCGGGGACCTACGGCAGTTTCGCGCTGCGGAACTACAACGGCGACTGGTGGGCCTACTACAACAACGTGCCGTTCGGGTACTTCCCGGGGTCCGAGTGGGGTGGCGCTTTCACCACCGCCCACACCGTCTCCGCCTTCGGCGAAGTCTCCGCCCCCAGTCAGCCCAGTTGCACCCAGATGGGCGACGGCGTCTTCGGCAGCCAGTCGGGAGCGTCCTCGATATCCAACTACCAGCTCTACGGATCCTCGTCCCAGCCGTACTTCGCTGTCACCGCAACCGATCCGAGCTACTACGACGCCGGCTCGGCCACCCCAACCTCCTTCAGGCTGGGCGGTCCTGGTGGATGCTAGGTCTCGCCCCTCACTCGACGAGAGCAGGTAGCTCGTGGGCGTGCGGCAGTGCCCGGTCGTCGACCGGGCACTGCCGCCTTCGATGCTGTCCTCGATGGGCCGCCCGCTACGCGTACACGAGGGACCACATGGTGCGCACGCCGCCGTCGCGGCAGCTCCCCAGCTTGAGGTATCCCTCTGGCTGATCCATCAGGCACTGGTCGCCCCAGCCGAAGTACTCGGCGTGCCGGCTGCGCAGCTGCCAGGCGTTGCCGGACAGCTGGTCGAAGTACCAACGGGCGTTGAACTCGTCGCTGCACGAAATCGCACCCGCCGACCCACCAATCGGGTCGACGCCGAGGCATATGTTGGCCTGCCCCAGGTTGCCGACCTGGAACGTGGGGTCGTCCCTGTACCCGTAGACGACCCACACGGCGTTGTTGTCGCCGCACGACACGAGGGTGAAAATGGAGCTGGGAGTGGCCGACAGGCAGCGGCCCGTGTTGGTGTTGTAGATCCGGAAGTTCACCTTGCTGCCCGGGTCCGGAAGCGGGCCGGGGGCCGCGGAGGCCGCGGCGGGGGCGACGATCAGCGCGCCGAGTGCGATCACGGACAGCAGCGCTGCCGCAAACAGACTGCGTAGCTTTGTCACGATGTCCTGCCTTTGTTCGCGGTGTGTTGCCTACCGCGGCAGAGTCTTGGGCACCGGAACCGGACACCGACAGGTCATGGACCGGTCACTCGCCACCCCGCTCAGTGTCCTTTGACAGAACGGGTTCCGGCGTGCCGAGCCCCGCGTACAGCTCGGCGGCCCGCCGCCGGTGCCCGTCCGCCGCGCGGTCGTCGCCGCACGCCGCGAACGCGCGGCCGAGGCCCGCGTGGGTCTCGGCCTGAAGGTGCCGGTCCTTGATGCGGTCGGCCATGACCAGCGCCTGCCGCAGGTGCGCCACCGCTCCCGTCGGATCGCCCGCCGCGACGGTTGCCTCGCCCAGCCCAAGCAGCGCCTCGGCTTCGGCGTTCCAGTCGTCGGTCTCGCGCGCCAGCGCCAGCGCCTTTCGATGGCAGTCCTCGGCTTCCGCTGGGAAACCCTGCCGCAGGTGCGCCCGGCCAAGGCCGTTGAGCGCGCCGCCCTCGGCGACCCGGTTGCCGACTTCGCGCGCGACGGCCAGCGCCTGCCGGTGGTGGACCAACGCCGACTCGTGCTCGCCGAGCAGCAGGTTCGCGACGCCGAGATCGTTGAGCGCGAAGCTCTCCCCGTAGGCGTCGCCGGCCTCGCGGGCCAGGGCGAGCGCCTGACGGTGGCAGTCCACGGCCTCCCGGTAGTGGCCCAACCGGCGCTGGTCGACGCCGAGGTTGGTCAGCGCCATGCTCTCGATGTTGCGGTTGCCGGTCTCGCGGGCGATCGTCAGCGCCTGCCGGTGGCAGGCCAGCGCGTCCTCGTAGCGGCCGAGGTACTGGTGCACGATGCCGAGGTTGTTGCGGGTGCTCGCCTCCGTGACGCGGTTGCCCACCGCGCGCAGCAGCACCAGCGCCCGCTCGTAGTGCTCGGTGGCCTGCTCGTAGCGGCCGGACTGGCCGGCGATGTTGCCGAGCCCGCTCAGCGCGACCGACTCCGTGTGCTGGTCGCCGGCCCGCCCGGCCAGTTCGAGGGCCCGCCGGTAGTGCTCGGTGGCCGGCTCGTAGCGCCCCCACCGCCAGTGCGACTGCCCCATCCTGCACAGCACCCCGGCCTGCCCGGACAGGTCGCCGGCCGCCCGCGCCACCGCGAGGGCCGCGCCGTGCAGCGTCAGCGCCTCGGCGTGCCGGGACCGGTCGTCCAGCCAGCGCCACAGGGTCAGCGACAACGCGGGTGCGTGGTCCGGCCAGCCGGCCCCGGCCGCGTTGACCGCGCCGGCCACCAGGTTGGGCAACTCCCTGGCCAGCCACGCGTTCGCGGCCGCGTCGTCGGACAGGTCGACGGCGAGGGCGCCCGGCGGCACCGCGTCGGGCAGGTCGCGCTCGTGCGGCGCGAGCACGCGGACGGCGGCGACGGCGGTGCGCAGCTGGTGGTCGAACAGCCGGCCGAGCGCCGCCTGCCGGCCGGCCGCGGACTCCTCGGCCTCGGCGAGCTGCCTTGCGTGTTGGCGCAGCAGGTCGTGGAAGGTGTAGCGGTCGGGCGAGGACGACAGCAGCAGGTGACAGTCCACAAGGGACTCAAGCGCGCGCTCGGCCTCGGCGAGCGGGAGGTCGGCGAGCGTCGCAGCCGCGAGCGGGTCGAAGTCCCCGCCAGGATGACAGCCCAGCAGCCGGAACACCCGCCGCCGCAGGTCGTCGAGGCCGGTGTAGGACAACGAGAACGCCGCAGCGACACCGAGTTCCCCGTCGACGGCGAGCTCGGCCAGCCGCCGGTTCTCGTCGCGCAGCCGCGCGGCCAGGTGGGCCGGGCTCCAGTTGCTCCGGTGCGCAAGCCTCGCCGAGGCGATGCGGACCGCGAGCGGCAGCCGCCCGCACAGGGCAACGATCTCGGCCACCGCGTCCGCTTCGCCGTCCGCGCCGCAGACGTCCGCGAACAGCGCGGCGGCCTCGTCGGCCGGCAGCACATCCAGCGACAGCGGCACCGCTCCAGGCAGACCCGGCATCCTGCGCCGCGACGTGACCAACACCAGACAGCCCGACGCGCCGGGCAGCAGCGGCCGCACCTGAGCGGCGTCGGCGGCGTTGTCCAGCAACAGCACGACGCGCCGGGGCGCCAACTCGCTGCGCCACACCGCGGCGCGCTGCTCCTGGTCGGCGGGGACAGCCTCGGCGGGCACCCCGAGCATCCGCAGCAACGTGTCCAGCGCGGCGGCCGGGTCAAGGGGCTGCCGGCCCGGGGTGAAGCCGTGCAGGTCCACGAACAGCTGGCCATCCGGGTACCGGTCGGCCAGCAGGTGCGCGGCGCGCACCGCCAGCGCGGTCTTGCCGACTCCGGCCATGCCGTCGATCGCCGAGATGACCACCGTGGCGGCCTCGGACCTGTCCGCCTGGCCGATCAGCCGGGCCAGCTCGACCTCGCGGCCGGTGAAGTCGGGAACGTCGTAGGGCAGCGAACGCGCCGCACCGGGCCAGCCGGCAGCCCTGCCGGCGTCGGCGGGGGCCGCGCCCCGGCTCGCCGCGATCAGCGCGTCCGTGTTGGCCTCGTTCAGGGACAGCGCGGCGGCCAGCAGGTGCACCGACGCCAGCCTCGGCTCCCTGCGCCTGCCGGTCTCCAGGCCGCGGATCGTGCGGGTCGAGACGCCCGACTTCTCGGCCAGCCGCTCCTGGGTGAGACCGCTCCTGAGCCGGTGTGCCTTCAACAACTCGGCAAACGTCAGCGTCACGGCGCCCCTCGCTCCCGCTGCCCCCGGGGCCGCGACACCACAGGCTAGTGAAGCCGCGATCCGTGGGCCAACGAAATGGCCGCATTGTGTCCGCTCGCTGACCTGGTGCCCTGGCGCGATCACGATCACCATGCGCTCGGTAGGTGGGAATCCGGGCGCGCGTCGACGCCGCGCCGGAACAACGGGGGAGCGAGATGACCGCACACATGCACACCGGCCGCCTTGGCCGGGCCGCCATCGCCGCACTGGCAGTCGCGGCGGCCGTGGCCACGGCCCCGGCCGCGCTGGCCGACATCGGTTCGGCGGTGGGACGGGTCGGCGCGAAGGCGGTGACCCTGCCGGGCGGGGGCCTACAGCTGTTCGCCCGCTCCACGGCGGGAGAACTGCTGACGGTCGGGTTCCGGCCGACGGGGCCGCTCGGCGAGTGGGGCGCGTGGACCGGCCTGCACCAGCAGATCAGCGGTCAGCCGTCGGCCGTGGTCGGGGCTGGTGGGCTGGTGAGCGTGTTCGCGCTGAACCCCGCCGGACACCTGATCACCGACTGGCAGGAGTCCGCCGACGGCCCGTTCGATCACAGCGGCGACCTCGGCAGCGGGTTCGCCGGCGACCCGCTGCCGGTGGCCGCCGCCGACGGCACGATGGCCGTGTTCCTGCGCGGCGCGGACGGCAACCTGTGGACGACCCGGCAGTCCGTGCCCGACGGGGGCTGGTCGGCGCCGGCGTTGGTGGCTGGCGGCGTCGGCATCGTGGGCACGCCGTCGGCGGTGGTCGACGGCGCGGGCGTGGTCAGTCTGTTCGCCGCGCGGCCCGACGGCCACCTGCTCACCGTCTGGCAGGACGCGGCCGGTGCGCCGCTGAGCAACGTGGCCGACCTCGGCACCGGCTTCGCGCCGGACGCCGGAACCGCGTCGATCCTCAACGGCGACGGCACGATGTCGGTGTTCCTGCGGGGTTCCGGCGACATCCTCGTCACAGTGGGACAGACCGTGCCCGGCGGCGGCTGGTCGGCCCCGACGCCGGTGCGCGACGCGGTGACGGTCAGCGGCACCCCGGCCGCCGTGCGCCGCGCCGACGGCTCGGTGGGAGTGCTGGCGCTGCGCGACGGCCGCCTCATGGGGGCGTGGCAGGCGATGCCGCACGGGGCCTTCGACACCTACTACGAGGGCAGGGGAGACATCGACTACAGCGGCGACCTCGTCGTGCCGGGATCGCCCGACAACAACGTGACCCTCTACGTGCACGGGGCGGACGGCCAGCTGCACGGTGCCTTCGGGGTGGCGCTGCCCGACCGGCCGGGCTGGACCGGCACCAGCGTGCCGCCGGCGCCCGGCGGCCTGGCCTGAGCGTGGTGTCCGCGCCCCAACCTCAGGGGCGCGGACACCACGGTGAGCGTCTGGACCGATGCCGCTCGCACGGTCTATCCGAGGCGACGCCGGATGCGTTCGATGCGTGTTTCGGCATCGGCAGGGTCATTCATCCCGAGGTTGGCCCGGCGACGCAGCTTGTAGGCGACAACGTCAGCCAGCGGGGCGTCGCGCCACTTCCGCCACGGCGCAGCCAGCCGAACAGACTTCTTCGCCCGCAGCGTGGTCTCCACCTGCTCAGCTACATCAATGGCGACGGGACCGGTCGCGCCCACCAGGACCTGGTGCTCGCGATGCCGGTCCGCGCGGTTGGGTGTCCGCTTGTTCCGCCGGATGTTCTTGCGGGAACTCTTGTCGTTCTCGCCGTAGTCGTTGCGGCGGTCCTTGGCATAGCTGAGTGCCTTCTTCTGCTGAGGACTCCTGCGCGCCACGGAACACCCCTCGATGCTGACCACCCGACCGGGCCAAGTTACCTGTCGAGCCACGGTCGGCGCCGGTGATTTTCGGCTGCGCTCGAACCGTGGCAGCGATCACTCTCGCCCTTACCTGCGAGGTAATCGACGCGATGACCTCTGCTGGGTGAAGCTTGTTGCACAACAGGAGATCAGCACCGAGCAGGGAGAGAATCACCATGAGCAGCACCGAGAACCTCGTCGCCCGTTACCTCGACGCGTGGAACGCCACCGACGCGGCTGAGCGTGCCGCGGTGTTGGCTGAGGTGTTCGCCGAGGACGCCTGCTACACCGACCCGCTGGTGGACGCCGACGGCCGCGATGTCATCGACCAGGTCATCGCCGGGGCCCAGGCCCAGTTCGCGGGCCTGGTGTTCACCTCGGGCGGCCCGGTCGACGCGCACCACAACACCGCGCGCTTCACCTGGCACCTGGGCGTTCCCGGCGACGAGCCCCTGGTGATCGGGTTCGACGTCGCCGTGATCGAGAACGACCGCTTCACCAAGGTTTACGGGTTCCTCGACAAGGTTCCGGCCGCCTGAGCCGTGACCACGCTCGCAGACGAGGTGCGTGAGACGCGGTACCGGAACGCGCCGTGAGGTGCCGGCTGGCACGTCACGGCGCGACCGGGCATCAGTCGTCAGTCAATTGAGCAGTGGTACCAGGAGCCCCAGTTGCCACCGGCAGGATAGGTGCTGCACCAGAAGCCGGCTCCGTTCACCTGCATCTTGACGGTGCGGTTCCCGTTGGTGTCCTGCCAGGCGTCCCAGGTGTCGTCGGCGCGCCCGCCGCCCGGCATCTCGACCCAACCACCGCTCCCGTTCCACGCATGCCAGATCGTGCGGTTGGGCGCGATGCCGAAACATTCCACGTTGGAGTCGCCGGGCCAGGTGACGTGCATGACGCGCGAGTTGTCCCGGAAAATCCCCGGGTACGCGCAGGAGGTGTCCTGCCAGTCGGCAGGCCTGACCACCTCGGCATGGTGCACCGCCGGCTGCGCGGAGGCGGGCGCGGCCCACAGTCCGCACGCCGCAATGACAGTGAAGAGCCCCAACACTATTCTTCGGATTGTCGACATGACGTGTCCCCTCTTCGGACCGTTGACCTTTGGTCGTGACAGTCCCGCGGATGTACCTCTCGACATCGACCTGCGCACGAACGCCGAGATGGGCCGGTGAGCCTCGAACGATTCGTCGTGCGCCGTCGATCGACGATCCCGCTGCGACGCCGATGGATGACAGTTTTCCGGTCAGATCCGGTCATCTACACTCGTTCTGCATGATCGGCGCAAACCGCACTATCGGTACGGCCGAACGGCGGTTGCGACATCGGTGCGCACGCGGGTGATGGGGCGCCACAGCGCGGCGACGGCAACCAGGGGGTGGGCGAGCGTGAGCGGCGGCGTCCCGGATCCGGGCAGGGCTGCTGATGTGGCCGAGTTCGTCGGACTGCTCAACGAGTTGCGCGCCTGGGCCGGTGGCCCGTCCTATCGGGCGCTGGCCAGGAAAGTCGGGCCGTTGATGCGGCCGCCCCAGGCCCTGTCGCAGTCCACGCTCGGCGAAGCCTTCCAACCGCGGCGACGCCGGCTGAGCATCGACCTGGTGGTCGCGATCGTCCGAGCGTTGGGGCTCGACGACCAGACCGTGGACCGATGGCGGCAGGCGTGCGTCCGAGTGCACGTCGACGTCAAGGCCGGTGGCCCGGTCGGGGTGTTCCACCAGTTGCCGGCTGAGCTGGCGACCTTCACCGGTCGCGGCGTCGAGCTGGCACGGCTTCTCGCCACGACCACAGCCCCCTCGTCCTGCGACGCCACCACCGTGGTGATCTCCGCGATCGAGGGTATGGCCGGGGTCGGCAAGACACAGCTCGCGGTGCGTGCCGCCCACACCCTGGTGCGCTCGGGCCGGTATGCGGAAGTCCAGCTATATGTGAACCTTCGTGGCTTCGACCCCGAGCGTCCGCCGGTCGATCCGTCCTCGGTCCTGGACGCGTTCCTGCGCCAACTCCAGGTGCCCGCCCAACAGATCCCCGACGGTCTCGACGAGCGGGCCGCCATGTTCCGTTACTGTCTGAGCGGCAGGAACGCGTTGGTGCTGCTGGACAACGCCGCCGACGAGGACCAGATCCGGGCCCTGATCCCGTCCGGTCCGTCGTGCCTGGTGCTGATCACGAGCCGACGCACCCTGACCGGGCTGGACGGCGTGTCCGTGCACCTGCTGGACGTTTTCGCCGAGGGCGAAGCCGTGGCACTGCTGGCCAGGATCGTCGGCGCGGACCGGGTCGCGGCCGAACCGGAGGTGGCCGAGCAGATCGCGGAGCTGTGCGGCCACCTGCCGCTGGCCGTCGCACTGGCCGCGGCCCGGCTGCGGGCCAGGCCGGCCTGGAGCCTGGCCGTCCTGGCCGAGCGGCTGCGCTCCGGCGGGCTTGAGGCCACCGCCGCGGGCGGTCGAGGCCTTCGCCGCGCCTTCGCGTTGTCCTACGACGGCCTGTCTTTGCCCGTCCGCCGCGTGTTCGCCCTGCTGGGTGTGCATCCCGGACCTGACGCCACCGCCGCATCGACCGCCGCGCTGGCCGGGATCTCCCTGGCCGAGGCCGACACCGTCCTGGAACACCTGCAAGACGAACACCTGGTGCGGCAGCGGACCGCAGGCCGCTACGAGCTGCACGACCTGCTCCGGACCTTCGCCGCGGAAGCGACCGCCGACCAGGCCGCCGACACCGCCGCAGCGGCGATCTCCCGGGTGACGTCCTGGTATCTGCTCGGCGCCGACCGAGCCGCCCGGGCCCTGGGCACGCCCATCACACCCGTTAGCGTCGCCGACATCCCCGGCACGCCCCCGCCGCCGTTCGCCACCCGGGAAGAAGCCCTGGCCTGGTTCGACGCCGAGCGCGCCAATCTGGCCGCCGCCGTGCGCGCCGCCGCCGACCACCGACTGCCGGCCCTCGCCTGGAAACTGGCGGTCAGCCAGCAGGGTTACTTCCTGCTCCGACACCACCTTGACGACTGGGTGTCCACCTACGAGACCGCGCTCGCCGCAGCCCGGGCCGCTGACGACGGTCAGGGACAGGACCGAGTACTCACCGGCCTGGGGCGGGTCTACCGGACTCTTCGCAGGCTGGCCGAGGCCGAGTCCTGCCACCGCCAGGTCATCGAGCTGGCCCGCAGGCGGCGCGTGCCGGACCCGAGCACGCGCGAGGCGACCGCGCTGAACAACCTGGCCACCGTGCTCAACGACCAGAACCGGTTCGACCAGGCGCTGGCCGAGCTCGGCAGGGCGTTGGCCATCTGCCGCGACCGCGACGACGGCCGACTCGAGGGATTCGTCCGGGGCAACATCGGGATCGCCTGTCACCGCAGCGGTCGGTTGCTCGACGGCATCGAGAACTATCGGCGAGCCATCGAGATCCATCAACGCGCGACCAACCGTCACTCCGAGATGATCATGTGGAACAACCTCGGTGACGCGCTCAGAGATCACGACCCCGACGCGGCCCTGGACGCCTTCGAACGCAGCCTGGCCCTGAGCGAAGAACTACAGGACATCCCCTATCGGGGCACGGCGTACCTGAACATCGGCGACATGATGGACCGCGCGGGGAACACGGCACGGGCCCGCCAGTCCTGGACCACCGCGCTGGCCTTCTTCGAGGACATCGGACACCGGCTTTCCATCGACACCAGGAAGCGCCTCGGCGGCACCGACTGAACGGAATCGCCCGCACCCGGTGTGTTGTCGTGCCTCAGTCGCTCAGCGGAGATCGAGGCCGGCGCGGTGGGCGATGGCGGCGGCCTCGGTCCGGCTGGCGGCGCCGAGTTTCGGCAGGATCCTCGACACGTGGACACCGGCGGTATTGGGAGAGATGAACAGCTCCTGGGCGATCTGCCGGTTGCTCAGCCCCTTCGCGATCAGGGTCAGTACGTCGCGTTCGCGGGGCGTCAGGCCGAACTCCGAGGACTCAGACGGCACGGCGGTCGACTCGGCACCGGAACGGTCGAGTCGGCCGCGGCTGCCCAACGCGGCGATCTCACGTGCCAGCGGAACCGCCCCTAGGCGGGCGGCGATCTCGGCGGCTTCCCGCAGGCGTGTCTGCGCGGCCGGACGGTCGCCGGCGACGATAGCGGCCTCGGCCGCTCGTGCGAGGCTCTGCGCTGTCTCATAGGGCTGGGTCAGTGTCCGCCATTGCGCCACAACAGTGTCCCAAGTGGACAGATCGCCGCCGTCCAGTTCGGCCAGTGCCATGGCCTGGCGGGCGGCCAGGTACGGGCCCCGGGCCGGGAGCCGCTCAACCAGGGCGCGCACCTCGGCTCGAATGTCGGCCACGTCGGGATTTCGGGCGCCGGCATCGCGCAGCATCCGCGCGCCGACCGGCAGGAGACGCCAGGGGTCTTCCAGCGTGGACATGTCATGGGAGGACAGCGCCTGCCGCAGCACCTGCACGGACCCGCCCAGGTCGCCCTGGGCTGCCGCGAGCTGGCACGCGTTCGCGATGCGAATCGCCAGGAACATGTCGGGGCTGGGACCGCCGACGACGATGGACTCCACTTCGGCGAGGGCCGTCGCCGCGGCCTCCGCGTCGCCCTCGACGGTGTCGAGTTGGCCGCGCAGCAGGAGCAGCGCCGCACGGTAGCCCACGGGCGGGTCCACCGACAGCGCCTGCAGGAGCACGTCGCGTGCGTCCCGCCAGTGCCCCAACAGGATCTGCGACTCGGCGAGGTGGGTCGCGAGCATGGCCCCTCGGCTGCGCTCGAGACCGAAGCGCTGGCCGAGCGCGATCGCGTGCCGCGCCGCAGTCGCGCACTGCTCGTGCTGGCCGAACTCGGCGAGCAGGCGACACTGGTTCATGGTGATCGTCATCAGCAGGTCGATGTCCCCGGCCTGCTCGGCGAGCTCGGCGGCCTCGGCGATCGGCGGCTCCCACGGTTGCTCGTCGCCCGATGCCACCCGGTAGGACGCGACCGACGTCAGCCCCCTGGCCAGCACGAGCCGGTCGCCGGTGAGCCGGCCGATCCGGACGGTCTCCTCGGCCAGCGGCCCGGCCGCCGCGAGGTCGCCGTACATGAGCCGGACGCTGGCCAGAATGGACAGCACCCGGCCCCTGATCACGTTCGGCTCGTCGGCGGGCAGGAGCCGCAGGGCGGCCTGGAGGTCGTCGTTCCCGTCGGTGTTGGTCCGGAGCTTCAGGCGGCCGCGGATCTCCAGCAACGCGGCCGCCCGCTCGGGAGCCGTGGCCGGGGTGAGCTCGGCGAGGGCTGCGCTGACCAGTTCGATGCCGCGCTTGATCTCCCCGGCGTGCAGGCACGCGTCCACCGCGCGTTCGAGGACTGTCGCGTGGTCGATTCCGAGCTGTGGCCCGGATTCCGGGCGCCACAACTCGAGTACGCGTTCGAGCATCCTGAGCTGCTCGGCGTAGGCGTAGGACCGTGCCGCCGCGGCGGCCGCCTCCCACGCCGCGGCGAGGGCCTTGACGGGGTTGCCTGCGGCGTACCAGTGCGCGGCCAGCTCGGCCGGCTGCGACCCGTCGGCAAGCAGTGCCTCGGCGCACCGGGTGTGCAGCCGGGTCCGCTCGCCGGGCAGCAGTCCCTCGTACACCGCGCCGCGGATCAGCGCGTGCCGGAACGCGTACCCGTCGTCGGCGACCAGGAGCAGCTCGCGTTCGATGAGCGGCCGCAGCGCTTCCTCAAGGGCCAGCTCGTCGAGCCCGATCGCGGTGGTCAGCAGGGCGTGCGGCACCTTGATGCCGATCGCCGACGCGGCCCGCAGCACCGAGCGGCAGCGGTCGGGTAGCTGGGTCAGCCCGCTGAGCAGGAGGTCACGCAGGCTGTCTGGAGTGGCGTCCCCGGCGCCGTCGAGGGCCTCGACGAACAGCGGGATGCCGTCGCTGCGCTGATGGATCCGGGTCACGGTGGCAGGGTCGGCCTCGCGGCCGTGGATCGCGGAGAGCTGGCGGCCGACCTCGCTGCGGCTGAACCGCTCCAGGGTCAGCCGATACGTCCTGGCGCCTCGGCCGAGCCCGGACAGCAGGGGGCGCAGCGGGGCGGCCTCCTCGGTGCGGTAGGTGCCGACGATCATGATGCCGGGCCGTTGGAGGTTGCGGGCCAGGAAGAGGAACAGCTCTCGGGTTGCCGGGTCGGCCCAGTGCAGGTCCTCGACGACCACGACGGTGGGGTGCTCGGCGGCCAGCCCCTCGAACAGGGCGAGGACTTCCTCGAACAGGCGACCCTTGCCCGCGAGGCCATCGCCGTCCGCGGGCGTCCCGAGGGCGGGCAGCCACGCCGCGAGGGCTTGGCCGTCGTCGGGCGTCAGCGCGGCCACCCGCGCGGCGCCGAGTTCGCGCACCAGGCGGCGCACGATGGCCACGAAGGGCGCGTAGGGCAGGCCGTCCGCGCCAAGTTCGAGACACTCCCCCGTGATGGCGCGAGCATCCGTCAGTCGTCGCCCGAACTCCTCCACCATGCGCGATTTGCCGATGCCGGCCTCGCCCGCGATCAGGGCGACCGTCGCGCCCTCGGTGATCGACTGGTGGCAGGCCGCAGTCAGCGCGGCCAACTGCTCGTCCCGCCCGACGAAAACGGGACTCACAACCACGCGGCTCACCCGCACAGCATGCCCTGCGCCGGTCCGACCACGACTAATGAGTTCTCATGATGTGCCCCACAGGTCTTTACGAGCACGATCATTTACATGAACGACAGCGACGAAGTACGGCCCTTCCGGGTGCACATCCCGCAGGCCGACCTCGACGACCTGCACGACCGACTGGACCGGGTGCGCTGGCCGCCCGAGCTGGCCGGGGCCGGCTGGGAGCGGGGGGTGCCGCCGGCCTACCTCATGGACCTGGTCGAGTACTGGCGCACCAGTTACGGCTGGCGCAAGCACGAGGCTGAGCTGAACGAGCACCCGCAGTACCGCACCGCCATCGACGGCCAGCACGTGCACTTCCTCCAGGTCCGTTCGCCGGAGCCGGACGCCGTCCCGCTGCTGCTCATCCACGGCTGGCCCGGCTCGGTGGTGGAGTTCCTGGACGTCATCGGGCCGCTGAGCGACCCGCGCGGCCACGGGGGCGATCCGGCCGACGCCTTCCACCTGGTGATCCCCTCGATCCCGGGCTACGGCCTGTCCGGGCCGGTCACCGAGATCGGCTGGACCGACGGCCGGGTCGCGGCCGCGTTCGTGGAGCTGATGGACCGACTCGGCCACGACCGTTACGGGGTTCGGGGCGGTGGCGCTGGCGCGCTGATCGCCACGCTGATGGGCCGGGCCGCGCCCGATCGGGCCGCGCTGATCGGGGCCGAGCAAGCCACGCGGGCGCAGGCGCGGCAGGACGAGGAGACCCCGTCCGCGTCCACGGGGATCCAGGACACCCGGCCGTTGACGGTCGGTTACGGGCTCACCGACTCGCCCGTCGGGCAGCTCGCCTGCATCGCCGACCAGCTCAAGGATGCCGCCGTCAGCCGCGACCGGCTGCTGACCAACGTGATGCTGTACTGGCTCACTCGAACCGCCAGTTCGTCCGCGAACTCCCACTACGACCGGTTCCACGACCACGCGACACGGGCGCGAATGCCCCGCGAGATCGACGGCGATCAGTTCGCCGCCCTGCGGGCCCCCGACCGGTTCGTCGCCGACGTGCGGAAGTTCTTCAGCCCACTTCGCTGACCGCACCTCACTTTCAGCACACCTCGCCCGCCGACCGGCGGGACCGCATCACCCACCCATCACGAGGAGACAGCCATGCCTGATTTCGCGACCCCAGAACCGATTTCCGTCACGCTCGAACTCGGCGTCGGCAACGTCCGGATCACCGCGAGCGACCGCACCGACACCGCCGTCGCCGTGCGCCCGAGCGACGAGTCCGATGAGTCGGATGTGCAGGCCGCCCAACGGGTCCACGTCGACTACGCGAACGGCGTCCTCCAGGTCACGGGGCCGAAGGCGCGCGCTTTCGACTTCTCCCGCAAGACCAGGTCGGTCGACGTGTCCATCGAACTGCCCAGCGGTTCGCGGGTGTCCGCCGACATGCAGGTGGGGGACGTCCACGGCACGGGCCGGCTGGGGGAGTGCGGGTTCACGACCTCCGCGGGAAATCTCCGGCTTGAGCAGACCGGTTCGTTGCATGTGGACACCGCGGCCGGTCACGTCACCGCGGACCGCGTCGCGGGCGACGCCGAGATCCGCACCGGCTCGGGGAAGGTCCGCTTCGGCGAGGTCGAGGGCCGCGTGACCGTGCGCAACCCCAACGGCGACACCACAATCGACGCCGCCGCCGGCGACGTGCGGGTGCGCGCGGCCAACGGCGACGTCTCGGTCGGGCGGGCCGCCGCGAGTGTCGAGGCGAAGACGTCCAACGGCAGCATCCGCCTCGGCGAGGTGGCCCGAGGCTCGGTGGAGCTCACGACCGCGAAGGGCGACCTGGAGATCGGCATCGCCGAGGGCATCGCCGCATCGCTCGATGTGAAAACCGGGTTCGGGCAGGTGCGCAACCTGCTGGACAGCGCCGCCCAGCCCACCGAGTCCGCCGAGACCGTCGAGGTGTACGGGCACACCTCGTTCGGCGGCATCACGATCCGCCGTTCCTGATCCGATTCCGACCTTCCGAGAGAGAAGCCATGACCACCAAGCAAGTTCAGCCGGCGATCGCGGTGACCGGGTTGCGCAAGTCCTACGGCGACCACGTCGTGCTCGACGGCGTCGACCTGACCGTCCAACAGGGCACGATCTTCTCGCTGCTCGGCGCGAACGGCGCAGGGAAGACCACCACGGTCAAGATCCTGTCCACGTTGATCGGCGCCGACGCCGGTGACGCCAGGGTCGCCGGCCATGACCTCGCGGGCAACCCCGACGCGGTGCGCGCCGCGATCGGCGTCACCGGCCAGTTCTCCGCGGTGGACAACCTGCTGACCGGCAGCGAGAACCTGCGCCTGATGGCGGATCTGCACCACCTGCCCCGAGGCGAGGGCCGGCGGCGCGCCGCCGAACTGCTCGAACAGTTCGACCTGGTCGAGGCGGCCGGGAAGCCGGTCTCGACGTACTCCGGGGGCATGCGGCGGCGGCTCGACCTCGCGATGACCCTGGTCGGCAGCCCGAGCGTGATCTTCCTGGACGAGCCGACCACTGGCCTGGACCCGCGCAGCCGCCGGAGCATGTGGCAGATCGTCCGGGACCTGGTGGCCGGCGGCGTCACCATCTTCCTGACCACCCAGTACCTGGAGGAGGCCGACGAGCTGTCCGACCGGATCGCGGTCCTCGACCAGGGCCGGCTGGTCGCCGAGGGGACCTCGGATGAGCTGAAGCGCCGCATTCCCGGCGGGCACGTCCGCCTGCGGTTCGCCGACCCGCGCGTCCTCGAAACGGCCGTGCACGCCCTCGGCGAGGTCTCGCGCGACAACGACGCGCTCGCCCTGCGGGTGCCAAGCGACGGCAGCATGCGCTCGCTGAAGACCCTGATCGACCGGCTCGACGACCGGGCCATCGAGGTCGACGAGCTGTCCGTGCACACCCCCGACCTTGACGACGTCTTCCTTGCCCTCACTGGCAACCCCACGCACGAGAAGGTGACCACCCGATGAGTTCCCACACCCTCGCCGCCCCGGCCCCGGCGAACCTTCGCTTTCACCCGCTGCGCGACTCGGCGACGATGTTGCGCCGCAACCTCAAGCACATGCTGCGGTATCCGTCGATGACCGTGATTCTCGTCGGGATGCCGATCGTCTTCCTGCTGCTGTTCGTCTACGTGTTCGGCGGCACGCTGGGCGCCGGGCTCGGCGGGGTGTCGGGCGGGCGTGCCGTGTACGTCAACTACGTCGCGCCCGCGATCATCCTGATGACCGTGACGGCCACGGTCCAGGGGACCGCGATCTCGATCGCCACGGACATGACCGAGGGCATCATCGCCCGGTTCCGCACCATGCACATCGCCCGCGTCTCGGTGCTGACCGGGCACGTGCTTGGCAGCATGATCCAGGCGGTGATCGGCCTGACGATGGTGATCGGCGTGGCGCTGCTGGTCGGCTTCCGACCCGAGGCGGGGTTTGGCGCGTGGCTGACCACGGCCGGCTTCTTGATGGTCGTGACGTTCGCGCTCGTGTGGTTCGCCGTCGCGCTCGGCCAGGTGAGCAAGAGCGTGGAGACGGCGAGCAATCTGCCCATGCCGTTGGTGCTGCTGCCCTTCCTTGGCAGCGGGTTCGTGCCCACTGACTCTATGCCGACCGCGCTGCGCCTGTTCGCCGAGTACCAGCCCTTCACGCCGATCATCGAGACCCTGCGCGGTCTGCTCATGGACAAGCCGATCGGCGACAACGCGTGGCTCGCGCTCACCTGGTGCGTCGCCATCGCGCTCGGCGGATACCTCTGGTCCAAGAGGCTGTTCAACCGCGAGTACGCCCGCTAACCACCCCGAACGCGAGTGCTCTGGCCGACCACGCCTCGGGCGTGGTCGGTGTCAGGGCCGTGGCGGTCATATGTCAGGCCCGCCGGCAATCGTGGTCACAACAAACCGCCACGCGGAACACCATGCAACGACGAGGGACAGCACATGTTTGAACGAATTGGCAGGCTGGTTGTGCACCGCCCATGGTGGACGATCGGGGCCTGGCTGGTCATCGCCGTCGCGGTCATCGCGCTGGCGCCCAAGCTGGAGTCCAGCAGCGATCAGAAGGACTTCCTGCCCACGCACTACGAATCGATTCAAGCGTCCGAGACGGCGGCGAAGGCCTTCGGGGAGCAGAACGCGAAGCCCTCGGCGATGCTGGTGTTCACCAGGGTCGACGGCGCCACGCTCAGCGACAGCGACCAGGCCAAGGTCGGCGAGGTCGTCAAGAGCCTCAGCGACAGGCACATCGGCAAGATCGAGTCGATCGTCACCGACCCGAAAGCCGTGTCGCCGAACAAACTCGTGCAGATCGGTCAGGCCACGATCGACGGCAACGTCAACAAGGGCCCCGACAAGGACAGCGCCGACTCGGTCAAGGATCTGCGCGAGGCCGCCAAACCACTGGTCTCCGGCACCGGCCTCCAGCTGCACATCGGCGGCGACGCGGCACAGAGCCTGGACAGCCAGGACTCGCAGAACTCCAGCGCCATGCTCATCGGCCTCGGCACCGTCGCGGTCATCCTGGTGCTGCTCCTGGTCATCTTCCGCAGCCCGATCATCGCGCTGCTGCCGATCTTCCTCATCGCACTGGCCACCGCGGTGGCCAACGGCCTGATCGCCGACGCGAGCAAGCTGTTCGGCCTCAAGTCCGACGCCTCGACCTCGGTCCTGCTGCCGATCGTCCTGTACGGCATCGGCACCGACTACCTGTTGTTCCTGCTGTTCCGCTATCGCGAACGGCTGCGGGCGGGGGAGGACCGCAAGCAGGCCATGGTGTCCGCGGTGAAGCGGGTCGGCGAGGCCATCACCTCGGCGGCCGGGGTCGTCATCGTCGCGTTCCTGTGCCTCACCATGGCTTCCATGGGCGGGTTCCGGCAGATGGGTCCCGCCCTTGCCATCGCCGTCGGAGTCACCCTGATCGCCGGCCTCACCCTGCTGCCCGCGGTGGTGTCCCTGATCGGCCCCAAGGTGTTCTGGCCGTCCAAGACCTGGAAGCGCGAGCCCAAGGCCCGGATCTCCGGTTCGGCTGGCGCGGTCGTCGCGAAGCGCCCCGTGCTGGTCGCCGTGATCTCCGGAGTGGTCATGATCGCGCTGGCCGTCGGCGCGTTCTCGTTCAAGGCCAACTTCGACTTCGGGTCGCTGCCAGCGCAGTTCGAGTCGAGCAAGGCGACCGAGGACCTCAAGAGCGGGTTCCCGGCCGGCATTCAGCAGCCGTCGCACGTGTACCTGCGCAGCGACACCGGAAAGCCTCTTGACGATGCCGCGCTGAAGACCTTCGGCGGCACGCTCGGCGAGGTCGACGGCGTCGGCCAGGCGCAGCCGCCGAAGTTCAACGGGGACCATACGGTCGCGGACTTCTCCGTCCCGCTCAAGTCCGAACCGACCAGCAGCGCGGCGATGGCGGTCGCCGGCGGTCCGCTGCGGGATGCCGCGCACGCGGCGGCCCCGACGGGCACCACTGCCCAGGTCGGCGGCATATCCTCGATCCTCGCCGATATCGAGACCGCCACGGAACGCGACTACCGGGTCGTGTTCCCCATCGCCGCCGTCCTGATCATGCTGATCCTCGGACTGCTGCTGCGCAGCCTGGTCGCGCCGTGGTACCTGATGGTCACGGTCGGGCTCGGCTTCGTGTCGACGCTCGGTGCGACCGTCTGGATCTTCCAGAAACTCCAGCACCAGTCCGGCCTGATGTTCAGCATGCCGATCATCCTGTACATGTTCGTGGTCGCCATCGGCACCGACTACAACATCCTCATGGTCGCCAGACTCCGTGAGGAGGCGCAGGAAGGACACTCGCCGCGCGAGGCGGCGCGGCGGGCCGTCCGGTTCACCGGTCCCGCCATCGCCGCGGCCGGGGTCATCCTCGCCGGTACGTTCGCGGCCCTGATGCTCAGCGACCAGTCACTGATGAAGCAGCTCGGTTTCTCGGTGTCGTTCGGAATCCTGGTGTCGGCGTTCGTGATGGCCATGTTCCTCACGCCGTCGTTGACCGCTCTGTTCGGCAGGGCCGCGTGGTGGCCGGGTCACGGCGACCGCAAGCGGGCCATGGCAAGGGGCGACGAGCGGGATCGACACCTGGTAGGCAGTTCGCGGTAGCCCCGGGTGCACGAGTTAGGCCTGCGCCAAGGACTCCGGCACGCGATGCTGTGCCGGAGTCCTTGGTGTCAGGCCTGGTTGAGCAACTGCCGCACCGTGATCGGACTGTTGGGTCCCGAGGCGAGGTCAGATGTCTCTACCACGCCCGAAATCAAGGATCACGCTCAGAACGGGGCTTGACGCGTGGAGTGAATCCGACTGGCGCTCTGCGCCCATGTCAACCCAGGATGCCCTCATGCACACCTTGCAGCATTGCTACTTCGCCCTCAAGTGCACCACCGTGTCGGCAGCAGAGATCACCGACCGACTCGGCTTGCAGCCCGACGAGGTCATGGTGCTGGGCAGCAAGCTGCCTGAACAGCAGGTGCCCCGCTGTCACGCGTGGAAGATCGTTCGGCAGAGCACCGAGAGCGTCGGCGACCAGATCCAGCACCTCGTCGACCGGTTGAGCCCAGTCCATACCCGACTGTTCGACCTCGTCGCCGAATCCGAGGTCGACCCGGTCATGCAGGTCGTGCGCTACTTTCATCATCAGCAAGGAGTCCAGGCTCTACTCGACGGCTTTCCGCCGATGCCGCATGCCCATCGCCCGTTGGGCTGGAGCCTGCCGCTACCTGTACTTGACTTCCTGTCCTCCGCTCGATGCGAACTGGACGTCGACGAGTACGACCTCAGCGACGAAGGCGTCGGCAACTCCGCCCACGGATCCCCAGCCACAGGCTAAAGAACAAGCTGAGCGAACTCTCTCACCACCATCGAGGGCATGTCGTGACGGCAACGCCATCCAAGGCGGCCGAGATGAACCTGGCCCGCCGCCGGGACAGCGACACCAAGCGCGCCATCTGCACCCGAGATCCACGCCCGTGTCGACGAGCGTCCAGGGATTTTGATGCCACCATCGCATGTCAGGATGCTCAGGTGTCACCTCGCGCGCGTGCCGTCGATCCTGACCGCCTTGCCCAGTGGTGCCTGGAGCATCTGGGCAGCCCGCCAGCGGAGGAGCTGTTCAGATCCGGGTACCTGTCCGCTGTCATCGGGCTCCGGTTGGCGGACCACCGTGCGGTCGTGGTCAAGGTTCGTCCGGACTCGCCGCGGATCGCGGCCTGCGTCGACGTGCAGCGCCGCATGTTCCAGGCCGGCTATCCGTGCCCCCAGCCGCTCACCGGCGCCGCTCCTTTCGGCGGCGACGTCGCCACCGCGGAGGCGTACGTCCCCGGAGGTGCCGCGCTCCCGAGCGCGGAGCACGCGCCCCTGGCCTTCGCGGAGGCGTTCGCGCGGCTGATCCGGCTGGCTCCCCGGCCGGCCGAGGTGTCCACGCTCGCCCCGGTACCGTCGTGGGCGGCCTGGAACCACGCAGGGGACGGACTGTGGCCGTGTTCGGAGGAAGACCCCGATGTCAACCTTGACGAGGTGGCCGGCGCGGAGTGGATCGACGATGCCGGGCGCCGCGCCCGTGACCTGTTGCGAGCCGGGAAGTCCGACGCCGTGCTCGGCCACTGCGACTGGCTTGCCGGCAACCTGCGCTGGAGCGCGGACGCGCTGCTGGTGGTGCACGACTGGGACAGCGTGACCGTTGAGAGCGAAGAGGTCCTGGTTGGCTTTGCTGCCGCGCTGTATTCGACCGTCAGCGCGGACGAGCTGGCCAGCGTCGAGGACACCGAGCGGTTCCTCGTCGCGTACTGCCAGGCGCGTGGCCGGGAGTTCAGCGCCGGCGAACTCCAACGGGCGTGGGCGGCGGGCGTCTGGACCAGGGCCTACGACGCCAAGTTCCAGCACGCGGTCGGGCAGCCCATCACCTCGCTGTCGGAGCATGAGGCCCGCGAGCGCTTCCGCCGTGCCGGCGCCGCATCACCACACGACCAGGTGACCTGACCTACGCCTACGGCCTACCTTTGCTCGCGGCGCGGCCGGCGCGACGGGACAGTTCCGCGAACGCCACTCGCAGCTCCGGCGGCCCGATCACCTCGATCTCGGTGTCGAAGCGGGCCAACGCCGCCGCGAGGGCGGCCCAGGACCAGGACCCCGTCGTCAGCCTGGTCCGGCCGGCGCCGAGTTCCTCGACGACGCCGTCGCCGGCGAACGGGGCCACCTCCGCTGCGGGCAGGTCGAGGATCACCTCACCGCGGCAGGGCCAGGCGTCCGCGCTCTCGGCACCCTTGAACCGGGCCGACAAGAACGCGGCTACGTCGCCGCCCGGCACGTCCCGGGCCGCGAACCGCGGTCCGGTCGGGACCCGCGGTGTCATCCGGTCGGCGCGGAAGGCCCGCCAGTCGCCGCGGTCGGGGTCCCAGCCGACGACGTACCAGCGCCCGGCCCGCACCACGAGATGGTGGGGCTGCACCCGGCGGGGCGGGGGCAGCTCGGCGTCCTCGGGTTGTCCCGGCGGACGGTAGTCGAACCGCAGCTCCTCGCCCGCTCGGACCGCGGCGCTCAGCGTGAGCAGGATGGCGGCGTCGACCTGGGGCTCGGTGCCGTGCCGGGCCGCGCTGATCTCGAGGGCGTCGACGCGCTGCCGCAACCGCGACGGCAGCACCTGCCGCACCGTGGTCAGGGCTCGCAAGGCTGCCTCCTCGATGCCCGCGCCCGTCCCGACGGCGATCCGCAGCGCCACGGCCAGCGCGACCGCCTGTTCCTCGTCGAACAGCAGTGGCGGTAGCTGGCTGCCGGCTTCGAGCCGGTAGCCGCCGTCGGGGCCCTTGACCGCCTGGACGGGATAGCCCAGCTCGCGCAGCCGGTCGACGTCGCGGCGCACGGTCCGCTCGCTGACGCCCAGCCGCTCGGCGAGCAGGCCGCCTGGCCAGTCCCGGCGGGCTTGCAGCATGGACAACAGCGACAGCAGCCGGCTGGAGGTCGTCGTCGAGGAGGCAATCGGCATGGTTCTCACCCTGCCACCAATAGCGGACGTTCTCTGACCGGTACTGCTGACATCGTCGTTCTTGTCGCCGGAAGCCTCCGGCACCAGGAACCACTCGCGAAGGACCGAAACACCATGTCGCTCAACGCTGTCGCCCACCTGAACTTCCACGGCCAGGCCCGCGAAGCCCTGGAGTTCTACCAGTCGGTGTTCGGCGGGCAGCTCACCGTCGCCACCTACGCCGACTTCGGGATGCCCGCCGAGCTGCCCGGCGCCGCCCACGTCGTGTTCGGCCAGGTCGTCGCCGACAGCGGCTTCCGGGTCATGGCCTACGACGTGCCCGGCGAGCACACGCCGACCGCCCCTGGCGCGCCCACCACGCGTCGGGACAACGGCACCACGATCACCAAGGAGCCGTTCTTCCTGTCCGTTCGCGGTGCGAGCATCGACGAGGTCACCCCGGTGTGGGAGGGCCTCGCCAAGGGCGCGACCGTGATCGAGGCGTTCGGCCCCGCCCAGTGGGCGCCCGCCTTCGGGATGCTCGCCGACCGCTTCGGCGTTACCTGGATCGTCGACGTGGAGTCCAGGCACACCAACTAGTTCTGCGGGTCACACCCGGTCATCAGCCGCTGAAGACCCGGGCGGGCAACGGTTTCTCAGCCCGCGCGGGTCGCGGTGATGCCGCCGTCGACCGCGATCGTCGTGCCGTGCACGTACGCTGCCTGGTCCGATGCCAGCCACGCGACCGTAGCCGCGATGTCGTCCGGCGTGCCTGCGCGCCCGGCGGGCAGGTTTTCGGTCATGCGGCGGATGACGTCGTCGGAGCCGTCGTTGATCGGGGTGCGCGTGGCGCCCGGCGCGACGGTGTTGACGCGCACGCCGCGCGGCCCGAACTCCGCAGCCCAACTGCGGGCGAGCTGCGCTTCGGCGGCCTTCGACGCGGAGTAGAGGCCGACGAACGCGTGGCCGACCTCCGCCATCCACGAGCCGACCACGACGATCGCGCCATGCCCCTGCTCGGTCATCGCGGGCGCCAGCGCGGCGGTGAGGACGTGCGGCGCGCGGATGTTGACCGCGAGCGTCTGCTCAAGGTCCACATCGGACAGTCCGAGCGTGTCCACGGCGGGACAGACCGCGGCATTGTGTACCAACAGGTCGATGGTGGCGCCAGCGGCATCGGTTGTGTCCCTGGCGAAGGCGCGCAAGGCGTCCGGGACGGCGGCGAGGTCGGAGGCGATGAACATGGCGTCGCCGCCGTTGTCGTGGATCTCCTGCACCACGGCGTCGCCGCGCGCGGTGTCGCGGCCAGTGACGACGACCCGCGCGCCTTCGGCGGCGAGGCGGTGCGCGGTGGCGGCGCCGATGCCGCTGGTGGATCCGGTGACGAGGGCCGTGCGGCCGGTGAGTGTCTGCATATCCCCAGGCAACGCCGGTCCGTAGCGGGGGCCGAACAGTCATTGTGTTAGGAGCTCTTAGCCCGGACCACTACAGCCGCATCGAGCAGGGCCGGCAGCCGACGATCAGCGAGGACGTCGTGGAAGGGCTGTCGCGAGCGCTGGGCCTGGACGACATCGAACGCGAGCACCTGCGTTACCTCGCCGCGCCTGTCCGTCGCGGGCCGCGCGACGACAGCGCGCCGCAGCGGGCGGACCCCGGTCTGCTGCGGGTGATGGACAGCCTCGACGTGCCGGTGCTGCTGCTCGGCCGCCGTGGCGTGATCCTGGCGCGCAACGCGCTCCTCACCGCCGTGCTTGGTGCACCGATGGAGCCCGAATCGTCTTTTCTGCGCTGGCTTTTCCTCGACCCCCTCGCGCGGGAGCGGATCGTGAACTGGGCCGATTTCGCCGCCGCGGCCGTCGGTGCGATGCGCTACGAGGTCGGCCGGCACCCCGGTGACCGACGCTTGGTCGCGCTGGTCACCGAGCTGCGCGCCGCCGATCCGGATGTGGCGCGCTGGTGGGATGACCTTGGCGTCACCGACCGCACGTCGGTGGGCAAGCGGATCGCGCACCCGGTGGCCGGGCCGCTGGAGTTCGGGATCGAGTCGGTCGAGAAGCCGCACGACCCCGAACAGCGGCTGGTCGTCTACACCGTCGAACCAGACTCGCCCACCGCACGGAACCTCCCGCTGCTCGCGGCGTGGGAGACCGTCAGCTGACCGCCACGCTCACCAAAAGTCACTGTCCTTTTTGGACAGATCTTGCGGGTGACGGCGTCCGGTCAGGTCGCTTTCAGGTGATTCCCTTGAGGAAGATGTCAATTCCGGCCATGAACTGCTTGCGATCGTCGTGATCGCGCAGGTGCGACGCCGCGTCGCGGACGACCTGGTCGTCGTCTCGTTCGGTCCATGCGGATGCCAGCGCGTCGAGGTAGTTCTGTCGCTTGGCCTCGTCGGACGAGCGACGTGCCCCGGCGGCGAACTGGGCGGCCGATCCGAAGATGTAACTCGCCAGGGCGGCTCCGGCGTCTGATCGAGCTGAGCCGTCGATGCCGAGGCCTTGTAGTTGCACGGCAATGCTTTTCCAGATCCGCAGGACCGCCGGCTGGAGGGGTTCGCGGGCGAGTTGGGTGCCGACCCACGGGTGGGCGTCGAGGGCGTCGAATATCGCGAGCGAGAGGTCCCGGATTGCCGTGGTCGGGTCGGTGCCGTCGGCGGTGCGCTCGGTTGCCGCGCGGATGACATCGTCGGCGGCCGCGGCGAGCAGGTCGTCCACACCCGCGACGTGGTGGTAGATCGCACCTCGACCTGTCGAGAGGCGGCTGGTCAGGGCCCGGACGGTCAGACCCGACTCACCGTCCGCGTCCAGGAGCTCGATCGCAGCCTCGACTATCCGCTGCCGCGACAGCGCGTCGCGCCGTCTCGGGGCGCGCGCAGAAGTGACGGTCATGGCTCATCTTGACACGAATGGACCGCTGGTCCACAATCCAACTCGCGTTGGACCGATGGTCCAATCTGACGTGGAGGGGCTTTCATGACCACACCCGTTACCGTCATCGGCGCCGGACTGGGCGGCCTGACGCTGGCCCGCGTGCTGCACCTGCGCGGCGTTCCCGTCACCGTCTACGACGCCGACGCCTCGGCGCACGCCCGCACCCAGGGTGGCCAACTCGACCTGCACGAGCACAACGGGCAGCTCGCCCTCCACCTCGCCGACCTGGACGAGGAGTACCGGTCGATCCTGCACCGGGGCGGTGCCGCACAACGGGTGTGTGACCGGCACGCGGTCGTTCTCGGTGACGTCCCCGACGACGGCTCGATGACCAAGCCCGAAGCGCTGCGCGGCGACATCCGCCGCGTCCTGCTCGACTCGCTGCCCAGGGGAACAGTGCGGTGGGGCAAGAAGCTCGTCACCGCGACCGCGGTCGGCAACGGACAGCACGAGCTCGTGTTCGCCGACGGTTCGACCGTCACGACCGAGCTGCTGGTCGGCGCGGACGGCACCTGGTCCAAGGTCCGATCACTGGTCTCCGAGCACACTCCGACGTATACGGGGATGAGCTACATCGACACCTATCTGCACGACGTCGACCACCGTCATCGAGCCAGCGCCGCGATCGTCGGCAACGGCGCGCTCTACGCCCTCGAACCCGGCGGGGGTTTCCTCGCGCACCGCGAGGCTGACGCCGTCATCCACACCTACGTCTGCATGTCCCGGCCCGTCGAGTGGTTCGATGCCGTCGACTTCGCCGACGCCGACGCCACCCGCGCCGTCATCGCCGCGGAGTTCGACGGCTGGGCGCCGGAGCTCACCGCCCTCATCGCCCACAGTGACACCGCGCCAGTGCTGCGCAGCATCTACCAGCTCCCAGACCAGCACCGGTGGGCCCGAGTTCCCGGCGTGACCCTCCTCGGGGACGCTGCCCACGTCACTGTCCCCGGCGGCGAAGGCGCCAACCTGGCCATGCTCGACGGTGCCGAACTCGCCCACGCCATCGCCGCACACCGACACGACACCGACGCGGCCCTCGCCGCGTATGAGGCGGTCATGTTCCCGCGCAGCCACGCCGAAGCAACAGCAGCACACGAGACTGTCGAACTCGTCTTCGGCCACGACGCGCCGCACGCCCTTGCCAGACTCTTCAACGGTGACAGGGAAAAGCCGCACCACACCGCGAAGGGGCAGTGCGCCTGATCGGCGGAGTCCCTCGGTCAGGGGTGTGAGAGGCGGGTCGGCATCAGCCGTCCTCGGCCCGCCCGGCCCAGAGTCTGCGCACGTGTCCAATGTGGACTGTCATGATTCTGGTCATGGCTTCGGGATCGCGGTCCAGCGCCGCGCCAAGGATCTCCAGGTGCTCGGTCGCGTGCTGGGTGAGGGTGCCGCGTTCGGCGAGCAGCCGCAGCCCGTACAGCCGGGTCCTGCCGCGCAGGGTGCGGATGACGTCGACGATGTGGCGGTTGCCGTGGAGCGCGAGGAACGACAGGTGGTAGTCCGTGTCGAGGGTGATGAAGCGGCCGAGGTCCTTCGCCGCCGCGGCCTCGACCATCTCCTCGGCGAGCGGCCGCAGCGCCTCGGCCGCCTCGGCGATCGCGCCGACGCAGTGCCGCGCGACCGCCGCCATCGTCGGGATCTCGATGAGGCCGCGCAGTTCGGCCATCGCGTCCAGTTCGCCGTCGCTCACCTGCGTGACCCGGAACCCCCTGTTCCTGACGGTCTCGACGAGCCCCTCGCGCACGAGGTCGAGCATCGCCTCGCGCACCGGGGTCGCCGACACGCCCAACTCGGACGCGAGCACCGGAGCCGAGTAGATCTGCCCCGGTTTCAGCTGACCCGTCACCAGAAACGACCGCAATGCCTCGGTCACCTGGTCCCGCAGGCTCTCCCGCTGCCGGACGCTGGGCAGGCCGATCACGCTCGCTCGCTCCACTGCCGGTACGCCGCGACGGCGACCACGAGGTCCTCCCACGCCATCCCCGATGTCTTGACGACGACCGGGCTGCCGTCGCGAATCGCTTGACCTGCGCCACCGATCAGGTCGGCCATGGTCACGAGACTGCCGGGATCGAGCGCGCCTTCGGTCACCGCGAGGATGACGTCCCCGGCCTCTCTCAGCGCGACCTCCCGGCTCTCGACGACAACCGTCGCGCGTCCCAGGAGCGCGGCGTCGAGTTCGCGCACCGACGGCTCGTGGGAGCCGACCGCGATCGCGATGGCGTCCTCGCGGACGAGGTTCCCGTCCACGACCGGCTCGCGGGCCGAGGTCGCTGCGACGATCACGTCCGCGGCGCGGACGCGGTCGGCGAGCGCCGGGTCGCCCGCCGCCAGGTGGCTGTCGGCCCAGACCGGGAGGTCACCGCCGCGACGCGTCACGGCGGTGACCTCGGCGACCGGCACATGGGCCCGGATCGTGCGCGCGTGCCCCTCGCCCTGCGGGCCAACACCGAAGACGACGATCCGCAGCCCGTCGCCGCTCCTGGCCGCGAGCGCGCGAAGCGGGTCAAGGCAGGCCGCGACCGAGACCGCGGGCGTGCGCAGCGTCGTCAGCGCGACGCCGTCGAGGATCGCGACCGGACGCAGGGTCTCCGCGTCGTGCAGGAGATAGGTCGCGTTGATCCGCGCCAGCCCCCGCGCGGGGTTGCCCGGCGCGACCGTCGCGACCTTCACCCCGAACCAGCCCGCCCCCTCCGAGAGCATGACCAGCCCCTGGCCGTTGCCAAGCGGCACTATGGTTCTTGGCACGTCGCCGTCCGGGTCGAGCCCGCCGGCCAGGGCGTCCCGGACCGCGGCGACCGCGGCGACGGGACCGAGCGCGAAGACATCCTCGGAGTCGAGGAGAACGCTCATCGCAGCACGAACCCTGGGAGCAGCGTGTCGCGGGGATCGACGGTGAACCGGGAGGTTCCGACCGCGTAGGCGGTGCCCGTCATGGCCGGGATGACCGCGGCCCTCCCGTGCGCCGTGGTCTGCTCCGCGATCCAGGCGCGGAACACCGAGCCGACCACGGACTCGTTCAGGAGTTCGTCACCAGGGCGCAGTTCGCCGCTGTCGGCCAGGAGCGCGACCCTGGCCGATGTTCCCGAGCCGCACGGCGACCGGTCGACCTCACCGTCGGCGAACACGGCGAGGTTGCGCTGGCGCAGCTGCCGGCTCCCGTCGGCCCGCGACTCCGGCGGGCTGGTCTCCTCGGTGAGGATCGTCCCGTAGATGCCGGACAGGCGAGGATCGTCCGGGTGCTCGGCGACACCCGCGTCGTTGAGGGCGTTGCGGATCTCCCGGCCGATCGCGATGAGTTCGGTGACGTCCTCAGGACGGACCCGCAGATCGACGGCCTGAGCCGGCAGCACGGCGTACATCGCGCCGCCGAAGGCGATGTCGACCGTGACCGTCCCGCGCGAGGTCTCGACCTCGACGCCGCGTTCGTGGACATGGCTGGCGACGTTGGTGAACGTCACGTCCTCGACCAGGCCCCCGCTCGTGCGCACGCTCGCCGTGACGCGTCCGGAGGGCACGTCGACGACGACGTCCGTCACGCCGTCGGCGGGCGCCGGCACCAGACCCGACGCCACGGCCCACGCACCCAGCGCGATCGTGCCGTGCCCGCACGCCGTCGAGAACCCGTCCTTGTGCCAGAACAGAACGCCCAGCGCAGCGCCGGAGTCGTTCGGTGGCACCAGGAATCCGCCGTACATGTCCGCGTGACCGCGTGGCTCGCCGCACAACAGCGCCCGGACCCACTGCACCTCGTCGCTCGCCGCCGCGATGACGCGGCGTTCGGCGACGGTGAGCCCGTCGCCGGTCACCGCCGCCGGGCTGTCCGGCACGATCCGGAACGGCTCACCGCCGGTGTGCCAGTCGATCGTCTCGATCGGCTTGTCGCTCGCCATCGGCGGCATCCTCCCTGTGCTCATCATGGTTTCATGCCCCGAGGTACGCCTCGACGACCTGTGGATCGGCGCGCAGCTCGTCGGCCGGCCCGGTCACCGTGACCCGGCCGGAGTCCAGGACGTAGCCCCGGTGCGCGACCTTCAGCGCGGCCCTCGCGTTCTGCTCGATCAGCAGCACCGACGCGCCGGCCTGGTTGATCGCGACGATGGCCTCCATGACCTGTGCCACCACCAGCGGCGCCAGCCCCATGGACGGCTCGTCCAGCATGATCAGCCGGGGTCCGGCGACCATCGCCCGGCCGATCGCGAGCATCTGCTGCTCGCCGCCGGAGAGCGTGCCGCCCTGCTGGCCGCGCCGTTCGGCCATGCGCGGGAACAGCTCGTAGACCTCGTTGATCCGCTTGTCGATCACCGCGTTGTCCCGCACGGTGTAGCCGCCGAGCTGAAGGTTCTCGTGCACCGTCAGCCGCGAGAAGATCCGCCTGCCCTCGGGCACGTGCAGGATCCCGCGCTCGACGATCGACCACGGCGTGGCCGAGGTGATGTCGTCCCCGAACGCCGTGATGGACCCGGCCCGCGACCGCACCACACCGGAGATCGTCGAGACCGTCGTCGACTTGCCTGCTCCGTTGTTGCCGAGGAGCGCGACGATCTCCCGCTCGCCGACGGTGAGATCGAGCCCTCGCAAGGCTTCCACCCTGCCGTAGCAGACTTCGACGCCCTTCAAGTCAAGCACTGTGCTCACTGCCGCGTCTCCGTCCTCGGTCCAGCCGGCTTCGCCTCGGCGGCGATGCGTTCCGCCTCCGCGTGCGCTTCCTCGTCCTCGGCGCCGAGATACGCCTCGATGACGGCCGGGTTCGTCCGGATCTCCGTCGGCGTGCCGTCGGCGATCTCCTTGCCGTAGCTGAGCACGACGATCCGCTCGGACACCTTCATGACCAGCCCCATGTCGTGCTCGATCAGTACCACCGCGATCCCGAGATCGGCGATGCGCCGCAGGAGGTCGAGCAGCCGGGCCTTCTCCCCGTGGTTCAGCCCGGCGGCCGGCTCGTCCAGCAGGAGCATCCTTGGCGCGCGGGCGAGGGCCCTGGCGATCTCGACCCGCCGCTGCTCGCCGTAGGGGAGGTTGCGGATCTGCGCGGTCCGGTCGTACTCCATCCCGACGAAGTCGAGCCACTTGTGCGCCTCGTCGGTGGCCGTGTCCTCGGAACGCCAGTAGCGCGGCGTGTGCAGCATCGCGTCGAGGAAGTTCTGCCTGATGCGCACGTGCATCCCGGCCCGCACGTTGTCGAGGACCGTCAGGTCGCCGAAGAGCCGGAGGTTCTGGAACGTCCGCGCGATGCCGCTCGCGGCGATGACGGCGGGCCGCTTCCCGGTGATGTCGGCGCCCGCGAACGTCACCGAGCCCGCCGTCGGCTTGTAGAAGCCGGTGACGCAGTTGAAGGCGCTCGTCTTGCCGGCGCCGTTCGGGCCGATGACCGAGAGGACCTCGCCCTCGTGGACCGAGAACGTCAGGCCGTCGACGGCGCGGACACCGCCGAACGACACCGCCATGTCCTTCACGTCAAGGAGGACCGCGCTCACGCCACGCCTCCCCGCCTGCGCCGCTTCGGTTCTCCCGCGCGTGCCGGCAGCAGCCCCTGGGGACGGAAGACCATGATCACGATCAGCAGCAGGCCGAAGATGAGATAGCGCCAGTTCTGGGCGCCACGCAGCAGTTCCGGCAGCAGGGAGATCGCGAGGGCGCCGATGACGACTCCCGGCGTCGAGCCCATGCCGCCGAGGACGACGGCCATGAGGATGAGCGCCGACCACAGGAAGTTGAAGCTGGGCGGGGAGATCGCCGTCTGGTGGGCGGCGAAGAGCATCCCCGCGACGCCGCCGAAGACCGCGCCCGCGATGTAGGCCGCGAACTTCACCTTGTAGGTGTGGATTCCCATCGCCTCGGCGGCGTCCTCGTCGTCTCGGACGAAGCGCCACGCCCGGCCGATCCTGCCGCGCCCTAGCCTGCTGGAGAACAGCACCGCGACACAGACGACGGCGGCGGTGACCCAGTAGACCGCGACGTCGGAACGCAGTCCGAAGTCGCCGAAGTCGGGGATGCCGTACAGACCGTTCGGCCCACCGGTGAAGTCGAGGTTGTTGGCGGTGATGCGGATGATCTCCCCGAAGCCGAGGGTGACGATCGCCAGGTAGTCGCTGCGGAGGCGAAGCGTCGGCCCGCCGATGATGAGCCCGCCGGCCACCGAGGCCGCCACGACCACCGGAAGGGTCGCGATCATCGGCCACCCGCACTTCGTCGAGAGGACGCCCGAGGCGTAGGCGCCGATCGCGAAGAACGCGGCGTACCCGAGGTCGAGGAGACCGCAGAAGCCGACCACGATGTTCAGCCCGACCGCGAGCATCACGAAGATGAGCGCGTCCGTGCCGATCTGGATGATGTAGGTGCTGGAGTTGAGGTACGGCAACGCCAACGCCAGGACGGCCACCACGAGACCGAGCCACTTGCTCGACAGGAGACCCGACAACGCGACAGGGAGCCCAGCGCGGCGCGGTTTCGGGCTGCCGACGCCCTTTCCGGCCAGCGCGACGTTCGCTGGTGCACGCTCCTCTACGGCCCTGACGTAGGCCGAGGAATCGTCGTTCATCACACACGCTCCGTGACGCGTTCGCCGAGCAGCCCGGTCGGGCGCACGGTCAGGAAGAGGATGAGGAAGCCGAACGCGAAGACGTCACGCCACTGGCTGCCGAGGAACGCGACACCGAACGACTCGAGCAGGCCGAGCACGATCGCGCCGAGGACCGCGCCACGCAGGTTCCCGATGCCGCCGATGACCGCCGCCGTGAACGCCTTGAGCCCGATGACGAAACCCATCAGGAAGTCGATCTTCCCGTAGTACGCGCCGGCCATGACACCCGCCGCGCCGGCGAGCGCGGACCCGAGGAAGAAGGTCCGGGAGATGACGCGGTCGACGTTGACGCCCATGAGCAGGCAGGCTTTCGGGTCAAGCGAGATGGCCCGCATCGCGCGGCCCGCCCTGGTCTTCCTGACGAGGGCGTCGAGGGCGACCATGAGCACGACGGCGATCGCCATCATCGCCAGCTGCGCGTAGGTGATCCGCGCCCCGGCGATGCCCAGCGCGCCGCCACTCACGCCGATCGGATACACCTGCGGGTTGGGCCCGAAGGTCACGGCAATGCCGTACTCCAGCGCGAAGCTGGCGCCAACGGCGGTGATCAGGACCGACAGTCGGGGCGCGTTCCGCAGCGGTCGGTATGCGACCCGTTCGAGGACGACGCCGAACGCTCCGGTCCCGACCATCGCGAGCGCCATGATGACGATGAGCGCGAGGAAACCGCCGCCGAGCGCGCCGGCGCCGACGCTGAGCACGGTGAAACCGGCGAACGCGCCGAGCATGTAGATGTCGCCGTGCGCGAAGTTCAACAGCTTGATGATCCCGTAGACCATCGAGTAGCCGAGGGCGACCAGGGCGTAGAAGGACCCGACGAACAGGCCGTCAAGGATGAGCTGGATGAGATGGTCCATGCGTCTTTCCCGGGGTACGAGGAGAATCCGTCACTTGTTGAGGGCGAAGGAGCTGCCCCGGATGACGAGGATGTCGAAGCCGCCCTCGCTGAGGGTGTGCTCTGGTGTGAACTTCAGCGGGCCGGAGAAGATGCTGAAACCGTTGATCTGGCCGAGCGCCTTCATGACGGCCTGGCCGTCGGTGTAACCTGCCGACTTGATCGCCTCGGCGGCGACCCGCACCGCGTCGTACGCCTGGGTCGAGTAGGAACCGGGCGCGGTGCCGAACTTGTCCTGGTACTTTTTGATCCACTCCTGGCCGCCGGGAATGGTCTGCGGCGTCTGGGTCATCGTCGCGAGCACGCCCTGGGCGTTGTCCTGGCCGGCGATCTGGATCAGCTTCTCGTCGACCGATCCGTCGGCGACCATGATCTTGCCCTGGTAGCCGGCGGCCTTGAGCTGCTTGATGAGCAGGCCGCCCTCCTGGTAGTAGCCGGTCCAGTAGACGAGGTCGGCGTGGGAGCCAAGCACGGCGTTGACCGCGCCGGAGTAGTCCGACTCGCCGGCGGTGACCGACTGGTGGGTGGCGACGGTGACGCCCAGCTGCCGCAGGTTCTGGTCGGTGCGCTTGGTGATGTCGGTCGAGTACGACGTGTTGTCGTCGAGGAGCGCGACGGCCGAGCTGCCCTGCGCCTTGACGAACTTCGACGCGGCCTCCGCCTGCTGGATGCCGGTTCCGTTGAGCAGGAAGACGTTCGGCAGCTTCTGCGCGACCAGGTCGGCGGAGTTCGCGGCCGGGATGATCATCGGGATGTTGGCCTTGTTGAAGATGCTCAGCGTCGGCAGGGTCGCCGAGGAGCAGTAGCCGCCGACCGAGATGGCGACGCCGTCGCTGACGAGCTTGGCGGCGCCTGCGGCGGCCGTCTTCGGGTCGCACGCCTCGTCGGACACGGTGAGGGAGAGCTGGCGACCGTTGATCCCGCCCTTGGCGTTGATCTCGTCGACCGCGAGCTGGGCTCCGTCCTTCATGTGCGGGCCGATCGCCGCCGAGCTGCCGGTCAGCGGCGTGAGCATGCCGAGCTTGATGTCGCCCTTGCCGGTGTCAGCGGAACCTCCCTGGGAGAGGTTGCCGCCGCAGGCGGTGAGGCCGAGGCCGAGCACCATGGCGGTCGCCGCCACAGCGACGCGACGAAAGGTCATGTGGTCACTCCATCTCGTGTGACCCGCCGACGGGCGGGCCAACCTGTAGCCGAGCTCGCTCCCGGCCGGGTCGACGCCATGCAGGTCAGTGCGAGGTGTGACATTGCACTGCACATCAAGGTATGTGCAATGTCACATGGCATGCGGGGCATGCTACGACCCGACGGGCCCGAAGACAACGAAAACTTCGAAGCGGTTTCCGGGGCCGACACTCGTGGCGACCGTGGGACAACAGGGTGTAGCTGATGGGTGTGTGTCGAGTGGACCTTCCACAGTGGCCTGCGAGAGACCGGCCCAGGTCACGACATGGTCGAATGGTGTGGTGATCAGGTGTGCCAGGGGACGCTTGGTCTGCTTGTGGCGTAAGCAAGAAACACGCCGATTTGGCAGTTCCCGATCCATTTGGCGGTGCCGGAGTACTGCACGTGGATAGGCCAGCTGCGGCCGTCTGCCTTCGAGGTCGCCATTAGCGCACCCTGAATCCTGATCAACCATCCGACACGGATTCTGAGCATTAGGGCACTGCCCAGGAAGTCGCACCAGAGCGGCATCAATCCACCGTCACTCCCAGAGCTGGCATTTCATGCAAGTTTCATTGAGCGGCGCTACGTTGCCGTCGAATCGCCCAGGCGGCAGATCGCCTGGGCGAGGGATCAGCAATGCGCTCTAACTGGCTCGGTTGTCCGGTGTTGGACGTCGAAACTGGTGAGGTGCCATGTCTTCCTGGAGACCTGCTCGCACACGACTGCGTTCTGGAACACGGCTGCGGCCGATCGCGTTCGTGCTGACGATGGTGCTGACCGCCTGGGTGATACAGGCAGTGGTCGGGCCAACGCTGGCAACAGCTCATCCGTCCGAAGTGCCACGGGATCTGCCGATCCTGTCTGTGTCATCGGCGAAGACCCCTGGCAAAGTGCCTGATCCGACGCAGCCGAAGGCTGACTTCACGCCACTGAGGGCCGGGCAGCGCGCCCTGCATGCCCTCGATGCGGCGCCACAGACGAGCTTGGTCAGCCCGGTCGACGACGCGGTCGTCGCCACCGAGTCACCGGTGTTGCAGGTCGCCGCAGCGGGCGACGGTGTCCTGTACTGCTTCAAGATCTCCACCGGCTTCGATGGGCGTTCCGGCAGCGTGGTGGATTCCGGGTGTCTTGACCAGCCACAGTGGACAGTGCCCAAGCACGTCCTGCACGACGGCGGTCGCTACACCTGGACGGCGGGCACAGCGGTGGCCGGCGCGACGACGGCCACGCCGCCGCAGTGGGTCGGGCACTTCACGGTCAACCAGCGGGTGGGCGATCCGGGACCGGCGCCGACGGACCACCTGGGTCCGGTGACGGTGAACCTGTTCAACGGCAACGCCCACGTCGAGGCCACCGGGCCGGCATTCCAGACCGTCGGCGGATCGGCCGGGGTGAACCTCGCCTACAACTCCCGGGAGGGCGCACCACATGGTGTGCGCGCGTCGTACTTCAACGACTCGCGACACGCGGGAACCCCGGACGACATCCCGGTCATGGTGCGCGGCGAGTCGCAGGTCAACTTGGACTGGGGCATCGCATGGAGCGGCAACCCGGACAACCTTCCCTGGCGGGACAACCCAATGCCGCCGGCGCTGGACCACAACTGGTTTGTCATCCGGTGGGAGGGCCAGTTCAAGGCCCCGGTGACCGGTGACTTCCGGTTCGCCGGCGGGCACACCGACGGCGCACGGGTCTGGGCGGGCGACAAACTCGTCTACGACAACCCGAACGCCGCCGATCCCAGTGACGACTTCCTGCTTCCCGGCGCCCACCAGGATCACGATGTCCCGCTCAAGGCCGGCCAACTGGTGCCGATCAAGATCGAGCTCTACCACCACTCGGACGATCGTCCACGCATGGTGCTGTGGGCCAAGAGCACCATCGGGGCTGATGATCAGCGCAGCCACAACCTCGATCCGCGGATCGTGCCGACCGAATGGCTGTACTCGGCCGACTCGCAGTCGCTGCCGGCGGGCTGGACGCTGTCGGCGCAGTCCAGTGGCTACAGCCACGCGGAGATGCTCGACGGGTCGGTGGTCCTGACCGATGGCGCGGGTGGCAAGCACACCTGGGCCAAGAAGTCCGCCGGTGGCTACAGCCCGCCGGTGGGCGAGGACGGTGTGCTCGCCTTCGACGCAGGCGGCCGGATCACGGTCACCGAGGGCGACACCGTGTCGGTGTTCAACCCCGACGGCACGTTGGGTGCGGTGGAGTCGGTGCTGGACGGTAAGAAACCCGCTGCGCTGCAATACGTCTACAGTGGATCACCGCCGCGGCTGACCGAGATCAAGGACCCGGTGTCGGGACGGTCGCAGCGGCTGTACTACAACACCGACAACAGCGACAACTGCTACGGCGGGGTGTCTCGTCCACCAGGCGCGGACCCGGCTCCGCCGCAGATGCTGTGCCGCATCCACTACTGGGACGGCACCGAGACTCGGCTGTGGTACCTGATGGGCACCCTGGCCAGGGTCGAGAATCCGGGCGCGGTCATGCAGGACTTCGACTACGTCGGCCGGGCCGCGGCCAAGCAGCGCTATGACCAGGCCGGTGACAACGAGGAGGAGAAGCAGAAGGCCCTCGACAGCATAGGGCCGCTGGCCACGCTCCGCGGCAGCCTCGCCTATGACTGGGTGGCCAGGCAGGCACCGTCCACGGAGAACGGGTGCACCAACACCGACGACATCGCCGCCGTCTGCACGGTGATCGGGTATGACCCGGTGGTCGAGCAACCCCAGGAGCCGCCGGTCCTGCGAGCGGTACAGGTCCTGGCACCATCTCCGGACGGCAGCCGAACCGGGCAGCGAGCCGAGCACTTCTACCAGTACTACCTCGAACGCAAGCAGGCGACCGTGGCCGTGGCGGGGGTGTATGACGCCACCCACTCCCGCACCACGACCTACGACGACGCCGGACGCACGCTGGTCACGACGGACTTCACGGGCGCGACCATCTCGGCGGAGTGGAACGCCAAGGACAAGGCCACCGCCGCGACTGACAGTGCCGGCCGGCGCTCTACCACGGTGTATGACCACGCCGACCGCCCGATGGACAAGTACGGGCCCGCGCCCGCGTCCTGCTTCGCCGGCCAGACCCCGACAGCGGCGTGTGCGGCGACCATGCCGCACACCCACACCAACTATGACGAGGGCCTGACCGGGTTGTCGGCCGCGTTCTACGACAACCCAACCCTGGCCGGCGTGCCGGCGCTGTTCACCACCGGGGTCGGCACGACCGACGGAACCCTGGCGCAGTCCTGGAACAGCAGTCCGCCGGTGACCAACACCGGTGGTTGGTCGGGCCGGTTCACCGGCGAGATCCAGCTCCCTTCCACCGGGGACTACGGCCTGGGGTTCACCACGGTCGACGGCGCGCGCCTGTGGGTCGACGACGTGTTGACCGTCGACAGCTGGGGCGACAAGCCTGCCACCGCGGTGGCAGGCAAGTACACCAACACCGCAGCCGGAAGTTGGCACCGGATCCGCGTCGACTACTACAACCGTGCCGGCACAACGGGAGCACTGAACTTCACCTGGACCCCGCCCGGCGGGGTCGCACCGACGACGGTGCCGGGCGCCAACCTTGCGCCCCGCTACGGATTGGCCACCAGTGCCACCACCGATGACACCTCCGGCGGCGGTACCGAGCGGGCGCCGTCCAAACACAGCGCGACCGGCTACGCCGACCCCGCTGCGGGAATCGATCCGGTGTACGGGCTCGCCGTGTCCGCCACCGCGGATCCGGGCGGGCTCAACCTCACCGGCCACACGACCTACGAGCGGCCCGGCGCGGGGTATCTGCGCAAACTCGCCACGGCCATGCCCGCCGGCGACATCGCCAACCCCGACAGGCGCACCACCACCGCCTACTACGGCGACACCGAGACCCGCGCCAACCCCTGCGACCCACACGCGCCGGCCGCCAACCAGGCCGGCATGGCCAAGTCCGTCATCGAAGCCAAGCCGGGCACCGGTTCGGCACTGACCGGCGAGACGGTGTACGACGAGGCCGGCCGTGTCGTGGCCCAACGTGCCAACGACGAGGCGTGGACGTGCACCAGCTACGACACGCGCGGCCGGGTGGTCAGGGTGAGCGTGCCCGCGTACGGGGACAAGCCGGGACGCACCGTGGTCACCGACTGGGCCGTGGGCGGCGACCCGCTCACCACGAAGGTGAGCGACGAGAACGGATCGATCACCTCCGTGATCGACTTGGTAGGCCAGGAGGTCAGCTACACCGACGCCAACGGTGTCACCTCGACCGCCAGCTATGACCAGGTCGGCCGGCTGACGAATGACACCACCACCATCAAGGGTGTCGCCAGCACCGTGTCCTACGCCTGGAACGACGCCAGTCAGTTGACCGCCGTCAAGGTGGACGGAGTCGCCGTGGCGACTCCCGCGTACACCACTGCGGCTGAGCTGGCCAGCGTCGTCTACGGCAACGGATCCCGTCTGGACTCCTTGGCGCGCAACGACTCGGGTCAACCGACGGCGCTGACGTGGCGGACCTCCGCGTCCGCCGTGGTCGACACGGTGACCCGGTCCCGCGACAACCGCGTCACCGATGATGCGGTGACCGCGGATGGGAAACCTGTCGCGAACTACTCCTACACCTACGACACCGTGGGTCGGCTGACCGCGGCGACCGTCCCGCACCACCAGCTGACCTACCGGTTCGACCCGACCGATGGCTGCGGGCAGGCCAAGGCTGCGGGGTTGAACAGCAACCGCACCGCGTCCACCGACAGCCGCGACGGCGCTCCCGCGGTCACCACCAACTACTGCTACGACGGCGCCGACCGGCTGAGCTCGACCGGCGGCGGTACGACGCTCTCCTTCGACTACGACACCCACGGTGACGCGGTGAAGGTCGGGGGCGACACCCTGGGGTACGACTCCAGCAGACGCCACATCTCCACGACCACCGCGACCGGCACGGCGATCACCTACAACCGGGACCCGGCCGACAGGCTCACCGCCCGCACGGTGACCGGTGCCGCCGACCTGTCGAAGAACGGGACCACCCGCTACTCCTACAGTTCCAAACACGACACCGCCGACCTGGTCCTGAACAAGGACGGTGGCCTGCTGCAACGGATCGTGCCGTTGCCCGGCGGGGTGTTGCTCACCAAGAACTACGACCAGACCCTGACCACCAACTGGTCCTACCCCAATATCCACGGGGACGTGCTGTTCACCGCCGATGGCACCGCCACCCGCACCGGCGACGTCCATCTCTACGATCCCTACGGGCGGGACATCGAGCCCGCCACCGGCGAGTTCACCGACATCCCTGTTGCCGGCACTGTCGCCGGCGGCATGACCTTCGGCTGGTTGGGTCAGCACGAGCGGCCGGTGGAGCACCTGGCCGGCCAGCAGGCGATCGAGATGGGCGCCCGCGTCTACCTGCCGATCCTGGGCCGGTTCCTGCAACTTGACCCGGTGCCGGGCGGATCTGCCAACGACTACGACTACGTCAACGCCGACCCGGTCAACGGACTGGACCTGGCTGGCACGTTCTCCTGGAAGTCGGTGGTCCACGTCGCGACCACCGCGGCCGAAGTGGTGTCCTATGTGCCCGGCCCGGTCGGCACGGTCGCCTCCGGGGTGGCGGTGGCCGGACAACTGGCGCAGGGCAACAAGGCAGCTGCGGCGATGGACGCGCTCGGCATGATCCCCGGCGGCAAGCTCGCCGGCACCGTCGCCAAGAACGCCGCCAAAGAGGCATCGACACTCGGCAAAGCCGCGAAGGCCGTCGAACAGGAGTCCAAGGCCGCCATCCATGCGTGCACACCAAACTCCTTCGCTCCCGACACGAAGGTGATGTTGGCGAACGGCGCCACCGTCTCCATTGACCAGGTCAAGCCCGGTGATCTGGTGCGAGCCACTGACCCGGCCACCGGAACCACCAGTGCCGAACCCGTCCTTGGCGTGATCGTTGGCCACGGTGTCAAACACCTGATCGACATCGGCGTCCAGACCTCCACCGCGGCCTCGACTGTCGTCACGGCCACGGACACGCACCCGATCTGGGCCGAGCACAGGGGCTGGGTCAATGTTGATGATCTCAGGCCCGGTGACCTGATCCGCAGTGCGCCGGATAGCGCGGCGGCCCCTGTCAGCTGGCTGCGTGACCGCGGCCAGATCGCCGGCCAGACCGTTTATAACCTCGCCGTCCGCGGTATTCACACCTACTACGTGGTGGCCGGGGAAACGGCGTTACTGGTTCACAACGATCCCTGGTCCACGGATCCGCATGACTACGAGGACTACGACTACGACAATCCGCAGGACAAGAAGATGATGCAGGGAGACAATCGAAAAAAGAACAAAGAGGTTGAGGAGGCGGCGAGAAGAGCCGGCGTGGACAGGGACACTCTCAGCGAGGCGATTCACGACGAGAAGCAGACGCGTCCGGGAAACGCGAACCTGACGATGGAGGAGATGGAGGATCTCGGTCGTGGATGCCGCTGACAGAGACGGCACCCCTGTCGAGGACCTGCTGGCCCCCTTCCTGGGCGGCGAGGTGTTCGAGCCGGGCTTCAGCTCACACGGGACATTGCGCCTGCGTCTGGTCAGCCGCGGGCAGGAGTCGGGCCTGCGCTACGGGCCGTTCTTGACGGTCCGCACCAGGGTGTGGCGGGTGGATACGCCGTCGGGTCCCTTGGTCGCGGGCATGGACAGCGTCAGGTTCATCCAACAGGCCGTGCAGTGCTTGGCGGGGGAGCACTTCTCCTCGGTGCGCGTGAAGTACGTGAGTCTAGACACCACCTTCGTCTTCGGCACCTTCTCGCTGCGTGTGTTCCCTGATTCCTTCCACAACCCGAACGAGGAGGGCCCCGACTGGACGTGGTCGCTGAAGGACGGGGAGGCCATCTATGCGGGTCCGGCCGGACGGTGGTCCTTGCGAAAGGTTGGTCGACCGGATGGTTGACGGTGGGTCCAGATTCGCCAGTTCACTCGACAGTGCACTGCTCGACTGTGCGGGCCTTTACTCTGCCACATCCCGGGGCGCCAGACTCCTCGACGAGAGCGGAAGCATGTTCTCGGTGGAGTTTGGCGAGTGGGCACTGCTGGTCGGTATGCCCGCATGGCGGATCGAGAGTGACAACGAAGTCCTGCTCGCCTCCGAAGATCCTCGGGAGCTGATATCGCGTCAGATTTCCGTTCTCAACAGCATCACTGTCTCGAGAATTTCACCAATCTCACCAGGGGGCGAGGTGAGTTTTGATTTCGGTGAGATCCGACTGCATCTGTTCCCGCTGTACTCAGGAAATTTCTACGACAGTACAGAGCGGGGGGAGGTGTCGGATGACTACGAACACTGGAACCTCCTGATGCCGTCGGGAAGGACGGTCGTCGGTGGTCCAGGGGCGCTGGTGTCAGTCAAGGAAGAGTCTCGTCTGAGGAAGGTCTTTCGGAGATGAGGAGCCTCGAAGGCGATGAGCGCACAGTGAAAGGAACGTACTGGTGTTAGCGACACGCAGAAGATCCTGGTGGAGGAGAACGGTCGCGATCGCCGCGATGGTGTGCGCGGCGGCTGCGGTCACCGCGGGCCCGGCCACCGCAGCGCCGTCCCACGTAGACACAACTCAAGCGGACCTGAGCCCGATGGCACTGGTCCAGCTGACGTTCACCAACGTCAGCAACGGCAAACTCCTGGACGTCCAGGACGGCAACTTCGACGACAACGCGCCGATCTCCGTGAACCCCGCGCCGGGGTCCGCCACGACATGGCGCGTCAACACCGGCACCGCCCTCGGCGCGGGGTTCGCCATCGTCAATACCACCACCGGCAAATGCGTTGACCTGACCACCGCCCGGTACCAACTGCGGCAACAGCCCTGCGATGGGCGCGCTTCCGAACAGTGGTACTTCCAACCGATCGACGGATCGACGCAGAAGGCGTTCAGGATCCGTCAGGTCGGCGACAACTCCTGTCTGACCGTGCAGCTACCTCCATACACCGACAACTGGGCGTACACCTACCGCTGCGACAACACGCCGTACGAGCAGTGGACACTGCCCACCGGGGTCTATCAAACGGCGTGGAACACCGCCGTGGACTACGCCGCGGCTCGGTGTGTCAAGGACACCTCTACCTGTTCGTGGTCCACGACCACCCAGACACCGCCGTTCGCCCTGCCTGAGGTCTGTGTCTCGCCGGTGTGGTTCAACGACACCTCCACCTCGATCCCGTGGGATTTCACCCTGACCACCACCACGGGCTGGACCAACAGCATCGGTTTCAAACTGGGCGGCACCCTGACCGTGGGCGGTGACGTGGGTGTCGTCAACCTCAAACTCGAGGTCACCGGCGAGGTCCACGGCGACACCACGGTGGACCTCAAGCAGGAAATGGGCAACAAGCTGACCGTGACTGTGCCGCCTCGCCAGTACGGGTGGGTCACGCTGTCCGAGCTGGCGACGAAGGTCACCGGTACCTGGATCTTCGACACCCAGGGCTTCCCGTGGACGGCTGACGACACCATCACCGTGCCCCTCAAGCACGATGAGACCGGCGGCGCGAGCATCTACAGCGCACGGACCAGGCCGACGTTCACCAACTGCGCCGGGACCTGACGCGGAGCGCTACCGGCACCGATCGAGCGCGGCCCCGCCGTGTCCCGACAGGTGCCGGCCAGCGTGCCGTGGCGGCTGAAACTGTTTGACTCGGCTCGAACCGCCTGTGCCGGGCCCGGTAGGTCAGGGCCCGGCACAGGCGGTACTCGTCGTGGCGTTGGACGAGCTGGTGCGGCGCAGCTGCGAACTACCCGGCTACACCACGCTTGGACGCGATGGCGGCCTCGATCCGCACCGAGGTCAACGCGAACAGCTAGGAATTCGTCTAGTTCGGGCCCGCTAACGTGCCTTGGGAGCTCGTACACACCAGTGAGCCGGCGAACCGTCTAATTAGGACGGTCGCCGGACTGGGCGGCGCCTACGCGGAGAGCACAGTTCGGCGCGCAGCGTCGTGACTCAGCGTTCGGTGATCGCGTTCATGCGGGGTGCCAGTCCCGCCCCGGTGGGGCTGATTCCGTTGACACTGAACGAAATCTGGCATCGGATCAACCTCCTGGCGATCATCCCGCAGGTCGTCCCACGGACTGCCGGCGAGTGGTCAACCACGGTCGTGGTGCGCAGGGATCCTCGGACGGCGGCCATCGGAGTAGGCCGCCGGCTGCCTCGCCGGAAAATGGTTGGGCAAAACGATCTTCGAGTTACTAAACTTGATCTTGTAGTGAGTCCGCCGTGCCGACCCCGCGCGCCGCAGGAGTCAGCCCTACAACGGAGAGAGGGGCCAGAAGCATGCCCAGACGAGAGACTGTGGTTCCCGAAGGCATGGAGGACGTCCCTGAGCGGTTTCGGTATTCGCCTGGGGTGAAGGCCGGGCCCTTCCTGTTCATGGCCGGTCAGCTGGGGCGGGACGAACATCTGAACGTGGTTGAAGACAAGGAGGCGCAGTTCGCTCAGGCGTTCGAGAACGTCGAGAAAGTGCTGCGTTCAGCTGGGGCTACCTTCGATGACGTGGTGGACATGGTCACGTACCACACAGACATGCGCGAACTCCAGCTTTTCATCGAAGTAAAGGACCGGTATTTCACGAATCTGGATCGGTTGCCGACCTGGACCGCGATCGGCGTGGCCGCTTTGGCCATGCCGGGACTGTTCGCCGAAATCAAATGCACTGCGCTGCTGCCTGATTGATGAGCCTGCCAGGAGAGTAATCGAATGAAGATTGTCATCGCTGGCGGCCACGGCAAGATTGCCCTTAGGTTGACTCGGCTCCTCGTCAAACGCGGCGATGCCGTCGTGGGCATCGTGCGCGACCCCCGCCACGTCGACGACATCACACGGGCCGGCGGTGAGGCCGTCGTGCTCGATCTTGAGCGCGCCACCGTCGACGAGGTGGCCGCGACTCTCGTCGGCGCCGATGCTGCCGTGTTCTCGGCCGGTTCGGGCAACAGCGCGACCGCCGAACGCCGGGACAGGATGGACCGGGCCGCCGTCGTGCTGGTCATGGACGCAGCCGAACGGGCCGGCGTGCGACGGTTTCTGCATGTCAGCTCGATCAACGTGGGCTGCGCCGACGACCGAGGCATCGGCGAAGGGTACGCCGTCTACCTGCGGGCCAAGCGCGCCGCTGAGCAGCACATCTTCGCCCGTGACGGGCTCGCCTGGACGGTGCTGCGGCCCGGCGTGCTCACCGACGGCCGAGGAGAGGGGACCGTCGAGCTCACTGTCGGGGACGTGGTTGGACCCAAGGTCGCCAGGTTCGACCAGGTCGCCAGGGAGGACGTTGCCGCTGTGCTCGGAGCGCTCCTCGACCGTCCCGACACCGCAGGCCGTATCTACGTGGTGGTCGGCGGCGAGACCCCAATCGACCAGGCGATAGCGCACTGAACCAGGGTGAACAACTGCGTGATGTCCGGCGTGCAGTCGGGCCGATGTCACCTGCGGTCGAACGTGGCGGCGATCACGGTCGCGCTTACCTTTGAGGTAATCGACGTCATGACCCTTGGTCGATGAAGCTTGGTGCACAACAGGAGATCAGCACCGAGCAGGGAGCGAAACCCATGAGCAGCACCGAAAACCTCGTCGCCCGTTACCTCGACGCGTGGAACACCACCGACCCGGCTGAGCGCGCCGCGGTGTTGGCCGAGGTGTTCACCGAGGACGCCCGCTACACCGACCCGCTGGTGGATGCCGAGGGCCGCGACGTGATCGACCAGGTCATCGCCGGGGCTCAGGCCCAGTTCGGCGGCCTGCTGTTCAGCTCGGGTGGCCCGGTCGATGCGCACCACAACACGGCGCGTTTCTCGTGGCACCTGGGCGTTCCCGGCGACGAGCCCCTGGTGATCGGGTTCGACGTCGCTGTGATCGAGAACGACCGCTTCACCAAGGTCTACGGGTTCCTCGACAAGGTCCCGGCCGCCTAAGCCGTGACCGCGCTCGCCGACGAGATGCGGGGTGCCGGGTCCGAGGGAAATGGACCCGGCACCCCGACCGCTCACGCGTGGTGGACCAACCGTCGGAGTTCAGGCGCGGTTGTGGGTCTGCTGCTCCGCAGCGGGTGGTGAGCTCGACCGCGTCGCGTGGGTGGCGTGGCGGATCTGCGTGGCCTGGTCGGTGATCGACTGGACCTGCGCGGCCAGGCCCGCGTGGGTCGCCTTCAAGTGCGTGTGGGTGTCGGCCAGCGGGGACAGCAGGCTGGCGGGGTCGTCCTCGGCGAGGGCCTGACCGACCAGGTCGGCATGGCGCTGGGCGCGGTTGGGCAGATCCCGCAGGGCGCTGATCTGTCCGGCGAGCTGACGCAGGACCGCGGCGTTGTCGTGGGCCCAGGCGGCGACCGCCCGGTCGCCCGCCCGCTTGTCGCGTTGGGCGCGGACCCGTTGCTCGCCGGTCCGTTCGCCGGTGGCCGAGGGCCGCAGGCGCAGGTAGCGGCGTTCGGCGGCCTGGCGGCTGGTGACCCCGAGCGCGGGCGCCAGGACGGCCCAGCTCACCTTCTGCGCGCGGGCGGCGGTGACCAGTTCGGGTTCCCAGTCGGCCAGTTCCGCACGGAGTTGACGCAGCACGGTGAGCGCGGCGACCAGGTCAGCGGGCGCCGCCGCTCCCGCGCGGGTGTCGGTGAGCAGCCCCTGGACCAGGGCGAGCGCCTCGACGGCTGTGTACCCGCCGGTGCTGTCGTTCAGTGTGTCGTCCTTTCGGTGACATGTGGATTGTCGTCGTTTCGACGACATGCTATACCGGAGGTGCGCGTTGGCACCAGAACATGACAGGGAGGAAGCCATGTTGATGCGCACCGACCCGTTCCGGCAGTTGGACCGGTTGACCCAGCAGGTCTTCAACAACGCCGCTGGAACCTGGTCGCGTCCCACGGCGATGCCGATGGACGCCTACCGTGCCGGGGACGAGTTCGTCGTCGCCTTCGATCTGCCTGGCGTCGATCCCGACGCGATCGAGTTGGACATCGAGCGCAACGTGCTCACCGTCAAGGCTGAGCGCCGGCCCGCCGTGCCCACCGAGTCGGTGGAGATGCAGGTGTCCGAGCGGCCACTGGGCGTGTTCTCCCGGCAGCTGTTCCTCGGCGACACCCTGGCCACCGACCGGATCACGGCCGACTACGACGCGGGCGTGCTGACGTTGCGGATCCCGATCGCCGAGCAGGCCAAGCCCCGCAAGATCGAGATCGGCAGTGGGCAGGACACCCGCAAGGAGATCAAGGCCTGACCCGGTGACGTGATCGCCATGACAGCGGCCATGACATCTGCCCGGCGAACCGACCGCCAGGAGGAGTTCCTCGCCCTGCTGTGCGCGGACGAGGACCTCATGCGCGCCGAGTTCGAGGCGATCATCCAGGCGAACTGGGGCCGACCGACACCGCCGCACCCTCCATCGCCCACCCCACCGGGACGGGCAGGCCGGTCGAGGTCGGCCGTCCCGCCCGCGGCACCGGCAGATTCAGCCTGTCGCAAGTGCGGGTTGGCGTGGTGTCGGGAACGGTCCCCGCCCCGAGCCGCTACCCGGATCGTCTGTCAGGCGGGGTTCGAATCCAGGAAGGACGGTGATGCCCGATAGTCAACGACCACGCGGGACGTGCTGTCAGACCGTTCGCCACCGCGAACACGACATCGCGCGGGCTGCTACCTCCTCGCGCCCGACATCGCCGCTGTGGCACCACTATCGCGGCGCGACCCGGCGGATCGCGCTGACAGCTGTCGTCCGATGCGGGGTGGTCCCGGCAACCGGTCGGGACCACCCCGCAATCCGACCGGAGAACCCGACATGACCCACGACCTGCCCGACTACTACGCCGTCCTCGGCGTGGCTGCCACCGCAACGCCGGCCCAGATCGCCCACGCCTACCGCGGTCGGGTCCGCAGTCAGCACCCCGACGTCCACCCCGGCACCGGGCCGAAAGGACTGTCCGAGGTGGTTGCCGCCTACGGGGTGCTACGGGACCCGGCCCGCCGCGCCGACTACGACCGGCAACGCGACGCCACTCCGAACACCAGCAGCCCGCCCTCACCGCGCGGTGCGCGGCTGCTACTGCGCGTGAGTCCCGTCCGCTACCACGGCCCGCCCCACTGAGGACACCAGTGACAACGACTCTGGCAGCTCCACCGCCGCACGGCCCGGCCAGCTCGCCTGCCCGCAGTAGTTCGGCGGAGCATGTCGGCGGTCCAGGTGACCTGGAATGTGCCGTGATCCGCACGCCTGCCGCCGGACACGTGGACGGCCCGGCCGAGGAGGACGTCCTGCATGAGTTGGCCGAGCACGGCCTGCGCCGCTACACCGCCCAGGTTGCCGCGGTGGTGGGCGTCGGATCGGAAGCGGCTTGGTGCGAGTGGGCGGACGTGGCCAGCGCCTACATCGCGCTGGAGGACCGACTGCCCGACTATCCGGACCGGGACACGGCCCTGACCTGGGATGCCGAGCGGGGCTGGACAGTCATCGTGGAAACCGGGTGCGGGGAGGACCTGCTGATCACCGCCTCCCTGGACGGGGATGTGCTGCCACCGCCGGACACCGTAGCCGCGTGGGTCCGCGCCGCCGTAACCGATCGGCACAGCGGCGCACGTGGGTGTTGCGGCACTCCCGCGCATGCCCATGCTGCCGTGCGTGCCGAGGTCGCCAATCGGCTGGCCGACTGGGCCGGGAACGGGCCGACTCTCGATGATCGAACCGACTCGTGCCCGTAGCGGGTCTGCCGTGCGGTCATCCGGCACGCATCGCTTGCCTGTCGGAATGACGCGATAGCCGTCCATCTGTTTCGACCCGAAGTAAACACTCTGCGTGACGTGGAACACGACGCGGAGGGGATGCCGGCGTCGAACTGGGCGCAACAGATCGCAAGGTGAATGCGTCCTAGGGGTGTGACACCAAAACAGAGCAGCTGGCCGATCCGAGGTGTGCATGACCTTTGAGGACTTCGTGGCCGAGCGGTTGGACCCGTTGCTCCGCTACGCCACTGTGCTGTGCTACGACCCACATCTCGCCAAGGACATCGTGCAGGAAGTGCTTCTGCGGGCCCAGCAGCAGTGGCCACGGATCAGCACCGAGGTCAACTCTCCTGCGGCGTATGTCAAACGTATGGTCACCAACGAGTTCCTGTCCTGGGGACGTCGGAAGTGGACACGCGAGGTGAGCGCTCCACTTCAGACTCTGGACGAACTCGGTTCGCCGACCGCGGACTCGACACACCGCTACGACGAACGCGAAGCCATGATGGCCAAGCTTGCGACACTGCCGCGCCGACAGCGTGCGGCGCTGGTGCTGCGCTACTACGAGGGCTGCGATGACGCCGAGATCGCCACGGCGCTCGACTGCTCTCAGGGAACGGTACGCAGTCTCGTCTCGCGAGGGCTGGCCTCACTGCGGATCAGGTCACACAGCCCTTCCGCCAGCAGGACCCTGTCCACCGTGAAGGAGACGAGCTGACATGCCCAACGAGACCACTCTGCGAGACGCGCTTGCTCAGCATGCTGAGCACCGAGAGGGAGGACAGGAAATTATGGAAGCCTTGCAGCAGAACGAATCGAAGTCGGGTCGGGACCGGGGTCGCGGTCGGCCGGTGTGGATCGCGGCCGGCGCGGTGGCCCTGGCCGGTGCGGCCATCGCAGGCTTCGCGGCCTGGGGCGGCAACAGCCCGGCTGCTTACGCGGTGACCAAGAACTCTGACGGCACGGTCACCGTGTCCATCAAGGACATCAAGGCGATTGACCAGGCGAACGCGAAGTTGCGGGAGTTCGGTGTGCGCGCCAAGGCCGTCCCGATGACCGCGAACTGCGCGAACCCCGGAAGCGCCGACCTGTACCACGGTTCCGACTGGGACATCCCGAAGCCGGGGACCGACTCGGTCACGCTGGGCACGAGAATTCCCAGTGGTTACACCATTCTGCTGGCCGTCTCGGACCTTCCTGGCCGCGGCACCGGTCTCGGCTTCACCGCGCCGATGAAGGATCCCGCGCCGGCCTGCGTGCTGGACGCGGCGAGCGACCCGGGCCAGCGCTCCACCAAGTGATCTGTTCGACACGGACCCGGGTGACCGCGAGACGGTTGCCCGGGCCCGACGCAGCCCAGCTCGCCAGGTTCGGCGTCGACCTCCCGGACGAGCGGTCGAGTTGGCTGCCCGGGCAGGGCCTCACCCCTGGACTGCCTCCAGGGAGAAGAACAGAAAGCTCAGAAAGGCTTGCCTGCCATCGAGTTCCTCGGGGAAGAGTTCGTGGGCTTCCGGTGCCGGGGGCGGCTCGCTGATGACGGCCGTGCGGAAGCCGGCCGCGGTGAAGGCGTCGGTCATCGCGTGCAGCGGCCGGTGCCAGTAGGTGAGCACGGCCTTCTGGCCGTTGAAGGTGTACTCCTCGGACCACTTGCTGGTTGCGAAGTAGCTGGCTTCGGGATGCACGATCTTGAAGATGATGGGGTGATTGACGGCCACGATCAGCCGGCCGCCGGGCTTCAACACCCGGCGCAGCTCGGCCAGTGGCGCGGTCCAGTCCTCCAGGTAGTGCAGCACCAGGGCCGCGACGACATCGTCGAACGCGCCGTCGGGGTACGGCAGCGGGCCGGTCACGTCGGCGACCTGGAGAGCCGCGTCGCCGCCGAGCCGTTGCCGGGCCAGCTCCACCATCTTGGTGCTGCGGTCGAAGCCGGTCACGACGGCGCCCCGGTCGCGCAGCGCCGCGGACACGACGCCGGAGCCGCAGCCGGCGTCGAGGATTCGCCGACCGGTCACCTCTCCTGCCAGGTTCACGATCGCGGGCCGTGCGTAGTAGGCGTTGAGGAGGTTGGTCTCGGTCTCGGCCGTGTACGCCTCGGCGAAGCTGTCGTAGTCGTTTTCCGCGACCACGCCGGCGGCTCCGGCAGAACTCTCGGGATGGGTAGGCATGTTTCCCATAGTGTCGACGGATCAACCGGCACGCCAGGAGATCAACTGGGCCACCGGCCGCCCGCTCGGGTCCGCCGCCAGCGTGCGCGAGCGCCGGACACCTGGCCGGCGAGGAATCCCGGCCACAACAGAATCCGTCGCCGATTGCGGCGAACGGGTGAGCTGGTGGCTGTCGCCCGAAGGGTTGGAACCTCGCACTCGAACGGGTTGGATCTTGCGCGTTGGCTCTCGTGAATGTGGTGCGGTGACGGGAAAAAGCGCAGTTGGCGGCACGGGTGCTGGTCGCCCCGCCCGGCTGGCAGTTGGTCCGCATGGGGCGTATTTTCGGTTTCCTACCCTGTCCGGGCTCCCTCCTCGTCTGTTCCACGAACTGGAGACCGAGATGAACTGCCTCGACTGCACCGGTGCCGGTCGCCCCGCGCCCGCGGTGGGCGTCTGTGTGACCTGTGGTGCCGGCGTGTGTGCCTCGTGCGCGCACGTTGGAAGCAAGATCGTTCGGCACGCCGCCGGGTTCACCTCGGCCGCCGTGGGTGAGACCGAGATCCGGACCATCTCGTGCACACCGTGCTACGAGGCCCTCCGCGTCCATCACCCGCACCTCTGCGGCGGGCAGGGACTGGTCCCCGCGCAACAGGCGACCGGCTGAGGCGCGTCGTTGTGCGCTGAAGCCTTGCCGCGCAACGACTTCGAGTTCGTTCACCACAACGTGCACACGAGTGGCCCGCCCGGTGCTCGCGCCTTACCGTGGCCTCGTTCGCGTGTCCGGACCACGGCCGTCAAGGAGTTGGCATGGCTACGAAGTTCCTCGGTCGGCTCGGCCTGCTGGTCGCGGGGGCCGTCGTCGGCCTCACCGCCAGCTCCGTGCTGCCCGCCGCAACGGCGTCGAACTCGCGGGAGGACGTGGTCAAGCTGATCGCCAAGCGGTCGGGGTTCTCGCTGACCAGCTTTCCGGTCAACCCGCTCGCGACCTTCACGGCGAACGGCGACCTGCTGGACGCCGCTACCTCGCAGCGGGTCGGCAACGGATCCACGGTGTGCACGATGACGTCCGTCAGCCCGCTGTCCGTGCCGCCGACCGGCATCGCGCAGTGCAGCTCGATCTACACCCTGGACAACAAGGGGTCCATTTTCCTGTCCAGCTCGCGTACCTACCAGCTGGGCGTGACCGGCCTGCACTTCACGCAGTCCACCATGGCCATCACGGGCGGCACGGACGCGTACCGGAGGGTGCGGGGCGACAGCTCGATGGTTTTCCAGGGCGGCGCGAGGTCCGGCAGCGACGCCACCAGCTACCTCGTCGAACTGAGGCTCTCCACGGATTGACCGCCAGGAGCGAGGTCAGGGTGACGGCCAGCTGGCAGGCCGCACGACGTCAGCTGTTGGCACGGCGGGAACATCGGCGTTGGTGACGACGACCAGCTCCGTCCGGCCGGCGCGCTCCCGCCACTGGCCGCCGGCAAGGGGGAGCGTCGCCACCGTGGGGATCGGGCCCGCCGGGAAGTCGATCGGTCCGACGATGGTGTCCAACCGCGTGCGTCGCAACGCCTGCACGACCTGGTCGGGGTCGGTCGGGTCGTGCGCCACGGTCAGCACGTGCACGGCGACCTCGACCAGCGCGTGCGCCAGACCAAGCGGCTGCGACCACGGCAGGCCCGTGCCGCGTTGGTAGTCCGCCGCGAGTTCCTCGCCGGTGTGGTCGCTCAATGACGCTCGGTAGGGATGTCGCGGCGTCCACGCGACGACCGTGCCGATGTCGGCGACGCCGGCCGCCTTCGCGCCGAACGGGTAGGCCAGCCAGCGGGAGCAGGTGATCAGGCGCGGCCGGAAGCCTCGACTCGACGCGGCCTCGGCGAACGCGGCCAGATCCGCCGCGGTGGCGGCGCTGGTGACCACGTCGACTCCGGCCGACCGGAACGCCTCGACATGCGGCCCGAAGTCCACGCTGCCCTCCCGGTAGCCGCCGGGATCCAGCACGCGGTGTCCCCGCGAGGCGACGAGCGGGAGGAAGCCGTGGGACGGGTCGCGCAGCGCGGTGCCCTGGGGGCCGTCGTTCCAGACGACGCCGACCAGCGCGGTGCCGACCGCGGCCTCCCAGAGCTGCGCGAACGCGCTGGCGATTCCGTCGAGGCCCCAGCACATGTGGTGGGCGAAGTGCGCGGGCTGCCGGCGCGCCCGGTGAAAGACCTGCCACGGCAGCGTTGTCGACAGGCACGGCACCGCCAGCTCCTCACACGCCCGCGCGACGGCCGGCAGCACCTGGGTGCCGCCGAGCGTGAGCACCATGCTCACCCGCTCGTCGCGCACCAGGCGCCGGACCGCGTGCCGCGCGCCTTCCGGCGTGGACCGGCTGTCCGCGACGATGAAGCTGACGCCCCTCCGCCGCGCCTGCCCGCGCACGATGTCCAGGACAAAGGTCAGGGGCTCGCCCAGCTGTCGAAGCCGGCCGGTGCACGGCAGCACGACGCCGACCAACACGTTGCCCATGTGGCGGTACCTTGCCGCACCCCCGGTCGGCGACCGCCGAGGAACGCCGCCCGTACCCACGAAGGGGTGACCGCCGGGTCCGTGGCGCCGCGCAGGGACCGAGGCGGCTGCGCGGCGAGCTGATCGACGGCAGGAACCCGGTCGGCCGCGCTGAATTCTCTTCGCGTGGTGCGGGCGACCGATGGTTATTGTCGCCGCCCGCGAGTCAGGGGCCTGGAAAAGGGTGACCAAGGTACTCGATGGAGTGGTTTGTTGCGTCGCTGTCTGTGCCGGTTGTGCGCCCCTGACCTGCTGGTTTTGTGCTGCGTCGCAGCGTGGAAATAGCGTGGAGTTGATCATTCCTTATCGTGTCGAATGGCGTGCTGATCGGGTCTAAGTAATATCCCGGGTTTGTGACATCAGGGATGACGAGCAGGCGGTCGAAGCCCACCGACGGCAGTCGCCGCCGAACGGCGGGAACCTGTGTGGCGGCGGCGTTGTTGGTCGCGGGCGCCGTCGCCTCGGGCCAGCCGAGCCAGGTGCGGGGCAACGCGGCCCCGAGCCACCCGCTGGGGGTCGACCAACTGCTGACGCCACCGCCGTATCACGCCGTCCGGCCGGCGGAGCCGCTGCCGGCCGGGCCGCAGGGCACCGGTCCTGGACTGGGTTCCGCGCCGACGGCGCAACCGATCGCGGTGTCGACGCACACCCCGACCGGACCCGCGAGCGTCGCGGCGACGGACCTCCCCGCCACGGCGCTGGACGCCTACACCAATGCCGCCGCGGTCATGGCGAAGCACAATCCCGCCTGCGGGCTGTCGTGGTCGATCCTGGCCGGCATCGGCCAGGTCGAGTCCAACCACGGTCGGTTCGGCGGCGCGGCGCTCGGCGCGGACGGGTATCCGAGCAAACCCATCAGGGGCATCGCGCTGGACGGTCGGCCCGGCGTCGCGTTGATCCCGGCCATCGACGGCGGCAGGTGGACCGGCGACCCGGTGTTCGATCGGGCCGTCGGCCCGATGCAGTTCCTCACGTCGACCTGGCGGTCCGTCGCCGCCGACGGCAACGGCGACGGGCGCGCCGATCCGAACAACATCTACGACGCGGCGCTCGGCGCGGCGAACTACCTGTGTGCCGGCGGCGGCGACCTGCGCACCGATCCGGGGGCCCGCGCGGCGGTGTTCCGCTACAACCACGCCGAGTCCTACGTGACCATGGTGCTCACGCTCGCGCGCGACTACGAGCACGGCGTTGCCCCGACCGTGCCGGAGAACCCGGTCGGCGACGTGTCCGCGCCCGCCGACGTCGCCGACCTGCCGCCGGCCTCGGTCACCGACGTCGACCAGCAGCCGCCCGCCGCCGCCCCCGCGCAACCCGCGGCGTCGCAGGCGCAGCCCGCCGCCGAGCACGACACGCGGCCGGTCCCCGCCGACCGACCTGCCCTCGCCGCACCGGTGGTCGGGGCCGCTGAGGCGTCCGCGGCCGCCGCGCCGTCCGCACCGGCGGCGGGCGGGCTGACGGCCGAGGGCATCGACGATGTCGTCCACGACGCGATCTGCGCCATGGCCGCCACCATGCCCGGACCCGTTGACCAGGCGGTCGATGCGGCCACGGCCGCGGTGCTGCGTCAGCACGGTGTGCGCCGCGCCAAGCCCGTGACCGGCGTGACCTGCCACCCCGCCGGGCACTCCGCACCCCCGCAGGGGCACGCCTCCGCTGCGCCGCCACGCCAACAGCCGGAAGCCTCACCGACGACCACGAGGTGAGGGCGCGCCCCCACAGGCGTTGACCGGTCCGGATACCACGGAACTGGTGGGAATTCCACTGTGGACAGCGGGAGATGGTCGGCATGCCGGGCGGTGGTGACGCGCTGACCACGCCAGGACCGTGCGACAGCACACGAAGGCGTCCCGTAACGGGCCAACTTTTGCACACGGTCGAGTGACTGTGTTTGTCCCGCCGTCGTCGCAACGTTGCGATGTGCGCCATGACCACTTTCTTTTCACCGACGCTGGGGCGCCGCGGCTTTCTCGGCGCCGCGGTCGCCGCCGGTGCGGCGCTGGCCGTCCCCGGCACGGCGCACGCGCTGGCGCCGGCCGCCTCGGCGGACGGCACCAGCCACGAACTCGCCCGCGAGATGCTCCAGGTCGGCGCGGACGATGAGGACCTCAAGCTCGCGTACCTGAAGATCCTCATCGACACCGGCCTGCGTAGGACGACGACGCCGAAGAAGGTCCTGGTGGTCGGGGCGGGCATCGCCGGTCTCGTCGCGGCCAGGCTGTTGCGCGATGCCGGGCACGACGTCACGATCCTGGAGGCCAACGCCAACCGGATCGGCGGCAGGATCAAGACCTTCCGCGGTGTGTTCTCGGACAAGGCGCTGCACGCCGAGGCGGGGGCGATGCGGCTGCCCGACGACCACCCGATGGTGCTGGCGTTGGCCGACAAGCTGGGCATCCGACGGCGGTTGTTCTACAACGCGGACGTGGCTCCCGGCGCGCAGCCGGTCGGCCCGGTTCCTCCGGTGGTGTACCGGTCGTTCACCGGCGAGTCGTGGACCAACGGCGCGCCCGTGGCCTTCACCGCGCCAGCGGCCACCAACCGCACCCTCATCCGGGTCAACGGCCTGATGGTGACGCGGGCCCAGTACGCGACCGCTCCCGGCGAGGTGAACGAGTCGTTCGGCTCGGCGCGAAGCTCCGGCGCGGCCGCGTCGCTGGACGCCGCGTTCGCGCCCGTGACGGTCGCGTCGACGGGCCCGATCGCCGATCGGATCCGGGCGTGGGCCACGCTGCTGCACACCTACGACGACTACTCCACCCACCGATACCTGGTGGAGCAGGCGGGTTGGAGCCTGGCCGACCTCGAGGCCGCCGGCACGCTGGAGAACCTGACCTCGCGGCTGCACCAGTCGTTGTTCCCCACCCTGATGGACCACGCCACGATCAACCCCGCCTCCCGGTACTGGGAGTTGGAGAACGGCACGGCGTCCCTGACCGACGCGTTGGCCGCACAGCTCGACGGCGTCATCCGCCAGAACCGGAGGATGACCGCGCTCACCCAGACCGACTCGGGCGTGCGAATCGAGACCATCACCGAGTCCGGCGCCGAGGACGGTTCCGACGGCGGGCCGCAGGCACCGACGGAGACCTTCGAGGGCGACTACGCGATCATCACCATTCCCCTGACCGCCCAACGGTTCTGCGAGTTCACGCCGCCGCTGTCCTACCCGAAGCGGCGCGCGACGATGGCCCTGCACTACGACTCGGCGACCAAGGTGTTGCTGGAGTTCAGGACCCGGTTCTGGGAGCGCGACTCGCCGGGGTTCACCGGATTCACCGGGGGCGGGTGCGTGTCCGACAGCCCCAACCGGTTCACCTACTTCCCCTCGCACAGCCCGGAGGGATCTCCCGGCGGCGTGGTACTGGCCTCCTACACCTGGTCGGACGACGCCATGCGGTGGGACTCGCTGACCGACGACGAGCGGTACGCCTTCGCGCTGAAGAACCTGGCCGCCATGTTCGGCCAGCAGGTGTACTCGGAGTTCACGGGCGTCGGCGCGACCCAGTCCTGGGCGCGAAACCGTTACGCCCTAGGCGAGGCGGCCATCGTCACTCCCGGGCAGCTGCACGAGTACCACCCGGCCACCCGCACCGTCGAGCGCCGGGTGCACTTCGCCGGAGAGCACACCAGCCTGAAGCCGGCCTGGATCGAGGGCGCGCTGGAAAGCGCGGTGCGCACGGCCGTGGAGATCCACGGTCGACCGCAGGGCTGACCGGATGCCTGTCGCACTACTGGTCCTCTTCGGTGCGGTGATCCTGAGCGTGAGCGGCACGCTGCTCATCCACAGGTGCAGTCGCGAGAGGAGTTTCGACCACAACGCGTTGATCGGCTACTTCCTGAGCGCGGTCGGCGCCTTCTACTCCTTCCTCCTCGCCTTCGTCGTGGTCAGCGCGTGGTCGAACATGAACGCGACCCAGAACAACATCTACGACGAGGCGAGTGCCCTGCCCGGCATCTACTACGACTCCACGGTGTTTCCGGAGGACCAGCAGAAGGGGTTGCAGAAGGGGGTGATCGACTACGCGCAGCTCGTCATCAGCGACGAGTGGCCCGCCATGGGCAAGGGCGGCTCCAGCGCGAAGGTCGACGCCGTCGCCGGCACACTGCGGAAAAGTGTCCTCAGCGTGCAGCCGCAGAACGCCCAGCAGCAGGCCCTGTACAGCGTGATGTTGGGCCATTTAAGCAAACTGAACTCGGACCGCCGTTGGCGACTGAACCGGGCCCAGCCCGCCATCCCGCCGATGTTCTGGGCCGCGCTGGTCGGCGGGGGCGTCGCGGTCGGTATCGTGCCGATGTTCTTCCACGCCCGACGGCGAATGCTGCACGCGGCGCTGATGGCGACACTGAACCTCATGGTCGCCGCGTCGCTGCTCCTTGCGCACGGCATGGACCAGCCGTTCGCCGGGATCATCCAGGTTGAGCCGGACGCGTTCCGGCTCGCCCTGGTGCAGATGGGGCAACACGGTCCCTAGCCGGTGTCGACGCCTGCCAGGTCGAGCAGGCGGCACATGTCGTGAAAGCCTTCCAGACACGCGTCGTGGACGGCTCGGTGGCGGCCTGACGTCCGGGCGAACAGCAGCAGAAAGTACGGGTCGATGGCGTCCGGATCGTCGATGCTCGCCTCCACGGTCTCGCCGCTGGCCGGGTTCTCGAACCGGCAGTGGTCGCCGTGCAGGTGGACGTCCCACGTCCCGTCAAGGGCCCGGACTTCGTCGGGATACTCGGCGCCGCGGTCGTGGGCGGGCAGCACCTCGGCGCGCAACCGGGCGACCAGCGATCCGGACACCTGCCGGAACTCGGCGATCAGCCTGTCCAGCGCTGGACGGAGTTCCCGCGCCTCCTCCTCGGCGACGAGTCGGAGCACCGTGAGCCCCGGTCCGCCACCGGCAACCGTCGGTGAGGCGATGACCACCAGGTCAGCGGGGAGGGCGGTCCGCAGCGCCCGCGCCGCCGCGGTCACGGCCGGCATGTCCGCGGCGGGGTCGACGTGGACGACCAACCGGTGCCCGCGCGTGACTTGCCGGCGGATGTCCGCCGGCTCGGGCCCGTTCGACGATGTCGGTTCCACGCCAGGAGACTAGGTGATCTGTGCCAACGGACTAGTTCCTGCCTTCCGGTGTGCTCAGGCCGCGGCCGGTAGTGGCTCGGCGAAATGGCAGGCGACCAGGTGTTGTCCGGTGGCGGTCGGCACGGGCAGCAGCGGCGGCTCGGTCGTGCCGCAGATCGCCTGTGCGCTCGGGCATCGCGTGCGGAAGCGGCAGCCCGACGGCGGGTCCACCGGGGTCGGCACGTCCCCGGACAACCGGATTCGGTTGCGGCCCTGCGCCTCGCCGTCCCCGGTTCCCAGGTCGGGTTCGGGGACGGCCGACAGGAGTGCCTTGGTGTAGGGGTGGCGCGGGTCGCCGTACAGCTCGGCGCGGTCGGCCAGCTCCACGATCCTGCCCAGGTACATCACCGCGACGCGGTGCGAGAAGTGCCTGACGATGGCCAGGTCGTGGGCGATGAACAGGAACGCGATACCCAGGTCCCGCTGCACCTGTTGCAGCAGGTTGACGATCTGCGCCTGGATCGACACGTCCAGGGCGGACACCGGCTCGTCGGCCACGATCAGCTTCGGTTCAAGGGCAAGCGCCCTGGCTATGCCGATGCGCTGCCGCTGTCCACCGGAAAACTCGTGCGGGAAACGGTTGTAGTGCTCGGGATTGAGCCCGACCGTGGCCAGCAGCTCGCGCACGCGGGCGCGGCGGGCGCTGGCCGTGCCGGTTCGGCGGATGGCGAGCGGCGCGCCGACGATCGTGCCGACGGTCTGCCTGGGGTTCAGCGAGGAGTACGGGTCCTGGAAGATCATCTGGATCTCGGCGCGCACGGGCGCCAGCTCGCGGCGGGAGGCGTGCGCGATGTCCTCGCCCCGGTAGCGCACCGCGCCACCGGTCGGCTCCAGCAGCCGCGCCACCAGCCGGCCGGTGGTCGACTTGCCGCAGCCGGACTCGCCGACCAGCCCGAGACTGCGGCCGGCCTCGATGCTGAAGTCCACGCCGTCCACCGCTCGGACCGCGCCGGTGCGCCGCGTCAGCAGGCCGCCGCGGATCGGGAAGTGCTTGTGCAGCCCCGCCACCTCAAGCAGGGGCGCGGTGTGGTGCTCGGGCATCGGGTAACTCCCGGTGGGTCGCTATGGCTGGAGGTGTTGCTGGGCAAGGACTTCGCGCGGTTCCTCAGGCAGGTGGCACGCGGCGGCGTGGCCGACTTCGGCCAGTGCCGGCCGGCGGGTGACGCAGTCGTCGCCGGGCACGCGCTCGCGGTGCGCGCACCTCGGGTGGAACGGGCAGCCGGCCGGCACCGCGAGCAGGCTCGGCGGGCTGCCGGGGATGGGCACCAGGGGTTCGTCGACGTCGCTGTGCAGGCGCGGCACCGACCGCAGCAGCCCCTCGGTGTAGGGGTGGCGCGGCCTGGTCAGCACCTGCTGGGTGGCGCCGTGCTCCACGGCGCGGCCCGCGTACATGACCAGGACCTCGTGCGCGGTGTTCGCCACGACGCCGAGATCGTGCGTGATCAGGATGATCGCCGTGTCGAACTCCCGTTGCAGGTCGCCGAGCAGGTCCAGGATCTGCGCCTGCACCGTGACGTCGAGCGCGGTCGTCGGCTCGTCGGCGATGAGCAGATCGGGGTCGCACACCAGGGACATGGCGATCATCGCCCGCTGCCGCATGCCGCCGGAGAACTCGTGCGGGTAGTCGTCCGCGCGCCGACCCGGCGCCGCGATGCCGACGCGGCCGAGCAGGTCGACCGCGCGGGCGCGGGCGGCCGACCTACTGGCCCCGGTGTGCCTGCGGTAGGTCTCGGCGATCTGCGCGCCGATCGTGTAATACGGCGAGAGCGCGGTCAGCGGGTCCTGGAAGATCATCGCAATTCTGTTGCCGCGCAGGGACTGTAGTTGTTTCTCGGTGGCGTCGATCAGCTCGGTTCCGTCGAAGGTGACCCGTCCGGTGACCGTGGTGCGGGATCGGTCGTGCATGCCGAGGACGGCCAGGCTCGTCACGCTCTTTCCCGAGCCGGACTCGCCGACGATGCCCAGCGTCTGTCCGCGCCGAAGGTCGAAGGACAGGCCGTCGACGGCGCGCACGACGCCGTCCTCGGTGGCGAACCGCACCTGAAGGTCGCGGACCGAGAGAAAAGGTCCACTCTGGACTGACGGAGGCGTCACGAGTTGCTCCTGGCGGAAGGGCGGCTCACCGCAGCCGGACCCTGGGGTCGATGACGGCGTAGCAGGCGTCGACGGCGATGCTGGCCAGGACCATGGCAGTGGCGGCGACCAGCACCGTGCCCATGATCATCGGCAGGTCGGAGTTGGCCACCGAGTCGACGGCCAGCTTGCCGATCCCGTGGATGTTGAAGGTGGTCTCGGTGATCAGCGCGCCACCGAGGAACAGCCCGAGGTCGATGCCGAACGTGGTGACCACCGGCGTCATCGCGCCGCGCCAGGCGTGCCTGATGTACACGCCCCAGGAGGACAGTCCCTTGGCGCGCGCGGTCCGCACGTAGTCCTCGCCGAGCGTGTCCACCATCGACGAGCGGGTGTAGCGGGCGTAGGTCGCCGCGTTGACCACGGTCAGCGTGATCCACGGCAGGACCATGCCGCCGAACCACGCGCCTGGCGCGGCGAACGGCGAGGTGTAGCCGGGCTGCGGCAGCCACTGGAGCTCGTCGACCAGGAGGTAGCGGGCGATGATCCCGAAGAAGTAGATCTGCACCGACGCCCCGACCAGGCAGGCGGCCATGCTGACCTTGTCGACCGTCTTTCCCCGGCGCAGCGCCGCGATCAGGCCGAGGCCGACACCCACGGTCAGCATCAGCGCCGCCGCGCCCAACGCCACGGAAAGCGTTGCGGGGAAACGGTTCAGCAGGGTGTCAAGGACCGGCTGGTGGTTGACGAAGGAGAAGCCGAGGCACGGCGCGGAGCACCACTGCCCGTCGAAGTCCCTGCCGGCGAAGATGCCGGTGAGGAAAGACCAGTACTGCTCCGGCAGCGGCCGGTCGATGCCGAGGTTGTGGTGGATGGTCGCGAGCAGCTCGGGTGTGCAGCCCTTGCCGCAGGACAGTCTTGCCGGGTCCGAGGGCAGGGCGAAGAACAGGAAGAAGGTCACGGCGCTGATCACGAACAGGATCAGGACCGCGCCGAGCACCCGCCGGACGAGGAAGCGGAGCACGTTGCCTCCAAGGGCTGGGACGGCCGGGCGGTGCCCGGCCGTCCGGCGGCGGTCACTTCACGAAGACGTCGGTCGGGTAGATGGTGCCGAGGAAACCCTGGTAGAGCCCGCCGAGTCCGGGACCGTTCACGGAGATCTGGCGCGAGTCCGTCCACGGCACGATCGGCGCCTTGGCCATGATCTTCTTGTCCAGCGCCGCCCACTGCGCGCCGGCCTGCGTCAGGTCGGAGAGCTGGCTGATCCGGTCGATCTCGTCCTTGGTCTCCTGGTCGTCGAACAGCGAGGTGTTGCCGCTGGAGTTGGCGATCTGCCGGCCGTCGAGCACCGGCGGGATCACCGTCGACGCGCTCGGCCAGTCCGGTCCCCAGCCCGCCCAGTACAGGTCGAACTGGTTGTCCACCTTGCCCATCTCGTCGTAGTAGTCCTTGTCGCTGATCGGCTTGCGCACCACGGTGAACCCGGCCCTGGTCAGCGCGTCGGAGATCGCGACCGCGGCCTGCTCCCACTGCGTGGTGCTGGCGTAGGCGTAGACGATGGTGGGGTTGGGCTTGCCGGCCTCGGCGAGCAGCTGCTTCGCCTTCGCGGGATCGCCGGCGGGCGGGACCTTGTACAGGTCGTAGTTCTCGTAGCCGGTGGTCACCGGCGACAGGATGGTCGTGGTGAAGTCGCCGTACAGCGGGCCGCCGAAGATCTGCCTGACCTGTTCCTTCGGGAAGGCGGTGATGATCGCCTGGCGCACCTTGACGTCCGTGACTCGCCGGTTGTTGATCGCGAAGTACTCGGAGAAGGGCGCGAGTCCGTTGATGGTCCGCGCCTTCAGCTCGGGGTTGGTCATCACCTGCTGCGCCACGTCGGCGGTGACTTTGACGTTGAACGTCATGGCGTTGCGGTCCTCGCCGTTGGCCGCGATCAGCCGCTGGTCGATGTCCAGGTTCTGCCCGCCGAAGGAGAACGCGAACTTGTCCGGGTACGCGTGCCTGGCCGGATCCGTTGCCGCGTCCCAGCCCGTGCTGCGCGACAGCGCCATGGACTTGTCGGTGTCGTGGCTGTCGATCTTGTACGGCCCCGAGGAGAACGGGTGCTGGTCGAAGCTCGCGTGCGTGTCCTTGGCCTTGGGCACGGGGCTGTAGCACTGCATAGCCATGGTGTAGGGAAGATCGGCGTGCACCGAGGTGAGGTGCAGGACGATCGTCTTCTGGTCCGGCGTCTCGATCGCGTCGAGTTCCTGCCCCTGCCACGGTCCCGGGTAGGCGGCGGAGAAGTCCGACTTGCCGGTGAGCCACATCTGGAGGTACTGCGGCCCGCCGGTGAGCTCCTTCTGGAAGGTCCGCTCGATGCCGTACTTGACGTCGCCTGCCGCGATCGGCGAGCCGTCCTCGTACTTGAGCCCGTCCTTGAGGGTGAACTTCCAGGTCTTGCCGCCGTCGGTGGTGGAGCCTGTGTCGGTGGCCAGGTCGCCGACGAGCTTGGTCTGGTCGCCGACGTGCTGGTAGGTGGTGAGCTGCCTGGTGAGCAGCAACGCGGCGGTCTGGTTGCCCGAGCTGTAGAGCCGTGCGGGATCCAGGTGGTTGAAGTCGGCCCGCTGGTACACCGTGACCGTGCCGCCCGACTTCGCGCCGGGCACCTCGGGATCGGGGCCCTTGGAGTCGGCGGCCGTACCGATCGGCACGGCCTGCTTGGCCGCCGGCGCCTGCGTTCCCGTGGTGCTGCCGGCTGGTGTGCCCGAGGAGCAGGCCGTTGCACCGAACGCGACGACCGCGCAGGCCGCGACCGCCCAGCGTTGTGTTGATCTGTTCATGACGTTCCTATCTCGGGATTGGGCAGACGTGCTCAGCGGTGGGCACGGGGGTCAAGGGCGTCCCTGACCGAGTCGCCGAGCAGGTTGAAGGCGATGACGAAGACCAACATCGCGAGGCCGGGCGCGAGCATGTAGGACAGGTCGGCGGAGTAGACCTCGGCGCCCCGATGGATCATGCGGCCCCAGTCCGGCGTCGGCTCGACCATGCCGACGCCGAGGAAGGACAGCGCGGCCTCGGTGGTCACGTAGGTCGGCACGGTCATCGAGACGGACACCAGGATCGGGGTCCAGAGGTTGGGCAGCAGCTCGGCGCGGATGATGCGGCCGGGGCCGGCACCCGCGATCCGCGCCGCCTCGATGTACTCCCGTTCGCGCAACGAGAGCACCTGGCCCCGCATCAGCCTGGCGATCTGCGCCCAGCCGAACGCGGACAGCACGAGGATGACGGTGGTGGCGCGCAACCAGGTCGGCGTCTCCTGGTCGGGCGGCACGAACAGCGACTGGATGACGGGGATGAACGCGATGAAGAAGAGCGTGGAGGGAAAGGACAGCACGACGTCGATGACCCGGCCGACGCCGAAGTCCACCCACCGGCCGGTGTAGCCGGCGACGACCCCGATCAGCACGCCGAGCGTGGTGATGATCAGCACCACCGCGAGCGAGATCAGCAGCGAGGTGCGGATGCCGTAGAGCAGCTGGGTGAACACGTCGCGGCCGAGGCTGGGTTCCAGGCCGAGCCAGAACTGGCCGTCGATGCCGCCGTTGGGTTTCGCGGGATAGCCGAACTCGTTGAGCAGGCCGGGCTGATTCTGGCCGTAGGTGGTGTACGGATCCTTTCCGTACAGCGCGGCGATCACGGGCGCGCCGAGCCCGGCAAGGAAGAAGAGCAGCACGACCGCGCCGGAGATGACCCCGGTTCGGTCGCGCCGGAAGCGGCGCCAGGCGAGCTGCGTCGGGGATCGGCCGGCCACCTCGGCCGGCGCGAGTGTCTGGTCTGGTGGCGGTTCCTCGGATGACCCTGCCGTGTCGCGGTGGTCGCTGGTCACGGCGAGGCCGGTTGGCTCGTTCATGCGGATCCCCGGCGGAGGTGGGGTGAAACCATTACGTGGGGCGAAGTTTGCTGCTGTTGGCCTGAGCACGAGTGGTGTTGGGACTCTGACAATCCCAGTGACGTACGTCAAGTGTCAGATTTGAAGTGTGACATTGCATTGAAGAAACCTTTGCCTGGACATGGTGTGGTTTGACCTTGAGTGGTCGGTTTCGTGCCGCTAAGTACGATGTGCGTGTTATGTCGCGACTTGGTGTCATCCGGGCGTGCGTCGGGTCGCCGGTGTCCGCGAACCGAGCAGGATCGTGTTGGATCGACCTGCCGGAAGGCCGGCGCTGATGTTCTTGGGAGGCTTGGGTGGCTGTCGTTCGATCGGGTGAGACGGGCTCGCCTGCTGCGGTGGGTGGCGACCGACTCAGGCTGCCCTCGGTCGAGGAGCAGCGGAGCCTGCGTGAGCAGGTGTCGCACGCGTTGCGGGCGGCGTTGGTGGCTGGTGAGCTGCGGCCGGGGATCGTGTATTC
>NZ_VUOB01000076.1 GCF_008386585.1 Solihabitans fulvus
CGATCGGTGATCACGGCAGTCGAGTCGTCGGCCAGTCCACGGCGGTGACCAGGTAGGCGCGCGCCCCGGTCGGGGCCGCCTCGCGCTCGGTCAGCTCGAACTGGTGCAGCTCGCGGCGCAGCGCGACGGTGAACTCCCAGAACGGCCGGTCGTGCCGGTCGAGGGCGGCGGACAGGACCGGGTCCGGTTCGGCGGCCGGCGCGGACGCGACGTCGGCGAGGACGAACACCGTTGTGCTGCACCGCAACAGCTCCTCGAGGATCCGACACAGGGTGCGTTCCGGGAGCAGCCGCCAGTAGTCGGTGACGATCGCGATGTCGAAGTGGCCGTGGTCGAACGGCAGCCGGGTGCCGAGGAACGGCAGTCGGTCCGGTTCCCCTGGCTTCTCCAGCGGGGACACGACGCGGTCCGGGGTGTCCAGGTCCGCCGGCCAGCCGTCGGCGGCGCCGAGCAGCAGGACCCGGTTGGCGGCGCGCGCCTCGGCGAGGGTGGCCGGTAGGGCGGTGATCCCGGCCACGTCGATGGCCGACCGGTCAAGGCGGTTCGCGAACGACTCGAGCTGCGGGACCAGGTCGCGCGCGTTGACGATGTCGAAGCTGCACACGGCCTCCACGTCCGGGTCGGGGTGTCGGCGTAGCAGGAGCAGGTCGTTGCGGCGGTCCCGCTGGAGGTCGTCGTGTCGCCCCCTGGAGTGCGGTTGGTGCAGGGCTCGCGCGGCGTCCAGGAAGATCGTCGGCACGTCGTCGCGTTGCAGGCGCAGGCCGATCTCCAGGTCCTCGACGCCCTTGATCTCGAAGTCCTCGAGGAAGCCGCCGCACGCCTCGAACACTCGGCGCGGGATGCTCACGTTGTGGGTCCAGAAGAACGCCCAGTCGGTCGGCAGCGGCGGGTTGAGCACCAGACCGAGCGGGTCCGCGAACGCCGGGGTGTCGGCGGCCCTGGCGAACGTGCCCGCCGGGTCGTCGAGGTCCCAGTCCGTGCCGAGGCGCAGGTCCCAGATCGCGGGGGTGAGTTCGCGGCCGTAGACGTAGCCGCAGGCCGCGATCGGTTCACCCTGCTGCGCGTCCAGGTGCGCCTGGAGGCAGTCCGGGTGCGCCATGCAGTCCACGTCGAGGAAGACCAGCAGGTCGCCGGTCGCGTGCGCGGCCCCCGCGTTACGCGCGGCCGACACGCCCTTCGCCGTGTCGTGCCGCAGGTATCGACTGCTGGCGAATTTCTCAAGCGCGGCAACGGATTCCCGGTGCATGCCCTCTGGCGAACCGTCGTCGACGACGATCACCTCGAACCGGTCCTGCGGCAGTGACTGCACGGTGAGGCTGCGCAGGGTGCGCCGTAGCTCGACCTTGCGGTGGTGCGCGGGGATGACCACCGACACCGTACGCGGGCTCGTCGCGTTCGTTGGCATCAGATGGCCCTCGCCGTCGTGTCCAGGACCTCGGGCGCGACCATCGAGCAGGACACCACGGCCCGGCCGGCGGCCACGAGTTCCGCCAGCGGCGCGGACGCGGCCACGATCTCCTTGCGCGCCAGCGCCTCGAAGTGTTCGAAGTCGGTCTCCCGGTCCCGGTGCTCCGCGTGCAGCCCGAGCAGGAAGTCGATGCGCAGCACACCGTCCTCGCCGGTCGAGGACTCCCAGTCCAGGATCGGCTGGGTGCAGTCGTCGGCCCGGTACACGCCGTTCTCGTGCTGCTCGTCGGGCTCGTGGGCGACGAACGGCAGCGTGTCCACCGCGTCCTTGATCTGCAACGAGGTCAGGTACAGCCGGTCGATCCCGCGCTCGACCGCAGCGGAGGCCGGCGCGAGCCGCACCGCGTCCCGCAACCGACCGCCGAACAGGTAGCGGTCCCGGCCGGTGACCTCGCAGACGCCGTCGATCTCGGTGAGGTCGCCGGTGCGGTAGCGCAGCAGCGGCTGCCGCAGCGCGAACGGGGCCAGGTGGGTCAGGGTCAGCTCGCCGACACCCCGGTCGACCGGCCTGCCGGCGGGGTCGGTGACCTCGACGAGGATCGTCCAGTTGAAGTGGTAGGCGCCGCAGTGCGGGCAGCGCATCCCGTAGCTCTGGTAGAACTCCGTGCACCCGTACATGTCGGTGATGTGGCATCCCCAGTAGTCCTGGAGCTTCCGCCGCCAGGACGCGGACAGGTGGAAACCGCCGTGCAGCACCGATTCGACGGCCAGCTGCGCCGGATCCACGCCCTGTTCGATCAGGTACGCGGTCAGCCCGAGCACGGTCGGGGTCTGCGACCGCACCGACACCACCTGCTGCTCGGCATTGCCGCTGCCGTTGTCCAGCAACAGGTGCGCGGCCTCGGCGTAGTCCGCGTCGGAGTGCAGCGGGAACGCGATGGTGGCGTGCCGGTGCAGTTCCGGGATCGGCGCCGGCGCGCCGTGCGTCACGTCGATCGGCCGCAGCGCGATCGCGCGGTAGGGCCGAGGGGTCTTCGCGTACTGGAGCGCGCGCACGGCGTTGAGGTAGGCGTCCTCTCGCAGGTCGCTGTGCAGCACCTTGTGCCGGTTGGTGGTTCCGCCGGAGAAGTACAGGGCGTCGCTGCGGGCCCCGTCCACGAGCAGGCCGCCACCGGCCCAGTCCAGCGTCTGGTCGAAGGTGGGCACCGCGCCGAGGTCGCGCCAGGTCGGGTCGCCCGCCGCGCGCAGTAGCTCGGCGTAGTGCGGTATCCGCGAGTACAGGTGCCGGGTGCTGTGTTCCCACACCACGGTGCTGCGTTGTTCCGGTGGCAGCGCGGCGACCTGTTCGACGTCCAACCCCTGGTGTTCCCACAGCAGCAGCGGGTTGTCCCGCTCCGCGTTCGGCGTGCCCAGCGACATCTGTGGCCCTTCGCGGTCGTCGTTCGTCAGTCCGTTCACCAGGCGGGCCGGATCCGCTCGACGTCCGCCGAGTCGTCGGCGGCGATGACCACGCTCCGCACTATTCCGGTGCGCATGTGGTGGCGCCCGCACGCTCGACGGGATAGATCCAGTTCGCACGGCAGTTCCGTCGTCGATCCGAGCGTATGGACGGCCGTCGAACCGCACACCGCAAGAACTGCGGCCGACGACCGCAACGATTGCGGTCGACTACCACAGTGTTTGCGCCCGGCGCCCCGCCGACCCCGCACGAACGGCCAGGATCCAGGGGCGACAGGTCCCCGCCCGAGAGGTGAGTCCCGCATGCCGGACGGCACGTCCCCAACCCTGCTGTGGCTCTATCCCGACCGCGACACCTCGGGAAAGCGCGCCTACGCCGAGGAGCACTACTGGCCGTTCCGGCGGTCCGCGGCCGAGCGCGAGGGGTTCCGGTTCCTGCTCGCGGCACCACAGGACCTGGTGCTGCACCACGACGGCGGGCTCACGGTCGACGGCGAGCGGATCGACCGGGACACCTGCATGGTGGTCGCGGACCTCGGCCTTGACCCGCGTTCGCTGCCGGACCTGTGGGCCACCGTGTCGGTCCTGCTGTGCCTGGAGGCGGCCGGCTACCACCTGGCCACGCCGCTGCGCTGGCTGCTGATCGGGAACGAGAAGTACGCCACGCTCCGCGCGCTCCCGGCGCTGCCCGCCCTGCCGACGCTGCGGATCGTGCCGAACCACCACCTCGACGACACGGGTGTGGTGGAGGCCGCGCTGGCACTCGGCCTGCCGCTGGTGGTGCGGCCGGCGAGCTGGTACGGCGGCATGGGGGTCTGCTTCGTCCACGACCGCCCGCAGTTGGAGCAGGTGCTCAGCCTGGCCGCCGGCTACGACCAGCCCTTCGTCATCCAGCATCGGCTGCCGGAGCCCCTGATCGACGCGCGGGCGTTCTGCGTGGACGGCGAGATCCTCGCCTTCGTCGAACGCACTCCCCTGCCCGGCGAACCCGTGAACACCCGCACCGGTTTCACCGCGAAGCTCGGCACGCCGCCCGAGTTCCTGGTGACGGCGGCGCGGGAGCTGTTCCGCCGCAACGAGTTGACGTACCTCAGCATCGACATGTTGTTCGACGGCACCGACTGGTGGCTGTCCGAGATCGAACCCGACGCGGGTGCGCTGCCGGTCGGCGAGTTCGACGAGGACCGGGTGGCGGCCCTGCTGCACGCGCGCTTCGCCAGCTACCGGCGCCGGCTGGCGGGTGTGGGCCGCTGATGCCGGGCACGTCGACGCCGCCGACCGAGGACTCCGTGCTGCCGCAGGCCCCGAGGCGGTCGCTGTGGCGGCACCGAGACTTCCGGCTGTTGTGGGGCGGACAGACCGTCAGCGAGCTCGGCGCGAGCGTGTCGAGCCTGGCGCTGCCCCTGGTCGCGGTGGCCCAGCTCGGCGCGAGCGCGTTCCAGGCCGCGCTGCTGACCGCCGCGTCCTGGTCCGGCTACCTGCTGGCGACGCTGCCGGCCGGGCCGCTGGCCGACCGGATGTCCCGGCGACGCCTGTTGGTGTGGTGCGACATCGGCCGCGCCGCGGTGACGGCGTTGATCCCGATCGCCGCGCTCGCCGGCGTGCTGACGCTGGCGCAGTTGTACGTGGTGACCGTGGTGACGAGCGTGCTGTCCGCGGTCTTCGACGTCGCCTACCCGAGTTACCTGCCGTCGTTGGTGGACAAAGACCAGCTCGTGGACGCGAACGGGAAGCTGTCCACCGCGGGCTCCGTCGCGCAGCTGGCCGGCCCGTCGCTGGCCGGGGTGCTCGTCTCGTCGATCGGCGCGACGCGTGCCGTCGTCGCCGACGCCGCCTCGTTCGTCGTCTCGGTGTTGTCCCTGCTGGCGATCAGGACACCAGAGGCCCCGCCCGAGCCAGAACCCGAGGCGGAGTCGCAGCCAAGGCGGCAGGTGCGCGCGGAGATCCTGGACGCCCTCAGGTTCCTGCTGCGCCATCGGATCCTGCGCAGCATCGCCGCCAGTTCCGCGCTCAGCAACCTGTTCGTGGCGATGGCGCTCGCGCTGGAACTGGTGTTTCTCGTGCGCGACCTGCACGCGCAGCCCTGGCAGATCGGGTTCGTCATGCTGGGCGGCGCGGTCGGCGGGCTGCTCGGCGGGCTGCTCACCGGCAGGCTCGCCAAGCGGATCGGCACCGCGCGAATGATCTGGCTGCCGTTCCTCGCGCTCGGCTGGAGCGGCCTGCTCGCGCCGCTGGCGCGCGGCGGCTGGGGCGTGTACCTGGTCGCGGTGGGGTCACTGGTGTTCGCCGCGAGCAGCGTCCCGTTCAACGCCGCCGCGACCGGCTACCGGCAGGCGATCTGCCCGCCCGAGTCGCTCGGCCGCGTCAACGCCGCGTCGCGGTGGTTGTCCTGGGGCACCGCGCCGGTCGGGGCCGTGCTCGGCGGCCTGCTCGGCGACTGGATCGGCGTGCGCACCACGCTGGTGGTGGCCGGTTTCGGGGCGTGGGCGTGCTGCCTGTTCGTACTGTGCTCGCCGCTGCGGCGGATGCGGGACATCCCGGAATGAGTCGGCCGGCGATCATCACGACCGTGCACCGCGACGTCGACGAGTTCGCGGCGGACTACCTGAGGATGGTGCCGAACCCACCGCTGCACGAGTCCGTGCGGTGGCTGCGGTACTGCGACCGCAGGTCCCGGGGCGGCATGCGCTACGTCGCGGCGCGCGACACGGGCGGCGCGTTGATTGGCCTGGCGGCGCTGCGCGCGACCGCCGACCGGTCCGGCGCGTCGCCGAACTACGACGTCGCGGACCTCGTCTGGCCCTGGCCGCTGGAGCCCCCGGTGCCGAGGAACCTGTTGTACCCGCAGCTGTTCGGCGCGGTGTCCGGGGCGCGCTGCCTGCTCACCGCGCGCGACAACGGCGTGCTGGAGTCCATCGCGGATGCCGCGGACGCGCTGGCCGGCGACGGGGTGCTGAGCTTCGCCGGCCTTGCCGACCTCGGGCTCGCGCGGCGGCTCGCCGGACTGCTGCGCAACTCCGAGGTCGGCCTCGTCGGGGCCGAGACGGTCCTCGACGTCACCTGGACCGACTTCGACGGATACCTCGCCACGCTGGGCAGAAACGCACGCACCAGCATCCGTCGGGAGCGCCGGCAGTACCTCGCCGGCGGGCTGCGCACCCGAGTTGTCGAGGGCACCGCCGCGCTGGACGAGTGCACCGCGCGCCTCCAGGTACAGCTCGCCGCCAAGTACCGGACGACGGCCTCGACCGAGGCCGTGCTGGCGGACTACGCGGACATCGCGGCCACGATGGCGGACCGGATGGTGGTGTTCCTCGCCGAGCGGGCCGGTGCGCCTGTCGGGATGTGCGTGTGCCTGCGCGACAACGGCACACTGCACATCCGCAACGTCGCGTTCGACTACGCGGCAACCCGCGCGGACTTCGTCTACTTCAACGTGATGTGCTACGAACCGCTGTTGTGGGGACTGTGCAACGGGATCTCCCGGTTCTGCTTCGGCAACGGAGCGGCGGAGGCCAAGCGCCGCCGGGGTTGCCGCCTGGATCCGCTGTACGGCGTGGTGCGCTGGCCGGGTTCGCTCGCGGCTGCGTGCGGCGGGTCACTGGCGCACCGCACCAGGCTGGCCCGTGCCGAACTTGGCCTGGCCGAACCGGAAGCGGCGTCGGCGTCAGCGTCGGATCGGGCGCGGACTCCAGTTCCGGCGACCTAGACACCAGCCATCCGGTCGGTCTCGGTGATGCCGGGGCCGTGGCCTTGTCGAATCCGGTTGCGGCCTCAGGAGTTCGTCTGTTGTGGGGCTACGGCGGGAAATGTCACCCCGGTCAGTTCCTCGGAGACGGTCCACAGGCGCCGTTGAACATCCTGGTCGTGGGAGTCGGGGCTGGAGGTGACCGGCTTCGGGTAGCCGCGGGTCCCCCAGCGGTTACCCGGGCCGTAGTACTGGCCGCCGGTGACCGCCGGGTCGGTGGCGGCGCGCAGGGTGGGCAGGGCGCCCATCTCGGGCTTCTGGGTGAGCAGCGGCGCGAGCCAGGTGATGGGCAGGCGAAGTGCGGCGGGTGTGTGGCGCGCGAGTTCGGTGTTGGACACGCCGGGATGGGCGGCCACCGCGATCGTGGTGCCGTGCGGTGCGAGCCGGCGCTGTAGTTCGTAGGTGAACATCAGGTTGGCGAGCTTGGCCTGACCGTAGGCGCCGATGCGGCTGTACGAGCGCTCCCATTGCAGGTCGTCGAAGTGGATGGCGGCCCGGATGCGGTGCCCGGTGCTGCTGACCGTCACGACGCGGGAGCCGGGGACTGGCAGGAGCCGGTCCAGCAGCAGGCCGGTGAGGGCGAAGTGGCCGAGATGGTTGGTGCCGAACTGTAGTTCGAAGCCGTCGGCGGTGGTCTGCCGAGGGGTGTACATCACGCCGGCGTTGTTGATCAGAAGGTCGATGCGCGGGTGCGCGGCGCGGAGGTCGGCCGCCGCCGACCGGATCGAGTCCAGGGAGGTCAGGTCGAGGGCTTGCACGGTCACGTCGCCGGTGATGCGGGCGGCCGCCTGCTTGCCCTTGTCGACGTCGCGGACGGCCAGGACCACCGCGGCCCCGCGCGCCGCGAGCATCCGAGCGGTCTCGAAGCCCAGCCCGGTGTTGGCGCCGGTCACGATCGCCACCCGGCCGCGCTGATCGGGAATGTGCTGCTCAGTCCAGTTGCCGCTCATGAAGTCTCCTAAAGAACCGTCAGTCTGTTACGAGTGTCAATGTAAGAGACTGCCGGTCTCATGTCAATGAACCGGTGGTCTGTAAACTAGGATGCGGGTGTGACCTTTCAGCGAGCGCGAAGCGAGGAGCAGCGGGAGATCCGCCGCCGGGCGATCCTGGACACGGCGGCGGCGATGCTCGACGAGATGCCCGTGGCGGACGTGAGCCTCAACGAGCTCAGCCGGCGGGTGGGCCTGGCCAAGTCGAACGTGCTGCGGTATTTCGAGTCGCGCGAGGCGGTCCTGCTCGAACTGCTGGACGTCTACCTGGAGAGCTGGCTCGCCGAACTGGCCGACGAGCTGGCCACGGGCATCGAGGCGCACGCGGCGCCGGAGGTACGGGCGGGACAACTGGCCGAGATCCTCAGCCGGTCACTGGCGGGCCGAACGGTGCTGTGCGACCTCTTCGGCGCACAGGGCGGCGTCCTTGAGCACAACGTCTCGGTCGAGGTCGTCAAGCAGCACAAGCGATCGGCCCTCACGAGACTCGAAGCTATGACCCAACTGCTGCGCCGCCACGTGCCCGAACTCGGCGACAACGCGCGGCTGTTCTGCCTGCTGAGCCTCGTCTCGGCGGGCGCCCTGTCGGCGTACGTCCCGCCACCGCCCAGCCTCCTCGCCGCCTACGCGGACGAGCCCGCCCTCGGCGTGCTCCACCTGGAACTGCGTGACGCGTTGCGACTCTCCTTCACCTCGGCGCTGCTGGGCGTACTGCCGCGCACGTGAACCTGATTGCCAAGTGCGTGTCCGTGTGGTTACAGTCTGTCCTGGGAGCGCTCCCAGGTATGGCAACGTCGCCCAGCCCACAGGAGAGCACATGCGCCGAAGAACAGGCGGCGACTTGGCGGCCGTGGCCGCGTTGGCGACCGTGGCCGCGTTGGCGATCAGCGTGAACCCCATCTCCGGACACGCCGCCGACGCGCCCGCGTGCGTGGTCGGCTACCACGTGGACCAGTGGAACGGCGGTTTCGTCGCTCAGGTGACGGTGACCAACAACGCCTCCCCCATCAACGGCTGGGCCCTGACGTGGACGTTCGCCGGCAGTCAGCACGTGACCTCCGGCTGGAGCGCCGACGTGACACAGTCCGGCAAGGCCGTGACCGCACGCAACCAGGCGTTCAACGGCAGCATCGCCACCGGCGCATCCGTCCAGTTCGGATTCCAGGCCACGTTCCAGGGCAGCAACGACACGCCGGCAGACTTCGCCCTCAACGGTGTGCGCTGCAACGACACCAGCCCACCACCACCCACCAGCACGACCACGCCACCGCCGCCGCCCGCGGGCTGTCCGGCTGGTGCCTTCTGCGATGGCTTCGAGAACCAGACCGGGCCGACGCCCTCCGGTGACTGGTCACTGGCCTTCCCGAACTGCCAGGGAACCGGCACCGCGACCGTGGACAGTTCGACTGCGCACAGCGGCAGTAAGTCGGTCCGGATCGACGGCCACGCGGGCTACTGCAACCACGTGTTCCTCGGAACATCCAGGGGGATAACGGCATCCAGCCTGTACGCGCGGTTCTACGTCCGGCACACCACCGCGCTACCGGACGCGCACGTGGCCTTCGTGGCCATGAAGGACACCGCGGACGGCGGCAAGGACCTGCGGATGGGCGGGCAAAACCGGGCCATGCAGTGGAATCGGGAGTCCGACGACGCCACATTGCCCGAGCAGAGCCCGGCAGGGGTCGCGCAGAGCGTCCCGCTACCGGTGAACCAGTGGAACTGCGTGGAGTTCGGGATCACCGGCTCCGACCTGCGGACCTGGGTCAACGGCACCGAAGTGCCTGGCCTGCACGCAGACAGCACGCCCACGCCGGACGTGGACGCGCAATGGCTCCGCCGGGGCGGGTGGCGGCCTGCCCCGGCGGACCTCCGGCTCGGTTGGGAGAGCTACGGCACCGGCGACGACACGCTGTGGTTCGACGACGTGGTGGTGGCGGCGTCGCGGATCGGGTGCTCCTGAGACACGGACGGGGAGGTCAGCTGGCCTCCCCGGTAGGGCTGGGCGTCCACGCGGCAACCGACGGCGAGGAGATGTGCTTTATGCGGTCGAGAAAGTTTCACGCCGGGGCGTTACTGGCGGCGGCGGTGCTCGCGGTGTCGGCTGGCGCCGTGCCCGCCTCCGCCGTGGACTACGAACGGCTACTCAACGGCGACTTCTCGGGCAGCACCATCGACCCGTGGTGGACCGGGGCGGGCACCAGCGGACACGTCACCAGCGGAGAGTTCTGCACCACCGTCACCGGCGGCACGGTCAACCGCTACGACGCGTTGGTCGGCCAGAACGGGGTTCCCTTCGAGGCGGGCCAGCGCTACACCTTGGCGTTCGACGCGCACGCGACGACCACCCAGCCGATCTCCGCTGTCGCGGGTGAGGCAGTGTCGCCCTACCGGCAGATCTCACGGAACGACCTGACGGTCACGCCGACAACCCAGCACTTCACCTTCGCCTTCACGTCCACCGTGGACTTTCCCAACGCGGGCAACGGCCAGCTCGCGTTCTGGTTCGGCGGCCAGACGAGCGACAACACCATCTGCCTTGACAACATCTCGCTGATCGGCGGCGTGATCCCGCCCGGCGGTCAGCCGCCGACCAGCGGCATCCGGGTGAACCAGGACAGCTACGCGCCGGGCCTGCCCAAACAGGCCACGCTGATCAGTGCCTCGGCCACGCCGTTGACGTGGACGTTGCGGAGCTCCGCAGGGGCCGCCGTGGCCACCGGCCAGACCACGCCGCGCGGTGCGGACGCCGCGTCCGGCGAGAACGTGCACGAGATCGACTTCTCCTCCTACGACACCGTGGGCGCCGGTTACACGCTGGCCGTCGGCTCCGAGACCAGCTTTCCGTTCAGCATCTCCTCGGACGGACTAAAGAAGCTGCGCCACGACGCGCTGGCGTTCTTCTACCACCAGCGCAGTGGTGTCGCGATCGACGCCAAGTACGTCGGCGCCACCTACGCACGGCCCGCAGGACACGTGAACGTGCCACCGAACCAGGGCGACAACAACGTTCCGTGCCGCTCGGACCTCAACTGCGGCTACACCCTCGACGTGCGCGGCGGCTGGTACGACGCAGGCGACCACGGCAAGTACGTCGTCAACGGCGGCATCGCGGCCTGGCAACTGCTCAACGAATACGAGCGGGCGCTGAGGATGGGCGACGCGAGCGCGCTGGGTGACGGCACGTTGGCGATCCCGGAACAAGCCAACGGCGTGCCCGACATCCTGGACGAGGCCCGCTGGGAGGTCGACTTCCTGCTGGAAATGCAGGTGCCGGACGGCAGGTCGAACGCCGGGATGGTGCACCACAAGATCCACGACGCGCAGTGGACCGCCCTGCCCACCCGGCCCGACCAGGACAGCCAGCCGCGCCGACTGTCGCCGCCGAGCACGGCGGCCACCCTGAACATGGCCGCGGTCGCCGCGCAGGCGTCGCGGCTGTGGCGGACCATCGACCCGGCGTACTCGGCGAAACTGTGCGCCGCTGCCGAAAAGGCCTATGCCGCCGCGAAGGCCAACCCGATCATGCTGGCCGACCCGAACGACGGCACCGGTGGCGGCACCTACAGCGACAACACCGTGACCGACGAGTTCTACTGGGCGGCCGCGGAGTTGTACTCCAGCACGGGGAAGCGCACCTACCGCGACGACGTCACCGGTTCGTCGCTCTACCGGGGCGTCAGCTTCAACACGCACGGTTTCGACTGGAGCTCGACGGGCGCGCTCGGCGACATCACGCTGGCGTTGGTGCCCAACGACCTGCCCGTGGCGGACCTCGCGGCGATCAGGGCGGCGATCACCACGACCGCCGACAGCCACCTGGCGCAGATGAAGTCCATGGGCTATCCCGCGCCGTACCGCACGGCAGACGGATCCTACGAGTGGGGCTCCAACGGCCTGGTGGCCAACAACGGCATGGTGCTCGCGCTGGCATACGACTTCACCAAGCAGGACAAGTACCGCGACGGCGCGTTCCAGGCGATGTACTACCTGCTTGGCCGCAATCCCGCGAACTACTCGTACGTCTCGGGCCACGGCGACCAGCCGGTGCGCAACGTGCACCATCGGTTCTGGGCACACGAACTGGACCCGTCGCTGCCGACCGCCCCGCCCGGCGTCCTGTCCGGCGGGCCCAACAGCGGCCTCCAGGACCCGACCGCGGCCCGGCTGCTCGCCGGTTGCAAGCCGCAGCGCTGCTTCGTCGACGACATCCAGGCGTACTCGGTGAACGAGGTGGCCATCAACTGGAACTCGGCGCTGGCCTGGCTGGCGAACTGGGTCGCGGAGAAGTCGTCGTCCCCGGTCACGCCGCCGGGCGACTGCCGCGTGACCTACGCGTCGAACACCTGGAACACCGGCTTCACCGCAACCATCACGCTGACCAACACCGGCACTGCGGCCTGGACGGACTGGGCGCTGACGTTCCCCTTCCCCGGCGACCAGCAGGTGGCGCAGGGCTGGTCGGCCACCTGGTCACAGTCCGGCGCGAACGTGACCGCCACGGCCATGCCCTGGAACAGCACGCTGGCCCCGGGCGCGTCGACCACGATCGGCTTCAACGGTACCTACACCGGCGTCAACACCAACCCGTCGTCCTTCACGGTGAACGGGAGGACGTGCGGCTGAAGACGCGCCCCGCCTGCCGGAGCAACGCACTCCCGGCAGGCGGGGCGTTCCCAGGTGTGGATCGCCACTCACCTCGTCACGACGACGTCGCGTGGCGTGCCTTCCAGGCGCGCCAGACCACCGAGTTCATCGCCTCGCAGGCCGGCATCGTCCGCGCATATGCTCGAGCGGACCAGTTCGTGACCACGTGCATCGCCTACACCCGGGTCGCGGTCGACGACGACGAACTGACCGATCAGTTGGATGTCACTGCGGGCAACGAGCCCGCACCCGGACGTCTCGTCGACGTCGCGGGTGTCCGGTACGACGAGTGCAGCAACCTGATGCAGGATAATCCCGCTGCGCGCCGCGCCGGGCGTCCCACTCGACCTGCCGACCGACGCCATCGCGACCCGCTGGATGGACGGGCTCATCGTCCTCGACGCTGACGTGCTCGTCGGGTACGACCACCCCCACTTAGGGCGCTGGGCCACGACGCGGCGGTTTCGTCACGAATCACACGCACGAATATGACGTCCTTGGCCACGACAGGCGACCAGGTGTGCGAGACTCATCGCCCAGATCGGGTCAAGCGGACATCAGTACCCTGCCGGTGATCAACGCAGTGTCCACTGCTGGTTGGCTTGGCCGGTGCACGCCCACAGCACGAGTTGCGTGCCGTTGGCGGTTCCCTGACCGTAGGCGTCCAGGCACAAGTTGGACTGCACACCGGTGATCGTGCCGTTGGAACCGACGGTCCACTGCTGGTTGGTCTGGCCGTTGCAGTCCCAGACGATCACCTGGGTACCGCTGCTGGTGCCCTGGTTGTTCGCGTCAAGGCACTTGTTGCCGTAGATCGTCAACTGCCGGCTTGGCGTGTACGTCCAGGACTGGCTGGCCTGGTTGGCGCAGTCCCACAGCCGTGCCTGGGTGCCGTTGGTGTTCGGCACGTCCACGCACCGGCCGGACTGGGTGCCCGCGATGTGCCTGGCCACCGGCGGCCCGCCGGGGTCACCGACGCTGCCGGGGACCGAGCCGAGCGCGGTGTACCAGGTCGCGGCCATCTTGTCGTAGCCGCTCGCGGTCGGGTGGACGCCGTCGACCAGGTCGGCGGCGGTCAGCGCCGAGTGCATGTCCACCAGGTGCACGTGTTTGCCCGCGGCTGCCTTGCTCTGCACGATCCCGGGAATCGTGGAGTTGTAGGACCGAGCCTTCGATTCCTGGTCCGCATTGGCCAGCGGGATGATCGTCGCGACGAACACCTCGGCGCCCGGCACGGTCGCGGTGACGTGATCGACCAGGGCGGACAGTCGGGCCGGGGCGGTGGCGAGGTTGAAGTTCTGCAACACGTCGTTGGTGCCGATGTGCAGCAGCACCGTGTGCGGGGTGGTGTTCTGTAGCCACGGCACGATGTTGGCGTCGATCTGGTCGATCCGCCAGCCGGGGTGTCCCTCGTGGTCGTGGTCACCGAGACTCGCCGGGCCGTTGTACTGCGACCCGACGAAGTCCACTCGATAACTCCCGCCAACCAGCCGCTGCCACAGCCCGATCCGGTACCCGCCAGGAACCTCCGCGCCGTCGGTGATGGAATCACCCAGCGGCATCACGCGGACCCCACCGTTCGACTCGGCGGACGCGGGAACCACCGACAACGTGGCACTGACGACCGCTGCGGCAGCAGCAGCCACAAGCCAGCGAAGGCGCGTGCGCATTGTGTCTCCTCGTCAGACGAAGGACTAGCAGGATCTCTCTGTCAATCGAATCGATTCGATTCCTAGGTAACGATAAGGGAACGCTCCCGAGCAGCACAACCGGTCGACACACGCCTCTTGCACAGGCCTTGTCACGCGGTTACGTTGACGCCACTGCGAGGATCGAATCGGTTCGATCAAGAGCCGGAGGGGAACACGCGATGCTGCGTATACCGATCGCCCGGCGACTGACCATCGTGCTGATCGCCGCGGGGCTGGCCGCGTGCGCCTGTTCGAGCCAGGCCGGCGACGGCGGTTCGAAGGACTCCGGCACGTACTCGCTCTGGGACCCGTATCCGCAGTTCGACAACGGCTCGGAGTGGGTCAAGGTGATCGACAACTGTGGCACGCAGGCGGGCGTCAAGATCACTCGACAGGCCTATGACACGACCGATCTGACGAACAAGGTGCTGCTCGCCGCGCAACAACACACCGCGCCGAACGTGCTGGTCGTGGACAACCCGGTGGTGTCCACCCTCGCCGACGCCGGCGTTGTTCTGTCCAACAAGGACAGCGGGTTGGCCGCGGCCGAGGCAGCGCCGAACCTGGTGGCCGCGGCGCAGACGGGCGGGCAGACCTACGGCGTGCCGATCGGCGCGAACACCCTGGCGTTGTACTACAACAAGGCAGTCCTGCGGACGGCCGGCGTCGACCCCGCTGCGATCACGGACTGGGCGTCCCTGGACGCGGCACTGGCCAAGGTCACCGCGGCAGGCAAGAAGGGCATCACGTTCTCCGCGATCGGCACCGAAGAGGGAACGTTCCAGTTCCTGCCGTGGTTCTGGGGCGCTGGCGCGCAGCTGACCAGTCTGTCCTCGCCCGAGGCCGCTTCCTCGCTGGACCTGTGGAAGTCGTGGTTGGACAGGAAGTACGCGCCGAACTCCGTCATCGGCAACACGCAGACCACGAGCTGGCAGGAGTTCGCCACCGGCGAGTACGCCTTCGCCGAGAACGGCACATGGCAGCGGGCGAACGCGGCGAAGGCGGGCTTCGAGTACGGCGTCATCCCGATTCCGGCCAGGAACGGGGGTGTCGCGCCTGCGCCGACCGGTGGCGAGTTCGTCACCGTTCCCGTGCAGGGCGACAAGGGCACCGAGACCACGGCGGCGAAGATCGCCAACTGCCTGGTAAGCCCGGACACCGCCCTGACCACCGACACCGCGCTGACCTACGTCTCCGCGGTGCCCGCCGTCCAGGAACGCCAGATCGCCGCGCAGCCGGACCTGAAGGTGTGGGTGGACGCGGTGAAGGCGGCGAAGGGCCGAACGAGCGACGGCCTCGGCACGCGCTACCCACGGATCTCCCAACCGCTCTGGACCGCCGTCCAAGCGGTGTTGACCGGGTCGAAGTCGTCGGCGGACGCCTTGTCTGCGGCCCAGGCCGCCGCAGCGTCGGCGAAGTAGGGCCGTGGTGCAGCTGCGCAGACAGCTTGTCGGATGGGCGTTTCTGCTGCCACTGCTCGCGTATCTGCTGCTCTCCTACGCCTATCCGCTGCTGACCAACCTCGACCTGAGCCTCCGCGACAACACCATCCGCACCTTCGTGCACGGCGGCGCCCCGTTCGTCGGCTTCGCCAACTACGCCGCGGTGTTCGCCGACCCCGCCTTCGGCACGGCCGTGCTGCACACGGTCGTGTTCACGCTGGTGTCGCTGGTCTTCCAGTACGCCGCCGGCCTGGCGCTGGCGGTGTTCTTCACCCGCAGCTTCCCGCTGTCGGCGACGCTGCGGGCGCTGTTCCTGGTGCCGTGGCTGCTGCCGCTGATCGTGTCCGCGTCGACCTGGGCGTGGATGCTCAACAGCGAGGCCGGGGTGGTCAACGCGGTTCTCGCGGCGTTCGGCGTCGACAAGGTCGACTGGCTGACCTCACCAAACTGGTCGCTGGTGTCGGTGACGGTCGCCAACATCTGGATCGGCATCCCCTTCAACCTCGTCGTGCTGCACAGCGGCCTGCGGAACATCCCGGCCGAGGTGTACGAGGCGTCCGCGCTGGACGGCGCCAACGGCTGGCAGACCTTCTGGCGGATCACGTTCCCGATGCTGCGGCCGGTTTCCGGGATCACGCTCCTGCTTGGTCTCGTCTACACCCTCAAGGTGTTCGACATCATCTGGATCATGACGCGCGGCGGCCCCAGCGGCGCGTCCACCACGCTCGCCGTCAAGTCCTACGAACTGGGCTTCGGCAACATGCTGCCCCGCTTCGGGCCCAGTGCCGCAGTTGGCAACGTGCTGATCCTGGTCGCCATGGTCGCCGGCATCTGCTACGTCCGCGTCCAGCGCCACCAGGAGGAGGCATGAGGCGGCGGCGGTTGTTGCGGACCGCGACGGGCGTGCTGCTCACCGCGCTGATGCTCTTTCCCGTGTACTGGATGGTCAACGTCTCCCTCACGCCGCCGGGGAAGATGCGCAAGTCGCCGCCGGACTTCTTCCCAACGACTCCCACCTTCGACGGGTACGTCCGCGTGTTCAACGAGCAGCTGCCGTACTTCCTCACCAGCCTGCTGGTCGCGTCCGGCACCGTCGTGCTGACCTTGGCACTGGCCGCGCCCGCGGCGTACTCGCTGGCGAAGCTGCGCCCCCGGGGTCGCCGGCCACTGTGGTTCGTCCTGCTCGTCGCGCAGATGATCCCCGGCATCATCATGGCGCTGGGGTTCTACGGCATCTATGTCAGCCTCGGCATCACCAACTCGGTGTCGGGCCTCATCCTGGCCGACTCGACGATCGCGGTGCCGTTCGCCGTGCTGATCCTCTCGTCGTTCATGGCGTCGGTGCCCGACGAACTGGTGCAGGCGGCTCGGATCGACGGTGCCGGTGCCGTGCGCGTGTTCTGGTCCATCGTGCTTCCGGTCAGCCGCAACGGGATCGTGACCGCGGCGTTGTTCGCGTTTCTGTGGGCGTGGTCGGACTTCGTGTTCGCCGCGACGCTGGACAGTGGGGGTTCGCTGAAGCCGTTAACCCTGGGGATCTACCGCTACATCGGCAACAACAACCAGGAGTGGAACGCGATCATGGCGACCGCCGTGGTCGCTTCCGTGCCCGCCGCCGTCCTGCTCGTGCTGGCCCAGCGTTTCGTGGCCGCGGGCATCACGGCTGGCGCCGTCAAGGACTGACCGAAGAGGGGCTTGCGCGCGTGGACGACTTCTCGATACAGGAGATCCCGTTCAGCTGTCGGGGTTCGTGGTTCGGTGTCAGCCCGGTCGTCGCTCTCGGCACCTACGCCGACGACCTCCACCTCGTGTCGCACCGCAACGGGATGCACGCGGTACTCCGGCTGGTCCCCGTGTTGAGCGGCACCCGGGTACCGGCCGAGGTGACGGCGAATCCGACGGTGCTGACCTGGTCGACCGACCGAGGACGGATATCGGCCGCGTTCGAGTCGCCGTCCGTGCTGAGAATCTCCGGACACGGCCTGGGTTTGCGCGTCGAGGCGGCCGACGCAACCCTGACTCCCTTCACCGGGACCTACTTCTTCCACGACCCGGTCACCTCGTCGTACGTCTTCACCTCCTACGAGACCGGCCACCGCTACCGGGCGACCGCCCTGTCCGGTTCGGTGCGCACGCTCGGGGCCTCCGCCCTGGGAACCGGGGAGCGGTCGGTGGAGATCGGGGCGGACGGCGCCGAGTGGGAGTTTGTGGTGGAGGAACTGACCACCGCAGGGGACCCGCCCTTCGTCCGCCCGCCGTTCGCCGACGTGGTGGCCGCGTCCCAGCGTGCCTTCCGGGAGTTCGCCGACGCGATCGCGCCCTGGCGCAACGAGAGGACTCCGGCCGCCGAACTCGCCTGCTACGTGCTGTGGTCTGCCACAGTGGACCCGTCCGGGTTCGTCCGGCGCCCCGCGATCCTGATGTCCAAGCACTGGATGGACAAGGTCTGGAGCTGGGACCACTGCTTCAACGCGCTCGCGCTGGCGGCCGGCGCACCCGAGCTGGCCTGGGACCAGTTCCAGGTGGTGTTCGACCACCAGACCGAGGAGGGCGCGCTGCCCGACTCGATCACCCATGCCGAGATCCTGTACAACTTCGTCAAGCCGCCCATCCACGGCTGGACGGTGAACCGGCTCCGCGAGCGACTGCCAAACGGGTTGCCAGCCGCTGAACTCCGGCACGTCTACCGACAACTGGCCACCTGGACGACGTTCTGGCTCGACTACCGCCGGGTCCCTGGTCAGCCGCTCCCCCACTACGAACACGGCAACGACAGCGGCTGGGACAACGCCACCGTCTTCCACGGCCACCAGCTCGTGCGGTCCGCGGACCTCGCGGCGTTCCTGGTGGTGCAGATGCGCGAGCTCGCGCGCATCGCCGAGGAGATCGGCGACCCGGTCGCCGCGACCCGATGGACCAGGGAAGCCAAGACGATGCACACCGCCATGGTCGACGAGCTGTGGAACGGCACCCGGTTCACCAGTCGCACGGTGGAGGGCACGGCCCGAACGACGGCGAGCCTGCTGGACCTTATGCCTGTCGTCCTGGGCACTGAACTGCCCTCCACCGTGCGTGCCGCCGTGGCGGCCGACCTCGCCGGGCACCTGACCCCGGTGGGTCTGGCCACCGAACGCCCCGACTCCCCGCTCTACCAGGCCGACGGCTACTGGCGTGGTCCGGTGTGGGCACCCGCGACGGTGCTGATCGAGCATGGCCTGCGTCGGGGCGGTTCGGTGGCCTTGGCGGACCAGGTGAGTGCCCGGTTCCGTGCCGTGTGCGAGAAGTCCGGCTTCGCCGAGAACTTCGACGCCCTCACCGGGCAGGGGCTCCGGGACCGCGCCTACACCTGGACGGCCAGCGCCTACCTGCTGCTTGCCTCGGACGCCGAAGGCAGGCGCGACCGCCGGACGCCCTGACGAACCGCTATCTCACTTCGTTGGTGTCGATGACCTTGGCGAACCATTGGGCGGACCGCTTGGGCGTGCGCGTCTGGGTGGCGAAGTCGACGTGCACCAGGCCGAACCGTTTGGCGTATCCCTCGGCCCACTCGAAGTTGTCCAGCAGCGACCAGCAGAAGTATCCGCGTAGGTCGACGCCCTGTTCCACGGCCTTCGCGGCGGCGCGAAGGTGAGTGTCGAGGAAGGCCACCCTGTCGTAGTCGTCGATGCCCTCGTAGGAGGCGCCGTTCTCGGTGACATACAACGGGACGCCTCGGTCCTTCAGGCTGACCAGCACGGTCGTCAGCCCGTCGGGATTGACCTCCCAGCCGCTGTCGGTCAACGGGAGGTCGCGGGGTGGGAACGCGGCGTGTTCGGCGCCGATCCACTCCGACGGGAACCTCGGCTCGCCGCCGCCGGAGACGACGTAGTCCCGGTAGTAGTTGACGCCGAGGTAGTCGATGGGTGCGCTGATCAGCTCCATGTCCCCGGGCTCGACGAGGTCCGCAAGGCCGGGCAGGACGTCGTCGGGGTAGCGACCGTCGAACACCGGATCGAGGAACACCCGGTTCTGTAGCCCGTCGACGGCTCGCGCAGCGTCCACATCGGACTCGTCGGCGGGATCGACGGGTGCCACCGGGTACAGGTTGAGGGTGATCCCGGCAACGGCCTGGGGAACGTTCTCGCGGATGACCTGCATCCCGAGTCCGTGCGCGAGCATCAGGTGGTGGACGGCGGCGGTCGCCGCGTCCGGCTCGGTGCGACCTGGTGCGTGAATACCGGCGGCATAGCCGAGGAAGGCACTGCACCACGGCTCGTTCAGCGTCGTCCAGTGCACCACCCGATCGGCCAGGTGTTCGGTCACCGAGGACGTGAAGTCGGCGAACCGGTATGCGGTGTCCCGGTTCGCCCAACCACCCAGCTCTTCCAGCTTCTGCGGCAGGTCCCAGTGGTAGAGCGTCAGCCACGGGTCGATCCCGTTGTCCAGCAACGTGTCCACCAGGCGGTCGTAGAAGTCAAGGCCGCGCGGGTTGGTCGCGCCGCCGTCCGGCCGGATCCGGGGCCAGGCCACGGAGAACCGATACGCCCGCAGCCCAAGGGACGCCATCAGCGCGACGTCCTCGGCCATCAGCCGGTAGTGGTCGGCGGCCGGGTCGCCGGTGTCGCCGTTGCGGACCGCCCCCTGAACTCGACAGAACGCGTCCCAGATCGAGTCCGATCTGCCGTCCACTGTGGTTGATCCCTCGATCTGGAACGCCGCAGTGGCCGCGCCCCACACAAAATCGCTCGGAAACCTCACCCTGTTCACCCCTTCACCGCACCCTGCATGATCCCGGCGACGATCTGTCGACCAAGCAGCACGAAAACAATCACGATCGGAATGGTCGCCAACGTTGTGCCCGCAAGCACCAGCGAATAGTCGATGTAGTAACCGCTCTGCAACTTCTCCAATGCCACCTGGACCGTGGGGTTGCCCGCGTCCAGCACCACCAGCGGCCACAGGAAGTCGTTCCAGGACGTCATGAACGTGAACATGCCCAGGAACGCGGCGGCCGGCCGGACCGCGGGCAGGCACACGTGCCAGTAGACCCGGATCATGCTGCACCCGTCCATCCGCGCGGCCTCGACCAGCTCGTAGGGCACCGCTTCCAGCGTGTACTGGCGCATCCAGAACACGCCTAGGGCGGTGACCAGGTTGGGCACCATCACCGCCCACAACCCACCGATCCAGCCGAAGTCGGCCATCGCCATGTACAGCGGGACGATCCCCAGCTGGGTGGGCACGGCCAGGGTCGCGACGATGAACAGGAACAGTGGGTCGCGCCCACGGAAGCGCAGCTTGGCGAAGGCGAACCCGGCCAGTGTCGAGAAGAACACCGTCGTCAGCGTCACCGTGCCCGCGACGATGACGCTGTTCGTCAACGCCTTCACGAACTCCACGGAGTCGAACACCCTGGCCGCGTTGGCCCAGAAGTTCCCGCCGGGCAGCAAAGGTGGCACCCGGTCGGTCAGCATCCCGCTGTCCCTGCTGGCCACCAGATAGGACCAGTAGAACGGGAACACCGACCCCAGCACGAAGGCGGTCAGCAGCCCGTACGCCCAGAACCCGGCGCGTCTCACGACGGGCCTCCCGTCGACGCGATCCGCCTGGTGAGCAGGAAGTTGACGGACGCGACCACCAGGATCACCAGGAACAGAACCCAGGCTATCGCCGAGGCGTAGCCGAAGTGCTGGCTCTCGAACGCTGTCTGGTACATGTACAGCGTCACGGTCTGGAACTGGTTGGTGGAGCCGCCGTTGTTCGACCCCGGCATCGCGTCGAACAGCTTGGGCTCGGTGAAGATCTGCAACCCTCCGATGGTCGACGTGATGATCACGAAGACCAGCGTTGGCCGCAGCAACGGCAACGTGACGCTGCGGAACTGCCGGACCGCCGAGGCGCCGTCGACCCTGGCGGCCTCGTAGAGCTCCTTGGGAATCGCCTTCATGGCGGCGAGGATGATCAGCGCGTTGTATCCGGTCCAGCGCCAGTTCACCATGACCGCGATGGCGATGTGGCTGGCGAACCGGTTGGCCTGCCAGTCGATCCGATCCAGCCCGAAGAACTGGAACACCGAGTTCACCAGCCCGTACTTGGGCCCGAACAGGTTGGCGAAGATGATCCCGATGGCCACCAGGCTCGCCGCGTACGGCAGCAACACCCCTACCCGCCACCCCGTTGGCGTCCGCAGGCGCGAGTTCAACAGGGCGGCCAGCAGCACCGCGATGACGATCTGCGGGCCGCTGGAGAGCAGGAAGATGCTGAACGTGTTGGTGAGCGTTCGGTAGAACTGGTTGTCGGCGAACAGCTCGACGTAGTTCTGCAACCCGATGAACGTGGGGTTGTCGCTACCCAATTCCCACCGGAACAACGAGATGTATCCGGTGTACAGCAACGGGAACAGTCCGACAACCGCGAACACCACGAAGAACGGCGCGATGTACAGGTACGGCGACGCCTTCACGTCCAACCGGGCCAACCGATGACGCCACCCCGACCGGCCCCGCGGCCCGTCTCCGGGCTGCGGGGTGCGCTGGTCGTCTGTGGCCAGTTCCTCACTCAGGGTCAACGGACGAGCTTCTTCGCGCCGTCGACCACCTGCTGCCACCCGTCGGAGGGGCTCTTGCCCTGCTCCACCGCGGACAGCGCCGGGCTGGTCACGTTCTCCTGGATCTGGCCGTCCTTCGGCCCCTTGTACTGTGCCTTGGTCACCTTCTTCGCCTGGGCCGCGAACAGCTCACCGATCTTGGTCGCGCCGAAGTAGTCGTTGGTGGTGGCCAACAGCTCCGGGGACTCCATCGCCTTGACCTGGCTGGGGAAGTTCCCGGTCTTCTTGAACGCCTTGAGCTGCTGCTCCGGCGCGGTCAGCCACGCGGCCAGCTCGGCGGCCTCCTTCGGGTGCTTGCTCTGCGTTGGCACCGTCAGGTACGAGCCGCCCCAGTTCCCTCCCCCGTTCGGGAACGCGTCGGTGACCGCCCACTTGCCGGCGTTCTCCGGGCCCGCCTGCTCCTTTACCACACCGAGCATCCACGACGGACACGTCTTGGTCGCGAACGCGCCCTGCTTGAACCCGCTGTTCCACTCGGGGGAGAACGCGGTCAGCTTGGCGCTCTGGCCGTGCGTCGCCGCCGAGGTGACCTGGTCCCACGACTTCTTGATGCCCGGGTTGGACTCGATCGCCAGGGTGTCGTCGGTGTTGAGGTAGCCGGTGTCGAGCTGGTTGATCATGGCGTTGAAGACCTGCGCCGACGAGTCGAACCACGCCTTGCCCGTCGCCTTGGTGAACTGGTCGCCCGCCGCGAAGTAGCTGTCCCAGGTCGCGAACAGGGACTTGACCCCGGCGGGGTCGGTCGGCAGGCCAGCGGCGGCGAACATGTCGGTCCGGTAGCACATCGCGAGCGGGCCGATGTCCGTGCCGTACCCGATCAGCTTGCCGTCCTTGGACTTGCCGGCGTCGTACTTCCACTTCAGCCAGCGGTCCTGCAGGCCCTGCGGACCGATCTGGTTGAGGTCGTTGAACTTGGCCGACTTGTCGAGGAAGTCCGACAGGTGGCCCTCCTCAAGGGCCTGGACGTCCGCCAGACCGGATCCGGCCGCCAGCTTGGTGAGGAACTCCTGGTGGTACGGGCCGCCCTGGCCGGTCTTGCGCTGGGTGATCTTGATGTTCGAGTGCGCCTGCTCGTACTCCTTGAGCAGGTCCTCGTAGCCGAACTCGGTGAAGGTCGCGACGGTCAGCTCGACCGGACCGTTCGCGGTGTTGGCCTGGTCCGTCCCGCCGGACGAGCTGCCGCAGCCGGCCGCGGCGACTAACGCCACTGCGGAGACGCAGGTGAGCAGTGCTCTGAGCATGTTGGCCCCTCATTGGACTCGTTCTGGGAGCGCTCCCAGAACATGCTGCCCGAGTTTTCCGGGTGTACCTGATAGTGTCAAGACCTTGTTACGGGAGCGCTCCCAAATTGGATGTGCAATATACTCTTGCGGGGAGGTGACGAATGGCGTCCAGTATGAGTGCCGAGCGGCCGACGTTGGAAGACGTCGCCGCGTACGCGGGGGTGTCCCGTTCGACCGCGTCCCGCGCGCTCAACGAGGAGTCCTACGTCAGCCCCCGGGCCCGCGAGGCCGTTCTCGCGGCCGCCCGCGACCTCGGCTACTCCCCCAACCAGGCGGCCAGGTCCCTGGTCACGAAGCGCACCGGCGCGGTGGCCCTGATCCTGTCCGAGCCCGAGTCCAAGGTTCTGAACGACCCCTACTTCCTGATGGTGATGCGGGAGGCCTTCCGCGCGCTGGCCGACGGCGGCGCGCAGATGCTGGTGATGTTCGTGGACAACCGCGACGACATCCCGCGAACGACGAGGTTCCTCGAGGGCGGCCACGTCGACGGAGCCCTGGTCTTCGCCCCGCACGCCGGCGACCCCCTGCCCACCGCGCTCAAGCTGCTACGCGTCCCCGTCGTCTTCGGCGGTCGCCCTGGCACCGCCAGCAGGGGCCTCTACACGGTGGACTACGACAACGTCGGCGGCGCCCACCTCGCCGCCACCCACCTGATCCAGCGGCACCGGCGCAACATCGTCACCGTCTGCGGTCCCCAGGACCACCCAGCCGCCCAGGACAGGCTGCTCGGCTGGCAGAAGGCCCTCGCGGAACACGGAATGCCCATCGACGACCGCGCCGAGAGTGGAGACTTCACCCAGACCGGCGGCGAGGCGGCCATGACCCGGCTGCTGGAACGCCACCCCGACCTGGATGCCGTCTTCGCCGCCAGCGACCCGATGGCGGCCGGCGTCCTCCAGGCGCTACGCGCCCACGGCCTCCGCGTCCCCGACGACGTGGCCGTGGTCGGCTTCGACGACAACCCGTCGATAGTGCACACGCTCAAGCCCCCGTTGACGTCCGTGCACCAGGAGCCGGCCGCACAGGTCCGGCACATGATCACGATCCTCCAGTGCCTCATCGCCGGCGACGCGCCAACCCCCAAGCGCCAGGTCCTCCCGGTCTCCCTCGCCATCCGCGACTCCACCTAGGCCGTGTCCCGCGGACACGGCCTAGGCCGGTCCACGCAGGTCCGTCAGGAGAAGGAAACCGAGTAGCTGTTGGTGTTGAAGTTCAGGCCGCCGCTCGACGAGGTGATCTCGAAGCCGAACTGGACCTCGCCAAGGGTGACGTCGCCGTACCAGCCGCGGTTCTTGATCCAGTTCAACACCGCCAACACATCCACCGTGCCGGCGTCCGTGTTGGACGTGCGAACGAACGAGAACACCGCGTTCGAACCGTTGCTGCCCTTGTAGACGTCCCAGGTGTGACCGCCGACGGACGCCGTGGTCTGCTTCGTTCCCAACGGACCAACGGCGCCGGTCTTGTTCATCCACAACATGATCTCGTCGGCGTTGTTGTTCGCCCAGATGTCGTACGTCGTCTCGTAGGAGCCACTGCCCGGCCGGGACACGGAGAAGCTGCTGGACACGCCGCGCAGCGCGCTCAACCTCTGGTTGACGTTCCTGGCCGAGTGCGGATACGACTTGACGCCGCCGGTGTTGGGATGGTTGGCCCACACACCGAAGTTGCCGTACGAGTTCGCCCAGATCGTCTGCGGCCCGGCCCCGCCGCCCCAGACGTCGTTGCGGAGCGTGTAGCCGCCGTTGGACCAGGTCGCCCACCTGTCCGACGAGGACCACACGGCGGCCTGCGCGGCCACCCCTGTCGTCAGCGTGGCGACCGCCACGATCGCCGCGCATACCAATGAACGCGCTGAGTTCCTCATGGATGCGTTCCTTCCTCAACGGGAGTCAGCCCATGCTCGCGCAGCCACGCCAGCTGTGCGGCGGAGTTGAAGCCGTGACCGCCGCCGTGGTCGGCGAACGGCCAGACCGTCATGGCCCGGTCAACGGCCGCGTAGCGGTTGAAAGCCGCGTAGACGGTGGAGGGCGGGCAGATCGGGTCCATCATGCCGACGCTGAACAGTGCCGGCGCGGTCGCCCGTCGACCGAAGTGCACACTGTCGAAATAGGACAGCGTGGCGAAGGTTTCCCGCACCCGATCGGGACTGTGCCACCGCAGGTACTTCGCGAGTTCCACGTACGGGCCTTCACCGCTGATCTCCGCGCCCCGGCGGAAGTCGCACAGGAACGGCACGTCCGGCAGCGCCGCCACCACACGGCCCCGCGTCAGTCCCGCGACGGCCAGGGTCAGTCCGCCGCCCTGACTGATGCCCGTGATGATCACCCGCCCCGGATCCAGGCCGGGCAGTTCACCGACCGCGTCCACCGCCCGGACGCAGTCGGTGATGATGCGCCGATAGTAGTAGTGATAAGGGGACTCGATGCCTCGGGTCATGAAGCCTTCGACCCACTGCGTGCCGCCGCCCTCACCCCGGTCCGGGGTGTCGTGGCCCTGGCCGCGGCTGTCGACGACCAGCTGGGCGTACCCGGCGGCGGACCAGAACAGGTGATCGGTGGGCAGGCCGCGGCCACAGGAGTAGCCGAGGTAGGTGACGACGACAGGCACCGGGCCGTCGACGTCGCGCGGCCGCAGCAGCCAGGCGGCCACGGGTTCGCCGTTCCAGCCGGGGAAGCGCACGTCGTCGACGTCGACGGTGCGCAACAGGTGCCGGTCGGTGACCCGTTCGGCCTGCACCGTCCCGCCGTGCGTGCGCGCCTCGGCGAGGGTGCCGTCCCAGAATGCGTCGAAGTCCGCCGGTTCGCGCGACTCGGTTCGGTAGGCGGTGAGTTCGTCGAGCGTGCAGTCCGTCAACGGCATCATTGGTCCTTGGTCTCAGTCGGCTGTCGAACCGACGAAGCGGAAGGCGACGAGCCGGAAACCGCCGTGCAGGGCGAGCCGCAGGTCGTGGACACCCGCCAACGGCGCCGCGAGTTCGGTGGCGACGGTCGTCCGCGCGTAGCGGTGTCCGGTGACCGGCACCGGGATCGTCCCGATCAGCTGGTCGTCGGCCCAGAACTCCAGCCTGGCCTCGGCCGGGCCGTCCTCCCGTGCGATCTCGGCCTCGACCCGGACCGCGCCCGACAGGTCGGTGGAACGGAACCACAGCATCGCGGGCTGCGCGGGATCGGTCGGCGCGACCGCGTCGCCGGTCGCGCGGCTGGCGTCGACGATGGTGACGCCGGCGTGGTCGTCGAAGTCGACGGCCGCGGTGTGGCGGTCGACCACCGCGCGAGGCGCGGGCGCCGGTCCGGTCACCGTGAGCCGCGCGGCGCCGACGACGTTCTCCGCGGACCGGGCCACCAGGACCTCGTAGTCGCCGGGGTCGACGGTGAACGCGCCGGTGCCGACGTCCCAGTGGGCGAGCTGTTCGGCGGACAGCGGGAAGGTCACGTCCCGGCTTTCGCCAGGGTCGAGCCGGATCTTGCGGAAGTCGGCGAGTCGCAGCGCAGGCGCCTCGTAGCGGGTGGTCAGCGCGCGGACGTAGAGCTGGACCACCTCGCTGCCGGGGCGCGCGCCCGTGTTGGCCAGCGTCACCGCCGCCTCGACCGAGCCGTCCTGGGCGATGGCCCTCGAGGACAACCGCAGGCCGCCGTAGGCGAAATCGGTGTAGGACAGGCCGTGCCCGAACGGATACCGGGACGCGGTGCGGTGGTACTGGTAGGTCCAGCCCGCCTTGATGATGTCGTAGTCGAGCGGGTCCGGCAGCTCGTCGTCGCCCCGGTACCAGGTCTGCGGCAGCCGGCCGGCCGGCTCGGCGTCGCCGAACAGCACGGCGGCCAGCGCATGGCCGGTCTCCTGCCCGCCGTGCGACGTCCACAGCACGGCGGGCAGGTGCCGGTCGGCCCAGTCCAGGGCGTACGGGTAGCTGCTCATCACCACCAGCACCGTCTCCGGGCGGACCTCGGCGACCGCGCGCAGCAGGGCGTCCTGCGTCCCGGGCAGCGCGAGGTCCGTGCGGTCCTGGGTTTCCCGGCCGTTGACGAGCGGGTGGTTGCCGAGGACGACGACCGCGACATCGGCCGCCTCGGCGGCCACCCGCGCTTCGCGCACGCCGTCACGCACCACCTCGCGCTGCCAGCGTTCGGCATCCTCGGGTGTCTCGGCCGTGACGCCGATCCGGCCGTCGGTGGGATCGGCGGCCGCATACCGGCCGGTGAGGACACTGCGCAGCAGGACGGCGCCACCATCGGGTTCCAGGCGGAACGTCTCGTGCACGTCCCAGCTCTTGATCTGGTCCTGGTCGGCGACGAGCGAGGCGTCGGCGTCCTTGAGGCTCAGGTAGCGGCCGGTGTCGGTGGCACGGAGCGTCAGCACGTCACCGCCCCAGTCGACGACGTCGAACGCGGTCCCTCCCAGCAGTTCGCCGGTAGTGCGGGAGCGCAACGCGATCCGGTCGACGCCGTCGACGCGGACCAGCTCGCCGCGCTCGCCGAGCCCGGCGGCGATGGTGATCCCGTAGGGCATGGTGCCGCTGTACCAGTCCTCGTACAGCGAGTCGGCGAGCGGGCCGATGACCGCGATCCTCGGTTTCCTGGCGGCATCCAGCGGCAGCAGCCCGTCGTTCTTGAGCAGCACCACCGATTCCGTTGCGGCACGCAGCGCGAGAGCCCGGTGCTCGGGGCAGTCGATCACCTCAAGGCCGGTGTCGGCGTACGGGTCGAGGTCGGGATCGAACTCGCCGAGCCGAAAGCGGACCAGGAGCTGCCTGCGTACCGCGCGGTCCACATCGGCCTCGTCGATCAGGCCACGCTCCAACGCCGCACGGAGCCTGCCGATCGGGGTCGCGCTGTCCTCGCCGTGGTCGGTGAAGCTGTCGATGCCGGCCTTGAGCGCGGCGGCGTGGGACTCGACGTGGTCGTCGAAGTAGTGCTCCAGATCGACGAGATTGGACGGCGCCTCGGCGTCGCTGACCACGAACAGCTCGTTGCCGCTCGCCTCGGCCCAGCGGCGCAGCTCCGTCTCGATGAGCGGACTGACGTGGCACGGGCGGCCGTTGACGAGGTTGTACGCGGCCATGGCGCCGGTGGCCGCGCCGGAGGCGATCACGGGACGGAAGGCGGCGAGGTCGTACTCCTGGAGTACCCGGGAGCGCAGGCCCGAGGAGGTGGTGCAGCGGTCGTTCTCGTTGTTGTAGGCCAGAAAGTGCTTGAGCACGGGGGCGGTGCGCAGGAACCGAGGATGGTCGCCGGACAGGCCCCGGCAGAAGGCCACCGCGAGGCGGGCGGTGTGGGTCGGGTCCTCGGAGTAGCCCTCCTCGTTGCGTCCCCAGCGCGGATCGCGCAGCAGGTTCACCACGGGCGCCCAGGCCTGGAGGCTGTTGGCGCCGTTGCCGACGGCGGGCGGGCGGTGGTAGTGGAATGCCCGCTGCTCGACCGAGATGGCCTCGGCGACGCGATGGACCAGCGTCTCATCCCAGGTCGCGCCCAGCCCGACCGCCTGGGGGAAGACCGTGGCCGGACCGAGCCACGACACCCCGTGCAGGGCCTCGGTTCCGGTGCGGAACCAGGTGAGCCCAAGGCGTGGCACTGCGGGGGCATACTGGTGCAGCATCGCGATCCGCTCGTCGATCGTGAGCCGCCCGAGCAGGTCGTCGACGCGCTCGCTCACCGGCAGCGCGGGGTCGCGGAACGGCAGCCGCGTTACGGCGGGTGCGGTCGGGGAACTCACTGGGCGGCCCCTCTGGATCGACGTTGAAGCGCTTCGACAGTCGCATGCGCCATTTGGACTGTCAATCGTCCCATCGAGTAGCACAATTCGCGGTACAGCAGACTCTTGTCAGATGTCAAACGGGTTACTAGTCTCGCCACCACTGTTTAAGCGCTTCGACACTTCAATGGAGAAGGGCGGACATCGGCATGGCCACCGACTTCACTCGCAGAAGGTTCATCAGCGTCGCGGCAACGCTCGCGGGAGCCACAGCCATAGCGCCGCTTGTCTCCGCCTGCGGCAGCGGGGCCCAGAAGACGACCGGCGCGAACAGCGAGTCGGGCCTGCGGGCAGTCCTGCCGGCATACGCGCCATCGACCCAGATCACCCCGGATCTCCCGTCGGTGTCGGGCGCCGCCGACATCGCGACGGAACCCGGCTTCCTGACCTACCCGGCCAACCCGGTCGTCACCGTCCCGGATGTTGCAGGCAGAGGCGGCACCTACACGGCCGTCACCCCGCTGTGGGGCACCATACCGCCGGCCGGCAATGCCTTCTACCAGGCCATGAACAAGGCGCTTGGCGTCAACCTGACCATCAAGCCCGCAGACGGGACCAACTACAACACGATCGTCCCGACCATGACGGCGGCCAAGAAGCTGCCCGACTGGATCCAGCTGCCGAGCTGGTGGGACCCCAACTTCAACGTCGGCGAGCTGGCCGGCACACAGCTGGCGGACCTGACGCCGTACCTGGCCGGCGACAAGATCAAGAAGTATCCGAACCTCGCGGCCATCCCCACCGGCGCGTGGCGGGCCGGCGCCTGGAACGACAAGCTCTACGGCATTCCGTCCTTCTCCAGTGGCTTCAGCCTCACCGGTCTCGTCTACTACCGCCGCGACATCTTCGACGCGAAGGGCATCACCGCCGGCCAGGTGAAGTCAGCCGACGACCTGATGAACCTCGGCAAGGAGCTGACCGACGCCAAGAACGGCGTGTGGGCCTTCGACGACGTGTGGACCTACACCTTCGCCGCCTGGGGAGTGCCCTACAAGTGGCGGGTCGACAGCGGCAAGCTGGTCCACAAGTACGAGACCCCCGAGTTCCTGGCGGCCCTTGACTGGCACTACCAGCTCGCGCACGCGGGCTACGTGCACCCGGACGCGTTGGCGGGCGACAAGGAGAACGCCAACACCCGCTTCTACGCCGGAAAGGCGCTGATCCAGGGCGGCGGCACCAGCGGCTTCTCCCTTGCCGACTACCAGTCCGGCACCGCGGCAAACGGGAACTACCGGCGCGGCGCGTTCGACGTCATCGCCGCGGACGGCAAGAGCACACCCCGCCTCTTCCTCGGCAACTCCACCGGCATCCTGAGCTACCTCAACAGCAACCTCAAGCCCGACCAGATCGAGGAACTGCTGGCGGTCGCGAACTACCTGGCGGCGCCGTACGGCTCGGCCGAGTACACGATGGTCAACTTCGGCGTGGAGGGCACGCACTACACGAGGCAGGACGGGGTGCCGACGGCCACTGACGCGGGCAAGAAGGAGGTCCAGGCGCAGACCTATCCGTTCCTGGCCTCACCGCCGCAGGTGATCAGCAACCCTGGCGCGGACGTCGTCACCAAGGACTGGACCTCCTGGCAGGCCGCCAACCTCAAGACCGTGTACAAGCCGGTCTTCTGGAACATGAACATCAGCATGCCGCAGGCGCAGGCCACCGCCGACGCCGCGCAGGCCGTCGAGGACTCCATCAAGGACTGCTACCACGGCAAGAAGAAGGTCTCCGACGTGCGGGACGCCATCGCCACGTGGAAGTCCAGCGGCGGCGACCGGCTGACCGGCTGGATGACCGACAACGTCCTGAACAAGTACGGCACCGGCCAGTGACCAGGCCGGCGCCGCCAGCTCGATCGCGGCCCGGGGCACGACCGGCGCGGCGGAACTGGCGGGTCAGGATGCGGCGCGACCGGTCGCTGCTGCTGATGGTGGTGCCCGCGATCCTCCTGCTGCTGGTCTTCAACTACGTGCCGTTGTTCGGTGTGGTCACGGCGTTCCAGGAGTACGACCCGATCGTCGGCGTCTGGCACAGCGACTGGGTCGGCCTTGAGCAGTTCCAACGACTGTTCGCCGACTCGCTGTTCTGGGAGTCGCTGAAGAACACGCTCTACCTCAGCTTCGTCCAACTGATCCTGTTCTTCCCCATCCCGATCGCGCTGGCGCTGCTGCTCAACTCGCTGCTGTCCCAACGGCTGCGCAACTTCGTCCAGTCCGTCGTCTACCTGCCGCACTTCTTCTCGTGGGTGCTCGCCATCGCGCTGTTCCAGCAGATGCTCGGCGGAGCCGGTGTGCTCAACCAGTTCCTGCGCAGCCACGACCTCGGCACGTGGGACGTCATGACCGATCCACACGCCTTCGCGCTGCTGATCACCTCGCAGACCATCTGGAAGGAAGCTGGCTGGGGGATCATCGTCTTCCTGGCCGCGCTCGCCACGATCAACACGGACCTGTACGAGGCGGCGGCGGTCGACGGCGCAGGGCGGTGGCGGCGGCTGCGCCACATCACCCTGCCCGGCCTGCGCGGCGTCATCATGCTGATGCTGGTGCTGCGTCTCGGCAACGCGCTGACCGTCGGGTTCGAGCAGTTCCTGATCCAGCGGGACGCGGTGGGCCACGACGCGGCGGACGTGCTGGACACGTTCTCGTTCTACTACGGCATCGCCACCGGCAACTACAGCTACGGCGCGGCGGCGGGCCTGTTCAAGAGCGTCATCTCGCTGCTGCTGATCTGGGGAGCGAACAAGCTGGCCCACACCTTCGGCGAGGATGGGTTGTACCGACAATGACCGACACGTTCACGATCGAAGGCCTGGAGCACAGGGCGAGCGCGGCCGAGGCGGCCGTCCGCGTGCCGAGACGGACCGCGCGGCCACGCTGGGAAGAGCCGCCGACGGTCGTCGGCCAGGCCGCCAAGGGCCTGACTCTTGGCGGGTTCCTGCTGATCATTGTTGTTCCACTGTGGATAGTCGTGGTCACCAGCCTGTCCACCCAGGCCGCCGTCAACCGCGCCGGCGGGATGGTGCTCTGGCCGGACGGCCTGACCTTCGAGGCGTACCGGGAGATGCTGACGGAGTCGACCGTGCGCACCGCGTTGCTGGTGAGCCTTGGCATCACCGTGGTCGGCACGGCCCTGTCGATGGCCGTCTCGGTCCTGTGCGCGTACGGCCTTTCCCGTTCGCGCTCGCTCGGCCACCGCTTCCTGCTGGTCCTGCTGGTCGTCACCATGTTCGTCAACGGCGGCCTGATCCCCACTTTCCTCGTCGTCACCGGGCTCGGCGGCTACGACCAGTGGTGGGCGCTGATCCTGCCTGGCGCGGTGTCTGCCTTCAACATCCTGATCCTGCGCAACTTCTACATGCAGACCTCCGCCGACCTGATCGAGGCTGCCCGGATCGACGGCGCCGGGGACTGGCGGATCCTGTGGTCGATCGTGCTGCCCACCTCGCGCGCCGTGACCGCGGTGACCGCCCTCTTCTACGGAGTGGGCTACTGGAACTCGTTCTTCAACGTCATGCTGTACATGCCGACCGACAGCGAGAAGTGGCCGCTTCAGTACGTGCTGTTCACCTACGTCGACCGGGGCAATGGAATGCCCGGCTCGATCAACTCGGGCTTCGGCACCGCGCACGCGCAGACCGCGCCGCTGGCGCTCCAGATGGCGGTGGTCGTGCTGACCCTGGTGCCGTTGCTGCTCGTCTACCCGTTCATGCAGAAGCATTTTCGCACCGGTGTGCTCACCGGAGCGATCAAGGGCTGAGCGGTTGGGACAACGCGGAACCGATCCGAGGAAACGGAGTTCCATCGATGGTGACGCTCGCCGACGTGGCCAGGCAGGCGGGGGTGTCGGCCAGCACGGTCAGCTACGTGCTCAGCGGCAAACGCTCGATCTCCGAGGAGACCCGACGCCGGGTCGAACGGTCCGTGACCGAACTCGGCTACCACCCCAACGCGGGCGCCAGGGCACTGGCCGCCCGCCGCTCACAGATCATCGCCCTGGTGGTTCCGTTGCGCGCCGACGTCTACGTGCCGGTCATGATGGAGATCGCCGTCTCGGTCACGGTGGCGGCCCGCCGGCACGGCCACGATGTTCTGCTGCTCACCAAGGACGAGGGACCAGCAGGGGTGCGCAGGGTCGCCGGCAGCGGCCTGGCGGACGCGGTGATCCTGATGGACGTCGAGGTGGACGACGAGCGCGTGCCGTTGCTCCGCGCCCAGGGCACGCAGGCCGTGCTCATCGGCGTTCCCGACGACCGGCGCGGAGTGTCCTGTGTGGACCACGACTTCGCCACCGCGGGTGCGCTCTGCGCGGACCACCTTGCCGACCTTGGCCACCGGGAGGTCGCCTTCGTCGGCTACGGTTCCGGCGTCTACCACCGGCACGCCGGATACGCGGAGCACACTCTCGCAGGGTTCCGCGAGCGCGCCGAGCGGCGCGGCCTGCGCTTCGTGCAGCGCCCCTGCGAGGGCACCTACGAGAGCACCGCGGGGACCCTCGGCCGCATCCTCGCCGACCGACCCGAGACCACCGGGTTCGTGGTGCAGAACGAGGGAGCCATCGGCCCGCTGCTCGGCCTGCTGCGCACCAGCGGGCGGACGGTTCCGGAGGACGCCTCGGTGATCGCACTCTGCCCGGAGCAACTCGCCGAGCAGTACGCACCCCGGCTCACCGCCGTGACGGGGCCGGCGCAGGAGCTCGGCCGGGTCGCCGTCGAGCAGACCATGGGCAGGATCGCCGCGCTGGATCGGGGCGAGGAGCCGCGTGACGAACTGGTCCTGCTCACTCCCGTCCTGACGGTTCGCGAGAGCACCGGTCCCGCGCCGCGACAGGGCTCCCGACCGTGACGCCGCAGGGAAGAGACCGGGGCACACGTCATCTGGTCGACCGGCTCGGCGGCCTCGCCTTCGGCGGGGACTACAACCCCGAGCAGTGGGACGAGCCGGTCTGGAAACAGGACGACGACCTGATGCGCCAGGCCAGGGTCAACCTGGTCACGGTCGGCGTCTTCTCCTGGGCCCTGTTGGAGCCGGAAGAGGGCCGCTACGACTTCGACTGGCTCGACGCCCAGCTCGATCGCCTGCACGCCAACGGCGTCGCCGTCGACCTGGCCACCCCGACCGCGTCGCCACCACCGTGGTTCACCCTGGCCCACCCGGATGCCATGCCGGTCACCGCTGACGGCACTAGGCTGACCCACGGCAGCCGCGACACCTACTGCCTGGCCGCCCCCGCCTACCGGCACGCCGCGCGCCGCATCGCCGCCGCGCTGGCGCAACGCTACGGCGACCACCCGGCGGTGGCGCTGTGGCACGTGCACAACGAATACGCCACGCTCTGCTGGTGCGAGCACACCGCCGCCGCCTTCCGGGTGTGGCTCCGCGCCCGCCACGGCTCGCTCGACGCCCTCAACGAGTCGTGGGGAACGGCCTTCTGGAGCCAGCACTACGCCTCCTGGGAACAGGTCCTGCCGCCGCGAGCCACCCAGTGGCACCGGAATCCGGGCCAGGTACTGGACTTCCGCCGATTCTGGTCCGACGAGGCCCTTGCCGCGTACCGGGAGCAGCGCGACGCGATCCGCGCCGCCAGCGACCGGCCGGTGACCACCAACCTGATGGTGCCCGGCTACCAGAACCTTGACCTGTGGGCCTTCGGCCGGGAGGTGGACCTGGTCGCCATCGACCACTACCCGGACGCGCCCGGCCTCGACGCCGCCGCGGACACGGCCTTCGGCGCCGACCGCGCCCGGTCGTTCGCCGCCGGCCGGCCCTGGCTGCTGATGGAGCAGGGCACCAGCACCGTGTACGCGGGCGACCGGGTCCTGGCCAAGGAACCGGGAGAGATCCTGCGGCACACCATGGGGCACATCGCGCGCGGCTCGGACGGCGCCCTGTTCTTCCAGTGGCGCCAGTCCCGTGCTGGCGCCGAGCAGTGGCACTCGGCGATGGTGCCGCACGCCGGGCAGGACAGCCGGGTCTTCCGCGAGGTGGTGACGACCGGCGAGGCCGTCGCGCGCCTCACCGAGTTGGCGGGATCGACGGTCACCGCACGCGTGGCGATCCTGCATGACTCCGATGCGTGGTGGGCGCTCGAGTCGAACGGATTGCCGTCGGCCGAACTGGACTATCACGGCACGCTCCGCCGGGCGCACCGGGCGCTGTGGGACGCCGGCGTCACCGTCGACTTCGTCCCTCCGGACGCCGAGCTGAGCCGCTACCCGCTGCTCCTCGCCCCGGCGTTGCCGCTGCTGTCCGACGCGAACGCGGCGAACCTGCGTCGATACGTGGCCGACGGCGGCATCCTGCTCCTCCAATGCTTCGGTGGCGTCGTCGACGAACGCATGCACGCCCGCCTCGGCGGCTACCCGGCCGCGCCGCTGCGCGCGGCAATGGGTGTCCGGGTCGAGGAGTACCGACCGTTGCGGCGCGACGAGCGGGTCGCGCTCTCCGACGGCCGGCACGGCACCGCGTGGATCGAGTCCGTGCGCGTCGAGGGCGCCGAGACCCTTTTCTCCTACGCCAAGGGCGTTCTCGCGAACGCTCCCGCGCTCACCCGCCACCGCTTCGGCGCCGGACAGGGCTGGTATCTCTCCACCTGTCTCGACGACGCCGGCTATGCCGCCCTGGTGGCGCGGTTGTTGACCGAGGCCGGCGTCGCTCCGGACCTGCCGGGTCTGCCGTCCGGCGTGGAAGCCGTCACCCGGGCCGCCCCGGACGGCCGCCGCTGGCTGTTCCTGCTCAACCACCGCGCGGACACCGTGCCCCTGCCGACACCAGCGCACGACCTGCTCACCGACAGACCGGCGAAGGAGCTGCCGACCGGCGGGTGCGTGGTGCTGCGAATGACCTGAAAGGACCTGATCCGGTGTCAGACCATCAGCAGGACACCACCGTCGCCAACCCGGTGATCGCCGGGTTCCACCCCGATCCCAGCGTCTGCCGCGTCGGCGCGGACTACTACCTCGCCTGCTCCAGCTTCGAGTACTTCCCCGGCGTCCCGATCTTCCACAGTCTCGACCTGGTGCACTGGACGCAGCTCGGCAACGCCCTCGACCGGCCGAGCCAACTGCGGCTGCCGAGTGACACACCCGCCTCCGCAGGCGTCTACGCGCCAACGTTGCGCCACCACGACGGCCGGTTCTGGCTGATCGTCACGAATGTCAGCGACGGCGGCAACCTGCTGGTCACCGCGACCGACGCGGCAGGGCCGTGGTCCGACCCGGTGCGGCTGCCCGGGGTGCCCGGGATCGACCCCGATCTCGCCTGGGACGAGGACGGCACGTGCTGGTGCACGGTCGCCGGGGTCGCGCAGGTCCGTCTCGACGCGCACACCGGCCACGCGTTCGGCCCGCCACGCCGCCTGTGGTCCGGCACACCCGGTGCCACGGCCCCGGAAGCGCCACACCTGTACCGCATTGGCGACCACTGGTACCTGCTCATCGCCGAGGGCGGCACCGAGCGGGCCCACAGCGTGTCCGTCGCCCGCGGCGACGCGCCAACCGGGCCGTTCGAACCGTGCCCGGCCAATCCGATCCTGACCCACCGCGGCCTCGACCATCCCATCCAGAACACCGGCCACGCGGACCTGGTGCAGGGTCCGGACGGCTCGTGGTGGATGGTGCTGCTCGGGGTACGGCCGGGCGGCGGCACCCCCGGCTGGCACGTCCTCGGCCGCGAGACCTTCCTCGCCCCGGTGAGCTGGGTGGACGGCTGGCCGGTGGTCGGCGACCTGTCCCCCGTCCTGCCCGCTCCCCCGTGGCCGCTGCACCCCGGTCCCGTGCCGCCCGACCGGGACGACTTCGACCTCGGCGAGCTACGGCCGTGCTGGCTCTCGCTGCGCGACCGGCCCGCGAACCACTACACCACCAAGGAGCGCGCCGGATGGCTGAGCCTGCACGCCAGGGGCAGCGGCCTGGACGATCCCACCGTGGTGTTCCTCGGCCGGCGCCAGCAACACCTGTCGTGCCGGGCGCGCACGCTGATCGACCCAGCAGAAGGCGTCGGCGGCCTGGCGGTCCGGCTCGACGAGGAGCACCACTACGAGATCGAGGCGACCGACGGAGAGGTGCGGGTGCTCGCCCGTATCGGTCCACTGCGGACAGTCGTGGCCGCCCAGCCGACGCCCACCGGCCCCATCGTCCTCGGCGTGGAGATCACCGCCACACGGGAACTGCGCGACGCGCGTTCCGGGCCGGATTCCATTTCCTTCGGCATCGAGCGAGCAGACGGGACGTTCACCGCGCTGAGCACGCTCGACGGCCGCTACCTGTCGACCGAGGTGGCCGGCGGCTTCACCGGCCGCGTCATCGGCCTGTACGCCAGGGCAGGCGCCGTCCACTTCGACTGGTTCGACTACGGACCGCTCGACCACTGACGCTCCGCACCGTGAACCGACCTACCGAAAGGAACTTCAGACGTGGACAAGACCGGACACACCGCACCACGCCGAAGGCGCGGGCTCAGGTGGGCGATAGGCGTTCCGCTGGCGTTGACCATCACGACTGTTCTCGCCGGCGGCACAGTGCTCGCCGACTACACCGCGGCCGCTTCAGCCTCGGTGCCCTCGGTTCCCCGAAACGCGATGGACGCCGTTGCCGCGATGCAGCCCAGTTGGAACCTGGGCAACTCCCTGGACGCCATCCCGGAGGAGACGTCGTGGGGCAACCCGGCGGCCACCAAGGCCCTGTTCGACACCATAAGAGGCCAGGGCTTCCGCAGCGTCCGCATCCCGGTGACCTGGAGCAACCACCAGTCGGCCACGGCCCCATACACGATCGACCCGGCGTACCTGAGCCGCGTCAAGCAGGTGGTCGACTGGGCGTTATCCGATGGCCTCTACGTCGAGACCAACGTCCACCACGACTCGTGGCAGTGGATCGCGACCATGACCACCGACCACGACAACGTGCGGGCCCGCTTTGACGCGACCTGGACCCAGATCGCGCGGGAGTTCAGGGACGAGCCGGCCAAGCTGCTGTTCGAGAGCGTCAACGAACCCTCGTTCACCAACGCCACCGACGCCCAGAAGACCCAGCTGCTGGCCGAGCTGAACACCTCCTTCCACACCATCGTGCGTCAGTCGGGCGGCCGGAACGCGACGCGCCTGCTCGCCCTGCCCACGATCGGCTGCACGCCGGACCAGAAGCTCATGGACGACCTCGCCACCACGATGGCCTCGCTGCACGACCCCAACCTGGTTGCCACCGTGCACTTCTACGGCTTCTGGCCGTTCAGCGTGAACATCGCCGGCTACACCCAGTTCAACGCCGACGTCCAGAAGGACATGACCGACGTCTTCGCCCGGATTCGCACCACGTTCGTCGCCAAGGGAATCCCGGTCTACCTCGGCGAGTACGGGCTGCTCAACTATCCCGACTACACGCATCCCGCTCCCATCGAGCAGGGTGAGGCATTCAAGTACTTCGAGGCCGTCGGCGACCAGGCACGGACGAACGGGGTCACCACCGCCCTGTGGGATCCGTTCTCGTACCTGAACCGTGCCACGCTTCAGTGGCGCGACCCGGCCCTGTTCGCCCAGGTCAAGTCGAGTTGGACCACCCGCTCGGGAACCGCGGCCTCGGACCTGGTCTTCGTGCCGAAGTCCGGCCCGATCGCCGCCAGGACGATCACCCTGAACCCGAACGGAACTACGTTCCGGGGACTCTGGCTGGGCAACCGTCGGCTGGTCGAGGGCAGGGACTACACCGTGGCCGGCACCCAGCTCACGTTGACCGCGGCCCTGCTCACCCAGGTGACCGGGGACCGGGCCTACGGGGTCAACGGGGTCCTCCAGGCCCGGTTCCGCCAGGGAGTTCCCTGGCAGCTCAGCGTGATCACCTACGACCCACCGGTGCTGTCGAACGCGACCGGAACGGCCACCTCGTTCGCCGTGCCCACCCAGTTCCGGGGTGACGTGCTGGCGACGATGGAGGCCAAGTACGCCGACGGCAGCAACGCCGGCCCGGCGAGCTGGACCCCGTACCAGCAGTTCAACACGGCCTTCAGCCCGGACTACGCGGGCAACGCCATCACGCTCACTGCCGACTTCCTCAACACCGTCAAGGACAACGCGCCGGTGGCGCTCACGTTCCACTTCTGGAGCGGCGCGACCGCGACCTACCACGTGACCAAGGCGGGAAGCTCGGTGACCGGCAACGCGTCCTGATCGACTCCGTCGAGCGGATCGGCTGCGACGGCGTTACCCTTCTGTTCCGCGTCGCCCTGACCGGCCCAACCGGTCAGGGCGACGCGCAATCGTGTTTCGACACCGAGGAGCGGCTGCTCCTGGCCAGCGAGAAGGAGCACCGCGTGAAGATCGCCGCCGACGTCCTGGTCGGGTTGGTCGCCCTCATCCACATCTACATCATGGTCACGGAGATGTTCCTCTGGACGACCCCGCGGGCCCGCGCGGCCTTCGGGACGACCGAGGAGTTCGCCGAGGAAACGCGGACACTGGCCGCCAACCAGGGGCTGTACAACGGTTTCCTCGCGCTGGCGCTGATCTGGGGCCTGATCGCGAGTCAGTTCCAGCTTCAGCTGTACGGCCTGATCTGCGTGATCGTCGCCGGGCTCTACGGTGCGGCGACGGCGAGCAGGCGGATCCTGTTCGTCCAGGTGTTGCCGGGCGCCCTCGCGCTCATCGCCCTGCTGCTCGCCCGCTGACTCGACCGTTTCCGCCGGGTGCGGAAGCATCCACGGTGTCCTGATCGGACACTGCTAACTGGACACCATCGCCAGGTGATCCTTGATCCCCTGACCGAACGCGGTCGGCGTGCCGTTGAAGTCCGTGATCAACGACGGGCCGCTGGTGCACGACCACGTGTTCCACGTCCACCCCAGGTAGCCGACGCCGTGCGCGTCCGCCCACGCCATCATCTGGTCGACGAACCCGTGCGCGCAGTCGTTCTCGCCGATCTCGGTGAGGGTCAACGGCACCTGTGCCGCCACGGGCGCCAACTGGCTGTCCCAGCAGCTCGCGCTGACGCACTGGTTGAAGTTGTACACGTGCGCGAAGGCCATCACGTTGTTCAACGGGTCCGTCGGCCGGTACTGCAACCATTGGGCGAGGTTGTTCGACCACGCCAGGCCACCGACCATGAGCACGTTGCTCGCTCCGGTCGCCCGCACCGCGTTCACCAGGCTCTGGAAGCCGGCCACCTGGTAGCCGATGCCGGGACAGGTGCCGCCGTCACGGAAACACCGCCAGCCGGCCGTGGCGTCGTTGGCAGGGACGTCCGGGAACGGCTCGTTGAACAGGTCGAACAGCACCGCGTCGGTGCCCTTGAACGCGTTCGCCACGCCGGTCCAGAACGCGGGCGCGTACTGGGCGTCCGGCATCGGCTTCTGGCAGTTGGCCCGCGTTTCCGAGCAGTTCGCCCCTGCGCCGCCGTACTGCCCGTAGCTCCAGTGCAGCTCCACGATCGGGGTGATCCCGGCGGCGATCAGCAGGTTGACGTAGGCGCGCACGTTCTGCTGGTACACGCTCCCGCTGGCGCCACCCGCCGGGACGTCGGCGGTACCAAGCCAGCACTCCTCGTTCAGCGGCACCCGCACCGCCCGCACCTTCCAGGAACGCATGGCGGTGATCGACGCCTGGTCCATCGGGCCGTCCCACATGCCGTTGCCCTGGATGCACGCGAACTCGCCGCCGGAGCGGTTGACGCCAAGCAACCGATACGCGGCCCCGGACGAGGTCACCAACTTGTTGCCGGACACGTGCAGCGCGGGCGCGGCGCTGGCCGGCCCGTTGACGACGACGGTGACGGGGTCGGACACCCCGACCGCGCCCTTGTCGTCGGTCGCCCGCGCGGTGAGCTGATAGCTTCCCGGCGGGACGTTGCCGAAGGTGGCGCTGTAGGGCGCGGTGGTCGCGGTCGCCTGGAACGAGCCGAGGGCGAAGTCGACGCGCGCCACGGTCCCGCCGGCGTCGGCGGCGGTCGCGGTCGCGGTCGCGGTGATCGTGGCCGGGGCGTCGAAGGTCGCCCCGGACGCGGGGCTGGTGATGGCCACCGTCGGCTGGGCGTTCGACCCGTTGCACGGCACGTCGTTCAGCGAGAAGCCGCTCGGTTTCGGGTTGCTCCCGCTCCATGAGCCGTTGAAGCCGAGATCGGTCGACGCGCCGGTGCCAAGGGCGCCGTTCCACGACAGGCTCGTGGCGGTGACGGCCGCGCCCGACTGGGTCCAGGTGGCGTCCCATCCACTACCCGACAGCTGCTGGCCCCCGGGGAAGGCGAACCGCAGTGTCCAGGAGGTGATCGGGGCGCCGAGGTTCTTGACCGTCAGCGCGGCGCCAAACCCGCCCTGGCCTGGTCCGGTGTTCCAGTCCTTCGTGGTGTAGGCGACCTCGCAGCCGGTGGCCGCCTGCGTCGGTGCGGCCGACGCGGCCGGCACGGCCAGGACCACCAGTGCCAACGTCACGCCGGCTGTCAGTGTTCTTCGCAGCATTGCGCTCATCACCTCATGGTCGACAAGTCGAAGCGGTTCAAGGGCCCGGCCGCGGCATCGGCCTCGCCACGGCGCAGAGTGGCGAGGCCGATCCATCCGGCGCTGTCCGCACAGCGCTGTGCGGCGCACACCGAAGCCGTCCGGTCAGGTGGCCGCGCAGGCGGGGCTCGGCGCGCTGTTGGCGCCGTTCCACGTCGCCAGGAACCCGAACGTGGTGCTCGCGCCGGCGGCGACCGTGCCGTTGTAGCCGGCGTTCTTCGCGGTGACCGCAGCCCCGTCAGCCGTGACGGACGCGTTCCACGACGAGGTGATCCGCTGTCCGTCCGCGAACGTCCAGGTCACGGTCCAGCCGTTGATCGCGCTGCTGCCCGCCGTGATCTGCGCCTCGCCCTGGAAACCGCCCGGCCACTGGTTGACGATCTGGTATGTCGCGGCGCAGGTTCCCTGGCCCGGCGGGGGTGGCGTTACGGTGCCACCGTAGGCCTTGACCAACGAGTCGTACGCGGGCTTCGACTGGAAGTTCTCGTCGAAGGGCAGGGCAGCGCCCTGGCCGGGGAACGTGGACGGGATCCACGAGTACTTGTCCGACAGGCCCCACGTGGTGATGCCGACGCATCCCGTCACCGTGAGACACGCGTTGGCGACGGTGGCGTAGTCCGTCGCCTGCGTGGCCAGCTTGTCCGGGGTGGCGGGTGTGTTCATGCGGACGTCCAGCTCGGTGATCGCGACCTCCACTCCAAGGTCGACGAACCGCTGGATGTTCTGCTGCATCGAACTGGGCACCTGGCCGAGGATCAGGTGCGCCTGTAGGCCGACGCCGTCGATCGGCACGCCCTGCTGCTTGAACGACTTGACCATGGCGTAGACGGCGTCGCTCTTCGCGCCGATGCCGTCGGTGTTGTAGTCGTTGTAGTAGAGCTTCGCGCCAGGGTCGACCGCATGGGTCGCGCGGAACGCGTCCGCGATGTAGCCGTCGCCCAGTTTCTGCTCCCAGAACGACTGCCGGCGGGTGCCGTCGTCGTTGAAGGCCTCGTTGACGACGTCCCACGAGTACAGCTTGCCCTTGTAGTGCGTGACTTCGGTGTTGATGTGGTTGAGCATCGCCTGGCGCAGGTCGCTCGCGCCCAGGTTCTGTACCCAGCTGGGCGCCTGACTGTGCCAGACCAGGGTGTGGCCGCGCACCCGCTGGTTCGCCGCGGCCGCCGACGCCACGAGCGAGTCTGCCGGGCCGAAGTTGAACTGCCCTGGGTTGGGTTCGGTGGTGTCCCACTTCATCTCGTTGCCCGGCGTCAGCATGTTCGCTTCCCGCGCGCCCAACGCCTTGTACGTGGCGTCGTTCCACTCTCCGACCGTGGCCGCCGTGCCGAAGTAGACGCCTTTCGCCGCGGCCAGGTCTCGCAGGCCGGTCGCCGCATCGGCCTGCGGGACCCGGCCGGACGGCAGGAGGAGTACGGCGGCGACAGCAGCGACGGCAAAAACAGAACTGTGTCTCATGACTCACCTCACTGTGGCATGACTACAGTGGATGCTCGCCAGACGTTGTACCGCAGGGCATTCCTGTCTGGGAGCGCTCCCAGTATGGAACTGTATCCGGTTGTCCCGATGACGAAACACCACCAACCGGGCCAACCAGCGGTCACGCGTGGTACTCGAACCACCCGAAGTCGGCAACGGACTCGCTGAGCAGACCGAGGGCGCTGGCGTACATCCCGATGTAGACACCGGTGAACCCGCCGGCGACCGGGGTGCTCAACATCCGGCCGTCCACCGGCGGCCCCACCGGCCGCCACTGCCCCGGCTCGATCGCGTACACGGCCTGGTAGGACTGTCCTTGGGCCTCGAAGCCGAGATACGTCCGCGCGCCGGCGGCATCGACCTCGGCGAGTGTCTCGTCGACACCGCCCTGTCGGCAAGACAGCACGATCCGGTCCTTGGCGCGGACCAACAGCACGTGGAAGTCGTTGTTCTGCAACAACGCCAGCCCCGCGCGCTCGTTGTCACCGGCCGGCTGGAACTCCAGCACGCATCGGGCGGTGAACGTCATGTGTTGCTGGCGCCTGCCGACGAAGGCCGGCGCGGCCGGTTCTGCCAGGGTCTCGGGCCGCAGCCGCAGCCGCAGGAAACCCGGCCGTTCGGTCAGCGAGTACACCGGTTCCTCTGGCGTGCGCAGGACGTTCCACTCTTGACCCAGCTCCGGCCGGTCGAAGTGGTCGCACACCGAACCGGTCAGGTCCGGCGCGGTCTCGTCCGGCGGCAGCGGGTCGAACAGCGGCCAGCCGTCCTCCCAGCGCACCCGGGTCAGGAACGTCTCCCTGCCCAGGTTGTAGAAGTAGCCGCCGTACGGTCGCATCGCCAGGAACACGGCCCACCACTGGTCGGACTCGTCACGCACGAGATCGGCGTGCCCGACGCCGACGATCGGATGGTCCCGACCAAGATGTCGGTGGCTGAACACGGGATTGCGCGGCGATCCGACGTACGGACCGGTGACCGACTCGGCGCGCGCGACAACCACGGCGTGGTCGATGTCGGTGCCGCCCTCGGCGCACACCAGCACATACCGCCCGTCCACCTTGTACAGATGCGGTCCCTCGGCCCAGACGGCGTCCCGCATCGCGCCGTGCCAGATCACCCACTCCCGACCGGTCAGTGCCATGGTGGCCAGGTCGAGCTCCCGCAGCCACACCTCGGTCTGCCCGGGATATCCGTCCGCCACCTCGCGGCATCCGGTGAGCCACGCGCGTCCGTCGTCGAAGGACAGCGACGGATCGAACCCCTTGGCCTCGGGCAGCCAGTGCGGCTGTGACCAAGGCCCGGCCGGATCCGTTGCGGTGACGACGAAGTTGCCCTGCTCGCGGTCGCCGTCGACGAGCGTGCACACGACGTAGAAGACGCCGTCGTGATACCGGATGGTGGGCGCGTAGAGACCGCCGGAGCAGCGGATGCCCTCCAGCGAGACCTGGTCCGTCCGGTCGAGCACGTGCCCGATCTGCCGCCAGTGCACCAGGTCGCGGCTGTGGTGGACCGGCAGCGCCGGGAAGTACTCGAAGCTGGAGTTCACCAGGTAGAAGTCGCTGCCCACCCGGCACACCGAGGGGTCCGGGTAGCACCCTGGCAACACTGGGTCGAGGGTCATCCCTTCACCGACCCGGTCAGGCCGCCGACGATCCGCCGTTCCGCGAGCACGAAGAACCCGAGCGCGGGCAGCATCGACAGCGCGGTGAACGCGAAGATCCTTGCGGTGTCCTGGGTGTACTGCGCCTGGAACGCCGTCACGCCAAGCGGCAGCGTGAAGTTCTGCGACTCGTTGAACACCAGGAACGGCAGCTGGTAGGCGTTCCAGCTGGTGACGAACGCCAGCACGGTCACCGTGGTGAGCGCGGGCACCGACAGCGGCAGCAGGATGCGCCAGAAGAATCCCAGCCTGCTGGTGCCGTCCAGCACGGCGGCCTCCTCCACCTCCGCCGGTATCGAGTGCATGAACGGTCGCAGGATGACGATGGTGATCGCCAGCGAGAACGCCGCCTCCGGGATCGCCACACCGAACGGGTTCTCCAGCATGCCCAGCTGCCGGAGCAGCAGGTACAGCGGCAGGCTCGCCACACCGAGCGGGAACAACAGACCGAGCGTGAACAGCCCGTACACGGTCTCCCTGCCCCTGAAGGTGTATCGGGACAGGGCGAACGCGGCCATCGAACCAAGGCCGACCGCGAGGACGGTCGCGACCACGGCGATGAGCGCGCTGTTGCCCAGGAACCGCCAGAAGTTGGGCGAGCTCAGGATGAACGTGTAGTTGTCGAGCACCCACGGGTCGGGCAGCGCCGAGGGTGCCGCGTTGATCTGCGCCGTGGTCCGGAAGCCACCGACCACCACGAACAGGATCGGCACCACGGTGATCCCCACGATCAGAACCGCCGCGAGGTACGCGAAGGAGTTCCTGGGTCGCACCGGGCTCACCCGGCCAGCCGCGTCATCGCGCCCTCGGTGTCCCTGCGCAGCGCGAAACGCTGGTACAGCAGGGCGAACACGAAGCAGATGACGAAGAGGATCACGGCGACCGCGCTGCCGTAGCCGAACTCGTAGCGCTTGAAGCCGTGGTCGATGAGGTAGGTCGCCATGGTGGTGGACGCGTTCGCCGGCCCGCCGAGGGTCATGATCCACACCACCTCGAACAGCTGTAGCGATCCGATGACCGACAGGAAGATCCACACCCGGATGGTCGGCCCGAGCAGCGGCAGCAGCACGTGTCGGGTCGCCTGCCAGGCGCCCGCGCCGTCCAGCGCCGCGGCCTCCCGCAGTTCGGGAGGGATGCCCTGCAACCCGGCGAGCAGCAGGATGATCCCGAACCCGATGTACTTCCACGTGATCACGACGAACAACGTGTAGAGCACGATGTCCGGGTCGGCCAGCCACTGGTGAACCAGCCCGCCGAGGCCGACCGACCGCAGCGAGGTGTCGACGAACCCCTTGGGCTGCAACAGGAGCAACCAGATCACCGCGGACGTCGCCTCGGCAAGCACGTACGGCGCGAACACCACGAGGCGCAGCAGCGCCCTGCCGCGCAGGCGCCGGTTGAGCAGCAGCGCCATACCGACGCTGAGCGGCAGCTGGATCACCAGCGACAGGGCGACGATGATCAGGTTGTGCGTGACCGCCTGCTGGAAGACCTTTCCGGTCAGGGCCTGCACGTAGTTGTCCAGCCCGACGAACTTCTGTAGCGAGCCGAAGCCGGTCCAGTCGTAGACGCTGTAGTAGCCGGCGACCCCGATCGGCACCAGCACGAACCCGACGAACAGCAGCAGCGCGGGACCAAGCAACAGCACGAGTTCCAGCCGCTTGCGGGTGCTGCCGGGACGTCGGGCCGTCCGGGCCACTGCCGCCCGGACCGGCCCTGCGGTCACCGCCACGGGTTCGTCCCGCGCGCTGGTGGCCACCTCCCGCATCATCGGCCCCCGGTGGCCGCGTTGTTGACGGCGTCGATGACGCTGTGCGCGTCGCCCTTGCCGGCGAAGAGGTTCGCGGCGGCGTCGTCGAGCGCCTGTCCCACTGCCGTGGGGAACGCGATGTCGAAGTAGGTCTGCGTGTAGGGCGCCTTCTGGACCTGCTCCACCGCCGCCTTCGCGCCCGCGCTGCTGAGCGCCGCCGCGGCGTCCGGGTTCACCGGCAGGCCCACGCCGGCCGCGGCCAGCTTCTTCTGCACGTCGACGGACGTCAGGTACTTGAGGAAGTCGACGCACGCCGGCGGGGCCTTGGTGGTGCAGGAGAACCCGTCGCCGCCACCCAGCATCGCGGCCTGGTCGCCCTTGCCGCCCGGCACGGACGGGAACGGGAACCAGCCGACCTTGTCGGCGAAGGCCTTGTCCTCGGTCAGCGGGGCCATGGTGGCCGGCTGCCAGTCGCCCTGTAGCTCCATGGCGGCCTGGCCGCCCGCGATCATGCCGGCCGAACTGCCCGCGCCCTGCTGGGCCGGGGTACCGAGGAAGGCCTCCTGGAACGGGTTGGTGCCCAGCAGCGCCTTCACGTCCTCGCCCGCCTTCTGGTAGCACGGGTCGTCGAGCTTGACCGTCTTGACCGAGGCGGCGAGCGCGTCCTTGCCGCATTCGCGTACCGCGAAGTAGCTCCAGTAGAAGGCGTCCGGCCACCGGTCCTTGCCGCCGATCGCGATCGGCACGATCCCGGCCGCCCGCAGCTTCGCCACGGTCGCGTTCAGGTCGTCCAGCGTGGCCGGGACGGTGACGCCGGCCTTGGTGAACAGGTCTTTGCGGTACCAGAAGCCGACGGCGTGCCGGACGTAGGGCAGGCCGTACTGCTTGCCGCCCACCTGCCAGCCCTCCGCGACCGGGCCGAGCAGGCCGCTGGTCTGGCTGGTGATGTCCATGACCTTGCCCGAGGTGACCTGGCTGGCCAGGTTGCCACCGCCCCACTGCTGGTAGAGGTCCGGCGGACTGTCGGACTGGAGCGCGAGGGGGACCTTCGTCTGGAACTGCTCGTTCTGGATCGGCTCGACCTTGAACGACACGTTCGGATGGGCGGCGTGGTAGTCGTCGGCCACTTGCTGCCACAGGCTCTTGAGCGGCTCGCTTGAGCCGTTGTGCCACCAGGTCATCGTCACCGGACCGTTCGGGTCTGCGGCGGGTTTGTCACTGCCGCTACAGGCGGCGGTGACTAACGCGGCGGCGATGACGATGGCGGCGGCGACGGTTCGGACACGGCGCATTGGTCCACTCCTGACAACGTCGGCGGAGCGTGGAAGTCCCCAAGGTGGGCACGAGTGTGCAGCCGTGGAAACATCGGTGTCAATCGTTGTCGATAACGTTTCACATCGCTATCTTGAGCCCTGTGCTCCCGAGTTCCCGTGTCACCATCCGCGACGTCGCCGCCAGGGCGGGAGTCTCGATCGCCACCGTGTCGAAGGTGATCAACCAGCGCTACGGCGTCGCCGAGGAGACCAATGCCCGCGTGCTCGCGGTGATCGAGGAGCTGGGCTACGAGGCCAGCCTCGTCGCCCAGAGCCTGCGCAACCGCCGGACGAACGTGATCGGCATTCTGGTCGCCGACCTGGAGCCGTTCAGCACGGAACTGCTGAAGGGCACGGCCGACGCGATCCGCGGCACCGGCTACGAGCTGGTGATCTACTCCGCAGGCGGCCGAACCAGCGACCACGTCGGTTGGGAGCGCCGGTACCTGTCCCGACTCAGCGGCACCCTGATCGACGGCGCCGTCCTGGTCACTCCCACGGTGACCGACGTGCGCTACGACGCCCCGATCGTCGCCGTCGACCCGCACACCGGCCCGTCCGACCTGCCCACGATCGACTCCGACAACCTGCACGGCGCTCGCCTCGCCACCGAGCACCTGCTCGGCCTTGGGCACCGCCGGATCGGCATGCTCACCGGCCGCCCCGACCTCCAGTCGGCCCAACTGCGTGAGCAGGGCTACCGCGCCGCCATGCACGACGCCGGTGTCCCGGTGGAGCCCGAGCTCGTGCAGGAGGGCGCGTACGACCCGGAGATCGCGGTGGACGCCGCCCGCCGACTGCTGGCCGGTCCCCTTCGCCCGACGGCCGTCTTCGCGGCAAACGACCTGTCGGCGATCGCGGCCATCGACGTGGCCAGGGACCTCGGCCTGCGGGTCCCTGAGGATCTGTCGGTGGTTGGTTTCGACAACGTGCCCGAGTCGGCACTGTGCACTCCCCCACTGACCACCGTGAACCAGCCGATCCGCCAGATGGGCCAGCGGGCGGTGGAACTGCTGATCCAGCTCATCCGCGACGGGCAGGTGCCGTCCACGCACATCACGCTGGCCACGAAGCTCGTTGTCCGCCGGTCCACCCACTCCCCTGCGGAACGGACGCCCCTTGACCATTGATGATCGAGTCAGCGCCGAGATCTGGCGGGACCCGGCGGTCTCCGCCGCCGAACGGGTCGGCGACCTGATGGCCCGGATGTCCGTGCGGGAGAAGGTCGCCCAGCTGTCCGGGGTGTGGGTGGGCATCGACGCCGCAGGCGACGTGGCTCCACACCAGCACGAGCAGGCGTCCGCACCGGACTGGGACGCGCTTGTCCCCTTCGGTGTCGGACAGCTCACCCGCCCCTTCGGCACCGCGCCCGTCGACCCGGCCGACGGTGCCGCCGCGGTCGCCCGCAGCCAGCAGCAGATCATGGCGGCCGGCCGGTTCGGGATTCCGGCGGTGGTGCACGAGGAGTGCCTCACCGGGCTGGCGGCGTGGCAGGCCACCGTCTACCCGTCCCCGCTGTGCTGGGGCGCCACGTTCGACCCCGACCTCGTGGAGCGGATGGCGGCGAGCATCGGCCGGACCATGCGGGCACTTGGTGTGCACCAGGGACTGGCGCCGGTTCTGGACGTCGCACGGGATCTGCGGTGGGGGCGGATCGAGGAGACCATCGGCGAGGACCCGCATCTGGTCGGCGTGATCGGGAGCGCGTACGTGCGCGGCCTTGAGACGGCCGGTGTCGTGGCCACGCTGAAGCATTTCGTCGGCTATTCCGCGTCGCGCGGCGGGCGCAACCTGGCTCCGGTGTCCATCGGTCCCCGCGAGATCGCCGACGTGCTCCTGCCGCCGTTCGAGATGGCGCTGCGAGCCGGCGCGCGGTCGGTGATGAACGCGTACGTGGACATCGACGGAGTCCCGGTGGCCGCCGACCCCCAGGTGCTGACCGAGGTGTTGCGGAACGCGTACGGCTTCACCGGAACGGTCGTCGCCGACTACTTCTCCGTGTCCTTCCTGAGCAGCCTGCACGGCGTGGCCGGATCGCCCGCCGACGCCGCCGGGCTGGCCCTGGCCGCCGGGATCGACGTCGAACTGCCCACCGTCGACTGTTACGGCCCCGCACTGGCGGAGGCGGTGGAACGCGGTGACGTGGACATCACCCTGGTCGATCGCGCGCTCGAACGGGTGCTGCGGCAGAAGTGCGAACTCGGCCTGCTGGATCCCGGCTGGTCGCCCGAACCGCCCGGCGTGGTCGACCTCGACGACCGCGCCCTGGCCCGCGAGGTGGCTCGCGAGTCGATAGTCCTGTTGAGCAACAACGGAATCCTGCCGCTGCGCCCGGGAAAGAGGATCGCGCTCGTCGGGCCGCGAGCCGCCGAGAGCAGCGCCATGCTCGGCTGCTACTCGTTCCCGATGCACGTGGGCGTGCACCATCCGGACGTGCCGATGGGCATCGACGTGCCCACCGTGCTCGACGCGTTGCGACCGGACCACGACGTGACCCACGCCCAGGGTTGTCCGGTGGTCGGCGGGGATGACGAGGGCATCGCCGCCGCGGTGGACGTCGCGCGGGACGCCGACGTGTGCGTCGCCGTGCTGGGCGACCAGGCTGGGCTGTTCGGCGGAGGCACGTCCGGGGAGGGCTGCGACGCGACTGACCTGCGGCTGCCCGGCCGGCAGGAGGAGCTTCTCGAGGCCCTGCTCGGCACGGGCACCCCGGTGGTTCTGGTGCTGCTGACCGGCCGGCCCTACGAGCTGTCCCGACAGATCGACCGGCTCGCCGCCGTGGTGTGCGGCTTCTTTCCCGGCCAGGAGGGCGGTCCCGCGCTCGCCGATGTCCTGAGTGGACGGACGAACCCGACCGGCCGGCTGCCGGTCAGCTTTCCCTCGGCGGGCGCGAACCAGCCGACCACCTACCTGGCCGCGCCCCTTGGGCAGCGGGGGGAGGTCAGCACGGTCGACCCGACGCCGCTGTTCCCGTTCGGGCACGGACTGTCCTACGCGCCGGCCACCTGGCTGGACGTCACGGCGGACACCGAGTGGCCGACCGACGGCACCTGCCGACTCGTCGTGACCCTGACGAACCCGGCCACGATCAGCACGGCCGAGGTCGTCCAGATCTACCTGCACGACCCGGTCGCCGAGGTGGCCCGGCCGGTCCGGCAGCTGATCGGCGCCGTCCGGGTGAACCTGCCCGCAGGCTCCACTCGGACGGTGACCGCGGACCTGCACGCCGACCTCGCCTCGTACACCGGACGGGCCGGAGGCCGGCAGGTCGACCCCGGCGCGGTCGAACTGCACGTCGGCGCGTCCAGTGCGGACATCCGGGCCGTGCTGCGGGTGACGATGGACGGACCGGTGCGCGCGGCGGGCCACGATCGGGTCACCCGCCCGGTGTTCTCCGAGACCTGAACGGTACCGGGCGTTCACAGGTCACTGTCGAAGCGCTTCGGTCGCGTACCTATCATGGAGCGATGGTCACCATCGTCGATGTCGCCAGGGCCGCCGGCGTGTCGCCGAGCACGGTCTCGTACGTGCTCTCCGGAAAGCGGACGATCTCCAAGGAGACCCGCCGCCGCGTGGAACGCAGCATCCACAAGCTGGGATACCAGCCGAACGCCGGGGCACGGGCACTGGCCAGCAACCGGACCAACGTGCTCGCGCTGGTCGTGCCGCTGCGGACGGACCTGAACGTGCCGGTCGTCATGCAGTTCGTCGCGGCGACGGTCGCCAAGGCGCGGAGTTTCGGCCATGACGTGTTGCTGCTGACCAAGGACGAGGGTCCAGACGGTCTGCGCCGGGTAGCGGGTTCGTCGCTCGCCGACGCGATGATCGTGCTGGACGTGGAGTCCTCGGAGCCGCGCGTGCCGGTACTGCGGGAGCTGGGACGGCCGGTCGTGCTCATCGGCGTGCCCACCGACCCCGGCGGACTGACCTGCGTCGATCTGGACTTCACCGAGGCGGGCGCGGCGTCGGTCACGCACCTCGCCGAACTCGGTCACCGCGCCGTCGCGCTGCTCGGCCCTTCTCCCGCGGTGTACGAGCGCGGCACGAGCTACGCGGACCGGTTCCTTGCCGGGTTCAAGCAGGCCGCGAGCAGCAACAAGGTGCGTGCCACCACGATGGCCTGCGCGCCGACCTACGACGCGCTGCGCACGTGCCTGGACACCCTGCTGGCCCGTCGCCAGCGGATCACCGGCCTGGTCGCGCACAACGAGGCCGTCCTCGGCCCGTTGCTCTCCGAACTCGACCGCCGTGGCCTGTCGGTCCCCGGCGACATCTCGGTGCTCGCCGTGTGCCCGCCGGACATGGCCGAGGCCCAGGTGTTCCCGCTGACCTCGCTCGCCATCCCGGTCGTCGAACTCGGCGAGCTGGCCGTCGAGATGGCCATGCGCCAGCTCGACGGCCCAGCTCGTCCCGAGGTCCGGTTGCTCTCGCCGCAGATCACCGATCGTGGCAGCACCGGCCCTGTGGCGTCCTGACCGTCACGCGCCCGCCCGCCGTTTGGTCCAGATGTCGTAGACGACCGCGGCCAACAGCACCAGGCCCTTCACCAGCATGACCCGCTCGCTCGGCGCCCCGATCAACGACATCCCATTGTTGATCACCGCCATGATCAGGCCGCCGGTGATGGCCCCGACGACCTTCCCGACCCCGCCCTGCACCGCGGCGCCGCCGATGAAGGCCGCCGCGATGGCGTCCAGCTCGAAGGAGTTGCCGGCGGTCGGGCCCGCCTGGTTGAGGCGGCCGGCGAAGATCACCCCGGCGAGAGCGGCCAGCACACCCATGTTCACGAAGATCCAGAACGTGACCGACTTGACCTTGACGCCGGACAGCTCCGCCGCCTGTCGATTGCCGCCGATGGCGTAGATGTGCCGGCCGAACACCGACCGGTTGGCCAGCAGCGAGTACCCGAGCACCAGGACGGTCAGCAACACCAGTACCCACGGGATGTTCCTGAACCTGGCCAGCTGGACGACGACCGCGAGGACCACCACGCTCGCACCGCCCACCTTCAGCGCGAACACCCCGAACGGGTCCACCTGCTGGAGGTAGCCGAGTCGGGCCTTGCGTCGCTGCCACTGCAAGACCACGATCGCCAGCACCCCGGCGACGCCGGCCAGGACGCTGATCAGGTCCGCGCCGCCCAACGGGCCGAGGCCGATGTTGCCGAGATAGCCGTCGGTGAACCCGTTCGACAGCGTCCGGAGCGAGGACGGGAACGGCCCGATTCCCTGGTTGCCGAGCACCGTCAGGGTCAACGCCCGGAAAGCCAGCATCCCGGCCAGGGTGACGATGAACGCCGGAATCCCGAAGTACGCGACCCAGTACCCCTGCCACGCCCCGATGGCCGCGCCCGCCACCAGCGTGATCAGCAGCGCCGGCAGCCACGGCATGCCCATGTTCACGGTCAGCACCGCGCACAACGCCCCGCACACGGCCACCACCGAGCCCACCGACAGGTCGATGTGCCCGGCGATGATGACCAGCATCATCCCCATCGCCAGAATGAGGATGTAGGAGTTCTGCACGATGATGTTGGAGATGTTCTGCGGCTCCAACAGCACCCCGTGCGTCAGGACGGTGAACAGCACGACGATCAACGCGAAGGCGACGTAGATACCGCCTTCCCTCGGGTTGAACGAGATTCGTCGTAGCTGCGGCGACCCCGAACGCACCTGGGTGGACGCCTTGGTGACAGTCATGCCGATTCCTTTGTCATGTACTGCATCAGCCGCTCCTGTGAGGCCTCCGCGCGGTCGACCTCGCCGGTGATCCGGCCGCGGGACAGGGCGTAGATCCGGTCGCACAGGCCGAGCAGCTCAGGCAGCTCCGAGGAGATCACCAGAATCGCCTTCCCCTCGTCGGCCAGCCGGTTGATGATGGTGTAGATCTCGTACTTCGCGCCGACGTCGATGCCCCTGGTCGGCTCGTCCAAAATCAACACGTCCGGGTCGGTGAGGATCCACTTCGACAGCACGACTTTCTGTTGGTTGCCGCCGCTGAGCTTCCCGGTGATGCTCCGGACGCTGGGCGCCTTGATGTTCATCTGGCGCTGGTACTTCGTGGCCACCTGGTGTTCCTCGTTCTCGTTCACCCAGCCACGGCTGGAGAGCTGACCGAGACCCGCCGAGGAGATGTTGCGTTTGATGTCGTCGATCAGGTTGAGGCCGTACCGTTTCCGGTCCTCCGTGACGTACGCGATCCCGTTGGCGATCGCGTCCCGCACCGAACGAAGGCGGACCTCCTTGCCGTCCTTGACGACGCGGCCGGAGATGTCCTTTCCATACGTGCGACCGAAGACGCTCATCGCCAACTCGGTTCTGCCGGCCCCCATCAGGCCGGCGAGGCCGACGATCTCCCCACGGTGCAGCACCAGGTTCGCGTGGTCGACCACCACCCGACCGGTCTGCGTCGGGCTGTGCACGGTCCAGTCCTCGATCCGCAGGACCTCCGCGCCGACGGTCGGGACGTGCGGCGGGAAGCGGTCGGACAGGTCCCGCCCAACCATGGCCGAGATGATCCTTCCCTCGGTGGCCTCCGTCGTCGGGAAGTCCGCCACGGTCCGGCCGTCCCGCAGGATCGTGATCGAGTCGGCCACGGCCATGATCTCGTTGAGCTTGTGCGAGATGATCACGCAGGTCACGCCCTGCTCACGCAGTTGACGCAGCAGCCCGAGCAGGTGCTCGGAGTCGCTGTCGTTCAGTGCCGCGGTCGGCTCGTCCAGGATCAGCAACCGCACTGACTTCGACAGCGCCTTGGCGATCTCGACCAGCTGCTGCTTGCCGACGCCGAGCTCGTTCACCGGCGTGACCGGCAGTTCGTCAAGGCCGACCCGGCGAAGCAGTTCGGCGGCGGCGTGGTTGGTCCGGTTCCAGTCGATCAGGCCACCGGAGGACAGCTCGTTGCCAAGGAAGATGTTCTCCGCGATGGAGAGCTGCGGGCACAGCGCGAGTTCCTGGTGGATGATCACGATCCCGCGCCGCTCGCTGTCCCTGATCGACGAGAATGCGCACTCGGCGCCGTCGAACTCGATCGACCCGGAGTACGACCCGTGCGGGTAGACACCGGACAGCACCTTCATCAGGGTCGACTTGCCGGCGCCGTTCTCACCGCAGATCGCGTGGATCTCGCCTCGGCGGACATCCAGGTGGACGTCCTCGAGCGCCTTGACCCCCGGGAACGTCTTGGTGATGTCCCGCATCCGGAGAATGGTCATTTCAACTGGTCCGCCGAGTAGTAGCCGGAGTCCACCAGCACCTTCTGGAGGTTGTCCTTGCCGACGACCACCGGCTGGAGCAGCTGGCTCGGCACGACCTTGACCCCGTTGTTGTAGTCCGTGGTGTTGTTCACCTGCGGCTTGTCGCCCTTGAGCACGGTGTCTGCCATGCCAACGGTGGCCTTGGCCAGGTCACGGGTGTCCTTGAAGACCGTCGAGTACTGCTCGCCGGCGATGATCGACTTGACCGAGGCGACCTCCGCGTCCTGCCCGGTCACCACAGGGTAGGGCTGCGAACCCGTGCCGTAGCCGTTGCTCTTGAGCGCGGACAGGATGCCGATCGACAGCCCGTCGTACGGCGAGAGCACGCCAGCAACGGTCTGGCCGCCGTGGTAGGTCTTGGTCAGCAGGTCCTCCATCCGACGCTGCGCGGTCGCCGGGTCCCACCGCAGGATCGCCACCGTCGCGAAGTCGGTCTGTCCACTCGCGACCTTCAGCACGCCCTTGTCCAGGTACGGCTTCAACACCGACATCGCGCCGTTGAAGAAGAACGTGGCGTTGTTGTCGTCCGGCGAGCCGGCGAACAGCTCGACGTTGAACGGCCCGGTGACGCTAGGGTCGTCCGTGCCGTCGACCTTCTTGATCTTCAGCCCGGTCAGCAGCGAGGTCGCCTGCTCGACGCCGACCTTGAAGTTGTCGAACGTGGCGTAGTAGTCCACGTTCGGGCTGTTGCGGATCAGCCGGTCGTACGCGATGACCGGGATCTTCTTGTCCGCAGCCTCCTGAAGCTGGGTGGTGATCGCCGTGCCGTCGATCGAGGCGATCACGAGCAGCTTCGCGCCCTTGGTGATCTGGTTCTCGATCTGGTTCACCTGCGTCGGGATGTCGTTCTCGGCGTACTGGAGGTCCACCTTGTAGCCCAGCTTCTCCAGCTGTGCCTTGATGTTGTCCCCGTCATGGATCCAACGCTCGGACGACTTCGTCGGCATCGTCACGCCGACCAACCCGCCCGCGTTGGCCCCTGGCTGCGAGGCCTGGTCGGCGGTCTTGGCGCTCGACCCGCACGCGGAGAGCGTGACGGCGAGCGCGAGGACTCCAGCGACAGCGGCGATTCTCATCAGATTCCTCCCTTGAGCCGGTAGTACGCCTGGTTCCAGCGCACCCGGTCGGCGAACGTGCTTGGGGTGGTGTCCCTGTCGATCACCAACAACTCGGTGTTCACCATGGTTGAGAAGTCACGCAGGGTCTCGACGCCGACGGCCTGGGTCAGCACGGTGTGGTGCGGTCCGCCGGCGATGAGCCACGACTCGGCGGACGTCGACAGCGACGGGCTCGGCCGCCACACCGCCCGCGCGACCGGCAGGCGCTCCAGCGGTTCGTCCGGCGGGACGACCTCGATCTCGTTGGCCACGAACCGGAACCGGTCGCCGAGGTCGGCAAGGCCGATGACGACGCCGGGGCCGGAAGCGGAGTCGAACACGAGCCGTACCGGGTCCTCCCTGCCGCCGATGCCGAGCGGGTGGATCTCGCAGGACGGCCGCTGCCCGGCGATGCTCGGGCACACCTCCAGCATGTGCGCGCCGAGGATCTTCGGCTCGCCCGGTCCGAAGTGGTAGGTGTAGTCCTCCATGAACGACGTGCCCCGACCGGTGCCGTGGCCCATCGCCTTCACTGCCGCGAGGAGCGCGGAGGTCTTCCAGTCCCCCTCGCCACCGAAGCCGTAGCCGTCGGCCATCAGCCGCTGCACGGCCAGGCCGGGCAACTGGCGCAGACCGCCGAGGTCCTCGAAGTTCGTGGTGAACGCGCCGAAACCGCCGTCGGTGAGGAACCCGCGCAGGCCGACCTCGATCCTGGCCGCGTATCTCAGCGCATCGCGCCGATCACCGCCGGCCCGGAGCTCGGGAGCCAGGTCGTAGACGTCGGCGTACTCGGCGACGAGCGCGTCCACCGCGCCGTCCGGCACGGCGTCGACCCGCTCGACCAGGTCGTTGACCCCGTGGGTGTTCACCGAGACGCCGAACCTCAGCTCGGCCTCGACCTTGTCGCCCTCGGTCACGGCGACGTCCCGCATGTTGTCGCCGAACCGGGCCAACTTCAGCGAGCGCAGGTGCGCGAGGCCCGTGGCCGCTCGCACCCATTCGTCGACGCGTCCGACCAGCCGAGGGTCGCTCGCGTGCCCGACAACGGTCTTGCGGGCGACCCCGAGTCGCGTCTGGATGTAGCCGAACTCGCGGTCGCCGTGCGCGGCCTGGTTGAGGTTCATGAAGTCCATGTCGATGGTTCGCCATGGCAGCGCCTCGTTGAGCTGGGTGTGCAGGTGCAGCAGCGGCTTGCGCAGCATGTCCAGCCCGGTGATCCACATCTTCGCGGGCGAGAAGGTGTGCATCCACGCGATCACGCCGACGCACGTCGGGTCGGCGTTCGCGGCGAGCATCACCTGGCGGATGCCGGCGGTGCCGGTGAGCACCGGGTGGCCGACGATGTCCGCGGCGATGGCGCCGGAGTCGGCCAACATTCGCTGGATCTGCTGCGACTGGGCGGCGACCTGGTCCAGGGTGTCCTGGCCGTAGAGGGCTTGGCTTCCGGTGAGGAACCAGACCCGGGGCTTGCTTTCCACCTGTGTCATCAACGCTCCTGGTGCTGGCCGTAGACGTTCTGATAGCGGTCGTGCAGCCGGTCGATGTCCTCCTGGCGCAACGGTTCTGGCGTGCCGAGCTGACGCGCGATGTGGACGGTCCTGGCCACGTCCTCCACCATCACCGCCGCCTTGACCGCCGATCGCGCGTCCCTGCCGACCGTGAACGGACCGTGGTTGCGCATCAGCACCGCGGGCGACCGGCTGCCGCGCAGGGTGTCCACGATCCCTCGGCCGATCGAGTCGTCACCGATCATGGCGAACGGCCCGACCGGGACCTCCCCGCCGAACTCGTCCGCGATCATGGTGAGCACGCACGGAATCGGTTCTCCGCGCGCGGCCCACGCCGTCGCGAAGGTCGAGTGCGTGTGGACGACCCCGCCGACCTCGGGCATGTGTCGGTAGACGTACGCGTGGGCGGCGGTGTCCGAGGACGGCGCGAACCGGCCGTGCACCAGTTCTCCGTGCAGGTCGGTGACGACCATGGTGTCCTCGGTGAGTTGGTCGTAGGACACCCCGGACGGCTTGATCACCATCAGGTCCTCGCCAGGGACACGGGCGGAGACGTTGCCAGCGGTCCAGATCACCAGCTCGTTGCGGGTCAGCTCCCCGTGCAGCGCGGCGACTGTCCGGCACAGGTCTGCGACCGTGTCCAGCACGGCCGTGGACATGGGCATCTACTTCTGTCCCTTCTGGACTTTGCGGCGGGCCCGGAGCCGGTGCATGACATCGTTGCCGCCCCGGCCGAAGTAGTCGTGCAACATCCGGTACTCCTCGAACAGCTCCTGGTACGCCTCGACATTGACCTCGATCGGCAGGTAGACGTCCTTGGCCATCGAGCCCATGGCGTTCGCCGCGGCGTGGATGTCCTGGTACGCCCCGGCTGCGACGGCGGCGTGCATCGCCGACCCAAGGGCGGGTCCCTGCGCCGAGCCGATGGTGGACAGCGGCAGGTTCGTGACGTCCGCGTAGATCTGCATGAGCAGGTCGTTGCGCACCAACCCGCCCGCGATCACCAGCTCCCGCACCGGCACACCCGCGTCGATGAACGTGTCGACGATCATGCGCGTGCCGAACGCCGTTGCCTCAAGCAACGCGCGGTAGACGTCCTCCGGCTTGGTCGCCAGCGTCTGCCCGACGACGACGCCGGACAGTTCGTGGTCGACCAGCACCGAACGGTTTCCGAGGTGCCAGTCAAGGGCGATCAGGCCGTGCTCGCCGATGCGCTGGTCGCGGGCCAGGTTGGTGAGGTGTTCGTGCGGATCCGCCACCTGGTACGGAACGCAGTTGTCGACGAACCAGGCGAAGATGTCGCCGACCCCGCTCTGCCCTGCCTCATACCCCCAGAGCCCCGGCACGATCCCGCCGTCGACGACCCCACACATGCCCGGCACCTCGCGGAGTTCGGCGCCGTTCATCACGTGACACGTGGAGGTCCCCATGATGGCGACCATCTGCCCTGGCTCGACGGCCCGCGCCGCGGGCGCGGTGACATGGGCGTCGACGTTGCCCACCGCGACGGCGATACCCTCGGGCAGTCCCGTCCACGCGGCCGCCTCGGCGGTGAGCATTCCGGCCGGCGCGCCGAGCTGTCCCAGCGGATGGGCGAGCTTGTCCACGACGAAGTCGCCGAAGTCGGGGTTCAGCTCGGCGAGGAAGTCCCTGCTCGGGTACTGCCCGTCCTGGTAGATGCCCTTGTACCCGGCCGTGCACGCGTTTCGTACGTAGTTCCCGGTGAGCTGCCAGACGATCCAGTCCGCGAGCTCCACGAGGTGGCGCGTCGCGGCGTACACCTGTGGCGCGTCCTCGAGGATCTCCAGGGCCTTGGCGAACTCCCACTCGGCGGAGATCAGCCCGCCGTACCGTGGCAACCACTTCTCGGTCCTGGCCCGAGCGAGATCGTTGATCCGGTCGGCCTGCGGCTGGGCCGCGTGATGCTTCCAGAGCTTGACGTAGGCGTGCGGCTCGTCGGCGAACTCCGGCAGCTCGCACAACGGTGTGCCGGCGGAGGTGACCGGGACCACCGTGCACGCTGTGAAGTCCGTGCCGATACCGATCACGTCCCGAGGGTCGGCGCCGGCGTCGCGCAGGGCCTCGGGCACCGCGGTGCGCAGCACCTCGATGTAGTCCATGGGGACCTGGAGTGCCCAGTCCGGCGGGAGCGCACGGCCGCTGGGCAGGGCCCGGTCGAGGACGCCGTGCGGGTACTCGTGGACAGCACTGCCGAGCTCGGCGCCGTCACGTACCCGGACCACGACGGCCCGCCCGGAGAGGGTGCCGAAGTCGACACCGACGACCAGGGGTTCCGCGTGTGCTGACACAGGCCCTCCTTTGCAGTGTTAGCGCTAACATTTCGCTCGCGCGTCAGTCAGGCAGAACTGGTTACCGTGTGCGGCGGGTGACCAGCCGCTGTAGGACGATGAACAGGAACAGCAGTGCGCCGATCACGATCCGGGTCCACCAGGAGCTGAGCGTGCCGTCGAAGGTGATCAGCGTCTGGATGACGCCGAGCACGGTGACGCCGAGCACGGTGCCGAGGAGGTAGCCGGATCCTCCGGTCAGCACTGTTCCGCCGATGACAACCGCCGCGATGGCGTCCAGCTCCATCCCGATGGCGTGCAACGGGTTGCCGGACAACGTGTAGAACGCCAGCAACAGGCCGCCGAGCGCGGAACAGAAACCGCTGACCGCGTAGATCTGGATCTTCGTGCGGCCCACCGGCAGGCCCATCAACATCGCGGACTGCTCGCTGCCGCCGACCGCGTACACCGTGCGGCCGAATCGCGTGTAGTGCAGCACGTACACGCCCACCGCGACCACGACCAGCGCGATCACCACGCCGATGGACACGTGCGTGCCACCGGGCAGCGAGATCGGCGTCTGGGCGACGTAGGTGAAGAACGGGTTCGTGATCGAGATCGACTCGACGCTGATGGTGTAGCAGAGCCCGCGCGCCAGGAACATCCCAGCGAGGGTCACCACGAACGGTTGCAGCTCGAAGAAGTGGATGACCGCACCCATGCCCAGTCCGAGACTGGCGCCGATCACCAGGACCACCAGGATGACGACGGGAGCAGGCCACCCGTGCCCGAGCAGCTTCGCGGACACCAGGGTGGACAGCGCGACAACCGAGCCGACCGACAGGTCGATGCCCCCGCTGAGGATCACGAACGTCATCCCCGCGGCGACCACCAACAGGAACGCGTTGTCGATCAGGAGGTTCAGCACCACCTGCGAGTCGGCGAAGCCGTCGTACCTGGCAGAGCCGAATCCGAAGGCGCCGACGAGCATCACCAGCGTGGCCAGGATCGGGAGATAGCGCTTGCGGGACACGGTCAGCGTGGTCATAGCGTCACCTCCACTTTTTCGTCCTTGACGACCGGGACCGACCGACGGGACCGGCGGGCGAACTTCCGCCGGAACTGCGGCGACTGCACTAGGCACACCGCCAGCACCACGACCGCCTTGAACAGCAGCGTGGTCTCCGGCGGGATCCCCAGGGTGTAGACAGTCGTGGACAGGGTCTGGATGAGCAACGCGCCGATGACCGTGCCGCCGAAGGAGAACCGGCCGCCGGTCAGGCGCGTGCCGCCGATGACCACCGCGAGGATGGCGTCCAGCTCGATCCACAGGCCGGCGTTGTTGCCGTCGGCGCTGGAGACGTTCGAGCTGATCATCAGCCCGGCCACGCCGGCGCACAGGCCGCAGAAGACGTACGTGAGCCAGATCAGCCGCCGGGACGCCACCCCGGCGAGCCTGCTCGCCTCCGGGTTCCCGCCGACCGCCTCGATCAGCATGCCCAGCGCGGACTTGCGGACCGCCAGGGACGAGATCCCGAATGCGGCCAGCGCGATCAGGATCGACAACGGCACCGTGGCCACGAAGCCGCCGCCGATGTCCCGGTAGTGGGTGCCGGTGATGGTGATGATCTGGCCGTCGGTGATCAGCTGGGCCAGGCCGCGGCCGGCCACCATGAGGATCAACGTCCCCACGATCGGCTGCACCCCGAGCACGCTCACCAGGAACCCGTTGCACGCCCCGAGAAGCAGGCTCAGTGCGATGGCGATCCCCACTGCTCCCAGGGTCCCGCCGAGACTGTTCTGGTCTCCGAGCCTGCTCACCCAGAGGCACGCGACGGCCCCGCTGATGGCGACCACGGACCCAACGGACAGGTCGATGCCGCCGGTCGCGATGACGAGGGTCATGCCGAGGGCGACGAGAATGAGCGGGGCGCCGAACCGAAGAATGTCGATCAGGCTGCCGTAGAGGTGGCCCTCGCGGAACTGGACGGCGAAGAACCTCGGCGACGCGACGAAGTTGCCGAGAAGCAGCAGAACGAGGGCGGCAGCTGGCCAGAACAGGCGGTGTTTGACCAAGCGGGCGTAGGTGTTCACCGCTCCCCTCCGTCCGCGATGGTTGCCATGATGTCGTCCGGAGTGAGCGAGTCGTTCGCCAGTTGGGCCACGACGTGGCGGTCCCGCAGCACGGCCACCTTGTCACTCACCCTCAGCACTTCCTCCAACTCCGCGGAGATGAACACCACCGCCATGCCGTCCGCCGTCAGCTCCGCGACCAGCCGCTGGATCTCGGCCTTCGCGCCGACGTCGATGCCCCTGGTCGGTTCGTCCAGGATCAGCAGCTTCGGTTCGGTGATCAGCCACCGCGCGAGCAGGACCTTCTGCTGGTTGCCACCGGACAGGTCGCCGGCCCTGGCCTCCGGGTCGGCCGGACGGATGTCCAGCAATTCGATGCTCCTGGCGACGATCTCGTCCTGCCGGCGCCGGGACAGCGGTCTGGTCCAGCCGCGGGCCGCCTGCATCGCGAGGATGATGTTCTCGCGGACGGTCAGATCCTGGATCAGGCCCTCGGTCTTGCGGTTCTCCGAGCAGAAGGCGATTCCCTTGCTCACGGCCACCCGAGGTGACCGCAACGCGACCGGGGTGTCGTCGATCCGCACCTCACCGGAGTCCGCGTGGTCGGCGCCGAACAGCAGCCGGGCGAGCTCGGTCCGTCCAGATCCGAGCAGCCCGGCCAGCCCGAGCACCGAACCGCGCGAGATCTCCAGCGAGAAGGGCGCGACGCTCCCCTTGCGGCCGAGGTCCGACGCCTGCATGAGCGTCCCCTCGCCGTGCCGCACCTCGCCACGGAGCCCCTCCAGCACGGGGAGGTCCTTGCCGATCATCTTCGCGACCAGCTCCCGTGCCGTGATGTCGGTGTACTCGCCGACGAGTTTCCCGTTGCGCAGCACGGTCATCCGGTCCGCGATGGCCAGGACCTGGTCGATGAAGTGCGACACGAACAGGATCGCCATGCCCTGGGCGCGCAGCGACCGCATCACGCCGAGCAGCCGCTCGACCTCGCCAGGGTCCAGGCTGGACGTCGGCTCGTCCAGGACGAGGACGCGCGCGTCCACGTCCAGCGCACGCGCGATGGCGACGAGCTGTTGGACGGCGATCGACTGCTGGCCAAGCGGCGCCGACACGTCCAGCGACACCTCCAGCCTGGCCAGCAGCTCGACCGCCCGGCGACGCAGCGCCGACCAGTGGATCCGACCGAACCGACGGGGCTCGCGGCCCAGCAGGATGTTCTCCGCGACCGACAGGTTCGGGCACAGGTTCACCTCCTGGTAGACCGTGCTCACGCCGCCGCGCTGGGCCGCGGCGGGGCCGGCGAAGGACACGGGCTCGCCCGCGAACAGGACAGTGCCCGCGTCCACGCCGTGCACCCCCGTCAGGACCTTGATCAACGTGGACTTCCCGGCGCCGTTCTCGCCCATCAGGGCGTGCACCTCACCGGGGAACAAACGGAAGTCCACGTCGTCAAGCGCGACGACACCCGCGAACTCCTTGCGGATGCCCGTCATCCGCAGAATCTCGGCCGGCATGGATCAGTACTGCCTCTGCGGCAGCGCGGTCTTGGCGGCGGCCTGGTCGAACTCGGTCTCCGTGGTCTCGATCCTCGCCGGCACGTCCTGGCCGGCCGAGACCTTCTTGACCAGATCCATCAGCTGCGGGCCGAGCAGTGGGTTGCACTCGACCACGTGGTTGATCTTACCGTCGACCAGCGCCTGCAACGCGTCGTGGACACCGTCCACGGAGACGATCTTGATGTCCTTGCCTGGCACCTTGCCCGCGCCCTCGATGGCCTCGATGGCGCCGAGCGCCATGTCGTCGTTGTGCGCGTACAGCACGTCGATCTTGCTCTGCGACTTCAGGAACGCCTCCATCACCTCCTTGCCCTTGGCGCGGGTGAAGTCACCGGTCTGCGAGGCGACGATCTTGAACTTCGGGTCGGCCGCGATCACGTCGCCGAAGCCCTTCTTGCGGTCGTTCGCGGGCGCCGAGCCCGTGGTGCCCTGCAGCTCCACGATGTTCACGTCCCCGGGCGCGGAGGCGTACTCCTTGGTCAGCCACTGGCCGGCCTTCTGCCCCTCCTTCACGAAGTCCGAACCGAGGAAGGTCTTGTAGAGCGTCTTGTCGGGCGAGTCGATTGCGCGGTCGGTCAGCACCACCGGGATGTTGGCGGTCTTCGCCTCCTTGAGCACGGTGTCCCAGCCCGACTCGACCACCGGCGAGAACGCGATGACCTTGACCTTCTGCTGGATGTACGACCGGATCGCCTTGATCTGGTTCTCCTGCTTCTGCTGCGCGTCGGAGAACTTCAGCTCGATCCCGGCCGACTTGGCCGAGTCCTGGATCGACTTGGTGTTCGCGGTCCGCCACCCGCTCTCCGCGCCGACCTGGGCGAAGCCAAGGCTGATCGCCCCACCGCCACTTCCGGACCCACTGCCGCTGCCACTGCTACTGCCACAGGCGGACAGGAGCAGCGCTCCGACACCGACGACCACACCAGCGGCCCATTTCCTGTTTAACATCGACACTCCATGTTAGCGCTAACATTCAGGTCATCACTTACGTTGCGGCCACCCCGTAGGGGGTTACCGCGGCCCGGTGCTCTCCCGGACGATCAGTTCGGCCTCGACCAGGTCGCGGACTTTTCCGTCGGCCAGTTCGCCCGCGATCCGTTGGGCCAGAATCTGGAACGTGCGTCGCCCGACCTCGATGAAGTCCTGACGCACGGTGGTCAGCGGCGGGCTGAAGTACGCCGCCTCGGGGATGTCGTCGAATCCGGCGACGTGCACGTCGCGGGGAACGCGGATGCCGGCTTCGGAGAACGCCCGCAACAGCCCGAGCGCCATCTGGTCGTTGGCGACGAACACCGCGGACACCCCCTTCACCTTGGCCAGCGCCCGGCCCGCCTCGTACCCGGACCGTGGGCTCCAGTCGCCCCGGACGACCTCGGGCACCGGTGCCTTGTACCGCTTGAGGGTCTCCCGCCAGGCACGTTCCCGCGCCCGCGCCTCCAGCCAGTCGGCCGGGCCGCCAACATGCCACACCGTCTTGTGCCCCAGCGCAAGCAGGTGTTCGGTCGCGCGTTTGGCGCCGTCGTACTGGTCGACGGCCACCACCGGAACGGCCGCCCGTTCGCCTCCGGCGACCGCCACCAACGGCATGTCCTTTGGCACCGCGTCCAACGCCTTGACCACGGCGACGTGCGGCGCGATCACCACGATGCCCTCGACCGCCTGCCGCCGGAGGTTGTCCACCGCATCGGCGATGGACGTCCGGTGCGGGACGCCGACGCTGGAGATCGCAACCGAGTACCCGGCCTCGCTGGCGGCCTTCTCGATGCCGTACAGCGTGCTCGCCGGGCCGTAGAGCATGGAGTCCAGCGCGACCACGCCGAGCACGCCGGTCCGGCCCGTGACCAACGCACGGGCAGCCGAGTTCGGCCGGTAGTCCAGCCGCGCCACCGCGGCCATCACCCTGGCCCGGGTCTCCGCCCGGACCGGGCCGGTGCCGTTGACCACCCGGGACACCGTCATGTGTGAGACGCCGGCCAGCTCGGCCACGTCGGTCAGGCTCGCCTGCCGCTCGGACGGGTTGCCACTGGACATACAGCCAACCTCCGTCCGCTACGCCGCGTCGTGACGATGGGTAGTGTTAGCGATAACACATACCGCGTCAAGCCCTGTAACAACAGCGTGACAAAGGTACCGGTTCAGATCGCGGCCGCTCCCCCACCTCGACCCCGAGGATCAGCCCACGATCCGCAGGGTCACCTCGGCTCCCGTCGCCCGGACGACCACGCCGTCCTGGTCCAGTTCCGCCCTCCCGCCGGCCACCGCGTCAACATCCCGAAGCCCCTCCAGTCGGACCTGCCAACTCGACGGCGGCCGGGTCGCCTCGATCCGCAGGTCGTCGCCTCGACGGTGCGTGGCGAACACCGTGTCGCCGACGGCCGTGACCTGGGTCCCCTCCCGGAGCGAGTACAGCCGCAACGTGACGTCCTCGGCGTAGGCGTAGTCCGGTCGGGAGTCGACCGCGCCGACCGGCAGGACCGTGTTGGGGCGCACCAGGATCGGCATCTCCAGGAATCCGCGCCGGTCACGGACCCACCTCGGCCCGGACACGGCCTGCCCGGTCAGCAGGTCCGTCCACTCCCCCTCGGGCACGTAGTACGAGACGTCGCCATCGTCGGAGAACACCGGCGCCACGAGCAGGCTGTCGCCGAGCATGTACTGGCGCTCCAGATGCGTGCACGCCGGGTCGTCGGGGAACTCCAGCACCATCGCCCGCATCATCGGCACGCCCTGGGCCACGGCCTGCCGGGCCACCTGGTCCAGATACGGCATCAACCGCGCCTTCAGTTTCGAGAACCGCCGCAGCACGTCGACCGACTCCTCGTCGAACAGCCACGGCACCCGGTAGGAGTCGCTGCCGTGCAGCCGGCTGTGCGAGGACAGCAGCCCGAACGCGATCCACCGCTTGAACAACGCCGGCGACGGTGTGCCCTCGAAACCGCCGATGTCGTGGCTCCAGAACCCGAACCCGGACATTCCCAGCGACAGCCCGCCGCGCAGGCTCTCCGCCATCGCCTCGTAGGTCGACTCGCAGTCTCCCCCCCAGTGCACCGGAAGCTGTTGCGACCCGGTCGTGGCCGACCGCGCGAACACCACGGCCTGGCCACGTCCGCGCAACACGTCGAAGACCGTCCGGTTGTACAGGTACGCGTAGTAGTTGTGCATCCGCTGCGGATCGGATCCGTCGTGGTAGACCACGTCGGTGGGGATTCGCTCGCCGAAGTCGGTCTTGAAGCAGTCCACTCCCTGATCCAGCAGGACTTCCAGCTTGGCCGCGTACCACGCGCGGGCGGCCGGGTTGGTGAAGTCCACCAGCGCCATCCCCGGCTGCCACCGGTCCCACTGCCACACGTCGCCGTTCGGCTTCCGCAGCAGATACCCGCCAGCCACACCCTCGGCGAACAGCGCGGACCGCTGGGCGACGTACGGGTTGATCCACACCGAGATCCGCAGGCCGCGGGCCTTGAGCCTGGCCAGCATCCCGACCGGGTCGGGGAAGGTCCGTGGATCCCACTCGAAGTCGCACCAGTGCAGGTCGCGCATCCAGAAGCAGTCGAAGTGGAAGACGCTCAACGGCAGGTCGCGATCGGCCATGCCGTCGATGAAGTCGGTGACCGTCTTCTCGTCGTAGGACGTGGTGAACGACGTCGACAGCCACAGCCCGAACGACCATGCCGGCGGCAGCACCGGCCGGCCGGTCAGCGCCGTGTACCTGCGAAGGATGTCCTTCGGGGTGGGGCCGTAGATGACGAAGTACTCCAGTGACTGTCCCTCGACGCTGAACTGGACCCGGGACGTCACCTCGGAGGCGACCTCGAACGACACCCGGCCGGGGTGGTTGACGAACACGCCGTATCCGGCGTTGGTCAGGTAGAACGGGACGTTCTTGTACGCCTGCTCGCTCGTGGTGCCCGCGTCCGCGTTCCAGATGTCCACCTCCTGGCCGTTGCGGACCATCGGCCCGAACCGCTCGCCAAGGCCGTAGACGGTGTCCCCGACACCAAGGTTCAGCTGTTCACGGACGTAGTGCCGGCCGTCCAACGTCATGAAGCCCATGCCCTTGACGCCGGTGGACGTGAGCACCGCGCCCGCAGCGGCGAAGTCCAGTCCCCATTCGTCCTGGCTCACCCGCACCGACAGGTCTCCGGAGGTCAGCACGACGCCACTGTCCTCATGCGACACCGTGCCGCCGGATTCGCCGCCGGCGATCTCGAAGTGCGGCCCGTTGTCCATCTCGCCGTGGAAATGCGCGATCGTCACGCGGATCACGTCGGCCATTGGCGCGTCGAGGCCCACGGTGACCAGTGGCCCCTTGAGCAGGTCACCCCGGTGGCGGATGTGCTGGACGGGTGCGTGCACCACGAGCGAGCCCGGCCCCTCGGTGATGTCGTGCACCTCCGCCGGGTACACCGCCTCCACCCCGGATTTGAGCAGCCAGTACCCGTCGCTGAACTTCATTTGACCGCCCCTGCTGTGATTCCACGGGTCAACGTGCGCTGGAAGACAAGGAAGAACGCGATCGCCGGGATCACGCCGAGCAGCGCCGACGCGCTCGTCATGGTCGCGTCCATCATCCGCTGGCCCTGGAGCACCCCGAGCGCGACAGTGACGGTCTGGTTCTCGTTGGAGATCAACAGCACCAGCGGCAGGAAGAACTCGTTCCACGTCCAGATGAAGAAGAACACCATCAGCATGCCCAGGGTCGGCCGGCTGACCGGGACCACGATCCGCAGCAGCGTCTGTAGCTTGCCGGCGCCGTCGATCCTGGCGGCCTCGAGCAGCTCGGGCGGGAAGGCGACGAACGTGGACGAGAGCAGGTACGTGCCGAACGCGCCCTGGATGATCGTGAAGACGAGGATCACGCCCAGCCGCGTGTCGTACAGCCCGGTCTGGTTGGCCAGGTAGTACAGCGGGTAGACCAGCGCCTCCTGGGGCACCGTGTTGGCGACCAGGAACACGACCAGGATCCAGGTCCGGCCCCTGACCCGGCCGATGCCAAGGGCGTACGCGTTCAACACCGACACCACGACGGCCAGCACCGCCACCGAGCCGCTGATCACGACGCTGTTGAGCAGCTTGCCGCCGAAGTCGACGCGCTGCCAGAAGTCGACGATCCCGTGCAGGTCGATACCGTGCGGCGGCTTGATCGGGCCGCCCGTCGCGTACTCGGCCGGCGACTTCACCGCGTTCATGGCCACGATCACGAACGGGACCAGCATCAGCACGGCCAGCAGGACCAGCGACCACAGGACCACATGCCGTCTCACGCCCGCTCACCCCGGTTCTGCACGCGCAGGAACACCGTGGTCAGGACCAGAATGAGGACCGTGAGCACGGTCGCGATCGCCGCTCCGTAGCCGACCTGGGTTCGTTCGAAGAAGTTCTGGAACGAGTAGTACGAGGGCACGTTCGTCGCGCCGCCCGGTCCGCCTCGGGTCAGCACGTAGATCGGCGGGAACACCTTCAACGCCGCGATCGTGCAGGTCAGCAGCACCACGAAGATCTCAGGCCGGATCTGCGGCACGGTCACGTGCCAGAACCGGCCCCACCAGGACGCCCCGTCCAGCTCGGCCGCCTCGTGCAGGGCCGGGTCCACCCGCTGCATCCCGGCCACGAAGATCACCACCGGGTAGCCGACCTGGATCCAGAGGAGCACGCCCATCACCGTGTACAGCGCCAGGTCCGGGTCGCCCAGCCAGTCCTGGGCCACCGCGCCGAGCCCCACCGCCCTGAGGACGTCGTTCAGCGCGCCGTCCGGTGCGAGGATCCACGTCCACACGATCCCGGCGACCGCGATCGGCAGCACCTGCGGCAGGTAGATGCACGCCCGCAGGACGCTCGCCGCCCTCGGACCGAACTTCCTGCCGACGAAGTCGAACAGGGCGGCCGCGATGACCAGGCCGGCCATCGTCGGCAACACGGCCATGGCCACCACGATGCCCACGTTGTGCCGGAACGAGGCCCAGAACACGCCGTCGGCGGCGAGCCGCCGGTAGTTGTCCAGGCCGATCCACTCCGGGGCACCGACGCCGGACCACTTCGTCAGGCTGATCCCGAGGTTCATCGCGAACGGCACCACGATCACGGCCACGAGCAGCACCGCGCCCGGGATCAGGAACGGCAGGTAGGAGGCGCGGTTTCGGTTCGTCATCTGCCGACGTTCGCCAGGTTCTCCTGGTACGGCTTGGCTATCTCGTCCAGCACCTGGCTTGGCGTGGCGGTCCCGGTGGTCAGCTTCTGTACCGCGGAGACGAGCTCGTCGTAGTAGCCGGGGGCCGGCCAGTCCGGGTAGAACGCCAGCCTGTCCTGGGTCGAGAGAACGCCGAAGTTGTCGGTGACCTCCTTGGCCTTGGGGTCACTCGCGCTGCCGTTGCGCACCAGCGGCACGCCGCCGGCGTCTCGCAGCGCGTCCTGGACGGGCGGGGACATGGTGATCGCGATGAAGTCGTACGCGAGGTCCTTGTTCTTCGAGCCCTTCGGGACCACCCACATGTTGCCGGCCGACCCGGCCGTCAGGCCCGGCCACAGCACCGAGCCCCACTGGAAGTCCTTGACGTCCTTGACCAGTCGGCCGAACCACCAACTGCCGGTGACCATGATCGGGGATCTGCCCTGGATGAACGACAGGCCCATGTCCTCGGCCTTGGCGCCGACCGAGTCCTTGCTGAGGTAGCCCTTGTGGACCCAGTCGGCGAACGTGGTCGCGCCGTAGGTCCACGCCGCGTCGTGGAAGTCGACCTTGCCGGTGTACCGCTGGTACCGGTCCACCCAGTCCCGACTGGCCTTGGTCAGGGCCAGCTCGTACATGAGCTGTTGCGCCGGGTACTCCTGTCCGGCGCTGGCCAGCGGTGTGATGCCCGCGGCCACGAACTTGTCCATCGCGGCCGTCAGCTGGTCCAGTGTCGTCGGCACAGCGATGCCGTACTTGGCGAACTGGTCCTTGTTGTAGTAGATGCTGACGTACTCGGCGTAGTTGGGCACGCCGTACCACCTGCCGGAGCCCATGACGCCCTTGTCGTCGTACCGCGCGGTGGTCTGGCTCTCCCCGGTGACCAGCTTGTCCCAGCCTCGCCTGGTCACCTCGTCGGTGAGGTCGGTGAGCAGCCCCTGCCTGGCCAGCAGGCCCGACGTGGCGTTGCCCTTGTCGTACTCCAGCACGTCCGGAGCGTCCTTGGAGTTCAGCACCATCGGCGCGGTCTTGCGGATCTGCTCGAACCCCTTCTCCTCAAGCACGACCTTGACGTCCGGATGGGCCGCCTCGAACTGCTTGACCGCCAACGCCCACGCGGCTCCCATGGCACTGTCCGGGCCTTCGTAGTGCCACAGCTTCAGGGTCCGCTGCCCGGCTCCCTGCCCCGAACTACAGCCTCCCACTGCGAGCAACAGGACGGCGACGATCGCGAGCACTCGGTAGAGCATCGTTCCTCCCGCACGTTCATCGAAGCGCTTCGACTAGCTAACCGCCTCGACCGGTTCGACACAACCAGGAAACGGAAGGGCGGCGACGACGCGTCCTTGACGGACCGACCGACCCGAGCGATAGTGATGGGCGTCACAACGCTTTGACGCCAAGGCTTCTGGAGGTCGAGACCTCGTTCTTCGGTGAAATGTTAGCGCTAACAGTTGATGCGACCACGAACAAAGGAGTTCACCTATGGTCTTTCGACCATGGCCGTCGCGTGCCAGAAGGACGCTGCTGGCGGCGGGCGCTGCGACCGCGCTCGCGATCGGCGTCGTCGTCGGAACGGCTTCCTCGTCCCAGGCGGTCACGCAGGGGCCCTGTGACATCTACGCCGCGGGCGGCACCCCCTGCGTCGCCGCCCACAGCACCACCCGGGTGCTGTTCGGCACGTACAACGGCCCGCTGTACCAGGTCAGGCGCTCCTCGGACAACACGACGAAGGACATCACCCCGGTCGCCGCGACCGGAGTCGCCGACGCGGCGGCGCAGGATTCCTTCTGTGCCGGCACGACCTGCCTGATCACGGTCATCTACGACCAGACCAGCCGCCACAACAACCTCACCCAGGCGCCGCCCGGCGGGTTCTCCGGGCCGGCCCCCGGCGGTTACGACAACCTCGCGAACGCGACCGCCGCTCCCACCACGGTCGGCGGACACAAGGCGTACGGCGTGTTCATCCCGGCCGGCACCGGCTACCGCAACAACAACACCAACGGTGTCGCGACCGGTGACCAGCCGGAGGGGATGTACGCGGTCTTCGACGGCACGCACTACAACGGCGGCTGCTGCTTCGACTACGGCAACGCCGAACGCAACAGCCGCGACAACGGCAACGGCACCATGGAGGCCATCTACTTCGGCAACATCAAGGTCTGGGGCTACGGCACCGGGCCCGGCCCCTGGGTCATGGCCGACCTGGAGAACGGCCTGTACTCCGGGACGAACGCCGGCTACAACGCCAACGACCCGACCGTCAACAACCGGTACCTGACCGCCATCATCAAGGGCGAGCCGAACCACTGGGCCATTCGGGCCGGCAACGCGCAGTCCGGCGGCCTGTCCACCTACTACAACGGACAGCGGCCCAACGTGTCCGGCTACAACCCGATGCGCAAGGAAGGCGCCATCATCCTCGGCACCGGCGGCGACAACAGCATCGGCTCCGCCGGCACCTTCTACGAGGGCGTGATGACGTCCGGCTACCCGTCGGACGCCACCGAGAACGCGGTGCAGGCCAACATCACCGCAGCCGGATACGGGACCGGTGGCGGCGGAACAAGCACCGGGCCGCTGCACGCCGTGGGCGCCGGCAAGTGCCTTGACGTGCCGAACTCGACCACCACACTGGGCACGCAGCTACAGATCCACTCCTGTAGCGGCCAGTCGAACCAGACCTGGACACACACCTCCTCGAACGAGTTGACCGTCACGGTCGGCGGCACCACGCTGTGCGCGGACGCGTACGGCCGGGGGACCAGTTCGGGGACGAAGGTCGCGACCTGGTCCTGCAACGGCCAGACCAACCAGCAGTGGAACGTCAACTCCGACGGCACGGTCACCGGCGTCCAATCAGGACTGTGCCTCGATGTCACCGGCGCGTCCACCGCCGATGGCGCTCTGGCCGAACTGTGGTCCTGCAACGGCGGCAGCAACCAACAATGGACCCTCGGATAGTCCGGTAGGAACCACGGCACCCCGTGCGGGGGTGGCGGGTGGCACATGCCCACCCGCCACCCCCGCATGTCCACAGGTCCACCCTCGTGCGCGCTTGTTAACGCATAACGAGCTCACTACAGTGCTTTCTGGGAGCGTTCCCAGACTGCGAGCGCGGTATGTCATGACACCTCGACGAGGAGGATCCGGATGACACAACGGATGTGGCGTGCGCGCCGTACCAGATGGCTGGCCGCCGCCGTCGCCCTGGCGACGACGGCCGTCGGTATCGTGCTGTCCCAGCCGTCGGCCGCGGCCCCCCTGACCGGCAACGCCACCCACTTCGACGGCCTCGGCGCTCCCTACGGCGGCTGCGGCCTGCCCCAGGACGTCCTGGACTCGCAGGACTTCGTGGCGCTCAACGTATACAACACGCCGGGCGACTATTCCTTCTACCCCCGGCCAATCCCACCCGCCCAGGCCAGCAAGATCGGCCTGTGGGACAACGGTCGCAACTGCGGGCGGTTCGTCCAGGTGACCATCGGGGACTTCTGCACAGGAACCAACGACGGCGCGGCAGGACAGCCGTTCTGCCGCAACGGTTCCTGGGTCGGCGACAAGTACAACGGCGCCACGCGGACCATGGTCGTCGCCGACAGCTGCGGGGACACCAACGCCTGGTGCCGGGACGACCCCAACCATCTGGACCTCTCCACCGCCTCTCTCAACAGGTTCGTCAAGGACGGCGTCCCGGTCGGCGACATGGACCCAGCGCACTGGAACAATCGGCACATCAGCTGGTCGTACGTGCCCAGCCCGAACTACACCGGCGACATCCACCTCGGCTTCCTCCAGGGCGCCCAGCGGTACTGGACGGCCATCGCGGTCTCCCACCTGCCCAACGGCGTCCACGGGGTGGAGTTCCTCGGCCCGGACGGTGCCTGGCAGCAGGCCAAGCCTGACAGCGACATGGGTGAGGCGTTCCTCATCGGCCCGACGGCCACCGCGGGGACCTCTTATCAGATCCGGGTTCGCGACGCGTCCGACGCGCCGCTCAACAACGGCCGGGTGTACAGCTTCTCGTTGCCCGGCCAGTGCGCCAACGGCTGCTCGGCGGCGTACACGGGCACCGACTACACCACTAGTGACGGCGGTGGCACCACCACCACGCCGCCCACCACCACGACCACCACCACCCCGCCACCGACGGGCGGCTGTTCGGCCACCTCCACGGTCACCAGTTCCTGGAACGGCGGCTACCAGCTGGCGATCACGGTCACCAACACCAGTTCCAGCGCGATCACCGGTTGGGGCACGTCGTTCTCCTTCCCCGGCGACCAGCGGGTCAACAGCTCGTGGAACGCCGTGGTGACCCAGTCCGCCAGGGAGGTCACCTCGGCCAACCAGCCCTACAACGGGGCGCTGGCCCCTGGCGCGAACACGAGCTGGGGCGCTGTCGTCAACGGCAGGTACCAACCGGTCGACGGGCTCACGTGCACGGCGCGCCCGTGACCCGCACATCGGCCGCCCCGCTTGGGGCGGCCGGTGTGCGGGAACGACTCACGGAAATCTACTGGAAGGTCCACTTCTGGTTGTCGCCGGTTCCACACGACCAGAGGATGATCCTGGTTCCGTTGGCGGTGTTGGCGTTCGACGCGTCCAGGCACAGTCCGGACTGGACGCCGGTGATCGTGCCGTTGGAGTTGACCGCCCACTGCTGGTTGGCCTGACCGTTGCAGTCCCAGATTACGACCTGGGCGCCGTTCACGGTGCCCTGGTTGTACGCGTCAAGACATTTGGTGCCGTTGTAGACGGTGAGCTGTCTGCCGGCCGAATAGGTCAATCGCTGGTTGTCCCTGCCGTTGCAGTCCCACAGCTGTGCCTGGGTGCCGTTGGTCGTCGCGGAGTTGTTGATGTCCAGGCACCGATGGGACTGAAGGCCGACGATCGCGCCGGCCTTCGGGCCGCCCGGCCCCTCGGTTCCGGTCACGGTCAGCAGGACGGCCTCATGTGCGGGCACGTTCACCGTGTAGCTCGTGGTTCTGCTGCCCACATCCGTCGCCGTCCAGACATTGCGGACCGACGCGGCGGCGGCAAGGCCCAGATCGGCGAACCGAACCACGATGTCGCTGGCGGAACCAGTCCGGTTGAGCGCGACCACCGCACGGCGGCCGGTTCCGGCGAGGACCTTGCTGTACACCTGGCTGCCAGCCTGGTCCTCGGCCACCTTCACACCCTGACGACCCAAGGCGTCCTGGTCGATGGCGACGACCTCCTTGTTGGCCAGGATGTCCCTGGTCTCGGTGGTCATGGTGGCGATGTTGTTGCCGGCCAGCAACGGCGCGCCGGAGATGGCCCAGAGGCTCAGGTGGCTCTGGTTCTGTGCTGCGGTGAACCCGGGCATACCGACCACCAACATGTCGGGGTCGTTGTAGTGTCCGACGTTCTGTGCGGCGGGATGCTGGGCGGAGTCGAAGTTGGCCAGCACCCGGTCCATGGACGGACGCTGGCCCCAGTAGATGATGTCGCCGCTGGTGCGCCACATCGTGGACATCCCCGGCGCCCAGTCCCACGGGTTCTGCGCACCCCAGTCGCACACTGACAGCACCATGGGATGACCGGTCTGCGCGGTGGCTCGGCCGATCGCATCGCTGATGGCCTGGTAGGTGCTCCTCGGGTCAAGGTGTTCGGCGTTCCCACCGCACCAGTCCACCTTGACGAAGTCGAACCCCCACGTGGCGAACTGACGGAAGTCCTGGTCGTAGTGGCCTTCGCTGCCGGAACCTGGTGCCGCGGGACGCCCTGTCGGGTAGTAGTAGCCGCAGCCGTCCCGGCCCGCGTCGGTATAGATCCCGGCCTTCAGGCCCTTGCTGTGGATGTAGTCGGCGACGGCCTGCATGCCGCCAGGCCATTCCCTGGTGTCCACGGTGATGTTGCCGGCCGAGTCGCGGGTACCCTGCCACCAGCCCTCGTCGATGTTGACGTACTGGTAACCGATGCCCTGGAGTCCACTTGAGACGATCGCGTCGGCCTGCGTTCTGATCACATCGTAGTTGATCTGGGCGGCGAAGCTGTTCCACGACGCCCAGCCCATGGGCGGCGCGGCGACCGCCTGGCTCGTGGCCGCACCGGCCGGCCGCACGTCGGCCCCGGACACGGGTGCCGGACCGATCGACAGGCCGGCCGCAGCCATCAGGAGCCCCGTCACCGCCGCAACAGGTATACGCATCACTATCGGTTCCTTCGCGAGGTCAGCCGAGAGTCCACTGCTGGTTGGTTCCTCCGTTGCAGGTCCACAGCTCGACAAGAGTGCCGTTCGCTGTGGCGGCTCCGGTGACATCCAGGCACAGCCCGGACTGGACCCCGGTCACGGTGCCGTCAGCGTTGACGAGCCACTGCTGGTTGGCCTGGCCGTTGCAGGACCAGATCACGACTTTCGTACCGGGACTTGTCTGGTTGCCGTAGGCGTCGAGACACATCGTCGAGCCACCGCTGTAGACGGTGAGCCGGTTGTCCTGGGTGTGCGTCCACGTCTGGTTCGCCTGGCCGCCGCAGTCCCGGATCGCCGCCTGCACTCCCGGTGTGGTCGAGGAGTTGGGCACCTCGAGGCACTTGCCGGCGCCCACCGCCCGCATCGGCCCCGTCGTCGAGCCCCCTCCCCCGGTGCCGCCGGCCACCCGGTACATCACGACCCCGTGGGCGGGGACCGAGGCGCTGATGGCGCTGGTCGTGCTGGCGGTGGCGCCGGACCACAGGTCGGTCAGGGTGTAGCTGGCGGCGCCGGTCTTGCCGATCGCGTTGACCGTGGTGGAGATGGTGGTGGCCGAGTTGCCCTCGTTGAACAGCGCCACGGACACGTCACCGTTGGACAGCGGCTTGGCCAGCACGTCCCGGCCACCCGACGAGGACACCATGGTGCCCTGCTTGCCGAGCGGGTCCTGGTCGACCGCGATGACCCTGGAGTTGGTCAGGATGCTCAGCGTGGTCGCGCTGGCCGCGGGAATGTTGGTGCCCGCGATCAGCGGCGCCGCCATCTCGGCCCAGAGGCTGAAGTGAGCGCGGTCCTCGGTGGCCGACATGCCGTTGCCGATCTCCAGCATGTCCGGATCGTTCCAGCCGCCGGGGCCGGCGTACTGCGCGAGGCCGACGTTGCTGTGGAAGATCGACAGCATGCTGTTGTAGTTCGGCTGGATGTCGCCGGTGCTGCGCCAGCTGTTGCCGACGTTCGGGCCCCAGGTCCAGACGCTGTCCTGACCCCAGCTGCACAGGCCGTACAGGATCGGTCGGTTGGTCGCGGCCAACGCGTCGCGCATCGCGGTGTACCGCTGCTGCGCGTTGACGCCCTGGTTGTTGCAGTTGTCGTATTTCAGGTAGTCCACGCCCCACGCGGCGAAGCTGTTCGCGTCCTGGCGTTCGTGACCGAGACTGCCCGGGTAGCCGGCGCAGGTGGCGGTGCCGGCGTCCTCGTAGATGCCGAGCTTGAGCCCGAGCGAGTGGACGTAGGCGGCGGTCCCGGAGATACCGTCCGGGAACTTCGCCGGGTCCGGCACCAGGTTGCCGTTGCCGTCCCGGTTATGGGTCAGCCAACAGTCGTCGATGTTGACGTACTGGTAGCCGGCGGCCTGCATCCCGTTGTTGTGCATGGCCGATGCGGTCGACTTGATCAGCGACTCGGAGACGTTGCAGCCGTAGGCGTTCCAGTCGTTGAAGCCCATCTGTGGCGTCCGCGCCAGGCCGTTGCCCAACGCCTGCGCGGGTGCCGACGTGACGACGGTGACCACAGCTGTCGCCGCCAACGCCATCGCGCCAGCCATCGCAAGGTGGCCGAGTCGCGCCACCCATGACCTGCTCAGGAGTCTCATCGTTGGTTCTCCAGGAAGAGTGTGCGGGCGTGTTTCCTGCTACGAAGGGCACATCCACGAAGGTGACCGCACGGTGTCACCCGAGGTTCCACTGCTGGTTGCTGCCGCCATTGCAGGTCCACAGTTCGACCAGCGCCCCGTTGGCCGTGGACGCCCCGGTCACGTCAAGGCACAGGCCGGACTGGGTGCCGGTGATCGTGCCGTTGGCGTTCACATTCCACTGCTGGTTCGCCTGACCGTTGCACGACCAGACCACCGCCTTGGTTCCCGGGCTGGTTCCCTGGCCGTAGACGTCCAGGCACAACTGGCCGCCGGAGAGGGTGAGCTGACCAGACGAGGTGCGGGTCCAGGTCTGGTTGGAACCGCCGCCGCAGTCCCAGATCCGCGCCTGTGTGCCAGCGGACGGACTCGACGCGTCCAGGCACTTGCCCGCGCCCACCGCACGCACCTCGCCGTTCGTGCCGGTGCCGCCGGCGTGGTAGCCGGCCGCGACGATGTTCGCCTGCACCGCGTTCTCGGTTGTGTCGGACGGGTAGCCCGAGACCACGGCTCCTTCGTAGAAGGTGCCCGCGCTGAGGTTGGCGCCCCCGCCGGGTTTGCAGCAGTCACCGCCGCTGCCAAGGACGATCGCTCCCTGCTTCTTCATCGGGTTGTAGCCGGGCGGAAGCGCGCCGTCCCACAGTGTCGTCGGGCTGCCCGACTGCGCGTTGCTCCCCTTGATCGCGAACCGCGACGTCCCGTTGTTCTTCAACATCGCCGTGACGTACTTGTCGGGGAAGGCTCGCTGGTTCGGGTTCCAGGACTGGCTGCCACCCGGGTAGAGGCCCCACTCGAGGTCCGCCTGGACCCAGGGACCGGTGCCGGCGCATCCGCCAAACCAACACTCGGTGCCGAAGTTGATCGCGTCCATGGCACCGGCCGCGTCGGCCTTCCTGGTCGTCTCACTGTTGCCGTAGTCGAAGCAACAGCCGCCGTTGACGTGCGTGCCGCTGGTCACCATGTACATGCCCTCCGGCGCGGTGCCGGTTGGCACGCCCGTCAGGTGGCCGTCGCGCCAGTAGCTGTTGCCGGCGTTCAGATAGAGCGAGTACGCCTTGCTGCCACCGACCGTCAGCGACTCGGACGTCGCCTTGGCTGGGCTGCTCTGGCTCGACCCTGGGACCGCGCTGGATCCCTGGTACCACAGGTCGTTCCCGTGGCCGGACTGGTCGTACACCACCGTGATGACGCAGGAGGTGCCAGCACAGAACGAGTCCTGCGCCGCCGCGTTGGCGGCGCCGCCCGCGGCCAGGACGCCGACGTCCCTGCTCGAGCCGTCCGACGCGCGCCTGACCTGGTACAGGTTGCCGCTGTAGGCGCCGTAGAGCGCGCGCACCGTGCTGTGCGCGGCCACGCAAGGCGTACCACCCGAAGCGTAGATGTCGCACGTTCCCGTACCGGCCGCCGCTGCCGGAGCCGGGAACGTCGACACCGCTGCCGACAGCGTGGCGAGCGCCGCCGCCGCAAGCACGCCGACCGATGTCCGCCAACGAGGCACGTGACCGGCAAGGAACACGGATGAAAGCTTCATTGCTCACTCCTTGGTACGGCTTGCTCTGGTCGGAGCACAGGTGGCCGCCATGCCGGAGTCCACAAGAGACAGTCGCATCCTCGTGTCAGCACGGCCGCCAACTGGTGTTAGCGCTAACAGCTCGACATGCTCGGGTCCTGTCGTTCGACGTCACCACAATGCCCAAGGTCCCAGCCAGGGTCAACCCTCTGCCCATGCAGCGCGATGTATCGAACCCATTTGCCGCTGTTCACGTTCACATTAAGAAATAATTCGGTCAGAAGGACATGAATCGCCCACGTCTTGGCAAAAGATCTTTGGAATAGGCCTGCTCATACTCTTGACTTCGCGCTGCCCGTCCGGCTGTCATGAATAGCCGGACGCCCCTCGCCGCCGCAGGGTGACGACCGCAGACCGCCGTGGACCCGCTCGACCAGCGGTGCTCCCGACATGTCAGACGTTTCCAGACAGGCTCGTCTTCCTTCTGTCCCAACGTTTCCTCGTCGCCGGGATGTTTTGCCGGCGACGGTTCAAGCTCGACTTCACTGAGTCCCTGCACCTCGACCGGCGCACCCGCCCGCCTTCCTACCGAACACCCGTCGAGGCGATGCCGCACCAGCCGACGCGACGACATCGGCACACCCGAACACAAGGAGAGGACAACGATGTCTTCCTGCATCAGATCGGTGATCGCGGCACTTGGCGCGGCGGTCACCGCGTTCGCCTGCACCGCGCTCCTCCCGGCCTCCGCAGGGGCCGCGACCCCTGTCACCATCGCCGTGTCCCCGAACGGGAACGACAACAACCCCGGCACACAAGACCAGCCGGTCGCCACCCCGGCCAAGGCCCAGCAACTGGCCCGAGCCCAGTCCGCCGGCAACGACGTGGTCGTGCAGCTCGCCGGTGGCACCTACCGACTGTCCGCCCCGTTGACGTTCGCCAGCGCGGACTCCGGGCAGGGCGGCCACACCGTCACCTGGCAGGCCGCGGCCGGGCAGACCCCGATCCTGTCCGGCGGGAGCCAGGTCACCGGCTGGACCGTGCAGGACTCCGCCCAGAACATCTGGGTCGCGCCCGTCCCCACCGGCGCGGACTCCCGGCAGGTGTTCGTGGATGGCGCACTCGCCCCACGTGCCTCGATTCCCCTCTCGCGCAACGACGTGCAGGTGACCACCACCGGCATGAACATCACCAACTCCGCGCTGAACTATCTCGCCACACTGCCGCAGCAGAACCGGATCGAGCTGGAGAGCCAGAACTCGTTCACCGACCGGTACTCGCCCGTCGACCACATCAGCGGCACTACGATCGCCATGCAGCAACCAGGTTGGAACAACAACAACTGGGGATACGACACGCTCGCCAAGCCGTTCGGCGGCGGTCAGCTGTTCCTGGAGAACTCGTACTCGTTCCTCACGAGCACCGGCCAGTGGTACCTGGACTCGCAGGCCGGTCGGCTCTACTACAAGGCGCCGTCGGGCTGGGTGCCCGGGAGCCACGACGTCGAGCTGCCGCGCCTGACCTCGCTGCTCCAGCTCGGCGGCACCTACGACAATCCGGTCCACAACATCGCGTTCAGGGGCCTGCACTTCGAGCACACCACCTGGCTCGCCCCGGGTACCTCGATCGGGTACGCCGACCAGCAGAGCGGAACGTTCCTGTCGGCCGCCCACCCCATGCCGGGAGACTTCCTGACCTCCTGCCAGTCCGGCTGCCAGCAGTTCGAGGGCGCGCGCAACGACTGGGCACAGGCACCCGCCGCCGTCCAGGTCTCCGCCGCCACCGCGATCGCCTTCAGCGACAACACCTTCACCCAACTCGGCCAGGTCGCACTTGGCATCGGCAACGACGCGAACGCCCACGCCTCCGGTGTCGGCCTCGGCGCGTCGTCGATCACCGTGGACCACAACACGTTCACCGAGGACTCCGGCGCGGGCATCATCGTCGGCGGCGTGCGGCCCGACGCGCACCACCCGTCGAACGCAGCGATGACCGACAAGGACATCACCATCTCCAACAACACAGTGACCAGGGTCGCCCTGGACTACCGGGAGATGGCCGGCATCCTGTCCACCTACGTCACCCATGCCGTCATCACCCACAACGACGTGTCCAACCTGACCTACGACGGCATCGACGTCGGCTGGGGCTGGGGCGCGAACGACCAGGGCGGCAGCCAGGACTACCGCAACCGCGGCCTGTACAACTACCAGCCCGTCTACACCACCGCGACGACACTGCGGGACACGGTCGTCAGCTACAACCGGGTGCACGGCACCAAGAAGCTCATGCACGACGGCGGGAGCATCTACAACCTCTCCGCCAACCCGGGAAGCTCCATCGACCACAACTACGTCTACGACAACAACCACACGGTCGGCCTGTACCTGGACGAAGGTTCTCGCTACGTGACCCTGTCGGCCAACGTGGTCCAGGACTCCGGGGTGTGGGCCTTCACGAACGCCGGCAGCACCAACAACACCAATGACAGCACCTTCTCCGGGAACTGGTACAACGGCGGCGCGACCAACGTGGCCACCGGCCCGCCGCACAACAACGTCCTGAGCGGAAACGTCCAGGTGGGCGGCACCAACTGGCCGTCGGCCGCACAGCAGGTCATCTCCGCCACCGGCCCGGGGAGCGGCACCGGGCCGGCTCCTGGCGCGATCCGCGCGATCGGCGCGGGCAAGTGCCTCGACGTCCCCGGCGCGACCACCACGGCCGGCACCCAGGTGCAGATCTGGGACTGCAACGGCCAGACCAACCAGTCCTGGACCCGTACCGCCGCAGGCGAACTGACCGTCTACAACGGCGACAGCACCAGGTGCCTCGACGCCTACGGCCGGGGCACCAGCCCCGGCACCAAGGTCATCGTCTGGAACTGCAACGGCCAGACCAACCAGCAGTGGCAGGTCAACGCCAACGGCACGATCACCGGAGTCCACTCGGGACTGTGCCTGGATGTCACCGGGTCTGGGACCGCGAACGGCACGCTGATCCAGCTCGCCACCTGCACCGGCGCGAACAACCAGAAGTGGGCCCTCGGATAGCCACACCGCAAGCACAACCACGCGAACCCACAGCCGCCGCACCGCTCCGCGCCCGGTCCACCCGGCCCCGCGCGGCGACGCTGACCCGGCGTGGAGTCATGTTCTGCGGAAGGGAGTTCCCATCATGTCAGGCGTCAGTCGGTTGTTCCTCGGCCTGCGAACTGTCGCGGTCGCAAGCGCGCTCCTGGTGGCGGGCGGAGTCTCCGCCGTGGTCGCCCCGGCAGCGCACGCCGATGCCTCGATCACCGTCAACGGCGGGTCGTCGGGCCGGGTGTTCGACGGCGTCGGCGCGATCAGCGGTGGCGGCGGCAACAGCCGCCTGCTGATCGACTACCCGGAGCCGCAACGCGGCCAGATCCTCGACTACCTCTTCAAGCCTGGCTACGGCGCGGCCATGCAGATCCTCAAGCTGGAGATCGGTGGCGACACCAACTCCACCAGCGGCGCCGAACCGAGCCACCAGCACACCAGGAGCGACCTCAACTGCGACCGCGGCTACGAGTGGTGGCTCGCCGAGCAGGCGAAGGCCCGCAACCCCGGCATCAAGCTGTACGGCCTCGTCTGGGGTGCGCCGGGGTGGATCGGCAACGGCAACTACTGGACCAACGACTCGATCAACTACCTGACCTCGTGGCTCGACTGCGCCAAGACGCACAAACTGACCATCGACTACCTGGGCGGCCGCAACGAGAAGGGCCGCGACCTCGGCTGGTACAAGAACCTGCGGCCGGCGCTCAACTCGCACGGCTACAGCGCCGTGAAGGTCGTCGCCTCGGACGACGCCAACGGCTGGGGCGTCGCCGACGACGCGGTCCGGGACCCGGCGTTCGCCGCCTCGGTCGACATCCTCGGCACCCACTACGTCTGCGGGTACCGAGGCGCGCAGACCAACTGTCCCAGCTCCGGCAACGCGCTCGCGACCGGAAAGACCCTCTGGGCCAGCGAGAACGGCTCCGACGACTACAACGCCGGGTCGACCGCTCTGGCCCGCGGCATCAACCGCGACTACATCGACGGCAAGATGACCGCCTACATCAACTGGCCGGTCATCGCCGCCGTCACCCCGAACATCCCGTACCCCACCATGGGTGTCGCGTACGCACCGCAACCGTGGTCGGGCTACTACTCGATCGGCAAGAACACCTGGGTGATGGCGCACACCAGCCAGTTCACCTCGCCCGGCTGGCAGTACCTGGACAGCTCCAGCGGCTACCTCAACGGCAACCGCAACAACGGCAGCTACGTCTCGCTCAAGTCCACGAACAACCGTGACTACTCCACCATCGTCGAGACGATGGACGCGAACTCGCCACAGACGCTGAACATCAACGTCACCGGCGGACTGTCCACCGGCCAGGCGCACGTGTGGGCCACCAACCTGCGCTCGAACAACTCCGCCGACTTCTTCCTGCACAGCACGGACATCACGCCGAACGGCGGGAACTACTCGCTGACCGTGCAACCCGGGTACGTGTACTCGATCACGACGACCACGGGACAGGGCAAGAGCACCGCGACCGGCCCCGCCTCCGCCACCATGAGCCTGCCCTACAGCGACTCGTTCGACAGCAACACCACGGGTACCGAAGCGAAGTACCTGATGGACATGCAGGGCGCCTTCGAGGTCGCCGGCTGCGGCGGCGGCCGCACTGGCCAGTGCGTGCGGCAGATGAGCCCGCAGGCCGCGATCTGGTGGAACGGCCTGTCCGACCCCTACGCCCTGCTCGGCGACCTGGGTTGGCGGAACTACACCGTGTCCTCCGACGTGCTGCTGGAGCAGAGCGGCTCGGCCGACCTGATCGGCCGGGTCACCACGCAGGGCGGCGGCGGCGGGCCGGCCGGGCTCAACGCCTACCGGCTGCGCGTCACGGATACCGGGTCCTGGTCGATCCTGCGCCAGAACGGCACCACCACGGCCACCCTGTCCAGCGGCCGGGTCGCGGCCCTTGGCACCGGGCGCTGGCACGCCCTCGCCCTCACCTTCGCCGGCAGCACCATCACCGCCGGTATCGACGGCGCCACGGTCGGCACCGCGAACGACGGCACGTGGAGCAACGGGCAGGTGGGCTACGGCACCAGCCAGGGTGAGACCGCCCAGTTCGACAACCTGTCCATCACCCCGGGCAGCGGCGGCACCGTCACCGTCGGCCCGATCGTCGGGACCGGCTCCGGCCGGTGCGTCGACGTCCCCGGCGCGACGCAGACCAACGGCACCCAGGTCGAGCTGTGGGACTGCAACGGCGGCACGAACCAGCTGTGGACGGCCAACTCCGCCGGGGAGATCCGGGTCTACGACGGGTCCTGCCTCGACGCGTACGCCCAGGGCACCACCCCCGGCACGAAGGTCGTCATCTGGAGCTGCAACGGCGGCGGCAACCAGAAGTGGTCGATCAACGCCAACGGGACCATCACCGGCGTCCAGTCCGGGCTGTGCCTGGACGTCGCCGGGTCCGGAACCGCGAACGGCGCGCTGATCCAGCTCGCCACCTGCACCGGCGCGAGCAACCAGAAGTGGAACCGGGGCTGACCCCGGACGCCAGATCTCGAGAACAGAGAGGTTCGGAGATGGCCATTTTCCACAGTCGAAGACTGCGCAGAACATTGTTGGCCGCGGCCGCGTCGATCGTGCTCGCCGCCGGCGTGCTGTTCGGCATCGGCACGGCGGCACAGGCCGCGGCGCCACAGGCGTGCGACATCTACGCCTCCGGTGGCACACCGTGCGCGACGGCGCACAGCACCACGCGCGCGCTTTTCGGGGCGTACAACGGTCCGCTGTACCAGATCCAGCGCGCCTCCGATCAGAAGTACCTCGACGTCGGCCTGCTGTCGGCGGGCGGCTATGTCGACGCGGCGCCTCAGGTCGCGTTCTGCGCGGGCACCCGGTGCACGGTCACGAAGATCTACGACCAGACCGCCAACCACAACGACCTGCCGATCTCGTGGGGCGGGTTCTGGAAGGGCCCCGGCCCCAACGGGTCCGACGTCGGCGCGGACGCGATGGCGCTGCCGGTGGCGGTGGGCGGTCACCCTGCGTTCGGGATCAAGGTCAATCAGGGTGTCGGCTACCGGATCGACAGGGCCAAGGGCGTGCCGGTCGGATCCCAGCCGGAGGGGGTCTACATGATCACCTCGTCGAACTACGTCGACGGCACCTGCTGCTTCGACTACGGCAGCGGTGAGACCTCGCACACCGACACCGGCAACGCCACCATGAACGCCATCTACTGGGGCACCGCCTGCTGGTTCGGCAACTGCACCGGCAGCGGCCCGTGGGTGGAGGCCGACCTGGAGAACGGGATGTACCACACCGGCAGCGGGTCCAACAAGGACCCGAACAACCAGGGTGTGCACCATCCGTTCGTCAGTGCCTGGCTGAAGAACAACGGGACCAGCAACTTCACCCTGAAGTACGGCGACGCCACCAGCGGCGGCCTGACCACTCCCTACTCGGGCGCGCTGCCCAACGGGTACTCGCCGATGCGCCTTGACCCCTCGATCCTGCTGGGCACGGGCGGCGACAACAGCCCCACCGGTGTCGGCGAGTTCTTCGAAGGTGCCGTCACCAGCGGCTACCCGACGGACGCCACCGAGAACGCGGTACAGGCCAACATCGCCGCCGCCGGCTACAGCGCCAACGGCGGGGGGCAGACCACCGGCGCGGTGCACGCGGTCGGCGCGAACAAGTGCCTTGACGTCACCGGCGTGTCCACCACACCCGGCACCCAGGTGCAGGTCTGGGACTGCAACGGCCAGAACAACCAGACCTGGACCCGTACCGCCGCAGGCGAACTGACCGTCTACAGCGGCGGCAACGCCAGATGCCTCGACGCCTACGGCCGGGGCACCACGCCAGGGACCAAGGCCATCATCTGGAACTGCAACGGCCAGACCAACCAGCAATGGACGTTCAACGCCAACGGGACCATCACCGGCGTCCAGTCCGGACTGTGCCTGGACGTCACCGGGTCCGGAACCGCGAACGGCACCCTGATCCAACTGGCCACGTGCACCGGAGCGAACAACCAGAAATGGACCCTGAGCTGAACCCGGAAGCAGTCCTGCTGGATTTCCTGGGAGGTTCCCGTCATGGATTCGTCCTCGTTCGAGCTGTCGAGGCGCAAACTGATCGCGGTGGCCGGCGTCGCCGCGGCAGCCAGCGTCCTCCGGGTCCGCACCGGGTGGGCGACGGTAGGCCCTAGCAGCTACACCCCGAGCTGGTCGTCGGTCGACCAGCACCCGCCGGCGCCCGAATGGTTCCAGGACGCCAAGTTCGGCATCTACTACCACTGGGGCGTCTTCAGCGTTCCGGCGTTCGGCAACGAGTGGTACCCGCGCAACATGTACATCGACGGTTCGGCCGAGAACAACCACCACAAGTCGGTGTACGGCGACCCCTCGTCCTGGCCGTACGAGAACTTCATGCTCGGCGCGCGAGACAGGGCCGGCAACCAGGTGCAGTTCGCGCCGAAACTGAAGTCGGCAGGCGGCAACTGGGACCCGAACGAGTGGGCACAGCTGTTCGCCGACGCCGGCGCGAAGTTCGCCGGGCCGGTGGCCGAACACCACGACGGCTACTCGATGTGGAACAGCACCGTCAACGAGTGGAACTCGGTCAGGACCGGCCCCCGGCTGGACCTGCTGCGCCTGCACGCCGACGCCATCCGCGCCAAGGGCCTCAAGCTGGTGACAGCCCTACACCACGCGTACCACTTCAACGGCTACTACGACCACGTCCCGAACCAGCCGACCGAGTCGCTGCGGCGGCTGTTCGGCCAGAACGGCCGGGTCGCGGAGAACCAGCTGTGGTACGACAAGCTCAGGGAAGTCGTCGACGGCTACCAGCCCGACCTCGTCTACCAGGACTTCGACCTCGGCCTGGTCGACGAGTCCCAGCGGCTGAACTTCCTCGCGCACTACTACAACCAGGCGGTGGCCTGGAACAAGGACGTGGCCGCCACCTACAAGGACGGCTTCAACAACCACGGTGAGGTCTACGACTTCGAACGCGGCGGCCCCACCAGCCTCCAGTACCCCTACTGGGAGACCGACGACAGCATCTCCAGCTCCAGCTGGTGCTACACGGTCGGCATCGGCTACTACACCACCAAGGCGATGCTGCACTCGCTGGTCGACCGGGTCTGCAAGAACGGCAACCTCCTGCTGAACATCGCGCCCATGGCCGACGGCACCATCCCGGACGCGCAGAAGGCGATCCTGCTGGGCATCGGCGACTACCTGAAGCGATTCGGCGAGTCCATCTACGCCACCCGAGCCTGGACCGTGTACGGCGAGGGCCCAACGCAGATGGGCGGCGGCGGGCCGAAAGAAGGCACGAGCCAGGACATCCGGTTCACCCGCAGCAAGGACAACACCGTGCTGTACGCGACCGCGATGGGCTGGCAGGGCGGCACGCTGACCATCAACACCCTGGGTTCGCAGACCGACCTCAGGACGCTGACCTCGGTGCAACTGCTCGACTCCACTCCGGGCTCGTACGTCAACCTGCCCAACCACACCCAGGACGGCTCCGGCCTGCACATCACGATGCCCTCGGCCAACCCTCCCTTCGCCGCGCTGGCGTACGTGGTCAAGCTGACCTTCTCCGGCCAGATCCCCACACCGGGCGCGGGCTCGCTGCCCACCAGCTGGGCGAAGATCGCCAATGCCGCCACCGGCCTGGCGCTGGACAGTGGCGGCAACGTCGCCTCCGGCTCGGTGCTCAAGCAGTGGAGCTACGACGGCAGCACCAACCTCCAGTGGCAGTTGGTGGACGCCGGCGGCGGCTACTACCGGATCGTCAATCGCACCAACGGAATGGTCGCCGACAGCTGGGGCAACAGCGCCAACGGCGCGAACTGCATGCAGGCGTCGTGGAACGGCGGCAACAACCAGCAATGGCGGTTGAACAGCCTCGGCAACGGCCGCTACCAGATCATCAACCGCGGCACCGGCACGGCCCTTGACGGCATGGGCAACAGCACTGTCGGCTCGACCGTGGGCATGTGGGCACCCAACAACAGTCCCAACAACCAGTGGACCATCACCGGAGCCTGACCGCCTTGCGGTTCGGCAACCCTGTGGATGCCCGGCGGCCGCGCATCGGCCGCCGGCCATCCATGCGGGACGGAAGGCCGTCACGGGCCTGTGGCACCCGTGACGGCCTTTCGTCCAGTTAGGACAGTCGTCCGAATCGGACGTTCACGCACCCGTCGACGGGGCGACCGCGCCAATCGTCAGCAGCAGGTTGGCGTAGTGACGGTCGTCTCCCGAGGCGACGCAGATCGCGACGTCCGGCTCGCGACACACCTGGTAGAACGTCGACCGGTCGACGGTGGCGAGCGGGACACCGGGGCCGAGAATGTCCTGGTACCGCGTCCAGAACCCCGGTGTCGACCCGTCATCGGGGCGCATCGCCGTCGCCGACTCGACCGGCACCGCGGTGAGCAGCGTTGTCAGGATCTCGTCGACCGCGATCAGGCCGGGGCGGAGGTTCAGATAGATCCGCTCAGCCCCGGGATACACGTTGGTCGCGTGCGCGTAGTTGGCGTCGGCGATCACAACGCGTGAGCCGTGGCCGGCACTCGCCAAGGCGCCGATCAGTGGCGGATGCAGCAGTGGATAGCGCAGCACTACTCGATGTCCTTCCAGTTGTGGATCTGGAGCTTAGAGCTCCTAACACGATGGCGTCACTCCGTCGGACAGTCATTGTGTTCGGAGCTCTAAGTCGGCGCCTTTGACGCGAGCCCGTCCGGCCGGGATGGCTGCTATGTCGACTCACGCACCACCAGCTCGGTGTCCAGCACCACGCGGCGCGGGGTGGCCGGCCCGCCGATCATAGACACCAGCTCGCGGGTCATCCGCGCGCCCATCTCCTCGATCGGTTGGCGCACAGTGGTCAGCGGCGGCGCGGTTCGCTGGCCGAGGGGCAGGCCGTCGAACCCGATGACAGCCACGTCGTCGGGCACCCGCCGGCCCGCCCGGCGCAACGCGCGCAGCACGCCGACCGCCATCAGGTCCGATGCGGTGAAGATGGCGTCCACGTCCGGCCTGCGATCCAGCAACCTGGCCGTGGCGTGCTCGCCGGAACCCTGGCCGAAGTCACCGAACACGACCATGCCTCGATCCGGGCGACCGGCCTCGACCACCGCCTGCCAGTAGCCGCGCAACCGGTCCGCGCCAACGGTCATGTCCTGCGGCCCGGCCACCGTGGCGACCTTGGTCCGCCCCGCCCCGATGAGGTATCGGGTCGCTCCCTCCGCGCCGCCGCGATTGTCGACGTCCACATAGGAGTGCCGATCGGGCACCTCGCCGTTGTCCGGCCGTCCGCCGAACACCAGGGGAATGTCGAGCCAGTCCAGGTCGAGTGGGCGGCGGCCGTGCATGCTGACCACGAGCGCGCCGTCCACGTGCCGGCCCTTGAGGTACCGCGCCACCCACGTCCGGTGGTCCTCAGTGGAAGGAACGGCCAGCAGCACGAGTTGCATGCCCGCGTTGGGCAGCTCCTTGCTCACGCCGGACACCACCCGCGCGAAGTACGGGTCGGCGAACAACCGCAGCACGTCCTCGCACACGATCAGAGCGATGGATCCGGTGCACGGTGGGGTCGCCGATCTCGCCGCCCGCTGGCGGGCGTAGCCGAGTGTCGTCATGGCGGATTCGACCTGCGTCCTGGTTTCCGGGCGGACTCCCGGGAAACCGTTGAGAACCCTGGATGCTGTCGCGACCGACACTCCTGCGGCACACGCGACATCGGCCAGGGTCGGCCGGACGGCGGGCAACTCGACCACGGACACGTTCCACCTCCCAAGACATCTTCGTCCAGTGGCAGCCACGGTCCAAGACCACGTCTCGTCAAGCATAACCTGTTGTCGGGTAAAAGAAAGGGTGCCGCCGGAGCGATCTCAACGGCGGCACCTCGGCCGGGCGGAACACCGCGGCGCGACCATCACGAGATCGCGACCAGGTCAGGACGAACGAGACATTCACCCTGCCGCGCACACGGCACCATTGAGGTAGAAGACGGTCGGTGCCGGCGCCTGCCCAGCGCTGGTTCCGTTGAACCCCAACGACACCGAGCCGCCGTTGGCCGCAATGACGCCGTTCCAGGCCGCGTTGGTCACGGTCACGTTCGACCCGTTCTGGCTCCAGGTACCGTTCCAGCCGCTCTGAACCGCCTCACCCGGGTCCGGCCAGGCAAAGGCGAGCTGCCAGCCGTTGACCGCGGCCGCCGCCCGGTTGGTGACAGTGACGTTCGCGCCGAACCCGCCGGGCCAGCTGTTGGTGACCTCGTAGTGCACGGCGCAGTTCGCGTCCGACGGCGGTGGCACGGTGAACGTCACCGGCGGCGAGGGCAGCGACGGACTGCCCTGGGTATCCTCGGTCACCACGTTGTAGCTGTAGGTCGCGCCGATGGTGAGTCCCGCCAGGTTCACTGTGGTGCTTGTGGTGGTCGCGGCGACCGTGTTTCCGTTGCTGGTCAGTTGGTAGACCTGGTACTTGCCAACCGGATAGCTGCCCGCGGTTCCCGCCGGCCAGGTCAACGTGGCCGTTCCCGAGGTGTTCGAGGACGTGTCGGACTTGAGGTTCGACACGGTCGGCTGGCCGGGCGCTCCCGGCGCGGTCCCGCCCGAACCGCCACCACCAGGAACCTGGACCACGGTCAGCGAGTACGGCGACACCGTCACCGAACTCGCCGACGACTGTGTGCCGCTGGTGATCGAGGTCGCGTTGTTGGCGAGCGTGAACACCGTCGGCGCGCCGGACGGCGTGAAGTTGTTGTACGTCAGGTTGACCGTGTATGCAGTTCCAGGGTCTTCGTTGTCGATCAGGACGTTGACCCCGCCGTTCGCGCGGCGGACGGCGTGCACGCGAAGCAGCGGGTTGGACGACGACGAGGTGACCAGCTGGTCGCCGGGCGAGGTGAGCTTGGACAGCATCTGGACGCCGTAGTACGGCGAGAACGCGGTGTTCACCGGAGGTTCGGTGACCCCGCTCGAACTGCCGCCACTGGACAGGAGACCCTGGTCGCCGTAGTCCTGCGCGCCGTTCACGACGCTGGGCGTGCCGGGACCGTTGTGCTCGTTCCACCAGTCGACGTTGGTGGTCCCGTTTTCCAGCCACGTCAGGTACATGTCGGCGGCGAACAGGGCGGCCGGCTGGGTGTTCATGTCGACCGTCGAGTTCGTCTCGGTGACGACGATCTTCACCTTCGCGGGGTCGACGTGGGCGTACTGGTTGATCTGCGAGCGCAGCGTGGACACGATGCCGGGGATGCTCGCCGGCGTGGTGAGCATCTGTGCCGCGTTGGCGCCGCCAGGGTAGTAGTGCACGATGACGCAGTCGGTCTTCGCGCCGAGGATCGACAACACGGTCTGGTTCCACGGCTGCGGGCTGGTGGACGCGTTGGTCACGCCGTCCGGCCAGTAGCCCGGCGTGGTGAGCACGGCGCACGCGTGGATGTCCTGGCTGGCCGACCTCATCGCCGAGAGGTAGGACAGGACGTTGTTGGCGTACGTGGTCGGACCACAGTTGTAGGTCTGCGAGGGTGCGCTGCCCACGGTGACCGGCCGGCCGGAGGCGTCGGTGCAGTGTGCGTCCGCTTCCCAGTTGGCGCCATAGGTTCCGTTGCCGTAGACCTCGTTGCCGACCTCCCAGTAGTTGATCCCGTCGTTGTTGGTGACCGCGTTCTGCACCCACGACTGGGCCAGCGCGGGCGTTCCCGTCCCGTAGTTGACCGTGATGATCGGGTTGGCCCCGGCGGACCGCGCCGTCCGCATGAAGTCGGCGAAGCTGGTGTTGGGCGCGACGAATCCACCCTGCGCGGTGTTGGTCTGCCAGTTGAAGATGTCGGCGTAGGAACCGCCCGGGTAGCGCAGCGCGGTGATGCCGGCGGCCTTGACCAGGCCCGGGATCACCGAGTCGTTCATGTGTCCGTCGTAGACGGCGGTGTTCAGGCCTATCCCGTTCGACGGAACGGCTCCCACTCCCGCATCGGCGTTGACCGTGACGGCAGCGGCCGCCGCTGCGGCGGGGGTGGGGGCTGCGGACGCAGGGTACGCCGCCATCCCCGTCGCGGCTGTCAGCACCGCGACGAGCAGGTGCCGGCGCATTCCGCGTGATCTTGACGTGATCGTCGACATTGACACCACTCCCGCTGTCGCACACAGACACAGTCGCTCTGCTGTCGTACCGCCACCGGCCTCCGGGCGTCCAGCCCGGCGGCGACGAAGGATCGTCGAAGCGCTTCGACACGCATGTCAACACGGCAGTCCCGCCGCCGTCGAACCATGAAAGTTACATCGCCCGACCACGCCGCCTCGAACAGGCAAGGGGACGCCCCGACGGTCGGAACGTCCCCGTAGCCACCTGACCTACCCCGCGACTCAGCTGCTTGCGACGACCGTGCAGTCAGTGCCGCCGAGCCGGAATCCCGAGGCGCCGGGCGACGCGGGGCCGTTGGCCGTGAAGCTGACGGTCGCGCTGGCGCCCGACGGCAGGCCGGGAGCCCACGACGGGGCCTTGGCGGTGATGGTCTGCGCCTGCTGGGACACGGTCGCGTTCCATCCGTTGACCAGTTGCACGCCGGCGGGAACGGTCCAGGTGGCGATCCAGTTCGATACCGACTGACCGCCGGTGTTGGTGAACTTCACCGACGCCTGGAAGCCGCCGTTCCACGAGTTGTCCAGGTGATAGCCCGCCGTGCAGGCACCAGGCGGGGGCGGCGGACCGCCGGAACCGCCGTCGACGGGCGGGATCAGGTACGGCGTGAGGTAGGCCTGCTTGGCGGTGTTCACCGTGGTCCAGTCGTCGTTGAGAATCCCTCCCGTGTCACCGGAGTTCGGGTTCCACGACCAGTAGGTGAAGTCCATTCCGGACGGTCCGGCGCCCGCGTAGCGCAACAGCTCGCGCAGCCACACACCGTCCCGGCTGTCCTGGAGGGTGGTGCCGAACTCGCCGAGCAGGACCGGTGCGGTGCCCTGCTTCTTCAGGTAGCCGAAGAAGTGGTCCCACAGGCCGGGCATGTTCGCGGGGAAGGACGGGTCGCTGAACCACGGCTGAGCGAACACGGACGTGGCGTATTCGTGTGCCGAGTAGACAAGCTTGTCCGGCTTGCTCAACCGGACGGGGAACTGTCCGGCACCCGACAGGTTCCCGCCCCACCAGCCGCACTCCGGCGCACCCGTGCCGGCGACGCAGTCGACCCCTTCGACGATGATCAGCCAGTCCGGGTTGACGCCGAGGATCGCGTTGCCGGCGCGTTCCGCCGCCAGCCGCCAGTCCCGAGCACTGTCACCGCAGCCCCAACAGGAACCGCCGCCGCCCTGGATGGAGTGCGGCTCGTTGTGCAGGTCCGCGCCGACCACGGTCGGATTTCCCTTGTACCGTGCGGCGAGCGCCTTCCAGTCGTCGATCCATCGGCTCTCCGGGTACGCGCTGGTGTACCACAGCGCCGACTGCGCGCCGGCGTCCGGACGGTGCCGGTCGAGGATCACCCGCATGCCGCGCCTGCCGGCCTCCGCGATCACCTTGTCGATGATCTGGATCCCGGACAGGCCGGCCAGGTCAGGGTTCTTGGCCAGGTCGATGCTGTTCGGCGTAGACCCCGAGTCCAGCATCTGGTTCGAGTACGGAACGCGGATCGTGTTGTAGCCCAACTGGGCCATCTGCCCGATCATGTCCTGGTAGTTCCTGGTCCACAGGCCATGGAAGGTGAAGTTGGCCGTCTCCGGACCGAACCAGTTGATCCCGGTCATCCGCACCGGGCTGCCGGTGGCGTCGACCAACTGGGAGCCACGCGCGGACCAGTAACCGGTACCGGTACCCGTACCGGCCGCCGATGCGGACGGGCTCGCCACCACGAGGGCTGCGAGCGCGACCGCTCCGGCGATCAGGCACGTCATTGTGCGTGAACGCTTCATCAGAACGCCTCTATCGTCGGAGTCTGGGAGCGCTTCCAGACTCCAGGTCAGGTAAATGCTTGTCAAGCTCTCCGTCTGTCGTTAGCGTCTCTTGGGAGCGCTCCCAGACCACCCTGCTCGCAAGGAGGCGACGGATGAGACTGCGCGCGTTATTCGAAGGACGAAAACAAGCCAGTGCCCTTGCGGTGGGCACCGTGCTTGCCATGGCCGGTGCCACCGTGCTGCTCGGCGGACACCCCGCCGGAGCCGCGCCTGGCTGCCAAGTCGACTACACCATCACCAACCAGTGGGACACCGGCTTCGGTGCCAACGTCACCATCACCAACCTCGGTGACCCGATCACCGGCGGCTGGACGCTGACCTGGGACTTCCCTGCCACGCAACAGGTTCAGCAGGGTTGGAACGGCGACTTCGCCCAGCAGGGCAGCCACGTCACCGTGAAGAACCCCTCGTGGAGCGGTTCGCTTGGCACCGGCGCGACCGCCACGCCCGGTTTCAACGGAACCTACTCCGGCACGAACCCCAAGCCGACGTCGTTCAAGCTCAACGGCGTCACCTGCAACGGTACGGTGCCGCCGCCCACCTCGACGACGACCACGACCACCACGACAACGACCACGACGACCACCACCACGACGACCGGTCCTGGTGGCGGATCCCGCGTTGACAACCCGTACGCCGGCGCGGGCGTGTACGTGAACCCGGACTGGTCGGCGAACGCGACGGCCGAGCCCGGCGGAGCCGCCGTGGCCAACCAGCCGACCGGTGTGTGGATGGACCGGATCGCCGCGATCGCGGGCACCACCACCGGACGGGGCCTGCGGGCCCATCTCGACGGCGCGCTGGTGCAGGCGAACGGCAAGCCGTTGGTCGTCCAGCTGGTGATCTACGACCTGCCCGGCCGCGACTGTGCCGCGCTCGCGTCCAACGGCGAACTCGGCCCGACCGACCTGCCCCGGTACAAGTCCGAGTTCATCGACCCGATCGCGGCGATCCTGGCCGACCCGAAGTACGCCAGCCTGCGGATCGTCAACACCGTCGAAGTCGACTCGCTGCCCAACCTGGTCACCAACGTGACGCCCAGCGCCACGGCCACACCGCAGTGCGACACGATGAAGGCCAACGGCAACTACCTCACCGGCATCGGCTACGCACTGGCCAAGCTCGGGGCCGTCCCGAACACGTACAACTACCTGGACATCGGCCACCACGGCTGGCTCGGTTGGGACAACAACTTCCAGCCTGCGGTCCAGATGATGGTCACGGCCGCCACGTCGTCGGGCAGCACCCTGGCCAACGTCCAGGGCTTCATCAGCAACACGGCGAACTACGGCGCGCTGCACGAGCCGTACTTCACCATCAACGACACGGTGAACGGCACCTCGGTCCGCCAGTCGAAGTGGGTGGACTGGAACCGGTACGTCGACGAGCAGTCCTACGCCCAGGCGTTCCGCACCGCCGCCATCCAGGCGGGCTTCGCCTCGAACATCGGCATGCTGATCGACACGTCCCGCGACGGGTGGGGCGGCTCGGCGCGGCCCACCGGCGCCGGCCCGATGACCTCCGTGGACACCTACGTCAACGGCGGCAGGATCGACCGCCGGTTCCACCTCGGCAACTGGTGCAACCAGTCCGGTGCGGGTCTTGGCGAGCGGCCGGCGGCCGCACCGGCGCCGGGCATTGCCGCCTACGTCTGGATGAAGCCGCCGGGCGAGTCCGACGGTTCGTCCACGGCGATCCCGAACGACGAGGGCAAGGGCTTCGACCGGATGTGCGACCCGACCTACGGAGGGAACGCACAGAACGGCCACAGCATGTCCGGCGCGCTGTCGAACGCGCCGCTTGGTGGGCACTGGTTCTCCGCTCAGTTCCAGGAGTTGCTTCGCAACGCCTACCCGCCAGTGCACTGACGAGGAAACGGATTCAGAGCTCCTAACACGATGGCNNGGCGTTCGACTGGGAGTGGCGTCCAGGTGGTGCGTCGCAAGGCGGAGGAGCCCCTCATGGCGGAGCCATGTGGGGCGACGACAACGCCGCGAGGCGCCGCCTGGGCGTCACTCCGTCGGACAGTCATCGTGTTAGGAGCTCTCAGGCCGTGGCCGGGCACCCGCCCGGCCACGGCTTTCGCCATTTCACGGGCTCATGACGAGGATGTGATCTTCATGGCAGTCCAACGATTTCCCCGCGCCGCGGCACTGTCGGCGGCCTTGCTCGTGGCCGCCGCGCTGCCGACGGCCAGCATCGCCGCGGTGGCGGCCGACGCACCGGGTGTCACCGTCACGGTGAACACCAGGGCCGGGTTGGCCACCGTGCCGGACACCGCTCTTGGAGTCAACCACGCCGTCTGGGACAGCGAGCTCGGCACCGACTCGGTGGCCGATCTGCTTGGCTCGGCAGGGGTGCGAATGATGCGCTATCCCGGCGGTTCCTACGGCGACATCTACCACTGGAAGGACAACACCGCGCCCGGCGGGTACGTCGCCCCGAACACCGACTTCGACACGTTCATGGGCGGTGTCCGGCGTGCCGGCGCCCAACCGATCATCATCGCCAACTACGGCACCGGCACGCCGCAGGAAGCCGCCGACTGGGTGCGCTACGCCAACATCACCAAGGGGTACGGCGCGAAGTACTGGGAGATCGGCAACGAGCTCTACGGCAACGGCCACTACGGTGCCAACTGGGAGGCCGACAACCACACCGACAAGAGCCCGACCGGGTACGCCACCAAGGTGGTCGAGTACGCCGACGCCATGAAGGCGGTCGACCCGACGATCAAGGTCGGCGCGGTGCTCACCACTCCGGCGAACTGGCCGGACAACATCGTCGCGAACGGTGACGCCGCCTCCTGGAACCAGACCGTGCTGTCGATCGCCGGCCCGCACGTCGACTTCGTCATCCTGCACTGGTATCCCGGCGGTACGACCGCGCCCGCGATGTTCGCCACGCCGAACCAGGTCGGCGACATGATCTATCTGGCACGTCAGCAGATCGGCCGGTACGCCGGGGCGAATCCCGGCCGGATCGGCATCGCGCTGACCGAGATGAACCCGCCGTTCGGGCGCAACACCCAGCCGGGTGCGCTCTTCGCCGCCGACGCGTACTCCGCGTTGTTGGAGAACGGCGTGTTCACCGTCGACTGGTGGGACACCCACAACGGCCCAGGGGCCCTGTCCACGGTGGCCGGCTATCCGGACTACGGCGACCTCGGCCTGTTGTCCAGTGCCGGCTGTCTGCCGGACAAGACCTGCGAACCGGCGCTCAACACGCCGTTCGCGCCCTACTACGCCCTGAAGATGCTGAGTCTGTTCGCCCGTCCCGGCGACCAGCTCGTCCGGGCGGGCAGCAGCGACGGCCTCGTCGGCGCGCACGCCGCACGCCGACCGAACGGCGACCTTTCCGTGCTGTTGGTCAACAAGGACCCCGACAACACAAGGACCGTCACCCTCGACTACGCCGGCTACTCCCCCGCCGCGGCCACCCCCGAGGTGCAGACGTTCACCAACGGGGCGACCGCCATCGCGAAGACGGCCAGCGGCACCTCGACCAGCCAGACGCTGCCGCCGTACTCGTTGACCACGATCGTCCTCCATCCGGCGTCCGTGCCCACCGGCCCGCCCAGCACGCCCGGCGCACCAACGGCGAGCTCGGTGACCGACCGGACCGCGACCATCACCTGGCCGGCTGCCACCGCGGGCGGCAGCCCCATCGCCAAGTACGAGATCTACCGTCAGGTCGGCGCCACCAGTGAACAGTGGGGCGAGACGCCCGGCACCTCCTTCACCGTCGGCAACCTCAACCCGGGCAGCCGGTACACCGTCAACGTCCTCGCGCGCGACACGGCAGGCGCGGTCTCCTGGGCCTCACCGCCGCTGACGATCACGACCGGCAGCCCGGCGACCAGCACGTGCCGGATCCATCTGTCCAGCGCGGGCGACTGGGGCAGCGGATTCATCGGCGGCATCGACATCACCAACACCGGAACCGCGCCACTCAACGGCTGGACCCTCGCCTTCACCTGGCCCACCGGCGCACAACAGGTCTCCAGCGGCTGGAACGCCACCTGGGTCCAGAACGGGGCGACCGTGACCGTCACCAGCACCAACGACAACCGCACGATCGCCCCGAACGCGACCGTCAACGTGGGCTTCGTCGGCAACTACGGCGGCCCCAACATCCTGCCGACCGCGTTCACCCTCAACGGAACGCTCTGCACCGCGGTGTAGGCACGGCGGTGTGACGGCGGACAGCCCAACGGCCAGGCCACCGGCGACTGGATCGCCGGTGGCCTGGCCGTTCCTGCTTCCCCGGTCAGCTACCGAACAGCTGGACGTGCAGCGAGAACGCGGTCGCGATCTCCGCCTGGGCCCAGAACCGGTGGTAGGTGAGCGTCGGCGCCGGCCCACCGTCCAGGTAGGACTGCACCTTCGGCCACTGCGGGTCGTTCTTGTAGAAGGACCGCATCGACAGGAAGGTGCTGTTGGAGTTGATCGGGTCCCCGTTGGGCATCTTCCCGGTCCACCCCGGCGGCACGTACACGCCCTCACCGGTGGTGGCGTTGTACGTGGCGTTGAAGCGGCTGTAGTCGGTCCGGGTCTCCGGGATCGCGATGCCCAGCGAGTCCGTGTGCTGGGTCAGGGTGCTCAGCAGCGCCTCGCCCGTGGACTTCGCCGGCGCGTCGCCGGACTTGGCCGCGTAGTTCAGCAGGGTCTTGGCCAACGAGGCCGCCACCCCGACGTCCTGGCCGTAGTTGAGCACCTGGACGTGCAGGTTGGCGTTGGCCGTCGGACCGGTCGGGTTCCAGGTGTCCGGCGCTCCGGTCCACGCCAGGTCGGCCGGGATCTTGAAGCTGGCGCCGGTGGTGGTGTTCGCGATCGCCCACGGAACCCACTTGTCCAGGACCTTCTTGGCCCGCGCGTCCCCGGTCTGCTGGTAGTACGACGCGACCCGTTCCATGTCCCAGACCTGGAAACCGAACCAGCGGTTGCTCGGCGGGTCGTGCCACACCGGGTTCGGGTCGTACGCCATGCCGTAGAACGTCGGCGAACCCGTCGGCGGCGTGCCGTACTGGCCGTCCCAGCTGTTGGTCGCGCCACCGGCGATGCCGCCGTCGCTGGACTGGAGCCACTGGAGGAACTCCAGCTGCCGGCCAAGGCTGGTGGCCCAGTCGGAGGCACCGGTCGCGGACGCCGGCTTCAGGCCGGGGTCGTTGGCCAGTGCGTAGGCGGCCAACGGGTTCTGGTAGCCCTGATGGCTGGCTCCGTCACCGATGCGCCACGCCCAACCGGCGGACGTGTCGGTCGCCCCACCCCATGCGTAGTACCACGACAGCAGGTAGTGCATGCTGTCCTTGCCGCTGCCGGCAGGGCAGTTCGGGCTGGTGCAGTTGCCGATCTTCTTGAAGTACTTGTCGAACATGGCGTACCGCAGGTAGTCGCCCATCTTCGACGCCTTCTTCGTCGTCGCCGCGACGTCCGCGCCCTTGCCCTGCGCGGTCGCCGCCTGCTCGGCGAGGTAGGCGACCTGCACTGCCCGCGCGTCCGCGTCGGGAGCGTCGGTGTATTTCCACTGCTTGGAGTACGACGAGTCCTTGGTGAACAGGTCGAGGTACCCGTTGGGGCCGCCGAACTTGAACGTGTCGCAGGACGGCTGCGGGATGGTCTCCCACACCGACTCCGACGAGCCGCGCTGGTAGGTGTTGATGTAGGCGGGCGCGGTCGTGCCGTCACCGCAGTGCCCGAACCCGTAGGTGTTGTCGACGTCCAGCAGCCAGTGCATGCCGTAGACGTCCGAAGTGCCGTACGTGGACGTCAGCTCGGACGCGATCGGGTCCTGCCCGACCGCGACGCCGCTTTGCAGCTGTGCCGGGTAGTTGTCCATCCTCGGCCCCTCGGCCGCGTACGTCGCCGGCTTGCCCGCGTTGTACTTGTCGTTCGTCGGCTGGTCGGCGTGCGCCGGGATGGCGTACTTCTCCAGCGACGCCCACGCGGCGTTGAACGGCGCCCAGTCGCCCTGGATCTGACCGTAGGCCATCTCGAGCCACAGGTAGTAGCTGAACGCCTCCGACGTGGTCTCGTGCCCCTGGTCCGGGGCCTCCACCATCAGCGTCTCCACCGAGTGATACGGCACCAGCAGATCACCGAACTTGCGGAAGTACCCGCTCGCCGGATCCTTGATCTTGTTGTACTGGGTGAGGAACGCCATCTTGTACTCGGGCGTGTTCGGGTCCACCTCGGACGCCGTGACCGTCGCCGACGTGTAACCGGTCGCGCTGGCCGTGAACGTGGCCTGTGCCAGCGCCCCGCCGTTGTTGGCCGACGAGATGGTCACCTGCTGCGCGGTGCTCCAGTTCGACGTGTCGAACGTCAACTGGGCCGGTGCCGCGGTGAGATCCGCGCTCCCAGATGTACGCGCCACGGCGACGGCGACCGAGGCCGACGGCTGGGTCGCCAGTTTGACGTCCACGGTGGTCGAACCGCCCTGTTTGACGCTCACCGTCCCCGGCGAGGCCAGGATCGTCGGCGCGCTCAGCACGGTGACGGCCACCGGAGCCGAGATCGTCGACGCTCCCTTGTCGTCGTATGCCTTCGCGCTCAGCGAGTACTGGCCAGCGCCCGCACCCGTCCAGCTGTACTGGTAGGGCGCGGAAGCGGCCGTGCCAACCAGGGTGGTACCGGCGTAGAACTCCACCTTGCTGACCGTGCCGTCGCTGTCACTGGCGTTGGCGGCCAACGGAATCGCGCTGCCGAGGGTGTAGCTTGAGTTGTTCGCCGGGCTCGTCAGGCTGACCGTGGGAGGCACGTTCGGGCCGACACACGTCGTGCCGTTGACCGCGAAGTCCGTCGGCGCCCGGTTCGCGCTGCCCTTGCTGCCGTTGAACCCGAACTGGACCGACCCGGCGGCCGGAATGTTCGCGTTCCAGTCGGCGTTGCGCACCGACACGGCCGCGCCGTTCTGCGTCGGAACACCGTTCCACAGCTGGGTGATCCGCTGGCCGTCGGGGAACGTCCACGCGAGGGTCCACCCGTTGATCGCCGCCGAGCCGACGTTCTTGATCGTCACGTTGGCGCCGAAGCCCGTGTCCCACTGGTTGGTCAGGGCGTAGTCGACCGAGCAGGACAGCGCCGCCGGGGCGGCTGGTTGGGCGGCGGCCAGTTGGCCAACCGCTATGAGCCCCGCCGCCACGAACGCGGGCAGGACGCGTCTGAATCTCATTACCTTTTCTCCTCCTGGCGATGTGACAACGACGCTCGAGGCGTCGGCACGCGGCCGGCCCGGTCACCCGTGGAAGCGCTCACGCACTCGGGTCCCGCCGACGGGCGCCCTCAGGTTCCAGTTCGTCCAGTGGGCGTCACCGCCCGGCTGGCACCACCACCGTGAACGCGGCGGTGTGCTGCTGACCGTCCACTTGGAACTGCGCGAACAGTCTCCAGGTGCCGCTCCCGGGGAACATCGCGTTCGCCGTCAGCAGTCCCGCGCTGTCCTTGCCGGTGGAGAAGGCACGTGTCAAAGCAAGGTCGCCGACCCGGAACGCGGTCAGGTGCGCGTACCCGTCAAGGAATCGGTCGACGTTGTCCACCTTCTTCCCGCCGCGCGCGATGCTGACCCCCACGGGCGAGGACACACCGGCCCGCGGCTGCCCGGTCCAGCCCACCGCGAACCCGTCCACTGTCGTGGTGGTCGCGGCCGAGGGCAGCGGGGCGTCCTCGGCCTGGCCTTCGACGGTGAACGGCCGCGAGAGCGTGTGGCGCAAGGGAGTGCCCTGGCTGGAGTCCGGCGCGGCGAACGTGACGAACGCCCGGTACGAGCCGGCCGACAGGGCCGGCAGCCGCGCGGCCCAGGTCCCGTCCTCCCGCATGGCCGGATCGAGCAGTCGGTAGCCGGAAAGGTCCGAACGGATGACGTAGAGGACCACGAGCCTGCTCTCGTACGGTTGGTAGCGCGTGACCGCCTTGCCGTCGGATCCGTTGATCCGGAAGGTCACCGTGTCCGGCGCCGTCATCCCGGCGGCCAGCGAGTACCCGCCCGCAGTGGCGAACAGGCCGGTCCCGCCCGGTTCGGCGTCCGCCACCGCGGGCTCCGTCGGCGCATTGGCCATGCTCATGTCGGCCATTCCGGGCATGTCCGCCATCCCGGAAGGCATCTCGTGACCGCTGCGCGGCGTCACCGGCGTGGCGCAGGCCGCCAACCCGGTCAGGACTGTCAACACCGTCGCCACGGTCGTGGCCAGGCGGCGGCGCCGGTTCGACGCGCCGCCGCCTGCCGTGCTCACGGACTCTGACATGTGACGCTCGGGGGCGCCGGAGTCGTCGCGGAGTTGGCGGTGAAGCCGAAGGACGCGCTGCCGCCGGGCGGCAGGGTGCGGTTCCAGTCCGTGGACTTCACCGAGGCGAGCGATCCCGCCTGGGTCAGCGTGCCGTTCCACGCGCTGTTGATGGTCTCGCCGTTGGCCAACACCCAACTGGCCGTCCAGCCGTACATGCTCGACGTGGTCGGGTTGGTCACGGTGACCTGTGCCTGGAACCCGCCGGGCCAGGTGCTGGTGGTCGAGTAGGTCGCGGTGCACGGGGTGGCGGGTGGCGGCGGTCCGCTCGTGCCGATCCCGGTGACCTCACCGTGGCCGCCGTCGAACACCACGTCGGAGCAGCCGTAGAAGGTCTCGGTGCTGTCCGACCGAGCCCAGACGGAGTAGATGATGTGATTGCCGCTCTTGGTCACCGGCAGCGTGGCGTTCCAGGAGTAGTAGCTGCTGACACTGCCCGGGTTGCCGACCGACGGCGGGTCGGTCACCGAGGAGAACGGCGCGGTCTCCATGTCCGCCCACGTCAGCGGCTTGGTCTGGTCCCAGCCGTCCTTGGTGATGTACAACCGGAACGTTCCGGGATGGGCTGCCCACTTGTTGTACCTGAACTGGAGGTCGGCGCCTGAGGTCAGGTGCGTCTTCGGCCAGTCGCCACTTGGCAGGTCGAAGCCGGCGAAGTCGTAGTAGTTGCTGTTGCCACTGCACAACTTCCCGTCCGGGATGAAGCCGACTGTGCCGCCGCTCGTGCTGCCGCTGCGGTTGCCGACGGCGAACCAGTTGTACAGCGAGTTGGGACCGCTCCGCGCGACCGCGGCCTGGCACGCGGGGTTCTGCGGAACGATCTGTCCGGTCGAGGTGATTCCGTCCTCGTAACAGAGGAAGGTACGGCTGCCCGCGATCATCATCGCGCCATGCGCCTGCGCGGGGGCGTCGGCCAGCAGAACCAGGCTCAACGCCGACGCAACCATGATCACGGCAGCGGCCCATCGGGATCTGAGTCCGCGAGTTCTCCGCATGATTGGACCTCCACTCGCTTCTCTGAGAGCGCTTCCAGAATCGGGGTTGCATGAAGACGGTGTCAATACCGGATTAAGAATGAGAAATTCCTGGGAGCGTTCCCAGGAGCGGATCCAGTGACTGACAGAGACCTGCTTCGCCTGCCGCAACCTGGCGGCACAGCGAAGCAGGTCTCCGCGCCTTACGAAGGCAGGCTAGGCACGCTGGAGTTGGAACAGTTGGTTGGCGCTACCGGCATAGGTCGACTGGGAGATGTGGGCGCCGTCGGCGGTGGACGACCCCAGAGCACCCATGGTCAGGCCGCTCTGTTTGTTGGTGAGGCTCACCGCCCCGTTGCCCCTGTCGACCACCAGCCACTGCTGGCTCGCGGCGTTGGTGTCGGGCTGCTGGGTGATGTCAGCCCCGCTGTTGTTGTTCGCGACCTGGAGAACCAGGCCGCTGTGCCGCGCTCGGACCCGGTAGTAGCCACTGCCGGAGTCGATGAAGTCGAACTGCTGGTTCAGGCCGCCGTTGCTCCGCCACTGGATCAGCACGCTGCCAGCGGCGGTGGACGCGCCGTAGATGTCCGCGAGCTTGCCGCTCTGGGTGGACACCAGGTGGTAGTTCACGCCGACCTGCACCGGACCACCGGGTGGCGGCGGGGTGCTGGAGTCGAACTGCGTGAAGAACTTCCAGACCTCGCCGGACGTCCAGGTCTGCCAGCCGTCGCAGGTGCACCCGTCGCGGGGACCGGGGTCGTGACCCGCGCCGTCGAACGCGGCCCACACCACCGGATAGCCCGGCTTGCACCCCGAGTAGGCGGTGACGACGTGCGTCAGGCTGCCGTACGCGGGCTCCGGCGGGTTCTGCGGCGTGCAGCCGTTGTTCCGGACGAACTGGTCACGCAGCGCCCGTCCTCCGGAGATGGACAGCACGTTGTCCCTGAGGCCGTGCAGCCCCATGTACGCGACGGGCTGGGTACCGCCGCTGCACCCGCTGAGATTCGCGCCGGAGTAGACCGCGACCGCGCGGAAGACCGTCGGCCGCGCGCAGGCGAGCGCGTAGCTCATCGCCGCACCGTAGCTGAAGCCGCCAGCGAAGACCTGCGACGCGTCGACGCACAGGTCCCCTTCCAACTGCCTGAGCAGGTCGTCGATGAAGGTCACGTCCTGGCCGCCGGGGTTGCCCCAGCCGTTGCCGTTGCCCTGGGGTGCAACGAAGATCGTGCCGTTGTTGGCGTTGTCGGCCAGTCGCCTGAGCCCGTAGTAGGACCAGTTGTAGCCGTCGGTGCCACCCGAGTCGACGTCGTTCGCGGTGCCGCCAAGCCAGTGCAGCCCGACGATCAACCGGTACGGGTGGTTGTTGTCGTAGTTGTTGGGGATCCTCAGGATATAGCTGCGGTTCTGGCCGCTGCTCTGGATGGTGTGCGACCCGCTCGTCAGTGTTGGGGCCCTCCCACATCCGGCGGTCCCCGCAGCGGCCTTCACGCCGCTGGCCTGCGCGGTACTGGCCTGCGTAGCGCTGGCCCGCGCGGTGGTGGCCTGCGCGGTGCCGGCCGCGGTCAGGACGAGGAGCGCCCCGACCGCGAAAGCACCGAGCAGAGATCTGTACCTCGACATCAGGCGACTCCCTCTGGTGTTCGGATGTTCCCTGTTCTCCAGGACCGGGCTGCGACTAGGCAGGCTGGAATTGAGCGAGGTGGGGGGCGGTCCACTTCTGGTTGCCGCCGCCGTTGCAGGTCCACAGGATCACCTGGGTGCCATTGGCGGTCCTGGCCCCGTACACGTCGAGGCACAGCCCCGACTGGACCGAGGTGATGGTGCCGTCCGCGTTGAGCCGCCATTTCTGGCCGGGCCCGCTGTCGCACGAACCGATGACCGCCGCCGTGCCGGCACTCGTGCCGCCGCCTTCCGCCGCCAGGCATCGCCGCGAGTCACCGGTGTAGACGGTCAGTTCGCTGGCGGTGGTGGACGTCCAGGTCTGGTTCGACGCGCCGTTGCAGTCCCAGATCTGGAGCCGTGCGCCGGGTGTGGTCGACTGGTTCGGCACGTCAAGGCACCGCCCGGCGCCTACGGCGTGCACCGGACCGCTGGAGCCTCCGGTACCGCCGCCGCTGTTGTCGAGGCCGAGGAAGGAGATGGCGTACGCGAGCATTCCGGGCTGCGGCAGGGTATGGCCGGCACCGGCAATGCTGACGCCCTCGACCGGGGCGCGCGTGCCGGTGTCACCGTAGCGGGTGCGTGTCCACGTCGACTGTGGATGGTCGGTGAACACCGGCGTCTGGCCAAGACCGTGCAGGTTGGTCCACTGCCTGATCTCTCCGCTGAAGTTCGGGTAGGCCAGCGTGGTGTCCTGGTCGCCGTGCCACAGCTGCATCCTCGGGTACGAACCGGTGTAGCCGGGATACATGGAGTGGGCCAGGCTGCCCCATTCCTGCGCGGACTTGACGACGTTTCCGCCGGCGCACTGGCTGTTCCACAGTGATCCGTCGGTGGTGGCGAAGCATCCGGCCGGCACGCCGGAGAAGGCGGCGCCGGCCGAGAACACGTCCGGGTACTCGGCGGCCAGGACGTTGGTCATCATGGCTCCCGAGGAGAAGCCGCTGACCACGATCCTGGCCGGGTCGACGTTGTAGCGCTGCCGAGCCCAGCCGACCATCGACATGATGCCCGTCGAGTCGCTGCCGCCGTTGCGAGTGAGGCCGGCCTTTGTGGACACGTCGAAGCAGTGCCCGTCCCGGGTGGCTTCCGGAACGACGATGACATACCCGTACCGGTCGGCCGCCGTCGCGTAGTCATGCCCGTTGCCGTTGAAGATCGCGCCCGCCGAACCGCCGCAGTAGTGGACGAGAACGAGCAACGCCGGCTTGGGTGCCACCGCGTCGGGCACGTAGGCGTACATGTTGAGGTTGGTGGGGTTGTTTCCGAAGCCGGTGATCCGCGTCAACGCGGCGGCTGACGCCGAACCGGCCGTCAGCACCATCGCGCTGACCGCGAGTGGCAGCAGCAACACCACTGCCAGCAGGGTGAACACCATTCGTCTCATCAATGACTCCCTGACGAGTACCGGCCGCCACCGCCCCGTTCGAACCGAGGGGTGGCGGCCGATGACCACTGAATCCTGTCCCGGCAGGCGGGCTTCAGACGCGTTGCAGTTGGAATCGCTGGTTGGGGTTACCGGTGAGGGTCCATTGGGAGATGCGCGCGCCGTCGGCGGTCGACACCTGCCACACGTCCATGGCCAGTCCGCTCAGCCGGTTGACCAGGCTCACGACACCACTACCCTGATCCACCGGCCGCCACTGCTGGCTCGTCGCGTTGGTGTCGGGCTGCTGCGTGATGTCGGCGCCGCTGTTCGGACTGGCCACCTGGAGCACCAGACCGCTGTGCCGCGCCCGGATCCGGTAGTAGCCACCGCCGGAGTCGACGAAGTCGAACTGCTGGTTGAGACCGCCGGTCACCGAGGACTGGACCAGCGCGGCACCCGCCGCGGTGGAGGCGCCCGCGATGGTGGCGGCCTTGCCGCTGTGGCTGGCCGTCAGCCGGTAGTAGACGCCGGTCTGCACCGGTCCTCCCCCACCGCTGACACCGCCCAGGGCTGCGAGCACGGCGTCATAGGCCGGCTTCTTGTTGCCGTTGCGGTCGAACAGCAGCGGGCTGTCGCCCGAACGCCACGAGTCGCTGTCCCGAATGCCCCACGTGGTCATGCCCGTGCACCTCGGCACGTTCAGGCACGCCCGGGTGGTGTTGGTGTACGCGGTCGACGAGGCCTGCGCGATGTCCAGCTCCGTGAGCTGCACGTCAACACCCAGCGCGGCGAAGTTCGACAGCGTCGTCTGGAAGGTCCCGGGCGGACCGCCGTTGCCGAAGTGCGACTGGAACCCCACGCAGTCGATCGGCACGCCCCGGGACCTGAAGTCCTGGACCATGCGATAGACACCCTGGGTCTTGGCCGCGTTCCAGTCCTCGATGTTGTAGTCGTTGTAACACAACTTCGCCGCCGGGTCCGCCGCACGCGCGGTACGGAACGCCTCCTCGAGGAATCCGGTGCCGAGCACGTTGCGGAACACCGAACTCCGCAGCTGACCGCTGCCCCCGTCCTCGAACGCCTCGTTGACGACGTCCCATGCGTAGATCTGTCCCCGGAAGTGGCCCATCTCCCCGTTGATGTGGTTGTTCATCACCGTGCGCAGCGTGTTCGCGTCACCGATCGAACTGACCCACCCCGGCAACTGCGAGTGCCACACCAACGTGTGACCGCGCATCCGCTGCCCATGGGCGCGGGCGTGACTCACGATCTGATCGGCCGAACCGAAGTTGAAGTTGTTCCGGGACGGTTCGGTGGAATCCCACTTCATCTCGTTCTCGGGAGTGATCATCGTGAACTCCCGATCCAGGATCGTCGAGTACTGGGAATCACCCAACCGCCCGGCCGCCACCGCCGTGCCGAAGTACCGACCGGACTGCGCCGCCGCCGCGCCCAAGGTGCCCGCAGCAGCGTCAGCCGTGGTCGGCACGAATGCGAACGCGCTGGCCGTGGCCAACACGAGAGCCGCTCCGCGAGCGAGCGACCAGCGTCGCCGTCGCAGAGAATGAGCTGTAGTCGGCATTGTTCTCCCTGTCTTCTGCATCGGACCTGCTCTGGTCGGTCGTTGAGATCCTTCTTGTGTGCCGCCAAGGGATCCGTCGGACCTGAGATCCGTCGGACCTGGCGGGGCGCACGCGGAAGTGGGACGCAGAATGACGCGCACGTCGACGTCCACAGTTCACAGTGGACAGTCGACTCGGTCAGCGACAGCTGTGGTCCGCAGGAGGCCGGCTCGAGCGCCGGAACTCGCGGTGTTCAAGGCCTGGACGGAATCGCCCGGTCCGGCCATGGGCAAACACTTCACCGCACATGAGAACCCCATCATCGTTGACGGCAAGATCATCATTGACGGCGAGCACCTGCGAGCAGCAGGGGTGCTCGATTAGGCTCGTGCAAATATTCATGTCACTCATGTGAACGCTAACACGTCCTCATGTTAACGAACAAGCGCCTGACCTGGGTACTATGTTTGAAAGTTTCATTCCTCGGAAGCAAGTTGTGATCGTCCACAGTGGACAGTCGAGGTCGAGTCAGCGACCTCCGGCGAGGCGCGACGAAACTGTTGCCAGCTCCCGGTTCGGCGTATTACGCTCCGCTGAGGAATAGTGTTAACGCTAACGTCGGTTGTTCGCCCACGTAACGTTCGCCTGACGTCCATCGAGAGCATCGGTCACGCCCAGCCGTGCGCCAGGTTGTTGCCGGCCCGGTTGCGTGAAAGTCCCGGCGGAGCACCGCCTTGCCGTCGTTCGGACGGGCGGGTCCGCCCCGCGGCGGAACCGGATTCCCCACGTCACCTTCCACCTCGATGAAGGGTGCGTTCATCGTGACACCTCCGTTCCAGCTCGCCCCGCTCCAAGCCCTCGCCCCCACCGACCGGATCGCCTTCCAACAATTCGGCGCCGGCCCGACCGTCCAGCCGAGCGCCAGCCAGATCCACCACGCCATCCAGGAGTGGGCGGCCCGACGTCCACACACGACGGCTGTCGAACACCTCGGCGCCGCCATGACCTACCGCGAACTGGACCACGAGGCGACCATGCTTGCCGGCACGCTCGTCGACCTCGGCGTAAGACCCGGCGATCGGGTGGGCCTGTTCCTCACCCGGTCGATCCCGATGGTCGTTGGCATCCTCGCGGCCCTCAAGGCGGGCGCCGCGTACGTGCCCCAGGACATCCGGATCACTCCCGCACACCACCTCCGGCACATCGTGCGCACCGCCGGCATCGACGTCGTGCTCACCACCAGCGAACACCAGTCGGACCTGCCGCCGGAACTGGCCACCGTCGTCGCGATCGACACGGCACCCGGCAGGCCCCTGACCGCGCCCGCCACTGGCGAGGTCGCGATGGTGATCTTCACCTCCGGCACGACCGGGCAGCCCAACGGGGTACGGGTGACCCACGCGAACCTGTGCAACCTGCTGCTCACCGAGCCTGGCTCGATCGGCATCGGGCCGGGCACCCGGGTCGCGCAACTGTTGAACATCGCGTTCGACATGGCCGCGTGGGAGATTCTCGGGACCCTCGCCAACGGCGGCACGCTGGTCATCCGCGGCGACGACATCCAGCAGGCGGCCAGCAGGGTCGACATCGTCATCGCGACGCCCAGCGTCCTCGCCGGACTGGATCCGGACGCCTGCCGCGATGTCCACACCGTCGCGGTCGCGGGAGAACGCTGCCCGGCCGCGCTGGCGGAAACCTGGTCCCGCCGCGCCGCGTTCCACAACGCCTGTGGACCCACCGAGGTCACGATCGTCAACACGATGTGCCGGCACCGCCCCGGCCAGACCCCGAACATCGGCCGGCCCGTGCCGAACACCACCGTGTACGTGCTGGACGACCAACTGCGACCATGCCCCATCGGCGAGGTCGGGGAAATGTGGGCCGGCGGCGCGTGCGTGACCGCGGGCTATCTGGGCAACGAAGCGCTGACGGCGCAACGCTACCGGCCGGATCCCTTCCTTGGCGACGGCCACATCATGTTCCGCACCAGGGACCTCGGCCGGTGGACGTCGGACGGGCACCTGGAACATCGTGGCCGCACCGACGACCAGGTCAAGGTCGGCGGCTTCCGCGTCGAACTGGACGCGGTGACGTTCGCGCTTGAGCAGAGCCAGGGGTGCGTGCGGGCCTCCACCGTGCTGCACGACGGCCGGTTGGTCGGGTTCGTCAGTCCGGCCACCGTGTCCCCGGAACTCGCGCGCCGGGCGACCGAGCTGTTGCTGCCGTACTACTGCGTGCCCACTCTGGTCATCCCCGTCGACCGGCTGCCCGTCACCGACCGAGGCAAGGTCGACCGGCGTGCCCTGTTGTCGGCGCTCGACACGGCGGAGACGGTGGCGTGACGGAGATACCTGCCCGGTCGGTGCCCATGCCGACTGCCGAGCGGTCGCTGCGAGCCAGGCTCCGCCGCCGCCCGTTCACCCACCACAACCGCCTCGCCGCCGCTGTCGTGCTGGTGAACCTTGCCTGCCTCACGGTCGACGCTTCGACCATGGTGGTCGCCAACTTCACGCTCGCCGTGCTGATCCGCCAGCAGTACGTGATCAACCTGCTGTTCCGACTCGCGACGGCCGCGCCACGCCACTGGCCGCTGCGGGTGCGCTGGACCTTGGGCAAGGTCTACCACTTCGGGGGTCTGCACGTGGGTGCGGCGGCGTGCGCCACCGCCTGGTTCCTCGTTCTCGCGGCAAGCACGCCACCGCGTTTTCTCACCTGGACGATCGCGGTCGTGCTGGTCGCGATGATGGTGTTCGCGCTGCCCGCGCTGCGGGCACGCCATCATGACCTGTTCGAGCGGACTCACCGATTCGCCGGTTGGACGGTGCTTGTCCTGTTCGCCGTTCACTCCGTCAGCTACGGCAGCTCGGCGGTCGGCTGGCTGCTCGTGGTCGTCGTGGCGAGCGTGGTGCTGCCGTGGCTGCGACTGCGCCGCGTGCCGGTGCGGATCGTGCGTCCGTCACCGCACGTGGCGATCGTGCACTTCGACTACGGCGTCACGCCGTTCGCCGGATCGTCCACCTCGGTGAGCCGGCATCCCCTGCTGGAGTGGCACTCCTTCGCCAACGTGCCAACACCCGGCCAGGCCGGGTTCCGGCTGACGATCTCGCGGGCCGGTGACTGGACCGGCGCGCTGGTCGACGATCTGCCCACCCACGTGTGGGTCAAGGGGATCCCGACCGCCGGGGTGGGCAACATCGACAAGCTCTTCACCAAGGTGGTGTGGGTCGCCACCGGCAGCGGCATCGGACCGTGCCTGCCCCATCTGCTGTCCGGCGACACACCCGCACGCCTGGTGTGGTCGACCCGGCATCCTCGACGCACGTACGGCGACGCCCTGGTCGACGAGATCCTCGACGCACAGCCGGACCCCATCGTCTGGGACACCGACAGCCATGGCAAGCCCGACATCGTCGCACTCGCGTACCACGCGTACCGCGAATCCGGTGCCGAGGCCGTCATCTGCATCTCCAACAAGAAGACCACCTGGCAGGTCGTCGAGGAACTGGAATCCCGAGGGATCCCGGCGTTCGGCGCGATATGGGACTCCTGAGGTGACCACAGTGGAATACCAGACACTCGTCGTCGACCACGAGGGCGGCATCACCACGGTGACCGTCACCCGCCCCGAAGCCCGCAACGCGCTCTCCGCAAGGACGCTCACCGAGCTTCGTCACCTCCTCGACCGCGCGACCGCGCCGCTGATCCTCACCGGCGCTCCTGGCCCGGCGTTCGTCGCCGGCGCGGACATCGGAGAGATGGCGGCGATGACTCCTGAGGAGGGCGAGGAGTTCGGCCGCCTCGGGCAGTCGGTCACCAGCCTGTTGGAGTCCGTTCCGGTCCCGGTGATCGCCTGCGTGGACGGCTACGCGCTCGGCGGCGGCTGCGAGATCGCTCTCGCCTGCGACTTCGTCTACGCGACCAAGAAATCCGTGTTCGGCCAGCCCGAGGTCCTGCTGGGGCTGATCCCCGGTTTCGGCGGGTGCGTCCGCCTCCAGCAGCAGGTGGGCCCCGGCCGCGCCAGGGAGATGATCTACTCCGGCAAACAGGTCGGCGCCACCGAGGCCCACCGGATCGGCCTGGTCAACGAGCTGTTCGAAAGCCGCGCCGCCATGCTCGCCGCCGCGCGGCACACGCTGGTCACCATCAGCCAGAACTCCGCAGCCGCCGTGGCACTCTGCAAGGCCACCATCAACGCCGCCCGCGGCCGGACCGTCCCGGCCGGCCTGGACATCGAACTGGCCGCGTTCCGGCGCGCGTTCAGCACGCCGGACATGCGCGAGGGCACAACAGCGTTCCTCGCCAAGCGCAAACCGCAGTTCTCCCAGGACGAAGGCACCGCGATCGTACGTCCTCGGTCACCGCGCTGACGAGCCGGTCGCCCGCACGGCCCGTGGGGACGCGCCCAGTTCCTTCCGGCAGATCTTGTTGAACGCCTGGAGGTCCGGGATGCCGACGATGGCCGCGACCGCCGGGATCGCCAACGTCGAGGCGACGAGGAGGTGATGGGCCCGCTGCATGCGGCGGTGCCGGATCTGGCCGACGACCGTGCGCCCGGTGCCGTCACGGAACAGCCGGGTGAGGTGGCTGTGCGAGACTCCGGCGACGGCCGCGATCGCCGGAACGCTCAACGGTGCGGCCAGATTCTCCTCGATGTGGGCCAGCGCCGTGCGCAGCGCGGGACGCCCGGGGCCACGTTCGGCGTCCGGCAGACCGGCGGTGCGCCACAAGGCGGTCCACAGCTCCGCCGAGGCCCGTGCCGGCGACTGGGTACACGCGGCGATCGTGTGCCGCAGCAGCCCGCGCAACACGGCAACCTCGGTACCGGCACTCTGCATCACGGGCAGCCGAAGCCGCTCGCCGTTGCCTGGCAACCAGAAATGGGCGTACAGGTGCTCGCAGCGCGGCGCGTCGTAGTCGAAGTGCACCTCGGTGTCCGGCGGTACGAGGCTCACGTGCCCGGGGCGGATGGCGTGCTGGAAGCCGCCGAACGCCAGCGTGCCCGAGTAGCCGTACACGTGCAGCTGCCACAGCTCGGGAAGCCGGAAGACCTCGTGCGCCGCAATGGATCCGTGCACGCCCACACCCGCGTTGACCACGTGGGGCGGCTGATCGAGCGCCAGCTCCACGGACGAGGCCACGGCGAAAATCTACCAGTAGAAGCGGATTGCTGCCCACGACAACGACATCGCGGCTTCCTAGAGTTGCGGCATGTCAACCACACGGCAACTGCTGAACTCAGGCCAGGTGGCGCGGTTCGTGACACACGGCTTCCTCCGCCTCGACGGAGTCGTGCCACCGACGATGAACGAGGAGGCGCTCGGCGTTTTCGCCGCCGGACTGCCCGCCGTGCCATACGGCACTCCCCTGCCCGAGGCGTTCCCCCACGGCAGCTTCGCGCGCCGGCTGGTGACACTACCCGCGGTCGCCGGCGCCCTGGAAAGCCTGGTGGGCCCGGAACCCACCGTCGACCACCACTTCGTCCACACCCGGCAGCCACACGAGGGCAGCGCCCAGGCGTTGCACGCCGACGCCGTGATCGATCTGCGATTCGACGCGTTCGACGTGCAGCTCATGTACTACCCGCATGACGTCACCGAGGACATGGGCGGCACACTGCTGGTCCCCGGCAGCCATCTCCGCCGCACCAACGAATCCGACACCGGCCGCTACCAGAACCTGCTCGGCCAGATCCGGCTCGCCTGTCCGGCTGGCACTGTTCTGTTGCTGCACCACGGGATCTGGCACGGCGGGCGCCGCAACGACAGCGATGCCGTCCGCTACATGTACAAGATTCGCCTGAACCCGACCGTGCCGCAGATTCGACTCTGGCACACCACGGACCTCGACGACGCCGCCGTCCGCGAGGAACTGGCGCGGAGGTTCCCGTGGTACGAGGAGGCGGCCGGTCGACTGGAGATCCACAACCGGATCCGGGTGTGGCGGGCGCTGACCGGCGATCCCACTTTCGACGTCGACCACTGGGTCACCCGCATCACCAACCGACCCGCACAGAGGAGCCGCGCGTGACCGCCGTGAGACAACAGGTTCTCGTCCTATACCTGAACAACTCCGCCCTCGACTCGCCGGTCGTCGGCTGGGCCTGCTACGACGGCACCGGCCGGACTCGCCCCACCACCGGCGACAGCGACCAACCGCCGTACCAAACGGGCGTGGCCGCCCTGGCGGACGGGTGGCGGCTGTTCCAGGCGGCCCAGCTCATCCCCCCGTACCCCGGGACAGAGCACGAGACGTCCTTCCTCAAACACGAGTTCTTCTTCGAGAAGCTCGTCAGCTCCTAACGGTCGCCGCCGGTCGGGTCGCGTTCGCCCGGGAGTCCGAGGCTTGCCGGGGTCACGCCCGAGTCAGCCGCGGGCTACCCGGGCGGCGGCGATCGCCACCCCGACCAGCAGCACACCGCCGCCGACCAGCCACGGCCACAGCGGTGTGTCCTGCGCCGCGCCGGAGGGCGGCACGGCGGTCGCCTTGGCCGGTGACGCGTTGGCGGTGAGCGCGGGGCGCGGCGCGCCGGTGCCGGCTGTGGTCAGGGTGAAGGTCACGCCGCCGGAGACCGGATGCCCGTCGGCGGACACGATCCGGTACGCCACCTGGTACGGCCCGGCCGGTCCGAGTGGCGCAATCGGGGCGGTCACCGAGTTGCCGTCGACGGTGGGCCGGTCACTCTCCCAGTGGTCGCCGCCAGGGCTGGTGACGGTCAGCTCGGCGTAGTGCGGATCCACCGGCTGGTCGAAGTCCAACCGCACCCGCGCCGGCCCCTGCTGGAGCACGCTGCCGGCTGCCGGGGAGCTGTCGACCAGGACGTTGTGCGCACCGGCCGGGCTCGGGGCGGCCAGCAGCAGGGTCCCGGCCACCCCGAGCCCGGCCAGCGCGCGGGCGACCAGCCCGACTACCTGGCGGGCGGCCGTCCCGCGATGGGCGAGCCCAGGCCCAGCGATGCCGTGATCGGACGTCGGGGTCGGGAGCGCGGCGCGGATCATGACCGGCCGGCCCGGCGGCTGCGCAGCACGGCGCCAATCCCGAGGCCGACCCCGGCCGCACCCAGCAGCAGCGCGGCGCCGGACAGCCAGAGCGAGGTGCGGTCGGTGCCGGCGAGCGCGGCGGCGGTGTGCCCGGCGGTCGCGGTGTCGGCGGTCCTGTCCAGCAGCGTGACGGCAGGCGCGGGGTGCTCCGGCTCCGGGCCGCCCTTGGCCGGCGGCTGGTCCCAGTGCACGGTGCTGCCGTCGTCGTAGGTCTGCACTGCCGGGAACAGCAACTGGTCGGCGTCGGTTGGCAGCGGGCCGACGGACATCTCGAACTCGGTGAACTCGCCGGGTGCTATCCGGGTGCCAGGCTGCGCCTGCCAGGTCACGGTGGCGACCCGCTCGGTGATCGTGCGACCGTCGTCGTCGCTGACCGGCTGGACCAGCGACTCCTTGGCGGCGGTGCCGGCCCAGCCGAGCGCCGGGCGCAACGCCACCGAAGCGAGCGGGTGGTCGGCCGGCAGTGTGACGGTCAGGCCCACGGTGCCGGCGGTGGCGGACTCGGTGGGCACCCGGAAGGCGATCTTCGCGTAGCCGCCCTTGGTTGCGGTGCCGGGCTGAGCGGTCACGTGGGCGTCGGCAACACCCACACCGCACCACAGGACGGCCGCGGTGGCGACGGTGCGGACGCAGATCGAGCGTATGCGCATGAACTCTCCTGCTCGTGCGGTTGGGGATCTGACGCGAGCGATGATGCCGAGAAATCAACCAGGACAGTGTTTCCGACGCATTGCACGGCATTACCGCAGCGTTAGCGCGTCCGCACGACAAAGGCTTCACAATGGCATTCCGAGACGCGTAAGAACGCTTAACGAGCCACCGCACGATTGGTTCCGGGTTACTCGCAGGCAACACCCAATCGGACTATTCTTCCAATAAATAAGCTGTTCAGATCGATTCAGTTGGCCGCTCTCCAAGTTCTCACCGAAGGGCGCTGGACGCGGTGAGGACCAGTTCACCGTTGGGTCACGGTGCGACCTCGTTCGGCAATGTCGCACTGCTTGAGTCATTTCCACGAAAGTGCCCGGCGAACATGAATTCGGGGAGATGTTCACGCATGAAGGTGCAGCGGGAGCACGCGGTCGCGGCCGGTCTGGCGGCGACAGTTGTGGTCGTCGTCGGTTTCGCATCCGGAATCGGGATGGTGAACCCGACCGGTGGCGCGAGCCAGTCCGGAACCACCCCGGGACAGCCGCCGCGCGCGGCGCAGCCGACGGCGCCGACCATCGCGCCCGGCCAGCAGCCGCCGGTCCGGCCCAACGTCGTGGTCGAGCCGCCGACCCGCCAGGTGGCGCAGCCCGCGCCGCCGCCGGTGCTGACAGCCACCTACCCGGTGCCCGGCGGCGCCCCGACCGGCACCGGTCCCACCAACGCCGTCCCACCGAGCCCGACCACCGGAACCACCCCGCCCACCGGCGCCCCGACCGGGACGCCGCCGCCACCCCCGTCCTGCGACCCCGGCGTGCTCGGATCGCTGCTGCACCAGGTCGGCGCGCTCACCGGCACACTGCCGGTGCTCGGCGACGTCACCTCGCTCGGTGGCGCGACCGCCGGACTTGGCGTCCTCGGCGACGTGCCCGGCCTGGCCGGACACACCGGCAGCCTGCCGCTCGCCGGCGACCTTGGCGGCCTGACCAGCCTGCTGTCCGGGCTGACCGGCGGGTTGCCACTGGTCGGCGGCCTGCTCGGCGGCACCGCCGGCCCCGGTGCGGTCGGCGGGGTGGCGAGCCTGCCGGCCGGCTTGCTGACCAGCCTGCTCGGCCAGCACTGCGGGCTGGTGGTCGATCCGCGCTCCGGACAGGCCACCGCGCTGTTGCACCCAGGGGTCGGGTCGTGACCGTCCACACGGGACTGCTCGCCACCGCAGCCGGGAACGCCGCCGGCGACGCCGCGCACTCCTGCTACGTGCTCGCCCGCGTGGTCGACTACCTCGGTGGCGCGCTGTTCTGGGGCGGCCTGTTCTTCGTGGCCGTGCTGTGGCCGGCCGGCGCGGCGGAACGCGGCGCGCGGCGACTTGTCGTCCTCGGCTGGGTGCTCGGCCTGCTCGGCACCGTCGCGGGCCTCGGCCTCGAGGGCGCGTGGGTGCTCCAACGCCCGCCCGCCGACGCGTTCCGGTTCGACGTGCTGTCCGAGGTGGTCGGCCTCGACTTCGGCCGGGTCTGGGTGGCCCGCGCGCTGCTGTGGGTCCTGGCCGGGGTGGTGTTGGTGGACCTGTCCCGCCGGGGGGAGGCCGCCGCCAGGTCCTGGGCGTGGCGGGTCGGGGCCGGCGCGGTCGGCCTCGGACTCCTGCGCACCAACGGCCTCACCGGGCACTCCCGCGACCTGCCGCAGCCTGCGCTGATGCAGGTGGTGGTGCTGGTGCACCTGATCGCGGTGTCGCTGTGGGTGGGCGGGCTGGCGATGCTGCTGTTCGGCGTGCTGCCCGGCCGCCGGCCGGACGTGCTGGCCCTGGTAGTGCCTCGGTACTCGAAGCTCGCGCTCGGCTCGGTCGCCGCGATCGTGCTGGCCGGCCTGGTGCTGGCGTGGCGGCTGCTCGGCTCGCTGTCCGCGTTGACCGACACCGGCTACGGGCACCTGCTGCTGATCAAGCTCGGGGTGCTGGCCGTCGCGCTGGTCGGCGGCCTCGGCAGCAAGCGGTGGGTGGACCGCCGGTTGGACTTCGCGGTCGCGTTGCGCGGTGACGCCACCACCGTCCGCCCCTTCGTCTACTCGGTCGCCGCCGAGACCGTGCTGGTCACGGTCGTGCTCGCGGTCGCCGGGTTTCTCGTCACGGCCAGCCCTGGCCGATGACCGCAGTACGAGAGGAGTCTGTTGTGGACACGAACACAGGGCCGGTCGAAACCGAACGGCCGCAGGTCGGGCAACCCCGACGGTCCGCCCGGCTGGCCGTCGCGGTGGCCGCGCTCGGCATCGCGGGCGCGATGCTCGCGCTGAACGCGGCCGGCGGGCAGAGCGCTGCCCCGGCGCCGCAGGCGACGCCGAAGGTCGGTCTCGCGGCGCAACAACTGAACGGGCTCGGCCTGCCGGCGGGGATCATCCCGGCCGGCGTGCAGGCCGTCCCGGCGGCGGCCCCGGTCGGAGCGGCGCCGAACGCCGCGGCCCCGAACGCCCAGGCGCAGCCGCAAGCCGCGCCAGCCGCGTCAGCCGCGTCAGGGAGCACGGTCCGCGTCGAGATCATGAACTACCAGTACAGCCCTGCATCGCCGACCGTGGACGTCGGCGACACCGTGGTGTGGACCAATCACGACTCGGCGCCGCACACCGTCACGATCGACAGCGGGCCGGACAAGTTCAGCTCGCCCAACATCGCGCAGGGTCAGTCGTTCAGCTACACCTTCACCAAGGCCGGCAGCTACACGTACTACTGCGCGGTGCACCCGGACATGAAGGCGGCCCTGACGGTGACCGGCGGCGGCACCACTCCGCCGACCAGCACCACCACGGCCCCGCCGACCTCCGGAGGCACCACGCCGCCCCCGCCGCCCGTCGGTGACTGTGTCGCCAAGGCGGAGCTGGCCACGCTGTGGCAGCACCTCCAGGCCGCGCACCTGGAGGAGCCGCTGACCCAGCAGGTCGGCGACATTCTGAACCTGGGCCAGTACGTGTCGTCGCACCTGGTGCTGGTCGAGCACCTGCTCACCCCGTTGGTCAACGGCGGCGGCATAGTGCAGCAGCCGCTGCTGACGTTCTGGCAGCACCTCCAGGCCGCGCACCTGGACGAGCCGCTGACCCAGCAGATCGGCGACATCCTCAACCCGACCCAGTACGTGTCGTCGCACCTCGTGCTGGTCGAGCACATGCTGGAGCCGGTGGTGAACCAGCTCACCTGCTGAATGAGTCCGCCAGGTCGGGCCGGTGTCCTGGGGACACCGGCCCGACCCCGTCTCCCTGGAGCCGCCATGTCGTCCCTGTCCCCCACCGAGAACGCGACCGAGACCGCCGCCGCTCGGCCCGGCCAGGCAGCGGCCGAGTTGCCGCAGGTGCGGCCGGGCCTGCCACCGCCGGGGACCTACCGGCTGCGGCTGGACCGGTGCGCGCTTGAGGTGCGCACCGGCCCGCTCGCCGCGCGCTTCACCCCCGCGTCCGGCGAGCTGCACGTGCCCGACGGCCCGGACGCGCCGGTCGAACTTGCCCTGACCGTGCGCAGCCGCCCCACCCGAGTGAGCCGCCCGCTGACCCGCCGCGCGCTGGCCGGTCCGCTGGCGCTGGCCGCCGACCGCCACCCCGAGATCCGGTTCACCGCCGAGGTGCACCCCGCAGGGCCCGGCGCGCTCCGGCTGGTCGGCGAGGTGACCGTCCGCGAGTTGACCGTCGCGCTGCCGGCGACCGCACGGGTGGTGCGGGTGGACACCGAAGCCGTTGTGTTGTCCTGCCGGGGTCGGGTGGACCGGCACACCGTGCACGGCCGGCATCCGCGCCGGCTGTCAGTGCTGGCCGCGGCACTCGTCCGGCGCAGGCTCACGGTCGAACTGGCCGGGGACTTCACCCGATGACCCGCCGCCGCTCCCGGGTCGCCCGCTGGGTCAACGCGTTCGCCGCGGCCTGGCTGGTCGCGCTGGTCGCGCCTGGCTCCGCACACGCCGAGACGCACCAGATCGCGATCGTCGGGCACGCGTTCTCGCCGGTCAGCATGACCGTCCACGTTGGCGACACGATCACCTGGACGAACTCCGACCAGGCCCCGCACGACGCGACCACGACCAGCGCACCTGCGTCGTTCCGTTCGCCGACGCTGACCACCGGGCAGTCCTGGAGCTACCAGGTGACCACCCCCGGCGACTACGCCTACTTCTGCTCCATCCACCCGGACATGCGCGCACAGCTCACCGTGCTGCCCGCCGACCCGCCGCCGGCGCAGCAGCAGCCGGCCCCGGCGCAACCCGCCCCCGCGCAGCCGGCCCCCGCGCAGCCGATCCCCACGCAACCGGCCAAGCAACCCGATCCCGGCACCCAGCCCGGCCAGCACCAGCCCACCGAGGCCGAGCAACCCGCCGTCCCGGTCCAGCAGCCGGCCGCCAGCGCCGCCGCGCCGACCGCGCCGTCCAGCACCAGCGCCGGAACCGCCGTCGCGGCGGCGGCCTCGGCCGACCCGAAGGTGAACCCCATGCTGCTGGTGGCCGCGCTGGTCGCCGGCGTCACCGTGCTCTGCCTGCTGCTCCTTGGCAGCCGCCCCAACCAGACCTAGTCGTCCCGAGCTCGCGGACCACCCGGTGAATGTCGACGGTGACCTGTCCGGCAACGCGGGCGATCTGGCCGACTTCGTCCGGACGATGCGCCGCCTCCGCCGCCGGAGAGTGATCATTCTCGTGAAGCTGGCAGCGGAAAGACCTCGTTCGCGATTCTGCTCCTGCTCCATCTTCTTGATTCGGCCGGTCGCGACGAGCCCGTACCGCTCATGCTCTCCCTCGCGTCCTGGGACCCGGCGCGAGAACACCTGCGGACGTGGATAGCAAGGCGAATTGTCGAGGAATATCCCAGCATCAGCCTCGACGGAGCGCAGCGCCTGGTCGCCAACCGTCAGGTGCTGCCCATCCTGGACGGTCTCGACGAGATCGCGCCGACTCGACGATTCTTCGCGTTCCGCGCGATCGCCAGAGCCGTCCGAGGCGGCGACCCGATCATTCTGACGTGCCGTTCCGAGGAGTATGCGGAAGCGGCCGAAAAAGTCGGCATCATCGACTCGGCGGCGGTGCTGACAGCGGAGGAACTGGCACCTCCCGTGGTGCTCGCCCATCTTCGGCGGAGTGTTCAACCGGGCGCACTTCCGCGTTGGCAACGATTCCTGGACCACCTGGCGGCCGGACCGTCGGAGGCCGTCACCACGACGTTCCGCACGCCGCTGGTGGTGTCGTTGCTGCGAAGCGTGTACGAGGATCCCCACCGTGAACCGACCGAACTCCTGGATCCAGTGCGGTTTCCGACGGTCGGATCGATCGAGAACCACCTGCTCGACGCGATCATTCCGACGGCGTTCGAGGACGGCCCCACCTATCTCGATCCACAGCGACCCCCATCGAGACGGTGGTCCCGCAAGAAGGCCGAGCGCTGGCTGACTTTTCTCGCGGCCACCATGACCGAGGCCTGGACAACAGTGATCGGCGCGGTGGCGATGGGCCTCGCGGCGGGATTCATGACGAGGCCGTTCCTGCCCAAGGGAGACCCGAGGAAGTTCATCGACGAAGGCGACGAGAAGGAAATTGAGGACGACAAGCCGTGGCTCATCGTCCTCTGGTTGCTGATCGGCGTTCCCGTTGCCTGGCTCGGTGTACTGTTCTTCATCTGGCTGATCGGCGGGAAGCTGGCGCCCGTCGACCTCTACAGCGCCAGCATTCCTCGACCCGGTGAGCACTACGAGACCAAGATCGATTTCACCTGGAAGTTCATCTTCGGGACCACGGGGCTGACCTTGCTCACGGCCGGCCTCGGCGCGCTCTTTCTGTTCCGCCCGTACCTGACTGCCGTCCCCGATGCGACCAAGGGGAGACCGGGGAAAGTGGCGATCGGCCAAGCAATTCGAGCCGCTGCCGTCACCTCCGTCCTTGTCGGCGCGCTCTTCGCGGTGTCGTTCCTGGGGATGACCGTCATCCTTGGAGCCAGTGACTTCGGGATCGGTCTCGCGACGCTCACCGCGCTCGCGGTGGCGCTCCTGACCTACTGCCAGACCTCGTTCGGCGCCTACTTCCGTGCCAGTCGCCAGCTGGCCATGATCGGCAGGCTCCCCTGGCGGTTGAACGCCTTCCTCGAAGACGCCCATCAGGCCGGAGTCCTCCGCCAGGCCGGCACTGTCTACCAGTTCCGCCACGCCCGCCTCCGCGACCGCCTCGCCACCCGCGTGCGGTGACGATCGGCCCACCAGATTTTGTCGGGTGCGGGCACGGACTCGGCAGAGCAGATCGCCCCAGAAGTGGTTGTCCCGCCGGCACAATACCGGCGGGACAACCAGATCAGTGACTGTTCGCTCAGCTCAGCCGACCGCGATGGCGAAGATGTGCATGGCCGCCGTGCCGGTGGTCGCGCCGTCGCTGATGTCCGGCAACGTCAGGTATCGCACCGTCTTGCCCGTCTGGAGTGGTATCGCGGCGTAGTACAGGCTCACCTGCTGGTTCGTCCTTCCGCTGCTGGTGTTGAGGTACGGGACCGTGGCGACGATATCGCCGCCGCTCGCCGCGTTGGCCCACCAGTCCGCGAACGTGACGGTGTAGGGCTCGGTGGTGCCGTCGGTGTAGGTCACCGTCGCGGTCCCGGTCGGGCTGCCGTAGTCACCGACGCCGATCAGGCCGAGCGTACGGCCGGTCCCGGAGACCGCGATGGTCTGGCCGCCGGCCACTCCCCCGGCGACCACGTTGTCCTGGGTGCCAGGTTGCGCGGTCGGCCAGGTGAACGTCAGCCCGTCATGGGTGAATGTGGCGCCCGGGGTGAGGCTGGGCGTCGCGCTCGCCAAAGCCTGGGCGGAGAAGCTGGCGCCGCCGCCGTCGAAGTTGCCAGCACCGGGGTTGGCGTCGTCGCTGACGGCCACGTTGTTGTACGCCGCGGGCAACGACGGGTACGGCGGATGCGGCAGCAGCACAGTGGTCGCGTCCGCCGAGCTGCCCGGCCCGTTGACGGAGGTGAACGTCGCCCGCGCCGACACGTCGAACTTGCCGGGTTGCGCTGAGGCCGGCACGTCCACCTGCCAGGTGGTGCTGACCGTCTGCCCGGCCGCCACGGTGCCGAAGGTGGACGGCGAGGTGGCGTGGACGGTCCAGCCGCCGGACGCGCTGAGCGTCAGGGTCGCCTCGTGCAGCGGCCGAGCGCCCGCCGGGTTGACCAGCGTGGTGCTGGCGGTGAACGTCGTGCCCGGCTGCACCTGGGTCGGTGCGCTGAGCGTGAACGGCTGCTTGACCACCACCGGCGTCGAGCCGGTGACCCCGTTCACCGTGGCGCTGATGGTCGCGACGCCCGGTGCCACCATGGTGACCTTGCCGGTTCTGCTCACCTGGGCCACGCGCGGATCGCTGCTGCGGTAGCTGACCGGGGTGCGCGTCAGGTCGACGAACGACTGGTCGTCGTTGACCGCCTCGACGATGTGGTCGGCCGGGACGTGCTGGGCGGCCTGCGCGGTGTCGTCGGCGATCCACGGGTTCCTGCCGGCCAGGTCGATGCTCTGGCCCGGCGCGAACACGACCTGGTCGGGCTGCACGGTCACGGACCGGGTCTTCGGGACGATGGCTCCGGTGACGGTCACCGTGCTGGTGCCGACGAGGTGGCTGGCATCGGTGCCCACGCCGAACTGGTAGGGACCGTCGTAGACCACCTCGCGGTGCTGTCCCTCGTCCCAGAACGCCAGGTCGCTGATGCGCACCGGAATGGCCAGGTGCTGGGTCTGGCCTGGTGCCAACACGGTCGTCTTCTGGAATCCGGCCAGTCGCTCGCGCGGTAGCTCCACGCCGGGCACCGTGAACGGCGTTGCCGCGTACAGCTGGGCCACCGTGGCGCCGGCCGTGCTGCCGGTGTTGGTCACGTCCAGCCGCACGGTCACCTGCCCGTCCGCGCCGACTGTTGCCGGGGCGGCGTGCACGTGCGAGTAGGCAAAGCTGCTGTAGGAGAGGCCGTACCCGAACGGATAGGTTGGTGTGCCGGTGAAGTACTGGTAGGTGCGGCCGATACCACCGGTCTGGGACGGGGTCAGGCCGTAGTTCTTCATCCCGGGCAGCTGCGTGTCGTCGGCGTACCAGGTGAAGTTCAGGTGCCCGCTGGGGTTCTGCTTGCCGAACAGCACTTCGGCCAGCGCGGTGCCCTGGCTCTCCCCGTTGTACGCGCTGAACACGATGGCGGGGAAGTCGCCCTTGACCTTGTCGATGCTGACCGGGCCGCCTGCCTGGATGGCCAACGCGGTCCGGGGATTGCCGACCGCGTTGACCTGGTTGATCAGCGAGTCGTAGTTGCCCGGCATGGCGATGGTGGTGCGGTCCTTGCCCTCGCTGGCCAGGTTCGTGTCGGTGCCGACGAACACCACGACCAGGTCGGCCGTCTTGACGGCGGCCAGGGTGCCCGCCGCGCAGCTCGCCGTCGTGGTCGCGCTGGTGGACGTCCCGCACGCGTCGAAGGTGATCGTGGCGTTCGGGTTGGCCGCCTTGACCGCGGACGTGATGCCCTGCACGGCGTTCGTCTGGAGCGCCGGTTCGCCGGAGTAGTCGCCGAGGGTCGTCGTGCCGGCCAGGTCACCGACGACGACCACGTTGTTGAGCTTGGCCGGATCGGCCGGCAGCAGCGGCGCGGCGGCACCGGGCACGAGGTCGTTCTTCAGCAGCACCAACGAGTTCGCCGCGACCTTCTCGGCCAGCGCCTGGTGCGCGGGGCTCTGGAGCTGATCCTTGGTGATCTTCGTGTAGGCCACCTGGCTCGGCGGGTCGAACTCGCCGGTCCGCATGCGCATGGTGAACAGGTGCAGCAGCGCGTCGTCGATCACGCCCTCGGACACCGCGCCGGCCTTGATGGCCTCCTCGAGGTTGGCCAGGGTGTCCTCGGCTCCGGTGCAGTTGAGGTGGGTGCCGGCGCGCAGCGCGTACGCCTGGCCGCCGGCGGCGCCGGAAACCTGTTGGCCGGTCACGGTGTTCGTCCACTGCGTCGCGCCGGTGACCGTGGCAGTGGTCCAGCCCGGCGGCGCCCAGTTGTGGCTGCCGGGCGCGTAGACGTCGCCGACGGCGCCGCAGTCGGAGGTGGTGTAGCCCGCGAAGCCGTAGGTCCGCTGGGCCAGTTCGTTCCCCAGGTAGGTGTTGGCCGGCGACGGCGTGCCGTTGACGGCGTTGTACGACGGCATCAGGCCGGACACGTGCGCGTTCTGGATCAGGTCGCGGAACTGCGCGGTGTAGTAGTCACGGAGGTTGGTGTCCGTGGTGTCCGAGGAGTCCGCGTGCCGGTCGTTCTCCACGTCGTTGAGCGCGTAGTGCTTGGCCGTGGCCGCGACCTTCAGGTAGGGCGTGATCGGCTGGCCGGACCGGGTTTGCCCCTGGTAGCCGTTCACGAACGCGCCGGCCATCCTGCCGACCAGGTACGGGTCCTCGCCGAACGCCTCGTCGGTTCGGCCCCATCTGGGGTCGCGGTCCAGGTTCACGGTCGGAGCCCAGTAGGTCAGTGAGCCGTAGCCGTTCTTGTCAGGGCCGATGTTGTTCTGCGCGACGCCCCACAGCGACTTGTCGAGCATGCCGCGGGCCTCGTCGGAGATCGCCGTGGTCTCCTGGTAGACCAGGTCCGGATCCCAGGACATGGTGCTGGCCAGGTTGGTCGGGAAGCTCGTCGCGTGCACGCCGCCGCTGACCGTGCCGTGGTTGGTGTTCGCGCCGAGCGTGTTGAGCCCGTGCTGGCCCTCGCTCCAGTACGTGTACTGCTGCACGCCAAGTCGGGGAATGGCCGGCGCGCTGTTGGTGTGCAGCTGCTGCGCCTTCTCGCTCAGCGTCATGCGCGACACGAGGTCGGCGGCCCGTTCGGCGAAGCTGTGGTGGGTGTCGAGGTAGACCGGCGGCGGGGTCGCGGTCGGCTCGGCCGAGGTGGCCGCCGGCGCGGACGGCGCGAGCGCGGCCACGGTCATCGTCGCGGCGAGCAGGGAGATGGCGAGCAGCCGGGTTCGTCGCCGGCCGGGATGGACTGCGAACATGGGAACCTCCGTCACGTACGGGCGGTGGCTACCCGAGGGTCCACTGCTGGTTGCTTTGGCCGTTGCAGGTCCACAGCTCGGCCAGCGCGCCGTCGGCGCTGGAGGCTCCGGTCACGTCAAGGCACAGTCCCGACTGGACTCCGGTGACCGTGCCGTTGGAGTTGAGATTCCACTGTTGGCTGGCCCCGCCGTTGCAGGACGAGGTGCCCACCTTGGTACCGGGGCTGGTCTGGCCGTTGGCGGCGCCAAGACAGAGGGTGGTGCCGCTCATGGTGACGGTCAGCTGGCCAGGGGACGTGTGGGTCCAGGTCTGGTTGGCTCCGCCCCAGCACGAGTAGATCTGTGCCTGCGTGCCTGACGCGGTCGAGGCGTTCGGCACGTCCAGACACTTGCCAGCGCCCACCGCGTGCAGTTCGCCCGTTGTGCCTCCGCCGCCCTGCGAGGATCCGTCGACGACGATGTTGGAGTTGCCGCTGCTCTGGTAGCCCTCGGTGGCGAGGATCATGTAGTTGAAGTTGCCGAGGTTCATGCCGTGGCTGGCCCAGGCGTCGAAGAAGTTGCCGGTGGTGATGGATCCTCCGGTGTGCCGGGCCTGGCGGACGGCCCAGTACTGGTTGAAGGTCGCGGTACCGATGATGGACGGCGCGTTGTACCGCGTCGTCTCGTAGATGTCATACGTGCCACCGTCGCTGGTGACGGTGCCCTTGTAGTTTCCAGTTGGCCGGTAGCTGCCCCAGTTTTCGACGATGTAGTACTCGACCAGCGGGTTGGTGGTCCAGCCGTAGAGAGACAGGTAGCCGTTGCCGGAGGGATTGAAGCTGCCGGAGTAGTTCACCGTCCTGCGGCTGCCGGTGGCCCAGCCGGTTCCTGCGACGAAGTTGCTGGCGTTGCTCCAGGACGTGCTGTAGTTCGCGCCGGAGCCGAAGGTCATGCAGGCCGATCCGCCGCCGTCGGTCCAGAACGAGTAGTAGTAGCCGTTGCTGTTTCCGGTCTGGCTCGAACAGGTCGTCCCGGCGGCTTCGGCGGTGGCGGGCAGGATGATCGCCACGAGGGTGAGTACCGCGGTGACAGCACAGCCGATCAGGAGCCTGACGCGGTTGCCGCGCAGTCCGAGGCCGCTGCGGCGCTGGGGATGGACGAGGCGCACGTGCGTGTTCCTTCCTCATCGAAGGCCTACGAGGATCGCGCTACGAGCTGGCGCAGCTCGGTGCGACGGTCGGCGTCTACGCGTTCTGGGTTCGGCGTGATCCCGGCCTGACTGATCCCATCGGTAGCAGTCGGTCTGCCTCGCGGCAAGCATGCGAGTCGGAGTCCGCCCCGGCGCTGAGGTCGCGGTTCGTCGGAACCCGGTAGTCGCCTGTAACTTTCAGTTCACGACATTGTTTCGACCTGGGCTTCGTCGCGGTCCTCGGCCGCTGCACTTTGGGCCGCCGCAACAGCGTGGCTACATTCTGCCGCGGGCCGAATTCCCGGACAGTCCTCCTGCGGCCCACCGCGAGACCTTCCCGCTGCGGGCGCGCGGCGGACCTCCGAAGGGATGACAGTCCGATGTCGCGAACATTCTCTCGGCCCCGCGTGTTCGCGGCGGCACTGGCGATCGCAGTCGGGGCGGCGGGCATCGTGATCGCCGCCCCGACCGCGCAGGCCGCCACGACCACCTGCTCCGGCACCGGCACGATCTCGACCGGGGACTACCTGATCCAGGCCAACGAGTGGAACTCGAGCTCGCCGCAGTGCATCACCTACACCGGCGGGACCGCGTGGTCGCTGACCACCGCCAACTTCAACCTCAACGGTGGCGCGCCGGCCACCTACCCGTCCATCTACAAGGGTTGCCACTGGGGCATGTGCACCCCCAACAGCGGAATGCCGATCCAGGTGAGCAATCTGGGCAGCGCCACTACGTCGTGGAGTACCTCCCAGCCCGCGTCGGGCGCGTACGACGTCGCCTACGACGTCTGGTTCAACTCCACGCCCACCACCACCGGCCAGCCGGACGGCACCGAGGTGATGATCTGGATCAACAGTCGCGGTGGGGTGCAGCCGTTCGGCTCGCAGACCGGAACCTCGAGTGTCGACGGCATGAACTGGTCCGTGTGGACCGGGCAGCAAACCTCGTGGAAGATCATTTCGTACGTGTTGAACCCGGGCGCCACGTCCGTCAGCAATCTCGACCTCAAGGCGCTGTTCAACGACGCGGTGGCGCGCGGCTCGATCAACCCCTCGAACTACCTGATCGACGTCGAGGCCGGCTTCGAGGTCTGGCGCGGAGGCCAAGGCCTTGGCACGAACAGCTTCTCGGTCACGGCCACGGCCGGCGGCAACAGCGGGGACACCACTCCGCCGTCGGTGCCGGCGAACCTCGCGACCACCGGCACGACGAGTTCCTCGGTGTCCCTGTCCTGGTCGCCGTCCACAGACAACGTCGGCGTGGCCGGCTATCGGGTGTACCGGGACGGTGCCCAGGTCGGCACGGCCACCGGGACCACCTTCACCGACACCGGGCTGTCTGCTGCGACGCGGCACACGTACACCGTCGCCGCCTACGACGCGGCCGGCAACGTCTCGGCCCGGTCTGCGGGGGTGACCGCCACGACGTCCCCTGGCAGCGGTGGCGGGGGCGGGTGCACGGCGACCTACGCGGTGACCAACCAGTGGGGCAACGGGTTCACCGCCAACGTGACGGTGAACAACACCGGTACCACGGCCACCACCGGATGGAAGGTGTCCTGGGCCTGGAACGGCAACCAGCAGGTCACCAACGTCTGGAACGGCACGGAGAGCCACAGCGGCCAGGGCGAGACCGTCACGAACGCGGGATTCAACGGCGCGATACCGCCCGGCGGCAACACGAGCTTCGGGTTACAGGCCAACTACTCGGGCAGCAACGCATCGCCCGCGCTGTCCTGCACCGCGAGCTGACGCTCTGTCTCGCACGACCCATCCGCCCGATGACGACCTGCCGATTGTTCGATGGTGCGCGTGTGCGCCTGGGCCACGTCCGGGCCACCGCGCGTCATCCGGCGACCCGGTCGACACGCTCGCGGACCCACGAGTGAACAACTCGGCCGAGCACCGTCCTCCCTCGCGTGAAGACGAGCGAGTCATATGCCGTCGCCTCCGGTTGCTTCGTGCTCTTCGACGAGTTCCCCCGTCGACACGAGGGAACAGCCCCGAAGTTCGCGAATCAGTGCCGAGGCCACCATCCGATGAATGCCAGGCGCGTCGTAGGGCAAGTTGGCCGCCTCGACGGCAACAGGAGCAAGCACGCCCTTCCGATAGAGTGCGCCTCGCACACCCGCGATCGGATGCTCACGAGCACGGACAGCCACAGCGCCATGTCGCAGTGCTGGGCACAGCCGCAAGGACACCGCGACGCAGGGTACGCAAATGGGCGGCTCCACGGACGCCATTCCTTCGGGCCAGCCCGGCCAGTCGTGTCGGTAGTCCCGCAGCAGCCACAGGACGCCGTCGTCTGATCGGCCAGCCGGCTCGGCGCAGACCTGGCACAACAACCGCCTCATGGCCCGCCGTTGCCGCAAGGGGTGAACCTTGCCGAACTCGGGCCGACCTATCTGGTGACGTACTGCGGCTCGTCGCCACAACACGCCGTGGGAATCGCGGTCGGTCGGTAGTTCGTCCACGTAGCTGATGCCGCAGTCGGGGCGTTCCACCAACGTGAAAGGCAAGTCCTGTTCGGCGCTCCATGCAGTGATGTACGGCGCGACAACCCGCCGTTCCTCCCTGGCGGAAGCGGTGTCGGGCCGCGAAGTGGGTGCTGCCCGTGGTTGCGCTGACTTCGTCGCCATCGACGATGCCCTCCGTGTTCGCTGCTGACGATGTCGTGAGCCACTGAAGCGAACGCCAAGGTCGATCAACAGAGCACAAGTGACGCAGCGGTGCCGCACAGATGTCGCACGGCTAGTCTTGACCTGGGCGAACAGCCTTCGAAGTGCTTGGGATCCCCGACTGAGAGGTCACTCGATGGCGATACGCCGGATCGAGCTGGCGCAGGTACGCAAGGTCGCTGGCTACTCCCAGGAGTCGTTGGCCGAAGCAATGCGTGTCGACCGGTCGACCGTGGTTCGCTGGGAAGCCGGAACCAACGACCCCTTGCCGTACCAGCAGCCGAAGCTGGCCCGGTTGCTCGGTCTCGACGCCGCAGCCCTGCGGGGCCTGCTGCATCCGGCCGATCTCCTCGCGGCCACGTCAACGGCCATCCAGCCCTGGTTTACGCCGATCGCGACCGAAGACGACGAACTACAGGCTCTTGAGCTGATGCGCCGCGTTGAGGCCAGCGACGTCGGCTCGGAAACGCTGGAGCGGCTTGAGTCCGTCGTGGACGAACTGGCGGTTGCCTACCCAACGACCTCGCCCGGCGTTCTGCTTGGCCGCATCCGGCGGCACCTCGGATATCTGAACCGGTTGCTCGATGCTCGCAGGACCTTGGCCGAACACCGGCGGTTGCTGATTGTCGGCGGGTGGCTTTCGCTCCTTGGGGCAACTGTGCACATCGACCTGAACCAGGCCAACGCCGCGCGGGCACGACTGAAGAGCGCTTCGAGTCTCGCCGAGCACGCCGGGCACGAAGAAATCCGGGCATGGTGCTACGAAACCGAAGCTTGGCGCGTGCTGACTGACGGCGACTACCTGCGGGCGCTCGAACTGTCGGACGCGGCCAGGGCGCTTGCCCCGGTCGGCAGCTCGGCGGCGATCCAAGCCGCCGCGCAGGCAGGGCGGGCGCATGCCCGGCTTGGTCAACGAGCCGACACCTACGCGGCCGTCAAGGAGGTGCAGCGCCTCGTTTCACCGCTGTCACGGCCAGACCGGCCGGAGCATCACTATCGCTACGACCCAGACAAGTCGATGGCGTATACCGCGACCACCCTGGCGTGGGTCAGTGACCCTGCCGCCGAGGAGTACGCCCGTGAAGTCATCAGACGGCTTTCCCCTGGCGACGACGTGAGCAAGTGGCCGCGCCGGGTGGCATCAGCCAACATCGACCTGTCGCTGGCGCTGTTGGCGGGTAACCACGTGGACGAGGCTGCTTGCCACACCCTGCGGGCCATTGCCTCGGGCCGCGTTGTTCCCTCGAACCAGTGGCGGGCGGCCGAAGTGGTGCAGACCGTGGAAGCCAAGGGATTGCCAGAGGCGGCCGACCTACGCGAAGCGTACGAGGAGATGCGCAAAGCAGGTTTCATGGACAGCGGCCGGCCAGCTGTTGGTGAGTAGGAAATCCGAGGCGGCCGACCCGGCGGGAGACCCTTCTCGGACGACCTCTACGTGCGGCCGAACCCACATCCGCCTGTCCAGCGCGCACCGGTCCACTGTGGTCGATCGCCCTGGTCACGATGTGGGGGCTTGCCCGACAGGTCGACGCTTTGGCACGATCAGGACCCTCACGGTTGGCGTCGACTTTCGTTTTGTCGCATAGGGGTTGTGGTGTCCAGACGGTGGTTGGTGGCTGCGGTGGTCGTGATGCTGGCGGCGATCGTGGGTGTGCTCGCGCTGCGGAATCACACGGGTGTCGCGGGTAGACCTGTTGCCGCAGCCCAGGTGACCAGTCCGTCCTCGGCCGGGTCGGCCGTGTCGTCCACGTCAGCGAACGCCGCGACCAGCACGACAACGACCACCACTGCCCCGTCGACAACAACAACGACGGCCTCGACGGCGGCGCCCGCTGCGGTCACCGATCGCACACCGCTGGCCGGAAAGATCCAGCCGGGAGTGCCCCACAGCGGGGTGGCGACGTTCTACGACTCCAACGGCGGCGGCGCGTGCTCGTATGACCCCGGCCCCGATCCGTTGACCGCCGCGATGAACTGGTCGGACTACGAGGACTCCAAGGCCTGCGGCGCCTATGTTCTGGTCCGGGCGGCAAACGGGGCGAGGCTGACGGTGCGGATCACCAACCTCTGTCCGGCGCCGTGTCGGGTCGGGCAGCTGGACCTGAGCGCGGCGGCGTTCGCCCGGCTGGCCGCGCCCGTCGCTGGCGAGATCCCGATCACGTGGACGCTGGTGAGCCCCGCAGCGCCGAAGAACATCTCCATCCGCTACAAGTCCGGGTCCAGCCAGTACTGGTGCGGCATCCAGGTCATCGACCACCGCAATCCGGTGGCACGACTGGAGGTCTGGTCAGGTGGACAGTGGCAACAGCTGCACCGCACCGACTACAACTACTTCCTCTCCGAGAACGGTTCCGGGTGTGGCGGTGCCATCGCGGTCACCGACATCTACGGCCAGCGTCTGGTCGTGGATCCCTTGCCGGTCAAGGCCGATGTCGTGCAGGGCACCAGCCTCCAGTTCGCCGCGCACTGACCGGGAACCGGCAGAGCCTGCCGAGAGCCGGCGCACGCTGCGGAGGTCGATGAATGTCCCCTCATGAACTATCCTGGCGGTCGCCGTCGCGACCGACGTGCTCGCGCAGCCATCGCTCGGTGGTGTTGATGTGCATGAGGGCGACGGCCTGCGCGAGCGCGGCGTCCCGGCCGACCAGGGCCTGGAAGATCGCCTCGTGTTCGGCCAGCGTGCGGCTCGCCGCCCTGTCGTCGACCAGTCCGCGCCAGACCCTGGCGCGGACTGTGCGACTGGAGATGCCCTCCAGGAGGGTCGTCAGCGTGGCGTTGCCAGTAGCGGCGACGACCGCGCGGTGAAACGCGGCGTCGTGCGTGTTGAGCAGCTCCACGTCGTCCTGCGCCGCGCGCATCGCGTCGAGGTGCTGTTCGACCTCGGCGAGTTCGCTTGCGGAGATGCGGGTGGCGGCGAGCCCCGTCGCGACCGGCTCGAACAGCCTGCGCACCTCGGTGAGCTCGAGCAGGGTGTCGCCGCGCAGCAGCTCCACCGCGGAGGAGATACCACCGAGCAGCACGTCCGGCTCCAGGCTGGTCACGTAGGTGCCGTCACCACGCCGGATCTCCAGCACCCGGGCGACCACCAGCGCCTTGACCGCCTCCCGCATCAGGTTCCGGGACAGGCCAAGGTCGGCCGCCAGCTGCTGCTCGGGCGGGAGTTTGGCGCCCGGCGGCAGCTCCCCCGACCCGATCAGGTCCCTGATGCGACCGATGGCCTTGTCGGTCAGTGACATCGATGGCTCTCCCGGATCGTCGAGTGCACCGCAGCAGGCTAGCAAGACATCCCATCTCTGCGAAAGAGATGGGATGTCCCGCCCATGCGCCAAGAAGGCAACTAGACGCCTGTACCTGCACTTTCCACGGAGTTCTGCGCTCAGTTGCCCTCCACCCATAGACACCGAGTCACCCGTGGCCTATAAATCCATCCCATGTCCGTGATCCGCTGTTGCATCGCGGACACGCCGTTGACACACCACGAGGGGCGGTCGCGATGCCACGGACCCGACACCAGGGCCGTTCGATGCGAGAAGGCACCGGACGATGACCGAGCTGATCAACGCCGTCGAGGCGGTCGACGTGCGGTTCCCCACCTCGCTTGAACTCGACGGCTCCGACGCGATGAATCCCGAGCCCGACTACTCGGCCGCCTACGTGACCATCCGCACGAGCGAGGGCGCGGCGGGCCACGGGCTCGCGTTCACCGTGGGACGCGGCAACGACGTCGAGGTCGCCGCCGTGCGGGCGCTCGCTCCCCTAGTGACCGGCCTGTCCGTGGACGAGGTACTCGGCGACCTCGGCGCCTTCTCCCGCAGGCTGACCGGCGACAGCCAGCTGCGCTGGCTCGGTCCGGAGAAGGGCGCCATCCACATGGCCGCCGCCGCGATCGTCAACGCGATGTGGGACCTTTACGGGCGCAGGCAGAACAAGCCCGTGTGGCAGCTGCTCTCGGAACTGACGCCCGAACAGCTGGTCGACCTCGTCGACTTCCGCTACCTCGAGGACGCCCTCACCCGCGACGAGGCGCTGGACATCCTCCGCCGCGCCGAACCGGGTCGCGCCGAACGCACCGATCACCTGCTGCGCCACGGTTATCCCGCGTACACGACCACCCCCGGCTGGCTCGGCTACGACGACGAGAAACTCGTGCGCCTGTCGGTGCAGGCCGTCGCCGACGGGTTCACCCAGATCAAGCTGAAGGTCGGCGTCGACCCCGCCGACGACCGACGCCGCCTGCGGTTGGCCCGCGAGGCGCTGGGACCCGACATCAGGATCGCCGTCGACGCCAACCAGGCTTGGGGCGTGCGCCAGGCGATCGACTGGATGACCACGCTCGCGCCGTACGACCCGTACTGGATAGAGGAACCCACCTCACCCGACGACATCCTCGGCCACGCCGCCATCCGGCGGGCGCTGTCGCCGATGAAGGTCGCCACCGGCGAACACACCCACAACCAGGTGATGTTCAAGCAGCTGCTCCAGGCGAACGCGATCGACATCCTTCAACTCGACGCCAGCCGCACCGCGGGCGTCACCGAGAACGTCGCGATCCTGTTGCTGGCCGCGAAGTTCGGCGTCCCGGTCTGCCCGCACGCCGGCGGGGTCGGGCTGTGCGAGATGGTCCAGCACCTGGCGATGTTCGACTACGTGGCCGTCAGCGGCACCACCGAGAACCGCGTCATCGAGTACGTCGACCACCTGCACGAGCACTTCACCGACCCGGTGCGGGTCCGCGACGGCCACTACCTCGCGCCGACGGCGCCCGGCATCAGCGCCGAGCTGCACCCGGCCTCCATCGCCGCCCACCGCTTCCCGGACGGGCCCATCTGGAACAGGCAGGCCACCGCATGAACACACCCGAACTGGCCGGACTCACTTCCGTGGTAAGGAGATCCGCCGTGCGGACCAGGTCCCACGTGTACATCTGCCTCGGCGTCGTCGCCGCCCTCACCACAGCGCTCAGCGGCTGTAGCGCCAGCTCGAGCTCCGGGTCGGGCAGCGGCGCGCCGGTGGTTGGCGTCGACTACCCGCGCTCCGACACCGACTTCTGGAACTCCTACATCAAGTACACGCCCGATTTCGCGAAGGAACTCGGCCTCGAACTCAAGACCACGAACTCGCAGAACGACGTCGCGAAGCTCACCGCCAACGCCCAGACGTTCATCAGCCAGGGCGTCAAGGGCGTCGCGATGGCCCCGCAGGACACCGCGGCCATCGCGCCCACCCTTGAGCAGCTGTCGGCGAAGAAGATCCCGGTGGTCACCGTGGACACCCGGCCCGACAGCGGCGACGTCTACATGGTGGTCCGGGCCGACAACCGAGCCTACGGCGAGAAGGCATGCCGGTTCCTCGGTGCCAAGCTCGGGGGCAAGGGCACGGTCGTGATGCTTCAGGGTGATCTCGCCTCGATCAACGGCCGCGACCGCACCGAGGCCTTCAACGACTGCATGAAGTCCAACTACCCGGCCATGACGGTGCTCGGGGAGGCCACGAACTGGGACGGCGCGGTCGCGGCGCAGAAGCTCCAGACCGACCTCACCGCCCACGCGGACATCAAGGGCGTCTACATGCAGTCCAGCTTCGCGCTCGCGGGCACGCTGCAAGTGCTCAAGCAGCGAGACCTGCTGGTCGGTCCGCAGGACCCCAAGCACGTGTTCGTGGTCTCCAACGACGGGATTCCCGAGGAGCTAAGGAACATCGCCGACGGCCACATCGACGCCACCGTCTCCCAACCTGCCGACCTCTACGCCAAGTACGCCCTCCAGTACCTCAAGGCCGCGATCGACGGCAAGACGTTCAACCCCGGCAAGACCGACCACGACAGCACGATCGTCAAGGTCCGCGACGGCATGCTCGAGGACCAGCTCTCCGCTCCCCTGGTCACCGCGGACGGCGGCTCCTTCGACGGCGTTTCCAGCCTGAAGAGCGACGACAAGTCCTTGTGGGGCAACAAACTCCAGTAACCAGAAGGTGACAAGCGAGATGGTTGTAGGCCCGCCCGTCGCCGAGGCGACGGGAGTGACGAAGCGGTTCGGGTCGACGGTGGCCCTGCGGGAGGCCGCCATCAGCATCGGCCAGGGGCAGACCCACGCACTGGTGGGACGCAACGGGGCGGGCAAGTCGACCCTGGTGTCCATCCTCACCGGACTACAGGCGCCGGACGAGGGCGCGGTCAGTTTCGGCGGGGAGCCCGCTCCCCGGCTCGCCGACCGCGACGCGTGGCGGCAGCGGGTGGCGTGCGTCTACCAGAAGTCCACCATCATCCCCGAGCTGACGGTCGCCGAGAACCTTTTCCTCAACCGACACGAGCACGGCCGGAACGGACTGATCAGCTGGCGGACGGTCCGTCGCAAGGCACGGGAACTGCTCGACACCTGGTCGGTCGACGTGGACGTGCGCGTCCCCGCTGGCGAGCTCGACGTCGAACAGCGGCAGTTCGTGGAGATCGCCAGGGCCCTCTCGTTCGGGGCGCGCTTCATCATCCTGGACGAGCCGACCGCCCAGCTGGACGGGGCCGCCATCAGCCGGCTGTTCACCAGGATCAAGGATCTCCAGCAGCAGGGCGTCACCCTGCTGTTCATCAGCCACCACCTCCAGGAGATCTACGAGATCTGCGACACCGTCACGGTGTTCCGCGACGCCCGGCACATCCTGACCTCACCGGTCGGCGAGCTGCCGAGGGCGGAACTGGTGGCGGCCATGACCGGCGAGGCGGCGGCGGAGGCCGGTGGCGCGCGTCGCGGCCCGCCCGCGGAGGCCGCGAACGTGCTCGAGCTGACCGGCGCGTCCCTGCGCGGCGCGTACGACGACGTGTCGTTCCGGGTCCGCGCGGGTGAGATCGTCGGCCTCGCGGGCGCGGCGAGCAGCGGCCGCATCGAGATAGCGGAGACCGTCGTGGGCCTGCGCGCCGCCACCGACGGCACGGTCGAGGTCGCGGGCCCCCAGCTTCGGCCGGGCAGCGTGCCCGCCGCGTTGAAGGCTGGTGTCGGCTTCGTCCCGCAGGACCGACACCAGCAGGGCTACGTGGCGCAGATGTCCATCGCGGACAACGGCACCCTGACCATTCCGGACCAGCTCGGCCGCGCCGGTTTCATCGACGGCCGCCGTCGCGACGAGTTCGCCCGGTCCATGATCGGGAAGCTCGCGATCAAGACGCCTGGACCGGAACTGCCGGTGTCCGGTCTCTCCGGCGGCAACCAGCAGAAGGTCGTCATGGCCCGCGCGCTGGCGAACGACCCGAAGGTGCTGGTGCTGATCAACCCGACCGCAGGCATCGACGTGCGGTCCAAGGAGTTTCTCCTCGGCAAGGTCGAGGAGATCGCCGAGTCCGGCGCTGGGGTGCTCATCGCCTCCGACGAACTCGACGACCTACGCCTGTGCGACCGGGTCCTGGTGGTGTTCCAGGGCCGTGTGGTCGCCGAGATCCCCCGAGGCTGGCACGACCACCAGCTCGTGGCCAGCATGGAAGGAGTCGACCTCGATGGCTGAGTCCAGGACCGCGACCGAGGTCACCGCGAACGATCCGGCCGGCGGCGGCGCTGTCCGCCGCGCCGGGAGTGGCAGGCGGATCGCCTACGCCCGGCTGCGCGATCTGGCGCTCATTCCCGCGATCATCGTGATCGCGATCGTCGGTCAGCTGGTCAGCCCGGTCTTCCTGCGCGGCGACAACCTGATCAACGTGTTGCAGACCATGTCGGAGATCGCGATCCTGGTCCTCGCGCAGACCCTCGTGCTGATCGTCAAGAAGATGGACCTGTCCCTGGAGTCCACCGTTGGACTCGCACCCGGGGTCGCCGCCTGGCTCACGGTGCCCGTCGGCACGGGCCACGGACTCGGCCTGCTGCCGGGAGGCTGGTCGGTACCGATCGCGCTGGCGGTCGGTGTGCTCGTCGGCGTCGTCAACGCGTTGTTCATCATCCGGTTCGGGCTCAACGGTTTCATCGTGACGCTCGGCATGCTGATCGTGCTCCGCGGCATCCTGACCGGCATCTCGGGCGGCCAGACGTTCTTCCGGCTGCCGGCGTCGATGCTCTACCTCGGCACCGAGCAGTGGCTTGGCATGCCGGCGTCGGTCTGGCTGTGTCTGCTGCTGTTCGCCGTCGGCATCGTGGTGCTTGGCTTCACCAGTTTCGGCCGGTCTCTCTACGCGATCGGCGGCAACGTCGACGCGGCGAAGGCCGCGGGCATCCGCACCGACCGGGTGCTCTGGATCGTCATCGTGACGGCGAGCGTGCTCGCGGCGCTGAGCGGCCTGCTGCTGTCCGGGCGGCTGGCCTCGGTCGCCTCCGCCCAGGGCAACGGCTACATCTTCACCGTGTTCGCCGCCGCCGTCATCGGCGGCATCAGCCTCAACGGCGGCAAGGGCACGATGTTCGGCGCGTTCACCGGCATCCTGCTGCTGTTCATGATCCAGAATGTGCTGACCCTGGCAGGCGTCCCCGCTCAGTGGATCGGCGCGCTCAACGGCGCGATCATCCTCATCGCGCTGGCCCTGTCCAGGGTCACCGGAGGCAAAGTCCAGGATTAGCCCCACGACCCGCACGAGGCGAGGAGCGCGCGACAAACGACCCGCTCGACGATGGCGACCGCTGTCCCCGAATTCGTTGTCACTACGAGATTTCTGCCTGTCGATGCCCCGTCCGGCCCAGCCGAGTAACGGCACTGCCGCCGACAGCGACGGTCAGTCAAGCGAGACGACGGGTAGTTCCGGGGAGGGCACGCGACAGCAGGGGCCATCGACACGCCCGAGAAGTTCGCCGAGGAACTCGACGTCCTGCGCCGAGGGTGCCGCAAGTCCTACCGCAGGCTCGCAGTGGAGGCCGGACTCGGCTTCACCACCATCGCGGGCTACTGCACCGGCCGGCACCTCCCCCAGTTGTCCGTCGGCGGCGAGTTCTCCCGGTTGCTCACCGCGATGGGCGTCCCGGCGGGCGAGGCGCACGAGGCGTGGTTCGCCAGACTGGCCACCCTGCGAAGCCGGGTCACCCGGCCCGCCGCCGCGAACCGCAATCCCTATCTCGGGCTTCGCGCGTTCGAGCCGTCCGACGCCGACGTGTACTTCGGCAGGGCCGACCTCGCGGCCAGGCTCGTCGACGAGGTGAACCGGCGCGGCGGAGGCGGCGCCCCGCTGATCGTGGTCGGGGCGTCAGGGTCGGGCAAGTCGTCGCTGTTGCGCGCCGGCCTGATCCCCGCTGTCGGTTCGTCGGTCCTGTTCACACCGGGCACGAAGCCGATGCTGGAGTGGACCAAGCACACCGCTGAGGCGGACGACGAGGCCGTGGTCGTGATCGACCAGTTCGAGGAACTGTTCACCCTGTGCTCGGACGACGCGGCCCGTAGCGCGTTCGTCGACGCGATGCTCGGTTGGCCGGGAGCCGTCGTGCTCGGCCTTCGCGCCAACCTCTACGACCGCGCCCTGGAACACCCGAAGCTCGCGGTCCTGTTGCAGAGCAACCAGATCGTCGTGGAGCCGATGGACGAACGCCAGTTGCGCGAGGTGATCGTCGAACCCGCGACGGCGGCCGGACTCGAGTTGCAGGACGGGCTGGTGGATCTGGTGCTGCGCGACACCGCGCGGGAACCCGGTGTGCTGCCACTGCTGTCGCACACCCTGCGCACGGTGGTCGAGCTGTCCCGGCAGCAGGTTTCGGACCGCGCCTCGATCCGGATCGAGCACTACCGCGCCGCCGGTGGCGTGCACGGCGCGGTCGCGCGCACTGCGGACGACGCGTATCGGGCGCTGTCCGCCGAGCGGCGGACCGTGGCAAGGAACCTGTTCCTGCGGTTGGTGCAGACCGACAAGAACGTCGCGGACACTCGCCGCAGGGTCACCTTCGACGAGCTGTTCGGCGGACGCTCGTCCACCGAGTCCGACGTCATCGCCGAGGTCCTCGACCTGTTCGTCGGACGAAGGCTGCTCACCACAGGCGCGGAGACCGTCGAAATCAGTCACGAGTGCCTGCTGTCGGCCTGGCCGCTGCTACAGCGCTGGCTGGCCGAGGACAGGATCGGCCAGCACGTGCACGGCAGACTCACTGCGGCCGCGCGTTCGTGGCACGAGGACGGCCGGCCGCAGGAGGGCCTCTACCGAGGCGGGCTGTTGGAGACCGCGTTGGACTGGGCGGCCGAACCAGGCCCGCGTGACGCCATCAATCCACTGGAGCGGGACTTTCTCGACGCGTCCGTCGCCGACCGGTCCGCGCGAGTGGCGGCCGAACGGCGGGAAGTCCGTCGCCGCTACCAGTCGGCGAGCGCCGTGCTCGTCCTCCTGCTCGTCGCGGCCGGCGCAGGACTGTACGCCCACCAGGTCTCCAGCAACGCCGATCACGAGGCCGAGGTCGCGCTGTCGCGGCAGATCACCGGCAAGGCGATTCGCTTACGGGAGAAGGATCCCGCGCTCGCGGCGCAGCTCGCGCTCACCGCGTACCAGGTCGCGCCGACGCAGGAGGCGCGCGGCGCGCTGCTTGACACCTCGGCACGCCCGATGCCGCGACGGCTGCGCGCCGACGCGACCACGTCGAGCGCGGCGGATTCGCTCCTGGCGATCGGCACCGCCGCCGGGACGGTGCAGTTGTACCAGACCGGGTCCGACGGCGCCGCGACCCGCCTCGGCCCCGAACTACGGCTCGCCGGGCCCGTCGACGTGGTGTCGCTCAGCGCCGACGCGACCATGCTCGCCGCCGGCACTCGCAGCGGCGCCGTCGCCGCCTGGCGGCTCGCGGACCCCGCGCAGCCCAAGGCGCTCCCCGTCCCCGCCGCCGGATCCGCGAGGATCTTCGGACTCGCGTTCAGCCAGGACGACTCGCTCCTGGCCGCAGGCGAGGGCGACGCGACGACCCGGATCTGGGACCTGACCGGCAGCGCGCCGCCGACGAGCCTGACCGGCCCCGACCAGGCGGTGAAGAGCGTCGCGTTCGTCCCGCACGGCCGAATCGTCGCCGCCGGCAGCGACGACGGCACCGTGCACCTGTGGGACGCCGCCGTCCCGAACCGCCCGACCGCCCTGCCGACGCTGACCGGTCCGACCAGCAGGATCTTCACGGTCGCGGTCTCCCCCGACGGGCAGACCCTCGCGGCGGGCACAGCGGCCGAACACAGCGTCTACACGTGGCACATCGCGGACCCGACGCGCCCGACGAGTTCCGGTCCCCCGCTGACCGGACCGGCCAGCTGGATCAACACGCTCGCCTTCAGCCCGGATGGCGGCACGCTCGCCGCGGGCAGCTCCGACACGAAGCTGTGGCAGTGGGACCTGCACGGCAGAGGCGTCCTCACCGTGCTTCCCCATCCTGCCCCGGTGACCAGTGCGGTGTACCGGGACGCACACACCCTGATCACCACGGCGGGCGACAACGTCACCCGCACCTGGCCGCTGCCGGGCCCCCTGCTCACCGGCAGCACCAACCAGATCTTCTCCACCGCCTACGACGCGGCCGGGGACCGGCTGCTCGTCGGCGCGGGAGACCACAACCTCCGGCTCTGGGACCTCACCGACCCCGCGCACCCGGCGGGCGGCTACCCCGCGCTGAGTGCTCCCGCGGGGTTCGGCCAGTTGGTCGGCGCCTCCGTGCTCTCTCCCGACGGCCGCACCGCGATCGGTGGAGCCGGGGACGGCACGATCGACCTGTGGAGTCTCGCGGATCCCGCGAATCCCGTACGGCTCGGCGCACCGGTGCAGGTCGGGAAGTCCACGATCCAGGCGATCACCTTCGACCCCGCCGGCAGGATGCTGGCCGTGTCCAGCGACGACGGCACCGTCCACCTGCTCGACGTCACCGACCCGGCTCGACCGGTCATCGTCTCGACGCTGTCGGTCGGCGTGACCGCCTACGGTGTGCGGTTCAGCCCGGACGGACGCCTGCTGGCCGCCGCGAGCGGCGATGGTGCCGGCCTGCTGTGGAATGTGGCCGACAGGGCGCATCCACGGCTGCTGCACACCGTCACCGGATTCACCGGGCCGGCGTACGCGGTCGCGTTCAGTCCTGATGGCAGGGTGCTCGCGTTCGGTGGCGCGGACTACACGGCCCGGCTCGTCGACCTGAGCAGGCCGGACGCGCCTCGACAGCTGGAACCGCGGCTCATCGGCCCGGTCGGCGAGATCTACGACCTGGCATTCGATCCCGCCGGCAGCGTCCTCGCCATCGCCAGCATCGACCGCACGATCTGGCTGTGGGATCTGCGCGTTCCGGCCCGACCCGCGCTGTTGGCGACCCTGAGCGCAGCCGATGACGGCCTGTTCACCGTCGCCTTCAGTCCCGCGGGCCACATTCTCGTCGCCGGGGGACGCGACACGGCCGTACGACTCTGGAACACCACGCCAGATCTGGTCGCCAGATCGATCTGCGCTACTGCGGGCGATCCGATCACGCGTTCGGAGTGGGACCAGTTCATCCCCGGCAAGCCGTATACCCCACCGTGTTGACCCGTGGGCGTACGAGTCTGTACGAGAACGTGCGCGGCAGTACGGACCACGCTCTCGCCCTGTCTGCCATCGCCTGACCTCGCTAAACAGGTCGTGGAACAGCCCACAGGGCAGGTACGCCAACTGCCCGCGACCAGTCAGGGAGAACGGCAATGTCCAGACAGACCTGCATGACGATCAGAGACCGAGGCAACTGGCGGCGCCGCGCCGCCGCTGTCGCCGTCGGCGCGATCGGCCTGGCCGGTGGCGCGGTCGCCATGGCGACCCCCGCGTCGGCCGCGACGATCATCGGTGGAATCGACGTCGGGCAGCAGTGCAGCGTCCAGACGTGGCGGCCGCTGGAGGCGCGACTGCTCGACCCGAACAACGCCTATTCCTGGCGCTGCTACTCGAAGTGGACCCAGAACTACTACGGCGTCGACATGGACGGCGCCTGCCGAAACCAGTACGGCGCCGGCGCGTTCTCGGTCGTGCTCGACCCGAACAACGCCTACTCCTGGCGCTGCGCCCGCTGACACCGGACGGCCGGAACGCGACGAAGAAAGGGCCGGTGACCGCGCGAAGACGCGGCCACCGGCCCCTTCCTGGTGACCCGGTCGCGAGGGGTTTGGCGTCCGCTCATTTCGTCCGGGTGAAGCGACCCCGAACCGCGTGCGCACCGTCGGCGGCCGTGGCCCGCACGTCATAGCTGTCGGCGTCGGCGTCGCGCTGCCCGGTGGCGTGGTTGTACTGGGCGGCGAACAACTGCTGTCCGGCCGGCACCGTGCGGCCCGGCTTGAGGTCCCAGCGGTAGACCAGTGCGCCACCGACCTCCTGCACGGTGATGGTGTAGTCGTCGCTCGGCCCGGTCTGCCACTGGCCGGTGCTCTGCACCCCGCCGGTCTGCGTGCTGCGCACCTCCACGGTGAGCGCGGTCAGCGGCACGGCTGTGTCGAGAGTGAGCGTGCTCTGTGCCCAGTAGACGGTGCTGTGTGGATCGATGGCGCCCTGCGCGGACAGCGGACCGTCCGAGACCCGGCTGCCGGCCGGAGAAACCGAGTTCGGTGCGCCCGTCGTCGGCCGGCCGACGGTCGTCCGGTCCGGCTGACCGGATGCGGGCGGCGCGGCCGAGCCGACGGTGGCGCGAGAGGAGGCCGGGGAGCTGGATGTCGTGGTCGGGCTCGGGACGACGAGAGTGGTCTCGCCGTTCGGGCGCGCCGGCGTGGTCGGGATGACTCCGGCGACGGCGAGGCCAGCGATGGCCAGGACTCGGGCCGCGACGCGGCCGACGGGCGACACCTTGGGCCACGTCCGGAGCCTACGGCGGACGGTGGTGCCGGCCATGCCGCGGGGCACGCGTGCCAGCA
>NZ_VUOB01000077.1 GCF_008386585.1 Solihabitans fulvus
CACCTGGCGGGAAGCTCGGGTGATCCTCGGCGGGATATCCGGTGTTTAGCCACGTGTCAGTGGGGTAATCCGGCTCAACAGGGCGGTCCAGGAGACCAACAGCGGTGTGGCCTACCGGGGTGAACCAGTCGGTGGACTCGTTGAAGTGAGCCACCTGGCGGTCGAGACCACGGGGTGTGCCGCGTCCAGTCACAGGGTCGATACCTCCCGAAGGCGGAAGCCTCGCTTCACGCGCGCAGTGGGCGTTGCCGTGTCAGTCCATCGACGAGTTCTCGGCCACTCCCTGCGCGCCTTGGCGCGGCTTTCGTGCTCCGTACGCTCCGACTCCCGTAGCCAGCGTCATCTCGACCGGCAAACCTCACCGGACGACCCCGACGAACACTGACCTGACTGCGGGCCAACCAGGGACTCGGTATTCCCTGGTTCGATCACGGGACCGTAACGGAGGTCGCGAGGTTGCGCAAACACTCCGGCGAAGGTTGTGACGTCGGTCACTCCACTGTTGGAGTAACGGGATACCCCATTCACCGCAACGATCCCGGCTGCTCCGTCACCTGGCGAAGCTGAAACACCCGGTCAGCCGTACCGTTCACCGCGTTCGCGAGGTCAACGACCGCCATGCCGCGCAGGGCGGCGAGGTCACGCAGCGTGTACGCGGCGCAGTACGGCTCGTTCGGCCGCCCCCGGAACGGGTGGGGCGTGAGGAACGGCGCGTCGGTCTCGACCAACAGCTGATCGAGCGGCACCAGCGCCGCGGCCTCGCGCAGCGCCGCCGCGTTGCGGAAGGTCACGGTGCCGGCGAAGGACAGCACGTACCCCGCGTCGACGCACCGGCGGGCGAAGTCGGCGTCGCCGGAAAAGCAGTGGAAGACCACTGTGGACGGTGCGCCCTGTTCGGTCAGGATCCGCAGGATGTCCTCGTGCGCGTCCCGGTCGTGGATCATCAGCGGCTTCCCGACCCGCTTGGAAAGCTCGATGTGCCAACGGAAGGCGTCCTGCTGGGCGTCGTGCGGCGCGTAGTCCCAGTAGTAGTCCAGGCCGGTCTCGCCGATCGCCACGATCCTCGGCTGGGCGGCCAGCTCGGCCAGCTCGGCGCGGTCGGCGTCGCTGAACTCGGACGTGCGGGTCGGGTGTAGCGCGACCGCGCCGAACACCCGGTCGTCCCACGTGGACGCCCGCGCGACCCAGCGCGCGGAGGCGAGATCGTCGGCCACGGTGACCACCCTGGCGACCCCGACCGAGGCCGCCCGGTCCACCAGCTCCCGGACGTCCTCGGCGGTCTTCGCGCCGCAGGCGTCCAGGTGCGTGTGCGCGTCGACCACCGGCGCCGGCAGGAGCTCCGGCACCGGTGGTCGCTCTCCGTTGCGCTTACTCACTTCTCGATGGGAGCCCACTCGGGACCGGTCTCGCCAAGCTCGGGGTCGAGCTTGGCGAACAGCGGCGTCGGCTTGCCAAGCGGCCTGCCGACCTCGACCGGCGTGGACGCCCAGCTGGCCTGCTCGCCCGCGTAGTCGCCGGTCAGCACCGGGTACTCCCGCTCGGGCACGTCCAGGTCTGCGACCTCGCGCATCTCGGGCTGAGCCGCCCACACGCCGGAACCGCCGAGCAGCTCGTGCACCTGCTGGGCCGAGTGCGGCAGGAACGGCGTGAGCAGCGTGTTCGCGTCCTGCACGACCTGGAGCGCGGTGTGCAGGATGGTGTCCCTGCGCTCAGGGTCGTCCTTCTGCTTCCACGGCTCCTGGTCGGACAGGTAGCGGTTGGCCGCGCCGACGACCCTCATCGCCTCGCTCGCCGCCTGCTTGAACCGCGACCGCCGCAGGTGCCCGCCGACCAGGTCGAACGCGTTGCGGGACAACGCCTTCAGCTCCTCGTCGGCCGCGCGGGGCGCGGTCGGCCTCGGCACCGCACCGACGTTCTTCGCGGCCATCGAGACGGAGCGGTTGACCAGGTTGCCCCACTCGTTGGCCAGCTCGAAGTTGGTGCGCCGGACGAACTCGTCCCAGGTGAAGTCGGTGTCCTGGTTCTCGGGGCCCGCCACGGAGATGAAGTACCGCAGGCTGTCCGGGCCGAACTCGCGCAGGAAGTCGCGCACGTAGATCACCGTGCCGCGCGAGGTGGAGAACTTGGACCCGCTCATCGTGAGGAACTCGCTCGACACGACCTCGGTCGGCAGGTTCAGCGTGCCGAACTCGCCCGGCCTGCCGCCCTTGTCGCCGTGGCCGTTCTGGCCGAGCAGCAGCGAAGGCCAGATCAGCGAGTGGAAGACGATGTTGTCCTTGCCCATGAAGTAGTACCCCTGGGCGTCGGGGTCCTGCCAGAACGGCTTCCAGGCGTCCGGGTCGCCGCTGCGCCGCGCCCACTCGACGCTGGCGGACAGGTAGCCGATCACCGCGTCGAACCAGACGTAGAACCGCTTCATCGGCTGGTCGCGCCAGCCGTCCAGCGGGATCGGCACGCCCCAGTCCAGGTCCCTGGTGATCGCGCGCGGCCGCAGGTCGTCGAGCAGGTTCTGGCTGAACTTGAGGACGTTGGGCCGCCAGTCGGTCCGGCCGGACAGGTACGTGCCGAGCGCGTCGGTGAACGCGGGCAGGTCGAGGAACAGGTGCTCGGTCTCGACGAACTTCGGCGTCTCGCCGTTGATCCGCGACTTCGGGTTGATCAGGTCGACCGGGTCGAGCTGGTTGCCGCAGTTGTCGCACTGGTCGCCGCGCGCGCCGTCGTAGCCGCAGATCGGGCAGGTGCCCTCGATGTAGCGGTCCGGCAGGGTGCGGCCGGTGGACGGGCTGATCGCGCCCATCTGCGTCTTGGCCTGCACGTAGCCGTTGCGGTGCAGCGCCAGGAACAGCTCCTGGACCACCTTGTAGTGGTTGCCGGTGGTGGTGCGGGTGAACAGGTCGTAGGACAGGCCGAGGCCCTGGAGGTCCTCGGCGATCACGCGGTTGTACTTGTCCGCGAGTTGGCGAGTGGTCAGGCCCTCCTTGTCGGCCTGCACCGAGATGGGGGTGCCGTGCTCGTCGGTGCCGGACACCATGAGCACCCGGTGGCCGGACATACGCATGTAGCGGGAGAAGACGTCCGAGGGGACACCGAAGCCGGAAACGTGACCGATATGGCGGGGGCCGTTGGCGTAAGGCCAGGCCACCGCGGTCAACACGGGGGCGCTCATGGCCGCCTAGCCTACGGATGACCCCGAAGTCGGGTTTCCCCGGAGTCGGGTTTCGCGCTGAGTAGGAGGAGCGGTGTCGGCGACGCGTTTGCTGGTGCTCGGAATCATGCGCATGCACGGCAGGGCGCACGGCTACCAGGTGCGCAGAGACCTGCTGGCCTGGGGCGCGGACAAGTGGGCGAACGTGCAGCCCGGCTCGATCTACCACGCGTTGAAGAAGCTGGCCAAGGACGGACTGCTGACCCAGGTCGACCAGGAGCCCGGCGAGGCCGGACCGGACCGGACCGCCTACCGCCTCACCGAGGACGGCGAGACGGAGTTCCAGCTGCTGCTGAGCCGGCTGCTGTCCGACGCCGAGTGCGGCGCCGACGAGCTGAACGCCGCCATGTCCTTCCTGCCAGCGCTGCCGAGGCGGCACGCGATCGCGTTGCTGCGGCAGCGGACCGCGGGGCTGGCCGGCGTGCGGGCCGCCGTCGGCTTCGGGCTCGACAACGACCTCGGCAAGCCGCCGCACATCCGGGAGCTGTATCTGCTCTGGGAGGCGCAGGTGGCGTCGTCGTTGGCCTGGACCAACCGGCTGATCGAGACGCTGGAGTCCGGCGAGTACGTGATGGCGGACGACCCTGGCCACGCGTTCGGCAGTCCGCCGGCCGACGCTGCCAACGCGGCCGACACAGCCGACACAGCCGACACAGCCGACACAGCCAAGTAATCAAACTTGACTAACCGACTCTCGATCCGCCACGCTCCAGCTAGTCAAGTTTGACTACCTGGAGGTATTCGTGATCAAGGCACGCGGCCTGGCCCGCCGCTTCCAACTCAAGGGCAGCACGGTCGACGCCGTGCGCGGCGTCGACCTCGACGTCGACGCAGGCGAACTGGTCGGCTTCCTCGGCCCGAACGGCGCCGGCAAGACCACCACCCTGCGCATGCTCACCACGCTGCTCCGGCCGACCGAGGGCGAGGCGACGGTCGCCGGCCGCGACCTGCGCACCGACCCAGCGGGCGTCCGGCGGCGGATCGGCTATGTGGCGCAGGGCACCGGGGCCGGCATGGACCAGCGCGTCGGCGACGAACTGGTCCACCAGGGCGAGCTGTACGGGCTGACCTCGACCAAGGCCCGCGCCAAGGCGGGCTGGCTGCTCGACCAGCTGGACCTGGCCGGCCTCGCCGACCGCGACGCCGCCAGCCTGTCCGGCGGGCAGCGGCGGCGGCTGGACATCGCCATGGGCATCGTGCACGAGCCCGCCCTGCTGTTCCTCGACGAGCCGTCCACCGGCATGGACCCGCAGAGCCGCAGCAACCTCTGGGACCACATCCGCGCCCTGCGCGACGACCTCGGCGCCACGGTCTTCCTCACCACGCACTATCTGGACGAGGCCGACGCCCTGTGCGACCGGGTGCTGATCATCGACAACGGCAGGCTGGTCGCGCAGGGCACCCCGGACGAACTCAAAAACCAGGTCGCCGACCCGGCGCGACCGGACCGCCCGACCCTCGACGACGTGTTCCTCACCCTCACCGGCCGCGCCCTGCGCGACCCGGCCGCCTGACCCGATTCGATTCCGTTCGTCGAGAGGAAAGACCGTGATTCGCGAAACCAGGCTGGTGTTCGTCCGCGCGCTGCGGCCCATGCTGCGGAACCCGACCGTGATCGTCTTCGGGCTGTCCCAACCCCTGCTGTACCTCGTGCTGTTCGGCCCGCTGCTCGGCAGCGTCGGCGGCGCGTCCGGCAGCTCTTGGCAGTGGTTCGTGCCGGGACTGTTGGTGCAGCTCAGCCTGTTCGGCACCGCCTACGCCGGCTTCTCGCTGATCCCCGAGATCAGGTCCGGCGTGGTGGAGCGCATGCGCGTGACACCGGTCAGCCGCACCGCGCTGCTGTTCGGCCGGGTGCTCAAGGACGTCCTCGTACTCGTCGTCCAGGCCGCGCTGCTCACCGCGGCGGCCACCCTGTTCGGCTTCCGTGCCTCGGTGTGGGTCGTGCTGCTCGGCCTCGTGCTCATCGGCGTGCTCGGCGTCGCGGTCGGCGCGGCCTCCTACGCGCTGGCGCTCAAGCTCAGGCAGGAGTACGCCTTCGCGCCGGTCCTCGCCTCCACGGTGATCCCGCTGATGCTGCTGTCCGGCGTGCTGCTGCCGATGGACCGCGGCCCCGGCTGGCTCTACGGCCTGTCCAGGGCCAACCCGCTCGCCTACGTCGTGGAGGGCGAGCGCGCGCTGATGGCCGCCGACCTCGGCGGCAGGGCGCTCACCGGCGGCCTGGTCGCCGTCGCGTTGGTCGCGGTCTGCGCGTCCTGGGGCGTCCGCACCTTCCACCGCGAGAACGCCTGAGCAACCCGGCCGACCGGGCGCGACTACGTGTGGAGCGCCCGAAAAGTTGCTCGGCACGGCGATCAACATTTCGGGCCACCGCACAGTCTTTAACCGTGTGGGTGACACGAGATGGTGGCTGGGCGGGCTGGTGATCGGCGCCGTGACGGCGATGGCCCTCACGTGCACGGTGTTGGCACGGTCCACCGACGGCCCGGACGACTCCGTCGCGCTCGCGACGACGAACACCGCGAACACCGCGAACAGCAGGCCCCAGCCCGTCCAGCAGACCTCGCCGCCACCGTCCCAGGACAGGCCGTCGAGCGAGCCGAGCGGCCAACAGCAGTCCTCCCAGTCCTCGCAGTCATCCGCCGAGCAGGCGAAACCCAAGAGCCTCGGCGCGCTGGTCCGCGGCGGCCTCGTCGCCGCGGCCGTCTACGACCGAAGCACCGACCAGTTCGTGTACCAGGAGAACTCCACCAGGCGCTTCGAATCCGCCTCGCTGGTCAAGTTGCTGATCGCCCTCGACGCCCTGAACCGGGCCAGCGGCGACGACGGGCGCGTCGCGCGGATGCTGTCCTACAGCGACGACGACATCGCCAGCGAGCTGTGGAGCGACAACGGCGGCCCGAGCATCGTCACGCGCTGGGCCACCAAGATCGGGCTCACCGGCACCAGGCCGCCCGCCGACCCGAACCAGTGGGGCGACACGACGACCACCGCCGAGGACGTCGTCGCGATCTACCGGTACCTCCTCGGCACCGCCTCGCACGGCACCCGCGACGTGATCGTGAAGGCCCTGAGCGGCGCCGCGTCGTCCGGAGCGGACGGCTTCGACCAGACCTTCGGCATCCCCGACGCCGTCGGGGCGATCCCGTGGGCGATCAAGCAGGGCTGGGCCTGCTGCTCGCCGGACCGCGTGCTGCACTCCACCGGCCTGCTCGGCAAGGACGAGCGCTACATCCTGGTCGTGCTCACCTCGCGCCCGCAGTCGCTCGGCTGGGCGGACTCCCGCGCGCAGGTGACCAGGATCGTCGAGTCCCTGGTGCCCCTGGTCTCGTCCTAGGACCTGGCGCCCCTGGTCTCGCCATAGGAGCTAACGCGCCGCCAGCACCGCGTCGTACAGCGTCTTCTTGCTGACCCCGGCCGCCTCCGCGACCTCGGCGGCGGCGGCCTTCATCCGCTCCCCGTCCTCGACCCGCTGCCGCACCTCGGCCACCAGCGTGGCCAGGTCGGCGCCCGGCGCGGCGGGGGCCGCGCCCTCCAACACCACGGTGATCTCGCCGCGCACGCCGTCGGCCGCCCACTCGGCCAGCTCGGCCAGGCCGCCCCTGCGCACCTCTTCATACGTCTTGGTCAGCTCCCGGCACACCGCGGCCCGGCGATCCGGGCCGAGCACCGCGACGGCGTCCGCGAGCGTGTCCGCGAGGCGGTGCGGGGACTCGAAGAACACGCACGTCCTCGGCTCGGCCTCCAGCCCGGCGAACCACCGCCGCCGCTCCCCCGACTTGCGTGGCGGGAAGCCCTCGAAGCAGAACCGGTCGCAGGGCAGCCCCGAGACGGCCAGCGCGGTGGTCACCGCGGACGGGCCCGGCAGGCAGGTGACCGGCAGGTCCTCGGTGATGCACGCGGCGACCAGGCGGTAGCCGGGATCGGACACGCTCGGCATGCCGGCGTCGGTCACCAACAGGACCGTCGAGCCGCCGTGCATCGCCTCGATGAGCCCGGGCAGCCTTGCCGACTCCACCGCGTCGTAGAAGCTGACCACCCGCCCGCCTGGGCTGACGCCGAGCGCGGCGGCCAACGACCGCAGCCGACGGGTGTCCTCGGCGGCCACGATGTCGGCGTCGGCCAACGCCTCGACGAGCCGCGTCGAGGCGTCCTTCGAATCGCCGAGCGGGGTGGCGGCCAGCACGAGGCGGCCCGATCCAGATACAGGACTCACACTGTGCACCCTACGATCGACCGCGTGAGTGTCGTCGCGCCGCTGTCAACAGACCCCGATGGAGTGGTCGCCGTCGGCGAGCTGCCACCGACCGAGCCGCCGACGGGCACCGACCCGATCGAGCGCCTCGACCCCCCGGTGCGGGCGAACCGCCTGCGCGGCTGGGCGGTGACGCTCACGATCTCCCTGCTCGGCGGCCTGATCAGGTTCTGGAACCTGGGCTTCCCCACCGACAAGGGCACGCCCATCTTCGACGAGAAGCACTACGTGCCGCAGGCGTGGCAGGTGCTGCGCAACGGCGGGTACGAGGACAACGCGGGCTACGAGCTGGTCGTGCACCCGCCGCTCGGCAAGCAGCTGATCGCGATCGGCGAGTGGATGTTCGGCTACGACGGCTGGGGCTGGCGGTTCAGCTCGGCGGTCGCTGGCACGCTGTGCATCCTGCTGGTGGTGCGAATCGCGCGCAGGATGACGCGGTCGGACCTGCTCGGCGCGATCGCGGGCATCCTGCTGATCTGCGACGGCGTCAGCCACGTGCAGTCGCGGATGGGGATGCTCGACATCTTCATCGCGCTGTTCGTCGTCATGGCGTTCGGCTGCCTGCTGGTCGACCGGGACCAGGTGCGCGCCAGGCTGGCCGTCGCGGTCCGCGAGGGCTGGCTGGACACCTCGCCGTTCGGTCCGCGCCTCGGTTTCCGCTGGTGGCGGTTCGCCGGCGGCGTCTCCGTCGGCCTCGCCTGCTCGATCAAGTGGTCCGGTGTCTGGTACATCGTGGCGTTCGGGCTGCTCAGCGTGCTGTGGGACGCCACGGCCCGGCGCGCGGCAGGCGTGCGGCGGCCGTGGGTCGGCACGATCGCCAGGGACGTGCTGCCGGCGCTGTGGGCGCTCGCCCTGCTGCCCGTGCTGGTCTACCTGGGCACCTGGTGGGCGTGGTTCGCCAGCGAGACCGGCGTCGACCGGCACGCCGTCGGCTCGAAGATCGGCGTCGACTCGACGTTCGGTTTCGTGCCGGACGCGCTGCGCTCGCTCTGGTTCTACAGCGGCAACGTGCTGGACTTCCACGAGCACCTGGTCACCTCGGCGACCAACCGGCACCCGTGGGAGTCCAAGCCGTGGACGTGGCCGATGGGCCTGCGGCCGATGCTCTACTACTACGAGGGCAGCACCACCGGCTGCGGCCAGACCAGCTGCGTCGGCGCGACCATGCTGATCGGCACCCCGGCCATGTGGTGGCTGGCGTTCCCGATGCTGGCCTGGTCGCTGTGGCGGTCGATCTTCCGGCTGGACTGGCGCTACGTCGCGGTGCTCGTCGGCTACGGCGCTGGCCTGCTGCCGTGGTTCCTCAACGTCGACCGGCAGATGTACTTCTTCTACGTCACGCCGATGGCGCCGTTCCTGGTGCTCGGCCTGACCCTGATCCTCGGGCAGCTGCTCGGCAAGGCGCGGGCAGGTGCTGAGCGGCGCGGCACCGGCCTGCTCGCCGTCGCCCTCTATGTCGGCCTGGTCGCCGCGAACTTCGTGTGGCTGTGGCCGATCCTCAACGGCGACCCGATCACCGCGGACCAGTGGCAGGCCGAACTCTGGCTGCCCTCCTGGCGCTAGGCCCCGGCTACATCGCCGGCTTGGTCGGCGGCTCCACCCGCTTCGTCGAGGGCTCGACCCGCTTCGTCGGCGGCTCCGGCCGCGCCATGATCGTGGTGACCGGGCCCTCCGTGGTCACCCCGGCGTGCGCGAGCCAATTGCCAAGGTCCGCGCGCACCATCGCCAACGTCGGCCGGCGGGCCGGGTCGGGGTCCAGCGCCGCGAGCAGCAGCCGGTGGTGCGCGCTGCGCCGAGGCAGCTCGGTGTTGGGCTGGCCCTGCGCGGCCGCCATCAGCGCCGACATCGGGTTGTCCCGCTCGCCCCTTGGCGGCCGACCGCTGAGGGCGTAGCTGACGGTCGCGGCGAGCTGCCAGGCGTCGGAAGCCGGGTTGGCCGACTCGCCCCGCGCCGTCTCCGGCGAGAGGAAGTCCGGGGTGCCCATCATCATGCCGGCCGCCGTGAGCGTGCTGTCGCCCTTGGCCCGCGCGATGCCGAAGTCGATCAGGTGCGCGGAGCCTGCGCCGTCGACGATCACGTTGGACGGCTTGACGTCCCGGTGCAGCACGCCCTGCTCGTGCGCGGCGGTCAGCGCGTCGGCCATCGTCGCCCAGAGCCGCGCGGCGAACGTGTCGGCCAACACGCCGGAGTCGCGCACCACGTCGGACAGCGGTCGCCCCTCGACGTACTCCATCACCAGCGCCAGCCCGTCGGCTTCCTCGACGATGTCGTAGACCCGCACGCAGTTGGGGTGGTGCACCTTGGCCAGCGCGCGGGCCTCGCGCAGCATCCGCTGCTCGGTGTCCGCGTCGGGCGCGTGCGCGAGCTTCACCGCGACCGTGCGGTCGAGCTGGGTGTCCATCGCCAGCCACACCGTGCCGAAGCCGCCCCGACCGAGCTGCCGCAGCCGCCGGAACCGCCCACCGGCCTGGTTCCAGATCGCAGTGGGCCCGTTGCCAGCGCCGGGCCCTGGCCCGTGCTGACCCGACGGCATCGCCGCGCCGGCCAACCCGAACGGCAGCGGCCCCGGCGTGTCGGCCAGCTTGCTCGGCGGCGCGGCGCGGGTCGGCGGCGGCACCGGCGGCAAACCCGCCACCCTGGTGGGCGGATACTGCGGCCGCTGGTACGCCGGCGGCGGCTGCTGCACCGGCGGCCGATACGGCGGCAACTGCTGCTGCTGAGCCTGTTGCTGCTGAGCCAAGGCCTGCGACTGAGCCTGCCCCTGCCCAACCTCCCGATGAGCCTCCGCAGCCGACCCGCCCCCAGCGCCGGCTCCCGCCTCTGGCCGCTCCTTCTCCCGGCTCGACGACCGGTTCAGCGCCGCGGTGCTGAGCCCGAACAACCGAACCACCAGCGAACCCAACGCGGTGACCGGGAAGAACCCGAGCAGCAGGTGGCCGACCACAGTGACCGGAAGCTGGAACGTGAGCAGCAGGAACACCGCGAACGGTGGCCAGTACAGCCACCGGGGCCACCGCGCGCCCAACCGAAAGGCGGATCCGGCCTGCATCATCACGAACAACAGGCAGAGCAGCGCGAGCACGGCCGTGATCACACCCAGCGTCAGGTACAGGCCGCGTTCCGACGAGCCGGTGACCACCCGCCCGAAGTTGGGACTGATTGCGAGGTAGTCGCCCTGACTGACGAAGAAGCAGGGCTTGCTCTGCATGCTGCCGAGTCCGCTCAGCGGGCTGGCGCGCGGATTCAGCGCCCCGCTGCGCAGGGCGTCCGCCACGCCGGTGAACAGCACCAGCGGCAACGCGAACGTGCTGCCCAGCCCGAAGACCGCGAACAACAGCCCGGCGACCACGCCGTAGGTGTTCCCGTTGATCCGGCGCACCACCAGCGCGGCCAGCGCGCCGAGGGTCGGCAACAACCCGATGATCGCGCCGGCCGCCGTCGTGGTCCATGCCCAGTCCCCTGGACACAGGTTCGCCCCGAACGTCCCATGCAGCCACGAGAGCAGCCACTCCGCGAGCTGCACGCCCCCACACTCCCTCCTGAGCCCCCACCCGGTAAGGCCCCGCCCCGCACAGTCCTCTGGAGAGAAGCCGACCCCAGCCTAGGCGAGCCCGCTCCCCAGGTCTCCGATCTAGACCCCACCTGTCACAAAACCGACGAGAACATCAACAGGAGCAACCAAACCCCGCCCCAGATACGCCCCACATAAACACCACCAGCAAACCCCGGCAGAACCCACAGGGCGAGCGAAGCGAAGCCACCGGTTCAGAAAGAACTCGCACCGTGGTTCGGGGGTCCAGGGGGCGGAGCCTCCCTGGCTGGGGGTTTGGGGGTTCGACCCCCAAAAGACACGACGAAGAGAGCCCTGTTTGCGCTTTCCGCAAACAGGGCTCTCCCACGAACGAGTGGAGCTGCGGGGAATCGAACCCCGGACCTTCTCGATGCGAACGAGACGCGCTACCAACTGCGCTACAGCCCCTTGCTCAGTGCGGAGCAAGCATATCAGGGCTGAGGGGGTGCTTTGCGCACCCCCCTCATTCGCCCACCGCGCGCCGGTAGGGGCGCTCGGCCGTGCCCTCCAGCTCGACGAACACCGGGTCCTCGTCGTCGAGGTCGACCACGACGGTGCCCGGCCTCGGCTGCGGCGCTGGCGCGACGGCTCCCCTCGGCGCGACCACGGGCTCCGGTGCCGGCTCGTGCTCGACCTCGCTGTAGTGGTGCGCCTGGCCCGCAGACTGGCGACGCCGTGCCCCGGCGAGCCTGGCCTGCCGCCGGTCGCGGATGTCCTCCTCGATGCGCACCTGCCGACGCAGGTACACGAGGTAGCCGACGAGCAGCACGTCCGTCGCGGCGTGCGCCCACCACAGCATCGGCATCACGAGCCCGGCGGCGAGCGCGCTGCCGATCGCGGCGAGCAGCATCAGCAGGACCATGCGCTGCCGGAAGGCGTACTTCGCCCGCGCGACGAGCGCGGCCGTCTCCGGATCGAAGCCACCCCGGCCCGGCCGGAACGGCCGTTCGTCCAGTTCCTCTTCGGAGAACTCGTCCTCCGCGTCGAAACGATCGTCGACCGGATCGGCACGCCGATCCGCCGCTGTCAGCTCTGTGTCGGGCTCCCCGGCATCAGGCATGGCGAACTCCTCCTCCACCGTGCCGCTGGCATCTCCGCTACGCACGACCCTTGCGGCCAACGCGGAGTCCGCAGTCCTCGCGACCTCCTGCCGCCTGCGCGCCACCATGGGAACGAGGACGACAAGCCAAGCCACGACGAGCGCGACGACGATCAATGAGCTCGGCAAGTTCCTCACCTCCCCCGAGCTGCGGACGGCACAAACGCTGCGCTTGCCACGCTAGTCACAACAGTCACACTGGTGTCGGAGGCACGCCGGGCCCGGCAGGTACCAAAGTGTGCTCTAGGACCCACTTTCGGGGGTACCGCTTGCGTCAGTCGGCCGTTTCCGTCACGGGAATCGGGCGCGTCCCGCCGCGACCAACCGGCCTACCAGCCCGTCCACCGCCTCCTCCGCCGTGATGGCCAGACAGAGATGGTCCCGCCAGTCGCCGGCGACGTCCATGTAGCCACGGAACAAACCCTCCTCGCGGAAACCGGCCTTGGCCAGTACCCGAAGGCTCGCGGTGTTCTCCGGCCGCACGGTCGCCTCGAGCCGATGCAGCCCCGCTGCGGCGAAACAGTGGTCGACGACGAGCGCGACGGCGGCCGTCGCCACGCCGCCCCGCACCCTGCCGCTGGCCACCCAGTAGCCGATCCAGGCCGAGCGCAGCGATCCGCGCAGCACGTTGCCGACGGTGATCTGGCCGGCGAGCTGACCGTCCACAGTGATCACGAACGGCAACGCCTGCCCGCGCCTGGCCAACGCGCGCAACGAGGACCACTGCGCGGGCCAGGACAGCACGGTGTTGCGTTCCTCCCAGCCGTCCGGCGCGGTCGGCTCCCAGTTCTCCAGGTGTGTCCTGTCCCGCAACCTGGTTCGGCTCCACGCGCCGCCGTCGAACAGCCTCGGCGGGCGCAGCGCCACCGTGCCGGCGTCGACCTCCAACGGCCCGAGCGTGACCGGCCAACCGGGATGCCGGCTCGGCAGCGCGTCGGCCGATGGCCCCGCGCCGCGCGCTGGTCGGCTCATCCGCGCTGCGCGAGGAAGCTCACCTGTGCCTGTTCCCCCGCCGCCATCTCCGTGACGTCCTCGTCGACCAGGATCAGGCAGTTGGCCTCGGCCAACGAGGCGAGCAGGTGCGAGCCGGACGTGCCGAGCGGCTGCGCCAGGTACTCGCCGGTGTCGGTGTCCCGCAACAGCTGGCCGCGCAGGAAACCCCTGCGCCCCTTGGTGGAGGACACCGGGGACAGCAGGCGCGCGCTCACCACGCGGCGGTGCGGGTTCCGCTTGCCGAGCGCCGCCCTGATCAGCGGGCGCACCAACACCTCGAAGACGACCAGCGCGCTCATCGGGTTGCCTGGCAACAGGAACGTCGGCACCGCGTCGGGACCGAGCCGGCCGAAGCCCTGCACGGAACCCGGGTGCATGCCGACGCGGGTGACGTCGATGTCGCCGAGGTCGGCCAGCGCGGACCGGACGTCGTCGCCCGCCGAGCCGCCGACCCCGCCTGCCACCACCACGATCTCCGACAGCAGCAACCGTCCCTCGACGACCTCGCGGAGCCGGGTGGTGTCGCTGCTGAGGATGCCGACCCTGCTGACCTCGGCGCCCGCGTCGCGCGCGGCGGCGGCCAGCGCGTAGGAGTTGACGTCGTAGACCTGGCCCTGACCGGGCGTGCGGTCGACGTCGACGAGTTCCTCGCCGACCGACACCACCGACACCCGTGGCCTCGGGTGCACCAGCACCTTGCTGCGGCCGACCGCCGCGAGCAGGCCGACCTGCGCCGAGCCGATGGCGGCGCCCCTGCGCACCGCGACGTCGCCGGTCTGCACGTCCTCGCCGGTGCGGCGGACGAACGCCGCCGACGGCACCGGGCGCTGCACCGTGACCTTCGCCTGGTGGCCGTCGGTGTAGCCGAGCGGAACGACGGCGTCGGCCAGCGTCGGCAGCGGAGCTCCGGTGACGACCCGCACCGCCTGGCCGGGCTGCAACCGCCGCGGCTGGCGGGAACCGGCGGCGATCTCACCCACGACGGGGAGCTGCACCGGTTCCTCGGCGGCGCTCTGCACGTCCACGCTGCGCACCGCGTAGCCGTCCACGGCCGCCTGGTCGAACCCCGGCAGGGCGCGTTCGGCCACGACCTCCTCGGCGCACAGCAGTCCCTGCGCCTCGGAGATGGCCACCCTGACGGGGGCTGGCCGGACCGCGGCGCCGATCACCCGAGCAAGCTGCTCGTCTACTGACCTCATTGCTGACCTCGTTGCGCTCAGGAGTTGTCGAGGCGATCCCGCAACCACTCCCGTAGGGATGGCCCGTAGTCGGGGTGCTCGAGTGCGAAGTCAACCGCAGCTCGGAGGAAACCTCCCGGATTGCCCAGGTCGTGTCGCCCACCTCGGTGGACCACGACGTGCACGGGATGGCCCTCGGCGATGAGCAGTGCGATCGCGTCGGTGAGCTGCAACTCTCCGCCAGCGCCCGGCGTGATTCGCCGAAGCGCGTCGAAGATCGCCCGATCGAGCAGGTAGCGGCCGGCCGCGGCGTAGGTGGACGGCGCGTCCTCCGGCTTGGGCTTCTCGACCATGCCCTTGACGCCGAGCACGTCGTCGGTGTCGGTCGGCTCCACGTCGAACACGCCGAACGGGGAGATCAGCTCGCGCGGGATGTCGAAGGCGCACAGCACGGTGCCGCCGAGCCGCGCGCGCACCTCGGCCATCCTGGTCAGCACGCCGGTCGGCAGCACAAGGTCGTCGGGCAGCAGCACCGCGACGGCCTCGTCCTCGTCGGTGAGGTTCGGCTCGGCGCAGCCGACGGCGTGGCCGAGGCCGAGCGCCTTGTCCTGGATGGCGGTCTCGACCTCGAGCAGGTTCGGCGCGCGCCTGACCTTCTCGAGCAGGTCCGTCCTGCCCCGCTCGTCGAGCGTGCGCTCGAGCTCCGGCTGCGGCCGGAAGTACTCGGCGACGGCCTCCTTGCCCGGCGAGGTGACGATCACCAGGCGGCGGGCGCCTGCCTGGGCCGCCTCGGTGGCCACCAGCTCGATTCCCGGGGTGTCCACCACCGGGAGCAGCTCTTTCGGCACGGCCTTGGTGGTGGGCAGGAACCGGGTGCCAAGTCCGGCCGCGGGCACGATGGCTGTGTGGAACGCGCTCGTCGAGCTCATGGCTGACGAGCCTATCCGCGAGCATAGAGTCACCCGACGTGACGTTGCCCGAGGACGCGGAGCGCGCCGCGCGCAAGGCCGAAACCCGCACGCGCCTGCTCGCGGCGCGCAGGGCGGTGCCCGCCCCGGTACGGGCGCGGGAGGCCGCCGAGCTGACGCGGATCGCGCTGGGCGCGCTCGGCGCTTTCGGTGTTTCTCCTGGTGACACGGTGTGCGGTTACCTCCCGGTCGGCACCGAACCCGGCTCGGCCGCACTGCTGGACGGGCTGCGCGCGGCGGGCTGCCGGGTGCTGCTGCCCGTCGTGGTGGGGGCCGCGCCGCTGGACTGGGCCGAGTACACCGGGCCGGACGGGCTGCGGCCGGGGCCGCACGGGCTGCGCGAGCCGTCCGGCGCGACGCTCGGGCCGTCCTCGGTCGGGCTGGCCGCCCTGGTGCTGGTGCCGGCGCTGGCCGTGGACCGCGCAGGGGTACGGCTGGGCAGGGGCGGCGGCCATTACGACCGCTCGCTGCCGCTGGCTCGGCCGGACACGCCGCTGGTCGCCGTGGTGCGGTCGGCCGAGCTGGTGGCCGAGCTGCCGGCCGAGCCGCACGACGTCCGGATGACCGCCGCGCTCACGCCAAGCGGCCTGCACGCGCTCGGACGACCTCGCTGACCTGCGATGTTTGCGCGTTTGCCACAAGCTGACGCATTATCGTCCTGGCACTCTCTAGGTCAGAGTGCCAACCCACTGATACTCGCGGGAGAAATCCCCGCGAAGGGAGCGACCGTGCCGACCTATCAGTACGCCTGCACCGAGTGCGACTACCGCTTCGAGGCGGTGCAGTCGTTCTCGGACTCATCGCTGACCGAATGCCCCCAGTGCTCGGGCAAGCTGCGGAAGCTCTTCGGCGCGGTGGGCATCGTCTTCAAGGGCAGCGGGTTCTACCGCACCGACAACCGCGCCGGCAGCAGCGCCAGCACCACCGGCGGCGCGCCGAAGGAGTCGAGCTCGGCGAGCACCGGTTCCTCCGGTGACTCCGGCAGCAGCTCGAAGTCGACCGAGTCGTCCTCGACCTCGTCTTCGTCGTCTTCGACGTCGTCTTCGTCCTCGACCTCGTCGTCTTCGTCCAGCGCGCCGGCCGCCGCCGCGTCCTGACCCACCGAGGTCCACGCACGGGTGCCCCGACGGGGTACCCGTGCAGGCGCACGGGGTTCCGCAGGCCCAAAGCCCTGCCAACGTCCGTCCCCACATCTCACCCGAACGTGGACTAGACACACCCTGACCAGGCCAAATGGCCTCGTGCCGGCCGAGTTGTCCACAACACCCCCAGCTGTCCACAGTTCGCCCGAGCCCGCTGGCCCGCCCTCCCCTCCCGCCCTAACGTCGCCCCTGTTGATCACGCCGTCCCACCAGGACGGCTGGAGCAGGGGAGCCTGAGATGAGACGGGAAAGCCACACGCTTGCGCCGCTGCTGCGCGGGCGCATCCGAGCGCTGACGGAGGGCCGCCTGGCCGCCGCCACCGCGCTGCGCCGGTTGGTCGCCGGCCTGCTGACGCTGCTGGCTGCGGTGCTGGCCCTGTGGCCCGGCCACGTCGACGCGGTGGCGCGGTCCCCGGTGCTGCTCGCCGCCCACGACCTGACCGCCGGCCAAACGCTGGCCGCTGCCGACCTCCGGCTTGCCACGCTGCCGAGTCCCGCCCTGCCCGCCGGCGCGCTCACCGAGCTGCCCTCGGCGCTGGGCCGGGTGCTGGCCGGCGCGGCGCGAAGCGGCGAGCCGCTCACCGACGTGCGGCTCGTCGGCGTCGAGAACACTCGGCTGACCAGCGCGGATCCTGGTTCGGTCGCGGTCCCGGTTCGGCTGGCCGACCCCGGGGTCGCCGAGTTACTGCGGCCGGGAAGTCACGTCGACGTGGTGGGCAACACCGCGCACGGGCAGGGCGAGGCGCTGGCCGCCGACGCCGTGGTCATCACCGTCCGCTCCGGCGCGCACACCTCCGCCGACCGGGGCCAGCTCGTGGTGCTCGCCGTGCGCGCGGCCGTGGCGACACGGGTCGCCGCCGCGTCACTGGAGGAGTCGGTAACAGTTACCCTCCGCTAGCGAGAGTGGCCAGGATGGCCCACCCCGCCATCCCCTGCACCGAGGAGTTAGCTGTGTTGAAGGGCTTTCGAGACTTCCTGATGCGCGGGAACGTCATCGACCTGGCGGTGGCCGTGGTCATCGGCACCGCCTTCACCGCCATCGTGACAGCCATCACGAAGAGCCTGATCCAGCCGATCATCGACGCGATCGGCCCTTCGGGCAGCGGCGCGCTCGGCCCGAAGATCGGCACCAGGGCCGACGGCACGCCGATCGTGATCGACTTCGGTGCGGTGCTCACCGCGGCGATCAACTTCCTGATCGTCGCGACGGTCGTCTACTTCGTGTTCGTGCTGCCCGTCAACGCGATCAAGGAGCGCCGCGCCCGCGGCCAGCAGGCCGGCCCGCCCGACCCGACGGACACCGAACTGCTCGCCGAGATCCGCGACCTGCTCCGCGAGCAGCGACAGGAGGGTTTCACCGGCCATCGCCAGGACCCCCGTGGCCCGCAGCAGGGCTACGGACCCCAGCACGGCATCACCGACCCGCGCCAAGACCCCCGCCAGGACCCTCGGCAGGGCCGCTGACCCGACCCCCGACGCGATCGCTGACCTGACCCCCGACGCTACGGTCGACGGGTCACCACGCGACGCTGCCGTCGACGCAGGTCGCTTCGCGACGTCGACCGCAGGTCACGACGCGGCCGCCGAGCCGCGCCGTGACCTGCGGATCAAGAACGCGGCGGGATCGGCTGCCAGCTCACGCCCGTGCGCCTTGTGGGCCGCTGACAGGTCACGCCCGTGCGCCTTGTAGGCGCCGACAGCTCACGTCGATTCGCTGTGTGCGCGGCTGACGGCTCACGCCAGGGCGCGGCGGACGTTCGCGGCGAACTCGTAGTCGGGTCGCCAACCCGCTCCGGTCGGCGCGAGGATCACCCGCTCCGCGCCCGCGGCGGCGTAGGCGGACAACTGCGCGGCGGCACGCCCAGGGTCGGTGTCCAGGGCGGGCGCGACCACCGTCGCGCGCGGGCCGGTCCTGCCGCGCGCAGCGGCGAGCCCGGCCAGTTCCGTCACGCCGGCGGCGACCTCGTCGGGGGAAAGTCCGATGGGGATCCAGCCGTCGCCGTGCGCGGCTGCGCGGCGCATCGCCTTGGGCCCCGTGCCGGCGACGAGCACGGGCGGCATGGCCGAGCCGGGGGCGAGCGTCACTTCCAGGCCGTCCTCCAGCACGCTGGCCCGCCCGGCGACCAGGTCGGGCAGCACCCGCAGGGCCTCGTCGGTGCGCCGGCCGCGGTCCTCGAAGGAGGCGCCGGCCGCGCGCCAGCCGATGTCACCGTGCGCGGGGTTGCCGGTGCCCACCCCGAGAGCGAGCCTGCCGTCGGACAGCTGTTGCAGCGTGCTGATCTGCTTCGCCGCCCAGGCCACCGGCCGCAGCGCCAGCAGCAGCACGCCGTAACCGATCTTCAGCCGCTCGGTCACCGCCGCCGCGGTGGCCAGCGCCACCGTGCTGTCCAGCATTGGGGCTGAGGCGATCAGGTGGTCGGTGGACCAGACCGACTCGAGCCCGGAGTCCTCGGCGAACCGAGCGCTCGCACGGACATCGCCAGCGACCGGTTGCCCGGGTCCCGGCGCGGAGGTCGGCAGGAATACACCTATTTCGATGGTCACGTCTGAGGCCAACGGGCGTCGGCTCGGTTGTGTTCCCGACTGCCGACCAACTCAGCGAGTTGTGTTCGGGCCGGTCAACCGCCGCTCGGCCCGCGATCGAGGGTCGTCGAACTCACCCGCCGTGGTGCGGCGGGCGGTTCTCCCGGTACCAGGCCTCGACGTCGCGGGCGGCGGGGTCCGGCTGGTCGCGCTCGTCCGAGGTGGTGTCCGGCAACACCTCGCCGAACACCTCGGCCAGCCGACGCCGTCGCGCGCGTTCGTCGCTGTCGCTGCGCTCGGGGTCCATGGCACCCAGTATCCCAGGATGCCGAGGACCCTGAGCGCGGCGACTCAGGCCTCGTCCAGACCGGAGAGCTGCTCGATCACGTAGGGCACGAGAGCGGAGAGCGTGGCCATGCCGTCCCGGACGGCGGCCCGCGAGCCCGCGAGGTTCACCACCAGGGTGCTGCCGGACACGCCGACGAGCCCCCGGGAGATGCCCGCGTCCACCGCGCCGGCCGCAAGGCCGGAAGCCCGGAGCGCCTCGGCGATGCCGGCGATCGGCCGGTCGAGCACGCCGAGCGTCGCGTCCGGGGTGACGTCGCGGGGCGAGACACCCGTGCCGCCGACGGTGACCACGAGGTCGACGCCGCCGATCACCGCGGTGTTCAGCGCGTTGCGGATGTCCACCATCTCGCCGGCGACCGCGACGGTCCCGTCGACGATGAAGCCTGCCTCTTCCAGCAGCTCGGTGACCAGCGGGCCCGTGCTGTCCTCGTGCTCACCGTGCACGACCCGGTCGTCGACGATCACTACCAGGGCGCGTCCAAGGCGCTGCGCGCTGCGTTCCATACCGATCACCGTAGTGGTCCCGGCACCGAAGGTAGATCTGACGGTTCGATGACGTGTCGCGCGGCGGCCCGTCCGGAGGGTTCTCGCGGTCCTACCGTTGCCCGGGTGCGAGTACTGATCACGGGCGGAGCCGGGTTCATCGGCTCCCACGTCGCGGACGAGTTGGCCGACCGGGGACACGACCCGCTGCTGCTGGACAACCTGCTCCCGCAGGCCCACGGCACCGCAGGTGTGCCGGACTGGTGCGCCCGGCACGAGGTGGTGCGCGGGGACGTCCGGGACGCTGAGCTGCTGAGCGGGCTGCTGAGCGGGGTGGACGTCGTGTGCCACCAGGCGGCGGTCGTCGGGCACGGGCTCGACCCGTCCGACGCGCCCGTCTACGCCTCGCACAACGACTACGGCACGGCGGTGCTGTTGGCCGCGATGCACACGGCCGGGGTGCGGCGGCTGGTGCTGGCGTCCTCGATGGTGGTCTACGGCGAGGGCCGCTACCGCTGCGCCGAGCACGGCGTCGTCCGGCCGGGGCCGCGCCGGCAGGCCGCGCTCGACCGGGGCGAGTACGAACCGCCGTGCCCGGAGTGCGGGGCCGCGCTGGAGTCGCTGCTGGTGCCCGAGGACGCCTCGCTGGACCCGCGCAGCACGTACGCGGCGACGAAGCTCGCCCAGGAGTACCTGTCCTCGGCGTGGGCCCGGCAGACCGGCGGCGCGGTGTGGGCGTTGCGCTACCACAACGTGTACGGGCCGAGGATGCCAAGGGACACGCCCTACGCGGGGGTGGCGTCGCTGTTCCGGTCGGCGTTGCAGCGCGGCGAGGCGCCGACGGTGCTGGAGGACGGGCGGCAGCGCAGGGACTTCGTGCACGTCACGGACGTGGCGCTGGCGAACGCGCTCGCGGTTGAGGCGGATGGAGAGGCCGGGGCGCTCACGCCGCTGAACGTCTGTTCCGGCGAGCCGCACACCGTCGGGGAGTTGGCCGTCGAGCTGGCCAGGGCCTGCGCTGGCCCGGCGCCGAGGATCCTCGGCGGCGCACGCCCCGCCGACGTCCGGCACGTGGTGGCCGACCCGGCGAGGGCGACGGACCTGCTCGGGTTCCGGGCACGCACGCGGTTCGCGGACGGCATCACCGCGTTCGCGACCGACCCACTGCGCGAACCGGTAGCGACCGCGCGCTGAGCCAAGCGCCCTCTCCGACACCCACGGCCGCACCGGAAGGCGATCGAGCGCACGCACGCTGACCTGCGGACAGCCCCCACCCGCCCTGGGGGCCGTGCCCTTGGCCAGCCTATCGGCCGACGCCGGCTGCCGCCGCCGAGCCGCCGACCAGCTGTGGATAACGTCGTCGGGACGGGTCAGCCTGTGGATAACTGCCGGGCGTCGGTCAGGAGACAGCGTCGGTCAGGAGACGGCGAGGGGGAGGTGGACCTCGAAGCGGCAGCCGGGGCCGTGGTTGTGGGCGGCGATCCGGCCTCGGTGGGCCTCGACCAGGCCGCGCGCGATGGCCAGCCCGAGGCCAGCGCCTGCGGGCTGGCTGTGGTCGGGGCTCGGAGTGCGGGCGGCGGTGCCCCGGAACGCGACGTCGAACACCCGGCCGAGCTCCTGCTCGGGGATGCCGCCGCAGCCGTCGTCCACGCGCAGCAGCGCCTCGGCGCCGTCGACCCCCACCTGCACGGCCACGGTGCCGTCCGGCGGGGTGTGCCGGATCGCGTTGGCGAGCAGGTTGCGCACCACCCTGGCCAGCTCCGGGTCGCTGCCGAGCACCACCGGCCAGGTGCTCGCCTCGGCCTCCAGCCGCACGCCCTTGCGGCGCGCCACCGGGCCCTCGGCGGCGACCGCCTCGCTGACCACGTCGGCTAGCGGGACCTCGGACAGGCTGAGCTGGAGCGCGCCTGCGGTGATCCTGGACAGCTCGAACAGGTCGTCCACCATGCCGGACAGGCGCTCCGCCTCGGTGCCGATCCGGCCCGCGTACGCCGCCACCTCCGACGGCTCGGCGACCACGCCGTCCGCCAGCGCCTCGCCCATCGCGCGGATCCCGGCCAGCGGGGTGCGCAGGTCGTGGCTGATCCACGCGACCAGCTCGCGCCGCGACGCCTCGGCGGCCCGCTCGCGCGCCCGCGCCTCCCGCTCCCACACGCTGCGCCTGGCGATGCTTCGGCCAAGCAGCACGGCGGCCGGCACGGTGACCAGCGCGACCAGCAGGCACACCAGCACCATCTTGGTGAACGTCGAGTTGAACATGAAGCCGCTGATACCGAGCACCCCGACGAGCATCGCGACCACGGGAGTCAGGACCAGCACGGTCATGGCCGAGGCCAGCGACCGCCTGCGCAGCAGGTGCAGCAGGACCGCGCCGAGCAGCGCCACCGGCACCGCGAGCAGGAGCGCGACCGGCAGGATGTGCATGACGTGGGTCAGCATGTCGTGGAGGGACTCGCCGGGTTCGGGCATGTCACTGGCCCCCGTCGTAGCGGTACCCGACGCCCCACACGGTGGCGATGCGCGTCGGCCGCGCCGGGTCGTCCTCGATCTTCTCGCGCAGCCGCCGCACGTGCACGGTCACCGTCGACTGGTCGCCGAAGTCCCAGCCCCACACGCGTTCCAGCAGTTCGGCCCTGGTGAATGCCCTGCCAGGGTTGGACATCAGGAACACCAGCAGGTCGAACTCCCTGGTGGTCAACGACAGTTCGGCCCCGCCGAGTGTGGCGCTGCGGGCCGGCACGTCCACCCGCAGGCCGCCGTCGAGCAGTTCCCGCTCGCGCGGCTCGGGGCGCTCGGCCCGCGACCTGCGCAGCACCGAGGACACCCGCAGCGCCAGCTCGCGCGGGCTGAACGGCTTGGTCACGTAGTCGTCCGCGCCCAGTTGCAGGCCGGCGATGCGGTCCTCCTCCTCGCCGAGCGCGGTCAGCATCACGACCGGCACGGCCGACTGCCTGCGCAGCCGCCGACACACCTCGAGGCCGTCGATGCCCGGCAGCATCAGGTCGAGCACCACCAGGTCCGGCTGCTGTTGGCCGACGAGCCGCAGCGCCTCCTCGCCGTCGCCGGCGAGCCGCACCTCGTGCCCGGCCAGTTCCAGGTAGCGGCGCACCACGTCGCGGACGGTCATGTCGTCGTCCACCACCAGGATCCGCCCGGTCACCGCAGTTGCCTCGGTCATCGTCGCCGCCTCACCAGTTCGTCAGCACCAGATGGTTCACCGCGAGCGCGGTCACCGCCTGGGCGGCCAGCCAGCGCCGCCTGCCCGGCGCGGGCAGCAGCGCGGCGGCCGGGATGAGCCACACCGTGAACGGTAGCCAGATCCGTTCCACCTCCGCCTTGCTCAGCCCGGAGGAGTCCGCGAGCAGCACCGCCAGCGCCGCCGCGCACGCCAGCACCGCGAGCGGCAGCAGGGCCGGATCGAGCCGCCGCCGGGCCAGGCCGGCGACCGCGCGGCGCAGTCCGGCCATCGGGGCCAGCCCGGTGGCCAGCACGAGGGCCGCGAGGTTCGCCCAGGCCCAGTAGCCGTACGGACGCTCGGCCGCGATGCCCTGGTAGTAGCGCTGCACCACCAGGTGATAGCCGTCCACCCACCAGAACCCGGCCGCCGCGAACGCGCCGACCACCGCGAGCGCCCCGGCCCCGGCGAGCAGGGCGGCGCGCCAGTTCCTGGTGAGGACGAGGACGGCGAGCGCCGGCAACGCGAGCAGCACCAGACCGTAGGAGAGGAAGACGCCGAAGCCGAGCAGCGCGCCGCCGGAGCAGGCGGCCAGCCACCGGCGGCCGGGCCGGCCTCGCGGGGTGGTCGCGGCGCCGACGGCGAGCAGCGCGATCCCGCAGGCCGTCACCCCGGCGAACAGCCCGTCCGCCGACACGCCGATCCACACCGCGCCGGGCAGCAGCACCGCGAACGGCAGCGCGGCGCGGGCGGCCGACTCCGGATCGACCACGCCCCGCGCGGCCGCGATCGCTCGCAGCGTCACCGGAACGGCCACCGCAGCGAGCGCGCCGACCAGCACGCACGCGACCGCCGCCCAGCCACCGCCGCCGAGCCCGACGCGGTCCAGCCACACGAACACCAGCAGCGCGCCGGGCGGGTGGCCCGCGACGTGCACGGTCCACGAGTCGGGTTGGAAGTCCGGGATCCGCGCGGCGAAACCGCGCAGGGCCGCGCCGATGTCGGCGATGCCGGGCACCTCGTGCAGGTACTCGTCAGGGGTCGCCAGCCGCGACGCGAGGCCGCGCTGCCAGCCGTCGACAAGGGCCAGCGCGAACGTCCAGGCCACGGCGGCCGCGTACGCCGACCCGAGCGCCGTCCGCCAACTCAGGGCGTGTCCCGTGGGTCTTTTCCGTCGCGAGCGGGGATCCAGGTGTCGTCTCGCAAGGCGCGCACGCGTCCCCATCCCGGTGTTGGATGGGGGCGTGGGTGCAACGCGGCGAGGCGGCGCCTGGGCCCCGCGCAGCAGGAAAGAGATCCGCGGGACACGACCTAGCCGCGCCGCGAGTTCCGGCCCCCTGGCGACGACGAGCGCGGCCACCACCACCGCGAGCGGGGTGCCGGGGCCGACGTGCGGCAGCCAGCCGCCGAACAGCGGCGGCGCGCCGGCGTAGATGTGCACTCGGCCCGTGTGGTTGAGCCACGAGCCGACCAGCGCGGCCGCCGCGACCAGCGTCAGCGCGCCAGCGCCGACGACCAGGTCGGCGCGCCGGCCCGCGCGGGTGGGCGGCCGGACCTCGGTGAGCACAGACACCCGGACACGATAGGCCGTCCGCAGCAGGGCGGTGCGCCGTTCCGGTTATCCGTCAGCACTACGTAATGACTCTGTCACTCGTCACGGGATGGTAAGCAGCGTAAGGGTTCCGGACCGTCCACGGTGGACCTAGGTTCGGCCGCGTGGATGAGACCAGGAACGTGGTTGACGTGGTGCTGCCCTGTCTCGACGAGGCGGCCGCACTGCCCGGGGTGCTCGGCGCGCTGCCCGCCGGCTACCGCGCGGTAGTGGTGGACAACGGATCAAGGGACGGCTCGCCCGAGGTGGCCGCCGCGCTCGGCGCGCTGGTGCTGCGCGAGCCGCGCAAGGGCTACGGCGCCGCCGTGCACACCGGCATCGAGGGGGCCAGCGCAGAGATCGTCTGCGTGCTCGACGCGGACGGCTCGCTCGACCCCGCGGAGCTGCCGAGGCTCGTCGGGCCGGTTCGCGACGGGCACGCGGACCTCGTGGTCGGCCGCCGGGTCCCGGTGAGCAGGGGCAGCTGGCCGTGGCACGCCCGCGTGGGCAACGCGGTGCTGGCTACCCTGTTGCGCCGCAGGGGTTTGGCCGTGCACGACATCGGCCCGGTGCGGGCGTTCCGGCGGCAGGACCTGCTGGACCTCGGCGTCGCCGACCGCGCCTTCGGCTACCCGCTCGAACTGTTGCTGCGCGCCGCCGAGGCGAACTGGCGGGTGCGGGAGCTGGACGTCGCGTACCGGCCGAGGACAGCTGGCACGAAGTCCAAGGTGTCCGGTTCGGTGCGCGGCACCGCGCGGGCCGTGCGGGACATGGCGGCGGTGCTGCGATGACCCCGCACGCGAGCCTGTTGGTGGTCGCCAAGGCACCCGTTCCCGGGCTGGCCAAGACCAGGCTGTGTCCGCCGGCCACCCCGGAGCAGGCCGCCGAGATCGCGGCGGCGGCGCTACTGGACACGCTGGACGCGGTGCTCGGCACGCCGGGTGTCGCGCCCGTGGTCGCGATGGTCGGTCAGCTGTCCAGGGCGGCCCGGCAGCGGGAGCTGCGCGCGCTGCTGCGGCACGTCGAGGTGATTCCCCAGCGCGGCAACGACTTCGCGGACCGGCTGGCGGCGGCACACGCGGACACCGCCGCGCTGCACCCGGGGTTGCCGGTGTTCCAGATCGGCATGGACACCCCGCAGCTCACCCCGGCGCTGCTGGACGCCTCGGTCCGGCGGCTGCGCCTCGGCGAGGCGGACGCCGTGCTTGGGCCGGCCACCGACGGCGGCTGGTGGTCGCTCGGGCTGCGGGAGCCCCGGCACGCCGAGGCCCTGCGCGACGTGCCGATGTCGACCCCGAGGACCGGCGAGTGGACGCTGGAGGCACTGCGACACAAGGGTTTGATTGTCGATCTACTGCCGCAGATGTCCGATGTGGACGATATGGCCGACGCGCTGGCGGTGGCCGCGAACGGCCCGGCCGGCCGGTTCGCGGCGGCGGTCGGCCAGGTGACAGGTGTCGGCCAGGCGACAGCGGCCAGTCAAGTGACGGCAGTCGGCCGAGTGACAGCGGCGACCAGTCAGGCGGCGGCCGGCCAGGTGACAGCAGTCGGCCGAGCGGCCGCGTCCGTCGACAGCCGGTTGGGTGCCCGATGACGGCGTTCGACCTCGGCCTGCGCGGGCAGCACTGCTGGCTGGATCTGGGCGACGGCAGCCGGGTCATGCTGCCGGTGACGCGGTGGCACGCCACGGCGGACGATGCGGACGGCGTGCTGCTGGACGCGTGCCATGGCCCGGCCATTGACCTCGGGTGCGGCCCTGGCCGACTGACCGCGGCGCTGGCCGGGCGGGGCATCCCGGCGCTCGGCGTCGACCTGTCGCCGGTGGCGGTGCGGCTGACCAGGGCACGCGGCGTCCCGGCCCTGCGGCGGAACGTCTTCGAGCCGCTGCCCGGCGAGGGCCGCTGGCGGCACGCCCTGCTCGCGGACGGCAACGTCGGCATCGGCGGCGATCCGGTGGCCATGCTGCGCCGCGCCGGCGAACTGGTGCGCCCCGGCGGAACGGTGTTGGTCGAGGTGGAGTCGCCCGGCCGCGGCGCGGGGCGGCAGCGGGCCAGGGTCAGCGCCGCCGAGCAGCGCGGCGAGTGGTTCGACTGGGCGTGGCTCGGCGCGGACGCGGTCGAGCTCGCCGCCGACGTCGCCGGGCTGCGGTGCGCCTGGCTGACGGAACGGTCCGGCCGCTGGTTCGCGGAGCTGGTCAGGCCGACCGACCACGCAGGGGTGGCGCAGCCATGAGACTCCCCAAGGAAGCCGACTTCACCAGTCAGACGCACGGGCCGCGCACGGCCGCGCGAATCGGGCTGTGGCTGGGCATCGCCTTTCTCGTCTGTTTCGTCACCGGGCTGCTCAGCCACGCGATCCAGCACCCGCCGAGCTGGTTCTTCTGGCCGACCCGGCCGATCAACCTGTACCGAATCACCCAGGGCCTGCACGTGGTCTCCGGAGTGGCGGCGATTCCGTTGCTGCTGGCCAAGTTGTGGAGCGTCTACCCCAAGCTGTTCGGGCGGCCGCTGGTGCGCTCACTGCCGCACGCGCTGGAGCGCGGCTCGATCCTGGTGCTGATCGGCGCGTCGTTCTTCGAGCTGACCACCGGGCTGTTCAACGTCGCGCAGAACTACCCGTGGAAGTTCTTCTTCCCAGTAGCCCATTACGCGGCGGGCTGGCTCGCCGTCGGCGCGCTGCTCGTGCACGTCGCGGTCAAGCTTCCGGTGATCCGCACCGCACTGACCAGGGAACCGAAACCGGTCGATCCGCCGACGGGAGCGTTGTCCCGCCGAGGTTTCCTGCGCACCACCTGGGCCGCGTCGGGGGTCGCTGTGCTGGCCACGGCCGGCGTCGCCGTGCCGTGGCTGCGGCAGGTCTCGGTGCTGGCGTGGCGCTCGGACCGGGGGCCGCAGGGCCTGCCGGTGAACCGCACCGCCACCGCAGCCGGTGTGTCCACTGTGGACGACACGTGGCGGCTCGAGGTCGTGAACGGCGGCGTGACCATGCGGCTGTCGCTGGCCGAGCTGGCCGCGCTGCCGCAGACCACGGCGGAGCTGCCGATCGCCTGCGTCGAGGGCTGGAGCCAGTCCGCGATCTGGACCGGCGTGCCGGTGTCGGCGCTGCTGCGTGCCGCGCACGCGTCGCCCGGCCGGGCCGTGCGGGTGGACTCGCTGGAACGGGACGGTCTCTACCGCTCCAGCGAGCTGCCGGCCGCGCACGCCGACGACCCGTTGACGCTGCTGGCGTTGCGGCTCGGCGGCGAGGCGCTCGACCTCGACCACGGCTATCCGTGCCGGATCATCGCGCCGAGCAGGCCCGGTGTGTTGCAGACGAAGTGGGTCAACCGCCTGGAGGTGCTGTGATGCGGGTGTTGCGTGTCGTGTTGGCCGTGCTGGGGCTGGCGGCGCTGGGCTGGGGCGGGAGCCTGCTGGTTCCGCTGCTGCTGGGCTCGCCGGGCGACGCGGTGTCGCTGCTGGCCTGGCTCGGCGGCGGTCCCGTGCTGCACGACCTGCTGCTGGCCCCGGCCGTCGCGCTGCTCGGCACCGTCATCGTCAGGGCGCTGTCGCCGCGCTGGCGCGGGCCGGTGACGACCGGGCTGGTGGTCACCGGGACGCTCGGGCTGCTCTCGGTTCCGTTGCTGTGGCGGGAGAACTCGGGCCCGCCGAACCCCGGACTGCACGACCGCCCCTACCTGGCCGGCCTTGCCGCGGCGGTCGCGGTGGTGTGGATCGTGGTGCTGCTGTGCGGGGTCACCCACCGCCGCACGAAGTCGAGCCCGTAACGCCGTTTGGTGGCGGCGTTACGGGCCCACGGGCATGACGTGCGAGCTTGGTGGGTTACTTGACGACGACCGGCTGTCCGCCGAGGGTGACGTCGACCGTGTGGTCGTTGTTACCGATGGTCAGCTTCACCTTGTCGTTCGGCGCGTGCGAGCGGACCGCGGCGACGAGCGCGTCGGAGTTGGCGATCACCCTGTCGTCGATCTTGGTGACCACGTCGCCCGACTTGACGCCGCCCTTCTCGGCCGCGCCACCAGCGGTGACGTCGGCGATCTGCGCGCCGGGGCTGCCGTCCTGGGTGTCCCTGACGCTGACGCCGAGGACGGTCTGGGTGGCCTTGCCGGTGTCGGACAGCTCCTTGGCGGTCCGCCTTGCCTGGTCGATCGGGATGGCGAAGCCGATGCCGACCGAGCCGCCCTGGGTCTGCTGGCTGGAGTTCGGGCTGTAGATCGCCGAGTTGATGCCGATCACCTGGCCCTGCATGTTCACCAGCGGGCCGCCGGAGTTGCCCGGGTTGATCGCCGCGTCGGTCTGGATGGCGTTGAGGACCGTGTCCTGGCCGCCGTTCTCGCCGCCCGCCCTGACCGGACGGTTCAGCGAGCTGACGATGCCGGCGGTGACGGTGCCGGTCAGCTCGAACGGCGAGCCGACCGCGACGACGCCCTGGCCGATCTTCATGTCGCCCGAGCTGCCGAACTCGGCGACGGGCAGGCCGGACACGCCCTGCGCCTTGACCACCGCGAGGTCGGAGGTGGGGTCGCGGCCGACGATCGTGGCCGGCACGGACCTGCCGTCCTGGAACACGGCCTTGATCTGGCCGTTGGCCGCCGCGACCTCGACCACGTGGTTGTTGGTCAGGATCAGGCCGTCGGAGCTGAAGATGATGCCGGAGCCCTCGCCGGCCTGCGTCCGGCCGGCCACCTGGAGCTGCACGACGACCGGCAGCACCTTCTGCGCGACCTGCTCGACGGAGCCCGCGGGCGCGTTGCTGGCCGGCTGGGCCGTCTTGGGCTGGTTGAGGGCGTTGACCACCGGCTGGTTCTGGGTGCCCAGCTGGTGCCCGACGTAGCCGCCGACACCGCCGGCCACGCCGCCGACCAACACGACCAGCAGCACCGCCGCGGCCACGACGCGGCCCCGCCGGCGCTGCGGCCGTGCCTGCGGTGCACCCCCCTGCCCCGAGTAGAGCGGCTGCTGGAGCGTCGGCGGGCCGGCGTGGCCTGGCGGCGGTGCGTCTCCCGGCCCGCCGAGCGCGCCCTGCATCGCGCCCGGCTGGCCGGGAACCGGCTGACCAACACCCTGCTGCTGGTAGCCGGCGTAGTGCTGACCGGTCGCCGTCCACTGCTGTTGCTGCGGCGGCGTGTGTCCCCCCGGGACGGACGGCGTCTCGGCCGCCTGCTCCGGCCTCGCCCACGGGTTCACCGGGGTGATCGGCTCACCGGAGTGCGGCGCGCTCTCGGCGGTCGCCGGCTGGGCGGTCTGCGGCGCCTCGACAGGCGCGCCGACGGGCGGCGCGGCGGGAGTCTCGGCGGCCTGGTCCGACGTCGGCCCGACCACGGGCGCTGGGCCGGCGGGCTGCGTACCGTCTTCGACTGGTCGCTCCGGCTGACCTGCCGGAACGCCCGGGGTGTGCTCGGTCATGGCACCTACTGTGGCGCGCGCTCCTGAGAACAGCCTTAGACCCGCCTGGGGTTCAGGTGTGGAATCCACCGGAAAGCGTGACGGCCGGCCCGGCTGGATCGCGCCAGCCGGACCGGCCGCCGTCGACCGGTGTCATTCGCCCCTTGTCATGGCGTCGTCGTCACGGTGTCTTCCAGGTCTGCGCGCCCGTGCCGTTGCAGTCGTAGAGCTGCAACTGCGTGCCGTCGGTGCTGTTGCTGTTGGGCACGTCCACGCACCGCCCCGACTCGGGGTTCACGATCGCGCCGCCCGCCTGCGGCCACCACTGCTGCGCGCCCGTGCCGTTGCAGTCCCAGAGCTGGAGCAGCGTGCCGTTGGCGGTGCCGCTGTGGTTGGCGTCGACGCACTTGCCCAGCGCCCGCAGCGTGCCGTCACCGCTGACCGTCCACGACTGCGCCCCGGACGAGTTGCACGTCCACAGCTGGATCTTGGTGCCGTTGGTCGTGCCGCTGTTGGACACGTCGACGCACTTGCTCGCCAGGCCGGTGACCGGGCCGGTGCGCGGCGGGTTCGGGCCGACGTCGAAGGACGGCGGCGCGTCGGCCGCCGCCGTGCCCCAGGACGTGTTGGCGGTCGATCCGAGGCTGTAGTCCAGCGTGCCGCCCGCCTTGACGAAGTCCTCGGTCAGCCACGGCTTGGTCGTGGCCTGCCCGTTGACGTTGAGCCCCTGCACGTACCGGTTGGTGTCGGACGCGCCCGGCGCGTTGATCGTAATCGTCGCGCCGCCCCGGTTGATGGAGATCGAGGGGAAGCGCGGGCTGGCCAGCGCGAGTTCGGCGCGGCCAGGAGCCTCCGGGTACAGGCCGAGCGAGCCCCACACCACCCACGAGGACATCTCGCCGAGGTCGTCGTTGCCGGCGAGACCGCCGGCGACCGGCTTGAACAGGTCGGTCACCACGCGTCGCACCACGTCCTGGGCCCGGTAGGCCGCGCCGGCGTAGTCGTACGCCCACGGCGCCTCCAGCGTCGGCTCGTTGCCGAGGAACGCGTACTGGGAGTTGGGCCCGTCGTTGAGCTTGGTGAAGAACGTGTCGAGCCTCGGCACGACGGAGGCGTTGCCGCCCATCGCGTCGAACAGGCCCCGGTAGTTGTAGGGCACCATCCAGGTGTACTGGACGGCGTCGCCCTCGACGTAGCTGTCGGTCTGGGTCGGGCTGAATCCCGGCCAGCTCTTGTCGGCGTTGCGCGGCTGGAGGTAGCCGCCGCCGGAGTAGACGAGGTCGCGCCAGTTCTGCGCCCGGTGCAGGTAGGACTGGTAGGTGGCGGTGTCGCCGAGCCGGTTGGCCAGCTGGGCGACGGCGAAGTCGGCGCTGGTGTACTCCAGCGTGGTCGCGGTCGGCCCCCAGGTGCCGCCGGTGCCCGGCGGCAGGTAGCCGAGCGAGTCGTACTGCTGGTAGCCGGGGCGCTGCCGGCCGTCGTGGCTGCCGCTGACGGCGTGGCTCAGCGCGCCTGCCGCGTCGAATCCGGTGCCACCAAAGGCGTAGATGCTCGCGGCGATGATCGGCAGCGGGTCGCCGACCATCACGCCGGTGCCGCCGTTGGCGACCGTCCAGCGGTCCGCGTAGCCGCCCTGCGCGGCCTGGTTGAGGGTGGTTTGCGCGATGTCCGCGGCCTGTTGGGGCGCGATCAGCGCGATGAGCTGCACCTGGGACCGGTAGACGTCCCAGCCGGAGAAGTTGGCGTACTGCGCGTGCCCGGAGGCGGCGTTGTGCACCTGGTTGTCGAAGCCGATGTACTGGCCGTTGACATCGCTGAACACGTTGGGGTGCAACAGGGAGTGGTACAGCCCGGAGTAGAGGACGCCGAGCTGGTCCGCGGTGCCGCCGCCGACCGCGATCCGGCCGAGCAGGTCGTTCCAGGACGCGCGGCCCGCGGTGCGGACGGCGTCGAAGGACTGGCCGGACTGCTCGGTGGACGCGTTGGACGCGGCGTTGGCGATGCTGACGAAGGACAGCCCGACCCGCCCGGTGACCGAGGGGCCGCTGCTGGTGTCGAAGGAGACGAACGCCTGCGCGCCCGAGGCGAGCGCGGTGGTCTCCGGGTGTTGCGTGACCTTGGGTGTCGAGCCCGGCGGCGGCTGGGTCTGCGCGGTCTTCGGCTCGACGGGTGCGACGCCGGGCGCGCCGCCCTGGACGGATTTGCGGCTGGTGTCCAGTTTGCCCTGCGCGAGCACGCCGGTGGTGCTGAACGGGTGGTCGAAGGACGCCGAGAAGTACACCCGGTACCTGTTGCCGGCGCCGCAGAAGCCGCCGCTGTCGGAGTAGCCGGAGATCGTGTTGCCTGAGATGGTGACCGAGCCGCTGGCCGCGTTGAACGCCTTGCCGGCGTCGATCAGCAGGGACGCGGTTTGGCCCGCGGGGTAGGTGAAGCGGGCGATCCCGGATCGCTGGGTGGCGGCGAGTTCCGCCTTGAGGCCGTTGTCGAAGGTCACGGCGTACGCGCCGGGCGAGGCGGCCTCGTTGGCGTGCGAGAAGGTGTTGTAGCCGACCGGGGTGCTGCCCAGCATCGGCAGGAACGGGATGTTGCCGAAGTCGCCGCAGCCCGCGCCGGACAGGTGGGTAAGGCTGAAGCCCCGGATCCTGTTGTCCCCGTAGGAGTAGCCGCCGTGCTGATAGGTGACGGTGTCCGGGCTCCACTGCACCATGCCGAACGGCGCGTCCGCGCCGGGGAAGGTGTTGCCGGCGCCGCCGCCGGTGCCGAAGTCCGGTCCGCCCGGTTCGGTGCCGACGAACGGATTGACGTACTGGGCCGGGTCGTTGATCACCACCCGCGGCTTGCCGGGCGGCGCGGCCGTTGCGGGGGCAGCCGCGCTCGCGGTGGCCACGGCGACGGCCGCGGTGAGTAAGCCGATCAGGAGGGGGCGCGCGCGCCACCTGGAACCGTGCATCAGAAGCCTCCATGTCGCAGGGCCGACAACGTTGTCAGGAGCGCAGAGCGTCTGAACGGTCTAAGCAGGTTTCCGGTTGCCGCACGGGGCGGCGGTGGCGGTGGCGGGCCGCCGGGGGTGGTCGGGGCGGTCTAGTTCGTTGCTGACAACGTTGTCAGGACTGGATAACTAGTAATTCTCGGCAGCACGGACTGGGTCGTCAATCCGCCGCGGGGGTGTATGCGACGGACGGCGGCCGGCGTCGATCCCCAGCGATACCCGGACAAACTTCAGCGATACCCGGACAAAGGAGTCAGGCGGAACGAAGGCGCTCCGCGATCTGCTCCGGTGTCACGTCGTTGATCCACACCGCCATGCCGGACTCCGAGCCGGCCAGGTACTTGAGCTTGTCCGCGGTGCGCAGCACCGAGAACACCTCGAGGTGCAGCCAGGACAGCTCGCGGCCGACGCGCACGGGCGCCTGGTGCCACGCGGCGATGTAGGGCAGCGGCCGGTCGTACAGGGCGTCCAGCTTGCGCAGCACCGCGAGGTACAGCTCGCTGAAGTCGTCCCGCTCCTCGTCGGTCAGCGCGGGCAGGTCGGGCACCTGGCGGTGCGGCACCACGTGCACCTCGACGGGCCAGCGCGCGGCAGCCGGCACGAACGCGGTCCAGTGCTCGCCGGTGGCCACCACCCTGGTGCCGGCGGCGCGCTCGGCGGCCAGCACGTCGCCGAGCACCGGGCGGCCGTGCTCGGCGAGGTAGTCGCCAGCCACCGCGAGCATCCGCTCGGTTTTGGGCGTGACAAAGGGGTAGCCGTAGATCTGGCCGTGCGGGTGGGAGAGCGTGACGCCGATCTCCTCGCCCCGGTTCTCGAACGGGAAGACCTGCTCGACGCCGGGCAGCCCGCCGAGCGCCTCGGTGCGGTCGGCCCAGGCGTCGACCACCGTGCGGACCCGGCCGGGGGTCAGCTCGCCGAAGGAGGAGTTGTGGTCGGAGGTGAAGCAGACCACCTCGCAGCGTCCGCGCCCGGCCGCCCGCGCCACCATCGGCATTCCGTCCACTGTGGACGAAATGTCCGGCACGCTCTGCGCGAAGGAGGGGAAGCGGTTCTCGAACACCACGACGTCGTAGCAGGACTCGGGGATCTCCGTCGGCCGGCCGGGCGAACTCGCGCACAGCGGGCAGAGATCGGCCGGCGGCTTGTAGGTGCGGGTCTGCCGGTGGGTGGCCATCGGCACCCACTCGCCGGTCAGCGGGTCGCGCCGGACCTCAGAGCGCGGCTGCGGCTCCGGCAGGTCCCTGGTGTCGACCGCGACCCTCGGCGGCGCGTCGGAGGTGTCGTCGAAGTAGATGATCTCGCGGCCGTCGGCGAGTTTCCCCGCTGTGCGCCGAATCCTCGAACTCGCCGGGGTCACGCCAGCTCCTCGCCCCTGCCGGGGACCGGCACCTGCACGAGTTCGCCGACCTGTTCGGACAGCAGTTCTCTCGCGTCCGGCGGCAGCCCGTCGTCGGTCACCAGCACGTCGGCCTCGTCCAGGTCGGCGATGGTGGAGATGCCGACCGTGCCCCACTTCGTGTGGTCGGCGAGCACCACGACCCGGCCGGCGGCGTCGACCAGCGCGCGGTCGGTCTCGCTCTCGTTGAGGTTCGGCGTGGTGAACCCGGAGCGCTCGGCCATGCCGTGCACGCCGAGGAAGACGACGTCCAGGTGCAGCGAGCGCAGTGCCTGCACGGCGACCGGGCCGACCAGCGCGTCGGACGGGGTCCGCACGCCGCCGGTGAGCACGACCGTGCGGTCGGTGCGGCCGTTCTGCTGGAGCACGTCGGCGACCCTGATCGAGTTGGTGACCACGGTCAGGTCGGGGATGTCGTCGAGGAACCTGGCCAGCGTCCAGGTGGTGGTGCCTGCGGACAGCCCGATCGCGGTGCCCGGCCGGACCAGCCCGGCGGCCGACGCGGCGATGGCCTCCTTCTCCGGCAGCTGCCGGACGGACTTAGCCTCGAACCCTGGCTCGTCGGTGCTGCGGCCGACCACCGAGGTGGCGCCGCCGTAGACCTTCTCCACCAGGCCCCGGCCGGCCAGCACGTCGAGATCGCGGCGGACCGTCATGTCGGAGACGCCGAGCCGCACCACGAGGTCGCTGACCCGCACCGCGCCGGTGCGCCGGACCTCCTCCAGGATCACCGCTTGCCGTTGCCGCGCCAGCACGTCACACCTCTTCCCGAGTGTCCTGGTGGGAGTTCCGTTCCCGGACGACCGCGACGCCGCCGGCTGGCACCGTCAGCGCGCCGGACACCTCGGACCCGGACAGCAACTCCACGCCCGCGACGTCCAGTGTCACGTCCGCGTCCGTGTGGTTGATCGCCACGAGCCACGATACGGGCCGACCGGCCAGCTGACCGCGTCGCCGCACCGCTTCCACCCCGGCGGGTGTCGGCACGGGCGGGGCGACGTCGGCCGCCGCGAGCACGTCGGCGACGAGTCCGCGCAGGCCGTCGCCGGTCAGTCCACACGCGAGGTACCAGGCGAGCCCGGCGCCGTGCCGGTTGCGGGTGATCGCGGGGACACCGGGCAGCGCGCCGTCGGTGTAGCCGGCGACCGCCTCCGCGCCGCGCAGGTGCAGCCATTCCGTCCACACCTCGGCCGAGCCGCCGTTGTCCAGCGCGACGGTCTCGCCGGCGCGCAGCGGGAAGAACTCCTCGGTGGACACGCCGAGCAGGTCGCGGAACGCGCCGGGGTAGCCGCCGAGCCGGACGTGCCCGCGTTCGTCGGTGATCCCGGAGAACCAGGTGACCAGCGCGTGGCCGCCTGCCTCGACGTACCTGGCGATGCGCGTGGCGTCCGCGTCGGTGACGGCATAGAGGGCGGGCACCAGCAGCAGTCGGTAGCCGGCGAAGTCGGCCGACGGGTGCACGAAGTCGACGGTGACGCCGGCCAGCCACAGCTCCCGGTACAGCGCGAAAACGGTGTCCTGGTAGGAGAAGTCCTCGGTGGGGTGCGCGGGCTGCTCGGCGGCCCAGCCGGCCTGCGGGTCGAACACGATGGCCACCGATGCGTCCACTGTGGACTCGAGAAGCTCGCTGGCGCGCTGATACTCGGCCCCGACCTGACAGACCTCGCGGAACACCTTGGTGTCGACACCCGCGTGCGGCAGCATGCCCGAGTGGTAGCGCTCCGCGCCGGCCCGCGACTGGCGCCACTGGAAGAACAGCGTGCCGTCGGCACCCCTGGCGACGTGCGAGTAGGAGTGCCGGCGACCCTCGCCCGGCCGCTTGGCGATGTTGCGTGGTTGCCAGTTGACCGCCGAGGTGGAGTGCTCCATCAGCAACCAGGGCTTGCCGCCTGCGACACCCCTGGTCAGGTCGGCCGAGAAGGCGAGGTCGATGTGCCCATCGGAGTTCTCACCCTGCACGTAGTGGTCGTTGGAGACGAAGTCGACCTCGCGCGCCCAGGACCAGTAGTCGATCTTGTCAAACGCGCTGTTGATCATGAAGTTGGTGGTGACCGGCACGCCGGGAGTCAGCTCGCGCAGGACGTCCCGCTCGGCGCGGTAGAGGTCGAGCAGCGCGTCGGAGGAGAACCGGTCGAAGTCCAGCAGCTGCCCCGGATTCCCGTAGGTCGGCGTCGCCCTCGGCGGCAGGATCTGCGCCCAGTCGGTGTAGTGCTGGCTCCAGAACTCGGTGCCCCACGCGTCGTTGACGGCCTTGACGGAGCCGTGCCGCTCGCGCAGCCAGTCCCGGAACGCCACGGCGCAGCGGTCGCAGTAGCAGCGCGCGACGTGGCAGCCGTACTCGTTGCCCACGTGCCAGCTCGCCAGCGCGGGGTGTGCGCGGTAGCGCTCCGCGAGTCGGCCGGCCAGCGCGACCGCCCGCTCGCGGTAGATCGGCGAGGTCGGACAGTAGGACTGCCGGGAGCCGTGCGACAGCCGCACGCCCTCGGCGGTGACGGGCAGCATCTCGGGGTGCGCGTGCGTCAGCCACGGGGGCGGCGCGGCGGTGGCGGTGGCCAGGTCGACGCGGATCCCGCCGTCGTGCAACTGGTCGAGCACGCGGTCCAGCCAGCCGAACTCGTAGATGTCCCGCCCGGTCTCCAACAGCGCCCAGGAGAAGATCCCGACGCTGACCAGGTTGACCCCGGCCCGGCGCATGAGTTCGACGTCGGCAGCCCACTCACTCTCGGGCCACTGTTCGGGGTTGTAGTCCGCGCCCCAGGCGAGCCCAGGCATTCCAGAAGGCCAACTCGTCACGGCCGCAAGAGTGACCGACTCGGGCCCGAACGTCAACACAGTCCAACATTCACGACCGTCGAGGTCTATCGAGGTCTGTTGGAGTATTCACGGTGCTGAACCGGACAAAACCCACCGCCAAGCCCGTCCACGTGGGTTAACAGGTCCGTAACAACACTTGACATGCCGTGTGGCTGATACCACATTGTGCGCAACTTTGTTTGAGTCCGTGGTCTTCCCGAGTTCGGTTCGCCCGGCCGAGCGTCACCCGTAGGAGCGACGATGACCCGCTTCACGCCCACTCCCCCCACCGCGCACCCGCTACTCGGCCGCAGAGCCGTCCTCAAGGGCCTGCTGACCGCGGCCGGCATCGCCGCCGCCGCACCGACGCTGGCCGCCTGCGGCGGTGGCGGCTCAGGCGGTTCGGACAGCAAGACAGTCACGTTCGGGTCCAACTACTCCGACCAGGTGCCGCGCACCGCGATCGCCGCGGTGCTGGAGGACTTCAAGAAGCAGTCCGGCATCGCGGCCACGGTCAACACCAAGGACCACGAGACCTTCCAGCAGCAGATCACCAACTACCTCCAGGGCCACCCCGACGACGTGTACAGCTGGTTCGCCGGCTTCCGGATGCGCTACTTCGCCGGCAAGGGCCTGTCCGGCGACATCTCGGACCTGTGGGGCCAGCTCGGCGGGAACTACACCCAGGCGCAGAAGGAGGCGTCCACGGGCAACGACGGCAAGCAGTACTTCGTGCCGTTCTACTCCTACCCGTGGGCCGTGTTCTACCGGCCGAGCATCTGGCAGCAGCACGGTTACACCGTGCCCAAGACGCTCGACGAGCTGGTCACGCTCGGCGGCAAGATGAAGACCGACGGCATCGTGCCGATCGCCGTCGGCCAGAGCAACGGCTGGCCCCAGCTCGGCACGTTCGACCAGCTCAACTTCCGCACCAACGGCTACGACTTCCACATGAGCCTGATGGCCGGCAAGGAGGACTGGGCCGGCAAGAAGGTCCGCGACGTGTTCGACAACTGGAAGCGGCTTCTCCCGCTGTACCAGGAGAACGCGCTCGGCCGCACCTGGCAGGACGCCGCGCAGACCGTGCTCCAGGGCAAGGGCGGCATGATGGTGATCGGCTCGCAGCAGATCGGCCAGCAGTTCGCCGGCAAGCTCGACGACCTCGACTTCTTCCCGTTCCCGGAGATCAACTCGGCCTACGGCACGGACACCGTCGAGGCGCCGATCGACGGCTTCATGATGGCCAAGAAGCCCGCGAACGCCGACAACGCCAAGAAGCTGCTGACCTACCTGTCCACGCCGGAGGCGCAGCTCGCCTACCTCAAGTCCGACCCGACGAGCATCGCGGCGAGCTCCAAGGTCGACCCGGCGGGCTACAACGCGCTCCAGAAGAAGGCGATGGACTTCGTCGGCAAGGCCAAGCACATCACCCAGTTCCTCGACCGGGACACCGACCCGCGCTTCGCCAGCGACGCGATGATCAACGGTGTCAACGCCTTCCTGAACAAGCCGGACGACATCGACGGACTGGTCAACGGTCTCGCCAGCCAGGCGAAGTCGATCTTCACGGGGTGACCCGATGACAATCCTGGACATCGACCAGCCGGTCGCTCCCCCGCCGCGCCGCAAGGGCCGGCGGGGCCGGGCGACCGCGCTGGCGGGTACGGACCGACTCACTCTCGGCCTGATGCTCGGCATCCCGACGCTGCTGGTCCTCGCGCTGATCTGGGGACCGGCGCTGGCCTCGGTCGCCCTGTCCTTCACCGAATGGGACGGCGTCGGCGGCCTGTCCGACATCCGCTGGGTCGGCCTCCAGAACTACGCCGACATCTTCACCACCTACCCCCGGTTCTGGCCGGCCGTGCAGCACAACCTGATCTGGCTGGCGTTCCTGATCGTGCTGCCGACCGCGTTCGGGTTGTTCCTCGCCGTGCTGCTCGACCGCAAGCTGCGGTTCGGCAGGCTCTACCAGAGCGTGCTGTACATGCCGGTGGTGCTGTCGCTCGCGCTGACCGGCTTCATCTGGCAGCTCATGTACAACCCGGACCAGGGGCTGATCAACAGCCTCATCGGGCACGCGCACACCGACCAGATCAACTGGCTCGGCAACCCGGACCTCAACCTCTACGCCGTGCTGGTCGCCGCGGGCTGGAAGCACACCGGCTACGTGATGCTGCTGTACCTGGCCGGCCTCAAGGCGGTCGACCCGTCGCTGAAGGAGGCGGCGCAGCTCGACGGCGCGAACGGCTGGCAGACCTTCTGGCAGGTCACCTTCCCCGTGCTCCGGCCGATCAACGTGATCGTGCTGGTGATCACCGTGATCGAGGGCCTGCGGGCGTTCGACATCGTCTACGCGCTCAACCGGGGCCGCAACGGGCTGGAACTGGTGTCCGTGCTGATCACCGACAACATCATCGGCGAGTCGAGCCGTATCGGCTGGGGCTCGGCGCTCGCGGTGATCCTGCTGGTGATCTCGCTCGGCTTCATCGTCACCTACCTGGTCCAGGTGTTCCGGAAAGAGGAGCGGTCATGACCTCCGCCGTCGGAGTGCGGCCGAAGAAGTCCGCCGGCTCCCTCCCACCGGGGTCCGGTCTCGGCGGAAAGCACGACCGGCCACGGGATCGCGCCCTGCGGGGCGCGCTGCACACGTTCCTCGGGCTGACCTGCCTGGTGTGGATCGCGCCGCTGCTGTGGGCCGTGTACGCGTCGCTGCGCAGCTACGACGACACCGCGCAGCACGGGTACTTCTCGCTGCCATCGAAGCTGACCTTCGCGAACTTCGCCAAGGCGTGGACCAGCGCCGACCTGCCGCACTACTACCTGAACACGTTGCTGATCACCATTCCGGCGCTGCTGATCACGCTGCTGTTCAGCTCGCTGGTCGCGTTCTGCGTGTCCCGGTTCAACTTCAAGTTCAACCTGGCCCTGCTGATGCTGTTCACGGCGGGCAACCTGTTGCCGCAACAGGTGATCATCGTGCCGATCTACCGGCTGTTCCTGCTCACGCCGGTGCCGAGCTGGCTCAGCGACAGCGGCTACCTGCTCGACTCGCAGTTCGGGCTGGTGCTGGTGCACGTGGCGTTCCAGACCGGGTTCTGCACGTTCGTGCTGAGCAACTACATGAAGACGATCCCGCACGAGCTGACCGAGGCGGCCAGAGTCGACGGCGCCAGCGTGTTCCGGCAGTACTGGCAGGTGATCCTGCCGCTGTGCCGGCCGGCGCTCGCCGCGCTCGGCACGCTGGAGTTCGCCTGGATCTACAACGACTTCATGTGGGCGATCGTGCTGATCCAGACCGGCGACAAGATGCCGATCACCTCGGCGCTGGCCAGCCTCAGCGGCCAGTTCTTCACCGACTACAACCTGGTCGCGGCGGGCTCGCTGCTCACGGCGCTGCCGTCGCTGATCGTGTTCTTCGTGCTGCAACGACAGTTCATCGGGGGCCTGACCCTCGGATCGACGAAGGGCTGACCCATCGTGGACGACGTCGCCGAGATCCCAGTAGACCCGGCGCGGGCCGTGGTGCACGAGCAGGGCTGGCAGTCCTGGTCGCCGTCCACCGGCTACGCGCTTGGCGAGCAACCGCACCGCCCCAACGCCGAGAAGCGCAGGATCGGGTGCTACCGACCGGAGACCGCGCCGGGCGCGGACGTCTTCTGGGGCGAGGGCCTGCTCGCGGTGGATCCCGGCGACGGCGGCCCGGTCACGGTCGTGGCCGCGGTGGAGCCGACCGGCACGGTCCCCTCGATCCGGGCTCGCGCGGTCGACGGCCGCGTCGTGGTCGCCGCCGACGGCCCGGTCCGCGTGGTCACCGACGCTGGTGCCGGCGGTGTGCCCGGTGCGTTGGCCAGGTGGGCGGACGAGGTGGCCGGCGGCCTCGGCCTGCCAGCCCCGCGCCCGGCGCCGACGATCTGGTGCTCCTGGTACCAGTACTTCACCAAGGTCACCGAGGCCGACGTTGACCGGAACCTCGGCCTGCTGGACACCCTGGAGCTGCCCGTCGACGTCGTGCAGGTGGACGACGGCTACCAGGCGGAGATCGGCGACTGGCTCATCCCGTCCGGCCGTTTCTCGGACACCCCAGGACTGTTCAAGCGCATCGCCGACCGAGGAAGGCGGGCCGGCATCTGGACCGCGCCGTTCCTGGCCGGCGCGCGGTCCAGGATGGCGGCCGACCACCCGGACTGGTTGGTGCGCGACACCGACGGCACTCCCGTGAGCGCCGGCAACAACTGGGACCAGGACCTCTACGCGCTGGACACCACGCATCCCGGCGTCCGCGACTATCTCCGCTCGGTGTTCTCGACCTTCGCCGGCTGGGGCATCGACTTCCACAAGATCGATTTCGTCTACGCTGCGGCGATTCCCGGCGTGCGGCACGAGGACGTCACCGGCATCGAGGCCTACCGCTCCGGCGTGCGGCTGATCCGGGAAGCCATTGGCGCGCAGGCATATCTGCTGGGTTGCGGCGCGCCGCAGCTGCCGTCGATCGGCCTGGTCGACGCGATGCGCGTGAGCCCCGACATCGCGCCGAGCCACGAGCCGGAGTCCGGCGACGTCTCGCAGCCGAGCCAGCGCGGCGCGGCGCTCAACGGGGTGTCGCGGGCGTTCCAGCACGGGCGGTTCTGGGTGAACGACCCGGACTGCGTGGTCGCCAGGCCCGGCGTGGAACGCCGCGAGGAGTGGGCCGCCCACGTGGCGGAGTTCGGCGGGCTGCGGGGCAGTTCCGACGGGCTGGATCAGCTGGACGACTGGGGCCTGAAGACCACCCGCCGGCTACTGACGGACCCCGTACCGCGCCATTTCGTGGCCAGCTAACAGTTCTACTGGCTCGGTTCATGGTCCGGGCAGCGCCATTTCGTTACCAGCTAACGGTTCCGCTCCCTCGGTTCGTGGTCCGGGCACTCGATGCGCAGCTGGGCGTCGGCGAAGGGGCTGTCCACAAAGCCGCAGTGGTGCGGGCGGGCGCTGCGCAGGTGGGCGTCGCGCTGGAAGAAGCGGCACGTGACGCACATCCGGGACACCGGAATCGCGCGATGTTCCTGTAGGGCCGCGATCATGGCGCTCACCCCGCGCAGCATGCCCTCGACGTCGGCCGGCGCCACCGCGTCCAGCGCCTCGCGCAGGGGCGTCGGCACGAGGGTGAGCCGCCGCGCCTCGGCGACTCCCTCGTCGGTCAGCGTGACCGCGGCCGCGCGGGAGTCCGCCGGATCGCGGTGCCGGGCCACCAGATTCTTGCCGTCGAGGGCGCGCAGCGCGTCGCTGACCGTCGGTGGTGTCGAGGCGAGCGCCTCGACGATCTCGGCCTGCCGGCGCGGGCGCGGGTCGCCGGCGAGGAACGAGACGACGTCGGCCTGGAGCGGCGAGAGGCGGTGCGGGCCGGCGTCGCGGTAGGCGCAGATCCGCACGGCCTGGCCCAGTCTGGACAGGCCGACCAGCAGTTGCTCCTGCGGCGGCAGCCCGGGGATGTCCGGCACGGTGCACCTCTTTCGCTGTGTCTCTTGCATATTAGGCACTGCCAAACTAAATTGGCACTGCCAACTAAGTGACACGATCTTCTGGAGGACCAGCCATGCCCCGTCTGACCACCGTCGACCCCGCGACCGCGACCCCGACCGCCAAGGCGTTGCTGGACAAGGTCGAGCGCATGCTCGGCGTGACGCCGAACATGATGCGCGCGATGGCCACGTCGCCCGCCGTGCTCGACGCCTACCTGTCGTTCAGCGGTTCCCTGTCCAAGGGCAGCCTCAGCGGAGCCGTCCGGGAACAGATCGCCCTGGTGTCGGCGGCCGAGAACTCGTGCGAGTACTGCTATGCCGCGCACCACGAGCTCGGCGCACGGGCCGGCGTCAGCGCGGCCGACCTCGCCGCGGGAGGCCACGCCAAGGCCGCCGACCCCAGGACGGCCGCGGCGCTGCGGTTCGCCAGGGCCGTGCTGCGGACAAAGGGTTTCGTCACGGATGAGGACCTCGCGGAGGTCCGCGCGGCCGGCTACACGGACGGCGAGCTCGGCGAGATCATCGGCAACGTCGCGCTGAACGTGTTCACCAACTACTTCAACTCCGTCGGCCACACCGAGATCGACTTCCCGCCGGTCGCACTACCGGCCGCATGACAAGAATGGGCGACCAGGGGTCGAGCCGCCTCGTCACCGCCAGGTAGCCACGAGGTCGCCGGTGTTCGGCTTCATCCTGGTCGATAAAACCGAACACCGGCGACTTCACTCACTTCACGATCACGACACGCCCGTCACACCGGGCTTCGAGGCAGGCCAGTGGACACCTGTTGTCGAGGCGTGACCGCTGAGCATCAGAGCGGGTTGAGGCGGGCCCTGAGCAGGCAGAACTCATTGCCTTCCGGGTCGATCAGGACATGCCACTGCTCTTCTCCGGTCTGGCCGATGTCGGCCGGGCGCGCACCGAGCTTCAGCAGGCGTTCGAGTTCGGCGGCCTGGTCGCGGTCGGTGGCGTTGACGTCGATGTGCAGCCGGGACTTCCCCTGCTCCGGCTCATCGCTGCGACTGAGGATGATCGTCGGCTGCGGACCGCCGAACCCTTCGCGCGGCCCGATCTCCACCGAACCGTCGTCCTCGCGATCGAGCACGACGAAGTCCAGGACCTCGCACCAGAACCGCGCCAGCGCCTCAGGGTCGCGGCAGCCGAGCACGAACTCACTGATACGACATGCCATTGACACAACCTGCTCTCAGTCCCGGGAACCGCCGGGGAGGCCGCTCGCGAACCTCACGAGCCCCAGCAGCGAAAACAATCCCGCGAAACGTACCGGACGAGGTGAGCACGGGCGACAGGTTTCAGGGCCGCCGCCCCTGTCCGGGCAGCCGGGCAAGGCCGTTGACCACGCAGAAGGGAACCCGACCTTGAGACACTAGGCGGGATCCGGCTCGACCCAGTCGTCCTCGGCGTTCATCCAGTAGTGGATGTCGCTGATCTTGTCGCCGAGGGTCTCCGACTGCGAGGGCGCGATCAGGATGTAGCGACCCTCGGAGTCGGTGACCTTCACCTTGGGCAGTTCGACCTCGACGGTGACCGGCCCCATGCCGGAATGCGCCGGCACGGTCCAGACCTTGCGAACATCCGTCCTTTCCATGCATTCCTTCTCCCAGACGGCACGCTCGGCTTCGTCCACAATGTCCTCCCGGCTCGAATTTCCTCTCACTCGAACAGTCCCACGTTGCAGACAGTGCATGCACTCTCACGATCGTGTGATTGCGAGGCGACTGCGCGGACCTCGATCATGGCGCAATGCCAGCCGGAAACCCGCACACCTCGGTCCGCTCGCGCACCGTCGCCGCCGAACTCCGTGCGCTCCGCGAACAGCGCAACCTGAGTTGCGAGGACGTCGCGGAGGTTCTTGGCGTGTCGGCGAGCAAGGTCAGCCGCATGGAGACCGGGAAGAGCGGGCTGCAATACGAGGATGTGGCTGCGCTACTGGGCTTCTACCGGGTCCCGATGAGCAAGCGGCACGAGTTGCTCGATCGGTTGAAGCGATCCGACGAACGAGGCTGGTGGGAACGCCAGGCCGGCCTGCCGCAGCTCTGGCGAGCACTGATCGAGTTCGAGGCGAAGGCGGCACGAATTCACGACTACCAGTCGCTTGTGGTCCCCGGCCTGTTGCAGACGGGTGAATACTGCCGCGCGCTGATCGAAGGGCTGGACAAGACGTTGTCCGACGGTGAGTTGGACAATCTGGTGGCAGCGCGGATGGCGCGTCAGACGCTGCTCACACGAGCCAACGCGATGCAGTACCTCGCCGTGATCTCCGAGGACGCACTGCGGCAGGACATCGGTGCCCCGGGAGTGATGCTCCGTCAGATCCGACACCTGCTCAGCGCCGCTGAACGCCCCAACATCACGGTGCGCGTGGTGCCTCGAGGCATCGGCGTGCACGTGGGACTGCGTGGCCCCTTCATCATCCTCGAGTTCGCGGACGAGCCCCATCTGGTTCATCTGGAAAACCAGGACACCGCGATGTTCCTCGACGAAGAGCCGGACCTGTCCGCCTATCGAGTGGCGTTTCGGAATATTCTGGGCGTGAGCCTTGCACCGGCTGCAACGGCCGAGCGGCTGGCCATGATCGCCGAGGAACTGACCGGGAGGACCGCCCCATGACAGTGCTGGATCTGAGCACCGCGCGCTGGCGCAAGAGCAGCCGCAGCAGCGCAACCAACACATGTGTCGAGGTAGCCCTCCTGGACGTGCCCTGGCGCAAGAGCACCCGCAGCAACGCCGGCAACACGTGTGTCGAGGTGGCTTTCTCCGGACCCGCTGTCGGCGTGCGCGATTCCAAGAACCCCACCGGCCCCGCGCTGGCCTTCCCCCACTCCGCCTGGCGCGCCTTCCTCGCCACACAGTAGGCACATCGCGTACATTCAGTAGCAGCCCAGGCCACTAGGCCGGGGAAGTGAGCCCAGGTGCGCGTCCGGACGGTCGCTGCCTGGGCTTCGCGCTAGGTGAGCACCCCAAGGTCCGTCATGCTCTGAACGAGCGGACCGACCCTGCGTCGCCAGTCGCCTCCAGCGCCAAAACACCAGGCGACAGCGTCGCTGATCCACAAGCCAGGCTCGCCGGACGAGTACATGTGCTCGTACACCAAGCCAGCATCACGGGCCTTCGTTCGTGCGACGACCGATCGGTCTCGACCGTTCGCCGCCAGGTCACGAGAGTCGATCACGAGTCTCGTCGCACCAAACCCGATCGCGTCGCACACCAGACTCTCAAGCAGGGCAGCTCGCACTGTCTCACTCGCCCCTTTTGCGGTGTAGACGTGCGCACGCGACTGAGCGGCAACAAGGCGGGAGACAATCAATCGTCGTCGCGAATCCTTCTCTAGCAAACACGTCCAACTGCGTCGAGGTGGCGTTCTCCCACTCGGCCTGGCGGGCCTTCCTCACGGCACGCTGAACACGAGTGGGGCCTGCGATGCCTTCCGGCGCCCCAGGCCCCACCCTCAGATCCTCTACTTGTGCAGCACCACCTCGGTCAGGCTGTACGGCGCCAGAACCAACGGCGCGTCGGCCTGCTGCCTCCGGTGCTGCACCGACTTGTCGCCCTGTCCGTAGCTCTCAACCTCGCACCCCATGCGGAATCCCGGCACCGACAGGTTCACCTGGTGCGCGTTCGACGCGTCCTTGTTGATCAGCAGCACGGTGATCGAACCGTCCGCCCGCTGGCTGGCGTGCGCGGTCACGTTCCGTTGGTCCGACGACGTGGTGGCGAGCAGGTTCGCGCCGGGGCGCAGCACCTTCGCGGCGAGCTGCATGCCGTAGTACGTCGGGAACGGGGTGTTCGCCTTCGGCTCGCAGAAGCCTTCCTTGCACTCGCCCGTGGACAGCATTCCGTAGTCGCCGTAGCCGATCGCCTTTCCGGACGCGTCTCGGACCAGCGTCGGGGAGTTGTGCGTGGCGAACCAGTTCACGCTGCTGGCGCCCTGCTCGATCCAGGTCGGCATCGCGTCCGCCAGGTACATGGCGTCCACCACGCCGACGCTCTGCTGGCCGGGCACCACCCCGTTGTTGTTCATCTCGCCGACGACCACCTCGGCCTTCTCGCCACCGTTCGCGGCCAGCTTGGCGCGCAGGCTCGCCATCAGGCCAGGCAGGTGGTCGGCGGAGTGCAGCAGGTAGTCGTCCGTGCTGACCGCGAACTCCGGGTACGCGTGCATGTCGATGAAGTCGATGTCCTTGCCCACCACGGACAACACGTCGCTGTCCCAGTCCTGCCCCGGCTTTCCGAAGCCGAGCACGCCGACGCCGATCTTGATGCTCGGGTCGACCGCCTTCATCGCCTTGACGTACTCGAGCACGGCCTTCCCGTACGCCTGCGGGGACTTGTCCGCGTGGTGGTCGGGCTCCCAGGCGCCCTGCGGCGCGATCGGGTAGAAGCCGTTGCCGTAGACCTCCTCGCCGATCTCCCAGTACTTCACGTTGTCGTGCTTCTCGACGTTCGCGTGCCGCACCCAGTCGGCCGCCTCCTGCGGCCCGTCGTCGACGCGGCTGCCGTAGTTCACGTGCACCATCGCCTCGGCGCCGGTCTTCCTGGCGCGCGCCATGAACGAGTCGAAGTCGTTGCCGGCGGCCGGCTTCACGCCAACGTTCTCGATGATCGGATCGGGGTCCGCGGTGTTGGTCCGCCAACGGTAGACGTCCGACAGCGGGCCGCCGTTGAACGACCGCATCCGCACGCCTGCCTTGCGCAGCAGGCCCGGCACCTGCGGGTCCGTCTGGTGCTCGTCCCACAGCGGGTCGTTGATGCCGACAGCCTGCCTCGGCACGGTGCCGAGTTGATGATCAACCTGGACCGACACCTGGTCCGTCTTCGCCTCGGCCATGGCCGGTCCGGCAAGCGCGACCGTGGCCACGGTCGCGATGGTTGCCCCCAAGATCATGCGCTTCATGTCGATCAGACTATGAGTCGGACGCTTCGGGCAAAGGTGCTTTGTGTCAATGATCCGCCCTGACGGATGTCACACCTCCGCCCGGGTCAGGGGCGGCCGGGCAGCGCGAGGCTGAACAGCGCGCCGCCCTCGGGCGCGCGGCCGACGTGCGCGGAGCCGCCGTGCCGCTCGACGACCTGTTTGACGATCGCCAGCCCCAGCCCGGAACCGGGCAGCGTGCGCGCCTCCGAGGATCGGTAGAACCGCTCGAACACATACGGCAGGTCCTCGTTGGCGATGCCGGGACCGGAGTCCGCCACCTCGACCACCGCCGTGGACTCCGCGATCCGGTGCAGTTCGAGCCGCACGACGCCGCCGGGCGGGCTGAACTTCACCGCGTTGTCCAACAGGTTCAGCACCGCGCGTTCCAGCGCGCTTGAGTCGCCGAGCAGCGACCACGGCTGCGTTCGCACGTCGAAGCGGACGTCCGTGGCGCGCCGCCGAGCCCGGTCAAGGGCCCGCTCGACCACCTCGACGAGGTCGATCGGCTCCTGCACCATCTGCGGCGCGTCCTCGCGGGCCAGCTCGACCAGGTCGCCGATCAGCGTGGTCAGCTCGTCGAGCTGCGCCCGCACGTCGGCGTGGATGTCTGTCTTGTCCTCTTCGGACAGTGTTGGCGCGTCGGGCTTCTCGGACGCGAGCAGCAGTTCCAGGTTGGTGCGCATGGAGGTCAGCGGCGTCCGCAGCTCGTGCCCGGCGTCGGCGACGAGCCGACGCTGCCGTTCCTGGGAGTCCGCCACCGCGGCGAGCATCGCGTTGAAGCTCGCGCTCAGCCGGGCCAACTCGTCGTCCCCGGACACCGGAATCGGCCGCAGGTCACCGGTTCTGGCCACCCGCTCGGTCGCGGCCGTCAGCCGCTGCACCGGCCGGAGGCCCGTCGCGGCCACGGCCGTACCGGCGAGCGCCGCCACCAGCACCCCGACGCCGCCGATCACGAACAGCACCAGGCTGAGCTGGTTGAGGGTGGACTGCGTCGGCTGCAACGACTGCGAGATCACCAGCGCAACACCGGGCCGGTAGGGCACGGCGAGCACCCTCGTGCCGGTGTGGTCGTCGTTGCGGATCGAGGTGGTCTGCTTGCCTGACGCCACATCGATTTCCACGCTGCTGACCGCAGGCCTGCTCACGTCGCCCTGGAGCGCCGACTGGCCGTTGCTCTTGATGAAGTCGAACTTCACGCCGGTCAGCTCTTGGAAGTACGGCGGGATCGTCGCCGCTCCGCCCTGCTCGGCCTGGATGTTGTTCATCAGCTTCTGCGCGCCGTTGTTCAGGCTCGCGTCGAGCTGGCTGTAGAGGTCGGTGCGCACGGTCGCGTAGGCGCCGAGCGAGACGAGCGCGACGGCTCCGGCCACACAGAACGCGGCCAGCAGGGAGATCCGGTTGCGCAGCGAGACCTGTTGGAACCGCCCGTTGGCCGGGTGCGCCCCGGCCGGGGCGGTGGAGGTCATGGTCACGGAGGCGTCTCCCGCAGCACGTAGCCGACGCCGCGCACGGTGTGGATGAGCCGGTGCTCGCCCTCCGCCTCGGTCTTGCGGCGCAGGTAGCCGACGTAGACCTCCAGCGCGTTGCCCGAGGTCGGGAAGTCGTAGCCCCACACGTCTTCGAGGATGCGGCCCCTGGTCAGGACCTGCTTGGGGTGCGAGAGGAACAGTTCGAGCAGGGCGAACTCGGTGCGGGTCAGGCTGATCGGCCGGGTGCCGCGCCGCACGTCCCTGGTGCCGGGGTCCAGCTCGAGGTCGGCGAACCGCAACGCCTCCGGGGCGTTGCCGGCCGCGTCGGCCTCGACCGTGGCCCGCCGCAGCAACGCGCGCAGCCGGGCGAGCAGTTCCTCCAACGCGAAGGGCTTGGGCAGGTAGTCGTCGGCGCCGGCGTCGAGCCCGGACACCCGGTCGGACACCGCGTCCCGCGCGGTGAGCACGAGGATTGGCAGATCGTCTCCGGTGCCGCGCAGCCGCCGGCACACCTCCAGCCCGTCCAGCCTCGGCATCATCACGTCGAGCACCATGGCGTCGGGACGGTGCGTGGTGACCGACTCCAGCGCCTGCTGTCCATCGCCGGCCAGGTCGACCTGGTAGCCGTTGAACTGGAGCGAGCGGCGGAGCGACTCACGCACGGCCCGGTCGTCGTCGACAACGAGGATGCGCATGAAGTCAGTGTTACCTTTCGTCCTGAGAAGCGCCTGAGAAGCAGCAAAGCTCACGCCGTGGGATTACGAAGTTCTGCCAACGGGCCCGGTGCATGTGTGACGGTGCGCACTTCCGCTTGCGGTCAGGACTCCACGCCGCGCGCGACCGGCGCGTTCCAGTGCCGCCACATCGCCAGCCCGCGCAGCGCGACCACCAGCGCGGAGCCGATCAACGCGACCGGGCCCGCCGGCAGCCGCAGCCACTGCCCGAGCGCGACGACGATCGCGCCGGCCAGCGCGGCCACCGCGTAGATCTCCCTGCGCAGCACCAGCGGGATCTCCCGCAGCAGCACGTCGCGCAGCGCGCCGCCGCCGATGCCGGTGGTCACGCCGATCAGGCAGGCGGTGTAGGCGGGCACGTGGTGCGTGAGGGCCGTTGTCGTGCCGGAGGTGACGAACAGGCCGAGCCCGACCGCGTCGGCGAGCAGCACCGCGCGCCGCAGCCTGGCCACCTGGGGGTGGAACCAGAACACCAGCAGCCCGGTGGCGGCCGGCACCAGCAGGTAGGGCCAACTGCGCAGGGCGGAGGGCGGGTGGATGCCGAGCAGCAGGTCGCGGATGATCCCGCCACCGAGCGCGGTGGTGACGCCGAGCACGACGACGCCGAAGACGTCCAGCCTCGCGCGGACGGCCGCCAGCGCGCCCGAGGCCGCGAAGACCGCGATGCCGAGCAGGTCCAACGCGATGAGCAGCACGGGCGGAGAGTAGTAAAGCCGCGCGCGACGCGCCCAATCCCGTCACCTTCGCGCGCGTGCCGCCTGCGCCACACCCGCAGCGCAGGCCATGACGGGTCCCGTCAAGACCACAGGCCATGACAGGTCCCTTCAAGACACTGGATGTCTTGAAGGGACCTGTCATCGGCTCAGGGCCAGGTGAAGAAGCCTTGGCCGGTCTTGCGGCCGAGGTCGCCTGCCGCCACCTTCGCGCGCAGCAGCTCGGGCGGCTCGAAGCGCGGCCCCAGTTCGGCGGCGAGGTGCTCGGCGATGGCCAGCCGGACGTCGAGGCCGACCAGGTCGGTCAGCCGCAGCGGTCCCATCGGCCAGCCGTAGCCCAACCGCATCCCGGTGTCGATGTCCTCGGCCGAGGCCACCTCGTCCTGGAGCATCCGGATCGCCTCGAGACCGACGGCGACGCCGAGCCGCGACGTGGCGAACCCCGGCGAGTCGCGCACCTCGATCACGGTCTTGCCCAGCGCCTCAGACCAGGCACGCACCCTGGCGACCACCTCGGCGGACACGGCCGCGTGGTGCACCAGCTCGACCAGCGCCTGCACCGGCACGGGATTGAAGAAGTGCATGCCGAGCACCCGCTCGACGGGCAGCCCCTCGGCGATGGCGGCGATGGACAGCGAGGACGTGTTGGACGCCAGCACCGCCTGCGGGCAGGCCGCCGCGGCCTCGGCGAGGATCCGCCGCTTCAGCTCGACGTCCTCCGGCACGGCCTCGATCACCAGTTCGGCGGCAGGCGGCGCGTCGGCCGCCGACGTGGCGACGGTCAGGCCGGCGAACAGCGTCTCGGCATCCGCGCCGTCGGGCAGCTTGCCCCGGTCGGCGGCCTTGCGCAGCGAGGCCAGCACCGACTCGCGGGCCGAGGCGCCGCGTTCCGGCGACGCCTCGACCAGGGTCACCGGCGTGCCGGCGGCGAGCAGCACGTGCACGATGCCGACACCCATGGTGCCGCCGCCGATGACGACGGCGGCCTTCGGTGCCGCGCTCACTGGGAGTCGATCACTTCCGAGGAGAACATCGCGACGAGTTCCATGCCGCCGATCTCGGTCAGGTTCGCGCCAGCGGCCTGCCACTCCGGCGAGCCGAACGCCGTCTTCATGGCGTCCTTGGACTCGAAGTACATGTCGGCGACCAGGTAGGGCTCGTGGTCGCCGAGGAATCCTGGCACGAACACGCGCTGCACCTTGGCCACCTCGGCCCGCAGCAGGCCGGGCGTCTTGGCGACCAGCGGCAGGTGGCTTGAGAAGTACTTCTCGTCGAACTCCTCGGAGTTTGCCGGCTTCTTGTACAGGGCGGTGTACTTGATCATGTGACACTCCCGTCTCGGCTCGCTGCCGGACTGTAACAGCGGCGGGCGGGGTCCGGCAGGCCCGAGCGCGCGTCACCCTGCGTGTCGGCTGCTCCGGTTGGGTAACCAGGGAAAATGGAACTGTGCGGATCATCCTCTTGCGACACGGGCAGAGCCTCGGCAACGTCGACGAGCTCGCCTACTGCCGAATCCCCGACCACGCGCTGCCGCTGACCCCCACCGGCGAACGCCAGGCCCGCGAGGCGGGGCCGGGCATCCGCGCGCTGCTCGGCGACGGCCCGGTCGCCGCGTACGTGAGCCCCTACCTGCGGACCCGGCGCACGCTCGAACTGCTCGACGTCGCGGACCTGGTCGATCGGACGGTGTCCGAGCCGAGGCTGCGCGAGCAGGACTGGGGCAACCTCCAGGACCCCGTCGAGCAGGAGGTGCACAAGCGCCGCAGGCACGCGTTCGGCCACTTCTTCTACCGGCTGCCGCTCGGCGAGTCCGGCGCGGACGTGGACGACCGGCTGGCCAGCTTCCTCGGCGAGCTGCACCCGAAGCTGCTCGGCGACCCGAAGCACCCGAGGACCGTGCTGATGGTGTCGCACGGGCTGACCATCCGGCTGCTCTGCCGGCGCCTGCTGTCCTGGAGCATCGAACTGTTCGAGTCACTGTCCAATCTGGACAGTTGCGGGCACAGGGTTCTCGAGTACACCGAGGAGGGCTGGCGGCTGGACCGGCCGTTCGACCAGTGGCGGGAGTCGCCGGACGGCACCACCCAGCTGGTGCCGTCCGTTCCCTGACCGCACGGCACGGCCATCAGCGGCCTCTCCTCGCGCGGTCGCCGTAGCGGCGACGGAACTGCTCCACCCGGCCCGCGGTGTCGACCAGCCGCTGCGTGCCGGTCCAGAACGGGTGCGAGTCGGCCGTCACGTCGACGGCGATCAGCGGATAGGTGTTGCCGTCGGACCACTCGATCGTGCGCGTCGAGGTTGCCGTCGACCTGGTCAGGAAGGTCCTGCCCGTCGAGGAGTCCTGGATGACCACCGGGTGGTAGTCGGGGTGGATGCCGGGTTTCACGCTTCGTCCCTTCGAATGGCGGATGGGGTCGGCAGGTCGATCGGCCGGTCCTCGCACGGGTCGACGTGCCAGGAGCCGAACGGGTCGGGATAGGCGAGCCAGGCGGCCTCGCCCCGCGCCAGCTCCTCGTCCGTGAGCAACGCGTTCCGCAGCGCGGCGGTCAGCTCGGCCGGGTCGGCGAGGTGCGCGACGACCACCACGTCCTGCGCGCGGTCGCCGTAGTACGGGTCCCAGGTCAGCGCGGCCATCGCCCTGCGCTCCTCGCCGATCTCCGCCCAGTCGTCCTGGTCGAGCGTGGCCAGCCACGGCCCCGCGTGCCCGATGCGCAGCCCGCCGCCCGCCGACTCGACCCACAGCGCCACGTCGGGCTGGCTGGCCACCCACACCCGCCCCTTGGCCCGGACGACGCCGTCGAGCAGCACGTCAAGGGCCTCGTGCAGCCGCTGCGGGTGGAACGGCCTGCGGTCGCCGAACACGGTGACGGACACGCCGCAGTCGGTGTCCAGGGGCGGTTGGCCGCGCAGCAGCGGGCCGTGCGCGTCGTCCAGTTCGCCGCGCCGCGCGTTGCCAGGCAGGTCGGCCAGCAGCGCGCGAGTGTCCAGCGCGGCAAGCGACTGCCGGACGGACAGCGGAGCCAGCCGGTCGAGCACGGCCTCGGTGCGGGCGGCCGTCCAGCGGTCGGCCGGGGTGCCGGCGAGGACGATCGCGTCGGCGAACTCGACCTGGCCGATCGCGACCTGCGCGACCGTGCGCTCGTCGGCGGCCGCCGCGCCGAGCCCCCGCTCGGCCAGCGCCTCGTCCCCGGTGACGTCCGCGAGCAGCGTCGCGAGGTCGACCGAGGTGACCACCGCCTCGACCCTGGTCAGCTCGTCCAGCGTGCGGTCCTCGACCAGGACGTGGTGCAGCGCCCAGCAGACGGCCTCCGGTTCGAGCGAAGGGTCGAGCTGCACGACGACGCGGCGCACGTCCGGCCGCTCGGCAAGCCGGTGCAGCAGCGGCAGCAGGTCCTCGCGGAGCGTGCAGGAGATGCAGCCGTGCACCAGCGTTAGCGTGACGAGCTCGTCGTGTCGGCCGTGCCTGACGCGGCGGCGCAGCACGCCGTCGGCGATTCCGCGCAGGTTGTGGTGCACCAGTGCGGTGCCCGGCTCGTCGCGCCAGAGCTGTTCGGCGACCGCCTCGGCCGCCCGGCCGGCCAGCCCGGCCACCAGCACGAGCGGGGTGCGCAGGTCCTTCGGCACGAGACCTCCTATCGGGAATGATTTCCATCTAGCCGTCGGTCACGCTACCCTTCCGATCGTCTTAATGGAAATGGATGTCATTTCAAGGAGGCCGCATGTCCGCGCGCCACTGCCAGGTCACCGGCCGCAAGCCCGGGTTCGGCAACCGCGTCTCGCGCTCCAACCACCGCACCGCGCGCCGCTGGCTGCCCAACACCCAGCGGCGGCGCTACTGGCTGCCCGCCGAGGGCCGCTGGGTCACCCTGACCCTGTCCGTCAAGGGCATCAGGACCGTCGACCGACGCGGCATCGAGGCCGTCGTCGCCCAGTTGCGCGCGAAGGGGGTGCCGAGCTGATGGCCAGCAACGAGATCCGGCCGATCGTCAAGCTCAGGTCCACCGCTGGCACCGGCTACACCTACGTGACCCGCAAGAACCGGCGCAACGACCCGGACAGGATGGTGCTGCGGAAGTTCGACCCCGTGGCACGCAAGCACGTCGACTTCCGCGAGGAGCGCTGAGACATGGCCAAGAAGTCCAAGATCGCCAAGGACCGGCAGCGCCGGATCGTGGTGGCACGGCACGCCGAGCGCCGCGCCGAACTCAAGGACACCATCCGGTCCCCCGCGTCCACCAAGCAACAACGCGCCGAGGCCCAACTCGCGCTCCAGCGGCTGCCCCGCGACGCCAGCCCCATCCGGCTGCGCAACCGGGACGCCGTCGACGGGCGGCCCCGCGCCTTCCACCGCGCGTTCGGGCTGTCCCGGATCCGGCTGCGCGAACTCGCCCACCGCGGCGAACTGCCCGGCGTCAGCAAGTCGAGCTGGTAGGAGCGCACACCATGGCACGAACCGACCGCCGCCCGCCGAAGCGCCGGCAGAATCTCCTTGCCGCACAGGGCATCGACACCGTGGACTGGAAGGACGACGCGCTGCTGCGCAAGTTCGTGTCCGACCGGGGCAAGATCCGGTCGAGGCGGGTCACCGGGCTCACGCCGAAACAGCAGCGCCAGGTGGCCGTCGCGATCAAGAACGCACGGGAGATGGCCCTGCTGCCCTACCCCGGGCGGACGGCGTCGCGCTGACCCGCCGCCTGGCCCACACCGCCGTGCCGGCCGCCGCGACCGCGGAGGCCAGCACGGCGACCACCAGCAGCAGCGCGCCCGCCCGCTCCGTGCGCGCGTCGAACACCAGCTGCCCCGCCCTGCCGACCAGGAAGCTCGCGTAGAACGCCCAGCACTGGAGCGCGGTGAGCGCCGCGCCGACAATCGTCGTCACGACCGAGACGCCGGCGACCGCCACGGCGAGGATCACGAGCCCCAGCTCCGGCCGGCCCGCGGCGCCGACGGCCACCGAGACGATCGTCGCGACGACCCCGGCGGCGAAGCCGAGCGCCGCGCCGAACCCCGCGCGCACCCTGGGAAGCGGTTCCATGCCACCAGTGCACCGCCGGTCTCGGCGGCGCGGCCCCGTCCGACCGTGACCTTGACGCGCCGAAGCCCAAGTTTGACGCGACATTGACGCGACGCCCGGCCGCGACCCTCGCCGCCCGCCGCGACCACGGCGTGGCGCGGCCCGCCGCGACAACGCCGTGGCGACCCGCTGCCCCCGTGCACCACGGCCGACGGCCGGTGGGGCACGATCGACCAATGAGGACGGCAGAACAGCAGCTCCCCGGCGCGGTCGCCGGGCTGTACGACGTGTTGCACCGGCGCAGGGACACCAGGGGCGAGTTCACCGGCGAACCACTCCCCCAGGACGTGCTGCACCGGGTGCTCGGCGCGGCGCACGCCGCCCCCAGCGTCGGGCTGTCCCAGCCGTGGGACTTCATCCTGGTCCGCGACATCGAGACACGCCGGGCCTTCCGCGACCACGTGCACGCCGAGCGCAGCGTGTTCGCGGCGCAGCTCGACGGGGACCGCGCCGAGATGTTCTCGCGCATCAAGGTCGAAGGCGTCCTCGAGTCCACCTTGGGCGTCGTCGTCACCTATGACCCGGATCGCGGCTCGCCCGCGGTGCTCGGCCGGCACGCGATCGCCGACGCGGGCTTGTACTCGGTGTGCCTTGCCATCCAGAATCTCTGGCTGGCGGCCACCGCCGAAGGCCTCGGCGTCGGATGGGTGAGCTTCTACAAGGAGGACGTGCTGCGTCGCCTGCTGGACATCCCAGCACGGGTGCGGCCGGTCGCCTGGCTGTGCCTCGGACCGGTTCGCGGGCTACCCGACACCCCGGACCTGGAACGACACGGATGGCGGAATCGGCTCCCTCTCGATGACGTGCTGCACCAGGAAAGGTACAGGGAGCGACCCTCCCGGTAACCTGTGGAGGCCGAACCGCGCTGGCGCGGTTCCGCGCTCGCACGGCCAGTGTGGTTGGGAGTGTCGAGGGCATCGTGGAGCACGGCGACCCGCTTGTGGCGGGCCAGATACCGCGGCCGGACCGCGAGGTCCGGGTGCTGCTCAATGCCGGCCGTCTGCCCGAGGCCAACACGCTGTTCGACGAGGTCGTCGCCAGGGTGCCGCCGGGAGTGGACCGCTGGGACAGGTCGGCCGTGCTGGTCAACCGCGCGGTGCTGGCGTGGCGGCTCGGCCGCATCCCGCTCGCCCTCGAGCTGGCCGCCGAGGGCTGGACGGACCTCGGCTCGGAGCGCCCGCAGAGCCCGGCCGCCGCGCAGACCATGGGCGCCCTCGGCTACCTGTTGGAAGGCATTGGTAACCGACGGGCCGCCCTCGACATGCTGCGGCTGTCCGTGCAGGTCGCGCGGGGCGCCGGCCACCCGGACACGCTCGCGCACTGTCTCCAGCGGCTCGGCGGCACGCTGAACTTCCGCGCGGCCGACGGCCCGGCCGACGCCGCGCCGCCCATCTTCGACGAGGCGAGGGGCTACCTCCAGGAGGGCCTCGGGTGCGTCAACGACGAGGGCATGCGGCGGGCCCTGATGGGCGCGTACAGCCGTTCGCTTGCCGGCATCGGCGAGCTCGAACTGGCCGAGCGGACCGCCGCGCGGACCATGGAGCTGTCCGAGGAGACCAACGACCGCTGGGGCATCTCGGTGGCCAACTGGGTGCTGGCCGTGGTGTGCCGGGAGCGCGGCGACCTGGTCACCGCCCGCACGCTGGCCAGCAGGGCCGTCACCGAGGCCGAGCGGATCAACGACACGTCGCTGCTGCTGCGGTTCTCCCTCGACCTCGCCGACGTCTGCGCGCGGGTCGGCGACCCGGTCGGCGAGGCGGCGGCGCTGCGGCGCAGCGTGGCGGCAGGCCGGACCGCCGTCGACACGTTGCAGGAGGGCCTCGGCCAGGCGCTTGAGCAGCGCCGCCTCGCGGTGCAGGCGCGCAGGGCGGCCGTCGCCGCGCAGGAGGCCGCGTCCCGCGACCCGCTCACCGGCCTGGCCAACCGGCTCGGGCTGGAACGGGCCGCGCCGGACCTGCTGGAGAGCACCGCGTCCAAGGGCAGGCTGCCGTGGCTGGTGCTGGTCGACGTCGACTGGTTCAAGGGCGTCAACGACGCGGCCGGGCACGCGGCGGGCGACGCGGCGCTGCGGGAGATCGCGCAGCTGCTCCGCCGCGAGTGCCGGGCGGACGACCTGGTCGCCAGGTGGGCGGGCGACGAGTTCGTGGTGCTGCTCGGCGACGCCGGCAACGACCGCGACATCGGCCCCGCCGTCGCCGAACGGATCAGGGCGGCCGTGGACGGCCACGACTGGTCGATGGTGCTCGGCGCGACCAGGCGGCCCACCGTGAGCATCGGGGTCGCCGCCGGCCCCGCCAAGCTGGACCAGCTGTTCGCGGCGGCCGACATGGCGCTCTACCGGGCCAAACGGCAGGGCCGCAACCGCGTCGAGGTGGAGCCGTCGATCAACGAGCTCGGCGACCTGGTCGGCGGCGGCTGAGCCCCGGTCGACCAGAAGGCCACGCTAGGCGATCAAGCCGCCGCGGTAGGCGACCAGGGCGGCCTGCACGCGGTTGACCGCGCCGATCTTGCCGAGCACGGACGAGACGTAGCCCTTCACGGTCGCCTCAGACAGGTGCAGCGAGCCGCCGATCTCGGCGTTGGACATGCCCTGGCCGATCAGCGTCAGCACCTCGCGCTCGCGGTCGGACAGGGAGGCGAGCAGCCGCCGCGCCGGCTCGGCCGCGCGTTCACCGTCGGCGACCGCCGCGAGCACCCTGGCCGCCACGCCGGGGTCGAGCACCGCACCGCCGCGCGCGAGGTCGCGCACGGCCCTGACCAGCTGTTCCGGCTCGGTGTCCTTGAGCATGAAGCCGCTGGCGCCCAGCCGCAGCGCCTCGCTGACGTACTCGTCCACGTCGAAGGTGGTCAGCATGGCCACCCTCGGCGGATCCGGCAGGGTGCGCAGTCGCCGGAGGGCGACCAGGCCGTCCGCCGAGCGCATCCGGATGTCCAGCAACACGACGTGCGGGCGGTGCTGGCGGGCCAGGTCGGCCACCAGATGCCCGTCGTCGCACTCCGCGACGACCTCGATGTCGTCGGCACTACTCAGGATCATGCGCAGCCCCGACCGGACCAGGTCCTCGTCGTCGGCCAGCATCACCTTGATCACGACGCCTCCCCGAATTGGCGTTTCGTGCTCGTTCGTCCCAATCATCGCGCATCGTTGCGCAAGCTGGCGTTAAGTCGCCGTTATCTCATCATGTGGTAACCGTTTTGCCCAGAGTTGGGACCCGCCAAACGGTCCAGGCGTACGGATTAACCGTTGCCGGAGCACACGACCTGCGAAAACGCCGGGTCAGCCGAGGACGGCGGCGACCTCACTGCGCAGCCGGGGCAGCTGGGCGTAGAGCTTGTCGCCGGGGCACTGGGTGGTGCTCAGGTAGTCGCGGTGACCGTAGATCTCGGTCGCCGGGACGCCGTACTGCTGACACACCACGACACACAGCGAGACCAGCGACTGCCACAGGTCGACGGACGGTTCCACGTCCATGTAGTTGCCCTGGTTCTCGATGCCGATGGCGACGCTGTTCTGGCCGGGACAGTGCGCCCCCTGGATCATGTGGTCGCCGGCGCGCAGCGCGTCGAGGCTGCCGTGCCGGCCCTCCATGAGGAAACCCGCCTTGCTGTTGGTGAAGTGTTGACCTGTGTCTAGCCAACCGTTGGTGTCCATGTGCAGGTTCTGGATGTCGCGCGCCAGCGTGTAGGCCTGCTCGCGGGTGGTGTCCGGGGTGTCGTCCATGACGGTGTGATGGACGAGGATCCGCGCGGCGGGGCTGTTCACCACCACGGGCGTGCCGGCGGGCGGGCGGGCGCCCCAGTCGTCGCAGCTGGAGATCGGCAGCAGCGCGGTGGCGGAGGCCTGCTGCGCCGCGGCGACGCCGACACTCAGGCCGACGCCGAGCAGCACGCCCGTCCCGGCGATGCCCCTCAGCAGCGTGCGTCGGTCGACTGGCGTCATGGTGGCTCCCGGGGCGCGAGCAGATCTGCCGTTGCTCTTTTTCCCACTGTCACTGCACTGGGTCAAGCCTCAACACCAGGTCCGTCGGCACGCATCATCCGTTCGGGCTACGGCGGAACACACGCGGAACACGAAGGTCTTTCACAATTGGTTACCTGACAGTAACGTGCGTCACACCATCCCTGCACGGAGAGGAGTCCGCGCATGCCGAGAGGGAAAGCCACCGTCGCCCTGCTCGTCGCGGTCGCCACCAGCTCAGCGCTCGCGGTCACCGCGACCCCGGCCACCGCTGCCGCTACCCAGCCCCCCGTCTCCCGCGCCGCCGCCTTCAGCGCCGGGGACTACTGCCTCGGCCAGTGCGGCGACGTGTTGCCGCCCGGCCAGAACGGCAACGCCACCCTCGCCGAGATCCTCGCCAACAAGGCGTTCGGCACCAAGCCCGCGCACTCGAGCGATCAGCTGGGCAAGTACGCCGCCCTGCCAGGCGGCTACCAGAGCCTCACCAACGACCAGCTCGGCACCTTCTTCAACGACGCCTCCTTCGGCGTGCCCGCCGACCAGGTCGAGAGCACCACCAGCCCGCGCTCGGACGTCACGATCGTGCGGGACAAGGCGACCGGGACCCCGCACATCTTCGGCACCACCAGGTCCGGCACGGAGTTCGGCGCAGGCTACGCGGCCGCCAACGACCGGCTGTGGCTGATGGACGTGTTCCGGCACGTCGGCAGGGGCAAGCTCACCAGCTTCGCCGGCGGCGCGGGCGGCAACCGCGCGCTCGAGCAGAGCTTCTGGACCCAGGCCCCCTACACGGAAGCAGACCTCCAGGCCCAGATCGACCGCATCGCCGCCTCCGGGCCGCGCGGCGCCCAGGCGTACCAGGACGTCAAGGACTACGTCGCCGGCATCAACCAGTACATCAGCCGGTCCTACAACGGTCGGTACTTCCCCGGCGAGTACGTGCTGACCGGGCACGTCGACGCGATCACCAACGCCGGCAGCATCGACCCGTTCGCGCCGACCGACCTGGTCGCCATCGCCTCGGTGATCGGCGCGCTGTTCGGCAGCGGCGGTGGCGGCGAGGTGCAGTCCGCGCTGGTCAAGCTCGCCGCCGAGAACAAGTACGGCGTCGCGCAGGGCGACCAGGTGTGGCAGGCCTTCGCCGAGCAGAACGACCCAGAGGCCGTGCTGACCCTGCACGACGGCCAGAAGTTCCCGTACGCGGCCAGCCCGGCGAACCCGACCGGCGTCGCCATGCCCGACGCGGGATCCGTTGCGCCGCAACAACTCGTCTACGACCCGACCGGCACCGGCGCGACCGCGGCGGCCAACCGTGCCGCACAGTCCCAACCCAACGCCCAGGTCTCGCGCCCCGAGTCCCCCGCCCCGACCGGTGGCTCGGCCGACCTGTCCGCCGCACAGGGCATCTTCGCCGACGGCGTGCTGCCGGCCGACCTGCTGACCAAGAAGCACGGCATGTCCAACGCGCTGGTGGTGTCCGGCGCGCACACCGACAGCGGCCACCCGATCGCCGTGTTCGGCCCGCAGACCGGCTACTTCGCCCCGCAGCTGCTGATGCTCCAGGAGTTGCAGGGTCCGGGCATCAGCGCGCGCGGCGCGTCCTTCGCCGGCCTGAGCATGTACGTGGAACTGGGCCGAGGCCAGGACTACTCGTGGAGCGCCACCTCGGCCGGCCAGGACATCACCGACACCTACGCCGTCGACCTGTGCGACCCGAGCGGCGCCCCGGCGACCAAGGACTCCACCAGCTACCTCTACCACGGCCAGTGCCTGCCGATGGAACGGTTGGAGCAGAAGAACTCCTGGAGCCCGACCGTCGCCGACGGCACCGGGGCCGGCTCGTACACGCTGGTCATGTTCCGCACCAAGTACGGGCTGGTGCAGAGCCGCGCGACCGTGGCAGGCAAGCCGGTCGCGTACGCGAGCCTGCGGTCCAGCTACCGGCACGAGGTCGACTCGATCATCGGCTTCCAGGAGTTCAACGATCCCGGCTACGTCAAGTCCGCCACGGACTTCCAGCACGCGGCCAACGACATCAACTACACGTTCAACTGGTTCTACGTCGACTCGCGCGACACCGCGTACTTCAACTCGGGCAACAACCCCGTGCGACCGGCATCCGTCGACTCGAACCTGCCCATCGCCGCGGCCCAGCAGTACGAGTGGCAGGGCTGGAACCCGGACACCAACACGGCCAGCTACACGCCGTTCGCGCAGCACCCGAACTCGATCAACCAGGACTACTACGTCAGCTGGAACAACAAGCAGGCGCAGGACTTCACCGCGGCCGGCTTCGGCGACGGCTCGGTGCACCGAGGAAACCTGCTCGACACCAGGGTCAAGTCGTTGGTGCAGAGCGGAACCAAGGTGACCAGGGCCGCACTGACCAAGGCGATGGCCGAGGCCGCGCTGGCCGACCTGCGCGCCGAGAACGTGCTGCCCAAGCTGTTGCGGGTGCTGGACAGCAGCCCCATCACCGACCCGTCGCTCGCGGCGACAGTGCAGGGGCTGCGGGACTGGCAGCAGTCCGGCTCGCTGCGCACGGAAACCCAGCCGGGCAGCCACGCCTACGCGCACGCGGACGCGATCCGCGTGCTCGACGCCTGGTGGCCGCAACTGGTGCACGCCGAGTTCCAACCCGCGCTCGGCGATGATCTGTACAACAGCCTGACCGGCATGCTGGGCATCGACGAGCCGCCGTCGGACAAGGGCGGGGCCGAGCCGCACAAGGGTTCCTCGTTCCAGCACGGCTGGTGGAGCTATGTCGACAAGGACATCCGGGCGGTGCTCGGCGACCCCGTTGCCGGCGGCCTCGCCCAGACCTACTGCGGTGGCGGAGACCTGGCCCAGTGCCGCCAGGTGCTGCTGACCAGTCTCCAGCAGGCGGCAGCGCAGCCGGCGGCCCAGGTGTACCCGGCCGACGGCGACTGCTCGGCCGGTGACCAGTGGTGCGCCGACACGATCATCCAGCGGCCGCTCGGCGGCATCACCCAGGACAAGATCAGCTGGCAGAACCGGCCGACGTTCCAACAGGTGGTGCAGTTCGCGGCGCACCGAGGCGACAACATCAGCAACCTGGCCCTGAACAGGCCGGTCAGCGCGAGCAGCTACGAGACGGGTTGGTACAACTCGCCACCCGGCAACGCCGTCGACGACAACCCGTCCAGCCGCTGGGCCAGTGACTGGAGCGACAACCAGTGGATCACGGTCGACCTCGGCGCCAGCCAGCAGGTCGGCCGCGTGGTGCTGCTCTGGGAGTCCGCCTACGGCAGCGCCTATCGGATTGAGCTGTCCGACAACGGCACGACGTGGCGGACCGCGTACGAGACCACGACCGGCCGAGGCGGCCAGGAGAACATCGCGTTCCCCGGCGGCAGCGCGCGCTACGTCCGGATGACCGGCGTGCACCGCGCCACGAGGTACGGCTACTCGCTCTACGAGTTCGAGATCTACGCCCACTAGCCAAAACGACGGCGGTCCCCGGCCTAGCCCGACCAGGCCGGGGACCGCCCTCGTTTCGGAAGCTGGCCAACATCGACCACCGGCATATCGCTACGGATGCCCCTGATCCAACTCGGCGCGATGGTGATCGGCCGCGCGGGGCAGTTCGACGTGCCGCGCGAACTCGGCCGCCAGCTCGGGACCGCCATACACGCCAAGGGACTTCGCCAGATGCCGGCGAAGGTCGGCGCGGTGCGCGTCAGGCAGCCGGGGGATGGCCGACTCGAAGGCGGTGACCAGCGAGTCGGCCCAGTGCCGGTCGTCGCGGTGGGTGGCGATGCGGACGAGCTCGGCCAGGTGCGTGGATACCGCGACGGCCTGCTCCACCTGGTATCCGTTGCGGTGCAGCCACCACACGGTCGCGGTGCCGAGGTCGACCAGGATCTCCTCCCGCAGGTACCGCAGCTCGGCGCGTTCCGACTCGCGTTCGGCCTCACGGTTCGTTTTGGTGCGCAACAGTTCCATCCGCTTGCGGGCGAGGTCGAGGTCCACGGGGTCGACCGCGATCTCGATGTTCTCCGCGCGGGCCCACACGTGCGTGTCGCCAACCTGACGCTCCTCGGACAGCTCGTCGCCGAGCTGGTGCTGGAGCGGGACGTGGTGCACCAGCATTGCCGAGCCGGTCACCATGCGGGCGCGCTGCACGATCCCGTTGATCGCCGCCGACCGAGGCGCGTTGTGCCGGCGCCCGGTGCTCAGGTCGACGCGCCAGTGCACCGTGAAGGTCGCCGCGAAGTCGAGCCCGTAGACGGCGCTCGGCAGCGGTGTGGCGACCTGCTCCTGCCGGGAGGACGGCTGCGGGGCGAAGGTGAACTGGTCAGCGGCGGCCGCCCCTGGCGTGGCAAAGTCGGGAAACTCGCGTCGCCGCCGCCACCAGGCCGCGACCGAGCCGAGGAGACCGGGTCTGAAGTCAGGCCAGGGTCTGCTTGTCATCGTGAAGCCCCTTCATGAGTACGGGTCCTCCCTACCCGACAAGCCGGCCCCGCAGAAGATCGAGTGGCCGCCTTCCCCCCAACAGCCGCACCACACCGCCGCCCACCGCTCCACGACTCACCCACAGTGCCCCGCGACCCGCCGAAAGAGTGACCCCGCCGTTGGGCCGTCACATGCAGGGTGGGGGGCGCTTGGTGGCTGCCACGGGGCCCCGCCGCGGCCATCAAGCGCCCCGAGGCGCCACCCGCGGTCATTGATCACCGACAGGCCCGGTAAGCTGACCCCCGAGCAACGCCCGGCCCCAGTAGCTCAGGGGATAGAGCATCGGTTTCCTAAACCGTGTGTCGCAGGTTCGAATCCTGCCTGGGGCACTCACCTTTCGCCGGGTGAATCAGGGCCTGACCTGTGAAAACGGGTCAGGCCCTGATCTTTTGTCATCTGTCACTGTCGGCTGGAATCTGCCCCTGTTTGCCGCCGGTCGCGAAACCACTGCGAAACGCCGCGACCCCCTGGGGAGTGGTCCCAGGGGGTCGCAATCGCGGTCTGTGCGTCAAGGCTACGCCGCCGCCTCGAACAGCTCTTCGATCTTCTTGTTGACCGTCTCCCGCTGTCCGTCGATGCACTTCGCGTACACCTTGAGCAGCACGTCAACCGAGTGACCAGCCCGCTCGGCGACCTCGGTAGCCGGGACACCACCGTTCAGCCAGAGCGACACCGCAGCGTGCCGCAGGTCATACGGCCGACCGGCCAGCGGAGAGGCCACCTGCGCCGGGGTCAGGGCGTACTGGCGAGCGTCGTCCCACACCCGGTAGTACGTCGAGGAGGACACCACCCCGCCACTTTGCGAGCGGAACAGCCGGCCGTCCGGTCCCGAGCCGTACCGGTCGAGGTGATCCCGCAGCATGGCGACGAGCACGGGCGGAATCGGCACGATGCGAACCTCCTTCGCGCCCCGATGCTTCAGGCCGCGTCGGTCGTGCACCTCCCCCGAATCCGTCCACCTCTTCCCCGCAGCCGGCCGCGACTCGCCGAGCGCCAACGAGCCCCAACCCTCCGCAGGAAGCGTGCAGTCGTCCTCCCGCAGCCCAAGACCCTCCGCCGGTCGAGCAGCCGAGTAGTAACCCGTGGCGAAGAAGGCCGCCAGGTGCGCACCCCGATCCTTGTTCCGGCTGCCCACGTAGCTCACCGCCGTCAGCAGCTCGGCCACCTGGTGAGGGTTGGCCACAACGCGCGGGTCCACCTGGTCCACGACCTTGGCCGCCTTGCGCTTGACCCTGTTCAGCGGGTTGTCCGGGATCAACTCGCGTTCCACGGCGTAGGAGAGCAGGTTGAACAGGACCGCCCGCTTGCGCTGGTAGACCGAGGCAGCCGCCGCCTTGCCATCGAGCTTGGCCGCAAGGACGTCCAGGACCTCCCTTACGGCTACCGCGTCCGTGAGGTCGAACAGCGGGCGAGACTGCCGAACCAACCAGTCCACGGCCTCCCGTTCCTCCGGCGACAAGGGATCTTCCCGAGTCGTCGGGGGCAGCAGGTTGCGCGTCAGCACGCCCCGCAGCTCGGTCACCTCAGGCCGACCGGCACCGTCCCGCACGAACACCGCCCCAGCAGTCGCCAGCGCTTCCACCGTGCTTGCCCGCGTAGTCGCCGCAGCGTCCGGCCACTTTAAATCCACATAGGACTGTGCGAACTCCAGAAACGACAACGAGTTACGCCGCTTCAGTTCAGAAATCGGAAGGCCCGAGTCGACGTCGAACGCCTCACCTTGCCGAGTCGCCTGCATCAACTCCGATCGGCGACTGTTGGCCAGCGCCTTCGTGCTGAACCATTCCGAGTGCGCTTTGCTCTCCGTCACCCATCGGACGCCGTACGGCCGTCCCTTCCTCTTCTTGTCCTTCTTCTTGGACCAGTCAGCCAGCTCCCAGAACCGAACCTTGAACGTCGTCGTCATGCTGCACGCCCGTACAAGGCATCGAGCCACAGCAGGAAGTCGTTCCGCCTGCACCTCAGCTCGCCGTTTGGCAGGGGGAAGCAGCGTGGTCCCTTGCCGGTCTGACGCCACTTGTAGAAGGTGTCCCGAGACACCGCCCCACCGAGCGCTTCCAGAATGTCCGTCACGGTCATCAGCAAGGCGATCTCTCGAATCCGCCCCGTCGTCTTGTCGCTCATCTCTCCCCCATTCACGCTGCTTGATCGGTTGCCGAAGTACCGGGCGGACCTGCCGACGCGAGTAGCGCAGCGGTGTACTCGGCCTTCCACCTGCGCCGTTCGGCGACTGCCCGCAGCAGCAGGTGTTGCCTGGGCGGCACGTTCGGATCACCGGGCGTGGTGTTGCTCCACATCACGCGGGTGGGTGTGTCGTCCCGAGTGATGCCGACCTCAGCGAGCAGTTGCCGAACGAACGTCTTCCGGTCGTGCCGATGGTCGGCGAGGCTCTTGCCCGACCACTTTCGGGAGACCAGCACCCGCCGACCGGCCACGCCGAGAGTGGAACGCTTGTGCGCCTTGCCTTTGCACTTGCCCGGCTCCATCGACAGCCGAGCACCCTTGGGCTGGACGCCGTAGAGCAGCCACACCGGGCACTGCGGCGAGCACGGGGTGACTGTCAGCTCGGCCTGTAGCCGGGCCGCGTGATCGTCCTGCCGTTGGTTGCTGGCCTCGTAGCACTCGCCGATGGACTTGGTGAGGTACTTGGTCAAGTAGCCGACGTGCCGGCCGGCCTCCTCCGTCCCGCCGAGGATGCCCTTGGCGTGGACCTGCGCCCCGAACCGTGCCACGTGCGCCGGCTCGTCCACCTGGTCGAGGGCGTCTTCCCAGGTCGGGAGCGGTTGCCGAGTCTCCGAGTCGACAAAGCCCTTTGTCCGCGAATCCCACACCGGCAGCCGGTCACCCGAGTACTTGATCTCATCGTGCGCCGGCCACCAGACCTGGTGATAGGTCGCCTCGGCCACCGCCCGCAGCTCGGCCCGCGAGACGCTGCCCCGGATCGCCGCGTGCCAGTGCGGAGCCAAGCGGCGCTGCGGTTCGACCGTGGAGAAGTACTGCACCTCCCAACCGACACAGCGCCGCAGGTTCTGCACGAACCGGTCCAGCAGCGCCGCGAAGTGCACCGCATCCCGGGCCGCGCGTCGGTAGTTGTAGGTGTCCGGGTCAGCCGGGGTGCCGTCGCCAAGCACCTTCCCGTAGCTGTCGAGAGTGAGCGTGAGGAACGTCGAGGGCCGGTACTTGCCGCCGAACACCGCACCGACCGTCCGCTTGGAGACCGGCCGCCGAGGCAGGTTCGGCGTGTCCTGCCGCCGCCGGGTCGAGCGCTTCCGGACGGCCTGCGGTCGAGGATCCAGCGGAGGCAGCGAGCCCCGCACCCCGAGTTGCCGAAGTTCCGCGTCGACCTCGGCGACCTCGGTCCGGACCTCCTCCGCCCCGTTCTCGTCACCCTCTTCGACGGCCTCCCGGTACGCCTTGACGAGGTCGGCCCGGTACTCGGTCAGCTCACGCTGGTCGGTGCTCGGCGAGTTCGCGGTGAAGTCGGGTTCTGCGGTGAGGTGCCAACCCTCCCGGCACTGTGCCATCCGCAGGCGCCGGTTCTTCTCCGCACACGTGGGACAGACGCTCGCCACCGTGGAGCCGCACGGGATCGGCATGATGTCTACGCGCCCGGTGTCCAGGTCGACTCGTTCCTTGGCCAGCGGACGGACGCACACGCCGTGTTCCTCGGCGACGGCCCGAGCCACGTCCAGTGCCGCCGGCTGCTTCATTCGGTCCGCGCGGGTCAGGTACTCGCTCATGCCGCCGCACCTCCCTCCGTGCTCGAAGGGGCTGGGAACTCGTGCACCGTCGCGTCGGTCGCCGTGGCGTACTCGCGCAACTCGGTGAGGTTGACATCGGTGACATGGAAGGCCCGAGCCCGCACGGGTTCGCGCTGCCCGTCCTCCTTGACCCACACCACGCCAGGGGTGTTCTCGCTGATCTCGTGCGCCGCCGCACCCCGCTGCCGGACACCGTCCCCAAGGACCATGTCGACCTGCTGAGGTTCGTCCAGCCGCAGGGCAACACGGGTGTTGAACAGGTGCCGGAAGCTCACGATCTCCTTGCGCGGGTCCTGGAGCAGGCCCACCAGGACACAGCCGGGTGCACGGCCCTGGGACGTGATGGTCTGCACTGCCCGAGTGGCGCGTTCCCGCAGATTCTTATCGGCCTGGTAAGCGATGACGTCCGCCAGCTCATCGACCACCAGGACCGTCAACGGTTCGCCGGTCTCCTTGGCCCACAGCCGCCGCACACCTCGGTACCGGGCGGCGCGTTCCTTCACCTCGGCCGCGATCTGCTCCAGCAATTCGACAGCGGCGGGGCCGTTGTCGAAGACGATCCGGTCGAAGATCTCCGGGCATTGGCCGAGTTCCATGCCGCCCTTGGGATCGATGCCGACCAGGCGGACCAGGCCGGCGCGGACGGCCGGGGCGAGCTGCCACACGATCGACCACAACACCGAACCCTTGCCCGCACCGGGCACGCCGACCACCAGGAGCTGCGAGCCGAGCAGCCGCAACCGCCACGGCTTGCCGGTTTCGGTGCGGCCGACCGTGACGCGCTTGAGGTCCAGTCCCTCCGCGTCCTGCTCCAGCGCCGGCACCTCGACGGGCCGGTTCAGCGGGTCGCGGTGCACGAAGTCCAGCTCGATCGTGCGAGGCCGCAGCACCCGCACCCGGCACGAGGACGCGCCGAAAGAGTGCGCCAGGTTCTCCCGCCGAGCCTCCCAGGCGTCCGGGGCCTGCGCGGGGATCATCCGCACCCGTACCCGGTCCCGCCAGCCCTCGGCCCGCACCCGCCGCAGGTGGGGCCGGTACTCCCGCCCTCGTGTCTCCTTGGCCAGCTCGGACAGGCGCATCACAGTCCGCCACTGCCGGGCGTAGACGGTCAGCCGCCGCCACTCGGAGCCCAGCCGGTACCAGCCGTGCCGCAGGAACGACGCCCAGTGCAGCCCCGCCCACAACGCCAGGATGTTGACGAGCACCAGGACGCCGAGCAACAGCGGCCACGTACCGAAGTGCCGGTAGAGCAGCCATCCGGCCAACGGGGTCACGAGCATGACGGGGTAGCGGGCCAGCAGGCCCAGCAGCTTGACCAGGATCAGCAGCGCCCACCAAGTCAAGGCGAACGGTGAGAGCAGGAGCTGCGCCCACCAGGGCAGCAGCACCCACCACGGCACCTGAGGCCGCTTGATTTCCAGCGGAGCCGGTTCGGCCAGCGGTCGCCTACGCATCACGACCACCCCGCCCGATGCCGTCGAGGCAGGACACGCACCGAAACACCTGGTTCTGACCGGCCGCGACACCGACCGGACGAAACGCCGCACTTCCCTTGCCGCACAACGCTTTGCACGTCAGGCACTCGAAACCTTCGGCCTGCGCCAGAGTCAGGGATAACGTCTGCCGGTCGCCACCGTCGAAGGTAACCACGTAGGTGCCGACCGCCTGCTTGCCCGCGATCATCCTCAGCCGGGCCGTGTGCCGGGTGGCGCGGCTGGAGTTGCCGAACTCCAGAGGCAGCACCCCAGCGCACGAGGCGCATTCGTTCTCACTGGGCAGCAGCCGGGCGAATTTCTTGCAGGTCCCGCAACGGGACCCCTCTGGCGCAGACGTGCGCCCAGGTTCTAGGCTTCGCATTGTTCACTCCGTGTGGGTGGACAGCGCAGGAGCGGCAAGGTTGGTCGCCGGTTCCGCTCCTGCGCCTCAAGTTCGTTACGCCGCAACGGGTGTGCGGCATCGCCACGTGACTCATCAAGATCACGCGCTCTGTCCCAAAAGGACTCGAAGATTCCGCCGTCGGCGGGTCAGTCGGCTCGCGCGCCGCTCCGGATCCGGCTGTCGATCTCCTCAGCCATCCGCGCCTCACGCCCCGCCCAGTACAACGCCTCGTGATGGTGACCTCGGTCGGTCTCGGCCAGCTCCGCATACACGGCCGCGCTGCGCCGGTAGAACTCCAGCCACACCGCCATGTCAGCTCCGGGCGCGGGCCGCAGCCGGCCGACTGCCTCGTGCGCTTCGTGCAGCGTCTGGGCCTGCCGGGCCGTCGCCCACCTGTCAGCGCTCGCCTTGGGGCTCATGACACGTCTCCAGCCCTCGGTTTGTTGGCCGCACCCAATTCGGCGGCTCCCTCGCTGATCGCCGCGCCGAGTCGGGACAGTGCGTCACGGTCGACCAACAGCACAGCCGGGAACGCCTTCCCGAGGCGGATCTCCACCCGGTCGGCGAAGGGCAGCGCCTTCACTCTGATCGGCAGATCAGCAGTCACGTGGACTCGCACCATGTCCGTCACCGCCGTCACGCGGCCTTGGCGGAGGTCTTGACCACGACCGGCTTCATGCCCGACGCCCGCAGGCTGTAGGCGATGCGCGCCCGACACTTGTGCCGCTCACCCGCCGGACCAGGTCGGCACGCCTTGTCGTCAATCCATGGCGTGACCGTCAACCGCTCGAAGATCACCGGCCGCACGTCCGTCCCGGGGATCGCCTCTGGGGGAACCGGCTGGTGAGGCGCGGCGATCTTCACCGTGACGACCGCATCCGCCTTGCGCTCGGCGGCCTGGTCGATGACCAGCACCGACCACACCAACTGGCCGGTCTCCTTGTCCGTCTCCTGCTGCGCCGCCATGCCACGTGCCCGCTCGTCGGCGGTCTGGAACTTCAGCACTGGCTCGACGCCCATCACGAGCGCACCCTTGGGGAACACGTGGTCGTGCTCCATCGGCAGCCGCATCCCACCTGTGATCGCCATCGTCGTTCTCCGTTCGTAGGTGTCGGCCGGGGCCTGCCCGGCTTCTCGACACCTAGAACTTTCGGCGAAATCGCAGGACACGAGCACCGCATAGCGGGACATCTCAGGACGTCCCTGGTACGTTCGAGACGTCCCTACTCGTCTTGGAGGGTTGCCGTGCCGAACGAGCGGCTACGAGATGCTTTGCTACGCAACGGTTTGGACCTCGACCACGTGGCCAAAGCCACCGGGACGGACCCGAAGACGGTCGAGCGGTGGATCACCAGGGGCCGCACGCCCTACCCCCGTCACCGGCACACGATCGCGTCGATGGTCCGCGAGACCGAGAACTACCTGTGGCCCGACGCCGTGGCCCCCGAGCGCAAGGCGGAGATCGCCGAGTCCGAGGTCGTCAAGGTCTATCCGCATCGCAACTCGATCCCGGTCGACCTGTGGGATCGGTTGATCGAGGACGCGACGGAACACGTCGAGGTGCTGGTCCACGCCGCGCTGTTCCTGGTCGAACGCCCCACGTTCGTCAAGGGCCTGGCACGCAAGGCGGCCAACGGTGCACGGATCCGACTGCTGTTCGGCGACCCCGCCAGCCGAGAGGTCGCTCGCCGCAGCGACGAGGAGCAGCTAGGCAAGGGCACGTTGTCGGCGCGCATCCGCAATGCCCTCGCGTTCTACCGGCCACTTCAGAGCGTGGACGGGGTGGAGATGCGTTTCCACAAGGCCACGCTCTACAACTCGATCTTCCGCTTTGACGACGAGATGATCATCAACACGCACGTCTACGGCTTCCAGGGCGCGCACGCCCCCGCGCTGCACCTGCGGCGGCTCTCTGCCGGCGACCTCTTCGAGACCTACTCTGAAAGCTTCGAGACCGTGTGGAGCCAGTCGAAGCCCGCGACCTTCTAGGAGGACAAGTGGCCCGCGTGGACTACTTCCACGACCCCAACGCCCCCAAGGCCAACAGCGTCAAACCGGCCGTCAGCGCGTTCGTCCAGGATGACGCCGGGCGGTTGCTCATGATCCGCCGCACCGACAACGACCTGTACTCCATCCCCGGCGGAGGCCAGGAGGTCGGCGAGACCCTCGCTCAGACCGCCGTCCGCGAGGTCCAGGAGGAAACCGGCATCGACGTCGAGGTCACCGGACTCATCGGCCTCTACTCGGACCCTGCCCACGTGATCGCCTACGACGACGGCGAAGTGCGCCAAGAGTTCTCGATCTGCTTCCGCGCCCGACTGATCGGCGGCGAGCTGCGCACCAGCAGCGAGTCCAAGGAGGTCGAATGGGTCGAGCGCGAACGGTTGGACGAGCTGAACATCCACCCGTCCATCCAGCTCCGCATCGGCCACGGGTTCGAGAATCGCAGCGAGCCCTACTACACCTGATCTGCCGAATTTGGCTCTACGGGATCAAGAGCGCCGCCGGCGGCGGCGCGTTGGCCTGTCGCGTTGCGTCGTGGTCCGCATCCATCCCCGGCCAAGCCGGCCTGCCGCTTCGCTACGGCCGACGGCCGGGCGGCGCGGCGCCGCAGCCGCCCCAGGAAGCACCGCCACCGACGGCGCGCAGCCACAGAGCTGACTTGGCAACGGGCGCAGGGCGGGACGATCGCACGTGTGGTCGGCCTGACAGAGCTGGGCACGGCGATCGACGCCCGTCGACGCTCCGCGCCAACGGCCACCGGACCCGGGTCACTAACCTCCGCAGTAGCCGTCACAGCGCTCGTTCCACGTCAGTCCGCATAGCTTGAACCATCCGGTCGAGCTTGCTCACCAGTTGGTTGCGTAGTTCCTCGGCCCTTGAGGAAAACCTCCCGTCGCGGCCCAGCGCTTGCTGATAGTCGATCAATGCGTCACCCACTTCCATCGCAGCGTCTACGACGGCAGGAGGAGCCAAGAGGCGTAGTTGACCAAAAACCAGCGCGATCGGGTCGGAGAGGGGCTTGAGCTGATCACGATCAGGAATTTGATCTTCCGCAACTCGCCAATGTGCGGCAGCCAAGCGGTAGAACTCAGCGTAGACAGCAGCGCGGCGGTCGAGTGCTCGCTCTGCCCGCTCAGTCTTCCCGCGCCTCTCGTCGCGGCGGCCTGCCGACCGCTGCGACAGCAACACGCCCGCAAGGCCCACCGCCGCCACAACCAATGTGCCCCACCACGGGGTCGCGCTACCCACGGCCCGACCGTACTTGGACGCGCTGCGCTGCAACCTTGGACACGCCAACGAACGATGCAACCTGAGCGGATCGTGGGCCATTAGCGGGCCATTACGGGCGGTCAGCCAAGGTCAACAGCGGACACTCAGGACCGCCGTTTCCCCAGGTCAGTGGCCCTGGCCTTGATCGTCCGCCGCACTTCCAAGCTGGTCATGCGGGTTCGATTCCCGTCACCCGCTCCGCCTCGTTCTAGCTGGTAGAGCTCCTGGAGACCGTCCCATGTGGACGGTCTTTCTTCTTCCGCCACCTCCGCGTGCCCTCGGCGTGGCCGTTGGCCCCTTCGTCGCCTGCCTCCGCGTCCTTGGCGTCCGCCGCCCTGCCGGTGACGCCCGCCACCATCGATCCATCAAGCTCCCTGGAAGGGAGGCATCATCTATGGATGGCATGGTGGCAACTTGGTCTCGACTACCTCCGGGTACTGATCTGGCCTCTAGTTGTGCTTGTCATCGCATGCGATTCAAGGCTCAATTCGGCGGCCTGCTGGATCGACTGAGATCACTGAAGACTCCCGCTGGTAGCGCAGAGTTTGACCAACAGGCTCGAGGCGTTGCTCTCAAAGCTCAAGCCGCAGAGGAGGCCGCGGTCCGTCGATCGACACTGAGCCGCCCTCGGCTGGCAGCGAACCGCCTGCAACCGATCCGAACATAAAGTCAGAGAACAAGCCAGCGCAGCCGATACTACCACCGAAGCTCATTAAAGCTTGGATATCAGACGACTTTAACATGTTTCGCGATATGGCCGGAATTAAACCCGACATGGCAGTCACGGGAGCCTGACGCAGAGTTGAACAGTTCATGGATCTCACACTTCACCGACACAGTATCGACTCCATCGACATGAGCTCTAACCAGCGCGTACGTCAACTCGGTAAACTGGACCTTGGCCCACACTTCACCCAAGTTGCCGACGGGCTGCGCAGGCTGCGAAACAACATCGCACATGGAGGTGAAGCCCCTAGCCCAAGCGGCGCATTGGACTACATCGATGCCGCCGAGAGGTTGGCAGATGCGCTCATGACGCTACAGCCCGACAGGCCCACTTCAAATACCAAACAAAGCGAGGTGCCCGATTTTCGGGCCGACACGGTTGCGCAGTAGCCCCGAGTAGGGTTCGACCGTTCGAACGGACGGATCCCGTTCTTTGATCCACACCCAAGCGTACTTTTCGAACTCAATCCTGCTCGCGTCGGGATTCGTCTAGTCTCCCCGCCGCAGATCCGTGCTTGCCTCGGGTCCATGTCACCGGCCGGCGAGCGGTAGCACCAGCGTGGGAAGTTTGAGCAGCGTGCGCCACCATTGGTCGAGGAACGGGACGATCTCGGTCGGGTCGGTTGCCTCGCAGCGCCACCACCGCTCGGCTTCGCCGTCGGGGCCGTAGAACGCCTGGGCGCGAATGAGGGCGTCCCGTCCTAGCCCGCTGCTTTCGCGCT
>NZ_VUOB01000078.1 GCF_008386585.1 Solihabitans fulvus
ACCACGCCGCCGTCGGCGTCGGGCCGCACCTGGGACGGCACGCCCCCGGTCTCGGCGAGCCGGGTGTGCGTGCCGTTGCCGTCGACCCGCACCAAGCCGACGGCGTCGGCCGCGACGAAGCCGCCCCGCACCGGTACCGCTGAGGTGAACTGACCGGGCAGTTCGGTCCGCGCGCTGAGCGTGCCGGTCGCCGCGTCCACGGTCAGCACGCCCGTCCGGCCGAGATCCTGGTCGGCGCCCTGGGTGAGCGTCGCGGTCTCGTCGACACCGCAACCGGGGTTGTAGTAGGCGAGCGTCGTGCGGATCGGAAGCCGGGTCACCGTGCCGGAGCGGAGATCGACCGTTGCCGTGTAGCCGCCCCTACCGAACAGCGCCTCTCTGTTGGTGAAGGTGCGCGGGGCGTACACGACGACGGCCCTGTTCCCTGAGCCGGTGACGCAGGTGTTGCCGATCCACTGGTCGGCATCGACGCCGGGTTGGGACAACGTGGCGACGGTCCGCCAGCTGTAGCCGGTCCTCGCCTCGGCGACCATGACGTGGAAGCCGGTCGCGTCGCCGTTGGTGGTCAGGAGTCGGTCGTCGGAGGACTGCCAGCCCTTGCCGAGTAGCTCGTCGCGTCTGCTCGGCTCGGTGGTGGACGGTTCCGTCGGCGGCGTGGCCGGCTGGCTCGCCTGCGCGGGCGCGGCATGGCCGTCGGGGCTCGGGTCGGCCTGCGCGGTGGCAAACGGCAGCGTCAGCAGCACCGTGGTGAGGCAGGTCAGCCGCATTGCTCTGAGTCTTCGCACTTGTCTCTCCCAGAGACGATGAGAGGCGACCCGACCGCGATGGGGCCGGGTCGCCTCGGGAATTACGGTGACTGGTCCTTTACACAGGTGTCTTTGACCTAGAAGTCCCAGGTCATCGAGTAGTCAGGCGGTGCAGGAGACCAGTCACAGGTGCTCTGGACAATGGTCGCGTCGTCGGCGGTACTGCCGTTGGCGACCTTGAGACACTTGCCGCTCTGCCAGTTGTAGAACGGCGCTCCGACGACGGGCGAGGAGCCCATGCTGATCGAGCCAGACCAGATCTGACTGTGTTTCGCCCCGGTGCCATCGCAGGCACCGGCCTCGGCGGGAGCGCCGTCGTCCAGCCGACCGCCGGCCACCTCCAGGCAGGTGCCGCTGCCGCGGTTGATGATCTGGTAGTCGTTGAGTTCCAGCTTGCTGCTGGCATCCGTGTGGTGGCCGATGTATCTGACCACCCAGTTGTCGGTGAAGTTGTTGGAGCACGTGCGTTGTTTCGCCGGCGAGACCGTGTCGACCTGGTTGTTGAGCACCAGGCACTTGGCGCTGTTCTCGTTCACGACTCGCGTGATGCGGTCATTGGGCTGGGCGATGTAGGCCGGCGGCGTGAACGCCACGGCGTCGTAGACGACCAGGTCGCTGCCCGTGCCGCCGGCGGCGATGTTGGTGAGCCGCACGATCGGGGCGTTGTCGAAGTTGAACTCCCCGAGCGAGATCCAGGCGTCGCCGCCGTTCGAGTTCTGTGAGATGTCGATGGGGACGACACCGGTGGCGGTCGTGATCTCGTAGTGCGCCGCTGTCGTGCGACCGGTTCGGCCAGGGATGAACACCGACACCGTGGATCGGCCCTGTAGCTTCTTGCCGAGCGTCCAGGTCCCGGCGACCTTCAGTTTCTGGGCGAGGTCGCCGTCGCTTCTGGTGTGACTCATCCAGAAGTGCGCCCCGAGACCACCGCCGATCTGGTGCAGGTCGATCTTGGACGCCTCGCGTCCCGCGCTGTCCGTGCCGAAGGCGAGATCGAAACTGCCCGATGCGATCGGCCGGGCGCAGTTGTTGTCGCGCACCGGCGTGACGGTGGCAGGAAGGTCGTCGATGATCAACGATTCATCGATGCCGGGGCGGGTGACGGGCCCCGTGGCATCGCACTTGGGCGGGTAGCTGACGCCCGCGTCCGGCTCTCCCGCGTACGCCGGGTAGTCGTAACGGATGTACTCGTTGCCACACAGGTAGCCGCAGTCGGTCTTCCACTTCGCGGAGTCGTGCCACCAGCACTTGAAGTCGGCCCGCCCGCACCTGGGCAAGGTCAGGCCACAGTTGTTGCTGTCACTACAGAACAGCATTGACGGTGGCTTCACGGTCGCCCTGTTGTATGCCGCGCTACTGGTGTCGTTCGGGTCGGGGTTGTCCGTGCCGTTCCACCAGGCCGCGCGGAAGAACGGCACCTCGTTGCCGGGGGATTCCCAACCTGACGGCGGGTTCGCGGCGAAGCCCATCACCTTCTCCGGGTAGGGCCAGTATTGCGGGGTGGCGAAGTCGTGCGGGTTCATGCCGAACGGCCCCCGGTTGATGTCGTAGTCCGGGTTGGCCGGATTGTTCGTCCAGCCGAGGCCGGACGCGCCGTCGGCGCCGGGCTCGCTCGCGGAGTGGATGCCCGAGTTGTACGCCCAGGCGGCGAAGAACCAGTTCTCGATCTTGGATGGATCGTTGTCGTTGATCTTCATATTGAGGTCTTGCAGCGCGTTCCACTTCTTCTGCAGGAGTTGGAGGCCGGCGGCGACGTTCGCGGCGTAGTCGGTGCCGATGGCGACCTGCTGCTCATGCGGCAGCGGAACGTCGTTCGGGTTGCTCGGGCTCGGTTTGCCCGGCAGCCGCATGCCGTCGGTGAGCTGGGAGACTCCGTATCCGCAGTCGGACTTGGACCAGTCGATGTCCCAGTCATCGGCCTCAGTGGCGTTGTAGATGTTCACGCCGTAGTAGTTGCCGATCTGCGCGTTGCCGTACTCGCCGGGCATGGTGTAGCGGCTCGCCTGCCACAGATTGGACTCCTGGCCCAGGATGCCGAGCAATACCTGCGCCGGCACCTGGCCGTTATTCGTGTTCTTCAGCGCGACGGGCGGGAACATCCCCTGTGGGGTGTAGGCGCTGATCCCGTTGTTGTGCCAGTTCGAGCCTCTGGTGACGATGAGGTCGCCCTTGACCGCCATGTCGGCCGCCCATTCCACCTGCTTGGGCTTGGGCTGGTACACCTGCACGGTCGGGTCGTTGCGTGGCACGGCGCAGACGTGGTCCGCGTCCACTGGGGACGATCGTGGCGTGAGTCCGGCGGCTGGGTCGACTGTGAAACCGATCTGCTTGCCGGTCTTCGTACTGTTCGCCGCGATGTGCACGCGGTCCGGCACGGTCGGGTTCGCGGACGGGGAGCCGGCGGCCTTGTCAGCCAAGCGGACGTCCGTCACCACGGTCTCGCCCTGTGTGGAGACCTGGGCGTTGCCCGGCACGTCCAGCCTGGTGACGACACCGGGCAGCGACTCGACCTTGGTCGGCTTTCCGGTGAGGAACACCTTGCCTGCGGGCCCCTCGGCCAGGCCGAGGTCGGTCGCCGGGCCGGTGGCCAGGGTCGCGGCGGCCTGACCGGGCTCGACGACGCGCCGCACCCTGGCGGTGTCGCCGGTGCGATCCATGAAGACGACGCCGCCGTCGGCGTCGGGCCGCAGACGGTATGCCGTGCCCGAGGTCTCGGCCAGTCGGGTTTGCGTGCCGTTCTGGGCGATCCGCACGAGACCGGTGGCGTCAGCCGCGACGATGCCCTTCGAGGTGGGCACTGCGGAGGTGATCTGCCCGGTCTGCTCGACGCGATCGGTGAGCGCACCGGTGACTGTGTCCACCGTCCGCATCCCGGTCCTGCCGGCGGCCTCATCCGTGCTCTGGGTGAGCACGGTGGTCTCGCCGATTCCGCAGCCAGGGTTGTAGTAGGCCAGGGTGGTGCGGACCGGCAGTGTGGTCACCGCGCCAGAGACGAGGTCGACCACTGCCGTGTAGCCGCCCCGGCGGAACAGCGACTCCTTGTTGGTGAAGGTGCGCGGGGCGTAGACCACGACGGCTCGTTTGCCTGATCCCGTCACGCAGGCGTTGCCGATCCACTGGTCCGCGTCGACGCCAGGTTGGGACAGTGTGGCCACGGTCCGCCACGAGTAGCCGGTCCTGGCCTCGGCGACCATGACGTGGAAGCCGGTCATGTCGCCATTGGTGGTCCAGAGCCGGTCGCCGGAGGACTGCCAGCCCCTGCCTAACAGCTCGTCCCGCTTGCTCGCATCGACGACGGGCGGTTCCACGGGTGGTTTGGCCGGCTGGCCTGCCTGCGCCGCGCCGGGTTTCGGTTGGTTTCCGTCTGGATTCGGCGCAGCCTGCGCGACTGATATCGGTGAGATGACCAGTGCGACAGCGGCGCACAGCGCCGCCTTGGCCCAGGTTCTTCGCACGACGTTTCCTGCCTCTCGTTTTCGGGCACGCGAAACTCGCCCTCCGACAAAGGGGTGTGGTGATGGAGAGGATGGGACATTCGTTAGGTGCACACCTGTGTGCGCCCGATCCCGTTGCCAGCTAACCGAGGTCTCAAGACATGGTCAAGTTCTTGTGAGTCGTCACCCGAATGGCCCACGCGGCAGGACGCTCGGTATCGGCCGCCTTCGATGATCCGTTGTGTGGCAACACTTCTGGCGTATTGACGAAAGCGTCCGATGTGTTCAGGCGCGAAAAGGAGCCCGGCGCGGTGTGCGCCGAGCTCCCCGAACTCGCCACCGACCAGACAGCCGAATGGGCCCCGCGCTGGTGTGCGCGAGACCCATTCGGTCGGATCGGGCTGTCAGCCCCCTGTCTGGGCTTCCGTTCCTGGTGTGAAGTTGTTGCCGCCGGCACCCTGACCGTTGCCGGTGTTGCCTGTCGGCGGTCCGCCCGTGGTGGGGCAGATCAGCGGCTTGCACGGGGGCGTCTGGTGGGTCGGCGGTGTCGTCGTCGTGGTTTCGCGCGGCGGAGTCGGCTGCGTGGTGGTGTTCGCCGGCGGGTTGTTCGTCGGCTGCTGGTCCTGCGGGGGGTCCGCCGGCTTGGTGTCCGAGGCCGGCGGCGGCGGCGTGCTCGGCTTGCCCATCTCCTTGGAGACCTTCGTGAACGTCTGCTTCTCGCTGCCGTTCAGGTAGTTGCTCATGAACTTCTGCCACATCTTGCCCGGCAGACCGGAACCACCGATGTCCTTGTTGTCCTTGTCGATGATCGGGGCGTACTGCTCGGACCCGACCCACACGGCCGCCGAGACGGCGGGGGTGTAGCCGACCGTCCACGCGGCCAGGTTGTGGGTGGTGCCTTCGAAGTCCTGGGTACCGGTCTTGAGCGCGGTGGGCCGGTCGTCGGTCAGCTTCAGCTTCCACTGCTCCGCCCCGGTAGACAGCGACTCAGTGACCGTCCGCGCGATGTCGGCGTTCTTGGTCGGATCGGGGTCGAAGGCCGGTGTCGCGGTGTCGACGTGGGTGTAGGTCGTCGAACCGTCCGAGGCCACCAGTTTGCTGATGAAGAAGGACGTGTGCCGCTGCCCGTCGTTGGCGAAACTGGCGTACGCGGTCGCCATGTCGATCGGGCGAACCCGCGTCTTACCACCGCCGATGGCGATGTTGATGTCAGGCGGTCCGCCGTCCTCGCCGACCAGCAGCGGAACCTTCTTGTCGCCCTGCGCGATCTCCTTGGGTATACCGGCATCCCAGGCGGCCTGAGCAGCCCCCTGCGGAAGCACGTGCTCGGCGATGATCCGCGAGAAGGTCGTGTTGATCGACCACCGCATGGCGTCGCGGATGGAGCAGTCTGGGTCGCAGTCGTAGTGCGCCTGCGCGTTGCGCACTTTCTGAGACGCGTTGCCGCCCGTTGGCAGGTACGGGCCGGTCGACGGGAGCCGATCGTTGAGGCCCATACCCTTCCGCAGGGCGCCGACCAGGTCGAATGGTTTGAACGACGAACCGGGGTTCTGGACCATGTTCGCGTAGTCCGAACCTCGCGAGACGGTGCCGCCGACATACGCGAGCACTCCTCCGCTGTTCGGCGAGACGGCGACCAGCGCCTGCTTCAGCTTGTCCGTCGGCTGGCCGGTCATAACCTCGTCCACGGCCTTCTCGGCCGCGTCCTGGGCCTTGGGGTCGATCGTCGTGTAGATCTTCAGGCCCTGCTGGAACGCCTTGTCCAGCGTCATGCCGGGGACGGTGCCGCCTTCCAGTTCATCGACGATGCGGTTCTGGATGACCGCCTTGGGGCCCTGTGCCGTCTTGGGCTGGGTCTCCTTGACGTCCTTCGGCTTGGGGAACTGCTCCTTGTCGTGCTCGGCCTGGGTGATCCAGCCCTTCTGGAGCATCTGGTCCCAGGTGAACTTCCAGCGGCCCTCGGCGTAGCCGGGCTCGGTGTCCATCCTGGACGGGCCCTGGATCGCACCGCCGAGCAGCGCGGCCTCCGACGGCGTGATGTCCTTGAGTTCCTTGCCGTAGTACGCCTGCGCGGCAGCCTTGATGCCGTACGAGCCCCGCCCGAAGAAGACGATGTTCGCGTACGACTGGAAGATGGTCTGCTTGTCCTCTTCCTTGGTCATCTTGTAGGACTTGACCAGCTCCGTGAACTTCCTGGAGAGCGTCGGGTCCTCGTTCGTGGTGGCCTTCTTGATGTACTGCTGGGTGATGCCGGAGCCACCGCTGTGCCCGCCGGTGGCCTGGAGCCAGACCGCGCGGAAGATCGCCTTGACGTCGAAGCCCGGGTTCTCCCAGAAGCCCGCGTCCTCGGCGCCGAGGATGCCGTGCTGGACGTTGTCCGGGATCTCGCTGAACTTCACGAAGCTGTGCGCGCCGCCCTCGGGGACGATCTTGCTCATCTCGCTGCCGTCGGCGTAGTACACCGTGATCGCCTGGTTCTGCGCGGCCGCGACGTCCTCCGGGTTGGGGACGTCGACGTACTGGTAGGCGATGGCGAACGCGACGACCGGGCTGATGATCATCAGCCCGAACACGACATAACAGGTGCGCCGGACGCGCCGCCAGATCTTCTTCCTGCGCAGCTTGCGCGCCTCTTCCTCGCTCAGCTCGTCGTCCTCGTCGACCAGACCCTCGTCGTGCAGGTCGACATCGTCGTCGTACGGGTTGGGCTCGGTGTGGGTGAGCAGCTCCGGCTCGCGCGGCAGTTCGTCCTGCACGGGCGGCAGCATGACGGTGCGCTCGTCGCCGGGATCGCGGCGCGGCACTCCGCCGGGCATCGGCCGGCCGGGGCCACCGGGCGGGCCGCCCGCCGGAGGGCCACCGGGACCGCCGGGACCGCCGGGACCGCCGGGCCGCATGCCGCCGGGCGGCATCGGTGGACGACCGCCGCCAGGACCGCCGGGCCGCATCGGCGGCCCCTGCTGCGCGGGGAAGCCGTCCGGCGGCGTGGCGGGACGCTGGCCGCCCTGCGGGAACCCGCCGGGGGGCGTGCCGGGGCGCGCCGGGCCGGGGAACCCACCGGGCGGGGTGCCCGGCCGTCCCTGACCGGGGAAGCCACCGGGCGGCGTGCCGGGGCGGCTCCCGCCCTGCGGGCCGCTTCCCGGCCCCTGCCCCTTGTCGTCGGCGTCCCAGAGCGGGCTCCAGAAGCCGGTGCGGTCCTCCTCGGACCCACCGGCGCCGTGGCGTCCGCCCTGGTTCTGCTTCCCGGCGAGGTCGGGGTCCTCGCCGGTCGGCCACTGCGGCTCTCCGCCGCGCTGCCTGTCGTCGTGCTGGTCGTTCACGAAATGGCCTCCCAGACCGACATGCTGCGGCAGCACGTCGTTCGGTGGTCGTACGCCGCCTGTTTCTCGGGGTGCGGCGTCCGTGGACAGAGGGACCTCACTCCGCCGCGGTCCTCCTACGTGGCTTGCTCTCGCGCAGGCCTCGCGTTCCCAGGACGTACGACTGCACCAGGTGGTTCCAACTACATGTGCGGCACACTTCCACGACGTACACCGAGAACTCCCCGAAGAGGGTAGCCATCCGGGTGAGCTCGTCCGCCGTCCTGGCTGATCCGGCCGCGTGCTTGAGCTCGTCGCCGTACACCCAGGAGACCAGCGTGAGCGGCTCCTTGCGACAGACCGGGCAGGTCACGTCGCTGGGCTGGCCGTGGAACTTCGCCGCGCGCAGCAGGTAGGGGCTCGCGTCGCAGACCTCGTTCGTCCCGACCCGACCGGAGTAGACCTCCGCGAGCAGCGCCCTGCGCTGCAACGCGTAGTCGACGACCTGCCGTTGGGTCCGCACGGCACCAGAGTACGTGGCGACCGCGACGCCTCTATGGGCCGTTCGGTGCAGCCGGGTGACGGTGTGCCACATCGCACCGTCAAAACAGGTGTTGGATGTATCGGACCGATATAGTGAGCCGACCCATCGGGAGCTGTGCTTGGAGGTGACCCGTGCTCGAGTTCGCGATCCTCGGCCTGCTGCACGAGGCGCCCATGCACGGCTATGAGCTGCGCAAGCGGCTGCACGAGCTGCTCGGTGCGTTCCGGGCGTTCTCCTACGGCACGTTGTATCCGACGCTGCGTCGGCTACAGCGAACCGGGTTGATCGCCGAGGAGGGCGACGAGCCGGCGACCCGCACCTGGGGTCGCCGGGCGCGCAAGGTCTACAAGCTCACCGGCGACGGCAAGGAGCGGTTCGCCGAGCTGCTCGCCAACGCCGGCCCGCAGACCTGGGACGACGACGCCTTCGGCGTCCACCTCGCGTTCTTCTCCCGCACGCCGGCCGAGGTCAGGATGCGAATCCTGGAGGGCCGTCGGCGGCGGGTCGAGGAGCGCAGGGAGGGGCTGCGGGCCACCCTGGCCAGGGCGGGCGAGCAGATCGACCGCTACACGCAGGCGCTGCACCGGATGGGTCTGGAGAGCAGTGAGCGCGAGGTGCGCTGGTTGAACGAGTTGATCGCGCACGAGCAGGCCGAGGGGCGGGACGGGACCGAATGAGCCCCGTCGTCGCAGGCAACGTCACGGAAGAACGAGAAGGAGGACCCGGCATGGGCGAACACCGCCGCAGCGTTCGGGTGGCCATCGTCGGCGTCGGCAACTGCGCCGCGTCGTTGGTGCAGGGCGTCCAGTACTACCGGGACGCCGACCCGAACACCCGTGTGCCCGGACTGATGCACGTCCAGTTCGGCGAGTACCACGTGCGCGACGTCGAGTTCGTCGCCGCGTTCGACGTGGACGCGAAGAAGGTCGGTCGCGACCTCTCCGAGGCCATCGTGGCCAGCGAGAACAACACGATCAAGATCGCGGACGTGCCGCCGCTCGGCGTGCCGGTGCAGCGCGGCCACACCTTCGACGGCCTCGGCAGGTTCTACCGGGAGACCATCGAGGAGTCCGACGACTCGCCGGTCGACGTGGTGAAGGCGCTGCGCGCCGCGCAGGTCGACGTCATGGTGTCCTACCTGCCGGTGGGTTCGGAGAAGGCGGACCGGTTCTACGCGCAGTGCGCCATCGACGCCGGTGTGGCCTTCGTCAACGCGCTGCCCGTGTTCATCGCGTCGGACCCGGAGTGGGCGGAGAAGTTCCGCGCGGCCGGCGTGCCGATCGTCGGCGACGACATCAAGTCGCAGGTCGGCGCCACCATCACGCACCGCGTGCTGGCCAAGCTCTTCGAGGACCGGGGCGTCCAGCTCGACCGCACCATGCAGCTCAACGTGGGCGGGAACATGGACTTCCTGAACATGAAGGAGCTGGAGCGGCTGGAGTCCAAGAAGGTCTCCAAGACGCAGGCGGTCACCTCGCAGGTGGACCGCGACATGGGCAAGCAGAACGTGCACATCGGGCCGTCGGACTACGTGGCGTGGCTCGACGACCGCAAGTGGGCCTACGTCCGCCTCGAGGGTCGCGCGTTCGGTGACGTCCCGCTGAACCTGGAGTACAAGCTCGAGGTGTGGGACTCGCCCAACTCGGCGGGCATCATCATCGACGCCGTGCGTGCCGCGAAGATCGCGCTGGACCGGGGCATCGGTGGCCCGATCCTGTCCGCGTCCTCGTACTTCATGAAGTCCCCGCCGGAGCAGTACTCCGACTCGGTGGCGCACGAGGCCGTGGAGAAGTTCATCCGGGGCGAGCTGGACCGCTGAACCGCCCGACGCGGGGCCGCCTGCCAGCTCCGGCGGCCCCCGCGTCGGCCCTGGTCGTTCTCCGTCGTTCGGGTCAGCGCTTGCGCAGCCGCAGCGACTGCCACGAGCCGTCGGCCGTCCAGCCGCCGTCGACGGGCAGCGCGACGCCGTTGACGAATCCGCTGCGCGCCGGGTCGGCCAGGAACAGCACGGCCTGCGCGATGTCGTCGGGGCCGGCGAAGCGGCCGGCCGGCACGTGCTCGGTGATGTCGAGGTCGGTGTAGCTGCCGCCCGCCTGGTCGGCCTCGTCCATCTCGGTCTTGACCCAGCCGGGGCACACGGCGTTGACCCGCACGCCCCGTCCGCCCCATTCGACGGCCAGCGTCCTGGTCATCCCGATCAGGCCGTGCTTGCTCGCGTTGTAGGCGACGCGGTCGGCGACCCCGCGCAGCCCGGCGATCGAGGCGATGTTCACGATCGACCCGCCGCCCTGGTCGAGCATCACCCGCCCGGCCGCGCGGCTGAGCAGGAACGGCCCGGTGAGGTTCACGTCGAGAACCCGTTGCCACTGCTCGGTTTCGGTCTCCTCGGCCGGCGCGATGCTGGAGATGCCGGCGTTGTTCACCACGACGTCCACCCGCCCGTGGCATTCGAGGGTCCGCTCGACGAGCGCGGCCACGTCGTCCGGCGAGGACACGTCCCCGGCGACCGCGAGCCCGTCGGTTCCGTCGATCGCCTGAACATCGAAGCGCACCACGGCGAAACCCGCGTCGTGCAACACCTCGGCGATGCGCCTGCCCATGCCCTGGGCCGCGCCCGTGACTATCGCGACTGGTTGGTCCACGGCCCGAATCTAGGCGAGGGATCCGTTGTCCGGTAGGCACCGACCCAGGCAACACCGGCTCCAGTCGAATGGCCGTGCGCGCGCCCGTGCCAGGAAAGGCGCGGAGTGCACGTGTTGCGGGTTGATATGACGCCCGATAACCACTACCGCGACTCGTTGCGCGCCGGCGCGCTTGAGCGCGGCGGAGGCCGATTGCGCGCTGGCGCCCGTGGTCCAGGTGTCATCGACAAGAAGCACATTTCGTCCGGTGACCGGTGCTGCGAGAGTGAACCGGTCAGGGCTGAACACTCGATCGCCCGCGACAGCGCGCGCCACTGTCAGCGCATCGGTGAAGCGGGATCGCGTGCGGCCGATCATTCTGTTGAGGATCGTGGCCAGTGGATGCACGCCTGATCGGCTACCGCTGGGAACCGTTGTGACAAGATCGAAACCGTCGACACCTGCCGCCGTCGCGACGCAGTTCTCATGGCGGCCAAGGAACTCGTTGAACACCGTGGCGAGCCCGTTGGTGTGCTTGATCCGCACGCGCTCTATTTTGCTGTTCTTGTAGTGCCACAGTTCGTGGGCGAGCTGCTCACCCTTGACCGCGATCGCGATCGGAATCACCACATCGGCGAGCTGCTCGCGCGCCATCGCGAGATGTTTGTGGCACTGGTGGCAACGCTGATAGCCGACGGTGCTTCCCCAACACGTCGCGCAGACTTCGTCGCCGGGCTCTGGCACCGGCACGAGGACGTTGCTGTAGCGCTCGACGAGCCGGTACTGCGGGCTCACAGCTGGATGAGCTCGGGATGGTCGCTGGTCAGCTCGCCAAGAACAGCGATCAGGTGATCGGAGCTCTCCAGCACCGTGGTGTTGGGCCGGTCGGCCATCTCCTTCGCCCAGGTGGTGCCACTGACAACCTCGGGCAGCAGGAACACATGCCGGCCGTGCTCAAGAGCAAGCCGAGCCTGGATCCGACTGCCGCTGTGCTCGCCGGCCTCCACGACGACCGTCGCCACCGTGCAGCCGCTCATCACCGCGTTTCGCATGGGAAAGCTCTGTCTTGCCGGCCGGGCGTCTGGCCAGAACTGGGAGAAGACCGCGCCAGTGCGCGCTATCTCGTCCTGTAGTTCGCGATTCGCGGCCGGATAGCAGTGTCGAAGCCCGGTGCCGACCACCGCGACCGTTCGGGTGCCCGCGTCAACGGCCGCCCGGTGCGCGGCGGTGTCGATGCCCTCCGCGAGTCCGCTCATAACGGTGATGCCCTTACCTGCGAGCGCGGTCGCGATATCGCGTGCCCGCGCCAGCCCCCGAGCACTTGCTCCTCGGCTGCCGACCACGGCCACCGCCCGCTCATCGGCGGGGTCGAGAAAACCGCGAAAGGTCAGGAACGGCGGTCGCTGGTGCACCATCATCAGCTGGGCAGGATAGGTGTCGTCCAACACGGTGACGAGCTGGATGCCTTCGTCCCGCCAGGATTTGATCTCACGGTCCATCGCGTCGATCTGCTCGTCGAGATCCCGGTCGACGTGGTCGAGCGCCGGCTGGGTCGGCGTCACAAGACTATCCACTGTGGACAGTGCCGAACCCGCCTCCTCGACTGTTCGGGTGACGTCGGCCCAGCTTCTGCCGCTCTCGCGTAGGGCCAGCAGCAGAGCGGCCTGCTCGCGTGTATCCGTCACGACCTCATCCTATCGAACACTCGTTCGAATGCATCTTGGTTCATCTGATCGTGGCAGTCTGCCGGGCTAGTCGTCCAGGCGCAGCGCGGCGGGCAGGTCGCTGATGTCGTCGAGGACGGCGGTCGCCTCGGCCAGCACCTCCGGATCCGGCGGGAAGTGCCGGTTGGGCAGCGCGTAGACGGCCATGCCGGCGGCGAGCGCGGAGCGCAGGCCGTTGGTGGAGTCCTCGACGGCGGCGCACTCCCTGGCCGGCACGCTGAGCGCCTTCGCGGCGGCGAGGTACACGTCGGGGGCGGGTTTGCCGGCGCCGACCTGTTCGCTGGACAGCGTCACCCGCACCGTGTCGGTCAGGCCGGTCGCGCGCAGCACGACGTCGATCAGCGCGGGCGGGGCGGAACTGGCGATGCCGACGGGCCAGCGTGCGGCGACGGTGCGGACCGTGTCCACCGCGCCGGGCAGCACCGGCGGGTCCTCGGCGACGCGGCGCACCATCCTGGCGGTGACCTCCTGCGCGATCCGCTCCGGCGTCGTCAGCGCCCCGAGCGAGTTCACCAGGTAGGCGGCCCATTCAGGGGTGCTCATGCCGAGCATCGCCCTGGTCGCCTCCGGCAGCCACCGGCCGCCGTGCTCGGCGACGACCGCGCGGCGGACCTCGTCCCAGGTCCGCTCGGAGTCGATCAGCACCCCGTCGAGATCGAACACGACCGCGTCCATCCATCGACCCTAGCCGCGCCGCGATGCGCCGCGCCGCCTGTGCCGCAACTTACTTAGCTATAGCAACTAAAATAAGTTAGGCTAGCTAAGTAAGTTGCTTCGACCTGTCAGGAGAGAGGCGCAGAACAGCGATGAGCGCTGACGCACACCCCAAGCTGCTCGACGCGGTCACGGGACAACCGCGGGTCGTCTGGATCACGGCCTTCGCCGCCGTGATCGCCTTCATGGGCATCGGGCTGGTCGACCCGATCCTGCTGTCCATCGCCGAGGGACTGCACGCGACCCCGTCCGAGGTCACCCTGCTGTTCTCGTCCTACCTCGGCGTCCAGGTGCTCGCCATGCTCCTCACCGGAGCCGCCAGCGCCCGCTTCGGCGCCAAACGCACCCTGGTCGGCGGCCTCGTGCTGATCGTGCTCGCCACCGTGCTCTGCGCCGCCGCCGGCACCATCGGCCAACTCGTCGGCCTGCGCGCCGTCTGGGGCCTCGGCAACGCCTTCTTCATCGCCACCGCCCTCTCGGTGATCGTCGGCGCGGCCTCCGGCGGCCAGAAGGGCGCCATCCTGCTCTACGAGGCCGCGCTCGGCATCGGCCTGTCCGTCGGCCCGCTGCTCGGCGCCCTGCTCGGCAGCATCTCCTGGCGCGGCCCGTTCCTCGGCACCGCCGTCCTGATGGCGCTCGCTTTGGTGCTGTGCCTGGTCTTCCTGCCAGCCGACCGGCACGAGCGGCGCGCCAGGATCAGCGTGCTCGACCCGCTGCGCGCGCTGCGGCACGGCCCGCTGCTGCGCACCTCGATCGGATCCGCCCTCTACACTGCGGCCTTCTTCACCGTCCTGGCGTGGACGCCCTTCGTGCTCGGCTACGGCGCGGTCCAGATTGGCCTGATCTTCTTCGGCTGGGGCCTGGCCGTCGCGGTCGCCGGTGTGCTGTTCGCGCCCAAGCTCGCCGGCCGGTTCGGCGAGCGGCACGCCACCGTGCTCGCGGTGTTCGGCTACGCCGCGCTGATGCTGGTCATGGCGGTGGACAACAAGGCGGTGCTGGTCGTGGCCGTGATCGTCAGCGGGCTGGTGTCCGGGCTGCTCAACACCCTGTTCACCGGGACCGCGATGAGCGTCAGCCCGGCACCCCGCCCGGTCGCCAGCGCCGGCTACAACTTCTGCCGCTGGCTCGGCGGTGCCGTCGCCGCGACGCTGGTCGGGCACGTCGCGCAGTGGTTCGGCTCGCCGAGGGTGCCCTTCCTGTGCGTCGCCGCGCTGTGCGTGGCGGCCGGCGTCCTGCTGACCGCGCGCGAGCGCACCCCGGACGCGCACGAGGTGCCCGCCGAGGCCGTGCTGGTCGGCGAGGAACTCTGAGGCGGTGACGCGCGCCGAGCGGGACGGCGAACCCCTCGCGCCCGCCGCGTCAGGCGCGGATACGGTCGAGCCATGAACACTCGTCCGGTCGCTCTGATCACCGGGGCCTCCAGGGGCATCGGCGCCGCCACCGCCCGCGCCCTCGCGCCCACCCACGACCTGCTGCTCGGCGGCCGCGACCTGGAGTCGTTGCAGGCACTGGTCGACGAGCTGCCGCACGCGCGGCCGTGGCCGGTCGAGCTGACCGATCCGACGGCGCTGCACGCGGTGACCTCGGGACTGGACCGGCTGGACGTGTTGGTGCACAGCGCCGGTGTCGTCGACCTCGGCACGATCGCGGAGACTCCGGCCGAGGTGTGGCGGCGGACCATGGAGGTCAACGTCATCGCCGTCGCCGAGCTGACCAGGCTGCTGCTGCCGGCGCTGCGCGCGGCGCGCGGGCACGTCGTGCTGGTGAACTCGGGCGCCGGCCTCCAGGCCAACCCCGGTTGGGGAGCCTACGCGGCGAGCAAGTTCGCGCTGCGCGCCTTCGGGGACGCGCTGCGCGCCGAGGAGCACGCCCGCGGCCTGCGGGTCACCTCGGTGCACCCCGGCCGAACGGACACGGACATGCAGCGCTCCGTCCGCGAACAGGAGGGCGGCGGCGACTACGACGGCGCCAAGTACCTGCGGCCGGAGTCCGTGTCCTCGGCCATCCTCGCCGCGGTCACCGCCTCCCCGGACGCGCACCTCACCGAGATCGTCGTCCGACCCCGCGCCTGACGCGGCCCGCCAAGCTCACCGGAGGCTCGCCAGCTCACCGGACGGAGGCCGAGGTTCTCACCGGAGGCGGGCGGCGACCGCCTGAACCGCCGCCTGGGCCTGCGACCGGTCCACCATGGTCGGCTCGCCGTCGGCCACCACCTGCTCGCCGGCCACCCACACGTCCCGGACCCGGCGGGAACCCGCGCCCCACACCAGGTTCGCGATCACCTGCTCGTCCGGGGCGTCCAGGCCGGTGCCGAACGCCGGGTCGTCCACGTCCACGTGCACCAGGTCGGCCCACCGGCCGGCCTCCAGCGCGCCGATGTCCGCGCGGCCGAGCGCCTCCGCGCCGCCCCTGGTCGCCAGCAACAGCGCGCCGGCCGCCGTCATCGCGCCAGAGTCCATTGTGGACAGTCTCGCCAACAGCGCCGCGAGCCGCGCCTCCTCGAACAGGTCGAGGTCGTCGTTGCTGGCCGGCCCGTCCGTGCCGAGCCCGACCGGCACCCCGGCGTCCAGCAGCGCGCGCAGCGGCGCGATCCCCGAGGCCAGCTTGGCGTTCGAGCCGGGGCAGTGCGCCACCCCGACACCGTTGGCCGCGAACAGCGCGATGTCCTCGTCCGACAGCTGCACCGAGTGCGCCGCGAGCACGCGCCCGTCGAGGATGCCGGTCTTGGCGAGCAGGCGGGGCACCGAACCGAACTCGGCGCGCTGCGCCAGGTCCTCGTCGGCGGCCTCGGCGACGTGGATCTGCACGAGCGCGCCCCGCTCGGCGGCCTCGCCAGCCACCGCCGTCAACGCGTCGGTCGGCAGCAGGTACGCCGAGTGCGGGCCGTAGCTCAGCTCGACCCGCTCGCCCGGCCCGAACCGCAGCCCGTCCGCGTCGATCCAGGCGCCGACCTGGTCGGTCAGCGTCCGCCAGGACACCCCGGGCAGCTCCATGATCGCCGAGCCGAACACCACCCGCGATCCCGCCGCCAGCACGGCCTCGACCAGCTGTTCGCCGTGGAAGTACATCTCCGCGCTGGTGGTGACGCCGTTGCGCAGCATCTCGACGCAGCCGAGCACCATGCCGGCCCGCACGTCGGCAGGCGACATCCTGGCCTCGGCCGGCCAGATCGCCTCGCGCAGCCACCGCAGCAGCGGCAGGTCGCCGCCGAGCCCACGCAGCACGGTCATCGGGCTGTGCGCGTGCGTGTTCACCAGGCCGGGCAACAGGATCCCGGTGAAGTGCCGCTCGGTGGCGCCGGCCGGCAGCGCGGGAGCCGCCGAGGCCGGCCCGCAGAACACGATCCGACCGTCCGCCGACACGTCGACGACGGCGTCCCGCACAACGGTGCAGGCGGCGTCGCAGGGCAACACGACGGGGGCGTGCAGGCGCAGCGAAGTCATGGGCAGATCCTGCCCGATCAGGGTTGCGCGTTCGCCGAGGGCTGGTCGGCACAGCCGAGCACGTCCACCACGGGCGTGTCCTGCTGGGCCACGGTGGAGACCCGGACGTCGCAGCTCAGCGTGTTGCCTGGGGTCCTGCCCTCGGCGCGCACCGCGCTGGTCAGCACCGCGCCTGCCGGCACCACCAGCTCGGCGGGCGGCTGGCCGAGCCGGATGATCTCCAGGGTGCGCAGCGTCAGCGTGCCGTTCGGGGTGATTGCCTGCACGGCGACGTTGACCTTGCCGGTCGCGGTCGGCGGGCCGCTGTGGGCGCGCATCACCTGATATCCGACGCCGCCGGCCACCGCGAGGGCGGCGACGAAGCCGGCCAGCGTCAGTGCGTCGCGGGTCTTCGTGGTCACCACTTCACTATGCGCCGCGACGGGCCGCCGCCGAATCGGCCTGGCGGCTGGCTACCGGCCTCACCAGGTCATTCCGCAGGTTGACCGGCCGGTGCCGCCGCGTCATACCTGCGAGGTATGGGCGGTTTCACTCCCGATCACGCGCCCCGCTGATCACGTCCGGTCGCCGCGCATCGGCAGCTCCACGCTGACCACCCAGCCCCTGCCGTCGACCGGACCCGCGCTGAACCGGCCGCCGAGCAGGTCGACCCGCTCCCGCATGCCGACCAGCCCGTAGCCGCCGGAGCCGCCGGCCGGCGCGCCCTGCGAGCCGTGGCCGTCGTCGGCGACCAGCACCTGCACGGCGTCGTCCCGCCCGGACACCGTGACGTCGACCCTGGACACGCCGAGCGCGTGCTTCTGCGAGTTGGTCAGCGCCTCCTGCACGAGCCGCAGCACCGAGCGGGCCAGCTCCGGCGGCACCTGGTCGGGCAGGTCGAGCGTGAGGTGCGCGGGCTGCCCCTTCGCGGCGGCCTGCGCGACGACCTCGCGGAGATCGGCGGCCAGGTCGCTCGTCGCCGACGTGCTCGCGCTGCTCGAACCGGCCGGGTCCGCGCCGCGCAGCGTGCCGACCAGCCTGCGCATCGCGGTCAGCGCCTCGGTGCCGCTCGCGGTGATCACCGGCAGCACCTCGCTGGCGGCCTGCGGGTTGACTGCGGCGACGGCCTGCGCGGCCTGCGCGTGCACCACGATGCCGGTGACGTAGTGCGCGACGACGTCGTGCAGCTCGCGGGCCAGCGCCATCCGCTCGGCGTGCTGCGCCGAGACGACCTCGGCCTCGATGGTGCGCTGCCGCTCCCGGTCGCGGGCCCGGAAGTACAGCCCGGTGCCGACCGAGATGAGCAGCAGCAGGCCGCCGAAGACGAGCTGACCCCAGACGTTGCCGTGGGAGCCGCCGTTCTGCGCCTGGTCGGGGTGGTCCCGCACGAAGTGCTGCCACCAGGTGGGGCGGAGCAGGGCGCTGACCACCGTGGTGGCGACCAGCGCCGCCGTGGCCGCCGCCGCCCGCAGCGGCCGGTCCTGGCGCACCACGATCGCGATGATCGCCATCACGGCGCCCGCCTCGGACACCAGCAGGTTGCCGGCGAGGGCGATGTTGGGCACGACGTCGATGAGGTTCAGCAGCACCGAGCCCGCGCCGATGGCGACCGCCGTGGCGAGGGCGGCGTCGAACGGCCGGCGCGGCGCGAGCACCGCGAGCACTGCGGCCACCAGCGCGGCGGGCAGCTGCGCGAGCAGCACCAGGCCACGCCCGTCCTCGCTCGTGTTGCTGAACATCTCGACGACGAGCAGGAACAGCAGGGTCCCGGCGAGCGGCCACTGCCGTCTGGCCAGCGCACGCCAGCCGAGATAGGTGCTGTCCACGGTTGCCCACCGTATGGGCTGCCGGCCTGGGACGCGTCCACTCGGGGTATGCCGGCGGGTCCGCCCCCGGGCTGGTGACGGGTCAACCGGGGGTCTGATGCGGGCGGGGCACGGACAGGTCCGCCGACCGATGCCGGATGACGTGCGGCTTTGTGAACCTGGATGTGTCAGTGAAGGAACTGGGATCGGAAGGAGCCGACAATGCTCACCACGGTGATGACCTGGACCGGAGCGGTACTTGGTCTGGGGGTGCTCGCGCTCATGGCCATCTCGGGAGTGATCGTGGATTCCGCGCCGGGCAGCGAACCGATTCGCTCGCGCCGCTCGCAAGGCAAGTAGTCACGAGGCCTCGAACAGGTCCTCGATGGTGAGTGCGGCGAACCGGCCCGGCCCGCCTGCCCGCGCCCGGCCCGCGGCGTCCGCGTCGAGGCGGAAGGCAGGGCGGTGGACGCTCGGCCGCTGTCGGGAGCGCAGCCACGCCAACCGGTGCAGGGCCTCGGCGTGGTGGTCGGTGACGGTGACCTGGGCGGCGTCGAAGGAGTGCAGCACGGCGCGGTTGAGTTCCACGGTCGCGCGGTCCCGCCAGAGGGTGCGCTCGGTGGCCGTGTCCAGCCCGAGCTTGTCGGCGATCTGCCTGGCCGCCGCGTAGCCGTTGTCGTCGGCCAGGCTCCTGGTGCCGATGTCGGCGCCGACGAACCAGCTGTTGAACGGCGCTGCCGGGTAGTTGATCCCGCCGATGGTCAACCGCATGTTGCTGATCACCGGCACGGCGTGCCAGCGCAGCCCGAGCTGGACGAACCAGGGCAGTTCGGGGTGTTCGAGCGGCACCTCCTGCACGACGTCGCGGGGCACCGGGAACAGCTTCGGCCCCTCGTGCGCGGTCTCCACCACCAGCGGGAGCTGGTCGAAGCGGCCGCGCTGGCTCGGCGGCTTCCAGCCCATCGCGCGGACCGCCTCGGTGAACCGGACGTATCTCGGGTCGCCGACGATCGACGCGGCCGCGGTGTCAGCAGTGTCGGGAGTGCCGGCCTCCGCGTATCCCGCGTACCTGACCAGCTGTTCGTTCCAGATGCACGGTCCCGGCGCCTCAGGCGAGTCCGGCGCGAACACCGTGACGAGCGGGCGGATCTGACCGCCGTTGGTGGCCAGCCGCAGGTGTTCGACGCACTCGTGCGCCACGGCCGACGCCTTGCGCAGTCCGCGCAGGTCGCGCACTTTCAACCGGCGCCACGGCACGCCGCTGGTGCACCAGCCGCTGTCGCGCAGCGCGACCCGCGCGCCGTAGGCCAGCTCCTGCGGGGTGTGTCGGTAGGTGCCCGTCTCCGCGACCTCGGCGCGCACCTGCGCCAGCCGGGTGCCGACGGCCCCGGCCTCCGGATGCGCGTCGTGGAACATCCGGAGGAACTCCTCGGCCGCCGCAAGCGTGTCGGGCGGAAGCGTTATCAGTTCGTTGCGCAATGCTGTCACGGCGGGCAAACCTAATTGTGAATCCCGCTCACGCGTCACCACCAGACGGGGCACTGTGACTGGACAACTACTCGCACCCGAACGTGGAGCGCACTGACCCACGGTGGTCGCGTCGACCGTCCGTCCCCCGCGCTTGAGTACCTGGTCGGGTGAGGGTGTTCCTGTTCAGCGGCGCTCGAACATCAGGTCGTGACTGACCCGACCCTCCTCGACGGCGCGCTGCTCGAACTTCGTCACCGGCCGCCAGTCGGGGCGCGGCGCCCAGCCGCCGGGCTCGTCCGGGTACCGGTTGCGCAGCGTCGGCTCGGCCGAGCAGATCTCCATCATCTGCTCGGCGTAGTGCTCCCAGTCGGTGGCCAGGTGCAGCAGGCCGCCCTCGACCAGCCGGGAGGCGACCAGCGCGACGAACGCCGGCTGGATGAGCCGCCGCTTGTGGTGCTTCTTCTTCGGCCACGGGTCGGAGAAGAAGATCCGCACGCCGGACAGCGAGCCCGGCGCGACGTGGTCGGTGAGCAGGTCGACGGCGTCGCCCCGGAGCAGCCGCAGGTTCTCGATCCCGGCCTTCTCGATCCGCAGGATCAGCTGCGCGAGCCCCGGCGGGTACACCTCGACGGCCAGGTAGTTGAGGTGCGGCTCGGCCGAGGCCAGCGCCGCGGTCGTCTCGCCCATGCCGGAGCCGATCTCCAGCAGCGCCGGGGCCTCGCGGCCGAACCACGCCGACGCGTCCAGCGGGCCGGGCGGCAGCTCCCGCACGTCTCTGCCGAGCCGCGCCCAGTGTTCGTCCCACGCACGCTGCTGGCCGACGGTCGTCCGGCCGCCGCGCTGCACGAAGCTGAGCACGGTGCGGTGGTGGGGTTGGCGCTGCTCACTGGGTGTCACGGCGGCAAAGCCTGCCATCGCGCGCGGCGGCGCTCAAATTCTGCTCGACCTACGCCACCCACCTGTGAGGATGCCCCCACTCACCCGTGAAACCCCCACCCGTGAAACCCCCACCCACCCTGGGGGAACGGCCCTCGGCCAGCCTAGCCAGCCGCGCCCCCGGACACCGGCGAACGTCGGCGGGCTGTGGACAACCGGCAGCGTTGGGGATAACTATCCAGAGAAAGCTGCTATCTGCGGGTCTCGGTGGCTACTAGGCTTGCACGACCACGGCCACCGAATCGGGCGCAACGCTCCTGGTCGTGTGGCCCTTGCCGGTGGTGTCCTCGACCAGGAGCACATCGCCTGCGGCGAACCGCCGGCACTCGCCATCGCTGGCGGTCACTTCGATCGCGCCGCTCATCAGCACCATCAGCTGCCTGGTGGGGGCGGGATGCGCTGGGCCAGACCACCCATCGGGGAGGGCGAGGAACAATGAGCGCGTCGCTGCGGCGGCCGGCGAGACCAGGATGGCGGGAGCCGGCGGGGCGAACTCGGCCATGGCGAAGGAGAAGCGCTCATCGTCGAAGTGTGATTCGCCCTCATCGTCAGCGTGCAGGCGGACAACCGGGATCGAGTAGCCGTTGCTCATGCTGGTGATCCTGCGGCCGGGCACGAGGCGGCCACAATTCCCGCCAGGGTATCGAGCGGTGGCGTGCCCTGGCCCGACAACACCGGGCACGCACTCCGGGCGATGGCGTCACTGCGCAACCTCCCCGGCTGGGTCAGGCGATGTTCTCCAGGTCCTCGATCTGCTCGCGCAGGTCGGCGACGGTGAAGGCGATGGACTGCTGCTCGCCGAGGCCGCGGTGCGCCGGCAGCAGGTCGACCCAGCCCCGGTGCTTGTCGGTGAACTGCACGGTGGTCGGCATGGCAGGGCCGTACACGCCGCTCTCCGACGGGACGAACTCCCAGTAGCCGACCTCGCCGTCGCTGGCCCACGGCACGTAGATCCAGCCGGGCCTGGCGGACAGCAGTTCGGTCACCTCGTCCTCGACGGCGAAGCCCTCGGCGCGCGAGGCCAGCCTGCCGCTGTCGATGGCGCGCAGCCACCACGGGGACGGCGGGTTCGGCTCCACCCCGCGCACGGCCCGGAACAGCGCGAGCACCTGCTGCTCCTCGGCGCGGTGGATCCACGCCCTGCGCGCCTCGGCCGGGCTCGCGGCGAGATCTAGGCCGGCGGAGTGCTCGACGGCGCTTGACCACTCGAGGCCGACCATCGCCTCGACCCGCACGATGTCGTTGGTGTCTCCGTGCCGAAACTCCGTTGCCGACCCCGTTGTCAAACCCGGTGTCGAACCCGTCGCCGGCTCGTGTCGTTGCCTCGGCATGGCAGCCGGGGAGCCGTTGGTCAGGTTCGGATCGAGTACCGCCATACAGGTCACCTCCGCAGGGTCCTTGACGGATTCGCCGTCCGAGCTCAGCGTGTGGCGCGACCAGGTCACGGCATTGTGAGGGACTTGCCTGCGCTTGTTGCCTTTGATATGAGCCTTTATATCCGCCTATGTCTCGAACATGTGCGGGAGTTCACGCGCTGTTTACAGCCTTCTTACGCCGACTGCACCAACGGGCGATGCCGGAAATGCTGACGACATCAATCCGGGTGACCCTGAGCCATGACACAGCGAGGCCGCGCCGGTGGCCGCCGTCGACTCCGACGGCGGCCAGGCGCGGCCAGGCGGTGACAGCTCCTAGACGGGCAGGTCCTGCACCGGTACCTCGTCGCCGTGCGCGTGGTACTCCACGGACTCCTTGGTGAGCTGCATGAACGCCTCCTCCAGCGAGCCGCGCTGCGGGCTCAGCTCGTGCAGCGTGACGCCCCGCGCCGCGGCGAGTTCGCCGATCGCGGCGGGCTCCATGCCGTGCACGACCAGCGCGCCGTCCACGCCGTCGTCGGTCACGGTCGCGCCGTCGCCGAGCAGCGCGGCGCGCAGCAGGTCGACCTGTGGGCTGCGCACCCGGACCGTGTTCTCGCTGGCCTGCTCGATGAACTCGGCGGTGCTGCTCTGCGAGATCAGCTTGCCGCGCCCGATGACGACCAGCTCCTGGGCCGTCTGCGCCATCTCGGAGAGCAGGTGGCTGGACACCAGCACGGTGCGGCCCTCGGCGGCGAGGCGGTGCATGAAGTTGCGGATCCAGAGGATGCCCTCCGGGTCGAGGCCGTTGACGGGCTCGTCGAACAGCAGCACGCTCGGGTCGCCGAGCAGCGCGGCGGCGATGCCCAGGCGCTGGGACATGCCGAGCGAGAAGCCGCCGGCGTTGCGCTTGGCCACGGCGGTCAGGCCGACCAGCTCGAGCACCTCGTCGACGCGCCTGTCCGCGATGCCGTTGGACCTGGCCATCCAGCGCAGGTGCGAGCGCGCGGATCGGTTGGGGTGCACCCACTTCGCGTCGAGCAGCGCGCCGACCGTCCGAAGTGGACGGTGAAGCTGTCGGTAGCGCTTGCCGTCGATGAGGACCTGGCCGCCGGTCGGGTTGTCCAGTCCGAGGATCATCCGCATGGTGGTGGACTTGCCGGCGCCGTTCGGCCCGAGGAACCCGGTGACCTGGCCGGGTCGCACGGTGAACGACAGGTTGTCCACCGCCACGGTCTTGCCGTAGTGCTTGGTGAGACCGACCGCTTCGATCATGGTCGCTCCGATCCCTCGCGTTGTTGTGCGTACCGTTGCCTATCGGACGGCGTCGCGCATCTCGGCACGCGGGCCGCAAACAGAAGAAGCCCGGACCACCCCCCGAAGGTGGACCGAGCAACTTCTCCCCCGAATCCGGCCGCCAACGCCCCCGAATGCGTCACGGCGGCCGGTTCGTTCATCCCCCTCAGGCATCCCTCTTGTTGGTGACCACGATGCCGATGATCAGCACCGCGAGCGACACACCGGCGAAGTAGAGCAGCGAGCCCCACGGCGACAGGTGGTACACGACGGCGGCCGGGCCGCCATCCCGACCGCGGGGGGTCGGCTCGCCGCCGTTGAGGAAGTGGTCGGCGACGTGGAAGGGCAGCCACGCCTGGATCTTGACGCCGATCTTGGGGATCAGCGTGACCAGGTTCTCCGCGAGCAGCGCCCAGACCAGCAGGATGGACACCGCGCCGGCGGTCTGCCTGATCAGCATGCCGACGCCGAGGGCAAGGAGCGCGCCGCAGGCGTAGACGAGGCCGACGCCCGCGACGTTGCGCCACTCCGTCGAACTGCTCAGCGTCAGCGCCACGTCCGGCTTGATCAGCTTGGAGATGCCGAGCGCGCCGAACGCGGCGGCCTCGCCGACGACGCCGGCGAGCAGCGTCACGACGACGGCCTTGGCCACCAGCGGCGCGGTGCGGTTCGGCACTGCCTGGAAGGTCGACTTGATGGTGCCGAAGCGGTATTCGGTGGTGATGGCCAGCGCGGCCAGCACCATGATCACGATCAGGCCGAACGTGTAGCCGGTCTGGGTGAGGCTCACGGTCAGCGGGAAGTCGCTGTTGGAGTTCGCCGCGATGATCGAGGCGAGCCCGATGGGCAGCGCAAGGGCGAGCAGCGTGCACCACCACGGCGAGCGGGTGGAGAACAGCTTGATGCGTTCGACTGCGAGCAGAGTCATCGGTTCACTTCCCTGCCGGGACGAAGTTGTCGGCGACCCCGTCGGTTCCGCCGAGATCGGTGCGGTACTCCACAGCGTCCCCCGTCAGCTGCATGAATGCCTGCTCAAGCGAACCGCGCTGGGGGCTCAGTTCGTGCAACACCACGCCGCCGGCGGCCGCGATGTCCCCGATCTGGTCACTGCTGGCGCCACTGACCGTGAGCGTTCCGTCGCCGTCCTCACGCACGGTGAAACCCTTGTCGAGCAGCGCGGGTCGCAGCTTGTCCAGGTGCGGGCTGCGCACCAGCACGGTGTTCTCCGTGGACCGCTCGATGAAGTCCGTCGTGCTGCCCTGCGAGATCAGCTTGCCGCGCCCGATGACGACGAGGTCCTCGGCGGTCAGTGCCATCTCGGAGAGCAGGTGGCTGGACACCAGCACGGTCCGGCCGTCGGCGGCCAGCCCCTGCATGAAGTTGCGGATCCAGAGGATGCCCTCCGGGTCGAGGCCGTTGACGGGCTCGTCGAACAGCAGCACGCCGGGGTCGCCGAGCAGCGCGCCGGCGATGCCGAGGCGCTGGGACATGCCCAGTGAGAAGCCGCCCGCCCGCCGCTTGGCGACCTTGGTGAGCCCGACCAGCTCGAGCACCTCGTCGACCCTGCGGGCGGGCAGGCCGTTGGACCTGGCCAGCCACAACAGGTGTGCGCGGGCGGACCGGTTGGGGTGCACCCACTTGGCGTCCAGCAGCGCGCCGACCGTGCGAAGCGGACGGTCCAGCTGCTTGTAGGGCTTGCCGCCGATCAGCACCCTGCCGGCCGTCGGGTTGTCCAGCCCGAGGATCATCCGCATGGTGGTCGACTTGCCCGCGCCGTTCGGCCCGAGGAACCCGGTGACCCTGCCGGGCTGCACGGTGAACGACAGGTTGTCCACGGCCACGGTCTGCCCGTAGCGCTTGGTGAGGCCAACCGCCTCGATCATTGTCACGCCCCCTGTGAGTGGACCTCGCGTCGTGCCGGCATGCCCCCGAACCCGGCACCGCCTCCGCCGGGACTCCTCGTCGGCGGGTGTAGCCACACTCTGCCGAGCCGGACCCCGTGACCGCATCGGTCTGTAGTCGTGAGTCCCCACCAACTTCAGTCTTACCGTCGCTCATCCCCAGGTCGGAGGAATCGGTGATCACCCTGAGTGCGCCCCTGGTTCTTTCGGCGGCTTCCTCAGGGGTTCGCCGGCGGCGCGTCCGGCCGTGCCGGCCGTCGGCCGAGGATCTACCGTCTGACGAATGGCATACACGGAGGCCCCCGAGGGCTGGTGGCGCGAGTTCGTGTCAGGACTGCCGGCCCGCACCGGCAAGCTCGCGGTGGTGCGCAAGGACGGCTCGCCGCACATCGCCCCGGTCTGGGTCGACCTCGACGGTCCCGACCTGGTCTTTCTGACGGGCCGCGACACCATCAAGGGCAAGGCCATCCTCCGCGACGGCCGGGTGGCGCTGTGCTTCGACGACGAGCGGCCCCCGTTCCACTTCGTGACGATCACCGGCCGCGCCGTGGTCGACGAGGACATCGAGCAGCTGCGCTACTGGGCCGGCCGGACCGCCGCGAGGTACATGGGCGCCGACCGCGCGAACGAGTTCGCCGAGCGCAACGCGGTGCCTGGCGAGCTGCTCGTGCGGGTCAAGATCGACAAGGTCGTCGCGAAGATCTCCGTGTCGGACTGAGCCGCCCAACCGGAATCCCCGCCGCTACCCCGTTACCTCCGCTACCCGCTCGCCGAGCCGGCGCAGGAACCGCCGGCCGATCGGTCGGCCGAGTCGGCGCAGCGCGGGGCCGGCGAGCCGGGTGCCCGGCAGCCGCAGCCCGCCGAGGAAGCCGAACCGGGTGCGGTCGCCGTCGGCCACCGCGGCCATGCCGCCGATCAGCCTGCCGCTCTGCATCAGGCACCAGCCCGGCCGCAGCACCACGTCGAAGCGGTCCCGCAGCCCGAGGTGGCTGCGCGCCTCGGCAACCAGCCGTTCGCCGTCGTGTTCGACGAACCGCATCGAGCGGACGTCGGTCAGCAGCGCGGGCAGCGCGTTCTCCAGGTCGCCCGCCACCGCCCAGACCTGGTCGAACGGCGCGTCGAGGACGTCCTCGGCGAACACCGCGCCGGGGATGGCCTCGGCGAGCACCGCAAGCCGCCGCACCGGATCGAGGTCCGCAACCGGCCAGTTCGGGGTCATCGGCCCCACGCCTTTCGAAAGCTCCTGCGCGCCCGGAACAGCCGCGACTTCACCGTGCCGGTCGGCACGTCGAGCAGCCCGCCGACGGTCTGTTCGTCCAACCCCTCCAGGTCGCGCAGCACCAGTACGGCCCGGTGCTCGGGGGCCAGCCGGTCGAGCACGTCGCGGATGTCGGCGGCCAGCTGAGGATCGCCCTTGGCCGGCACCTCGGGCAGTTCGCTCGGCCTCGCCCGCCCTGCGGACCGCGCCACCCGGACGGCCTCGCGGACGGCGATCGCCCGCGCCCAGCCGAACACCGCGGCGGGCTCGGCGAGCTGGCGAAGGTTGCGGAAGATGACGATCAGCGCCTCCTGCGTGGCGTCCGGCCCGTCGGCCAGCGCGATGGGGCCGCACAGCCTGCCGACGTACGGCGTGAGCAGGGTGAGCAGCTCCTGCATGGCGAGCGCGTCGCCACGCTGGGCCGCGCGCACCAGCTCGACTCGATCGGGTTCGGACATCTCGGCTCTGCGGCCTCCTCGGCTGCGGGGTTCCTCGTCCTGAGGAGGCTCGCTCGCGGCGGAACGTTCCCGCGACCTGGATCACATTCTGGCCGGGAACGGGAGGGCCCGCCCGACGCCTCCTCCTGGCGTTCCCGTTCCGCAGGAGAGGACCGACCGATGACCAGGACCACCGCGCAGGACCGCCCGTTTCCTGAGGTGGATGGCGTGACCCACCGGTTCGTCCAGGCGGGCGACGTCCGGCTGCACGTCGCCGAGGCCGGCGCGGGCGAGCCGATCCTGCTGCTGCACAGCTTTCCGCAGCACTGGTACGCGTGGCGGGAGGTCGTGCCGCTGCTGGCGGCCGACCACCGGGTGCTGTGCCCGGACTTCCGGGGCGCGGGCTGGTCGGACGCGCCTGCCACCGGCTACGACACGGCGACCAGGGTGGACGACCTGTTGGCGCTGCTCGACTCGCTCGGCCTGGCGCGGGTGTCGGTGCTGTCGCACGGCTGGGGCGCGTGGACGGCGTTCGCCTTGTGCCTGCGCGCGCCGGAGCGGGTGGGTCGGCACCTGGCGCTCAACATGGTCCACCCGTGGCCGGACCGCCGGGCGATGCGGACGCAGGCCTGGCGGTTCTGGCACACCGCGCTCTGGGAGTACCCGGTGCTCGGCGCCGCGGTGCTGCGCCGGTGGCCCGGCCTGACCCGCTGGCTGTTGCGGCGCTGGGGCGCGACCTCGGCGGCGGCGGTGGCGGAGTTCGCCGACGCCAGCGGGCTGCCGGCCAACGCGCGGGCCGGGCAGGCGCTCAACTGGCAGTTTGTGCTCCACGACCTGCCAAGGCTGCGCCGCAACCGAGCGCTGCGGCTGACCGTGCCGACCGAGATCCTGCTGGGCGGCCGGGACGTCCTTGTGCCGCAGGCGTTCCTGCGCGGCGGGGAGCGGCACGCCGACGACCTGACCGTGCGGGTGCTTGCGGACTGCGGCCACCTGATCCCGGAGCAGCGCCCCGATCTGGTCGCCGCCGCGGCCCGCGCGCTGTTCGCCGCCAGTTAGTGAATCGCGGTTCACAAACGTTGGTGAATCGTGGTTCAATAACGACGTGCCGCGCCCGAGAACGATCACCGACGAGCACCTGCTCGCCGCCACCGTGACGCTGATCGACCGCCGTGGACCGGGCTTCACGCTGGCCGAGGTGGCCGAGGAGGCCGGGGTCTCCGTCGGCACCGTCGCCCAGCGCTTCGGCTCAAGGAACGGCCTGCTCCAGGCCGTGACCAAGGCGGAGAGCGGGCAGGTCGCGCGGAGGATGCGGACGGTGGCCGGGGCCTGCGGGTCGCCCCTGGACGGCCTGCGCGCGGCGCTGGTCGACTGGTACGGCCGGATCGACGACCCGGAGATCGCCACGAACAACCTCGCCGCGCTCGGCATGGACCTGCTCGACCCGACGCTGCGCGGGCTGCTCGCGGACCACTTCGCGGCCATCGACACCGCGGTGCGGGCCATGGTGCGGGCGGCCGCGCCGGAACTGCCCGGCGCCCCGTCGCCCGCGCGGGCCGCCAGGGTGCTCACGGCGCTGGTCAACGGCATCGCGCTCGAATGGTCGGTGCGGCCGAAGGGCAGGCTCGCCGACCGGGTACGCCACGACGTCAACGCGGTGCTGGCCGGCTGGAGCCGGCCCGTCGCCGCGAACCAGGGAGAGGGCCAGGAATGAGCAAGCCGTTGGGAGACAAGGTCGCCGTGGTCACCGGCGCGACGCGCGGGGCGGGCAGGGCGATCGCCGTCGAGCTGGGCGCTGCCGGGGCAACGGTGTTCGTCGGCGGGCGCACCAGCGGGGAACACCGCAGCTGGATGGACCGCTCCGAGACCATCGAGGAGACCGTCGAGCTGGTCGACGCGGCCGGCGGCCGCGGCATCGCACTGCGCTGCGACTTCACCGTCGTCGAGGACGTCGACGCGCTGCGCGACCGCATCGAGTCCGAAGTGGACGGTCGGCTCGACGTGCTGGTGGACAACGCCTGGGGCGGCAACCCGCTGACCGAGTTCGGCAAGCCGATCTGGGAACAGGACCTCGACAAGGGCCTGCGGATGTGGCGCAACGGCGTGGAGTCGCATTTCGTCGCGCTGAACCGGTTGCTGCCGCTGCTGGTGCGCCGCCCCGGCGGCCTGCTGGTCGAGGTCACCGACGGAGACGGCGACCAGCCCTACAGCACCTCGTTGTTCTACGACGCCGTCAAGGACACGCTGCGCATGTTCGGCCGCAGGCTGGCCGAGGAGCTCAAGCCGTTCGGCGGCACGGCGGTGGCCCTCACCCCCGGCTTCCTGCGGTCCGAGGAGATGCTCGACATCCTCGGCGTCACCGAACAGAACTGGCGGGACGCCGAGGACCCGAACTACGCGATGTCCGAGACGCCCAACTACGTCGGACGCGCCGTCGTCGCGCTGGCCACCGACCCCGACGTGGCCCGCTGGTCCGGCCGCACGCTCAGCTCGTGGGGCCTGATGCGCGAGTACGGCTTCACCGATCTCGACGGCACCCGCCCCGACTGGGGCCGCTGGTTCGACGAGGTCCTGCTGGCCGGCGTCGACCCCGCCACCGCCGACCCCGGCGAGTACCGCTGAGCAGGGGGCCGGCTCAGGCGTCGCCGGGGCGGACCAGGCCGGTCTCATACGCCAGCACCACGGCCTGCACGCGGTCGCGCAGCTCCAGCTTGGCCAGGATGCGGCCGACGTGCGTCTTCACCGTCGCCTCGGACAGGAACAGCTTCTTGGCGATCTCGGTGTTGGACATGCCCTTGGCGATCAGCATCAGCACCTCGCGCTCGCGCTCGGTGAGCACGTTGAGCACGGCGGCGTCGCGCAGCTCGCCGCCGGCCTCGCCGAGGAACCGGCCGAGCAGCCGCTTGGTGACGCTCGGGGAGACCACCGCGTCCCCGCTGGCCACCGCGCGCAGCGCCGACACCAGGTCGGCGGGCGGGGTGTCCTTGAGCAGGAAGCCGCTCGCGCCGTTGCGCAGCGCCGACAGCGCGTACTCGTCCATGTCGAAGGTGGTCATCACCAGGATCTTCGCCGTGCCGGCCTCGGAGATCCGCTTGGTGGCCTCGACGCCGTCGAGCACCGGCATCCGCACGTCCATCAGCACGACGTCCGGCCGCAGCTTGTCGGCGAGGTGCACGGCGTCGAGCCCGTCGCCGGCCTCCCCGACGACGTCGATGTCCTCCTGGGCGTTGAGCACCATGCGAAAGCCCATCCGCATGAGCTCCTGGTCGTCGACTAGCAGCACCCTGATCACAGCACGCACCCTACGTAGTCGTCACGCGTTGGCGGTCAACGGCAACACGGCCCTGACCCGCCAGCCGCCGCCCGGTTTGGGCCCGGCGTCGAGCGTGCCGCCGAACACGGCGGCCCGCTCGCGCATGCCGATCAGGCCGTTTCCGCCGGAGACGGCGACCAGGTCGTGCGGTGTGCCGAAGCCGTCGTCGGAGATCTCCAGCTCGACGTGGTCATCCGTTCTGGTGACGTGCACCGCCGCGCTGGCCCCCGCGCCAGCGTGCTTGAGCGTGTTGGTCAGCGCCTCCTGCACGATGCGGTAGATGCCGAGGCCGACGCCGACCGGCAGGTGCACCAGGTCGCCGCTGGTCACCAGCCGCACCGGCAGCCCGACCGAACGGACCTTGTCGGCCAGCTCGTCCAGGCCCCGCGCGTCCGGCTGCGGGGTCCGTTCCCCGCCGGGGTCCTCGTCGCTGCGCAGCACGCCGAGCAGCCTGCGCAGCTCGGTCAGCGCCTGCCTGCCGGTCTCGGAGATCGTCCGCAACGCGGTCTCGGCCAGGTCGGGATCGCTGCGCAGCGCGTAGCCGGCGCCGTCGGCCTGCACCACCATCACGCTCACCGCGTGCGCGACCACGTCGTGCAGCTCGCGGGCGATCCTGGCCCGCTCCGAGCCGACGGCGATCCTGGCCTGCTGGTCCCGTTCGGTCTCCAGCAGCTTCAGCCGCTGCTCCAGCTCGACCTGGTAGGCGCGGCGGGCGCCGACGAACGCGCCCATCGCCCAGCAGAACGCGAAGATCATCACGGCGGCGAACGTGCCGGCCGCGGCGGACGACCCGCTCTGCCGCGTGGCCGCCACGGCCGCCCACAGCACGGTGCCGACGGCCAGCCACAACGCGTAGAGCAGCGCCTGCCGCCGCCCGACGTAGGCGACCATCGTGTAGAGCGCGATGCCGAGCGACAGGTCGGCGAAGCGGATCGGCACGTCGTGCGAGCCCAGGTTCGCCGACAGCGTGAGGAGCTGGACGACGCCGCCGCCGACCACCAGGTAGCAGGCGACCACCGGATACTTGCGGCGGAAGACCAGCGGGACGACCAGCAGCGCGCCGGTGAACATCAGCACCGGGAACGGCATCGGCCGGCCGGCCGCCTCCATACCGAAGTCGAACAGCGCGATGAACCCGGCGATCAGGGTGTCCCCGAAGACCGGGTGCGCTCGCATCCACAGGCTCAGCCGCCGCACGACACGAGCCTAGGTACTCGCCTCGCCCCCCGGCGTCCGGCTGGGGGTTGACCTGGCCGTACGACCTGGGGCGGACCCCAGCTCATGATCGATGTCCGGCCGGTTCGTCGGGTTCGCCCCATCGAGTGATTCTCGGCGCAGCCCGGTGCCGACCGACCGGCCCACCGCGCGGGTGGCGCGTGGCACCATTCCCTCCGTGAGCACGGCGACAGAGCAGCAGCACCTGGCCGGCCCGCTCTCGGCCGCGGTCGCCACCCTGTGCCAGCAGCTTCAGCCGCAGGTGTCCGAGGGCACGGCCGCCGGCTTCCGCGAGGTGCTCCGCAGGCTGTCCGCTCCCCTCCAGGTCGCGGTGGCCGGGCGGATCAAGTCGGGCAAGTCGACGCTGGTCAACGCGCTGATCGGGCGCAGGGTCGCGCCGACCGACGTCGGCGAGTGCACCCGGCTGGTGACCCGCTTCCAGTACGGCACGGTCGACCGCGTCGAGGTGGTGCGCACCGACGGACGACGCCAGGTGCTGCCGTTCGACTCGACCGGCATGATCCCCGCCTCGCTCGGCATGGACATCGGCGAGGTGTCGCACCTCGAGGCGTACCTCACCAACGCGGTGCTGCGCGACCTCACCGTCATCGACACCCCCGGCCTCGGCTCGCTGGACAGCGCGTCGGTGGCCAGGACCGAGGCGCTGCTCGGCGCCGCCGACACCGGCGGCCTCGACCCGGTGTCGCGCAGCGCGGTGGCGGGCGCGGAGGCCGTGCTGTACGTGGTGACCCAGGGCGTGCGCGCCGACGACCAGCAGGCCCTCGCCGTGTTCACCGCGGCGACCGGGCGGCGCGAGGCCGGACCGGTCAACGCCATCGCCGTGCTGAACAAGGCCGACACGATCGCGCCGGAGTCGGTGGCCGGCGCCGACGGCGACGTGTGGCGGGCGGCGACGCTGCTCGCGGCGAAGCAGGCCGACTCGCTCAAGCCGAGGGTCGCCGACGTGCTGCCGGTGATCGGGCTGCTCGCCGAGTCGGCCGAGACCGGCGGCTTCACCTCCGCCGACGCCGACGCGCTTCGTCAGCTCGCCGCGCTCGACGAGGCCACCAGAGACACCATGCTGATGGGCGCCGACCTGTTCACCACCTGGGACTGCGCGGTGCCCGCCGGCACCAGGGAGCGGTTGCTGGAGCGGCTGGACCTCTACGGCATCCGGCGCGCGCTGACGGCGCTGGACGCTGAGCCCGCGATCACCGCTGGCGCGCTGCGCCGCGTTCTGCTGGACTCGTCCGGCCTCGCCGCCGTGCGCGGCAGGCTGGACGCGGTGTTCCGGGCCCGCGCGGACGGCATCAAGGCCGCGGCCGCGCTCGCCTCGATCACCGCGCTGGCGCACGCCTCCGGCGACGCGGGCGAGCGGCAGCGCGTGCACGACGCGATCGAGGTGCTGCTGGCCAGGCCGGAGGCGCATCAGCTGCGGCTGCTTGAGGCGTTGACGCTGGTTGCGGGCGGGTCGGTGGCGATGCCGCAGGACCTGGCCGAGGAGGTCCTGCGGGTGGGCAGCAGCGCCGACCTCGGCGAGCAGCTCGGCCTGCGCGGCCGGCCGGCGCACGAGCTGACCGCCTACGCGCTGGAGCGCGCCGGGTGGTGGCGCTCGTTCGCCTCGTTCGGGGCGACCCCGGCGCAGAGCCGGGTCGCGCACGTCGTGCACCGGGCGTACTTCCTGATCTGGCAGCAACTTCGCGGGGGTGGCTGATGGGAACCGAACCGGGCTGGGAGGCGTCGGAGACCGATGTGGCGCCCATGACGGAGACCGAGCACCTCGCGGTCGGCGACGACCTGCTCGACCAGGCACTCACCGAGCGCAGATCGCTCGTGCAGCTCTGCCTGTACGCGATGGACCGGGCGCGCAGCGCCGGCGTGGTCGAGCGGATCGAGGAGGGGCTGGCCGGCATCGGCGTGACGGCCGTGCGGCCGGAGGGGCACCGGTTCGACCCGGCCCACCACGAGGCTGGCGGCACCGTGCCGACCGACGATCCCGCCCTCGACGGTGTGGTCGCGGAGACCGAGGTGGTCGGCTTCGTCGACCGAGGCCGCACGCTGCGCGTCCCGATCGTCACCGTCTACACCGCGCGGACCGGCGAATGACCTCGGCGGTGTCGGTTCCGCTGCCGCAGGCGGTTCGACAGGCACGGGAACGCCTGACGACCCTGGTCAGGGAGAGCGACCCGAAGGCAGCCGACTGGGTCGAGGAGATCCGGGCGGGGCGGGGCGGCGCGGCGAGCGTCGTGGTGGTCGGCGAGACCAACCGGGGCAAGAGCTCGCTGGTCAACGCGCTGCTGGTGAGCCAGGGCCTGTCGCCGGTGGACGCCGAGGTCGCGACGGCGACCTACCTGGTGTTCCGGCACGGCGCGGAGTGGGCCGCCCGCGCCTGCTACCCGGGCGCGCTGGAACCGGTGCCGTTCCCACTCAACGAGCTGCCCAACTGGGCGTCGGTCAACCGCGAGCTGCCCGACGGCAGGCTGCCGCCAAGGCACGTCGAGGTCGACGCGCCCATCCCGCTGCTGGAACGCATGTCCATTGTGGACACTCCCGGTGTCGGCGGGTTGGACTCGATGCACGGGGAGCTGGCCGCCGAGGCCGCCGCGACCGCGACCGCGCTGCTCTTCGTGGTGGACGCGTCCGCGCCGTTCACCAGGGGCGAGCTGACGTTCCTGCACACCGTCGGCGAGCGGGTGGAGACGGTGGTCTTCGCGCTCACCAAGACCGACCAGTACCGCGGCTGGCGGGACATGCTCGCGGCGAACAAGGCGCTGCTCGCCGAGCACGCGCCCCGGTTCGCCGACGCCGTGTTCCACCCGGTGTCCGCGCGGATGTTCGAGATGGCGGCCAAGGCGCCCAACCCCGACGCGGCGGCCATGCTGCGCGACCGGTCCGGCGTCGCCGAACTCCAGACGGCGTTGCAGGAGCTGGTGGTCGGCCGCGCCGCGATGCTCGGCGAGGCCAACACGCTGCGCGCGCTGTCCACCGTGCTGGCCGAGCAGCAGGCGAAACTCGAGGCGCGGCGCAGGACCCTGTCCACCGGCGAGGACGAGGCGGAGACGCTGCGGGTGCGCCGGGACGAGCTGACCGTCCAGCGCAGGTCCTCGACCAGGGGCTGGCAGGTGAAGCTGCGCGGCGAGATGCAGCGCGCCAGGGTGGAGAACAGCCACGAGGTCAGCCGGCAGATGCGGGACGTGCAGAACTGGTTCCGCCAGGCCATCGACGCGGCCGACCGGGACGCCCTCGCCGGCCTGCCGCAGCAGGTGGACGGCGCGCTCCAGCTGACGTCGGGGCGGATCAGCACCGGCCTGGCGCAGCGGCTGTCCGGGGTGGCCGACGCGGCGCTCGCCGAGCTGTTCTCGGCCGAGGAGCTGGACGTCATCCGGGCGGGCTTCGCCAGGGACCCGCAGCCGCCCGTGGTGCTTCGCCCGCCGGACAAGCGCCCGCCGACCGCCGAGGACAAGCTGCTGGTGTTCATGGGCCTGTCCGGCGGCATGGGCGTCGGCAGGCTCGCCGCGATGCCGCTGATCGGCGTCGCCGCGCTCAACCCGATCGTGTTGCCCGTCACCATCGTGCTCGGCCTCGGCGCGGGCTGGTGGATGGCGCGCACCCGCAAGCACGCCGCCGACAAGCAGCACATGAAGCAGTGGCTCACCGACGCCATCGCGGACGCCAGGTCCACGCTGGACCAGCTGGTCGCCGAGCAGCTCATCGAGGCGGAACAGCAGCTGTCGCTGGCGCTGGACGAGGCGCTGGGCAGGCGGATCGACGCGATCGAGGCCGAGCTGCGGGACGTCGACAAGGCCATGCGCATGGAGGCGGGCGAACGCAGCCGCGAACTCGGTGTCGTCGGCAAGCGGCTCGCCGAGGTCACCTCGGGCCGGGACCGCGTCGAACAGCTGCTCGGCAACATCAGGGAGCTGCGCGACCGCGCGTGAAACGGCGGACTCACCGACATCGGGCTTTGTGCGGGAACCGGACGGGCCTACGGTGAGTCGTAGGGGTACAGAAGCGTTGGCAGGACCTGGATAGGGGTGGCCCGGTGTACATCGACGAGCACGGCGGAACGGACGGGGAGCTCAAGGTCACCGTCGACGGTCAGGAGTACACCGCCGAGGAGACCTACGACTACGACCACGACGGCCATCTGGACAGCGCGGTCGTCGACACCGACGACGGCGGCCACGTCGTGTACACCGACACGCACCACACCGGGCATGCCGACCTGGAGACCACCTACGACGCGCACGGCAAGCCCGTGAGCGCGGCCAAGTTCGACGAGCACACCGGCAAGTGGACGGCCGTCGACCCGAACGCCGCGGGGCACGACAGCACCAGCCACTCCGGCAACGCGATCGTGGTGGACACCAAGGACGGCGACAAGAACGTCGGGCCGGCCACCGAGGACACCGACGGCGACGGCGTGCCGGACACCGCCGTGGTCAAGGACGCCGACGGCAACACCTGGCTGTACACCGACACCAACCACACCGGTCACGCCGACCAGGAGGTCGAGATCACCAAGACCGGTGAGGTGCACGTCCTCCAGCACACCGGCGAGCACCAGTGGACCGAGGTCGAGCACGGCAAGATCGACAGCACCGGCCACTACACCCCGGACACCAAGAGCGGCCTGCGCGAGGACAGCGACAGCGTGTGGGGCGCCGTCGACTTCGACGGCAAGGGCAGCGCGGCCGACGGCGTCGTGCGGATCGACTCGACCACCGGCCAGTGGATCAGCTCCAACTGAGCCCGGATCCACGCTGGCCAGCGGCCCGAGCAGTGGACTGACAATCGCGGAGAGCCACTTCGGCCCCGTCACGGAGCACACCGTGACGGGGTCTTCGCATTTCCCGACCAATCACCCTCGGCAGCATCGAAACCACTGTTGGTAAACGAGTGCTGAATCGATTCCAGAATCGGTCTTGTGAGGCAACCGACAGGTCAGGTGTCGGCTACCCGGGATTAACCCGGCTAGCCTCTGTCCATCCCCTTAAACGACACGCCCGTCCGACCCGGGCGTGGCAGAGCCATTTCCGAGGACGTCGCCGTCCACACCGGTCAGTGCCGCCCGGTGTGGCTGATGGCACGCAGTCAGGAGACGAGACGAGATGACGGCAGTGACCATTCCCGGTCTCGACCAGGCGCCGACCGACCACCAGAAGCTGCTGGGCTGGGTTCGTGAGGTCGCCGAGCTGACCTGCCCGGAACAGGTGGTGTGGGTGGACGGCTCAGATGCTGAATGGGATCGAATGACGGCCAAGCTCGTCGACGCCGGCACGTTCGTCCCCCTGAAGAAGAAGCCGAACTCGTTCTGGGCGGCGTCTGACCCCTCCGACGTGGCGCGGGTGGAGGAGCGGACCTACATCTGTTCGCTGGACAAGGCCGACGCCGGTCCGACGAACAACTGGATGGATCCGGCCGAGATGAAGGCCACCATGACCGAGCTCTACCGGGGCTCGATGCGTGGCCGCACGATGTACGTGATTCCGTTCTGCATGGGCCCGCTCGACGCCGAAAAGCCCATGCTCGGCGTGGAGATCACCGACTCCGAGTACGTCGTGACCTCGATGCGGATCATGACCAGGATGGGCACGCAGGCACTTGCGCGCTTCGGTGAGGACGCCGAGTTCGTCCAGGCACTGCACTCGGTCGGCGCGCCCCTGGCCCCCGGTCAGCAGGACGTCCCCTGGCCCTGCAACGACACGAAGTACATCACCCAGTTCCCCGAGGAGCGGATGATCTGGAGCTACGGCTCCGGGTACGGCGGCAACGCGCTGCTCGGCAAGAAGTGCTACTCGCTGCGCATCGCCTCGGTGATGGGCCGCGACCAGGGCTGGCTGGCCGAGCACATGCTGATCCTCAAGCTGACCTCGCCGGAGAACAAGGTCTACTTCGTGGCAGCAGCGTTCCCGTCTGCCTGCGGCAAGACCAACCTCGCGATGCTGGAGCCGACCATCCCCGGCTGGAAGGTCGAGACGCTCGGCGACGACATCGCCTGGATGCGGTTCGGCGCGGACGGCCGGCTGTACGCGGTGAACCCGGAGAACGGCTTCTTCGGCGTGGCGCCCGGCACCGACTGGCACACCAACCCCAACGCGATGCGCACCATCGAGCAGGGCAACTCCCTGTTCACCAACGTGGCGCTCACCGACGACGGCGACGTCTGGTGGGAGGGCATGGGCGAGCCGCCCGCGCACC
>NZ_VUOB01000079.1 GCF_008386585.1 Solihabitans fulvus
CAACTCACTTGACGAGACCCACTCGTACGGCGGCAAGCCAGGCAGCCGACTACGCCAAGGCCGCAGCCAAGGCCGCCAACGAGGCCGCCGATCAAGCGGGCCATGCTGTCGACGCGGCAAAGCAGGCCACCGACCACGCCAACGCCGCCAGCGTGGCGGCCAAGGCCGCGACCGACGCCGCTGCCCAGGCCACGAAGGTCTTCGACGCCGCGCGCGCCGCCGATGACGTGCGGTTGGCCGTGCAGGCAGATCAGGCCGACTCTGACGCTCGGGCCGCGTTCGCTGCCATTGACAACCTCAGGGGCGCCCTCGCGTGGGATGCCGCCGAGGCCGCCCGCCGCGACGCCGAGACCAACCGGCTGATCGCTGAGGCCACCTCACCAGGCGCGGATCGGGCCGTGGTGGTGGCCGATGGCCGCAAGGTGGCGCTACGGCTGGCCACCACAGGCGGCCCATGGACCAAGGCCGCCGCCACCGCCGCGCTGTCCGGCTCGGACATCGAGGTCGCCGAGTTCGTACGGAATGGCATCCCTGTCGCGGCTGGTCAGGACGACCGGGTCATCCTGACCAGCCTCGCCCTGACCGGTACGGAGGACATGCGGGCTGCGGCCACCACCGCACTGGCTGGCACAGACGCCGACGTGCAGACCTTCCTCCAGAACCGGGACTACGACGGCCGCGAAATCGATGATCGGATCCAGATCAACAAGATCATGGCCGCCGCTCGGGCGGCCGGCGGCACTGTCTTGGTGCAGACCGCGCAAGAGGCATTGCGCGCCAACACCGACAAGGCTCGCCGCCAGTTCCTGAGTGCCGACCAATACACCGCGGCGGCACAGGACGATCGGATTCGGGTCAACAAGGTCATGTCCGCTGGAGGCCGGGAGGTCAAGGCCGCCGCCCAGGCAGCCCTGGACGGGCCGCCGACGATGCTGCGGCAGTTCCTGGACATCGGGCAGTACGCCGCAGCTCGTCGCGATCAGAATACCGCCGCGCACAACGCCCTGGTCGCAGGATTGGTCGCCCAAGCCACGCAAGCCGCAGCGATGGCCACGCACGACGCGTACGACGCCCACGCCGCGGCGGCGCGGGCATGGGGCGCGGCCAAGGACGCCGACACCTACGCCCGGCAAGCCATCGACGCGGCCAAGGACGCCGATACGTACGCCCAGCAGGCCGCCGGCTCGGCTCGCGACGCGGAGAACTTCGCCCGGCAAGCCGCAGACTCAGCCAAGACCGCGTGGACGGCGGCCACTGCCGCACAGGATTCGGCGGCCCAGGCCGCAAACTCGGCCGTATTGGCCGACGCCTCAGCCAACCAAGCCGCTGGCTACGCCACAAACGCCTATAACAAAGCGAAAGATGCCTACGCGTCGGCGAAGGCCGCCGGCAAGGACGCCAAGGACGCCATCGACGCGGCCACGGACGCCACCAAGAGTGTCATCGCCAAAGCCTCCAACGAGAAGGAGAAACAAGAAAAAGCCGGGATCGAGGCGTGTAAGGCCAGCATCCCGGACAGCAGCAGTAAAGAATACACCCAGTGCGTGTGGCTGGCCGCCGGTACCGACAGCGAGCGAGCCACGGTCATCGCCATCCGAAGCGAAGCATGCGCATATACGCTCCCGGCGGGGAGTCCGGCGTTCCAGAACTGCATCAGCATGCGGAACATCCTCAGCGCCAACTTCGCGCCCACCACGTGGATGAAATACCTCCCAGATCTCAAGAACCTCGACCTGAGGGCCCTGGCGATCGGGACGTTGGTGACCGTTGGCTTGGTCGCGTTGACCATAGTCTGTGAGCCGTGCGGGGCGATCGCGGGCGGAGCGCTACTGTCAGTCGCCCCGGAAGGTGCGGCGCTGGCAGCATGGCTACCGATGACGGCCGGAGGCCTGCTGGCGGGCGCCGAGGTAGGCGCGGGCGTGATCACCGCGCGAGCGGTCAGCGCTCAACTCGAAGCCACCACAGTCGAAACCCAAGCGGCGCAGGCTAAACTCGCTGGACAAGTCGCCAAGATTGCCGACGATAGTTCCGGGTTGACGACCTTGGACCACATTGCGCTCGGTCTTGAGTCTTCAGACATTGAAAAATTCGCCAAGACACTGGGTGCACGTACACTGATGAACGACAAAGATTGGAGGGGAACGGTTTGGACGGCCGGAGAACTGCTTCAGGTGTATCCGTCGTCTTTCCGGGTATCCTTCAGTCTTGACGGTATGGAGGGGGTCGATAAGGGGGTGGAATCCGCCGTCGGGACAGCAATTTTGAGAAATGCTCGACAGATTGGTGGCGCCACCGACCTGGAGCTGGCCTTCTTTAAGGATCTAGGGGTCCTGGCGAAGGTTGATTTCTATATCGGCGGCAAATTGCAGGCCAATCCCTTCTGACATTAAAGGGTTGACGTGGAAAATATGAAAATACCTCTCAATTTTGATCGACGGTTCCAGCTTTGGTCGTACGACGTAAGTCACAGCGTCCTGCTCCTCAGGAGTAACCGCGACGGTGTTCATTCGACTCGGATCGATTTGATGTTCCGGGCAGTGACTGAGCTGAGGCTGCGTCATCGAGTGGATGACCTCTCCATTGACATCCTCGGCGAGGGTGATAAACGCATCGGACTCTTGGGTGTGGTAATCAATCCTGACCGGTATACGTTTACCGTTTCGTCTCATGACTTTCCTGTAGGTTACATTAATGCTGGCAGCTTGTATTTTTCGGAAGACCGTTTGTCGTCGGGAGAGCCTTCTTCTATCGACAATGATGAGCTGGCAAGCCATGTAGTTAGGTCAGGGCGCTACATATAGCAAGTTAGGTATAGACTGAATTGAACTGCACTGCAGCTCCATAAGACTGTCGAGTTCGATAGCAGGGTCGCGGCTACTAAAAGGTCGAGATCCTGCTATCGACACTCTGTAGGGCCCGAGAACTCGTCGCTGCAGCTCAGGATGCGTAGCGCTACTCGTTGATGAATCCTCCAGGGATCCGGGTCCGCAGGGGCCTGGGGGCGTCAAACCGGCTGCGACAAGTGGTCGCTCCTGGGCGTCGGGTGGTCGCTGGCCCTTTGGGGCCGGTGTGGCCAATACCTATTGTAGTGATCTTGGTATGCGGCGAGGACCCAGTGCGTGCCGAAACTGCGTCCATGCAGTTCAAGCGGCGTGCCAGTATTCGTGGAGGACGCCGTCCATCTGGTCCCGCTGATGAATCGCGAGGTGTTTGATCCGGTCGGGTTCGAGGGTTGGGGCAGGGCTCGCGCGGGTGCTGCGGCGGCGAGTGATCGGTGGGTTCGGTGCAGGTTGTAGTGCCGGTTGTACTCGTGCGGCGCGTGCCGGAGGTGGGTCTGATTCCAGATCAGTGTGCGGTCCAGCAGTTCAGCGCGCGGCGTCGTGACGCGGCGTTCGGTGATCGCGTTCATGCGGGGCATTCGGACAGCGGTCAGCTTCCGGACCCTTACCCCCTTGCCTGGCTCCGAGATTACGCCGCGTTCCAGCCGCCGCAGAGCTACCGCTACCTCGCGCAGCGCGATCCTGAACCGCTACACGAGTTGGCGCGCGTCAGGCAGTAGGCGCGATGTAGTCGTCGGGCCTGATCGTTGCTGTCATGACGCTGCGGGTTGAGCGGAGTGTGGCGACGCATGCTCATCGTGACGCCACGGCCGGTGCGCCAAGTGCCGCGAGCCATAAGTACCGTGCCTGTCTGGTCGACCCGTTCCGCGAGCACTCGCGCCGCCGCCGCGCCGAGGCCCCCGCCGTGTCCGTGGCCACGCTGCTCGACGAGATCAAGACTCTCGGCTACACCGGCAGCCAGAACCTGTTGTGCCGCTACATCCACCAAGGCCGCGTCGAGGCCGACCGCCCAGCAGTCTCCGCCCGGCGCCTCAGGGGCCTTCTGTGCTCTGCCCCCGGACTGCTCACCCCAGACGACCGGGAACTCGTCGAGGCCCTCACCGCAGCCTGCCCCGAGATGACCGCACTGGGCGGACACATCCGCGCCTTCGCCGCGCTGCTGGCCCCAACCTCCGCCAACGCGCGGCGCCTGCGGGAGTGGACGGCCGCCGTCGGCGAGGACGACCTCCTCCACTTGCACTCCTTCGTCCGCGGCCTGCGGCAAAACCACAACGCGGTCCTCGCCGGCTCACCCTCCCGTTCCACAACGGCAGAACCGAGGGCGTCAACACAAAACCAAGCTGATCAAGAGAACGATGTACGGCCGTGCAGGCTTCCTCTTGTTACGCCAGATGATCCTACTCAACTAACTCCAACCCTACGAAAATCTTGTCAGAGCCGAAAATTTAACAGTCCCGGGGACCGGATCAGCGAGCACATTGGAGCAGCATGGATGGTTCAGGGGTGGCCGAGCACCGCAGGATCGTCGTGGTGGATGTTGAGGGGTTCGGTGATCCGCGGCGGACGTTGCCGCATCAGCGTGTGGTCCGCGACGGCATGTACCGCATCGTGCGGGAGGCGTTCGAGGCGATCCAAGTGCCCTGGGATCGGTGTCACGCGGAGGACCGCGGCGACTCGGTGTTCGTTCTGGTTCCCCCAGATATCCGCAAGGCGCCGTTCGAGGAGGTCATGCCGGTCGCACTGACTCGGGCGGTGCGTGGACATAGTCTGACCAGCCCACCGCAGCAGCGGATCCGGTTGCGGCTGGCCGTGCATGCCGGCGAGGTCGCGTTCGACGAGCACGGCGTCACCTCCACATCGGTGCTGACCGTGTTCCGGCTGCTCGATGCCGAGCCGCTCAAGACCGCACTCACTGGCTCGCCCGGGAACCTGGCGAGGATCGTATCGGAGTGGATCTTCGACGAGATCGTGCGCCACAGCGCTGTGATCGACCCCGAAACGTTCCGACGGGTGCCGGTTGTGGTCAAAGAAACCTCGATGACTGCGTGGATCGCACTGCCGGACCCCCGTATCCCTCAGCGGCCCTGCCAGGCGCCGAGCCGAGCAGGCGCGATACCCAGCACACACCACAATCACCGGTTCAGCCAGCGACGCTGGACGCGCACTCGCCCGCAGACCAACCCGGCCCGACAGTCACGATGGCCGCGAACACCTGGGACTGCGCTCGGGTGTATCAGGCTGGTCGCGACCAACACATCACCGAACGGAGTGACCGGTGAGTCACAGCGACCACGACACCTCGGACGAGGAGCAGACCGGACCCATACCGAGGATTCACCTGTCCGCCCACGCGTCCGGCGATGCACAGGTGAACCAGGCCGGCCGGGACCAACACTTCCACTACGTCGACGGCGCACACGACCAACGCCGCACCACACCCGGCACGCTCGTGCGCGAGTGCCCCTATCCCGGTCTGGCCGCGTTCGGGCCGGACCAGGCCCAGTGGTTCTTCGGTCGCGACGACCTGACCGCAGACCTGATCGCCCGCCTGGATCGGCGCCTGACCACCGGCGGACTGCAGATGGTGGTGGCACCGTCCGGAGCCGGGAAATCCTCCCTCCTGCGAGCAGGATTACTGCCCCGACTCGGCCAGGCCACCTTGCCCGGCTCGGACCGGTGGCCAACAGTGCTGTTCACCCCGACCGCCGATCCGGTACGCGCGCTGGCCGACCAACTCGCGCACCTGACCGGCGACGAGCCAGCCATCATGGCTGGGCTGCTGGTCAGCGACTCGACCGGATGCGTCACGTTGCTGAACCGGGTGCTGCGAGACCGCGGCAGTGGATCCCAGCCGGCGCGGGTCGTGGTGGTAGTGGATCAGTTGGAGGAACTGTTCACCCAGTGCTCGGACGAACCCCAGCGGCGGACGTTCCTTAGCCTGTTGGAGCAGATCGCGGGCGGACCCGTCGATCTAGTAGCGTGTCGCTGCTTAGTTGTGGTGGCTGTGCCTGGGAGGCTGTGGTCTGACAGGTTCCCCTCCCTGTCGGACAAGGACTACCGCCATGG
>NZ_VUOB01000008.1 GCF_008386585.1 Solihabitans fulvus
AGCGCCGACTTGTTCTCGGTCACATCGGCCGTGTTTGATCCGTCAACGCGTCAACGCGTCGTGATGAGGAGATGTGACCGGGTGATCGAGAAGGATTTTCTGGCGGAGCGCTTCGAGTCCCACCGCTCCCATCTGCGGGCGGTGGCCTACCGGATGCTCGGTTCGCTCAGCGAGGCCGACGACGCGGTCCAGGAGGCGTGGCTCAAGCTCAGCCGGGCGGACACCGACGACGTCGGCAACCTCGGCGGCTGGCTGACCACGGTGGTCGGCCGGGTCTGCCTTGACATGCTGCGCTCGCGGGCGGCACGGCGCGAGGAGTCGCTCGAGGATCGGGTGCGGATGCCTGACCCGATCATCAGCGGCGTGCACGGCGTCGACCCGGAACACCAGGCGTTGCTCGCCGACTCGATCGGCCTCGCGCTGCTGGTGGTGCTGGAGACGCTGCCGCCGGCCGAGCGGCTCGCCTTCGTGCTGCACGACCTGTTCGCGGTGCCCTTCGAGGAGATCGCGCCGATCGTGGACCGCACGCCGACCGCGGCGCGGCAGCTGGCCAGCCGGGCCCGCCGCCGCGTGCAGGGCGCGACCCCGACTCCCGAACCCGACCTGACCCGCCAGCGCGAGGTCGTCGACGCGTTCCTCGCCGCCGCGCGGGGCGGCGACCTCGCGGCGCTGGTCGCGGTGCTCGACCCCGACGTCGTGGTTCGGTCGGACGCCGGCGCGCTCCAGCCCGGCCGGATCGTGCGCGGTGCCATCGCGGTGGCGAACGGGGCGTCCACGTTCGCGCGGCTCGCCCAGTTCACGCTGCCGGCGCTCGTCAACGGCGGGATCGGCGCGGTCGCGGTGTCCGACGGCAGGCCGATCTCGGTCGCCGCGTTCACCATCTCGGGCGGGAAGGTCGTCGCGCTCGACATCCTGGCCGACCCGGAGCGCCTTGCCACGCTTGACCTGACGGTTTTGGGGGGCTGACCAGACCGGCGCTGACCCACCGCGAACGGTGGGTCAGCGCCGACCGTGCGCTCAGCCGCGCAGGACGGTCCTGTGCAGGTGCGGATCGGCGTTGATCTCGGCCTCGGTGAACCGTTCGGTCACCCACTGCCGGTGGGAGAACAGGACGGTCTGGTCGGTGTGGTGCGGCGAGTCGGGGTTGGCGGACTCGGAGTAGGTGAGGAGCGTGCTCGTGCGGGGGCCATCCCTGGTCAGCTCGACGGCCATGATGAAGCTCGAACCATGGCCCTGGGTAAGGTCGGCGTAACGGCCGTCCGCGCCAAGCGGCGGGTTGGACGAGACGACGTTGAAACAGCCCTCGGGGCCGAGGCAGCCTGGCAGCGGCACGGTGGCGTAACGCTGCGCGTCGCCGAGGGCCTCGTCGACCGGGATGTGGTTGGCCTGGAAGAACTGCACCGTGTCGGCGAGGGCGTGCTGGACGCCCTGGCGGCTGCCGTCGATCCCGCGCGGGGTGGTCAGCGGCTGGGCCGGGTCCGGCGGCACCCGCCACCAGCCGCCGGGGGCGTCGTCGTCGAACAGCCGCCAGAAGAACTCCCGCCACAGCACGGCTCCCCGGCTGTCGGCGTTGTCGCGCGCGTCCCACGCGGCGAGGGTGTCGCAGGCCGACCGCACGTCGACCTGGGTCCCGTCGCGGGCCGGCAGGCTCGGGTTTGCTTGGCACATAGCCACGATGTCGGCGCGACCGATGTCGGCGCTGCGGTTGCGGTCGCCGAGCATCGTGTCCCGCAGTGACGCCATCGTGAAGCCCGGCGCGCCGTACCCGTCGGTGCCGGCGATCCGCGCGGCGATCATGTCCTGCCCGAGCTGTGGACGCAGGCCGCGCGGGGTGCCGGTGTCGCCGAAGATCGCGGGATAGCCGGTGATCGGCGCGGCGGGGTTGGCCAGCCACGGGCTCTCGTTGGAGTTGGCCGCGAAGTCGTTGCGGGTCAACGCCGGATACGCGTGTGGGCCGAAGATGCCGGGCTCGATCGCGTCGGGATCGCTGCCCCAGCCGCAGTTCGAGGCGGCCCCGTCCAGGATGATCGTGTGCGGGTAGGCCGCCTTGCCCTGCGGGGTGTCGACGCAGCGCGCCGCGTCCGCGTCGGTCACGTGCGGGACGACCGAGGCGTCGGCGAGGTAGGCGGTTCCGCCGGTCTCGCTGGCGATCGTGTTGGTGAACGGGATGCCCTGGAAGGTGCGCTGCGCCGCCAGCAACTGGTCGAGGTGCTGTGCCTGGTCCATCGCGAGCCATTCGTTCATCGAACGCAGGTTGTTGGCGTTGGCGTCGGCGATGGCGAACGCGGCCGTCGCCGTCCAACCGGTGGCCAGCACCGGCCCGTACCGCGAGCTGTAGGTGGTCCGCTGCACCGTCGACACCGTGCCGTCGGCGGCCCGCACGGTGACCGGCACGGTCTGCCGGGTCATCGCCTCGGGACGGCCGTCGACCAGGTAGCTCGTCGGATCGCCCGGCACCAGGGCGAGTTGGAAGAGCGTGGCGCGCTGCGCGGTGGACACGGTGTGCGTCCAGGCGACGCCCCCGGTGTGGCCGATCTCGACCACCGGCGTGCCGTACAGGCTCGCGCCGGACACGTCCATGACCCCGGGAATGGTGAGCTGTACCTGGTAGAAGCGGCCGATCCCGCTCCACGGGAAGTGCGGGTTGGCCAACACCATGCCGTCGTGCGCGGCGGTCGCGTCCCGCCCGATGGCCCAGCCGTTGCTGCCGATGCCGTCGGCGCGGTCCTCCGGCGCGCTCGGGAAGTCCGGCCCCGACTTCGCCGCCGCCGCGCCGGGCGCGGGCGGTCCCGCGTCGGCGATGGCCGCCTTGAAGTTCGCCGTCCCGTTCAACCGGTTGATGTCGTAGACGGCGCTCCAGACGTCGAGCGCGGTGATCGGCGTGACCCAGGCCGCGCCCCGGCAGGTCGGGTCGGGCAGCCGCGCCACCCCGGTGTCGCGCAGGTATCGGTTGTAGCCGGCGACATACCCGTCGACCAGCTGCCGCACCTGCGCGGTCGGGCCGAGCGGAGCGGGGCGCGCGAGCAGCCGCTCGACGACGCCGGACCGCCGCAGGCCCTGGTAGTAGGTGTCGCTGGCGAGGTTGGTGGTCGGCCTGGCCAGGGCGTCGCCGGAGTCCGCCGTCGGGCCGAAGGCGGCCGAGCGTTCGCCGCGCAGCGTCAGCACCCGGTCGGCGAGCACGCACAGGTTGTCCTGCGCGAAGGCGTGCCCGTAGCCGAAACCGAGCCCACCGAAGTCGTGCGCCAGCACGTGCGGGATGCCGTACTCGGTGCGGCGGACCTCGGCCCGGTAGTGGCCGTTTCCTTGCTCGGCAACGAGTTCCTGGTCCGACGGTGCTGCCGACGCCGGGGCCGCCGCGCCGATGCCCGCCAGGGCGAGCGCCCCGGCGACGGCCAGGGTCCACGTGCGGTGTCTGCTTCGCATACGTCCCTTTCTCATACGTCCCTCCGATGCACGATGACTGCGGTGACGACGATCCCGACCAACGGCCAGGCAGCGAAGACGATCCAGGACCCGGTCACGGTCGGGAAGTACGGGCGGGTGATGGGGTCCAGCATGGAAAGGCAGTTGCGCCACACGTACAGCGGAAACGCGTTGTAGATGTCGTCCACCCACGGGTAGACGGTGATCTTGAAGAAGCTGGGCACGATGACCAGCACCACGCAGGACGTGATGACGCTGGCTGCGGTGTGCCGGAGCAGGGCGGCGATGGCCATGCCGACCAGCGCGGCGACGGGCGCCAGCAGCGCGTCGGACGCCAGGGACCGCAGCACGGCGGGATCGCCGATCGAGACGCCGGCGGTGACGCTGGACAGGACGGCCTGGCTCGCGAAGAAGGAGATCGTCGCGATCACGACGCCCACCAACAGCATGGTGCCGGCGACGACGCCGACCTTGGCCAGCACCACGCGGCGGCGGTCCGGCACCGCCGTGAACGTCGTGCGGATCAGCCCGCTGGAGTACTCGCCGGCGACCACCAGCACGCCGACGCTGCTCGCGCCGAGCATCAGGAGGGCGGCGGACGGCGCGCCGAGGACGACCGACATCGGGTCGAACCTGGCCCGCAGGTCCTCCATCAGCTCCGACCATCTGCTGGTGGTGCGGATGGCGTCCGTGATCGAGGCGGCGATCATCAGCAGCGTGCCGACGCCGAGCACCCAGTAGGTCGACCGCAGCGACCAGAGTTTGGTCCACTCCGCGGCGAAGAGGTTCCGGATCCTGGCAGGTGTCGGCGCTGCCATCGTCGTTGTGCTCATTGTGGTTGTCCTGCCAGGTATTCGACGCTGTCGGCGGTCAGTTCCATGAACGCCTCCTCCAGCGACGGGGTGTGGGTGGCCAGCTCGTGCAGCATCAGTCGGTGGTGGAAGGCGAGTTCGCCGATGCGGGCCGCGGTCAGCCCGGTCACCGTGAGCGACTCGTAGCCGTCCGAGGTCACCTCGGCTCCCTCGGTCGCCAGCAGCCCCGCGAGCACGGCGGTGTCGGGAGTGCGCACGGAGACGCTGAAGTTGGTGCCACGGGCGGCGAACTCCGTGACCCCCTCGTCCGCGATCAGCTCGCCCCGGCCGATCACGACGAGGCGGTCGGCGGTGTTTTCCATCTCGCTCATCAGGTGGCTGGAGACGAACACTGTGCGGCCCTCCGCGGCCAACCGGCGGAACAGGCGACGCACCCACAGCACGCCCTCGGGGTCGAGGCCGTTGATGGGCTCGTCGAACAGCAGCACGGGCGGGTCGCCGAGCAGGGCGGTGGCGATGCCGAGCCGTTGTCGCATGCCGAGGGAGAACCCGCCGATGCGGCGGCGGGCGACGTCGGCGAGGCCGACCTCCTGGAGGACCTCGTCGACCCGGCGGCGGGGCAGGCCGTTGCTGCGGGCCAGCGCCGACAGGTGCGCGGCCGCAGAGCGCCCGCTGTGCACGTCGCCGGCGTCGAGCAGCGCGCCGACGTGCCGCAGCCCGGTGCCGAGGTCCCGGAACCGCTTACCGTCGATGGTGGCGGTGCCGCTGGTCGGCGTGTTCAGCCCGAGCAGCATGCGCAGCGTGGTGCTCTTGCCCGCGCCGTTCGGGCCGAGGAACCCGGTCACGAGTCCCGGCCGCACGGTGAAACTCAGGCCGTTCACGGCGAGAACGCTGCCGTAGCGCTTGGTGAGCTCGTTCACTTCGATCACGCCGCAAACGCTGTCGCAGACCCGGGTCGCCGGACATCGACCGCAGGTGGCATTCCGCGTCGCCGGGACAGCCCGCAGGCGTACGCCTCCAGACCGACGACGGCCGCCGCGCGAGCGCCGCCTGCGGCCCGCGAGTCCCGCCGCGCCGGGCGCGGGTCTCCTGATCACGCACTGCCGCAGGGCTTGAGTCTCAAGCGACTTGAGACTCCATAGTCGGACCGAGCACGCGTCAGCGCCGAGAGTGGGAGAGTCCGCATGATCGAGTCTGTTCGTTCGCCGTGGTCGGATCACGTCGTGTCCTCCGGCGGTGTCGACATCGCCGTCCGGGATCACGGCGGGGCGGGTGACGCGGTCGTCCTGCTGCACGGCGGTGGCCGGACCATGGACGACTGGCACCTGGTGGTGCCGCTGTTGCTGGACGCCGGGTTGCGGGTCGTCGCCATGGACCTGCGCGGGCACGGGAACTCCGGGCCAGCCCTGTGGTCCTGGTCGGATGCGGTCGACGATCTTGCCGAGGTCATCGACCGGCTCGACCTGGGACGTCCCGCCGTGCTGGGACATTCGCTCGGCGGCCTGGTCGCGGCCGTCTGGGCGACGCGGCACCCGGAGTGCCCGCTCGCGGTCAACCTTGACGGGCACACCAACCCCGTCGGCCCGTTCGACCTCGACGGGGACGCCGCGCTGGCCGCCGAGCGGACCATGCGCGACTTCCTGGACACCTCGGTGCGGGAGGCCGGCGATCCCGCGCTGGCCCGACTGGTGGCCGAGTTGGGCAGCCTCGACCTGTTCGCCACCTACCGCGCGACGCGCTGCCCGCTGCTCGTGGTCGCGTCGGCCGGCCTCGGCGGAGAGGATCTGCTGCCGCCCGAGACCGCGACCGCGTTCGCCGCCTACCAACGGGGGTTCGCGCGCGAGTTGGCCGAGGTTGCCGCCGCGACACCGCTGCTGTCGGTGGTGGACGTGGCGACGAACCACTACGTGCACCTCGAGGCGCCCGGCCGGGTCGCGGACCTCGTCCTCGACCGGCTGGCGCGGTCGCCGGGGGATGAGCGAGGCTGGACGGCGTGAACGAGAACGGCGTCGACGGGACCGGTGCGACCGAGGAGGCCGGCGTCTACACGATCGGCCAGGCGGCCGACCGCACCGGCCTTTCGGTGCCGACGATCCGCTACTACTCCGACGAGGGCCTGGTCGCGCCGATCGGCCGGACGCCGGGCGGCTACCGGCTCTACGACCGAGAGGCGCTTGGCCGGCTCGAACTCGTCGGGACGCTCCGCGATCTCGGCGTCGACCTCGCGACGATCACGGAGGTGCTGGCCGGTGCGCGGAACCTCGCCGAGGTCGCCGAGCGGCAGATCGCGGCCATGGAGGCCAAGATCCAGACCATGCGCCTGCGCCAGGCGGTGCTGCGCCAGGTGACCGGCAACGCCGCGGGCCCCGCCGAGATCCTGCGCGCACACCAGTTCGCCCGGCTGTCCGCCGCACAGCGCCGCAGGCTGGTGGCCGACCTCATCGCCGAGGCGACCGACGGCCTCGACCTTGAGCCCGGTTTCGCGGCGCACCTGCGGTCGATGCTGCCCGAGCTGCCCGCCGACCCGACGGTCGAGCAGCTGGAGGCATGGCTGGAACTCGCGCACCTGGTCAGCGACCCGGCCTTCCGCGCGAGCGCCCGCGCCGCGTTCGAGCGGCACGCCGCCGACCGGATTTCCGGTGCGGAGCAAGGAGATTCGGCGAGCTGGCGGCGGGCGGAGGAGGCCGTCCTCACCCTGGCGGGCGGGGCGCTCGCCGACGGTGTCCCGGTGACCGGCGCGCGGGCGCGGGCGATCGTCGACGAGCTGGTGGCCGTGTTCGCCGACGCGCATCGTCGTGCCGACGACGCCGAGTTCCGCGCCTGGCTCACCGAACGGGTCCGCATCGGCGCCGACGCAAGGGTTTCCCGGTACTGGCGGCTGCTGGCCGTGCTCAACGGCCAACCGGTCAGGGCCGATCCGGTCCCCTCGGCGCTGTGGTTCCTCGGCGCACTCGACGCGGCCCCACCCGACCGCATGACCGATGGCGGCTACCAGGTGTCGACCGAGCAGTTGCAGAGGAACTGACATGACGGTGTCCATGAACCGAGCCATGGCCGAACTGCTGGCGGGTCGCGACCTGGACAGCCATGGAGCGATGCCGTGGCCGCCCAGGTACGTCCAGATCATCGAGGGCGGCTGGGTGCGTCGGTCCTCGGGAGCGCTGGTCCTTGGTTGGGCCTCCGTCGAGCCCGACTACGACCCTGGCCGGGACTTCGACCTCATGGGCTACGAGACCAGCGTCAACCGCATGGACGTGCCCGACGACGGCGTGGACGCCGCGACTCCGGACGCGCTGAGCATCCTCGCCGCCCGCGGATACCGGCTTGTCACCCGACTGTTCGCGCGCATCGACCCGGCGCTGCCCCGGGCGACCGTCGTCGGGATCGTGTCCGTGCGATATCACTACCAGGGCAAGCCTGGCGGCCGAATCCGCCTGCACGAGGTCCACGAAGGCGTGCAGCCCTACGGCGGCGACCTGGAGGGATTCGCCCAGGAAGCCATTGTGCGGCTGGAAGTGTGACCATCTCGGCGATTACCTGAACAGGCTCCGCTCGCCGAAGTCCTCCTCCTCGTCCTCAGCGGGACGAGGCCGGCGCGGCGCGGGCCGCCCGGTCGGCGGAGGGCGGCGGGCCGCCGGCCTGGCGGGCTCCTCGTCCTCGATCTCCTCGACGCCGGACGACATCATGCGTTGGCCGCCAACGGTTGTCGGCGTCCGCTTGGCCCACGTCGGTGGTGGCGGTGGCGGCTCGTCCGCCTGCGCGGCGGCCTTCTTGGCCTCCTCCTCGAGTTTCCGCGCCGCCTCGGCCTTCTCCTCCTTGCGGCGGGCGACGGTCGCGGTGACGTCCTTCTCCCGCTCCTTCGCCTGCGCGGCGCTCTCGGCGAACCGCCGCAGCCCGGCCTGCTTGATGTCGGCGATCCGCTGGAGTGTCGCGGCGCCGTCCGCCTCGTCAGGAAGCACGGTTGGCTCCTCCCGGTTCAGTCATCGCGCCGATCAGTCCTCACCGATGGCGCGGTTGGGCAGCACGCGGTCGTCGGACTCGAACAGGGACTTGTCGGGCACCCGGTACTTGCTGGGGCCGCGCTCGGTGTCGCCGCCGCCGCCGTGACCGCCGCCCGCGCCTCGGCCCATCCCGCCGCCACCCATGCCGCTCTGTGCCATGCCCGCGGCCGGCTGGCCAGCCGCCGCGCCCGATCCCTGCGGCCCGAAGCCACCCCCGAGGCGCGCGGCGATCTGCCCGCTGGCCTGCCCGGAGCCAACGTGCTGCTGGTCCGACGTTCCCGAGTGCTGACCGTCCTGGCCGGAGCCGAACGCCGACGCCGTCGACGCGCCGATCCCGGCCCCGCCACCCCCGCCGCCGCCGCCGAGGTGATGGCCGCTGGAGCCCGTGCCGACCGACGCGCCGCCGGTCAGGTCGCCGAGGCCCGTCGACGACAGGGACGCGAGGTCGGACAGGCCACCGAACTTCGTTGCGTCGCCGAGGCCCGAGGCCGTTCCGGTGCCGCTGAACTCGACGGAGTAGGTGTGCGGCTCCTTGCCAGGGGACTCGGTGGTGAGCTGGACGCCGTTCGCCGCGCCGGCATCCTTGCTGAACGTGTAGCTCTTGTCCCCGTCGTGCAGGACGATCTTGCCGTCCGCGCCGGCGTGGATCACCCCGTCGGCGTCCATCCCCTCGGGGTCCTCGACGAACTTGCCGGTCACCGGGTCGAGGTAGCCGCGCTTCGCGTCGGGGCCGCCCGCGGTGCCGTCCTTGCTCTTCGGCTTGAAGTCGAGGGTGTAGTCCTTGGGCGGCTTGCCGAGTGTGACCTTGTAGCGGCCCTTCTCGTCGGGGCTGCCGACCTTGATCTTCTCGTCGCCGTCCTTGATGGTCACGTCCTCGTGCGGCGAAGCCATGCCGGAGGTCGCGGTCTTCGAGGGCGTCCCGCTCGACGACTGGGTGGCCTGCTTCAGCATGGACGCCAGGTCGTTGGTGCCCTGGGACGTGGTGGAGGAGTTGGTGGTCTGGTCCGTCGTCTTGGGCGTCGTGGTGGTCGCCGGCGTGTCCGTGGTGGTGGCGTTGCTGGCGGTGGTGTTGGTGGGCGTGCCGCCGCCAGACGAGGGGGTGCCGCCGCCGCTGGGCGTGCCGGTGTTGTTGTCCTTGTTGGGCGTGTTAGCGGGTTGGTCCGTGGTGGAGAGCCCGGTGACGACCATGTGCTCGAACACCTTGGCGTCGGCCAGCGCGCGCAGGTCCTTCAGGATGGCGTCGTAGGTCTGCTTGATGTCGTCCTTGAGCGTGTCGGTGTCCACGTACCACGCGTGGACGGCCTCCCGCACGTCGTAATAATAGGCGTCGTAGTCATCGCCGGTCGGGTCGTCCGGGTACGCGGAGACGGCCTGGAAGTGGCTCTTGCTTGCCGCGGTGTAGCTGGCATAGAGCGGTTGCAGCGAACCGTAGGTGTCCACACCGGCCATCAGGCTCGCGTAGGCCAGTCGAGCGGCGGCCGAGTAGCGATCAAGGGTGTCGGTGACGTTCTTGATGTATTCCTTGAACTTCTCGTACGAATCGCCGTGCCACTGGCCGTCGATCTCCGCCATCTTGGTGGTGATGAGCCCGCTGAGATCCTTGGTCGCGTCGTGCAGGCCCTTCAGCCGCGCCGCGCCCTTGGCGATGTTCCCCCAGCGGACGTCCCCGACGTCGTCGCTGCCGACCTCTTTGCGCTTGTCCCAGGACGCCGGACTCAGGTGCAGGTCGTACGCCCGGTCGTACTTGGGGAGGATGGTCATGACGCCGTCGTCGAGCGGGGCGCCGATCGACTCCCAGGCCCGCCCGGCCCCGCTCTGGCCGTTGACGGCGCTCACCATCGCGTCGACGGCGTCCGTGTTGTCAGAGCCCATAGTTCACCTCGCTGCTGAGGGCACGACCGTGCCTCCGCGTCACTTGTTGATGGTCCTGGGACTCTGCGGTAGAGCGACCGGGCGGCCGGCCAGTTCGTCCTGGAGGCCGTTCACGCTGTTGAGGGCATCGTTGTCCGTCGACACCGTCAGCTTGGTTCCCGCCACGAGCTTGGTCGAGATGTCGCCGAGGTGCTCAGCAAGGTGGCTGAGATCCTGGTTCAGCTTGTCCATGCACTCCATGAACGTCTTCCCGGAGTCATCAGCCCACGTCTTCCCGAAGTCGTCCTTGGTGGCACCGACCGGCGACATGAACTTCCTGATGTCGTCGACCTGGCTCTTGCAGTTGGCGAACACGGCAGCGAGCCCGTTGACGGCGTCCGCGTGGAGCCCGAATCCGTCTTCCTGTTTACCCATCGCGTTTCCCCCGATCCCTGACGCCGGTCAGTCCTTGCTGTCCTGCTTCTCGGGCACCTCGCCGAGCACCGCGGGGGAGACGACCTCGACGTCGCCGCCCTCCTGGTCGCCGTCCTCGGCTCCGTCGTCGAAGATGTCCTGCTGCGACAGGTATCCCGGCCGCTGACGCTGCTTGCTCTGGCCGCCGGGAGCGCCTCCGGCCATCGGGCCGCCGCCGACCATGCCGCCTGCCTGGGCTCCGCCGAGGCGGTTGGCCAGCCTGCCGGCGCCGGGGGCGAGGTACTCGGTCTGGCCGGCCCCGGAACGGGCACCCGGTGCGAGCACAGCGTGTCCTGACGTGCCGCCCGCGTGGTCCGGCGCGATTCCGCTCGCCTGGCCGGCGCCGGTCAGGCCGGCCGCCGAGGTCGACAGCGCGGAGTCGCCGGACGACAGCCCGGACAGGCTCGGCGACGTCGAGAGGTCGTTGCCGAGCGAGCCCTGGTTGAGGTCGTACGGACTGCTCGTGCCGATGCCGCCCGCGCCACTTCCCGTGCCACCGCCCGAACCGCCCTGCGACGCGGACTTGCTGATCTTGGAGATCGCGTCCCCGACCGCCTTCGCGGTCTGCACTCCCGCCGTGACGAGCTTCATCAGGTTCTGCCCCGTGGACACCAGGGCGGCCAGCTTCTGCCCGATCTGCTGGCCGTAGCGCACGGCGATCTCGACGCACTGCGGAATCGCGACCGCGATGCTCTGGCCGAAGGTCGCCGGTGCCGCCGCCACCGCCTGGGTCATGATCGGGACGATCTCCCCGACGGCCTGGGTGATCAGCTCCGTGACGATCTGCACGGCCTGCCCGACCACCTCGCCAGCGCCGGCGACCGCGGTGGCGATGGACGTGAGCGCCTCGCCGATCGCCTGGATCCCGTCGGCGTGCTGCGACCCGGCGTTGCGGTAGTCCGACCCGGCCGCGCCGGACCAGCTGCTGGTCTGCGCGGAGGTCGACTGCCGGTAGGAGTCGGCCAGCGAGGAGACCTGCGTGCCGGCGCCGTGCAGACCCTGCGAGCTCGACGAGATCGAACTCGGGTTCCCGGACAACACCTTGAGCGGTTCCTCGAGGAAGGACACCATGCCCATGAGGGAGCCGAAGCCCGCGTCGGCGAGTCCCGACAGCGGGCTGGACGTCTGGCCGAGAGTGGGCAGCCCGCCGTCCGACCCGGTCAGCTCGTCGGAGCGCCAGCCGCCGCCCTGCACGGCCGCGGTGTTCGCCCTCTGGTCCGCGAGTAACTGCGCGGTGGTGGACATCAGCCGTTCCTCCAACGCAGCGCTGCGGCATGGCCGTCATCGGTCTGCTGGTAGTCGTTCGCGGTCTGCTTGAGGCCCGTGCTCATCTCCTCCACCGAGGTGGCCGCGCCCGTGACCACGTCCGTGGTCGCGGACATCGCGCCCTGCAACCCGGCGGCGAGGAACTGGACGAACTCGCCGAGCGCGTTGTCCGCCAGTCCGCTCGGCGCGCCGCCGGCCACGGAGGACAGCTGGTCGGCGACCTTGCCGACGGTGTTCGCGTGCTCGTGCAGCTGGGCCGGATCGAGCTCGAAGGCGTTCGGTTCGGTCATCGGACGATCTCCGGTGGGTTCGTGAAGTAGTCGTCGTCATCGCGGGTGTCGGGCACCGGCCGCGCGGCCGGACCGGACTCGATGCCGGCGGCTGGCGGCATGTTCTGCTTGACCAGCTCCAGCGCGGGCCCGTCGCCGACGTAGTCGGTCATGATCTCGACCACCTGCGCGCCGACCTCGCGCTGCGCCTGCTGCGCGGTGGACAGGATGAGCCGCGCGAGCTGGTCTACCTCGAGCGCGCGGGCGGCCGTGGTCAGCCGCAGGTCTTCGAGCGCGCCGCTCGCGCCGACGTGCACCTCGACCTCGCCGCGCGGCGAGGTGACGTTCGCGCCGACCCGTCGCAGGCTCGCGTTGGCCAGCTCGGCGTTCTTCGCGGCACTCGCGAGCTTCTCGTCGTAGCCGGCCAGCCACTGTGTTGGATCCACGGTGTTTCCCCCTTCGACGTGTCGGGTCCCCTCGATGGTCATCGAGGGGCGCGGGCGATGCCGGCCAGCTCGGCTACTGCGAAGCGGAAGTCGTTGCGCCGCAATGGGTTGACGCTCACCCAGCCGGCGCTCGCCGAGCTGACCTGGACCCGGCCGCGCGGGCCGTCCAGCCAGGACAGCTCCGTGCCGGCCCGCGCGCCCTGGCGGGTCGCGCCGACCTGCCCGCGCGCGGACACCGTCGGGAGCAGACCGGCGAGCTGGTCGAGCGTGTCGGGGTCGCCCCCGTTGTCGCGCACCAGATCCCGCAGCCGCAGCTCCTTCTCGCCGTCGTCCTCGACGCCGTCGATCAGCCGCGTCGCGATGCGCACCGCCGACGCCGGCAGCGTGATCGGCATCGACCTGGCAGGTGCGAGATCGGGCACCATCGCGAACAGCTCGGCCGCCAGCGCGGTCTCCGCGACGCGGCGGATCCGCACCGTGCCGGCGAGGTCGTCGTCCAGCTGCTGGCGGCAGATCAGCGCCCACGACTGGTAGACGATCGCCACGATGCCGACCGCGCCGTCGTCACCGGTCAGCACGAGGTCGACGGTGCCCCGGTGCTCGCGCAGCGCCGTCACCAGGTCGGCGGCGGGGCCCGCTGGCCCGACCTCGTCGGCGAGGCCGCGCGTCCACAGGGTCTGCCCCGCGACGGCCAGCAGCACCTCCCGCTCGCCGGCGATCCGCCCGAACGAGGGCACCCGCAGCGGGAACGGGAACGGCACACCCGCGTGCGTGGCGAGCAGGTCGAGTTCGACGAGGCCGAAGCGGAGCCAGCCGTCGTCCGTCGAGGCGATGCCGGTGTCGGCGGCCTGCGCGGTCACTTCGCACCGTCGACGGTCTTGAACGTCCAGGTGATGTCGTGCTCGCCCTGTTCGTAGCTGGCGACGGTTTCCTTGAGCGCCCGGTGGAAGTTGCTCAGCTCGGTGTCGGCCGCGCTGACCTCGCCGGTCAGCCCCGACCGGCCTGCCGCCTCGCGCAGCCGCATGGCCAGGTGCAGCGCGGGCGGCGAGGTGCCGAGCATCGGCAGGCGCGCGGCCAACCTGCCCGCGGAGTTCACCAGGCCGTTGGTCTGGTCGCCGATCGCGGCAAGCGCGGCGACCTGCGCCGTAAGCTCCTGCGGCGCGACCTGGAAGCCGTGCTTCTGCGACGGTCCGGAGTTCAACGGTTCGCTCCCGTCTTCCTAGAGTCCGATGACCGGCGTGCTGCCGGACTTGCCGACGGAGAAGATCCCGTGGTCGGCGCCGGGCAGGTCGTTGACGTGTTCGTCGTCCTCGTCGTTGCGTGCCCGCGCGGCGCCGCCGGGCCACATCGCGCCCCCGTTGGTCGCGCGCGCGGCCGCGAGCTCGGACATCAGGCCGTTCCGCGCCACCATCGCGTTCTCCGCACCACCGACCTGCATACCGGCCCCCAGCCGCGCCCCGAGGGCGTCGCTGCCGACCAGGTGCCGCCACGCCACGCCGCGTCCGGTCGAGCCGTCGCCGCCGCCGGAACCGCCGCCGACGAAGCCCGACGCGCTCGTCGTCCCGCCGGACCCGGTCGGCCCGAACGCGCCTTCCACCCCGTACACCGCTGCCTCGGTCGCGCCGGCCGGTGTCGGCGAGATCGTCTTGCTGCTCTGGTGCAGGCTCGTCTCGTAGTGCTGCATCACGTGCACCGCCTGGGCCTTGCCCGCCGAGGCCCCCACGTTGTCGAGGAACATGCTCGCGCCGCCCGCGGCAACCGCGCCCATCGCGCCGCCCATCAGGGCGCCGGGCCCCGCGCCGATCCCGCCGGCGAGCGTGCCGAGCAGGCCCCCGATCGCAGCGCCGGCACCGGCTCCCGCCGCGCCGGCGGCCACGGTCTGTCCGGTGTGGTCGCCGGGCGGTGGCGGCATGGCGTGGCGGGCGGTGGCGAGCGCGTCGCCGGCCGACTGGGCGGCCTGGTGCACGGTGCTCGCGCGGGTGCTGATGCCGGAGGTTCGGTCGCCGAGCTCACCGAGCCGGCTCGTCGCCGACTCGGCCGACTGCGCGGTCCAGTTGGTCTGGAGGGCGGTCCGCTGGTCGCGCAGCTCCGTCGCATGACCGGCGAGCGCGGTGCCGTGTCGCTGCCATTCGTCGGCGACCGCGCTGACGTCGCCGACGTCGGCGTTCTCCCACAGCATCTGGTGCAACTGCTGGTGTGTGTAGGCGTTCCAGTTCGTGCCGCCCGGCGGGATGGGTGAGCCGAAATACCCTTCCCACACATCCCGCAGGGCGTTCACGACGGGTGCCAGCAGCGCGCCGATCGGTCCGCTCTGGCCAAGCGCGGATGTGGCCGCGTTCGCGAGGCCCTCCACGCCGGACGACACCGCGTCCACCAGATTTCCTGCGCCTTCGACCGGGCTGCCTGCGCCGGAGTCATCGGTCATGTCCCGTCCCTGTCCCGTCCGCCACCGTGTTGGGGTGTGACGTAGCGTGAACCTAGACAGGGTGGATGAAATCCTGATGACACGACAGTCACGCGCGCGGTTACCGGATCGGCGACCCGGTCGACCAGCCGACGAAAGTGCCGACCGCGGTGCCCTTTCTGTCCTGATTCCTAGGTGGCGGCCGGGGCCTTCCTGCCCACCGCCTCCTCCAACTTCTCCCGCTCAAGGCCATCGAGGTCGTTGGCATCCCACCCGAGGTCGTCCACAGCATCTTGGAGCCAGCCGACCTCGACGTTGTTCTCCCTCGCATACGTCACCACGAAGTCGGCGAAGACCCGCTGCGCCACGGGCGGCGCCTGATCCGTATCGTCCGCCTCCGTCTTCCGCTCCTTCTTCTCCTTCTTGGGCTTGGCGACGACCTGCGGCTGCCGCGCCTCCCCGGTCACCAGGGAGCGGAGCACCTTCTCCAGCTCGTCAAGCACCGCGTCGTCGCCGGCAAGGAGGTTCTTCCGGACCGTCAGCAGATCGCTCCGGAACTTGAAGTGCCGTTTCTCGTGTAAGCCGGGTGTCGGCTTCAGCGTCGCGAGTGCGCTGGTGATGTAGCCTTTTGTCATAAAGCAGTGGATGTGCGGATATTCGAAACTGCCGTCGGCGCCCCAGATGTAGTTGTCCGACGCCGCTATGGAGGTCTTCTTGGGGTCGTGACCGATACCGCTCGGGAGCTTCGCCGGCCACTGGATGCCCAGTTCCTCCGTCGGCGCGGTGTCCCTGATCCTCTCGATCTCGACCAGGGCCCTCCGGAACAAGGCGCGGGAGAGGCGAGCCGGCGGCGAGCCGGTGCCCTTGGCACTGATCGCCAGTGCCTCGATCTCCTCCCCGGTGAGACCGATGACCGTGACACCGTCCTCGACCGGCCAGACCTCATTGTCGCTGGCCCGCTGCCACAGGTAGCCCCCGAACTTGAAGTCCATTCGCTTGGCGCTTGCGGCCGCGTCGGCGAGCCCGTTCCAGTCGGTGAAGTCGTCGAGCATCACCGCGTGCACATCGGTCGGCTTACCGCCGATCTTGCCGACGAATCGATAGCGAAAAACAAAGTGATAGTCGCTGAGATAGTATTCCTGACCTTCTGCGGTTCGAATTCTCACGAAGAGCCTCCCCTGTCGGATGCATGCAACGTGAAGAGTACTCGCAGAAGGGTGCCCAAAAGGCGGCGTACGAGGGTTTTGTCGGAAAGGCTGATAGTCGAAACGGGTGACGACGTTTCTTAGCCTGGCCGATCGTCCCCGTTTCGGTGTCCTTTGACCTGTTCGTCGAGTTGCGCGCGATCCTCGAATGACCGGAGGCCGCTCAGCTCACGCCGCCGTCTGCCGCTCGGGTTGTCCTTGGCCAGTTGCCGATACCCGCTCTGGCCGTAGACATAGTCACCGGTGCCGCCGTTCACCGTGAAGTGGCCCTGTTCGTGCACCAGGGTCCCGGCTTTGGAATCAGTGCCGGTCAACGGTGCTCTCCGGAAGATAGGGCGCAGGAAGATGCGTCCGTACCTGTTGGCATAGACGTAGGCGTAGACATTGGACTGCGTCGTTTCGGTGGTGCCACAGCACTACGTCGCGGATGGCCGCCGCCTGTTGCATGCCAAGGCGCTCAGCTTCGGTGTCGTCAACGAGGTTGATCTCGAAGGCGACATCTAGGTTGTTGCATTGCTGCTGACGGCGGGTCCGCTGCGTGGAGTTGGGCGTCGTGTTCATGCTGCGACCTGAGCCTCAGCGTGTCCCAGTGCTTCGCGGTCGGCTTGGTCCATGCCGCCCCACACGCCATATCTCTCGCCACTGGCGAGTGCTGTGATGGCACAGGTGAGGCGGACCGGGCACAGGCGACAGATCGATTTGCAGTCCGCCGCAGCCTTGCTTCCACAGGCGCCACCGCGGTACGCGCAGTGCCATGAGTGTGGTCATGCGGCTGGACGAAGGGGGCCGCCGAGGAGGTAGTCGGCGAGGTGTCGGGAGGCGGTGTTGAGCTGCGCTGTCACCTGGTGGCGGCTCATCCCGCGCCGCTTGGCCGCGGTTGATCGATCTCCGTGGTCGAGGAGCACATCGGAGACGAGGTCGGCTTCGTGGGGTGTGATGACACCGGACAGCATGGCTCCTGCGAGGACGAGGTCCGGGTGCCCGTCGGCTGTACGGGTGTCGATTGCGGTGTCGGTGAGTTCGGACCGGGACATCGCTCGCCGCCTTTCGCTGTTGCAGGCTTAGTGGCCGCGCCGGAAGGCTGCCCAATAGAGCTGCCCGAAGATCTTCGGCGATCGTGCGTCGGCGACGTCGAGTGCTTGGAGGAAGCCTTCGAGGAACTCGGAGTCCAGGTCGTTGCGGTCACCGCAGAAGCGGGAACCCAGCTTTCCAGCGATGTGCTTGAGACCGGGCATCATCATCGCGGCGGCCACCGTCGTCCACGGTTCCGGTGTCGCGTGTGCCCTTCGGACGAGCTCCTGCCACACAGCGTCCTTGGTCACCCAGCTCGTCCGTCGTCTGAGGAGCAGTAGGCGCACCTGGTCCAGCGGCAGTTCCTCGTCGGGCAGGCCGCATCCGAGTGCCGCGCAGTCGAGCGACAGCGGCTGCGGGCCGGCGGTCATCGCCTGAGCAGGAGCGTGGTGCGGAAGCTGGCTGACGCGAGGTCGTTCGAGCGAGGTGAGCGGTACTTCGCGTCGGGGCAGGTTCGACGGCTCGCGGTGTACGGGAGGGTTTGAGCGGGCGGTGCTCGTGCCCGTACGGAGCTGACGGCGTGTTCTGCAAGCACTGCGTCGCTGCTCCGCTTGCGCGGCCTCGTCGCAGCCGGCGCGGAGCCGGTCCAGGTGCCGTCGGTTGACCAGCGGTGATGCCGGTTGTCGACTGCTTTCCAGTTGCCGTACACCGGCGGGAGATCACGCCAGGTCGTGCCGGAACGCGTCCGGAAGAACACCCCGTTGATCACCGTGAGGTGATCGGCCTACCGGCCCCGCCGCGGCACGATCGAGGGCAGCAACGGCTCCAGCCGTTGCCATTCCTCATCGGACAGATCGTGCCGCTTCAGGCGTTCCTCATCCCCGCGGAAGCTGCATCAGACGAGTCGACCAAGATCCATGGGACAGGCCCTAGTCGACCACGAACAGCGTGGCGCCCGTCGCCGTCGAGGACCGGTGCGGCTCCGCGTCGTCTGCCACCTGGTAGCTCACGCCGGGCCGCAGGTCGAACACGCGGCCGTCGGCGAGTTCGGTGCGCAGCTCGCCGGCCAGGCACAGCAGCACGTGGCCCCGACTGCACCAGTGGTCGGCGACGTAGCCGGGCGTGTACTCCACCATGCGCACGCGCACGTCCCCGAACTGCCGGGTGCGCCAGTACGCGAGCCCCGTCTCGCCGGGGTGCTCCGTGCGTTCCACGTCGTCCCAGTCGGTGAGGCCGAACGCGACGCCGCCGAGCTTCACCGGGCACCCTCCGACGCCGACTCGCGCCGATCCACTGCCAGCAACACGTTCATCGGCCAAGGCTCTCACGCGGCCGCCGCAAGATCCACACCGTCAATGGCCGTCTTCGATCCCCAGTTTGTGCAGCTCATGGCCCCGTCCTGTCTCGACGCATGACGAAACGTTCGCGGGCGCGTCTCGGTGACGGCATCGCCGCGCCGGGAAAGTCGACTGTCACACAACGCGCACACAACGGGCACCCCACGCGGGCATCGCGCGGGCATCGTTGGAGGCGTCCAACTCAGGCTCTACCAGCGAGGATGTCATGTTCCGCACGCGCGTTGAGGTACCTGTGGCGGTGGCCGTCGGGATCGTCGCCGTGGCCCTGTCGGCCTGTACGCCACAGCCCGTGGCCGGCCGCGCCTCGGTGATCGGCGTTCCGACTCCCGGGAGCGCCTCCACTTCCGGAACCGCCTCGGCTCCTGAGACCGAGGACGGCAGCATCCCTGAGAACAGCAGCATCTCGCCGAACGACTCGGCGAACGCCGCGATCCGCAAGCTCGACCCCGACCTGCTCGCCGCCGTACGCAAGGCCGCCGACGCAGCCAAGGCCGCCGGCGTCGAGGTGCGAGTGACCTCGGGCTGGCGCAGCAAGGAGTACCAGCAGCGCCTGCTCGACCAGGCCGTGGCCAAGTACCGGAACAGGGAGGAGGCGCTGCGGTTCGTGAGCACGCCAGACAAGTCGGCGCACGTGCTCGGCAAGGCCGTCGACATCGGCCCGACCGCCGCCGCCGACTGGGTCGGCCGGCACGGCTCCGACTACGGCCTGTGCCAGGTGTACGAGAACGAGATGTGGCATTTCGAGCTGCTCACCAGCCCTGGCGGCCAGTGCCCGCCGCAGCGCGCCGACGCGGCTGTCCCTTCTCAGTAGATCTTGTCGGTGATTAGGGGTTCTACCAGCGCGGAGACAAAGTCGAGCAAGACGCTAGTTGGTCGAAGTCTCAACTAACGTTGTCTGCCAACCGGAGATCCGGGCTGAGGTCTCAATTCATGTTGTCTGCCAAGGCGGTGGCAGCCACCTATGACGGACTGCTCGCTTAGAGGCCTTCTTCGCCGGCCTCACGCAGCAGTTCGTGGAAGCCTGCCTCGGTCTTCTCGCGGAAGCCGATGAAGAGTCGGTTCGCCAGTGGCACGGCCCATCGGCTGCCTGGACTGGCGACGTTGTAGACCCGGTGCGTGACGCGAGTGCCCCCGGACTCCTCCCCGACGACGTCGTACTCGCCCCGATACCACCAGCCGCCTTGGTAGGCGAGTCTGCCGCGCTCCCGGTCGACCTCCACTCGCGCGGGGTCCAGCCCCGGCGTCCCGCTCAGCCTGCGGGCAAGCAGGTCGATCACCCGGGCCGTCGGCGCGTCGACCGTGCCGGAGAGTTGGACCATGAGCTTCCGCATAGCTGCCAGCCTGCCAAACCGGCTCCGTGACCGACAAGCTTGAACGCTATCCCGGCACCCAACAGCCAGGATGGAGCAGACGAAGGGCTGGTTCAGCCCATGCCAGCAGCTGACCGGTTCCTAGCCAGGCACGGGCGAGCCAGGGAGTCACCGGTTGGGCGTTGAGCGGGCATGGGCCGACACGGCCGACGGGGAGAACGGCCGACTGGGAGAAATGTTGGCGGGTGTCCGTATGTCGCCACATGCCGGACGCGGAACTGACCCGGGATCGCCTCGGCGGCGGGTCGTTCATCGCACCGTGCAGGCTCCGTGCTACGGGTGGCGAGGATAGGCGTAGACAGTGGTCGATGACGCCGCGTAGACCGCGTCCGGCGTGGCGCACGCGAGCCAATCCGCGGTGCCGCGGCCGGATTCGGAGTCCGCAGTGCCGCCGCCGGATTCGGTCCAGGCAATGGCACCTGTTTTGCCGTCCAGGACGAGGATACCGGCCGGTTTCATGCTGACCGGGGTCGAGGTGGGCACGATGACCAGGTTCGCCGAGGTGGTCACGCCCGTGACCATCGGGAGCGGGACGTGCGTCGCCCATACCTTCGTGCCGTCGCGCGGGTCGATCCCCCATACCGTGTGGTTGTCGTCTCCCGATGCCGTTTCGCTGTGCTCGCCGACGACGAGCAGGTCGGCCGACACGCCGACCCTTCTGATGCCGGTCGACGCCTGGAGCGCCGTCCGGCGCGGGACGCCGGTGGCGGCGTCGAGAACGACCAGCCGTTCTCCCGCGATCGCCAGGGCGCCCGCGACCAACGCGATGCTCGTTGGAGCGTTGACCGGGCACGTGTTGGGTGTGGCCCACAACTGCTTGCCGGTCGTCAGGTCCAGACAGACGGTGTCGGTGTTGTCCTGTAGGTAGCAGCGCTGGTCGTCGGTGACGGCGAGGGCGCGGTTGTATGCCGTGAGCGCGCGTGTCCACAACTGCTTACCGCTGGACACATCGATCGCGACGATGTCACCTGGGCCGCCCGAGGTAGTGAGTACGGCGATGCTGCCGGCGACATCGAGAACCTGCGAGAAGGCGCTGCCGTGACCGTCGACGCGGCCGAGGTTGTGGCTGAACTGCTGTTTGCCGTCCGAGCCGATGGCGACCAACAGATTCGAGTCGGTCTCGGCGTCCTGCGCGGTCCCGATCAGCGACGAGCCATGCAGGCCGATCCAGGAGAAGCGTGGTTGGCCGTCAGGCAGGGTCCACCGAGGCGCGCCGGTCGCCGCGTCGAACGCTTGCGCCATCGTCCTATCCCACCGGACGAGGACGTCACCCATCACGCCGAGGCCGCCGCTGCGGTCGCCGTTGTTGAAGTGGTCGTCCAGGGCGTGGGTCCAGGTCGGCGCGGGGCCGTTTGGCACGGGAGCATCGGTGGGCGGCGATGACGGGTCGCGGGTCAGCGCGACCGCGACGACGCCACCCGCAGCGGCAAGGCCGGCGATGCTGATCCCGGCAATCCACAGGAACTTGCGTCGATTCGGCATCGGTGTGGCCATCGGCGGCGATTGCTGGACCGTGGCCAGCGGGACGGCGATTTCCTGCTGGCGGTGAGGAAGCTCGGCGTGCAGTGGGCTCAACAGCGCGGCGGGCTCGACCGGGCCCAGCCCGGTGGGCATGTCGGACCCTGGAGCCGGATACTGGGCGACCGCCCCAGGGACACCCTGCCTGGCCCCAGGCGCGGCGCACTGGTGCGCGGTCCACTGGCCGCCGTCCCACCAGCGCAGGCCCGGCCCGCCAGCAGGATCCTGGTACCAACCCGGTTGCGTCACCACCCGTCCTCTCTTCCGGTGCCGCAGGCTACCCAGAGGCGGTGAAATCCCGATGACACAAGCGACCCAGGCGGGCGTCTGGGAAGGGCAGGCCACGGCCGACGTCCGTGCACAGCAAGAGCCCTGGGTCCGGGGGAAGTCCTCGGTGGGCGGCGCTGGTCGCAGTCCTCGCCGCTAGCGGGCTGAGGCGACGAAGGTCATCAGCAGGTCAGGGTTGCCGAGGTAGTGGACGTCCATCTCGTACTCGGCGATCCTGGACTCGTCGTAGCCATCCCGCAGGATGCCGTCGACCAGCAGTTGCCGCAGCTCGCCAAGCTCCTCCGGGTCTGCTTCGGCGGTGAGCTTTGCGACGACGTAGCCCTTGCGGCGGATCTCCAGTTCGAGTGCTTTCCGTTCCACCCCAACAGCTCCAGAGGGCGCGGTGACTGTCGTGGCCAGTATGCCGACAGGCTGCGACGGTTCCGAGTTGGTTGGCTCTCGCGACGGGAGTGCCTCAGTGCTGACGACCACCGCTCGGCGGCCGCGGCTGGCCTCGACCAGGCCCCACTCCTTGAGGAGCGCCATCGCCCGGTGCGCCGTCCCGGCCGCCACCTGATGTTCGGCGGCGATGTCCTTGAGTGAAGGTGCGGGATCGCCGACTTTCAGTTCGCCATCGAGGATTCGCTGCCTGATCGCGGCGGCGATCTTCTCGTACGGGCTGTGCGGATCAACCTTGGACTGCTCTCTGGGATCCGCAGGGAGAGCAGGCAACGCGGGGATACGGTTCATGAGGGCTGTCGACGCGCGTTGATCGGACTCGCTGACCCATGCGGCATACACCCGCAAAGTCGTTGTGCCGCCGCCGGAATGGCCGAGCCGGCCGGCGATGGTTCGCACGTCTACGCCGGCGGCGATGAGCTCCGTGGCCGAGTAGTGCCGGAGCTTGTGAATCGTGGTGTGCAGTCCGAGTCGCTGAGCCATCCGGTCATACCGTTGCGTGACGGTGTCAGGCAGCAGGTGCGCGCTGTTGTCCGGGGCCAGCGAGAACACGAACGCGTCTGGGCCGATCACGAGGCCCAACACCTTCGCCCGCGTTCCGCAGCGTTGCCAGTGTCGGGTCAACGCGGCCACGGTCTCGGGGTCTAGCGCGACTCTCCGCTGTTGGTGGTCCTTGGTGTCCTTTTCCTTGGGCTTGCCGTCCTCGTCCTGGCCGATGCTGCGGTGAAGCGTCAGCACGCCCTCGACCAGGTCGACGTGTCGCCATCGCAGCGCGCACAGTTCGGCTCGGCGTGCGCCAGTGGTCATGGCCAACCACACCAACGTGCCCCAGTCGGGGTCCTTCCATGCCTCGGTGAGAAGCAGTGCGGCTTCGTCGGTGCTGGGCGGCTGCGGGGCCGGCTTGGGCGGAGCGGGAGGTTCGGCCTGGCTGATCGGATTCGTCGCCGTCCAACGCCAGCGGACCGCTCGCTTGAAGGCACCGCTCAGAATGAAGTGGATCTGCCGAACTGTCGACGCCGCCAGCGGCAGGCACTGGTGCGGCGCGCAGCGTTTGTCGCACGTGTGTTTCTGGGCTGTGCGGTGGTCGATACGGTGACGCCTGTCGCAGTGGTCACGGCAGCGGCGGAGCTCGGCGTAGAACGAGTCGAGGATGTCTCCATCGATCTCGCCGGCCTTCTCGCCGCCGATGAGCGGCCTGATGTGGTTCTTGGCATATCGACGGTACCCGCGGAGCGTGGACGCCTCGCCGGTGAACCTCTCGGTGGTGAGGTACCGGTCGAGCAGCTGGTTCAGCGTGGCGTTGGTGCGGGGATTGCGGCGCTCGTCGATCTGGTTGAGCAGCCTCGTGCGGACCTGCTCCGCTTCCTCCCACGCCTTAGGGCCGGCAGGAACAGTCTCGACGAGGTTGTGTCGTCTCTTGGTCACGGGATCGGTGCCCGCGTACACGCGCACGCGCAAGGCGCCGCTCGGCAGCTCCTCGATGTTGCCGCGCTGCCGCGTCGGTCTGCGCCCCGCAGTCCGTGCCATGAGGCCAGGATAACCCGCGTTTGTGCCATGAAGCGTGCCATGAACGCGGGGTATCTCTGCTGATCAAGGCTCTGACGTGGTGCCCCCGGCAGGACTCGAACCTGCGACCAAAGGATTAGAAGTCCTTCGCTCTTTCCGCTGAGCTACGGGGGCGGTGCTTCGGGGCTGCCGACCCGCCGCGTGAGCAGATTAGCTGGCCCCACGCAGCACATCGTCCGTCGTGGCTGGACCGTTTCCGAGCCGTCACCAGTCGGGTGATTCGTGCCGCATCAAGTAGCCAAACGGGCGACTTTGGTGTGTGTCGCATCACATCCTGGGGAGGTGGAGGACACTGTCGCGACTACCGCGAGATGCGGCTCACGCGTGTGATTCGCGCTGCTGCTCGAACGGCGCGAACCGAGCGTGATCGGGTGCGGTACCTGCGGGGCACCGGCGGATTGGGACCGTTCGGGACAGTTGAACGGTCCCGGCGTGCATGCACACCGGGACCGGAAACCGGCTGCTGACGCGGGTGATCGCGACCGAGGCGGGCCGCCTCGACCCAGGTTCGTCGGGGAGCCGTGCCGGCTGCTCTGTCCGGTCGTAGGGATCTCGCCGAATGATCGGTTCGTCACGGTAACCGGCCGCATTCGTTCGGTCGTCGGTGACGCGGCGCTTACCCTCGTGACGTGCCATCTGAAGTCGCGCCAGTCGTTCCCGCCGAACCGGCTCCCGTCAGCTCGGGACGAAGGCGGGCGGGGCTGACTCCGCTGCTGGTGTGCGGCGCGGCGCTCGCCGCCGTGTTGGCCGCAGCCCTGGTGTCCCTGTCCGGCAGCGAGCAGTACCTCATCTACGGCCTGCCCGATCCCGGCGTGCTGACCCGCTACGGGCTCACGGCCGTGCGCGTGCTCACCGAGGTCGGTGCGGTCGTGTGCGTCGGCTCGTTGCTGTTCGCCGCCTTCCTGGTGCCGCCGCAGCCTTCCGGCCGCCTCTCCCCGGACGGTTACGCCGCGATCCGGTCGGCCGGTTGGGCCGCGCTCGTGTGGTGCCTCGGCTCCGCGCTGTCCGTGGTGTTCACGGCGGCCGACACCGCTGGCGCGCCCGTCACCGAGGTGCTCAAACCCGCCGAGCTGTTGAAGCTGATCGGGGCCGTCGAGCAGTGCAAGGCGTGGGTGATCACCACGATCATCACGCTGTTGGTGCTGATCGCCTGCCGGCTGGTGCTCTCGTGGGGCTGGACCGCGACGACGTTCTTCCTCGCGCTGTTCGGGCTCGTGCCGGTGGCGGTCACCGGTCACTCCTCCAGCGGCGGCTCGCACGACATGGCCACCAACAGCCTGCTGTTCCACCTGCTCGCCGCGGCCCTGTGGGTCGGCGGCCTGATCGCGCTGCTCGCCCACGGACGCCGCCGCGGCCCGCATCTCGCGCTCGCCACCACCAGGTTCTCGAGGCTGGCGCTGGCGTGCTGGCTGGTGATGGCGGTCTCCGGCGTGATCAACGCGCTGGTGCGGCTGCCCCTGCGCGACCTGTTCGCCACCACCTACGGGCTGCTCGTGGTCGCCAAGATCGTGTTGCTCGGGCTGCTCGGCGTGATCGGCTTCCTACAGCGGCAGCGCAGCGTCCGCGAGGTGGTGGCGAAGGGCACCGGCCGGGCGTTGCTGAAGCTGGCAGGCGTCGAGGTGTTGATCATGTTCGTCACGATCGGCGTGGCCGCCGCGCTGAGCCGCACGCCGCCGCCGACCGACGCCTACTTCACGCCGAGCCCCGTCGAGCAGCTCATCGGCTACGACCTGAACGGCCCGCCGACGGTGTTGCGGATGCTGTTCGACTGGCGGTTCGACCTGCTGTTCGGCACCGTGTCGATCGCGCTGGCGGTCGCCTATCTGCTCGGTGTCCGGCGGCTGCGCGCCAGGGGGGACGCCTGGCCGGTCGGCCGCACGATCTCCTGGGTCTGCGGCTGCCTGATGATCCTGTTGGCCACCTCGTCCGGCCTCGGCCGCTACTCGCCGGCCATGTTCAGCGCGCACATGGGCAGCCACATGATGCTGTCGATGCTCGCGCCGGTGCTGCTGGTGCTGGGCGGCCCGGTGACGCTGGCGCTGCGCGCGCTGCCCGCCGCGGGCAAGCAGGACCCGCCAGGACCGAGGGAGTGGCTGCTCGCCTTCGTGCAGTCGCCGGTGGCGAGGGTGCTGACGAACCCCTTTGTGGCGCTGGCGTTGTTCGTCGGCTCGTTCTACGGCCTGTACTTCTCCGGGCTGTTCGACTCCGCGCTGAACTACCACTGGGCGCACCTGGCGATGAACGCGCACTTCATCCTGGTCGGCTACGTCTTCTACTGGCCGGTGATCGGCATCGATCCCGCCCCGAAGCGGCTGCCTCCGTTGGGGCGTCTGGGTTTGCTGTTCGCCTCGATGCCGTTCCACGCCTTCTTCGGCATCATCCTGATGAGCATGCAGACGGTCATCGGCGACAACTTCTACCGCTCGCTCGCGCTGCCATGGGTGACCGACCAGCTGGCCGACCAGCGGCTCGGCGGCGGCATCGCCTGGGCGGCCGGCGAGATCCCGCTGCTGGTGGTCGTGGTCGCGCTGTTGGTGCAGTGGTCGCGCTCGGACGAGCGGGACGCGCGCCGCGCGGACCGGCGGGCCGACGCCGACGGGGACGCGGATCTGGTCGCCTACAACGCGATGCTCGGCAAGCTCGCCGAACGCGGCCCCAAGAAGTGAGCGGACTCCCCGCCGGGTAAGGAAAACCCGGCGGGGAGTCCGCGAAACGCGCTTGCTACAGCGGCCGGCGAAACGCGCTCGCTACAGCGGCCGGCGGAATCCCCGCACCGCGAAGACCGCGCCGACCGCCGCGATGACCAGGCTCGTCACGATCGCGGCGAGCGCCCCGCCGCCGACGGGGTGGCTCAGCGCGAGGTTGCGCGCCGCGTCGACGGCGTGGGTGAGCGGGTTCACGTTGGCGACCGCCTGGAGCCAGCCGGGCAGGCCGCGCACCGGCACGTACGCGCTGGAGGCGAACATGAGCGGGAACATCGCGAGGAAGCCGACCATCTGCATGACCTCCGCGTTGCGCAGCCAGGTGGCGATGGCCAGGAACGCCCAGCTGAGCCCCCAGCCGACCACCAGCGCGAGCGCCAGCGCCGCCAGCACGCCGAGCACGCCGCCCGACGGCGAGAAGCCGAACAGCACCGTCGCGAACAGCAGCATGACCAGCAGTTGGATGGCCGTGCGGACGAGGTCGGACAGGCTGCGCGCGACGAGCACGGAGCCGAGTCGGATCGGCAGCGACCGGAACCTGGCCAGTACGCCGTTCTTCATGTCGTTGATCAGCCCGACCCCGGCCTGCAACGCGGACTGCATCGCCGTGTTCACCAGGATGGCCGGCATCAGGTAGTCGATGTAGTTCACCCCGCGCGGGAAGTCCGGCGTGTTGGCGATGCTGCTGAAGATCTGGCTGAACAGCAGCAGCATGATCAGCGGCTGCAACAGACTGAAGATGATCATGCGGGGATCGCGCACCACGGCGCGCAGGGATCTGGTTGTCAGCACGAGAATCTGCGTGCCGAGTCCGCTGCCGTGCCACGTGCTCGGGCCGGCCAGCGGCTCGGCGGTGCGTGGTTCGGCGGTGAGCGTTGACGTCATCGGTGTCTCCTGCTGGTCGCTCAGGCTGCGGCGGAGTGGTGTGCGAGGGCGAGATACACGTCGTCGAGCGTCGGTTCGCCGAGAGCGAGTTCGGCGGCCTCGATGCCGACCTCGTCGAGGGCGCGCACGACGACCGCGAGGTCGCGGGACGCGGTGACGGGAGTGGTCAGCGCGATCCGTTCGGTGTCGTGCACCGGCTGGAAACCCGCGCCCTCCATGGCACGCATCGCCTGTGGCACCTCGGCATCGGCGGCCAGGGTGACGGTGACGGTGCGCTGACCGACCTCCGCCTTCAGCTCGGCCGCGGTGCCGGAGGCGACCACACGGCCGGCGGACAGGACGGTGATCGAGTCGGCCAGCCGGTCGGCTTCCTCGAGGTACTGGGTGGTGAGCAGGACGGTGGTGCCGTCGCCGACCAGGTTCTCCACGATCTCCCACATGGCCAGCCGGCTGGTCGGGTCGAGCCCGGTGGTCGGTTCGTCGAGGAAGATCACGTCGGGCCGGCCGACCAGGCTCGCGGCGAGGTCGAGCCGCCGACGCATGCCGCCGGAGTAGGTGCGGGCCGGTCGCCTTGCGGCGTCGGCGAGGTCGAACAGGTCCATCAGCTCGGCGGCCCGAGCCCTGGCCTCGCGCGGACTCGCGCCGAGCAGCCTGGCGATCAGCACGAGGTTGTCGGTGCCGGAGAGCTGTTCGTCGACGGCGGCGAACTGCCCGGTGAGGCCGATCCGGCTGCGCACCTGGTGCGCCTTGCGGACCACGTCGAGCCCGGCGACCCGTGCGGTGCCGGACGTCGGCGGCAGCATCGTGGTGAGGACGTTGACCAGGGTGGTCTTGCCGGCGCCGTTGTGGCCGAGCAGTCCGAGCACGGTGCCCCTCGGCACGGTGACGCTGACCGAGTCCAGCGCGGTCAGCGCGCCGAACGTCTTGGTCACGTCGACGGCCTCGATCATCGGTTCGTTCATTTCTTCCTTCCCCCAGTGGAGTTGAGTGCGCCGTGCAGGAAGACCTCGACGAGCTGGGCAGGCTCGGCTGCGTCGTCCGCCTCGTCGCCGAATCCCTTGCCCTGCATGCGATTGGTGAAGACCAGCCCGAGCAGCAGCCGCGCGGTGAGGTCCGGGGTCAGCCGCAGTGAGTCGGCCTCGGGGGCGAGCAGCTCGGCGATGGCGGTGGACACCCGCTGCATCTGTTCCCTTGGACCCTTCCTGCTGCCCTCGGCCTCGTGCTCGCGCCGGGGGTCGAAGCCGGAGCGGTGCATGGTCTGCATGAGCGACCACAGCCGGTCGAGGTAGCCGGAGACCGCGTCCGTCGCCTCGGCGAGCCGCTCGGTCAGCGGGGTCGAGGTGGGGATGCGGGTGATCTGGTCGACCTCGGCGTCGGCGCGCATGGCGACTTCCAGGCAGGTGGTGAGCAGCTCCTGCTTGTCCTTGAACGCCCGGAACACGGTGCCTTCGGCGATGCCGGCGGCGGTGGCGATCTGTTTGGTGGTCACGTTCGCGCCGTGCTCGGGCAGCAGCGGGAGCGTGGCGGCGACGATGGCCGCGCGACGCTCGTCGAGGCTCATCGCGGGAGCTCGGCGTCGGCGGGCCGGTTCTGCTTCGGACATGGCACGAGCTTATGAGTGAGGACTCACTCAAGTCAACGAGTGAGCCCTCACTCATTCAAACTGTGTCCGATAGCACAGCTCCCCGACACTGCCCGGCCGCGCGGCGGAATTCCGGGGCGGTTATCCACAACAGGTCCGTTCATCCACAGATCCGCAGGTCACGGTTGGTGGGCCCGGCCCGGCCGTCGATGCTGGACAGGCCGGCGACCCGTCGGCGACGAGCGGAAGGGAGCACGGACATGGGTGTGAACGAGACGATCACGACGATCGTGGGCACGGTGATCAGCAAGGTGAACGAACGGCAGACCACGGACGGCGTCAACCTGGCCCGCTTCAGGGTCCGCAGCACGGAGCGCAGATATGACAACCAGACGGGTCAGTGGGGGGACGGCGAACAGCTGTTCGTCAACGTCACCTGCTGGAAACGGCTCGCCGACGGGGTCGTCGCGTCGCTCGCCATGGGGGATCCGGTGGTGGTCACCGGCCGGCTCTACACGAGAAGCTACGAAGCGGAGGGCCAGGCGAAGTTCAGCGTCGAACTCACCGCGGTCTCGGTCGGCCCCGACCTGACCAGGTGCGTCGCCACCCTGGCACGCAACCGCAGGCAGGCCGATCGGCCCGACTCGACGCCGCTGGACACCGCGCGGGCCGCCGAGGGCCTCGACGCGTCCGTCGACGCGGACAGCAGCGCCGCCGCCGAGGCCGGATCGGGCACGGCGCGCCACGCGGCGCGGCAGACCGCGGCGGAGGTGGCCGCCTGAGCCTGTCGGACGGGCGGGTCGGATGGGCGCCGAGCCGGCGGGAAACACAAGTCAGCACACCGAATCAGGACACACCGCCGAGGCGGGGCGAATCCACCCAAGATCATCTGGTGCGTGCACGAGTCACCGAAGGAGGGAAGGTCGAGGGTCGGCCGCGTGGGCGGCCACGGTCATCAGGTTTTGGGGAATCGGCGGAGTCCGGGCTCCCGCGAACGCGGGAGGGTCTCGACCCCGGCCGGTCGGCGGGGCGATCAGCGGACGGGCTGGTCAACGCCCTGCCGGAGGGATGCGCAGCGGCGTCGAGGCGGTGGAATCACCACCCGGCGGGACGCTCTTTCGCGTTAACTCTGTCGTGTCCCGAGGCCCGCTGCTGGCGACCGTGGTTCTGGCCCGTCGGCTGCCGCTCTACGATCGCTGCCATGGCCGAGTTCATCTACACCATGAAGAAGGTGCGCAAGGCGCACGGGGACAAGGTCATCCTTGATGACGTCACTCTCCAGTTCCTCCCTGGCGCCAAGATCGGTGTTGTCGGGCCTAACGGCGCCGGCAAGTCGAGCGTGCTCAAGATCATGGCCGGGTTGGACCAGCCGAACAACGGCGAGGCCTTCCTGTCCCCCGGCTACACCGTGGGGATCCTCCAGCAGGAGCCGCCGCTCAACGAGGAGAAGACCGTCCTCGGCAACGTCGAGGAGGGGGTCGGCGAGATCAAGGTCAAGCTCGACCGCTACAACGAGATCGCCAAGCAGTTGGAGACCGACTACTCCGACGAGCTGATCGAGGAGATGGGTCAGCTCCAGGAGGAGCTGGACCACGCTGACGCGTGGGACCTCGACTCGCAGCTGGAACAGGCGATGGACGCGCTGCGCTGCCCGCCGCCGGACGCTGAAGTTTCGAAGCTCTCCGGTGGCGAGCGCCGCCGGGTCGCCCTGTGCAAGCTGCTGCTGAGCAAGCCCGACCTGCTGCTACTGGACGAGCCGACCAACCACCTGGACGCCGAGAGCGTGCTGTGGCTCGAACAGCACCTGTCCAAGTACGCCGGCGCCGTGCTCGCCGTGACCCACGACCGGTACTTCCTGGACAACCTCGCCGAGTGGATCCTGGAGATCGACCGGGGGCACCTCTACCCGTACGAGGGCAACTACTCCACCTACCTGGAGAAGAAGGCCGAGCGGCTGGCGGTCCAGGGCAAGAAGGACCAGAAGCTCCAGAAGCGGCTCAAGGACGAGCTGGCCTGGGTGCGGTCCAACGCCAAGGCTCGCCAGACCAAGTCCAGGTCGCGGCTCGAACGCTACGAGGAGATGGCCGCCGAGGCGGAGAAGACCAGCAAGCTCGACTTCGAGGAGATCCAGATCCCGCCGGGCCCGCGCCTCGGCAACGTCGTGGTCGACGTGGCGAACCTGAAGAAGGGCTTCGGCGACCGGGTCCTCATCGACGGCCTGACCTTCGACCTGCCCCGTAACGGCATCATCGGCGTGATCGGCCCGAACGGCGTCGGCAAGACCACGCTGTTCAAGACGATCGTCGGCCTCGAGAAGGCGGACGAGGGCACCGTCAAGATCGGCGAGACAGTGAAGCTGTCCTACGTCGACCAGAACCGGGCGGGTCTCGACCCGAAGAAGACGGTCTGGCAGACGGTCTCCGGCGGCCTGGACTACATCCAGGTCGGCAACGTGGAGATGCCCTCGCGCGCCTACGTCAGCGCGTTCGGCTTCAAGGGACCGGACCAGCAGAAGCCCTCCGGCGTGCTCTCCGGCGGTGAGCGCAACCGGCTGAACCTGGCGATGACCCTCAAGCAGGGCGGCAACCTGATCCTGCTCGACGAGCCGACCAACGACCTGGACGTGGAAACCCTCGGGTCGATGGAGAACGCGCTCGAGCAGTTCCCGGGCTGCGCGGTGGTCATCTCCCACGACCGGTGGTTCCTCGACCGGGTGGCCACGCACATCCTCGCCTGGGAGGGCACCGCCGAGGACCCGGCCAAGTGGTTCTGGTTCGAGGGCAACTTCGAGGGCTATGAGAAGAACAAGGTCGAGCGCATGGGAGCCGACGCGGCCAGGCCGCACCGGGTCACCTACCGCAAGCTGACACGCGGCTGAGCAGGCATCGACGTCGTGGCGGCCAGGGGCGAAGCGCAGGCGGACGTCGAGGTGAGCACGCTTGTCGTGCCCGCCTGGCGGCTGCGTTGGCGAGCACCGGAGTTGACTCTGGTGCTCGGCGAACGAGCCGCCGCGCTCGCCGCTGCCCGCCGGGACGAACCGGACCGGCTGCGCGCCGAGTCGCTGGTCGTGTTCGCCAGCAACCGCCTCGGGCGCGGGGTGCGGGTGGCCGACCGGGCGCTCGGCGCGCTGCGGGCCGCTGAGGCCGCCGGCGAGCAGGAGCTGATCTGGCGGCTGCGGGTGGAGCTGGCGGGCTGCGCCCGGTCGGCGGGGGCACCGCTGACCGGGTTCGCCGCCCTGCGGCCCGTCCTTGAGGCGGGCGGCGTGCCCGAGTCGCTGCGCGCGGCGGCGCTCGTGCAGGCCAGCGAGTGTCTGGTGACGCTGGGGCGGGGCAAGGAGCTGACCGAGTCGCTGGCCGAGGCCGACCGGCTCTACGGCAGCGACCCGGAACTGGACTCGGACACCCGGCTGCTGCTGCGCGGGCTGCTGCACGCCGTGGCGGCGGCCCACCACCGGCGCTGGGGCGACCTCGAGGCCGCGCTCGCGTCCGCGCGGGCCGGCCTCGCGCTGCTCGACCAACTGCGGGATCCCGACACCGACAACGGGCAGGCGCGCGGCAAGCTCACCCTCGAGCTGGTCTGCGCGCTGATGGACTCCGACCAGCTCGGCGACGCGGCGGCGGCGGCAGCGCCGCTGCTGGCGCTGCCGGTCAGGGCCCCGTCGGCCACCACGGCCGGCTGGCTTCGGCTCGCGCTCGCCACCCGGCTGCACCTGCCGGCAGGGCGGGTGGAGTTGGCAAGGGACCTGCTCCGCGATGCCGCCGACAGCGCGGAACGGCATCAGCTCGACTCGCTGCACGCGGAGAGCCTGCTGGCGTTGGCGCACGTGCACGAGATGTCCGGCGAGCTCACCGAGGCGCTGACCAGCCTGCGGTCCGCGCACGCGGCCGAGCGTCGGCGGGCCCGGTCCGTCTACCTGGTCCGGGCGCGGCTCGCGGAGGAGTTCACGGTCGAGTTCTTCGGCCTGCGTGGTCAGCCCGCCGGGCTGCGCCAGCAGTTCGCCACGCTGATCCACCAGCGCGGCGACGCCCCGACCGAGACGGACGAGAGCACCGGATTGCTGAACCGACGCGGATTCCGGCGGACCCTCGACGAGGCCGTCGGGGAGGCGACCGATGGCGAGGCGCTGTCGCTGGTGCTGCTGGACGTCAGCGGTCTCGAACCGGACTCGGTTCCGTTGCTGGAGCAGGTTTTCCTCCAGCTGGCGGAGCGCGTGCGGGGCACCGCGCCCGAGCGCGCCGAGCTGGCCAGGGTCGGCGGGGACGAGCTCGCCGTGTTGCTGCCGGGCAGCACGGGCGAGCAGGCGAAGCGGTGGACCGAGGAGCTGCGGTCCGAGCTGGCCACCGAGCAGTGGGCCGGGTTGGCGCCGGGGCACACCGTCACCGTGCACACCGGGGTCGCCCAGTACCAGCCGGGCAGCGACGCGGACGTGTTCCTCACCGAGGCCGACCACGCCCTGCTGACGGCCAAGACGTTGAGCGCCGCTGGTGTCGACGGCGGCCAGCCCAAGGGGACCGAGCCCGCCACGCCGGGCCGGCAGTGGCGACCTGGCCAGGCGTATCGGCCCGAGGGCGTGCGCAGGCGGGTCCGGCGATCCGGCGACGAGTCGACCGCCGAGGTGCTGTCCGCGGCCTGGGCGCAGGCAGCCGATCGGTGGCGGCTGGGCCACGTGGCACCGGACGGCGGCGACACTGCGACCGGAGCCGGAGCCGCAGCCGGGGCCGAGGCCGAGGCCGGAGCCGAGGCCGGTGTCGGTGTCGGTGTCGGTGTCGGTGAGGAGAGTTCGCCACAGGACGTCCGCGAGGATCTCCGCGACGACGAGCAGGTGCGCGGCGGCCGGCGCAGGGCCGACAAGCAGCCGTCGGGTTCGACGCAGGAGACTTCCGGCGGCGCGGCCGTGCCGGCGGCCGGCCTGATCGCGGCGGCCGGCGCGCTGCGCAGCGGCCGCCGCCGAGCCGTCGAGGAACACCCGCAGGACGAGTCGTCCGCAGAACAGCCGGCCGACCTCCCGCCACTCCCCGGCCCGGCATCGACCGGACCAGCAACGACGACGACGGCGCGGGCAGACGCGGAGGCCGACCGCCGCCATCCCTCCGCCGCGTGGTCGGTCGCCCCCACCGGGCCAGGCCAGCCGTCGGCGACGCAACCCGGCCCCGGCAACCAGGACGCGGTGCGCTCCGACGCCGAGCCTGCGCCACAACCACGGCAGCGCTCGGCCGCCGAGGACCCCTCCGTGCCGACGACGACCCGGTCGACGGCCCCGCCCGAGACGTCGCCGCCCGCGCCGACGACAGGCCGACGGCCCAACGTTTCGACAGAAGCCCACGACGAGCCTGCGGCTCCGGCCGGCGGCGCCGCCCGCCACGGCAGCGACGCGGCCACCGGCCTCGACGCGCTGTTGGCTGCGGCCCGCCTGTCCGGCGCGAAGGGGACGGGCGGACGCCGACGTGCGCCGTCCGACGACGACATCGCCGACACCGAGCCCCAATCCTCGGCGGCCGAGGCGCCGGCTACGCCGGCTGATCACCAGCGCCAGTCGGCGTCCTGGCCGGCGATGAACTCGATCATGCTCGACCCTGACAAGTTAGTGAGCCGCCACTCCGCGGGCCCGACCGAGGCAGGCCAGCCAACCGACCTCGGCGACGCCGCATCGCCGGCCGCTGACCTCCGCGCCGACGGCGGCGGCGAGTCACCGGGCTCCATGGACCCGGGTGGCCTGCCGGGCCGGGCCGCCGCAGGCATGGGCGGCCTGCCGGGCCGGGCCGCCGAAGGCATGGGCGGCCTGCCGAGCCGGACCGCCGAGGACACGAGTGACCTGCCGGGCCGGACCGCCGAGCACGGGGACGCGGCCGGCCGCGCAGCCCTGCAATGGCGAGTGGAGCCGCCGAGGCGGTCCCAGAGCGACGAGGACTCGGACCGGGCGACCGCGAGCGAGCCCGGTTGGACGCAGGGCCCGCTCGACGCGACGCCCGAGCCGTCGGCCGGGGACACGGGATCGCCGGCCCCGCTGCCGGCGTTCCTCGACCCCGGCCTGGCGGAACTGGCCGCGCTGGCCAAGGCCCTGCGCGAGCACTCGTTCGACGTGGAGCACTCAGCAGAACAGGAGCTGACGACCACGACCACGACCGAGACCTCGGCCGGGCACCGGTCGCCTCCCGAGCCAGGCACGTCCGCCGATCCCGAACCGCAGCCCGCCGGTCAATCGACCGATCCCACTCCGTTCGCCGCGTTCGACTCCGTCGCCGATCGCGGCGCGGAGGTCCGGCTCGGCGACACGGCGGCGAGCCACGAGCGGTCTTCGGTCGAGTCGGCTGGCAGCTACGGATCGGCCGCCGGTCGTGGCGAGGAGGCGCCCTTCGGCGTGCCCGCCGGAGACAGGCCGGCCTCTGGCGGAGAGCAGGCCGACCGCGAGGCGTTCGGCGCTGCCGGGTCGACCACCAGCCTCGGGCAGTTTGCCGAGCGCGGGTCGGGTTCGCGGCCCGAAGCGGTGGTGGCGCACGACATGGTTGCGGGGCATGGCGGATCGGCTGCCGCGGGCACGCCGGCCGACGGACGCGGGCTGACCGTCGGGAGCGGGTCGGCTGTTGGCGGGGCGGCGGGGACCAGGGGCCAGCCGACTGACGAGTTGGGGCTTGCGGCCGAGGGAGAGGTGGCCGGCACGTATCGGTCGGCCGGCGAGACCGGATCCTCAGTCGCGTTCGAACTGCCCGGCACGCGGGGTTCCGGCCAGCGGTCGGCAGACCAGGGTGAGTCTTCCGTGAGTGGCGGAGCGTTTGGCGAGTACGGGTCGCGGGTCGGGCGGGACTCGTCTGGTGCGCTTGGACTGCCTGGCGCGCACGATTCGGACTCGGCGTACGCGGCCGGTGGAGGTTCCGGCCAGCGGTCGGCTGACCCGGGTGAGTCTCCTGTGAGCGGTGGAGCGTTTGGCGAGTACGGGTCGCGGGTTGGGCGGGATTCGTCCGGTGCGCTTGGACTGCCCGGTGCGCACGATTCGGACTCGGCGTACGCGGCCGGGGGCGGGCACGATTCCTCGGGCTCGTACGACCTGGCCGCGTCCGGTGGGTCCGCTGCCGGGACGGCCGCGTCGGAGCTGCCCAGCGGGCTGGGCCTGATCGCCGCGTACGAGTCGGTCGCGGAGCAGTTGGCCCTGGCCGCGCGTGGATCGGTCGCGTCGGGTGAACCGAGCGCGGCGGACAACCCGGCCTCCATCGATCTCGGCGAGACGCCGACCGTGCCGCAGCCCAAGGTCGGCAAGGACGGGTTGCCTGTCGGACAACCCGCCGCTTCCCCGGTCGCTGCGGCAACCGCGACCCTGCCCGACTCGTCCGCGTCGGCGGGGGCCACCCATGGCTCGGCCTCGGCGGATCCCGTAGCACCACCGGCGCTGAGCTATGCCTCGACGCCAGCCGCCCCCTTCGCGCCATCGCCGCCGAGTGCGGCCTCGATGCCGGGCGACCCGTTCGCCGCGTCGGTCGACTCGTTCACGTCAGTTGCGCCGGCCCATGCGCCGATGCCCGGGGACTCCGTCGCGGCCGGCCATGCTCCGACGCTGTCGGAGCCGGTCGCGCCGCCGGTGCCGAGCCAGAGCCCGATCCTGGCTGACCCACCGGCGACGCCTGCCCACGACCCGGCCTCGTCGGATCCGACCGTCCCGCCGGTGCCGAGCCAGGCGACCGGTCCGGGCCGTCCGCCGGTGAGCGCCGTGTTCTCCGCGCCGGACGGCGACGTGCCGGCGGCGCGGATCCCCGAGCCGGGGTCGGCCCCGGAGTTCGGCTCGTCGCCGGGCTCGCCGGGCTCGGCCGGCTCGACATCCGAGGGCCTGGCCGACCCGCTGCCGTTCGCGCCAACGAGCTTCGACGGCCCGCCGGTCAAGCCAACGCCGGTGACGCGCGAGCGGATGACGCGCGAGCCGCTGGCGTTCGCGTCGAGCGAGTCCGAGGCCGGCACCTCGATGGCGTCCGAGCCGGGGTCGTTCGGGGCCGTCACCTACCTGCGTCCGCAGCATCAGGACGGACCTTCGCCGCGCGAGTCCGCCCCGCGCCGGGACCGGGGCCTGAATCCGCTGCCGGACGAGGTGCCGCCGACTCCTCGGCCCGACGAGATCCCTCGGCCGCCCGAGCCCGACGAGATCCCTCGGCCGGCCGAGCCCGACGAGATCCCGTCGCCGCCCGAGCCGGTGCCGTCGCCGTTCGAGCCAGGACCCGACGGGATTCCCTCGGAACCGGGGCCGTCGCTGGCGGAGGTCGCGTTCCTTGGCGCGGCCGACGTCGAGGACGAGCCGTCCCGGGACGAGGACCGCGCGCCTGGGCAGGCTTTCGGCAAGCCGTCCGCAGGCCGGGGCCGGCGCAGGAAGGGCGGTCCCGGGCTCGCCGAGCTGCTCACCGAGGCGCTGGTCGCCTACGAGACGGGCCGCCGCAGCGGCGCCGACCCGGACGACGACGCGGTGGAGGACTGGGCGCGGTCGGCGGCCCTGCTGCCGGCCGGGCCCGAGCCGGCGGGCCAGCAGGACAGCGGTCTGTCGCATCCCGGCATCGTGAGCTTCGACACGTCGGGCCGGTCGGGAGCCGAGCCGGTGGGCGCGGATACCGGCCAACGTCGGACCGAGCCAGGCACGAGCCAGGAGTCCGACGCCGAACGCACCGGGCCGATCGTGCTGGGCGGCCGCCCGCAGGCCGTCCAACCGCAGGTCGAGCCGGGTGCGGCCGGTCCGCCGTCCGACGCGGAGACCACCGGCCCGATCCGGTTCCGCGCCGGTTCCGGCGCGCCGGAGGCCCGCTCCGCCGCGCCGGACAGCGGGTCGCGGCACGGCGCCTGGACCCTGCCGGACGCCTGAGTCGGTGATCTTGAAATCCGTGTCGCTGCACCCGCTGTGACGGGGCGGGCACGTGGCTCGATTCAGCTTTCGATTCAGCTCGCTGCCAGCCGGTTTTGCCCGCCGGCCCCTCCCCGTTGGCGGTTTCTCTGCCAACTAGGGTGGGACGCGGACCCGGCACACAGAGGTGCCGGATAGCGTGGAGTCGCCTGAAAATGATCTCGACTGGAGTCCCGTCCCGTTCCGCCAACGCCGCGAATGACACCGATCCCGGTAGCGGCCGAACGGCCAGTCCGGAGCAGGTCCGCGACGAGTTGATCGACAGGGCCATCGCCAACGCACCCGAGCTCGCCGACCTGATCCGGCTGTACTACCGGTACGTGCCGCCGGAGGAGGTCATCGACGACGACCCGGTGGATCTCGCCGGCGCGGTGCGGTCGAACTACCGGCTGGCCGAGAACCGCGTGCCCGGCCGCCCGGTCGTGCGGGTGCTCAACCCGACCCGCACCCACGACGGCTGGACCTGCCCGGTCACCGTCGTGCAGGTCGTCACCGACGACATGCCCTACCTCGTCGACTCGGTGGCCTCCGAGCTCACCAGGGGCGGCGTGCAGGTGCAGCGGGTTGTCCACCCGATCGTGGTGGTTCGCCGCGACGTCGCCGGCAACCTGCGCGAGGTGCTCCCCGGCGCCGACCCCTCCGACCCTCCCCAGGACACCCTCGTGGAGTCCTGGATGATCATCGAGGTCGACCTCCTCACCGACCCCGACCGGGCCCGCGAGCTGGAGAACCGGCTGCTCACGGTCCTCAACGACGTCCGCGAGGTCGTCGAGGACACCGAGAAGATGGTCGGCACGGCCACCGCGCTCGCCGACGCGCTGGAGGCCACGCCTCCCGCCCTGCCGGCCGACGAGACCACCGAGGGCGCGAAGCTGCTGCGCTGGCTCGCGGGCGGCCACTTCACCTTCCTCGGCTACCGGCGCTACGAGGTCGTCAGGGACGACCCGTCCACCGGCGGCGAAGCCGCGCTGCGCGCCGTGCTCGCCTCGGGCCTCGGCGTGCTGCGCCAGGACAGCCTGGCCGCCCGCAGCCTCACTGCGGGACCGGACGCCGGCGCGCAGGCGTTCGCCCCCGAGCTGCTGGTGCTGACCCAGGCCAGCGCCCAGTCGACCGTGCACCGGTCGATCTACCCGTACTACGTCGGCGTGAAGACCTTCGACGCCGACGGCCAGGTCACCGGCGAGCACCGCTTCCTCGGCGTGTTCAGCACCAGTGCGCTGCACGAGGACGTGCTGGACATCCCGGTGATCGAGCGCCGGGTGCGCGAGGTGATCCACCGCGCCGGCTTCCCGCTCCAGTCCTACTCGGGCCAGCGGATGCTGGAAGTGATCCAGAACTACCCGCGCACCGAGCTGTTCTCCACCGACACCGACTCGCTGTACGCGACCACCACGGGCGTGCTGGCGCTGGCCGAGCGCCGCAGGCTGCGGCTGTTCCTGCGCCGCGACCCGTACGGCCGCTTCTTCTCGTGCCTGGTCTACGTGCCGCGCGACCGCTACACCACGACCTCGCGGCTGGCCATGCAGGAGGTGCTGCTCGCCGAGCTGGGCGGCACCACGCTGGAGTACAGCACCAGGGTCGGCGAGTCGGCGTTGGCCCGCGTGCACTTCACCGTGCACACCGACCCCGGCCGCCAGGTCGAGCCGGACACCGCGCGCATCCAGCAGCTGCTCACCGAGGCCGTGCGCAGCTGGGACGACCTGATGGTGGACGCTCTGCTGTCCGAGAACGGCGCGGACGGCGGCGAGGGGATCGTGCTCGGCGCGGAGTCCGCCACCGAGCTGGGCCAGCGCATCGCGGCCTCGTTCCCCGAGGCGTACAAGGAGGACTTCTCCGCCGACGAGGGCCTGCGGGACTTCCGCAGGATCGAGGCGCTGTCCGAGGGCGACCTGGACATGTCCTTCTACCTGCCGGACAACGCCGAGCCAGGGGAGCGGCGCTTCAAGCTCTACCTCGCGGGCGAGCGGATCACGCTGTCCCAGGTGCTGCCGGTGCTCCAGCGGATGGGCGTCGTCGTGGTCGACGAGCGGCCGTACGAGGTGGACCGCGAGGACGGCGTCACCTGCTGGATCTACGACTTCGGCCTGCGCATCGAGCAGCCGGCGCTGGACAAGCTCGCCGGCGCCGACCTGGACACGGGCCGGGTGCGGTTCCAGGAGGCCTTCGCGGCGGCCTGGCGCGGCGAGGCCGAGGTCGACCGGTTCAACTCGCTGATCCTGCTTGCCGGCCTGGACTGGCGGCAGGCGGCCGTGCTGCGCGCGTACGCCAAGTACCTGCGCCAGGCCGGCACGCCCTACAGCCAGGACTACATCGAGGACGCCGTCCTCGGCCACACCGACGTGGCCACCGCCCTGGTGCGGCTGTTCGAGGCGCGCTTCGACCCCTCGGTCGACGAGAGCGCCCGCAGCGGCCGCACCGACCTGCTGATCGGCGAGATCGGCCAGCTGATCGACGACGTCACCAGCCTGGACGCCGACCGCATCCTGCGCAGCCTGCTCACGCTCATCCAGGCGACGCTGCGGACCAGCTACTTCGTCCGGGACGCCGACGGCGCGCTGCGGTCCTACCTCGCCGTGAAGCTGGACCCGCGCGCGCTGCCCGACCTGCCGGAACCCCGCCCGAGGTTCGAGATCTTCGTGTACTCGCCGAGGGTCGAGGGCGTGCACCTGCGGTTCGGGTCGGTGGCCAGGGGCGGGCTGCGCTGGTCGGACCGGCGCGAGGACTTCCGCACCGAGATCCTCGGCCTGGTCAAGGCGCAGGCCGTGAAGAACGCGGTGATCGTGCCGGTCGGCGCGAAGGGCGGCTTCGTCGTCAAGCGCCCGCCAGTGCCGACGGGCGACCCCGGCATCGACCGGGAGGCCAGCCTCGCCGAGGGCATCGCCTGCTACCGCATGTTCATCTCGGCGCTGCTCGACCTCACCGACAACCTCGACGCGGGCCAGGTCGTGCCGGCCCCGCAGGTGGTGCGCTACGACGGCGACGACACCTACCTGGTGGTCGCCGCCGACAAGGGCACCGCGACGTTCTCCGACATCGCCAACGAGGTCGCCACCAGCTACGGCTTCTGGCTCGGCGACGCGTTCGCCTCGGGCGGCTCGGTCGGCTACGACCACAAGCAGATGGGCATCACCGCCAAGGGCGCCTGGGAGAGCGTGAAGCGGCACTTCCGCGAGCTGGGCGTGGACACCCAGACCGAGGAGTTCACCGTCGTCGGCGTCGGCGACATGTCGGGCGACGTGTTCGGCAACGGGATGCTGCTGTCCGAGCACATCCGTCTGGTCGCCGCCTTCGACCACCGGCACATCTTCGTCGACCCGAACCCGGTCGCCGCGCCGTCCTTCGCCGAGCGCACGCGGCTGTTCGAGCTGCCCCGCTCGTCCTGGGACGACTACGACCGCGGGCTGATCAGCGAGGGCGGCGGAATCTGGCCCCGCACGGCCAAGTTCATCCCGCTGACCCCGCAGGTCAAGGCGGCGCTCGGCATCGACGAGGGCATCAAGCGCCTCCCGCCTGCCGAGCTGATGAAGGCGATCCTGCTCGCCCCGGTCGACCTGCTGTGGAACGGCGGCATCGGCACCTACGTGAAGGCGGCCGCCGAGACGCACGCCGAGGTCGGCGACAAGACCAACGACGCGCTCAGGGTGAACGGCGCCGACCTGCGCGTGAAGGTCGTCGGCGAGGGCGGCAACCTCGGCCTGACCCAGCGCGGCCGGATCGAGTTCGCCCGCGCCGACGGCAAGGTCAACACCGACGCGCTGGACAACTCGGCCGGCGTGGACTGCTCCGACCACGAGGTCAACATCAAGATCCTGCTCGACCACCTGGTCACCGAGGGCAAGCTCGACCGCGAGCAGCGCAACGAGGTCCTGGTCCAGATGACCGACGAGGTCGGTCGGCTGGTGCTCGACGACAACTACGAGCAGAACGCGGTGCTCGGCGTCAGCAGGGCGCACGCCGCGCCGATGCTGTCCGTGCACGCCAGGCTCGTCGCCGACCTCGAATCGCGCAGGGGCCTGGACCGCCACCTCGAGGCGCTGCCCAGCGCGGCCGAGTTCCGGGCGCTGGACAAGGCGGGCGACGGCCTGACCTCGCCGGAGCTGGCGACGCTGCTCGCGCACGTCAAGCTGGCGCTGAAGGAGGAGGTGCTGGCCACCGACCTGCCCGACGTTGAGACGTTCGCGCGGCGGCTGTCCGAGTACTTCCCGAGCGAGCTGCGCGAGCGGTTCGCCGACGCGATCCCCGCGCACCCGCTGCGCAAGCAGATCACCACCACGCTGCTGGTCAACGAGATGGTCGACGGCGGTGGCATCTCCTACGCCTACCGGCTCGCCGAGGAGATGAACGCGACCGCGACCGACGCGGTGCGGGCCTTCTCCGTCGCCACCACGGTGTTCGACCTGCCCGCGTTGTGGCGGGAGATCCAGGCCCTGGACAACGTCGTGTCGACCGAGGTCGCCGACGAGCTGGTGCTGGAGACCCGTCGGCTGCTCGACCGCGCCAGCAGGTGGCTACTGGCCAACCGCCCGCAGCCGCTGCCGGTCGGCGCGGAGATCAGCAGGTTCTCCCCGGTCGTCAGGAAGATCGCGCCGCAGCTGCCGGCGCTGTTGCAGGGCGTGGAGAAGGACTACGCCCTGAAGCGGGCCGAGTCGCTGATCGGGGTCGGCGTGCCGGCCCCGCTCGCCGAGCGGATCGCCGCGCTGCTGTTCACCTACTGCCTGTTCGACATCGCCGAGGTCGCCGAGCTGGCCGAGCGCGAGGGCGGCACCGGTTCCGGCGTCGAGCGCAGCCACCAGGAGACCGCCGAGCTGTACTACGCGCTGTCCGAGCACCTGGACATCGACCAGATGCTCAGCTCCGTCAGCCAGCTGGAACGCGGCAACCGGTGGCACGCGTTGGCACGGCTCGCGCTGCGCGACGACCTGTACTCGTCGCTGCGGGCGATCGCGCTGGATGTGTTGCGACACAGCGATCCCGACGACAGCGCGGCGGAGAAGATCGCCAAGTGGGAGGAGTCCAACGCCTCCCGGCTCGGGCGGGCGAGGGCGGCACTGGCCGAGATCAACCGGGTCAACCGGCTGGACCTGGCCACGCTCTCGGTGGCGGCGCGGCAGATTCGAAGCATGGTTCGCTGAGGTTCGCTCGGTGAAACCGACGACGACGCCGGGTGGGGTGACACGGTGACACCCACCAGGGTCACTGACCCACCCGGCCTTCTGCGAAGCTGTGTCATGAAGGACGCCTAGGGGACACCCGGCGTTAGGACGGCGTCCTTCCTGACACGACGTCTAGCTAGGAGGCGCCTGCCTTGGGTGTGTTCGTCGCCGAAGTGCGTCCGCGCTGGTCGGACATGGACGTGTTCGGTCACGTCAACCACGCGCAGACGGTGACGTTGCTGGAGGAGGCGCGGGTGGCGCTGCTGTTCAGCGAGGCCGCGCGGCACGGCGTGACCGACCTGGCCAAGGGCGTGGTGGTGGTCAAGCTGACGGTGGACTTCCGGGCCCCGCTGCTGCACACCGGCGAGGACGTGCGGGTCGAGCTGTCGGTGCAGGAGCTGCGCTACGCCTCGTTCACACTGGCGCACACGATCCGCGCGGGCAAGCGCGCGGACAGCCCGGTGGCGGTGCAGGCCGAGGTGCTGCTCGCCGCGTACGGCATCGCCAGCTCTTCGCCGCGTCGGCTGACCGACGCGGAACGCGACTTCCTCGCCGGTTGGCGAGCCGGAGGCACCGGTGCCTGAACGTTTCGTGGCTGTTCATGATGTGGTGACTGTTTCGCTGTGTGACAGCGCCGGAGGTACCGGTGCCTGAACGTTTCGTGGCTGTTCATGATGTGGTGACTGTTTGGCTGTGTGACAGCGCCGGAGGTACTGGTGCCTGAACTGTTCCTTCCAGACCCCGGTGAGCGGGACGACCTCGGCGCGTTCGTCGCGAGGGCGGTCCGGCTGGACACCCAGACCGTGGTGCGGCTGCGCAACCGGTCCGAGGACCGGGTGGACGCGTGGGTCGCGACCCCGTTCGACGCCCTGGCCACCCGCACGGTGGCGGGCCAGGTCGCGCCGGCCGACGTGACGGTGCCCGGCAACGAGCTGCTGGCCGGGCTGGCCGTGGTCGGCGGCGAGCGGATCGACCCTGGCCCGGCCCGCGACCTGATGTGGCGCTCGGCGCTGCCGCCGACGAACGGCTGGCTGGCCGTCGACCAGCTGCCGGTGACGGTCGTGTCCGAGCTGGCCGACCGGGGTGTCGAGCTGGCCAAGGAGAACGCGGGACCGCACGGCACGCCGCCCGCGTCGCTGCTGGACCAGACGGTGGTGACCGTGCACGGCAGCGGGCTGGACGTGAAGGTGCCGCTGCGGTGCCTGTTCGCCCTGTCCGGCATGGGTTTCCTCGGTTCGACACAGGACGAGGAGGTGGTCAGGGTGACGGCGACGGACTCCTGGCTGCGGATCGACGCCCGCTACGGCGCGGTGGTGCGCAGGCGCCACTCCATGCTTCCGCTGCTGGTCTGACCGCGCGGTGGGTCCGTCACGGGTTCCTCGGGGCAGCCGACTGGTGTGCGCGCTGGCGGGGTTCGTGGTGACGATGTCCATCTCCCTCGGCGCGGCCGGGTGCGGGGTCGACAGCCCGCCGACGGAGACCGACCGCCCGCCGGAGGCCGTGGTGCTCATCGCGCTCGACGGCGGGTCGCTGACCACGTGGAGCCAGGTGCCCGGGTGCGGTTCGCACGAGCTGAAGGTGACCGAGACGGCCACCAGCGTGCGGCTGATCGAGCACACCGTGGTGTCGAAGCCGGCAGGCGCCGGGCTGTGCACCGCGGCGCACGACGATCTGCTGCGGGTCAGCCTGCGGTCGCCGCTCGGCGGTCGCACGCTGATCGGCCCCGACGGCCAGGTGCTGCCGTCCTTCGACGAGCACCGGCTCGCGCGGGCCGGCCACCTGCCCGCCGGCTACACGCTGTGGGCGGCCGACCTGCCGCTGCTGGTGCGGGACGGACCCGCGCTTCGGCCGGGCGCGCGGGCCTGGACGCGCCAGTACGGCGCCGGGCCAGCGCCGGCCTGGATGAATACGGCTATCTCTCGGTCGGCTCCGCTGACGATCACCCAGGTGCTCGGCCAGACGGCGGCCGTGCCCGACTCCTGGCCGACGCTCGGGCGTGACACGGTTGGCGACCACCCTGCCGAGGTCAGGGGCGCCCCCGCCGGTCTCGCGGTCACCTGGCAGGCCGACGGCTACACGTTCGCGGTGATCAGCCAGCCGTTCGTGGATCAGGACGAACCGGTCATCGAGGACACGCCGCCGAGGACGACCACCCTGCCGCTGGCCGAGCTGCTCGCCGTCGCCACCGCCCTCAGCTGACGCGGCACCGGTCAGAGCAGCCAGACCGCGGTGTCCGGCGGCAGGTGCTCGCCCTCGACCGGCCCGCTGGACAGCAGCACCTCGCCCGGCGGCAGCGGCACCGGGCCGCCTGAGGTGTTCAGCGCGCAGATCAGCCCACCGCCCTTGCGGCGGAACGCGAAGCAGCCGGGCGGGGCGCCGTACCACTCCAGCTCGTCGCCGGCGAAGCCCGTTGACGTCTTGCGGATCTCCAGCGCCTGCCGGTACAGCGACAGCATCGACGCCGGGTCCTCCAGCTGCGACTCGACGGTCAGCCCGGACCACTCGTGCGGCATCGGCAGCCAGCTGTCGTGGCCGCTGGTGAACCCGAACGGCGGCGCGAACCCCTCCCAGGGAATCGGCACCCGGCAGCCGTCCCTGCCGCGCTCGATGCGGCCGGACCGCTCCCAGACCGGGTCCTGGAGCGCCCAGTCGGGCAGTTCCACGTTCGGCAGCCCGAGTTCCTCGCCGTTGTACAGGTAGATGACCCCGGGCAGCGCCAGCTCGACCAGCGCCATCGCCCTTGCGCGCTTCGCACCGAGCGAGCCGCCGCCGTACCTGGTGACGTGCCGGACCACGTCGTGATTGGACAGCGTCCAGGTCGCCGGCGCGCCGACCGCGGCGACGGAGGCGAGCGAGTGCTCGATCGCGCCGCGCACCGCGTCCGCGTCGAACTCCGCGTCGACCAGCCGGAAGTTGAACGCGAGGTGCAGCTCGTCCTGGCGGACGTAGCGGGCGAACCGCTCGTCGTCCTGCACCCAGACCTCGCCGATCGCCATCCGGTCCTGGTACTCGTCGAGCACCTTGCGGATCATGCGGTGGATCTCGTGCACACCGTCGTCGTCGAACCTCGGGTCGAGCTGGTTGTCGTGCAGCACACCGGAACCGTGGGTGGCGCGCGAGTCCATGTTGGGCAGGTCGTACGGTTTGGCCATGCCGTGCGCCACGTCGATCCGGAACCCGTCGACGCCCCGGTCCAGCCAGAACCGGAGCGTGCGGGCCAGGTCGCCTGCGACCTCGGGGTTGTCCCAGTTCAGGTCGGGCTGCTCGGTCGCGAACAGGTGCAGGTACCACTGCCCGTCCGCGACGCGGGTCCACGCCGGGCCGCCGAAGATGCTCGTCCAGTTGTTCGGCGGCTGCGAGCCGTCGTAGCCGGTGCCGTCGCGGAACAGGTACCTGGCGCGCTCGTGGCTGCCGGGGCCGGCCCGCAGCGCGGCCTGGAACCATTCGTGCTCGCTGCTGGTGTGGTTGGGCACCAGGTCGACGGTGACCCGCATGTTGTGCGCGTGCGCGTCCTCGATCAGCCGGTCGAACGTGGCCAGATCGCCGAACAGCGGGTCGACGTCCCTCGGGTCGGCCACGTCGTAGCCGTGGTCGGCCATGGGGGAGCGGTAGAAGGGCGTCAGCCAGAGCGCGTCGACGCCGAGCAGCTCGAGATAGCCCAGCCTGCTGCGGATGCCCTCGAGGTCCCCGACACCGTCACTGCCGGCGTCGGCGAACGATCTGACGTAGACCTGGTAGAAGACCGCGTCCCGCCACCAGGCAGCTTGGTCGGCGATCTCTCGTTGGATGTCGGCGGATCGTCGCACGAGGAGTCATCCTGCCATCCAAGGGGGCTGAATTGTCCCCGTCCGGGTGATCGAGATCTGTGCCACTCGGCTGTCGGCGTCAGACCCAGGCGTTCATCATGCTGTTCGCGGCCATTTCCAGGTACTGCCAGAGCTGCGCGCGCAGGGGCTCCGACAGGTTCTCCTCGTCGACCGCGATGCGCATGCAGCGCAGCCACGCGTCCCGCTCGAGCGGCCCGATCTTGAACGGCGCGTGCCGCATCCGGAGCCTCGGGTGCCCGCGCCGGTCGGAGTAGGTGTGCGAGCCGCCCCAGTACTGGATCAGGAACAGCCGCAGCCGCTCCTCGGCCGGCCCGAGGTCCTCCTCGGGGTACATCGGCCGAAGCAGCTCGTCCTTCGCCACCTCGGCGTAGAACCGGGCGACGATGCGATGGAAGGTCTCGTCCCCGCCAACTGCCTGGTGAAAGTTCTCCGGCGTGCCCACCTGTCCATCCTGACTCACGCGGGCGCGCCACGAGCACGCAGGGCAGGTTTGCGCCGCGCGCCGACATCGGCAATGCAGCTCTAGGCGCGCCCGTTCTGGCGTCCGAACGGCGGCTCGACCCCGGCCTCGTCCAGCGCCGCCATGATCTTGCCCCGCAGTGCGCGCTGCACCGCCCACTGGCGGCCCGGCCGCACCTTCACGGTCAGCCGCAGCGTGATCGTCTCCGGGGTGACCTTCTCGACGCCGAGCACCTCGGGGTCCCCGATCACGTCGGCGGACAGCGGTTCCTGCGCGACGGCCGCGGTGGCCACCGTGCCGATGACCTCGGACGCGTGCTCGACGTTCGCGCTGTAGCCGAGCGGCAGGTCCACGACGGCGACCGCGTAGCCCTGGCTGGAGTTGCCGACCCGTTGCACGGTGCCGTTGCGCACGTACCAGACCGTGCCGTTGCCGTCCCGCAGCGTGGTGACCCGCAGCCCGACCGCCTCGACGGTCCCGCTGGCCGAGCCGACGTCGACGACGTCCCCGACGCCGTACTGGTCCTCCAGCATCATGAACATGCCGGACAGGAAGTCCTTGACGAGGTTCTGCGCGCCGAACCCGAGCGCGACGCCGGCGACACCGGCCGAGGCGAGGATCGGCGCGAGGTCGATGCCGAGCTGCCCGAGCACGAGGATGAACGCCAGCCCGAACACCGCGAACGTGGTGATCGACTTCAGCACCGACCCGATGGTCTTGGCGCGCTGCTCGCGGCGTTCGGAGACCAGTTGCCCGAGCGCCTGCGGTGCGCGCTCGCGTAACGGGCGAAGGAGCGTCGGCGTCCGGTCGTTGCTGGCGCCCTTGGTCAGCCGGTCGATGGTGCGCCTGGCGACCATGCGCACCAGGAACGCCACGACGACGATCAACAGGATGCGGCCGGACCCGACGGCCAGCTTGGGGCCGTAGTCGGCCAGCCACGCCGCCGCGACGCTCGGGTCCTTGGTCAGGTCGTCGAGGTTGGGCGCGAGCAGCGGGAAGGTCATGTCCGGTCCTCAAGGCCGAGCCCGGTGGCGTCGGCCAGGAAGCTCAGCTGGTCGACGGCGAGCGAGACGGTGCGGCTGACCGAGCGGCCGGCGTGCCCGACCTCGGTCTCCCTGCGGATCAGCACGGGGTGCTTGGTGGAGTCGCTCGCGGTCGCGTGCTGGAGCGCCGCGCACATCTTGCGGGCGTGGTTGGGGTCGACCCTGCTGTCCGACTCGAACACGGTGAACAGCACCGACGGGTACTCGACGCCCTGGCGCACCCGGTGGTACGGCGAGTAGGACAGCAGCCAGCGCAGCTCCTCCGGCTTGCTCGCGCTGCCGTACTCCTCAGCCCACAGCCTGCCGAGCAGGAACCTCTCGTACCGCACCATGTCCAGCAGCGGCGCGGAGCAGACGACCGCCGCGTACAGCTCGGGCCGCTGCGTCAGCGCCGCGCCGACCAGCAGGCCGCCGTTGGAGCCGCCCATGATCGCCAGCTGCTGCGGGGTGGTCCAGCCGTCGCGCACCAGCCGCTCGGCCGCGGAGTGGAAGTCGTCGAAGACGTTCTGCTTGCGTTCCCGCGTCCCGGCCTCGTGCCACTGCTCGCCCTCCTCGTCGCCGCCGCGCAGCGAGGCGACCACCCACACGCCGCCGGCCTCGACCCAGGCGAGCGTGGTGGCGCTGTAACCGGGGCGCCTGCTGACGGCGAAGCCGCCGTAGCCGGTGAGCAGCGTCGGCCTCGGCAGGTCCGGCGTCGCATGGCTGGACACCACGAACATCCGCACGGTGGTGCCGTCGGTCGAGGTGTACTCGAGCTGCTGGGTGTGCACGTCCGGCACGCTGACCGCGCCCGGCGCGGCCTCGGCCAGCTCGACGCGGCCGGTGGACAGGGTGAACCGCTGCACGCAGACCGGCGTGACGAAGTCCGTCCAGCCGAACCAGAGCACGCCGTCCTCGTCGGTGGTCAGCTTGTCCACAGTGGACATTCCGTGCACGGAACCGCTGCCGGGCAAGGCAATCTCGCCACGGTGCGCGCCGGTCGCCGGATCGTGCAGGTGCAGTTCGGACACCGCGTGCCTGGTCCTGGCCAGCACGAGCGTCGGCTCGACCCCGTCGCGTCCGCCCAGCAGCCGCACCGAGTCCAGCACGGAGTCGGGCTGCTCGGCGACCAGCTCGGTCCAGTGCTCGCGCTCCGGCCGCGTCGGATCGGTGACACACAGCCGAAAGCGCGGCGCGTCGAGGGTGGTCAGCAGGTAGAGGCGGCCGTCGGCGGCGACCCAGGCCGAGCACCGGATGCCGTCGGCGTCCGTGGTGAGCTGGCGGAACCTCGGCAGGCCGTCAACGGCGGCGGTCAGGTCGGCGATCCACACCGAGTCGCGGCGGACCGTGCCAGGCGAGCCGTGCACGACCAGCCAGCGGCCGTCCTGCGAGGTCGTCAGGCCGAAGTAGTAGGTGTGGTCGAGGCCGTCGCCGTGCACGTTCAGGTCGGTGCTCGGGTCGCTGCCGACCCGGTGCCGCCACACCCTGCGGTGGAACAGTCGCTCGTCCTCCGGCAGCGCGGTCGGGTCGAGCTGGCGGACGTAGAAGAACTCCTCGCCGCCGGGCAGCCAGCCGACGGGGGAGTAGCGGCAGCGGTCGATCGGGCCTTCCACCAGCTCGCCAGTCTCGACGTCGAGCACGTGCAGCAACGAGTGCTCGTCGCCGCCGACCGAGATCTGGTAGGCGAGCAGCCTGCCCTCCAGGCTCGGCGACCAGCTGTCCAGAGTGGTCCGCCCGGACGGGTCGAGCTGACCGACGTCGAGCAGCACCCGCTCGGTGCCGTCGGCCTCGCGCAGGTACAGCACCGGGTGGTCCTCGCCGGGGCCCCTGCGGGTGAAGAACGCGCGACCGGCGCGCCAGGTCGGCGTCGACACCGATCCGGTGTGCAGGAGTTCCCGCAGCCGCCCGTCCAGGGAGTCCCGACCGGCCAGCGTGTCCAGCCACGATCTGGTCAGGGTGTCCTGGCTCGCCGACCACGCCTCGGTGCGGGGGTCGGCCGGGTCCTCCAACCAGCGGTAGGGGTCCGCCACCTGGTGGCCGTGCAGGTCCTCGACGAGATCGAGCCGTTCGGCCGCTGGGTAGGTCATCGTCGAGGCGGGAGTTCCAGTCACACCGCCGACGATAACGAGTCCTTTGAAAACCATCACCATCTACCCGGTGTTCACGCGATTTTCGATCACGCCTACGTGACACGTCACTCAGCACAGGTGCGTTTCGGGTCCAATGTGTGGTCTGCTATGGCTGCACCGGTGGAGGTGGTCGCGTGCCCGACCGACAACCGACCCCGCTCGGCGCCCCAGGAGGGCCTGCGTCGAGGATTTCACCGCGCCCGAAGGCTGCCTCGGCAGGTCACACGCCCAGTGTGGTCGTCAAGGCGGTGCAGGGCGCGGAGATCCCCGAACAGCGGGCCATCCACGGTCCAATGCCGTGGGGACGTCGGCGGGTGCTACTGCTCAACGCCACGTTCGAACCGTTGACCGCGCTGCCGCTGCGCCGCGCGGTGGTGTTGATCGTGTGCGGTAAGGCCGAGGTGGTGCACGGCGATCCGGCCGGGCTGTTACTGCACTCCTCCACCGCGACCGTCGTGGTGCCCTCGGTGATCCGACTGAGCAACTACGTGCGCGTGCCCTATCGCGGCCGCGTGCCGATGACCCGGGCCGGTCTGATGCACCGGGACCGCTACCGCTGCGCCTACTGCGGTGGCCGCGCCGAGACGATCGACCACGTGGTGCCGCGTAGCCGTGGCGGCCCGCACACCTGGCAGAACTGCGTCGCCTGCTGCGCGAAGTGCAATCACCGCAAGGCGGACAAGCTGCTGTCCGAACTGGGCTGGCGGCTGCGGGTGGTGCCCAACGCCCCGCGCGGTCCGCACTGGCGACTGCTCGCTGGCGTGACCGAGGCCGATCCGTTGTGGCTGCCGTATCTCGGGGAGCCCGCCGCCTGAGTCCACGGGCTCCCAACACGTTCCGGGACGAGTGCTCGCGGTCGTCAGGCCGCGAGTTCGAACTGCCGGCGGGTCGCGGCGGCCGTGTCTCCGGCGTGGCCCGCCGTGATCCGCACGGAGTTGGCCGCGGTAATGCGAACCGAGTCGGCGGCCGTGATGCGAACCGAGTCGGCCGCCGTGATTCGCACGGAGTCCGCCGCAGTGATGCGCACGGAGTCGGCCGCGGTGATCCGGACCGAGTCGGCCGCGGTGATCCGAACGGACTCGGCCGTGATGCGCACGGACCTGGCCGTGATCCGGACGGATTCGGCCGTGATGCGGACGGATCGTGCCGCCGCGGTGATGCGAACGGACCCCGCCGCGGTGATCCGAACGGAGTCGGCTGCCGTAATGCGAACGGAACTGGCCGCCGTGATGCGAACGGACCTGGAAGCCGTGATCCGAACGGACTTGGCTGCGGTGATCCGAACGGACCCGGCCGCCGTGATCCGGACCGAGTCGATTGCGGTGATGCGGACGGACTGTGCCAGGTCAGCGATGTCGGACGGGGTGTCCCACGAACGGGTGTCGGTGGTCGCCTGAACGGGGGTGGTCGCGGTGTACATGGCGTGTCCTCCTGTGGCCGTGCGGGAAGCAGAAGCCGAGGGGGCGGCTTCGCAAGGTCCGTACAGGTGAAAGCTAGGAGCCTCTGAAGCGAGGAACAAGACGCCAAACCGTCCGCCGTTCGCCGCCGTCCGGTCCGGGTCCGTCTGGACGCACCAGTCAGCTGCCCGCGTGATGCTCTGTGACGGTGTTCATACTTTGAGCTGACAAGTCTTACCGTTCCGTGTGAACTTGGCGAGTTCACGGGATCACGGACTGCCATTGCAGGCAGGCCGGCTGCTCGGAAGGGTGACACGTGAGCGAACGGCTGGAGGCCGAGCAGGCCGGTAGCGGCGACGGCGAGCAGGCGCAGGCCGGACGGCCGCCCTCGGGTCAGTCGCGGCCCGTTCCGGCCGAGGACGGTCGAGCCGAGATCACCGGGGCGGCGGATCGTCAACCCGGGAACGATCCTGGTCTCCCAGCCGCCGGCGAGACGGTCGAACAGGGCGTGCGGACCCCCGCGTTCCGCAGGCTCATGGGGGCGTGGACCGTCTCGCTGGTCGGCGACGGCGTGCGGATCGTCGCCCTCCCGCTCTACACCGCCATCAGCACCAGGAGCCCGCTGGCCGCCTCGGCCGTGGCCGTCGCCGCGGTGCTGCCGTGGCTGCTGATCGCGCTGCCGGCCGGTGTGTTGGTGGACCGCTGGCGGCCGCGCCGCGTGGTGGCCACCGCGCACGCCTTCCGCGCCGTCGTCACCGCCGTCCTCGCCGTCGCCGCGTTCACCGGCCACGCCGGGGTCGCGCTGCTCGCGGCGGTCGCCTTCGTGCTCGCCTCGGCCGAGACGTTCGCGGACTCCGCCGCCCAGCTGCTGCTCGTCGAGCTGGCCGGACCCGACGACCTGGAGCGCGCCAACGGCCGGTTCGTCATGGTGGAGACCGTCGGCATGGACCTCGCCGGCCCGTTGGCGGCCAGCGCGCTGTTCCTCTGGCAGCCAGCGGCCTGCTTCGCCCTGGACGCGCTCTCCTTCGTGCTCGCCGCCGTGTTCGTCGCTCGGCTGCCCGACGTCGTGCCGGAGCGCGCGCCATCGGCGGGTTCGATGCTCGCCGGCCTGCGCGCCCAGCTGGCCGAGGGCGGCGGATACCTGTTGCGCAGCAGGGGACTGCGGGTGTTGGTCGCGGCCGTGATGCTGACCGCCATCAGCGCGGCGGCCGGCAACGCGGTGCTCGCGCTGTTCGCGATCCAGACGCTCGGCGTCCCGCCGGCGGTGGTGCCCGGCCTCGTGGTGGCGATGTCGATCGGCGCGATCGCCGGCTCGCGGACCACCCCGGCGCTGGCGCCCCGGTTCGGCGCGGGGCAGACGATGGTCGGCGCGTTGGCGACCCTCGGCGTGTCCTTCGTGCTGCTCGGCGCGGTGCACCACGTGGCCGTCGCCGCGGTGGCCTGCTTCCTGGCCGGGTTCGGCTCGGCGGGCTGGAACGTGCTGTCCGCGACCAGGCGGCAGCGGCTCACCCCCAGCGCCATGATGGGGCGGGTGACCAGCGCGTACCGGGTGCTGGCGTGGGGCCTGATGCCGCTGGGCGCCGGCCTCGCCGGGCCGCTGGCGCAACTGACCTCGCTCGGCACGGTCTTCCTCGCGGCGGGCTCGGTCATCGTGCTCACCGCGTTCGTGTTCGCCCGCCCCCTCGTGCGGAGCTGAGAACGCGGAGCTGAGAACTGGCCGTGTCCCGTGGGTCTTTTCCGTCGCGAGCGGGGATCCAGGTGTCGTCTCGCAAGGCGCGCACGCGTCCCCATCCCGGTGTTGGATGGGGGCGTGGGCGCAACGCGGCGAGGCGGCGGCTGGGCCCCGCGCAGCAGGAAAGAGATCCGCGGGACACGGCCTGGGCCGCCCTGTGCCGCGTGTCGCGCGCGGATCGGCTACGGTACCGCCCGTGACCATCGTGGAGACCGTGCTTGTCTTCGCGCTGATCCCGCTGGCCATCTACGGCGTGATCACGCTTCTGACACTGTGGCCGAAGGCCACTCGCACTCCCAGGTACCGCCCCGGTCAGGAGTGGGGCTTCGAACCGGTGTGGTGGAGCGCGAACCCCGCTGGCGTCGGCTCGACCGGCGCCTCGGGACCGTACGCGCAGCAGGTTGAGGACGACGCGACCGGCGAGCCGGCGCGCACCGCTCGGGGAGGTGCCCGTGGTAGCTGGTGAAGTCGCCGCGCACGCGGACGCGACGCACGGCGTCGCCGTGCCGGCGGACGAGTCCGAGCTCGAGCTCGGCGAGGTGGTGACCAACAGCGGCCGGATCTCGGTGGCGCGGCAGTTCAAGCCCGCCGCCCCGCGCGTGCCGTTCACGCCCGTGCAGCTCGCCAACCTCGACGAGGCGCTGACGCTGGCCAGCCGGAGCACCGGCCTGGACTTCAGCGTGTACCTCGGCGACCTCGGCGAGAACAACAGGCCGACGGCAGAGCGGCTGCACGCCCTGACCGGCGAGCGCGCCCCGCACGCCGTGCTGGTGGCGGTCTCGCCCGGCCAGCGCGTCGTCGAGGTCGTGACCGGCGACGAGTCGCACCGACGGCTGTCCGATCGTGGCTGCAAGCTGGCCATCATGAGCATGGTCGCGTCGTTCCGCGAGGGCGACCTGGCCGGCGGCATCGTCGGCGGCCTGCGCATGCTCGCCGACCAGGCGGGCAACGCGCCAAGGGGCTGACCCGAGTTTCACCGGACGAGAACGAAGTGCGGGCCGTTACGCCAGTTGTGGAGGCGTGGCGGCCCGCATTTTCGTCAGCGCAGGCCCAACACGATCCGTAGGGCCGCATCCACTTCGGCCAGTTCGTGCGGTGCCAGCCGGCCGGCGAGCTCCCCGAGCCGTTGCGGATCGATCGCCGCGGTCTGCTCGACCAGCACTCTGGTGGACTGGCCGTTGATCTCGATCTCCGGTCGGAACGACGCGGCACGAGCAGAGGTCGACGTCGGTGCGACCAGCCAGGTGCTCAGCAGCAGCGCGTCGGACTGCACGATGACGGCATAGCGCGAACCCTGCTGCTCGTGGCCGCGGGCACCCTGGGGCGCCCGCAGTCGGTAGATCTCACCACGCACGCAACGGCTCCATGTCGGCTAGTACCGCGCGGACCTCGGCGATGTCGCCAGGGTCGGCGGCCAAGGCCAACGACTCCGCGCGAAGGCGGTCGTCCTCGTGAGCGTGCGCGGCGGCCAGCACCGCCTCGCGGATCGCCACCGAGACGCTGCGGCCATCGGCGGTGAGTTCGGCGAGCGCGCGTTCGGTCTCGTCGTCAGGCCGGAATGTAATCGTGCCCATACGACAGAGCGTACTACGGTATGTAAGACAGGTCGTGCGACGAAAGGGCCCGTCAGGACATTCAGCGTCCTGACGGGCCCCTTCGTGACAACTCCGTCGACCTATGAGCGGTCGAACTCCTGCGCGGCGAGGGCCCGGACGATGCCTGCGCGCCCTTCCGACACCAGCCGGCGCAGCGCGGGCGGGTGGTCGCCAGCCAGCCACTCGTCGGCGGCCTCGACCGTGCTCGGCTGCACCGACCAGGCCGGGAACAGGCCGAGCACCATCGACTGCGCGCGCTCGCTCGAGCGGCGCTCCCACACGTCGGCCGCGTCGGCGAAGTAGCGGCTCACGAACGGCGCGAGCAACTCCTTCTGGCCGGGGTGTGCGAAGCCGCCGATGATCGCCTCGCTGACGGCGTTGGGCAGGTCGTCGTCGCGCACGGCCCGCTCCCACGCCTCGTCCTTCGCGGCCAGGGTCGGCCGCAGCGAGCGGGCCTGCTCGGCACGCCGCCGACCCGTCGCGGTCGGGTCGCGCTGCTCCTCGGCGTCGATCGCGGCCTCGTCCGCCGCGCCGTGCGCGACGAGCGCGTGCAGCAGCCGCCACCGCAGGTCGGCGTCCACCTGGAGCCCCTCGAGCGGCGCGGAGCCGTCCAGCCAGCCGGCCACCACGACCTGGAGCTCCTCGTCCAGCACCGCGCCGGTCAGCGCGTTCACGAACGCCAGCTGGTGGTCCGAACCCGGCTCCGCGGCTAGGGCCAGCTCCAGCACCTTCGCGGTGATCCGACGCCAGCCCTCCGGCCGCCACGACACGTCGCTGTAGGAGGACAGCGCGGTCTGCGCCTGGAGCAGCAGCCGCTGCACCACGCCGATGTCGGTCTCCGCGTGCAGCCCGCCGAGCACCAGGTTGACGAAGTCGCGCGCCTTCAGCTCGGCCTCGCGGGTCATCTCCCACGCGGCCGACCAGCACAGCGCGCGCGGCAGCGTCTCGGTGATGTCCGAGATCCGGTCGACCAGCGTCGCCAACGAGTCGTTGTCCAGCCGCATCGTGCAGTAGGTCAGGTCGTCGTCGTTGACCAGCACGAGCTTGCCGCGCGTGACGCCGACCAGCTCGGGCACCTCGGTGCGCTCGCCGGTCACGTCCAGCTCGACCCGGTGCGTGCGGACCAGCTTGCCGGTCCCGTCCTCGTCGTAGACGCCGATGGCCAGCCGGTGCGTGCGCAGCTCACCGGCGCCGGGCCGGGCGGGGCCCTGCAACACGGCGAACTCGGTGAACCGGCCGTCGGCGTCCACGCCGAACTTGGGGCGCAGCAGGTTCAGGCCGGTGGTCTCCAGCCACTGCGTGCTCCACCACGACAGGTCGCGGCCCGACGCCTCCTCGAGCGCGGCGAGCAGGTCGGCCAGCGTCGCGTTGGTCCAGGCGTGCTTGGCGAAGTACACCCGCAGCCCGGCGAGGAAGCTGTCCAGCCCGACGTAGGCGACGAGCTGCTTGAGCACGCTCGCGCCCTTGGCGTAGGTGATCCCGTCGAAGTTGACCTCCACGGCCTGGAGGTCCGGGATGTCGCTGGCGACCGGGTGCGTCGAGGGCAGCTGGTCCTGCCGGTACGCCCACGACTTCTCGATGCTGGCGAAGGTCGTCCACGCCTCGGTGTACTCGGTGGACTCGGCCTGCGCGAGCACGCTGGCCCAGGTCGCGAACGACTCGTTCAGCCACAGGTCGTCCCACCAGCGCATGGTGACCAGGTCGCCGAACCACATGTGCGCCATCTCGTGCAGCACGGTCTCGCAGCGGCGCTCGTACATGTAGCGGGTGACCCTGCTGCGGAAGACGTAGTCCTCAAGGAAGGTCACGCAGCCGGCGTTCTCCATCGCGCCCGCGTTGAACTCCGGTACGAAGCACTGGTCGTACTTGCCGAACGGGTACCGAACGCCGAACGCGCCGTGGAAGAAACCGAAGCCCTGCTTGGTCTCGGTGAACAGCCGCTCGGCGTCCATGTGCTCGGCGAGAGACGCGCGGCAGTAGATGCCGAGCGGGATCGAGCCCTCGGCATCGGTGAACTCGTCGCGCCACTCGGCGTACGGGCCCGCCACGAGCGCGACCAGGTAGGTCGACATCGGCTTGGTGGTGCCGAACACGTGCCGGTCGGCGCCGCCGGGGGCCTGGTCGGTCGACTCGATGGCCGCGTTCGACATGACCTTCCAGTGCGTCGGCGCGACCACGGTGAGGTCGTAGATCGACTTCAGGTCGGGCTGGTCGAAGCACGCGAACATGCGCTTGGCGTCGGCGGTCTCGAACTGCGAGTACAGGTAGACCTCGCCGTCGACCGGGTCGACGAACCGGTGCAGGCCCTCGCCGGTGTTCATGTACCGACAGTCGGCCTCGACGGTCAGCTCGTTGGCCTCGGCGAGGTCGGTCAGCGCGATGCCGTCGTCCTCGCGGTAACCGGACAGGTCCAGTTCGACGCCGTTGAGCACGGCCCGGGTCACGGACGCGGCCACGATGTCGATCCAGGTCGACGCGCCGACCTCACGGCTGCGGAAACGGACCGTGCTGGTGGACCGAAACACGTCCGAGCCGGGCTTGCCGCCGCCGTCGGTCAGGTCAAGCTCGATCCGGTAGGACTCCACCTCCAGCAGCTCCGCGCGCTGCTGGGCCTGGTCGCGAGTGAGGTTGGGTGCCGCCACTGGTCACCTCGTCTGTCAACTTTGACGTCGTAGGAATGAAGATGTCGCGTGGGTGAACACGACAGTCGCATCCAATCACGTGTTCGGGCCGCGTGGTCGGTCGACGCCGGCGGCTGCGAGATCATCCCGGGAAGAGCGGACGGGTTCCCGTGGTTGAGGTGAGCGGGAGCGCCCGAGTCGGGCGTCCGCAGGACCGCATCTCTGTCTGGAGAAACACACATGACCGCAACCGAGCAGACCGACCAGGCCAAGACGCAGGTCGACTTCTGGTTCGACCCGATCTGCCCCTTCGCGTGGATCACCTCGCGCTGGATCCTGGAGGTGCAGAAGGTCCGCGACATCGACCTGCGCTTCCACGTGATGAGCCTCTCGGTGCTCAACTCGGGCAGGGACGACCTCCCTGAGCAGTACCGCGACCTGCTCGACCGGGGCTGGGGCCCCGTTCGGGTGGCCATCGCGGCGGCCAAGCACCACGGCGACGACGTGCTCGCCGACCTCTACACGGCGATGAGCACGCGGATCCACAACGAGGGCAACAAGGACTACGCCGAGGTCATCAAGCTGGCGCTGGCCGAGGTCGGCCTGCCCGCCGAGCTCGCCGAGGCGGCCACCACCACCGACTACGACGAGGAGCTCAAGGCCAGCCACCACGCCGGCATGGACCCGGTCGGCGAGGACGTCGGCACGCCGACCATCCACATCAACGGGACCGCGTTCTTCGGCCCGGTGCTGACGAAGATCCCGCGCGGCGAGCTGGCCGGGCAGATCTTCGACGGCGCGCGGCTGCTCGCGGACTACCCGTACTTCTTCGAGCTGAAGCGCACCAGGACCGGGGACCTCGACTTCTCCTGACGCGGTCGCGAGCGCGCCGGCCGTCCCGACAGGTCGCGGGGCGGCCGGCGCGGCGTGCTGGCCGGGTGGGCAGCGCGCGGTAGATGTGACACGCTAGGGGCAAACACAGCGTTGAGTGTCACATTTGCTTGGGAGGACCCATGTCGGCTCCTGTCACCACTCACACCGGTCACCTCGTCGACGGGCAGCGGCTCGACGGCGGCGCTGACCGGATCGAGGTCGTGAACCCGACCACGGAGGAGGTGATCGCCTCCGTGCCGGCCGGCACCCCGGCCGACGTGGACGGCGCGGTGGCTGCGGCCGCCAGGGCCTTCCCCGGTTGGGCGGCCACACCGGTCGACGAGCGCGTCGCGGTGGCCAGGCGGATCGCCGAGGGGCTGACCGCCCGCACCGAGGAACTCGCGGCGACCATGACCGCCGAGATGGGCACGCCCATCACGTTCGCCAGCAAGGTCCAGGTGCCCAACCCGGCCAACATCGCGACCGGCGTCGCCGAGGTGATCGAGGCGGGCTTCTTCGACGGCGAGGAGATCGGCAACTCCCTGGTGCTGCGGGAGCCGATCGGCGTCGTCGGCGCGATCACGCCGTGGAACTTCCCGCTCCAGCAGATGATCGCCAAGATCGTGCCGGCGCTGGCTGCCGGCAACACCGTGGTGCTCAAGCCGAGCGAGCTGGCCCCGCTGACCGCGGGCCTGCTCGCCGAGATCGTCCAGGAGGCGGGCGTCCCCGCCGGGGCGTTCAACCTCGTGCACGGCGTCGGCCCGGTCGTCGGCGAGGCGCTGGTCAGCCACCCCGGCGTCGGCATGGTGTCGTTCACCGGCTCGACCAGGGCAGGCCGCAGGGTGTCCGCGCTCGCCTCGGAGACCGTGAAGAGGGTCGCGCTAGAGCTCGGCGGCAAGTCGGCCGCCGTGGTGCTCGACGACGCCGACCTCGGCCGCGCGGTGAAGATCGCGGTGGCCAACTGCTTCATGAACAGCGGCCAGGCGTGCAGCGCGTGGACCCGACTGGTGGTGCCGGCCGACCGGCACGACGAGGCCGTCGAGCTGGCCGCCGCGGCGGCGGCCAAGTACGTGCCGGGCGACCCCGCCGACCCGAGCACCCGGATCGGCCCCGCCGTGTCCGCCGCGCAGCGCGACCGCGTGGTCGGCTACATCCGCAAGGGCATCGAGGAGGGCGCCACGCTCGCCTTCGGCGGCCCCGAGACGCCCGAGGGCATCGACCGCGGCTTCCACGTCCGCCCGACGGTCTTCGGCGGCGTGCGCGCCGACATGACCATCGCGCAGGAGGAGATCTTCGGCCCGGTGCTGTCGGTGCTCGGCTACACCGACGAGGACGACGCGGTGCGCATCGCGAACTCCACCATCTACGGCCTGGCCGGCGGCGTGTTCTCGGCCGACACCGACCGGGCGCACGCGGTGGCCCGGCGGCTGCGGACCGGCCAGGTGGACATCAACGGCGGCATGTTCAACACCAAGGCGCCGTTCGGCGGCTACGGGCAGTCCGGCAACGGCCGGGAGTTCGGCCACCACGGCCTCGCCGAGTTCTGCGAGATCAAGTCCATCCAGCGCTAGTTGTTAGCCCGAACCTGGCTCCTGGCGGCTCGACCGAGCTGCCAGGAGGCCAGGCTCGCGCGCGACGCGGCCGGCTGGCGCATCGGCGTGAAACGCTGTCGCGGCAACGGTTGCGACTGTGGCTGCGACTGTGGCTGTGGCTGTGGTGCCGGCTTGGCGAGGGCCGAGGTCCAGTGCAGCATGCCGCGCGGGCTCTCCTGGCCGACCAGGCCGACGAGCCGGCCGTCGCGGAGGTAGCCGGCGATGCCGGCGCCGCGCTCCGGCCGGCCGGCGAGGCGGACGGTGTCCTCGCCGAGCGAGGGCATGCCGGCGGCCTGCAACCGCACCCCGTGCTGCTCGGACCAGAACCGGGGCAGCGGCGTGAACGGCGTGGCCGACTGCTGGCCCGCCAACAGGTTCTCGGCGGCCGCGCGGCCCATCTCCACCGCGTTCAGCCAGTGCTCCACGCGCCTCGGCACGGCGTCGAAGCGCAGGTTCGGCCAGCGCGCCACGTCCCCGGCGACCACGATGTCGCTCGCGCCGACGGCGTGACAGGTCGGCCCGCACAGGATGCCGTCCTCAAGGACCAGGCCGGACCCGCGCAACCAGTCCACCGCCGGCACTCCGCCGACCGCGAGCACCACGCACTCCGCCAACAGCAACTGCCCGTCGGACAACAGCATCCCCATCGACCAGCCCTGCGGGATCCAGCGGCGCACCTCGACGCCCAGCGCCAGCCGGACGCCGTGCGCCCGGTGCAGCTCGCCGAGCCGCGCGCCCATCGCGCCGCCGAGCGCGCGCTCCAACAGCAGCGGGGACCTGCTCACCAGGTGCACCTCGCGCCCGAGGGAACGGCAGGTCGCGGCGACCTCGCAGCTGGTGAAACCGCCGCCCAGCACCGCGATCGGGCCGGAGCTACCCAGCAGCGCGTCGCGCAGCGCCACCGCGTCGGCCAGGCCGCGCAACACGTGCACGCGGGGATCGTGCCTCGGCGCGCCGTCCAGGTGTCGGGCCTGCACGCCCGTCGCGATGACCAGGCCGTCGTAGCGCAGCTCCTCGCCGCCAGGCAGGTGCAGCACGTGCCGCGCGGGCTCCAGCCGGTGCACCGGAGTGCCGAGCCGCCACCTCGCGTCCAGCTCGACGTAGCTGCGCAGGGCCAGGTCCCCGGCGCGCAGCGCGCCCGTGAGGAACTGCTTGGACAGCGCAGGCCGCTGGTAGGGCCGCTGCTTCTCCTCGCCGACGATCACCAGCTCGCCGTCGAAACCCTGTTCCCGCAGGCGTTCCGCGGCGCGCAGCCCGGCGAGCCCGGCCCCGACCACCACGATCCGCTGCGCTTTGGACCTGACGGTCATCTCGCGTCCCCGCGCAGGTCGATCGCCTGCATCGGGCAGCAGCGGGCAGCCATCCGGACCTGCGCGGCCTGGTCGGCGTCCGGCCGCGCCTCGTAGCGCAGCCGACCGTCCTGGTCCAGCTGGAACACCTCGGGCGCCTCGGCCTGGCAGACGCCGTAACGGTGGCAGCGACCGTTGTGCACGCTGATCCGCAGGCGGGCGGTCTGCCGTCGGTGTCGCGTCACCGTTCCTCCTCGACGAGTCCTGACCTGGTCAACACCCCGGTCGGCACGAACCGCAGCGCGGCGAGCAGCGCGGTCGGCACGAACAGGGTGATTCCGCCGAGCCAGAGCACGGCGAGGTGGCCGTTGGCGATCGCGCCGAACAGCGAGTGCAGCACGGTGAGCCCGACGGCCGGGTAGGCGAGCCGGTGCAGCCACAGCCAGCGCCGATAGACCAGAAGGCGTTGCACGGCAGTGGAGATCGCGATCGCGAGCATCAGCTCGATGCCCACGATGCCGAGCGCGTGCCGGACCAGGCCACCGGGCAGCAGCGGGACCGTCAGCCGCAGCAGGTCGAAGCGCTCGTCGTCGAGGAACCCGAACGAGAGCGCGTGCAGCGCGCCGAACGCCAGCGCCAGCGTCGCGAGCACCAGGTGCCCGCTGCGCAGCGCCTGCCGGCCCGTGGTGCGCTGCACCCAACCGGTGCTGGTCAGCACGCCCCAGCACAGCGTGAGGCACATCAGGGTGTAGCTGAGCCGGGCCGACAGCGCGGCGACCTGGCGGACTCCCTCGTCGTGCGGGGAGTGGGCGGCTTGCTGAGCGAATGCGGACAGCACGAATCAACGCCTCCGGCAGGAGGGGAGTGGCAGACCGGTCGAGGCAGTGCGATGCGGTGAAACCGAGGAAAGGTAGCGGCTCTATTCCCGTTGCATAACAATTAGCGCTCGACGCGACGGTAGGCTATCGGCCGTTCGGCCCAACCCTCCACGGATGGCGCAGGAAGCGAGGGAGGAAGCGGACGAGTCCGCGACCCGTCCCTCACTCTCGGTATCACCCGACGGCGTCGATTCCGGCTGGTCGGGACAGTGCGCTGCGGGTGAACTCCGCCGGATACGGGGAGCGGCGGACCGCCTCGTCCTCGGCGAGCTCGCCAGCGGCCACCGCGCGGCACAGCTCGGCGACCACGGCCAGCTCGTTCCGTTGCGCCAGCACGAAGTCGCGGTCCACGGGCTCGCCGTGGCCGGGCAGCACGGTGGTCGTGCCGAGGCCGAGGATGCCGTCGAGCACCGAGGGCCAGCGGGCCGGCCAGGCGCCCCCGAACGACGGCGGCGCGCCCTGCTCGACCAGGTCCCCGGCGAAGACGAGATCGGCGTCGCGCACCAGCGCCACGAGGTCGTGGTCGGAGTGCGCTGGGCCGAAGTGGTGCAGCGTGACGACGCGACCGCCGAGGTCGAGGTCGGCGGTGTCGTCGACAAGACGATCGGGCAGCACCAGCTCCACCTCCGCGATCCGGTCCCCGATATCGGTCTGGCCGGACTCCCGGTAGTGCCGGGCCCACTTGTCGCGCTGTTCGACGCCGGTGGCGGCCAGGTCGGCGCGGCAGCGTCGGTGCGCCCACACCGGGCACGGCAGGAACGGCCGGGTGCCGAAGGAGTGGTCGAAGTGCGAGTGCGTCAACAGCACCTGCCGCGGCAGCGGCGTGACCTCGCGGACCAGCGCCGCCCACTCGGCGCCCTGCGTCTGGTCGCCGCCGGTGTCGATCACCAGGCAGCCCTCCTCGCCGACCACCAGCCCGAGCGAGAGGTCCAGCTCCTCGTACCGGCGCACCAGCACCCGGTCGCCGACCTCGATCCACCGACCGTCCGTCATGTGTCGAGTCCCTTCACGTTGATCGCTCCGCCAGCATGCCCCGCGCCGTCCAGTGAAATTCGGCACGGGCGGCTCCGTCGGCGCGGCGTTGTCGCCACCCGAATGGCACACTCTCGGCCGTGCGCGTCTACCTCGGATCTGACCACGCGGGCTTCGAGCTGAAGGCCCATCTCGTCCAGCACCTGCGCGGACTCGGCCACGACGTGGTCGACGTCGGCCCCGAGGCGTATGACGCCGAGGACGACTACCCGCCGTTCTGCATCGAGACCGCCCGCCGGGTCGTCGCGGACGAGGGCAGCCTCGGCGTGGTCATCGGCGGCTCCGGCAACGGCGAGCAGATCGCTGCCAACAAGGTGCCCGGCTGCCGCGCCGCGCTGGCCTGGAGCACCGAGACGGCCTCGCTGTCCCGGCAGCACAACAACGCCCAGGTCGTCGGCATCGGCGCGCGGATGCACAGCACCGAGCAGGCCACCGAGATCGTCGAGGCGTTCCTGGCCACCGAGTTCTCCACCGAGCCGAGGCACGCCCGCCGCATCGAGATCCTCACCGAGTACGAGCGCACCGGCCAGGCCCCTGCCCTGCCGGCCTGATTTGTCGCGCCGGGCAGAATGACCCGGTGCCTGAAGGTCACACACTGCACCGGCTCGCCCGGTTACACCAGCGCCGCTACGCCGGTTCCGCCGTCGAGGTGTCCAGCCCGCAGGGCCGGTTCGCCGCGTCGGCGTCCATCGTGGACGGACGGGTGCTGGAACGGTCCGAGGCGCACGGCAAGCACCTCCTGCACGTCTACGGGCCGGACGCGACCGTGCACGTGCACCTCGGGCTCTACGGCAAGTTCGCCGAGCACCAGCACCCGGTGCTGACGCCGACCGGCCTGGTGCGGATGCGGCTGGTCGGCGCGACGCACTGGACGGACCTGCGCGGCCCGGCCAGGTGCGAACTGCTCACCGACGTCGAGGTCGCCGCCCTGCGCGCCAGGCTCGGGCCCGACCCGCTGCGCAAGGATGGCGACCCCGAACTGGCGTGGGCGAAGATCTCCCGCGCGCGGACGCCGATCGCCGTGCTGCTGCTCGACCAGAAGGTCATCGCGGGGGCGGGCAACATCTACCGCGCCGAGGTGCTCTACCGGCACGGCCTGCACCCGCTGCTGGCCGGCAGGGACCTGCCGCACGAGGTGTGGAAGGACGTCTGGACCGACCTCGGCGTGCTGATGCGGCACGGGGTGCGCACCGGGCGGATCGACACCGTGCGCCCCGAACACATGCCGGAGGCGATGGGCCGCCCGCCGAGGGAGGACCCGCACGGCGGCGAGGTCTACGTGTACCGGCGGACCGGCCAGCCGTGCCTGGTCTGCGGCACACCGGTCGCCGCCTCGGAACTCGCCGGCCGCAACCTCTACTGGTGCCCGACCTGCCAACCGGCCTGACTCGCCAACCGGCCTGACTGTCGGCCGACCGCCTAACTGCTCGACTGCCGAGCAGCCTGAGCCACCGACCAACCCTGGAACGGACCGTGGCCGCGTCGGTGCGACACCGACGCGGCCACGAACGTTTCCGGCGCTTGTGAGAGCGCCTCGGGTCACCAGTCGCCGCTGTCCCCGCCGCCGAAGTCGCCGCCGCCGCCGAAGTCCCAGCCGCCGCCGCCCGAGTCGCCGCCGCCGAAGTCCCAGCCGCCGTCGCCGCCGCCGGAGTCGCCGCCGCCGAAGTCCCCGCCGTTGTCGGCGAAGCCCTCGCCGCCCATGTCTGCCGCGGAGCCGTCCTGGAACCCCTCCGCGTACGCCACGTCGGCCGGCACGCCGTGCATGCCCGAGAACATCGCGTCCATCAACAGGAACGAGCCGACACCCCACGCGCCGCCGATCAGCGCGGGCTTCCACCACGGCTCGCTGTACCAGCCCTGCGGAACGGGCCTGCCGGCCACCATGCCGCCGGGGTAGTAGTGCGGGGTGTTCGAGCCGGGCGCCGGGGACGCCTCGTACTCGTGGCCCTCCACGTTGACCTTGCGGTCCTCGCTGACCTTGCCGGCCTTGCTCTGCCCGGTGAGGTCGGGCAGCTCGGGGCCGGGGTCGAGGCCCATCGCGGTGCGGGCCGCGCGGACGTAGTACAGCCCCTCCATCGCGGTCTGCGTGACCAGCCGGCACTGCTCGGCGGTGCGCGCCTGCTCCATCTGGGAGCCCGCCGCCGTGTACCGCTCCGAGGCGTCGGCCATTGCCTGCTTGGAGGCGTCGTTCGAGCCGGTCAGGTTGATCACCTGGCCGCCGAGCCGCTCGACCCAGCGGCGGGCGTCCGCCTTGGCGTCGTTGAGCTCGTTCTCCCTAGCGGTGGCCTGCTTCTTGCTGTGGTTAAGCCAGAGCAGGGCCGCCGCGGCGATCACCACCACCAGTATGATTGCGGGGACCACGGTTCCTCCTGAGGGTCCTGCGGCCACCTGCCGCCCACGTCCCGACAACGGAGACGCTACCGCTGTAGTTCCCGGAACCCCGGTCCGACGCGTGTTTCAGAACACCTCGGGGCAGTGCGGCTCGGTGTCGCCGGCGAAACTCCGCGACAACGCGGCCACCGCACCCGGCGTGTACTCGCGGACACGCTGCGCACCGGCCAGTGTGGTCAGCCTGGTGCCGCCGAGGAACGCCGCGCCGAGTTCCGTGATGCCGAGGGCGAGATCGGCCGCGTCCTCGGTGCGCGACACCCGCGCGGAACCCGAGTCGTCGACGGTCAGTCGCCACCGGCCCGCGTTCCACGGGCAGAACTCGTCGGTGACCTCGAGCACGGTGTCCACTCCGGACGAGTACGTCCGCTGCGGCAGCGCCCTGTCGAGGTCGACCAGTCGCACCCACAGCGAGTCCGTGTTCCTGCGCAGCGCCGCCCTCGGGTCGGTCAGCAGGTGCACGACGGGCTCGTCGGGCGCGACCGTCAGCTTCACCTCGCCGACGAGGTCGAAGTCCAGCAGATAGCGGTAGAGCGCGGCGTACGCCTGCGGGGTCTCCGCGACCAGTTCCTGGACGAGCAGCTCGTTGCGCGGGCCACGGTCGGTCCAGTTTTCCTTGGCGCGGTAGACGACATAACCGTTGGAATGCAAGGCGAATCGAAGCGAGGACGCGCCCTCGCGATGGTGCGGCTCGTCGCCGAAGTGGATCTTCCAGTCCGACTCGCCCCGGCTGAGCCACCCCGTCCTGGTCGGCGCGACCCTGGCGAAGATCTTCGTCAGCGAGGGATAGGCGTCCTCCCTCGGCACCTCGCGCACCCTGTCCTCGCCGAGGTCCACTGTGGAGTGAAACGCGGCACCCCTCGGCAGTGCCAGCTCGCACTGCTGCGCGGCGGGGCCGTAGCCGAAGCGGCCGTAGATGCCGGCCTCGGAGGCCCACAGCACCGCGACCGGCTCGGCGCCGGCCTCGTGCAGGCCGTGCAGCTGCGTGCGCATCAGGCCGGTGAGCACGCCCCTGCGGCGGTGCCCCGGTGCGACGGTGACGGCGGTGACCCCCGCCACCGGCCGGGACATGTTGCCGGGAAAGGTCATCTCGCGGCTGAGCACGCCGGCGGAGCCGATCAGCTCCGCGCCGTCGAAGGTGAGGTGGAACCTGTCCGGCTCGAAGACGTTGTCGAATCGTTCGACGCTCGAGTCGTGCACCTCCCCGAGGAACGCGGCGGCGAACAGTCGGCAGATCGCCGGCAGTTCCGCGCGTTCGGCGGTCCGGATCGTCAACGGCGTGCGGGCGTTCCCAGAGGTGGCCACGCACCCGTTCATACGCCTGAGCCCTGCGCGGCGCGACCGAGTTTCGCCCCCGCCCTCGCCACGCCTTCGGGCGGCCGTCGACGAGTCCGCCGAGTTCTCCGCCGAGTTCATTGCCGCCAACTGCCGACGCGGCGCTCCGGCGCGAACGGCACCTTCGTGGCGTGGGCTCGCAGGCCGACCACCACGGCCTCGCCGAGCAGGCTGATGCCGATGGCCAGCGTCGTCGGCCGGGCCTCGTGGTGCATGCCGTTCGCCTTCGCGAGGAGGTCGAGGCCGCCGTTGCCGGCCAGGGAGATCACCCAGACGAGGAAGGTCCTGCCGCTGTATCGCTGCCAGAGCACGCCGTCCTTGGTGAACAGCCGGATCGTGGTGCCGCGCAGCGCGCCGAAGCCGAGGCCGACGACGGACCCGAGCGCGAGCCAACCGATGTCCGTGGCGGTCAGGTGGTCGACCTTGGCGACGGCGTAGCCGCCGATCGCCGTCAGGACCACCGGAGGCCCCAGCAGGTCGCGCGCGTTCAGCGGTTCGCCGGTCAGTCGCTTGACGATCACGACGATCACGCCCACGACGATCAGCCCGGTCAGCATCCAGCCGTTCATGACTCTCCCTTTGTGGCATGACTGTGCCAAATAAAGTAGCAGAGTCGTGCTAAAAAGAACCATGCCGAAGATTGTCGATCCGGACCTCCGCCGCAGGGCCGTGGCCGAGGCGGTGTTCCGGGTGGTGCGCCGCGACGGCGTCGAACAGGCGTCGCTGCGCAACGTCGCGGCCGAGGCCGGTCTGGCGATCGGCTCGGTCCGGCACTACTTCGCCAGCCACGACGAGCTGCTGGTCTTCGCCCTTCAGGAGCTGTCCGCGCAGGTGGGTCAGCGTCTGCGGGCCCACGCCGACCGGCTGTTCGCCGCCGCCGAGGCGGGTGCCAGGCGCATGCTGGTGGAGGACCTGCTTGCCGAGCTTCTGCCGCTGGACACCAGAAGGCACGAGGAAGCCGTGGTGTGGCTGGCGTTCTCCACCGCGGCGCGGACCAGGCCGTCGCTCCGGCCCCACGCGCGCGAGGCGTACGACGGCCTGCGGATGGTCGGCGCCAGGGTGCTCGCCGAGGCACAGCGGCTCGGCAGGTTGGTCGACGGACTTGACCTGGAGTTGGAGAACGAGCGCCTGTGCGCGTTGCTGGACGGGTTGGCCGTGGACGCGGTGCTGTGGCCGGAGCGGATGACCCCCGAGCTGATGAACGCCGTGCTGCGGCGGCACCTGGACAGCATCACGATCCCGCACTGACGGAAAAGTCCTTCTGCGCAAAGGCGTTTCGGCGCATCATGGACGGCATGAGCGACGACAACGAGCCCGACCCTCGGGCCAGATGGCGTGCCCTCCCCGAGCGGAGCAGGCCGGAGGAGTGGGTGACCGAGCACAACGACCACCCCGTGCCAGGCGCGATCGAGGCTGCGGACCTCGAGGCGGAGCGCCGCCGCGCCGCCCTGTTGGCCGGCGGCTGAGCCGTCCCCACTCTCGACCGTGTCCGAGTCAACGTCGCAACGGGGGAACGCTGTGTCAGAGGCAGTGAACAGCAAGAGGCACAAGGACTACACCGACGAGGAGCTGGCCGCGATCTGGGTGGACGGGCCGCCGCCGCAGACCGGTCACGTGCACGTGGCCGACTACGACGAGCAGTGGCCCGCCCTGTACCGGCGCGAGGCGGCGAGGATCCGCGAACTGCTGGCGGACAAGGTGCTCCTGCTGGAACACGTCGGTTCCACGTCCGTGCCGGGCCTGGCGGCGAAACCGATCATCGACATCGATCTCGTGGTCGCCGATCCGGCCGACGAGCCGGCATACCTCCCGCCACTACAGGCCGCCGGCTACCGCCTGGTGATCCGCGAACCGGGCTGGGACGAGCACAGGGCGCTGAAAGGCCCGGACACCAACGTGAACCTGCACGTGTGGCGCCCGGGGAGCGTCGAGGTGCGGCGCCACCTGGCGTTCCGAGACTGGTTGCGCGCCAACGAGACGGACCGCACCCTGTACGCGGACACGAAACGCCACCTGGCCACCAGGGAGTGGAAGTACCTCCAGAACTACGCCGACGCCAAGAGCGACGTGGTCACCGAAATCCTCGCGCGAGCACTGGCCAACCGGCCCTGACACCACTCGCGGGTCCCGCTTCCGCGGGACGAGGTCCCGACGCGGAAGGATCGCGGTGCGGCCAGAGCCGACAGTCCACGTCGCGGCGTTCACCAACTGGATGGACGCCCACCGCGCCGAATGGCTCGCCGCCGAGGCGGAGCTGACGGTGTGGGGCGGCGAAGCCGAGCCCGCCGACCAGGACTCGATGGTGATGTTCCGCCTAGACGGCCCGTCCGTCCTGGCCCAGGTGACGCTAGCCCGGATCTTTCGCGCGG
>NZ_VUOB01000080.1 GCF_008386585.1 Solihabitans fulvus
GATCGCGACCATCGCACCGCCGGACGGCAGCGCCTGCATGAGACGGCCACGCGCGGCCACAATCACGCAGGCATCCGCGAGCGACCACACACCCGCGACGTGAGCCGCCGTCAGCTCGCCGATCGAATGACCGGCCACACAGTCCGGGCGGACACCCCACGCTTGGAGAGTGCGCCAGAGCGCGACTCCGACGGCGAACAACGCCGGCTGGGCATAAGCAGTCTGAGCCAGCAGACCCTCCTCAGGTGATCCCGGCTCCGCCGCCATCACCTCGGCCAACGACCTGTCCAGAAGGCCGTCGAACTGCGCACACACCTCGCCGAACGCTTCCCTGAAAACGGGAAACGCCTCCGACAGCGCCAAACCCATGCCGGCGCGCTGCGAACCCTGACCGGAGAACAACACGCCGATGCGCGTGGCGGTGGTCGACGAGCCCCGGTGGGTGTGCGGGTGGTCCTCGCCTCGGGCCACGGCGGCCAGGCCGTCGAGGAGCCCGGTGCGATCCCGGGCGGTGATCACGGCGCGATCGTCAAGGAGGGCGCGGGTGGTGGCCAGTGACAGGCCCAGGGCGGCCGGGTCGGCTTCCGGCCGCGCGGTGACGAACTCGGCCAGGCGTTGTGCCTGGCCGCGCAGGGCCGCCACGCTGCTGCCGGACAGGATCCACGGCACGATCGGCAGCGTGCCGGTGGGTCCGTCGTGCTGCGGGGTCGGCGGCGCCTGTTCGAGGACGACGTGGGCGTTGGTGCCGCTGATGCCGAACGAGGAGACGGCGGCCCGCCGCGGCTGTCCGGTGTCGGGCCAGGGACGCGCCTCGGTCAGCAGCCGGACCTCACCAGAGGACCAGTCGACGAACGGCGACGGCTCCGCGCAGTGCAACGACTTCGGCAGCACGCCGTGCCGCATCGCCAGCACCGTTTTGATCACGCCGGCCGCGCCGGCCGCCGACTGCGTGTGGCCGATGTTGGACTTCAGCGAGCCGAGCCAGAGCGGCCTGCCGTCGGGGCGGTCCTGGCCGTAGGCCGCCAGGAGCGCCTCGGCCTCGATGGGGTCGCCGAGTCGGGTGCCGGTGCCATGCGCCTCGACAGTGTCTACTTCGGACGATGTCAGGTCGGCGTCGGCCAGCGCCGCGCGGATGACTCGTTGCTGGGACGGGCCGTTCGGGGCGGTCAGGCCGTTGGACGCGCCGTCCTGGTTGACCGCGCTCCCCCGCACCAACGCCAGGATCCGGTGGCCGTTGCGGACCGCGTCGGAGCGGCGTTCCACGACGAGGACGCCGACGCCCTCGGACCAGATGGTGCCGTCCGCCTTGGCGGAGAAGGACTTGCAGCGGCCGTCGGGGGCCAGGGCGCGCTGCCGGCTGAACTCCACGAAGCCGACTGGGTTGGCGATCACGGTCGCCCCGCCGGCGATGGCGAGCGCGCATTCGCGCCGTCGCAGGGCCTGGCACGCCAGGTGCAGGGTGACCAGCGAGGAGGAGCACGCGGTGTCCAGGGTGACGGCCGGGCCCTCCAGGCCGAAGGTGTAGGACAGGCGACCGGAGGCCATGCTCAGCGTGCTGCCGGTGACGAGGTAGCCCTCCAGGCTCGGCGGGGCCTGGCGGGTCGGCGCGTGGTAGCCGTTGTGCATCAGGCCGACGAACACGCCGGTCTGGCTGCCGCGCAACGACAACGGGTCGATCCGCGCATCCTCGATCGCCTGCCAGGTGGTCTCCAGCAGGAGTCGTTGCTGCGGGTCGATCGCGGTGGCCTGGCGCGGCGAGATGTCGAACGGCTCCGGGTCGAAGTCGGCGGCGGCGTGCAGGAAGCCGGCCTGCCGGACGTAGGAGGTGCCGAGGTGGTCGGGGTCGGGGTGGTAGAGCGCGTCGAGGTCCCAGCCGCGGTCGGTCGGGAAATCCGAGATGGCGTCGACCCCGTTGTCCAGCAACCGCCACAGGCCGTCGGGACTGTCCGCGCCGCCGGGAAAGCGGCAGCCCATGCCGACGATCGCGATGGGTTCCCGGTCGGCGGTGTCGCGGTCCCTGAGCTGACGCCGGGTCTCGTGCAGCTCGCCGGCCACCCTGGCCAGGTAGTCGCGCACCCTGTCGTCATCCACCATGTGTTCTTCTCCAACGCTGCGCTGCGGCGGTCGCGATCGGTCCGGTGGGGTGGTCAGCGGTCGAGTTCGTTGTCGATGAAGTCGAGGATCTCGGCCACGGACGAGGACTTGAGCTGGTCGGTGACGCTGACCCCGGCGGGTTTGGCCGGCTGTTCGGGCACCGGCTCGGCCGGCATGGCCCTGGCGCGGAGGTGCCCGGCGAGGACGGTGGGGTTCGGGTAGTCGAAGACGAGGGTGGCGGGCAGGCGCAGTCCGGTGGCGGCGGTGAGCCGGTTGCGCAGTTCGACCGCGCGCAGCGAGTCGAAGCCGAGGTCGAGGAAGGCGCGACGGGGATCCACCGCGTCGGGGGTGGCGTAGCCGAGGACGGCGGCGACCTGCTCGCGGACCACGGTGTGCGCGAGGGTGTCGCGCTCGGCCTCGGGGACGGCGGCGAGCCGTTCGGCCAGCGACGCGGCGGACTGGTTGGTCGTCGCGTCGCTGGCCGAGACGCGGCGGGTTCGGGTGTGGTGGACCAGGCCGCGCAGCAGGGCCGGCGTGTCCGTGGCGTTCGGGTCGGCGCGGAGGACCGGTAGGTCGAGCTTCATGGGGACGAGGGTCGGTTGGGCGGCGGCGAGGCTCGCGTCGAACAGGGCGAGGCCCTCCTCGGTCGACAGACCGAGCACTCCGCTGCGGCCAAGTCGGCCGGTGGACGCGGCGGCGGCGAGGCCGACGCCGTCGCCGGCCGCGTCGCTCCAGAGTCCCCAGGCGAGGGAGACGGCGGGCAGGCCGAGCGAGGACCGGTAGGTCGCCAGGGCGTCGAGGAAGACGTTGGCCGCCGCGTAGCCGCCCTGGCCGCCGGTGCCCAGCGTGCCGGACAGGGACGAGAACAGGGCAAAGAACGCGAGGCCGGGCAGGTCGCGGGTGGCCGCGTGCAGGTGCCAGGCCCCGTCGACCTTCGGCCGGAGGACCCTGGTCAGTTGGTCCCCGGACAGCCCGGACACGATGCCGTCGTCCAACACGCCGGCCGCGTGCACCACGCCGACGAGCAGGTGTCGGCTGCGGATCGCGGCCACCAGGCTCGCGACGGCGTCCGGGTCGGCGATGTCGCACGCGGCGATCGTCGCCTCGGCGCCGAGGTCGGCGAGGTCGGCCACCAGTCCGGTGGTGTCGACGCCGCTGCGGCCGACCAGGACCAGGTGGCGAACTCCGTGTGTGGCGGCGAGATGCCGGGCGATCCGGCCGCCGATCGCGCCGAGGCCGCCGGAGATCAGGACCGCGCCGTCCCGGTCGACCTGGGTGGGTTCGGTGTTCGGGGCCGCCACGACGGTCAGCTTCGGGGTGAGCAGACGGCCCGCGCGGATGAGGAGCTGTGGTTGTCCGGTGGACAGCGCGGCGGGGAGGGTGCGGAGCGACCGGTCGTCGCGGTCCACGTCGATGGCGACGAACCGGCCGGGGTTCTCGGTCTGCGCGGACCGGATCAGGCCCCACAGCGCGGAGTTCGCCAGGTCCGGGGTGTCCGCTGCGGTGGCGGGCACCGCGCACCTGGTGAGCAGCACCAGGGTGGGGTCGCCGGCCCTGTCGTCGGCGAGCCAGGTTTGCAGCGCGGTGAGCAGTTCGCCGGTCGCCAGGTGCGCGGCCTCGGGGAGTTCGGCCGCCGAGGGTTCAAACATGGGAAGCAGCACGAACGCGGCATTGTCCTTGTGCGTATGGGTAATGCCGAGTGCGGCCAGCTCGCCGGCCAGCCGCGCGGCATCGCGACCGGCGATCGTCCAGTCCGGTGTGGACGGTCGGGTCGCCGCGCGCGTCGGTGTCCAGTCGAGCCGGTAGAGCGCGCCGCCCGTGGTCGCGCCCGCGCGGCGGAGCGCCGCCGGGGAGACGGCGCGGACCACGAGGGTGTCGATCGAGACGACGGGTCGGCCGGCCGGGTCGGTGGCGGTGATCGCGGCGGAGTCCTTGCCGGTGCGGGTGATCGCGACGCGCAGGGCGGACGCGCCCGCCGTGTGCAGGGTGACGCCGGTCCAGGAGAACGGGAGCGCGATGGCGGCCTCGTCCTGCGACCGGATGCCGGCGAGCGCGAGCGGGTGCAGGGCCGCGTCGAGCAGGGCCGGGTGGATGCCGAAGGAGTCCGCTTCGGCAGAATCCTCCTGCGGGAGAACGACGTCGGCGTACAGATCGTCGCCGCGTCGCCAGCACGCGCGCAGGCCCTGAAAGGTCGGGCCGTAGTCGAGGCCGGCGGCGTGCAGGGTCGGGTAGCAGTCCTCCAGCGGCACGGGGACCGCGTCGGGTGGCGGCCAGCTGGTGCCGGCGGCGGGTTGCGGCGGGTCGGCCGGGGCCAGCGTCGCGGTGGCGTGGCGGGTCCAGGGTTGGTCCGGTGCGGCGGTGTCGGGGCGGGAGTGCAGCGTCAGCTGGTGCCTACCCTGGGCGTCCGCCGCGCCGAGCACGAGTTGGAGGTGCACGCCGTCGGTGTCGGGCAGCACCAGGGGTGCTTCCAGGACCAGTTCGTCCAGGTGCGCGCAGCCGACCTGGTCGCCGGCGTGGATGGCGAGGTCGACGAACGCGGTGCCGGGCAACAGCGCCACGCCGGACACCGCGTGGTCTGCCAGCCAGGGGTGGGTGCGCTGCGACAGGTGTCCGGTGAACACCATGCCGCCCTCGGGTTCGGCGACGCGCAGCGCGGCACTGAGCAGCGGGTGGTCGCCCTCGGCGAGGCCGGCCGCCGCGAGGCTCCTGCGCGGCCCCTCGGTGCTCTCGAGCCAGTACCGGGTGCGCTGGAAGGCGTAGCAGGGCAGGTCGACCGGGCGTGCGCCGGTGTCGGCGAACACCGTGCCCCAGTCGACCGGCACGCCGTGCGCGTGCGCCTCGGCGAGGGAGGCGACGAACCGGTCGAGGCCGCCGTCGTCGCGGCGCAGCGACCCTACGGCGACGGCTCCGGTGACGCCGAGGTCGTCGATGGTGTCCTGGATTCCCATGCACAGCACGGGATGCGGGCTCAGCTCCAGGAACGCGGTGTGCCCGTCGGCGAGCAGTCGTCGGATGGTCGCGTCGAACTCGACGGTGTGGCGGAGGTTGCGGATCCAGTACTCGGGGTCGAGGGTCGCGGTGTCGATGGGCTCGGCGGTGACCGAGGAGTAGAACGGCAGCCGGCCGGTGGTGGGGTGCAGGTCGGCCAGCACGGTCAGCAGCTCGGCGCGGATCTCCTCGACGTGCGCGGAGTGCGAGGCGTAGTCCACCGGGATGCGATGCGCGCGGACCCCCGCGGTGGCGCAGCTGTCGAGCAGTTCGGTGAGGGCCTGTGGGTCGCCGGACACGACGACGGACCGGGCGCTGTTCACGGCGGACACGCCGAGCCGGTCGCCCCACTCGGCCAGGCGGGCGCGCACCCGGGCCAGCGGGAGCTGGATCGAGGCCATGCCGCCCCTGCCGGACAGCGCGAGGATCGCCTTGCTGCGCAGGGCGACGACCTTCGCGGCGTCGTCCAGGGTGAGCGCGCCCGCGACGTGCGCGGCGGCGATCTCGCCCTGGGAGTGGCCGATCACGGCGGAGGGTTCGACGCCGCAGGCCCGCCACAGCGCGGCCAGCGACACCATGACGGCGAACAGCGTCGGCTGGACCACGTCGACGCGGTCGAGGCCGGGCGCGTCGGGCTCGCCGCGCAGCACGTCGATCAGCGACCAGTCCACGAAGGGTTTGAGGGCGGCGGCGCAGGCCTCGACGGAGGCGCGGAACACCTCGGAGGTGTCCAGCAGTTCGACGGCCATGCCGGCCCACTGGGAGCCCTGGCCGGGGAACACGAACGCGACGCGGCCAGCGGTGCCGGCCGAGCCTCGGAACACGCCGGTTCCGTGGTCGCCGCGCGCGATGCCGGCCAGGGCGCGCAGCAGGTCGTCGCGGTCGCCGCCGACCGCGACGACCCGTTCGTCCAGGGCTGCGCGGGTCGTCGCCAGGGACAGGCCGACGTCCTCGACGGTCAGTTCCCGGTGCGCGGTGACCAGGTCGGCGAGGCGGGCGGCCTGGTCGCGCAGGGCCGCGTCGCTTCGCGCGGACAGGACCCACGGGAGCACCGGGCGGCGGCGCGGCCGTTCGGTGCTCCCGTGGTCGTCGGTGGCGTGGTCGTCGGTGGCCCACGCGCCGGCCGGTGGCTGCTCCACGATCACGTGGGCGTTGGTGCCGCTGATCCCGAACGAGGAGATGCCGGCGCGGCGGGGTCGATCGGTCGCCGGCCACGGCCGCGCCTCGCGCAGCACCTCGACGTAGCCAGCGGACCAGTCGACGAACGGCGAGGGTTCCGTGCAGTGCAACGACTTCGGCAGCACACCGTGCCGCATCGCCTGCACCACCTTGATCAGGCCGAGGACTCCGGCGGCGGCCTGGGTGTGCCCGAGGTTGGACTTGAGCGACCCGAGCCACAGCGGCGTGCCCGGCGCGCGGTCCTGGCCGTAGGTGGCGAGCAGCGCCTGCGCCTCGACGGGGTCGCCCAGTTTGGTGCCGGCGCCGTGCGCCTCGACGACGTCGACGGCCGAGGTGGGCAGGCCGGCGTTGGCCAGTGCCTGCCGGATGACTCGTTGCTGGGACAGGCCGTTGGGCGCGGTCAGGCCGTTGGACGCGCCGTCCTGGTTGACCGCGCTCCCCCGCACCAGCGCCAGCACCCGGTGGCCGTTGCGGACCGCGTCGGAGAGTCGCTCCACCACGAGGATCCCGGCGCCCTCGGACCAGCTGCTGCCCGCGGCGGTGGCGGAGAACGAGCGGCAGCGGCCGTCCGGGGCGAGGACCCGTTGCCGGCTGAACTCGATGTAGCCGGCCGGAGTGGACATGACGGTGACGCCGCCGGCGAGCGCCAGCGTGCTCTCGCCCTGGCGCAGCGACTGGCAGGCCAGGTGCAGGGTGACCAGGGAGGAGGAGCACGCGGTGTCCAGGGTGACGGCCGGGCCCTCCAGGCCGAACACGTAGGAGACGCGGCCGGACGCGACCGAGGGCATGCTGCCGGTCACCAGGTAGCCCTCGGCGCTGGGTGGGGTGTGGCCGAGCCGGGTGCCGTAGTCGCTGTAGATCACGCCGCTGAACACCGCGGTGCGGCTGCCGCGCAACGACAACGGGTCGATGCCGGCGTGTTCCAGCGCCTCCCAGGAGGTCTCCAGCAGCACCCGGTGCTGCGGGTCGATGGTGATGGCCTCGCGCGGGCTGATGCCGAAGAACTCGGCGTCGAAGTCGGCCGCGTCGTGCAGGAACCCGCCGTGCCGGGTGTAGACCTTGCCGACGCTGGCCGGGTCGGGGTCGTAGAGTTCGTCGACGCCCCAGCCCCGGTCCTCCGGGAACGGGGAGATCGCGTCGACCTCGTCGATCACCAGGCGCCACAGGTCCTCCGGCGACCGCACCCCGCCCGGCGCGCGGCAGGCCATGCCGACGATCGCGATCTCCTCGTCGTCCCGCGCGTGCGGGGCCGGGCTCGGTTCGGTCGGGGCGGGTGCCTCGGTGCGCAGCAGCGCGCGCAGGTGGCCGGCGAGCGCGGCCGGCGTCGGGTGGTCGAAGAACACCGTTGGGGGCAGCGGGATCCCGATCGCGGAGCCGAGCCGGTCGCGCAGCGCGGTGGCGGTCCTGCCGTGCAGGCCGAGGTCGCGGAACGCGCGGGTGGGGTTGGCCGCGAACGGTCGGGGCGCGCCGGGCAGCTCGGCGGCGAGGTCGCCGATCAGGTCGAGCAGCAGCCTGGCCTGTTCGGTGTCCGACAGGGCCGTCAGCTGCCGTCGCAGCACGGTGGCGGTGCGGTCGGTCAACGCTCTCACCCTTTCCAGCTCGGCTCCGGTCGGTGTCGCCGCGTTCGCGCCCGGCACGGTCAGACCGCCGAGTTCACGACGGACAGCCGCCCGCCTCGACGGGCCGGTTCCGTGTCGTGTCGGGGTGTGTCGTGCCGCTGGGGATCGCGGCCCAGCACCTGCCCGACGCGGGTGACCAGCGAGCCGAACTCGGCGGGGGACAACGCCTGTGCCCCGTCGCACAGGGCGGCCGGTCCGCAGGGGTGCACGTCCACCATCACCCCGTCCGCGCCGGCTGCGGCGGCCGCGGCGGCGAGCGGGATGATCAGGTCGCGGCGGCCGCACGCGTGGCTCGGGTCGACGATGACGGGGAGGTGGCTGAGCCGCTTGACCAGCGGCACCGCGCTGATGTCGAGGGTGAACCTGGTCGCGGACTCGAACGTCCTGATCCCCCGCTCGCACAGCACGACGCCGGAGTTGCCGGCCGCCAGCACGTATTCGGCGCTGTGCAGCCATTCGTCGACGGTGCAGCCGAAGCCGCGCTTGAGCAGCACCGGCAGCCCGGTGAGCGCGACCTCCTTGAGCAGCGCGAAGTTCTGGCCGTTGCGGGAGCCGACCTGGAGCATGTCGGCCTGTTCGGCCACGGCGGCGACGTGCGCGGCGTCGAGGACCTCGGTGACCACCGGCAGGCCGGTCGCCGCGGACGCGGCGCGCAGCATCGTCAGGCCGTCCGAGCCGAGTCCCTGGAAGGCGTACGGCGAGGTCCTCGGCTTGTACACGCCGCCCCGGAGCAGGCCGGCGCCGCGCGCGGCGAGGTCGCGGGCCAGCCCCATCAGCTGTTCGCCGCCCTCCACCGCGCACGGGCCGGCGATCAGGCTGAACCCGCCCCCGCCGATGACCCGGTCGGCCGCGACGGGCACGCCGGTGTCCTCGCCGGTGGCGCACCGGCTGACCAGCGGTGGCGCGTCGGTGGCGTCGACGACGTCGACCACCGTGGGGTTCGAGCGCAGCAGCGCCACCAGGTGCGCGGTCGCCGGATCGGGCAGTGGTGTGGTGTCGGGGAGCGCGACCAGTGTCCAGCGGCCGACGCGGCAGGTCACGGCGCGGTGGCCGTGTCGTTCCCAGTGCACCGCGAGCCGCCGGTGTTCGTCATCGTCCACTTCGGACTTCACTCGAACGACTATCATCGGACCACCTCGGGCGACGGGGAACTCGGCACTGTGGTTGGGCTGTCAGCGGTTGGCTCGGGCCGTGAGCCGGTGCGCCACGAGCGCGGCGACGCGATCGGTCTCGGCGCTGAGGTAGAAATGCCCGCCCTGGAACACTTCCCGGTCGAAGGAACCGGTGGTGTGGTGCCGCCAGGCGAGCACGTCGGCGGTCGTGGTGAGCGGGTCGATCGAGCCGATGAGCGCCGTGATCGGGCAGCGCACGGTCGCGTCGGGCCGGCAGCGGTAGCCCCTGGCGGCCAGGCAGTCGCTGCGGATGACGGGCAGGACCGTGTCGACGAGTTGGTCGTCGAGCAGCAGCGCGCTGTCGGTGCCGTTGAGCAGGCGCAGCGCGGCGAGCACGCCGTCGTCGGTGCGCAGGTCGAACCCGTCGGAGCGGTGGATGCCGGCCGCGTGCCGTCCCGACACGAACAGCGCCACCGGTTGGCCGTCGGTGCGGGTCTCCAGCCTGCGGGCCACCTCGAAGGCCAGGGCCGCGCCCATGCTGTGCCCGAACAGCGCGAGGGGGCGGTCGAGCCAGAACGTCAAGGCCTCCGCGACGCGGTCGGCGAGGACGTCGAGATCCGCGACGCACGGCTCGCGGCGGCGGTCCTGCCGGCCGGGATACTGCACGGCCAGCACCTCGACGTCCCCGGACAGCGCCCGCGACAGCGGGAAGTAGGCGGTGGCCGATCCCCCGGCGTGCGGAAGGCAGGCCAGCCGGGTGCTCGTGTCGGCGGGGTGGAACCGCCGCAGCCAGCGGTCCTCGCCGGCCGTCACGGGTGTTCCCGCGTCGGCGCGCCGTGCTGCTCGGCGTGCCGCAGGTCGAGTCCCGGTCCGTCGAGACCCGGCACGTCGAGGCCTGCGGGGAAGTCGGGGCCGAGGACGCCGTAGGCGATCTTGTCGTGGTAGCCGGGGTCCGCGTAGGGCGACCAGTCCGGCCGGTCGGGAAAGTCGAAGTCGACCTCGTCGGTGAGGCCGAGTTCCGCGACGATCCGCCTGCCGCCGGAGAAGTCCCGCACCAGCCGGCGGCCGGGCGGCGTGCCGGCGAGGTCGCCGATGATCTCGTCGACGCCCTCGACGCCGGCGGCGGACAGCTCGATGCGCAACACCGACGGGTCCTGTTCGGCGAACGCGGCAAGGGCCAGCGGCAGGAACCGCGCCACGGCGGCCCGTTGCGCCCGGTTCATCTGCCGGTACAGGTCCCGCATGGCCTCCACCACCAGGGATCCGTGCGCGGACTCGTCGCGCAGGTGCAGCGTGGTGATCAGGGAGTGCATCGGCTGGATGGTGCGGTCCCTGGCCACCAGGGCGAGCAGCGCGTTGATGCACGTCTCGGCGACCGCTCCCCAGGTGAGCACGGCGATGTCGCGCTCCCACCGCTCTGGCAGCTCGGCCAGCGTCCGCGCCAGCCTGCGGTAGGTGACCAGGACGGGCTGGGGCGGCCGCTCCCCCACCGCGCGCAGCTCGCGGGTCCGCGCGTTGGCCAGCTGGTGCAGGTAGGTGTGGAAGCTCTCGTCGACGATGGCCTGCTGGATTCCCTGGCGCAGCAACGGATCCTCGCTGCCAGACAGGCCGCCGCGCATGATCAGCTGGAATGCGGGCTCGGCGACCATCGACTCGGTGGCGATGACGCGTTCGTTGTAGCCGAGCCACAGTCCGGTCAGCACGCGGTCGCGCTGTTCGGGTGTCGCGGCGAGGAATCTCGGGTGCCGCGCGAACGGCACGAGGTCCAGCGGGTAGTCGGGCACCGTGGCGTCGAAGGGCTGTGGCGTGTCGACGGCGTCGGGCTGGTTGGCCACGGCCGCGCGCCTTGGCCACGCCGCGACGATCCGGCGCAGGGTCGCGCTCCCGACGGTGCTGGTGGTCCCGCGCTGGTCCTGGTCCAAGGGTCACTGCTCCGAACGTTCGCCGCACCGGGGGTTCCGACCCGAGCCACCCTGCCAGCACGTCCTTGGAAATCGCTTGCAAACCCCTTGGGTCTGGTTGCGTGCTAGCCTCGGCCTCCGGCACAGTCGCCGAGGCTCCCCGCAAGTCGCTGGGGCGCAACGATGTCCGCACTCCCCTTCATCGCTTCGCGACCATGACGCGGTCGACGTTCCCGCGTCTGTGGTCGGCCGTCCAGGAGGTGGTGGTATGCAGATTCCGCTGACCGTGGCGGACTTTCTCGACCGGGCCGAGGGCGGGTTCGGCGACACCACCGCGATCGTCGACGAGCCGGTCGCGCCCGGCCGACCCGTGCCGACCACGACCTACCGCGGCCTGGCGGCGCGGGTGCGCGCGTGGCAGGCCGGGCTGGACGCGCTGCGGATCGGCCGGGGCGAGCGGATCGCCGTGCTCAGCCAGAACAGCGCCCGCCTGCTTGAGCTGCTGTACGCGGTGCCGGCCAGCGGCCGGATCCTGGTGCCGGTGAACTTCCGGCTCCGGCCGGAGGAGATCGACCACGTGGTCGGCGACTGCGGCGCGTCGGTGCTGCTGGTGGATCCCGAGGTGCAGCAGGCGGTCGGGAACCTGGCCGGCCCCAAGTGTTTCGTGCTCGGCGAGCAGACCGAGGCCGAGGTCATGCGGTTCGACACCGAGCCGCGCCGCTGGGTCGCCGAGGACGAGAACACCACCGCGACGATCAACTACACCTCGGGCACCTCGGCGCGCCCCAAGGGGGTTGAGCTGACACACCGCAACATCTGGCTCAACGCGATGACCTTCGGCCTGCACGGCCGGATCTGGGAGGGCGACGTGTACCTGCACACGTTGCCGCTGTTCCACTGCAACGGTTGGGGCATCCCGTACGTGCTGGCCGGTGTCGGTGCGACGCAGGTCGTGGTGCGCAGGATCGACGGCGCGGAGATCCTGCGGCGGGTGCGCGACCACGGCGTGACGATGGCCTGCGGCGCGCCAGCGGTGTGGAACCTCGTGCTGGACGCGGCGCGGCGCTGGGACGGCGAGATCCCCGGTCGCGGCCGGATGCGGATCGTCAGCGCGGGCGCGCCGCCATCGACCCGCACGATCGCCCGCGTCGAGGAGGAGCTCGGCTGGCAGTTCCTGCACGTGTACGGGCTGACCGAGACGACGATGCTGACGTTCAACCGGGTTCGCGACGACGGGCGGCCCCCGGTCCGGCGGGCCGCGTCGCTGGCGCGGGCCGGGGTGCCGGCGTTGGGCGTGCGGATCCGGATCTCGCCGGACGGCGAGGTGCTGGCGCGGTCGAACATGGCGCTCAAGGGTTACTGGGGCGACGAGCGGGCGAGCGCGGCGGCGCTGGCCGGGGGCTGGTTCCACAGCGGCGACGGCGGTGTCCTCGACGCGGACGGGCAGCTGGTGTTGGTTGACCGGAAGAAGGACGTGATCATCACCGGCGGGGAGAGCGTGGCCGGGAGCGAGGTGGAGGACTGTCTGCTCGGCCATCCCTCGGTCGCCGAGGCGGTGGTGATCGGCGTGCCGGACGAGAAATGGGGCGAGACGGTGAAGGCATTGGTCGTGCTCGCCGAGGGCGGTTCGGCCGGCGAGGCGGAGCTGATCGCGCACTGCAAGGCACAGCTGGCCGGCTACAAGGCGCCGACGTCGGTGGAGTTCCGCGAGTCGATCCCGAGGTCGGCAACCGGGAAGGTGGCCAAGGGTGAGCTGCGCGCGCCGTACTGGGCCGGGCACGACAGGCAGATCAACTGAGCCGGAGTCGGCGACATGCACGGGACACGGTTAGGTCTGGGCCTGCCGGGGTCGGGGAACCTCCTGCGGCCAGGGCAGGCCGGCCGCCAGGCCCCGGAACAGCCGGGGCACGTGGTAGGAGAAGTCGCCCGAGGTGTCCGCGCCGACCTCGGCGAGCTGGAACTCCACCAGCTCCTCCAGCAGCGCCTCGGTGCGGGTCTCGTTGTGCCCCAACAGGGCCGCGGCCGCCCGGATCGACACGGTGCCGGTGTCCGTCGCCGACAACGCGAGCAGGGTGCGGCGGGCGGCGGCCGGCATGCGGTGGAAGGTGCGGGCCAGGCTGGCGCGCAGGTCCAGGTCGCCGACGGACAGTTCGCCGAGGTCGCTGAACATGCAGTCGACCAACCGCCGCACCGTCCAGTGTGGACGGAGGCTCAACCGATCGGCGACGATCCGCAGCGCGAGCGGCAGCCCCTCGCACACCTCAAGCACCCGGCGCACGCCCTCGGGGTCGGCCGCGAGCCGGCACGGGCCGAGCACGGTGGTGAGCAGCTGGACGGCCTCGTGTTGGCGCAGCGGAAGCAGGTCCACCGTCGCGGCGATCGCCGGGTCGGCCAGGCGGGCGCGGCAGGCCACCAGCGTGGCGCACCGGGGACCGGTCGGCAGCAGCGGCAGGAGCTGGTGCGCGCTGACCGCGTCGTCGAGCACCACCAGCGCCCGGTGATCGGCCGACCAGCTGCGGAACATCCCGCTGCGCTCGGCGAGCGACCCGGGGACCTGGTCGGCCGGCACGCCGACGGCGCGGAGGAACTTCGCGAGGACGCGGCCGGGGTCGACCGGCGCCCCGGTGTCGTCGAGCAACCGGTGGTAGAGCTGGCCGTCCGGGTAGGTGTCGCGGCCGCGCCAGGCGGCGTGCACGCACAGCGCAGACTTGCCGGATCCTGGCGGCCCGACGACGGCCACCACCGGCGCGGTGGTTGGCGCGGTGACCGCGAGCGCGGCGCGCACCCTGGCCAGCTCGCCGCGCCGGCCGACCAGCGCGGACACGCTGGGCGGCAACATGTTCGGCGGCTGGTCGACCCACGCCGATGCCGAGCCCGCGGCCGTGTCGTGGTCGAGCCGCTCGTCGGCCGTCAGCACCGACTGGTGCAGCTGGCGCAGCTCGGCGGACGGCTCGACGCCGAGCTCGCGGCGCAGCGCGGCGCGCACCCGCTGGTAGGTCTGGAGGGCCTCGGCGCGGCGGTTCGCGCGGTACAGGCACAGGAGGAGCCTCGCGTGCAGGCCCTCGTCGGTCGGGTACTGCTCGACGGTCTCCATCAGCTCGCCGACCAGGTCGTGGTGCCGGCCGAGCCGGAGGTCCACGTCGATGCGCAGCTCCAGCGCGCTCTTGCGGGTCTCCTCCAGCCGCACGGACGCGCTGCGCAGGATCGGGCCGAGCGACAGGTCGGCCAGCGCGGGGCCGCGCCACAGCCGCAGCGCCTGGCCGAGCACGTCGGAGGCCTGCGCGAGGTCGCCGCCGGCCAGCCGCGCCCTGCCCCGGTCGACCAGCGCGTGGAACCGGGTCACGTCCAGCGCGTCCGGCCGCAGCGTCAGCCGGTAGCCCCCGAAGGACGTGCGGACGCCGCCGTCCTCGCCGTCGCCGGTCGGCGCGGACGCCGGCCGCAGGGTCCTGCGCAGGTGGTGCACGTAGGTCTGGAGCGTCGCCACGGCGCTCAGCGGCGGCCTGCCCTCCCAGAGTTCCTCGATGAACTGGTCGGTGCGCACCACCGTGTTGGCGCGGATCGCCAGCAACGCCAGCATCCTGCGGAGCTTGGGCGCCGACGGGGTGATCACCTGGTCGCCGCGCACGACCTCGAGCGGGCCGAGCACGTGGACGTCCAACTGCTGGTTGGCCTCGCCCGCTCCGGCCGCGGTCGCACTCCGAGTCCAGGTGGTCACGCGTCCCCCGCCGCGTCGAGGTAGGCGCGGTGGGCGCGCAGCAGCGCCCGCGCCTTGAGCAGGGTCTCGTCGAACTCGTCCTCGGGGTCGGAGTCCAGCACGATCGCGCCGCCCGCGCCGATCACGGTGCGCGCCGGCGAGGCGACGGCCGTGCGGATCACGATGCTCAGGTCCGCGCCGCCGCCGAGGCCGAAGTAGCCGAGCGCGCCGGAGTACACGCCTCTGGCCTCGGTCTCCAGCCGATCGATGATCTCCATGGTGCGCAGCTTGGGCGCCCCGGTCATGGAGCCGCCTGGGAAGCAGGCCCGCACGCAGTCCACCGGCCGGATCGCGGGGCGCAGCTGTCCCCGGATGGTGGTGACGAGCTGGTGCACGGTCGCGTAGGACTCGGTGGCCAGGTAGCTCGGCACGTCGATGGAGCCGATCTCGCAGACCCGGCCGAGGTCGTTGCGCATGAGGTCGACGATCATCAGGTTCTCGGCCCTGGTCTTGGCTGAGTCGGTCAGCGAGCGGCGCGCCGCCTCGTCGGCCGCCGGGTCGCGGTGCCTGGACACGGTGCCCTTGATGGGTTTGCTCTCGGCCGCGCCGTCCCGGCTGATCCGCAGGAACCGTTCGGGCGACGAGCTCATCACCGACACGTCGCCGAGGCGCAGGAACGCGGCGTAGGGCGCGGGGTTCACCGCGCGCAGCAGCAGGTAGTAGCGCAGCGGGTCGCCGATCGTCGGCAGGCTGACCCGGTTGGTCAGGCAGATCTCGTAGCTCTCGCCCCGGCGCAGCTCGGCGAGGCAGGTGTGGATGTCGGCGACGTACTGCGCCCGGGCCCGCGCCAGCTCCGGCTCCCCCGGCGCCGCGTCGACCCCGTCCGTCGCGGTCCCGCCCGGCGCCCGGCGCAGCGGCCGCACCCGCCGCAGGGTCTCCTCGACCCACGCGCGGGCCAGCGCCATCGGCTCGTGGCCCGGTTCGCTGACGGCCAGCGCGTAGGTGCGGTCGGCCTCGTGGTCGACGACGACCAAGCGGTCGGCGAACAGCCACACGGCGTCCGGCGTGTCGGCGGTGTGCGCGTTGGGGCTGCCGCAGTCGGCCTTGAGTTCGTAGCCGAAGTAGCCGACGTAGCCGCCGTTGAGTTCGAAGGGCAGGTCGTCGTCGGGCAGCCTGCGCTGGGCGAGGCGGCGGTCGAGGACGTCGAAGATCGTGCCGGGTTCCCGGTGCGTGCGGCCGGCGCGGCGCACGGTGACGGCGCGGTCGGCGACGCGGTAGGTGAGCGTCTCGGCCAGCGGTCCGGTGTCGCCGCCGAGGAAGGAGAACCGCGCCCTGCCCGGCTCGCTCTGGCTGCTGTCCAGCCAGAACGCGGGTGTGCGGTCGCGGTACAGCTCGGTGAAAGCGCGCTCGGTGTCCACGGCGTGGTCGATCGTGTCGACGACCAGCCGCAGCGGGCGGCCCTCGGTGTGCGCCGCCGCGCGCCACGGCGTCGTGGCGGTCGCGAGCGGCGGCCGGCTGTCGCCCGCGTGCAGGCCCGGCCCGAAGTCGCGCCCGTTGAGGGCGGCGAAGTTGCGCAGCAGCCGCGCGCCGTGCTCGGTGGCGATGGACTCGGGATGGAACTGGACGCCCCATCGGGGCAGGGTGCGGTGGCGCAGCGCCATCACGGTGCCGTCCTCGGCCCACGCGGTGGCGCACAGGGTGTCCGGCAGCGGCTCCAGCACCCGCAGCGAGTGGTACCGGACGGCGGTGAAGTCCTTGGGCAGCCCCGAGAACAGGTCGTCGCCGGCGTGCCGCACGGTGGTCAGGTGGCCGTGTCTCGGCGTGCCCTCGACGACCGTGGCGCCCGCGTGGTGGGCGATCGCCTGGTGGCCGAGGCAGACGCCGAGCACCGGCAGGCTTCCTGCGCGGTCGAGCACGTCCCGGCAGTGCCCGAGGTCGCGGGCGCGGTGCGGGCGGCCCGGTCCCGGCGACAGGACGACGCAGTCGAAGGTCGCCGGGTCCAGCGTCGGCCAGCGGGGGTCGTCGTTGAGCACGACGGTGGGTTCCTTGCCGTACACCTGGGCGATGAGCTGGAACAGGTTGTAGGTGTAGGAGTCATAGTTGTCGATCAGCAGCGCGTGCACGACGTCCTCTCTGCCTTCGCGTGTCGGCACGCGGTGTCGGCCGCCCGCCGCCCGGCCGCCGCGGAATCAGGCGGTCGCGGCGGTTCCGGCCAGCGGGTCGGGGGCCGTGGATTCCATCACGGGGCGCGCCCCGTAGAGTCCGGAAATGAGCATGATGAAATCTTCCCTCGCGGCCAGCGCGCGGTAGGGGTCGACCAGGTCCTGGGCCTGCTCGAAATACTCGACAATCTTCTTCTCTGGATCGTAGAAGAAGCGCACAAACGATACGACAACGTCCAGGAAATCGCGGTAGGCCTTCTCGTAGTCGGCGCGAAGTTCGTCGTCCCTGCCGGGTTCGTCCAGAATCGCGTTGACGGTTCGCGCGGCCGAGGACGCGCCTTTCATCGCCAGCATCACGCCGGTGGAGAAAAGCGGGTCGATGAACGCGGCTGCGTCGCCGGCGGCCACGCAGCCCGGCACGCTCATCCGGCCGCACGTGTAGGACCAGTCCTTGGCCGTGCGCGGCTGCGCCACCTCGACGGCGTCGGCCAGCAGCCTGCGGACCTCGTTGGACTCGCCGATCTGCCGCCGCAGCACCTCGGCCGGCGCGAGCCCCGTCGCGGCCACCTCGGCGGTCTGCGCGACAAAGCCGACGCTGCACGTGTCGTCGCTGAACGGGATCAGCCACAGCCAGCCGGGCGGGCAGTTCTCCACCAGGATGTTGCCGGCCCTGCGCCCGTCCAGCCTGTCCCCGCCCTGGAAGTACGTCCACACCGCGAGGTTGCGCAGGTCCTCGTGCCAGCCGACCGCGTCGAGCTGCCTGGCCAGCAGCTTGCCCTGGCCGGACGCGTCGATCACGTAGGGCGCGCGGACCTCCGTCAGCTCCTCGGACCGGCCGGCGCCGTAGCGGACGCCGACGCACCGGTCGCCGTCGTAGACCAGCCCGCGGACGGTGGCCTCCTCGACCACGGTCGCGCCGAGCCTGCGGCTGTGCGTCAGCAGCAGGTTGTCGAACTCCGCGCGTTTCACCTGGTAGGCGTAGGGATGGGGGCTGACCTCGTCGAAGTCGACCGACCACGGCGTGGCGACGGCGCCCCAGATCAGCGAGATGCCGTACTTCTTCGTCGCGCCCGCCGCCTCGACGAGCTCGGTCGCGCCGAGCTCCTCGATGACCGGCACGCACCCCGGCACGAGCGACTCGCCGATGTGGTAGCGGGGGAACTTCTCCTTCTCCAGCACCAGGACGCGCCGTCCCCACTTGGCGAGCAGGCCGGACGCGGTGGCCCCGGCCGGCCCGCCGCCGATGACGATGACGTCGTATCCCTCTGGCATGGGCGCCCTTTCCGTTCGATACCCGTGCTGCGGTGCCGAGCCCGCGACAAAACCCGGTACTCCGCGTGGCGGAACCGCGCAACCGCCGGCTAATCCACGGCGAATCTCGCGCGCTATCTTCGTCAATTGACGTCTATATGGACGCCGCTGTCCGTCAGGCCAACATAGCATGCACTTTCCAAGATCGGTATCGATGATTCAATTAATCGAATCGGACCAACGGGAACGCCTGCGAACGGCGGTTCCGGCACACCGCGCACGGAGAGAACGGCCTAACGGAAGCCGTTCGAACTCGATCCTGAATACGCCAATCGTGTTCCGCGTATTCCGATCCGGGTGCGGTAATTCTTCGGCCGATGGAGTCACGGATCCGGTGAGTGGCCGAGCGTCCTCTCCATCGCGGCCGCGCGGTAGCTCCAGATGGAGACCCGCCGCCCCGCGATTGCCCCTTCGCGCCACCAAGGTGTGCCCGTACGCGCACCTTCGCCGCCGGATCGGGCCGGCGCCGATCGTCTCCATCTGGAGCTGTTGGCGCCGATGTTCTTCAGCGACGATGGGCTTCGGGGCGCGCGAACCACGCGACGCCGGCGCCCCGCGAATGCCTTACGGATCCGCCGGGGATTGGGACAGGCCATGCGGAATGTCGGCTCGACCGGGCGCGCGTCTCCCCTGCCCGACATGATGGTCGCGCTGGATCGGGAATACACCGAGATCCTCACGCTGCTCGACCAGGACGCCGCCGTCCGGCGGATGGTCAGCACCGTGCCCGACCGCACCGGCCTGGACATCGCGTGGGTCGGCGAGCCCGACGGCGACGACCGGATCGTCCTGCGCAACACCGTGCACGCCACGACCGACCAGCTCAACGGACTGGTCGTGCCGGTCGGCGCGGGCCTCGGCGGCAGGGTCCTCACCGCGCAGCGCCCGCTGTGGGTGCGGGACTACTGCGAGGCCAAGAGCATCACGCACGACTTCAACACCCAGGTCGCCGCGGAGCGGATCAAGTCGATGATCGCCGTGCCCATCGCCCACCACGGCAGGCTGCTCGGCGTGCTCTACGCGGCCACCCGCTACGAGGCCTTCTTCGGCGACCGCGTCGCCGGCATGCTGGAGTCGCTGGCCGCCGGCGCCGCCACCGCGCAGATCGTCTCGGAGCGCGCGAAACACCTCGCCGAGGTGGCCGTGCACGAGGAACGCCGCAGGCTGGCGCTGGAACTGCACGACACAGTTGGCGCGATGCTGTTCACTCTCGGCGCCGGCATCAGGACGCTGGGCGCGCAGGACGGCCTCGACGACACCGTGCGCGCCCGCCTCAGCGCCATCGAGCGGCAGGCCGCCGAGGCCACCGCCGCCCTGCGCGGCTCGCTGCGGGTGCTCAGCGCGCCGCCGGAACAGGTCGCGCTCGGTGTGGCGCTGCGCGAGCACTGCCAGGCGTTCCGCGCCCGCACCGGGCTGGACGCCAGGCTGCTCACCCTCACCGAACTGCCGACGCTGCACGGTTCGCGAATCTCGGCGCTGGCGGACGCGGCCAGGGAGGCGTTGCTCAACGTGGAGAAGCACGCGCACGCGAGGTCGGTGGTCGTGAGTGTCTTCGCGCTGCGCGACGGGATCGCGGCCGCGATCTCCGACGACGGCGTCGGATTCGCCTGCGGTGACACGGGCGAGCTGCGGCCCGGCCTCGGGCTGACCGCCGTGCACGAGCGGTTGGCCAGGGTCGGCGGCACGGTCACCATCGGACGCAACGACGACGGCGGCGTCACCCTCCAGGCGTGGGTCCCCGCGACGGAGGCCACGGCGTGACGCAACAGGAGGCCGCGGCGTGACGCAACAGGTGGTGCGAGTACTGGTCGCCGACGACCATCCGATCGTGCTGGACGGGGTGACCCTGGCCCTGCAAAGCACGTCCTGGCTGCGGGTGGCCGGCTACGCGCGCTGCGGGCGGGAGGCGATCGACGCGGTCACCAGGTCTCGGCCGGAGGTGGTGCTGCTGGACCTGCGGCTGCCCGACATGCTTGGCCCCGAGGTGGTGCGGGCGATGCTGGCGCTGGACCCAGCAGTGAAGATCGTGCTGTTCACCGCGCACGCCGACCACCCCGCGCTCCAGGCGGCGCTCGCGGCCGGCGCGCACGGCGTGGTGCTCAAGGACACCGAGCGGGCCGACCTCGTCGACGTCATCGCGCGGATCATCGCCGGCGAGCGGGTCGTCAGCGTGGATGTGCAGCCGGACAACGGGATCCTGGTCAACCGCAAGCTGCGCGAGCACGGCCTGACCCGCCGCGAGTACGACATCCTGCGCCGGGTCGCGATGGGCGAGACCAACCCGGAGATCGCGGCCGCGCTCGGCCTGACCAGGAACACCGTGAAGACCTATCTCCAGCGCACACTGGAGAAGCTGGGCGCCCGCAACAGGGTCGAGGCGTTGTCCAAGGCGAGCCAGCTGGGCATCCTGTGATCCCTCGATTGTCCACAGTGGATGGAGGTTTCGTGCGGACGCCCAGAATGCCGTCGTTCGGCGCCGAGCTCGACGGCGTGCTGGCGACCCCGGCGCAGCTGGCCGCGCTGGCGTTGACCAACTACGGCCACTTCACCACGATGCTCGTGGCCGACGGCCTCGTCCGAGGCCTCGCCCTGCACCTGGCGCGGCTGACGAGGGACTGCCGGACGCTGTTCGACGCCGCGCTGGACACCGGCTGGGTGCGGTGGCTGGTCCGGCAGGCCGTCGAGCACAACGCCGAGGGCGCCCGTGCCGTGGTGGTCAGGGTGACGGTGTTCGACCCCGACCTCGGCGTGCCGCATCCTGGCGCGGCGGCGCGGCCCAGGGTGCTGGTCACGCTCCGGCCTGCGCCGGGCGGTCCGCCCGCGCCGCTGCGGGTCCGGTCGTTGCGCTACCAGCGCGACACCCCGTCGGTGAAGCACGTCGGGCTGTTCGGGCCGATGCTGCACCGGCGCAGGGCGCAGCGCGGCGGCGTCGAGGACGTGCTGTTCACCGGGCCGGGCTCGCGGGTGTCGGAGGGCGCGACGTGGAACGTGGGCTTCCTCGACGGCGACCGCCTGGTGTGGCCGGCGGCCGAGTGCCTGCCCGGCGTGACCATGGCGCTGCTCAACCAGGTGCACGACGGGCCGGTCGCGGTCGAGCCCGTCGCGCTGGATCGCGTCCCGACGCTGCGGGCCGCGCTGGCCACCAACGCCGCGATCGGCGTCCGGCCGCTGACCGGCATCGACGGCGTCGACCTGCCGACCGATCCGGCCGCGCTGGGCCGGCTGCGCGCGGCGTACGAGGCCGTCGCGGGTGAGCCGATCTGACGCCGTTCCGTCGGTTTGCGAAACTGGGCTCGTTGCCAACTGAGGAAGAGGAGTCACCGAGTGACCACGACCGCCGAACTACTGGCCGACGCCTTCGGCAGGGTCCGCGAGGAGGTCCGCGCCGCCGTCGACGGCCTCACGCCGGAACAGCTGGAGTTCCGTGCCGACGGGGCGGCCAACTCCGTCGCGTGGCTGGTCTGGCACCTGACCAGGGTGCAGGACGATCACATCGCCGAGGTCGCCGGGATCGGCCAGGTCTGGACCGAACAGGGCTGGGCGGACCGCTTCGGGCTGTCGATCGACCGGCTGGACACCGGCTACGGGCACGACAGCGAGGACGTCGCGGCCGTGCGGGGCGTGTCCGCCGACCTGCTCACGGAGTACTACGACGCGGTGCACGAGCAGACCATCCGGTACGTGCGGGACCTGAGCGACGCGGACCTCGACCGGGTCGTGGACGAGCGGTGGGACCCGCCGGTCACGCTCGCGGTGCGGCTGGTGAGCGTGATCTCCGACGATCTCCAGCACGCCGGCCAGGCCGCATTCCTGCGCGGCGTCCTCCAGCGCGCCTGACCTTCCGGCGCGCCCGAAGCCCGAGGTGCGCCCCGCCCGACCCGAGTGTCCACACGGGTCTCCCCGGGCCCGGGATGGCGGGGCGCACTAGGCTTCCCGCATGGCGAAGTACTTCGACGTCCATCCGGACAACCCCCAGCGGCGCGCGATCACCCAGGTCGTCGACATCGTGCGCGAGGACGGGCTGATCGCGTACCCGACGGACTCGTGCTTCGCGCTCGGCTGCCAGCTGGGCAACCGGGAGGGGATCGACCGGATCAAGTCGATCCGCCACCTCGACGACCGACACCACTTCACCCTGGTGTGCCAGGACTTCGCGCAGCTGGGTCAGCTGGTCGTGGTGGACAACGCGGTGTTCCGCGCGATCAAGGCGTCCACTCCCGGCAGCTACACGTTCATCCTGCCGGCGACCAAGGAGGTTCCGCGCAGGCTGCTGCACCCCAAGAAGAAGACCGTCGGCGTGCGGATCCCCGACCACGTGGTCGCGCAGGCGCTGCTGGCGGAGCTTGGCGAGCCGCTGCTGTCCAGCACGCTGCTGCTGCCCGACCAGGAGGAGCCCGTCACGCAGGGCTGGGAGATCAAGGAGCTGCTGGAGCACTCCATCGACGCCGTGATCGACTCCGGCGAGTGCGGCACGGTGCCGACCACGGTGATCGACTTCTCCCAAGGCGAGCCGGAGATCGTCCGCAGGGGCGCGGGAGACACCAGCCGCTTCGAGTGAACCAGGCACGGCGCGTCAGCCGAGCAGGAGCAGTGCCCCGGTGACCGCGACCACCACGGCGGTGCTGCCGTGCATGCCGTAGGCCAGCGCCTTGGATCCCTTGTGTCGCAACACGATCAGCATGTCGCCGAGGGGCGTGATCGCGCCGACCAGGAAGAGCCAGCCGACCGCCTGTGGCAGCCCGGCCACGAGCAGCGCCACGACGGCCAGCCCGAACACGAGGTCGCGGACCCCCTTGACGGGCAGGAACGCGGCCGCCTCGCCGGTGGGCCACGCGGGCAGACCGAAGCCCGCGGCGGTCTTCTGCGGGGCCAGCAGGTAGCTGACGCCGACGTAGCAGATGCCGACGGCGCCCAGAACGGCGAGACCGGTGGCGATGGTGTGCAGCATGAGCTTCTCCTCAGGTGGTGGTCGACGGGGACGTGGTCGCGGATGCCGTCGTCAGCCGCGGACGCGGCGAACCAGGCGCGGGTAGGCGAGGCGGCCGACGGTGTGCCAGATGACCCTGGCCGGTCGGGGCAGGCCGCCGAGGATCACCGCCCGCTCGCGGGGGTCGGCCTCCTCAAGCACCATGCCGAGGAACGCCAGCAGCTTCGATTTCGGTGTGCTGGCGAGGAAGTGCTCGCCGAGGGAGTTCCACTCCGGCACCGTCAGGTGCCGCGCGGCCAGCGGCAGCAGGTGGGTCTCCTCGTCGTCGAGGTGCTCGACCAGCACGGCCCGGTGTTCGGCCAGCGCGGCGACCAGCGCGTCGCGCTCGTCCTCCGCCGCCAGCCCCGTCCACTTGGCGCAGGCCAGCTCGACCCGGCTCAGCGTGGCCGCGATCCGCTCGTGCTGGGCCTCCATCCGCAGCACCAGGTCGGCCTCGAGGTCGACCCTGGCCAGCAGCGGCGGCCACAGCAGCTCGTCCTCGCCGTGGTGGTGGTTGTGCAGGCCGAGCAGGTAGTCGCGGAGGTGCCCGGCCAGGACGGCCGCCCTGGCGGTGTCGCCGGGCCGGACGGCGCCGACCAGGTCGATCAGCAGCCGCGACTCGCGCCGGAAGACGCGATGGATGACGACCATCTCGTGGGTGTTGGGGCGGGCTGGTGTTTCGGTCCGTGGCATGGGCCAACCGTGCGCGCCGACACTTGGAGGGTTCCTGGAACGCTCTTGGAACGGGACTTGGAGCCGGGGCCGCGACAACGCCACCTACGATGACCAGCAAGGGGGCTGGTGTGACGATGGTGCGCGTGCGGGTGCTCGGCTCGATCGAGGCCGAGGTAGACGGTGTTGCGGTGCCGCTGGGCGGTCCCCGGCAGCGCGCCGTGCTGGCGCTGCTGGTGTCCGCGCGCGGCGACGTGGTGTCCGTCGACCGGCTGATCGAGGACCTGTGGAACGGCGAGCCGCCCGCGCAGGCGGTCACCTCCCTCCAGGCGTACGTGTCGAACCTGCGCAGGCTGCTCGAACCGGGCAGGCCGCCGCGCACCCCGGCGCGGCTGCTGGTCAGCTCCCCGCCCGGATACGCGCTGCGGCTGCCCGAGGACGCCGTGGACGCCTGGCGGTTCGAGCGGCTGGCGCGCGAGGCGCGGGAGACCGCCGATCCGGTGGCCGCAAGGGCGACGCTGACCGAGGCGTTGGCGCTGTGGCGCGGGCCGGTGTTCGCGGAGGCCGCCGACGAGCCGTGGGCGCTCGCCGAGACGACCCGCCTCACCGAGCTGCGGTTGGCCGCCCGCGAGCTGCGCGTGTCGCTGGGCCTGCGCGCCGGCGACGTCGTGCACACCGCGCTGGAGGCCGAGCTCCTCACCAGGGAGGAGCCGCTGCGCGAGGAGGGGTGGCGGCTGCACGCGCTGGCCCTGTGGGGCGGGGACCGGCAGGCCGACGCGCTGGCCACGCTGCGGCGCGCGCGGGCGGTGCTGGCCGACGACGTCGGCCTCGATCCCGGCCCTGCGCTCGCCGCGGTGGAGGAGGCGATCCTGGCCCAGCGGGTGGACGTGCTGCGCGCGGCCGTCGGCGGCCCCACCCCCGCCGCGCCCGCCGTGTCGGCGCCGCCCAGGGCGGCGCGCGCCGAGGACCTGTTCGTCGGGCGAGACGGGGAGCTGGCGGCCCTCGGCGCGGTCGCGCAGGAGGTGCCGGCGCGGGGCGTGCGGGTCGCGCTGGTCACCGGCGAGGCGGGCCTCGGCAAGTCGGCGCTGCTGTCCCGGCTGGCCGAGAACCTGGCCGAGGACGGGTGGCTCGTCGCGACCGGGCGGTGTCCCGAGGACAGCAGCGCCCCGCCCGCGTGGGCGTGGGTGGAGGCGCTGCGCGCGGTGTCCGAGGTGGTGCCGCCGCCCGAGGAGTCCTCGGCGGCGCTGGCGCCGCTGCTGTCCGAGGACGGTCCCGGTCCGGCCGTGGACGCCGCCGTCGGCCGCTTCCGGCTGCACCGCGCGGTGTGGTCCTGGCTGGCGGCCGCCGCGCGGGAACGGCCGACCGCGATCATGCTCGACGACCTGCACTGGGCCGACGCCGAGACGCTCGCGCTGGTGGCCGGCGCCGCCGACCACCAGTCGGGCGCGCCGATCCTGGTGGTCGGCGCGTTCCGCCAGGACGAGGTGCACCAGCCGCTCGCCGACGCGTTGGCCGCGCTGGCCCGCCGGTCGCCGCTGCGGGTGGCGCTGCCCGGCCTGCCGGAGGCCGCCGTCGCGCGGCTCGTGCACACCGTCGGCGAGGCCCCGGTCGACCGGGACACGGTGGCGGCCCTGACCGAACGCACCGGAGGGAATCCCTTCTACCTCAGGGAAAGCGTGCGGCTGCTGGGCAGCGAGGGCGCGCTGGTCGCGCTCTCCGAGGTCCCGGAGGGCGTCCGGGACGTGCTGCGGCGACGGCTCGCGCGGCTGCCGGAGCCGGCCGTCGCGGTGCTGCGGCTGGCCGCGCTCGCCGGTCGCGACGTCGACGTCGAGGTGTTGGTCTCCGCCGCGGACACCGACGAGTCCGGTGTCCTCGACGCGGTGGAGGCCGGGCTGATCGCCGGGCTGCTGACCGAGCCAGCGCCCGGCCGGGTGCGGTTCGTGCACGCGCTTGTGCGGGACACGATGGTCGCCGACCTGAGCCGGCTGCGGTCCGCGCGGATGCACGCGCGGATCGGCGCGGCGCTGGAGCGACTGTCCCCCGACGACGTGTCGGCGCTGGCGCACCACTTCGCCAGGGCCGCGACGGCGGCGACCTCGGTGCGGGCGGTGGACTACTGCGTGCGGGCCGCCGAGCTGGCCGAGCGCCGCTACGCCTACGACAAGTCCGTCGGCCAGCTCGTCGACGCGCTGGCGTCCTTCGAGCGGATTCCCGCGCAGGACGGCGTCGACCGCGACGACCGGCGCGCGGAACTGTTGGGTGCGTTGCTGCGCGCCCAGGTGCGGGCCGGCGCGATCGCCGACGCGCGGGCGACAAGGGGCCGGGCCGTCGAGTTCGCCGAGGCGGCCGGCCGGGACGACCTGCTGATCGCCGCGTTCACCGCGTGGACCGATCCGACGCCGTGGCAGACCCGCCCCTACGGCATGGTCGACGGGCCGGTGGTGGCGTTGCTGACGCGGTTGCTGGCGCTGCCCGATCTCGCGGCGAGGACGCGGTGCCGGCTGCTGGACGTGTATGCCTCCGAACTCAGCGGCGGCGGGCTGGGTTCGCGAGCGCGAGCCGCCGCCGAGGAGGCCGTCGCGCTGGCCGCCGAGGTGGGCGATCCGGCCTTGCGGGCGCTGGCGATGTCGACGCTGATGCGCGAGCTGGACATCGACCTGGAGGGGCCGCGGCGGGCGGCGCTGGCCCGCGAGGTCGCCGAGATCGGCGACGAGTGGGACCTGCCGGAGTACCGCTGGTTCGGCCGGTTCACGCAGGCCTCCGGGGCGGCGGCGGCCGGCGACCCGGTCGCGACGCGGCGGTTCGTCGAGCAGGGCCTGGAACTGGCCCGCACCTACCAGATGCCCGAGGCGATCGGCGTCGGCGAGTGCGCGCTGGCCACCCTCGCCCATGTCGAGGGCCGCCTCGAGGAGGCCGAGCGGCGCTACGCGGAGGCCACGGCGCAGATGATCCGGCACGGGTCGCTGCACGCGGCGGGCTACTTCCAGCTCACCCGCGCCTCGATCCTGGCCGGTGCGGGCAGGCTGGCGGAGTTCGCCGACCGGACGGCCGGGCTGTACGAGGACTACGGCCCGATCGTGGCCGACCTGGCCGCCGCCGCGCTGGCCGCCGCGGGCCGACTGCCCGAGGCGCGGGCCATGCGCGCGCGGGCCGTGCCGATCCGCGCCGACTACTTCTACACCGCCATGGCCACCTTCCGGGCGATCGCCGTGGTGGCGCTGGGCGAGCGGGACGCGGCCCGCGAGCTGTACGGGCAGCTGCTGCCCTACCGGGACGCCCAACTGGCCGGACTGACGAGCATGTCGGTGGCGATGCGCCCGATCGCGCACACGCTAGGCGAGCTCGCCAGGCTGCTCGGCGACACCGACGCGGCGGCCGACCATTTCGCCCGTGCCGAGGCGGTGGCGCTGCGCTGGGGCGCGACGGAGTGGGCGGCCCAGGCACGCGCGGCGGCAGCCGCAGTCGTCTTGTGAGCCTGTCTGCTGAGCCCGACGGACTCGATGGGGCGGCCAAGGCACGCGCGGAGGCAGCGCGCTGAGTCGTGGGCCGTTGGGGTGACCGCGGCCCCTGCCTGGGCGCGTCGCCGACGGCGACCACCCGAAGGGACACGCGCTTCGCCTGTTCGGCGGACGCACGATCGGCCGCGTCTGGGCCAGCCTCGGACCGTTCGGGTCGCGCGCCGACACAGTCGATGGTCCGTCACGAGGGCAAGGTGACTCATGCAGCCGTTCGAACTCCCCGACTTCTACATGCCGTATCCGGCGCGGTTGAACCCGAACGTCGAGGAGGCTCGCGCGCACACCAGGCAGTGGGCGACGTCGATGGGGTTCTTCGAGCCGGACCGGGGTTTCCACGTCTGGGACGAGAGCGACCTCGAACACCACGACTACGGCCTGATGTGCGCCTACACCCATCCCGACTGCGACAGCCGGGAACTGAACCTGATCACCGACTGGTACACGTGGGTGTTCTACTTCGACGACCACTTCCTCGAACTGTTCAAGCGCACCACCGACCTGGCGGGCGCGCGCGAGTACCTCGAGCGGCTGCCCGCGTACATGCCCGTCGACGACGAGCCGATCCCTGAGCCGACCAATCCCGTCGAGCGCGGCCTCGCCGACCTGTGGGTCCGGACGGTACCCGCGATGTCGGCCGCCTGGCGGTGCCGGTTCGCGGAGAGCACCAGGAACCTGCTCAACGAGTCGCTGTGGGAGCTGGCCGCCATCAAGGACGGCAGGGTCGCCAACCCGATCGAGTACATCGAGATGCGGCGCAAGGTGGGCGGCGCGCCATGGTCGGCCAACCTCGTCGAGCACGCCGCGCACGCGGAGGTGCCCGACGTGATCGCCGCGTCCCGGCCGATGCAGGTGCTGCGCGACACCTTCGCCGACGCGGTGCACCTGCGCAACGACCTGTTCTCATACGAGCGGGAGATCCTGGACGAGGGCGAGCTGAGCAACGGGGTGCTGGTCTTCGAACGGTTCCTCGACCTGGCGACCCAGCAGGCCGCCGACGCCGTCAACGACCTGCTCACCTCGCGGCTGTACCAGTTCGAGAACACCGCGGTCGTCGAGGTGCCGCTGCTGTTCGCCGAGCACGCGATCAGCCCGCCAGAGCAGGCCTCCGTCGCCGCCTACGTCAAGGGCCTGCAGGACTGGCAGTCCGGCGGCCACGAGTGGCATCTGCGGTCCAGCCGCTACATGAACAAGGGCCAGCGGTCCGCTGGTCCCCTCGGCGGGCCGACCGGGTTGGGCACCGCGGCGGCGCGGCTGGTGCCGACGCCGGGTTCACTGGGTGTTGGGCGGTTCAGGAGTTTCACGCACCGGCACCACCAGGCGGTCGGGCCGACGCCGCTGCCGGAGTTCTACCTGCCCTACCAGGTCAAGCTGAGCCAGCACCTGGACGGCGCGCGCGAGCGGCTGATCGACTGGAACCGGTCGATGGGGTTCTTCGACCCGACGCCCGGGGTGCTCGGTCCGGCGCTGTGGAGCGAGCGGGACGCGCGCGGCTTCGACTTCGCGCTGTGCTCGGCCGGGATCGACCCGGACGCGACCGTCGAGGAACTGGATCTGTCCGCGAACTGGCTGAGCTGGGGCACCTACGCCGACGACTACTACCCCGCCGTGTTCGGCCGCACCCGCAACCTGGTCGCCGCGAAAGCGCAGACCGAACGGCTGTCGGCGTTGATGCCGGTGGAGGACCCGCAGTCCCCTGTCGTGCCGGTGAATCCGGTGGAGCGGGGCCTTGCGGACCTGTGGGTGCGGACCGCGACGCCGATGGATGTCGGGCAGCGGCGGCAGTTCCGGGCCGCCGTGGACACCATGCTGGAGAGCTGGCTGTGGGAACTGGTCAACCATGCCCAGCACCGGATTCCCGACCCGATCGACTACGTGGAGATGCGCCGCAGGACCTTCGGCGCGGAGATGACGATGCTGATGGCGCGGTTCTCCCACGTCGGGCAGGTGCCGAGCGAGATCTACCAGACCCAGACGATCCAGGATCTGGAGCACACGGCGATGGACTACGCGGGCCTGATGAACGACGTCTTCTCCTACCAGAAGGAGCTGGAGTTCGAGGGCGAGCTGAACAACGCCGTGCTGGTGACGCAGAACTTCCTCGGCTGCGACCGGGATCGGGCGCTCGCGGTCGTGAACGACCTGATGACCGCGCGGATGCGGCAGTTCGAGCGCGTGGTCGCCACGGAGCTGCCCGCGCTGTACGAGCACTTCGGGCTCGACAGGCGGGCCAGGGCCGCGATCGACGGGTACGCCGGGGAGCTGCGGGACTGGATGGCCGGCATCCTGCACTGGCACGCCGAATGCGACCGCTACACGGAGTCCGGCCTGCGGCGGCGCTACCGCCCGTCGGTCGAGCAGGCCGCGACGCGCGGCCTGCCGACCGGGTTGGGCACCAGCGCGGCCAGGGTCACCGAGCTGGCGCGGTGACCCTGTTTCAGCGCAGGATGTTCGCGTGCCGTTCGAGGACGGCGGCGACGTCGTCGGCGTCCTCCAGCGGGAGGGGGTTCGGAACCTGTTCGGCGGTTTGTGAGCGTGTGTGTTCGAACGTGTGTTTGAATGCGTGTGTGAAGTTGGCTGAGTGGGCGCGGTCGTTCGGGGTGCACCCGCAGACTGCGTACCGGTGGTTCCGGGAGGACCGGATGCCCGTGCCCGCTCGCCGGTTGCCGTCCGGGACGATCGTCGTCGACCTGCCCGACGACACTGGGGGCCGCGCCGTGGTGTACGTCCGGGTGTCCTCGCATGACCGGCGCACCGATCTGGAAGCGCAGGCCGGTCGGGTGACCGCCTGGTGCGCCACGCAGGGCATCCGCGTGGACGAGGTCGCCTCCGAGGTCGGGTCCGGCGTGAACGGGCGGCGCGCCACGCTGGCCCGCCTGCTGGGTGACCCCGAGGTCGCGACGATCGTGGTGGAGTATCGGGACCGGGTGGCCCGGTTCGGGGTCGAGCACCTGCACGCCGCGCTTGCCGCGACGGGCCGCCGGATCGTGGTGGTGGACACCTCGGAGACCACCGATGATCTCGTCGGGGACATGGTGGAGGTGCTGACCTGGATGTGCGCCCGCCTGTACGGGCGGCGCGGAGCCCGCAACCGGGCCATGCGGGCGGTCACCGCGACCAAGCGCGAGCCCGGCGAGGCCGCCGAGTGACCAGAGTCCTTCAGGCCTACCAGTTCGCGTTGGACCCGACGCCGGCCCAGGACGACGCGCTGCGGTCGCACTGCGGTGGGCAGCGCTACGCCTTCAACTGGGGCTTGGCGCAGGTCAAGGCTAACCTGGGGCAGCGAGAGGCCGAGAAGTCCTACGACGTCACCGACGATCAGCTGACCCCGTCGCTGTCCTGGTCGGCCTACAGCCTGCGCGCGGGGTGGAATCAGGCCAAGGACACCGTGGCGCCGTGGTGGAGCGAGAACAGCAAGGAGGCGTACGCCTCCGGCCTGGCCAACCTCGCCACGGCGCTGAAGAACTGGGCCGACTCCCGCGCGGGCAGGCGGCGCGGCGCGAAGGTGCGGTTCCCGAGGTTCAAGGGCAAGCGCAACGCCCTGTCGTGCCGGTTCACCACTGGCGCGTTGGGCCTGTCCGACGCTGACCGCCCACACGTCACGCTGCCCAGGATAGGCCTGGTCCGCACCCACGAGTCCACGCGGAAGCTGGCCCGGCACGTCGAGCACGGCACCGCCCGGATC
>NZ_VUOB01000081.1 GCF_008386585.1 Solihabitans fulvus
CAACGACCGGACCAGCTACAAGGCGACCATCGGTATCGACATCCTCACCCCGGCAGACCCTTGACAACCACCACAAACGCCAAACTTCCCCGCCTTGGGGCTAGAGTCGTGGACGTTCGTCGGGATCGGCTGGCTGATGCACACCGCCTGGGACGTCGTCCACCATCTCAGGGGCCACCCGATCCTGCCGTTCGTGCCGCACTCCTCGTTCGGCTGCGCCATCTGCGATCCGGTGATCGCGATCTGGGCGCTGACCGGTGGTCGGCCGCTGCTGACCTCGCTGCGCGCCGGGCTCGCTTCGGTGCGCGCCCGGCTCGTGTCGGGTCGGGTGGGTTCCGCGTAGCGTCGGGCGGTTCCGCGTCGCGTTGGGTGGGTACCGCGTAGCGCTGCCAACCCGCCTGCGGAAAAAGGTGTGTTTCCGCAGGCGGGGGCAGCTTAGTTGCCGGCTACCGGGGTCCTGGTGCCGTACCCGGCGCGGCCGGCCTGCTGGTACTCGGTGGCCTCGGCGATCGAGCGGAGCAGCTTTGACTCCAGCTGCCGCAGTTCGGCGATCTTCCTGCCGGTCATCGCGGACTCCATGCGCGCCGCGCTGACCAGGTGGCCTGCCTCCGCCCGCGCCTCGCGCACCACCTCGGCGGCCTCCGCCCTCGCCCTGGCCAGGATCTGGTCGGCCTCGGTGCGGGCCACGTTGACGGTGTCCTCGCCGAGCTGGTCCAGCCCGACGCGCAGGTGCCGCGCCTGTCGGTTGAGCCCGTCGCCTGCCTCCTGCACCGCGAGGGTCAGCTCGGACAGCTGCGCCCTGACCTTCTCGTAGCGCCACCGCTCGCTGTCCACCGCGTCCTCATGATCACCCACATGCAGCAGCGGGTTGTCCACAGCGGGAGGGGGGTTGTCCACAATCCGCAGGTCCGTATCCACAGGAACACTGGACCCCTGGTCAACCGGCTCGACGCCAGCCGCCGTCTGGGTGATCTCCGTGGAGCTGTCCAGCGAGGTGCGCAGCGGCACCTCCTTGATGAACAGCACGGCGACGACGGTGACCAGCGCGATCGCGGCCGCGATGAGGAACAGCTCGCTCATCGCGTCGCCGTAGGCGGCCCGGACGATCGCCTGGATCGGGGCGGGCAGGTGCTTGATGTCGAGCGTTCCGCCGCCCGACGCGCGCGCCCCCGGCGGCAGGTGCAGCGCGGCGATCCCGGTCGCGATCTTGCTGCCGACCTGGGTGGCCAGCACCGCGCCGAGCACCGACACGCCCATGGTGCCGCCGAGCGAGCGGAAGAACGTCACCGTGGAACTGGCCGCGCCGAGGTCGGCCAGGCCGACGCCGTTCTGCACCGACAGCACCAGGTTCTGCATGGTCAGGCCGAGGCCGACGCCGAGCAGCACGAGGTAGCCGCCCATCAGCACCAGGTTGGTCTGGTGGTCGATCGTGCCGAGCAGGCCGAGACCCGCCACCAGCGACACCGAGCCGCCGACCAGGAAGCCCTTCCACTTGCCGTAGCGGCTGATCAGCTGGCCGGACACGGTCGAGGAGACCAGCAGGCCGAACACCATCGGCAGGGTCATCAGGCCGGCGTGCGTCGGCGAGTAGCCCCTGGCCAGCTGGTAGTACTGGCCGAGGAACACCGAGCTGCCGAACATCGCCGTGCCGACGCCGATGCTGCCGAGCACCGCGAGGGTCATCGTCCGGTTGCGGAACAGCCGCAGCGGCACGATGGGCGAGCTGGCCCGCGTCTCGGCGAAGATCGCCAGCGCGAACACCAGCAGCGCGCCGCCGACGTAGACCGCGCTCGACCAGGACACCCAGGCGAAGTTCTTGCCGGCGAAGGAAACCCAGAACAGCAGCAGGCTGACGCCGCCGGGGATCAGCACCGCGCCGAAGTAGTCGATCTTCACCGGGCGACAGACCGTCGGCAGGTGCAGCGTCTTGGCGAGCACGACCAGCGCGACGACGGCGAGCGGCACGCACACGTAGAAGCACCAGCGCCAGCCGAGCGAGGAGTCCACGATCAGGCCGCCGATGATCGGGCCGCCGACCGTGGCGACGGCCATCACCGCGCCCATGTAGCCGCTGTAGCGGCCGCGTTCGCGCGGCGCGACCATCGCGCCGATGATGACCTGCGCGAGCGCCTGTACGCCGCCCATGCCGAGGCCCTGCACGGCGCGCGCCGCGATCAGCTCGCCCATGTTCTGGGCGAGGCCGGCCAGCGCCGAGCCGAGCACGAAGATCACGATGCTGATCTGGTAGAGCAGCTTCTTGTTGAACAGGTCGGCCAGCTTGCCCCAGATCGGCGTCGTCGCCGTCGAGGCGAGCAGGGTCGCCGTGATCACCCAGGTGTACTGCGTCTGGGTGCCCTTGAGGTCGGCCAGGATGGTCGGCAGGGCGTTGGAGACGATCGTCGAGCTGAGGATCGCGACCAGCAGGGCGAGCAGCAGGCCGGACAGCGCCTCCAGGATCTCCCGGTGGCTCATCGGCTTCTGGACGGGGACGGCCTCGTGCCTCGCGAGGTGCTGCGCCGGTGGCGCCTCGACCGTCGTTGTCATCGTGCTCCTCCTGTGGTGCAGACCGCGTCGGCGGGAGAGGGTCGCAGCGCCTTGCGCAGGGCCTCGGTGAACGAACCGCACCTGGCCGCGAGGTCGCGGACGTCGGTGTCGCTCCAGCCGCCGAGGGCCTCCTGCATGAACTCGACCTGGGACCGTCGCCACTGGTCGAGCAGCTCGACGCCGGCGTCGGTGGCCGAGAGCAGGGCGACCCTGCCGTCGTGCGGCGCGGGGCGTCGTTCGACCAGGCCGGCCCGTTCGAGCTGGGCGATCTGGCGGCTGACCACGGAGGCGTCGACGACGCGGTGCTGCGCGAGTTCGGACACCCGGCACTCGCCGCGGTGGACCAGCTCGGCCAGCAGCGCGATCGCCGCCGGGTGCAGGCCCTGCTCCTCAGGCCACACACGCATGGTCATCGCGTGCTTGAGCTGGAACAGGGTGCGCAGGTTGCGAAGCAGGTCGACGCAGCTCTCCGTGCTGGGGCCCATGACCATCTCCCTATTAGTTGCTGTCTACAACCATAAGAAAGATAGTTGGCCAATGCAACCTTGTTGGGTGTAGGTCACATGTGGGGCACCCGGGCCGTTGGAGAGGTGGGGGCGCTGGGGGCCGTGTGGCAGGCGAGGACGCCCCGGCCGGCGACTCGCTTCGCTCCCTGCCCGGTTTCTGGACTACCTGTGTTTATTGGGCCNNNNCGCACACCCCGCACCGTCACGAGGTGGAAAAGCGGTGTGTGGGTGCGGGGCGTGGGGCGTGCTGGCGCCAAAATGTGGCCGCCCACCTGTGGAAATACCCCACCCACCCTGGGGGCGTGCCCTTGGCCAGCGTAGCCACCGGTGGCCGTGCGGGCGGGTGGTGTGGGGCGGGCTGTGGGTAACTGGGTGGGTTGTGGATAGGTGGGGGTTAGAGGTCCTCGTTTAGTCTGCTTAGGACGGTTGAGAGGGTGTGTAGGTCGTCGGTTGACCAGGTGGTCAGCTTCCGTCGCAGTTTTTTGCGGCGTTCGGTTCTGACCTGGTCTAGGCGGTGCTCGCCGTCTTCGGTGAGGCGCACGATTCTGGCTCGGCCGTCTGAGGTGTCCTGGGCCCGCTCGACCAGGCCCAGCTCGACCAGCCTGGCCAGCTGGCGGCTGATCGTCGACTTGTCCAGGCCGGTGCGGTCGACCACCTCGGCTGCCCGCGCCGAGCCTACGTCGGCCACGTGCAGCAGCAGCGCGTACGACGCGGCGTCCAGGCCGGGGTGCACCTGGGCGGCCAGCGACATCGACAGGCTGCGGGCACGGCTGAACAGCACCGACAGCTCGCGCTCGACGGCCATGGCCGCCGCGCGCCGATGCTCCCGCTCCGCGTCGCCATCGCCGTCGGTCACCGGGACATCCCTTCGTCGATCACGCGCACTGTCTACATAACGCGTCGACGCGTTGCCGCGCTGGGTGCCGTGGTGACACCGGTCACGCGTTCTCTGGCTGATGCCACGGCCTCGGCATGCCCTTGGCGGCGAAGAAGTCGCCGCCCTTGCGCTTGGTGTCGTCGGTGCCCCAGGTCCGCTCCCTGGCCACCGGGGCCATCCTCGGGATGTGCTTGCGGCAGTGGATGTAGGCCTCATGCACGTCGACGACGACCCAGCGCTCCGGCGTGCGACCCCTGTCGAAGTCCGTCGGCAGCTCGGGGTGCTCGACGCGCAGCGCCTCGTCCTCGACGATCCGCGCGCGGCCGTTGACGTGCAGGCCGATCACGTCCGTCACGAAGTCGACCATCAGCACGCCGACGTGCGGGTTCTCGCTGATGTTGCCGAGGCTGGCCAGCACGCCGTTGCCCCGGTACTCGGGGTAGGCGATCGCCCGCTCGCCGAGGACCTGGATGAACCCCGGCGGGCCCGCGCGCAGCGACGCGTCGCACTCGCCGTCGGCGTCGGAGGTCGCCACGAAGGCCATGTCCATCCGGCCGACGAAGTCCGACATCTCCTGGTTCAGGTGGTCGAGCACCTGGTCGTTGTAGAAGCGGGTGGCCCGCTCCTGTGTGCCGTAGGCGCACTGGAGCAGATGCTCGCCCCGCGATCCCGGCCGGCCGGCCAGGTCGTCCGGGTCGGCGAGCGGGTCATCCGGGGATTCCGGGTCGACCGGGCTCAGCACCTGGGTAACGTCGTCCTCGGGAGGATCTGTCACCGGGTCTGGCGCGGTGGGGGTCCACTCCGGAGAATCAGAGAGCTCGAGCAACAACAAGTCGGGGCTGGCGGTGCCGGTCGGGGGGAGGAGATCGGGGAGCACGCGCATCACCGTGTCATGCAAGCGGCGATCAAGGTACATCTGACCGAGTAGGTTCGCCCGTTAGCCGGAGCCGCTGGCGACACAACGTGACCAGACTGCACTCGAAGGTGGCATCAAGGAGCCAAATAGCTCGTTGACGGGCTACTGTCCCCTCGTCGGGGGATGGATGCTTGACGACGACGTAGCGCCTTGCTGGCGCCTCGGAGAACGTGGAGACTGCACCCGAACCATGACTGCGAACGCCGTGCTTAGCCCCATCCCGAGTCCCCCCCATCGAGAGCCACCACCCGGAGTGACCGCCATGGTGCGGCTCATCCGGGAGAGCTTCGCGGTCGTGGAGCCGCGCGCCGAGGACGTGGCGCGGTTCTTCTACGGCATGCTGTTCAGCCTCGCACCAGCCACCCGGGAGATGTTCCCGATCAACATGGAGGTGCAGCGCAGCCGCCTGCTGCGCGCCCTCGTGCACGTGGTGCAGATGGTGGACCGCCCGGACGACCTGATCCCGTTCCTCCGCCAGCTCGGCCGCGACCACCGCAAGTTCGGCGTGGTGGCCAGCCACTACGAGGCCGTCGGCACCGCCCTGCTCGCCGCGGTCAAGAAGCACGCTGGCGAGCACTGGACGCCCCAGGTGGAGATGGCCTGGGCCGAGGCTTACACGATCATGGCCAGGTCGATGCAGGACGCGGCCGCCGCCGACGAGGGCCCCGCCTACTGGCACGCCACGGTGCTCGAGCACCAGCGCGTCACCTGGGACCTCGCCGTGGTGCGCGTGCAGCCCGACCACCCGGTCACCTACCGCGCCGGCCAGTACCTCAGCGTGGAGACGCCGCAGCGGCAACGGCTGTGGCGGTACTTCTCGCCGGCCAACGCCCCCCGCGAGGACGGCGTCATCGAGTTCCACATCCGCGCGGTGGAGGGCGGCTGGGTCAGCCGCTCGATCGTCGGGCACACCCAGCCGGGCGACACCTGGCGGATCGGCCCGCCGATGGGCCGGCTCGGGGTGGACAGGAAGAAGTCCACCAGGGACGTGCTGATGGTGTCCGGCGGCACCGGTGTCGCGCCGATGAGCGCGATCATCGACGAGCTGTCCCGCTGGGGCGACAACCCCAGGGTGCACCTGTTCGTCGGCGGCCGGACCCGCAAGGACCTCTACGCGCTGGACAACCTTCAGCGGGTCGCGATGAGCAACCCCTGGCTCACGGTCGTCCCGGTGCTGGAGACCGATCCTGGTGCGCGCGGCGTCGAGCACGGCACGCTGGCCGACGTGGTGACCCGCTACGGCGCGTGGTCCGAGCGGGACGTGCTGGTGTGCGGCTCGCCCGCGATGATCCGGTCGACGGTCTCCCGCATGCTGGTGGCCGGTACTCCGCTTGATCGGATCAAGTACGACCCGTTCACTCTCGACTGAGGGTGGGGTTAGTTCGGGAGGCTGCCCAGGGCCCTGGCCGCGGCGGTCAGGTCGGCGAAGTCGGCCGGGTCGAAGACCAGCCTGCGCACCTCGGTGACGTGGTCGACGGCGGCGGTGGCCAGCTTGCGCATGCCGTCGTCGGTGAGCACGGCGAACACCCCGCGCTTGTCGCCGGGGCAGCTCTCCCTGCGCACCAGCCCGTCCCGTTCCAGCCTGCCGACGGTGTGCGACAGGCGGCTGCGGGAGTGGCTCGCGCTCTCGGCGAGCGCCGCCATCCGCACCCGCCGTTCCGGCGCCTCGGACAGCCGGACGAGCACCTCGTACTCAGCCAGCGTGAGGTCGTGCGTGTTACGCAGATGGCGGTCGACGTTCTCGAGCAGTCGGGCGCTGCCGAGCACCAGCGAGCGCCAGACCTGCTGTTCGTCCTCGTTGAGCCACCGCGGTTCCGTCATGAGCCACCTCGCACCGGACAGCCGTGTTGCACTGTGAAGCCTTTAATTTAACATTAAATGACTTTGTCCGGGAGGCGTGCTGAGTCAGTCCATCGCCTGGATCGGCTCGCTGTCATCGACCGGGCGGCGCATCTCCTGACGGTAGCGCCACACCCCGTAGGCCGTGCCGAGCACGAAGAACGCGATGCTGACGACCAGCGCGGTCGTCTCAAGCCACGGGAACACGTTGAGCAGCCCCGCGCCGTAGTAGCCGAGCAGCACCAGCGTCGGCACCCAGGCCAGCGCGCCGAGCGAGGTCGCCAGCAGGTACCGGCGCACGTCCATCCGCGCGGCGCCGGCGATCATCGGGGCCAGCGTGCGGACCCACGGGATCCAGCGCGCCAGCACCACCGCCGCGAAGCCCTTGCGGTCGAGGAAGTCCCGCGCCTTGTCCAGGTTCTGCCGGTTGAGCACCCGGCCGCCCTTGCGCGCCAGCAACCGGGTGCCGGTGCTGCGGCCGATGTAGTACCCGATCATGTTGCCGGCCACCGCGACCACCATCGCGACCGCGGACAGCAGCCAGGCGTGTCCCTCGTTGTGGTGCTGGGCCAGCACGACACCCGCGGTGAACAACAGTGAGTCGCCTGGCAGGAACAGGCCGAAGACGAACGCGCACTCGGCGAAGACGAAGCTCAGCGTGATGACCCACACCATCAGGGGACCGGCGGTCTCCAGTGGGTTGAAGGCCATCGACTCGACCGACGTGCGGTTCGCGTGGTCGAGCACCAGCGTCGAGGCGGACAGGGGCAGCACGCCAGAAGCGTACGTGGGAGCCGGGTGTCGCTGTGGCGACCTTTGGTTGACGGCTCGGCGAAGGCGAAGCAGTCGCCGGATAGCTGACAGAGGATGTCAGGTACTGAGGGCATCGTGGTGGACAGCAACGGCAGGGAGCCGCCCGGCCGTCGAGGAAAGGCGCCACTTCGTCATGACCGCACTCGCCACTCTCGCCATGGTCAACATCGACGCCGCCGACCCGGAGGTCCTCGCGGCCTTCTACCACCAGGTGCTCGGTTGGGACGTCACGCACAGCGAGCGCGACTACGCGATGATCAGCGACGGCACCACGGCCGTCGGCTTCGGCCGCGTGGAGGGCTACCGCGCGCCGCAGTGGCCGGACGCCGGCAAGCAGTTCCACCTGGACTTCCATGTCGGCGACCTGGCCGAGGCCGAGGCGCGCTGCCTGGAGCTCGGCGCGGCCAAGCCGGAGTTCCAGCCGGGCGGCGACCGGTGGACGGTGCTCACCGACCCCTCGGGCCACCCGTTCTGCATCTGCCTGAAGTCGTAGGCGGTGTCCGGGGTGGGCCACGGGCCTTTCCTGGCCCACCCCCGGGACGTCATAGTTCGGTCAGCGCCGCCTCCTGGGACGGCGTGTTCGCGCGCAGCGGGATCTCCTTGATGAACCACACCACCACGAACGCCAGCACCATCACCCCGGCGCCGACCAGGAACACCATGTCGATCGACTCGGAGAAGCCGACGAAGAACGGCCGGGCCAGCCTCGGGTCGATCCGCTGGAGGAACGACGAGTCCTGCAACACGCTGCCCGCGCCGCCGCCGCTCTGGAGGATGTCGAAGAACGGCTTGTTGACGGGGTTCTGCCGCACGGCGGGGTCGCTGACCGCGGCCATGAACTCGGGCGAGGTTCGTGCAGCGTCGAAGGCGTTCTTGATCTTGTCGCCGACCGTGCTGAACAGGATGGACAGGAACACCGCGACGCCGACCGTGCCGCCCATCTGGCGGAAGAAGGTGGCCGACGCGGTGGCCACGCCGAGGTCGCGGGACGGCACCGCGTTCTGCGCCGCGATGGTCAGCGTCTGCATGCAGCAGCCAAGGCCGAGCCCGAAGACCAGCATGAAGACCATCGGGTGCCACAGCGGGGTGTCCACGCCGACCGAGTGGAACAGCACCAGTCCGACGAACATCAACACCGAGCCGATGATCGGGAACATCTTGTAGCGCCCGGTCTTCGAGGTGATCTGCCCGGAGCCGATCGAGGCGATCATGATGCCGAGCATCATCGGCACCATCATCAGGCCGGCCTTGGTCGGGCTCTGCCCCTGCACGATCTGGAGGTACTGCGGCACCATCGAGATGCCGCCGAACATGCCGACGCCGACGATGAAGCCGGCGATGATGACCATGGTGAACGTCGAGGAGTTGAACAGCCGCAACGGGATCAGCGCCTCGTCCTTCATCAGCCGCTCGACGTAGACGAACGCGACGATGCCGACGGCGCCGACGACGAAGCAGAGGATCGCGCGGCCGGAGCCCCAGCCCCACTCCCTGCCCTGCTCGGCGATGATCAGCAGCGGCACCAGGCCGACCGTCAGGAACAGCGCGCCCCACCAGTCGATCCGGTGGTCGCGGCGCTGGTGCGGGGTGTGCAGCACCTTGGCGACCACGAACAGGGCGACCGCGCCGATCGGCACGTTGACGAGGAACACCCAGCGCCAGCCCGCGATGCCAAGGATGGAGCTCTGGCCGGCGAGGAAGCCGCCGAGCACCGGGCCGAGCACGCTGGACGTGCCGAACACGGCGAGGAAGTAGCCCTGGTACTTGGCCCGCTCACGCGGCGGCACGAGGTCCGCGATGATCGTGAACGCCAGCGACATCAGGCCGCCGGCGCCGAGGCCCTGCAACGCCCGGAACGCGGCGAGCTGGTACATCGACTCGGAGAACGTGCAGGCAAGCGAGCCGATCAGGAAGATCGAGATCGCGGCGAGGAAGAACGGCCGTCGGCCGTAGATGTCCGACAGCTTGCCGTAGATCGGCGTGCTGATCGTGGACGTGATCAGGTACGCGGTGGTGGCCCACGCCTGGAGGTTCAGCCCGTGCAGGTCGTCGGCGATGGTCCGGATCGCGGTGCCGACGATCGTCTGGTCGAGCGCGGCCAGGAACATGCCGAGCAGCAGCCCGCTCATGATGACCAGGATCTGCCGGTGGGTCAGGGCGGCGGCCGGGGCCTGCGCCTTGGCCGCTTCGGCGGAGTGCGTCATGGGGTTTCCCCTTGTTCGTGAACTGCCCGTGGCGTGTCGACCAGGTCGGGCCGGTAGGTCTCGCAGTCGGAGTTGAAGCGGTCGAGCAGCGTGACGAGGGTGCGGCGGTCCTCGTCGGGCCAGTGGTCGGTCAGGCGCGCGATGTGCCGGTTGCGCTCGCGTCGGTTGTGCTCGAACACGCGCGTGCCCCGCTCGGTCGCCGCGAGCAGGCAGGCCCGCCCGTCGTCGGGGTCGGCGCGCCGCTCGACCAGCCCGTGCTGGACGAGCGCGCCGCTCTGTCGGCTGACCGTCGAGGTGTCGGAGTGCACCGCCTCGGCCAGCGCCGTGGTCCGCTGCGGACCGTCCAGCACCAGGTGGGCCAGCAGGGCGTAGCTGGCTCGCTCGATGCCGCCCTTCTGTGCGGTGGTGAACTGTGCGCTGGCCCGGCCGACCAGCCGGATGAACCGGACCAGCTGGAAACCGAGCTCGTCCGCGGTGTCCAGGTGCGGCGCGTCCTGTGCTGCGCGCTGCCGTGCGTCCTGTGGTGCGACGGGATCGGACATGGGATCTCTCAGTCTGAGCATCTTATTTAGCGCACACAATTAGTTGGATAGTACAACCATGTATCGCGTCCCGCACGGGGTCAGTGTGCGCGGATCCGCCGTTCGGCGCAGGACACGACATCCCTCGGCGCAGCGGACGGCGACCGTCCCGGCGACTAGCGTGAAAACATGACCGACGCCCTGCTGACGCGGCTACGGGATGAGCTCGGCCGGGGCAGCGTGCTCACCGACCCCGACGTCACCGCGAGCTACCGGCACGACATGATGCCGCTCGCGCCGCACGGCGCCCCGCTCGCCGTCGTCCTGCCCGCCGACACCGCGCAGGTGCAGGCCGTGGTCAGGGCGTGCGCGGCGGCCGGCGTGCCGATCGTGCCGCGCGGCGCCGGCAGCGGCCTGTCCGGCGCGGCCAACGCCGTGGACGGCTGCGTCGTGCTCGTGCTGACCAAGCTCAACGAGATCATCGAGGTGGACGCCGACAACCGGCTCGCCGTGGTGCAGCCCGGCGTGGTCAACCTCGACCTGCGGCACGCCGTCGAGAAGCACGGCCTGTTCTATCCGCCGGACCCCTCCAGCTACGACTGGTGCACCATCGGCGGCAACCTCGCCACCAACGCGGGCGGGCTGTGCTGCGTGAAGTACGGCGTCACCACCGACTCCGTGCTCGGCCTCGACGTCGTGCTCGCCGACGGCGAGCTGCTGCGCACCGGGCGGCGCACCGTCAAGGGCGTCGCAGGCTACGACCTCACCAAGCTGTTTATCGGCAGCGAGGGCACCCTCGGCGTGATCACCAGGGCCACCCTCGCGCTGCGCCCGCTGCCGCAGGCCCCCTCGACGCTGGTCGCCGCGTTCGGCGCGACGGCGGCGGCAGGCGCCGCGGTCAGCCGCGTCGTGCGCGAGGGCATCGTGCCGTCCCTGATGGAGATCATGGACGCCACCTCGATCAGCGCCGTCGAGCAGCACCTGAACACCTCGCTCGGCGCGGAGGCAGGCTGTGCCGCGTTGCTGATCTGCCAGTCGGACTCCGGCGGCGAGGTCGCGCGGCGCGAGCTGGCCGCCATCGAGCAGGTCTGCCGGGACTCCGGCGCCGACCTCGTGCACACCACCGAGGACCTGGCCGAGGGGCAGCTGCTGCTCGCCGCGCGGCGGGTCGTGCTGACCGCGCTGGAGGTCTACGGCTCCTGGCTGACCGACGACGTCTGCGTGCCAAGGACGAGGATCGCCGAGCTGCTGACGGGGTGCGCGCGGATCAGCGAAGAGTGCGGCCTGCGGATCGCCGTCGTCGGCCACGCCGGCGACGGCAACATGCACCCGACGATCGTCTACGACCCGTCCTCGGCGGACGAGTTCGCCCGCGCGCACCGGGCGTTCGACGAGATCCTGGCGCTGGCGCTCGGCATGGGCGGCACGATCACCGGCGAGCACGGCGTCGGCAAGGTCAAGCGGGAGTGGCTGGCGCGGGAGATCGGGCCGGTCGGCCTGCGCGCGCACCGCGCGATCAAGGCGGCGCTCGATCCGGCGAACCTGTTCAATCCCGGCTCGATGTTCTCGCTCGACTGATCTCGACCGATCTCGGCCGACAATGCCGATTCCACAATGTCGGGGAATCGGCGTTGGTCCATTTGCGTGAATGGATTCGTGCGGAGAGGCGTGGGTGCGGGAATCTGCGCGAAGATCCCGTGTCGCCGGGAGTGTCACCGCAATTCGCCTGGATCGAGGTTCGCCGGTCGGCGAAGTTCGCGGATGACGAAATACCCGAGCTGACAGGGTTTCGGCGTCATTCGAACGGGAGGGCTTCGTGATCAGCGGAGATTCCATGCGGCTGCCGGGTTGGCAGGGCGGCAACGGCGACGCCGCGTACCTCGACAAAACCCTGCGCCACCGCGAGGTGGAGACCTCGCTCGACGACTCCGTCAGCTGGCGGTTCATGCTGAGCCTGTGGCTGCGGGGCCTTTTCGTCGCGTTCGTGGTGTTGTTCGTCTTCGCTGTCCTTTCGCTGCTGCTCGAAATCGGCGGCAGCCTGGAGGGCGCGGCCGGGCTGAGTATCCTCGGCTCGATCGGTTCCGTCGCGGCGTTCTGGGTGATCGTGTTGTGCACGAAGGCGCAGGAACCCATCGCGGAATGGCGCGTGCTGCTCGCCGACCGGCAGGACAGCGCGGAATCCGTGTACAGCCAGATCTCCGGGGCGTTGCTGCACCGCAGGATTCCCCTCGCGCACGGGTCGCGCCGAATCCGCACCGGGTTCGGCGCCAACGAGGTGAGCAACCGCATGGTGCTCAGCGAGGGCAGCTACCTGGCGTACGTGTCGGTTTTCCCTTACGGCACCAGCCTTTACCTCGGCTGGACCATGTGGCGTTCCCGCAGGGGCTACCAGCTCGTCTGGCAGTTCATCGTGGACATCCTGCTCTCCGCGTTCGGGCGGACGGATCCCGACAGGATCATGCTTCGGACGGAGCGGCCGAGGGCCATGCGCGAGGCGGTGCACGCGGCCTGCCGGGAGGGGCTGTTCGTGGCCATCGAGCAGCGCGAGGTCGCCGCCAGCTTCGGCTACCCGAACGGGATGCCGCCGGTGCAGAACCCGGTGCAGAACGGGGCCGGGCTGTCCGCCCCGGTCCCCGACGCGCTGCGCGCGCAAGGGCAGCAGCCGCAGTTCCCCGCTCAGCAGTGACCGCGCACGGCGTGCTCGTCCAGCCGGGCGCGGCCGGCGCGTGGGCCTGGTTCGGGCTGGAGCTGACGCCAGCGTCGACGGTCGGCGAGACGGGCAGCTGGCCGGGGACCACGGAACAGGAACGGCGAATCGACACCGCCGCGCTGGAGAAGGTGTGGCTGGCGACGATGTGGGACGCCGCCAACGTGCTCAACCTGGAGATCCGCTACCGCGCCGACCCGGAGACGCGACTGCTGTCCTGCGCCCTGCTCGCCAGGGTGTTCGCCGGGGACCAGCGCGCGGCCGTCGACACGGCGCTGACCGTGCGCGAGCGGCTCGGCGTGCTGCCGCCGCATGTGCACGCCGCGCCGCTGGTCCGGCACGAGGACCTGGTGGCCTGGCTCGCGCCCCCGGCGACGGGCGCGGACGGCGCGGCCGTGGTGCGCAAACGCCTGTCCTGCGGGCAGTTCCGCAGGGCGGACACCCAGCTGCGGGTCGGGGTTGCGGTCTCGCCGCTGGCGGTCGCCGGCGCGTCCTGGGAACCCGTGTGGCGGAGCCTGGCCGGGCAGCCGAGGCCGACCGTGCTCAGCGTCGGGCTGACCCCGCACGTGGCGGGCCCCGAGTTCGCGGCCCGCGTCGGCTGGCTGGCGCAGGAGTACGCCAGGCTGTCCGCCGCGGGGACGAACGGTCCCGTGTGGAGCTCGGTGCTGCCGCCAGAGCCGTTCGCGGCGTTGGCCGGGCCGCTGTACCTCGACGCGGCCAGGCGGTACACCGGATCGCTGTACCGGATGCGGATCGCGCTGGCCGCCGACGGTCCCGTCTCGGCCGACCTGGCCCAGCTGGTCGCCGACCGGGTCTCCGCCGACTCGGCGGGCGCGCCCGGCGGCGCCGTCGTGTGCCGGCCGGTGGCCGCCGAGTCCGACACCGCGTGGCGCAACCTCACGACCCTCAACCACGACCCGCTCGTCGAGACCTATCGACAGGGCGTGCCGGCCGACTTCCTCGCGCACCCAGAGGGCGTCCTCGCCGACCTGGTGGACACCGGCGAGGCCGCGTCGGCGTTCCGGTTCCCCTACGAGGTGCCCCGCCGCGAGCCGCTGTTCCGGACCCCCGCCCGGCCGGACCCGGCGGACCGGCGGCCGACGCACGCCGCCGGCGGCGATCCCGGCCTGCCCGACCTGTGACGACAGGGGAGACCCAGTGGACGAGTTCACCTTCGAGTTCCTCGGCGACCGCGACGCGCGGGACGGCGACGCGCGGAGCCTGGCGCACTGGCTCAACAGCAGCGGCGACCTGCGCGGCGCGGCCGAACTGCGAATGGCACCACCGGAGCCGGGGGAGCAGGGCGGCGCGGCGGACGCCGTGCTCGTGCTGGCCGCGGCGGTCCCGTTGGCGCGCCCGTTCTTCACCTGGCTCACCGAGCGGGCCAAGCAGCGGCGGACCAGGGTGCGGATCGTCAGGTCTGACCAGGCCGGGACGACCGTCGAGTTCGACGCGGCGAACGGCGCGGACGCCCAGCGCCTGTTCGGGGACATCGCCCGGTTCCTCGACGAGGACCGGGACGAGGAACTCGAATGACGGCCGCGCCGATCGTCGTGCCGAGGCGATCCAACTCGGCCGCCGTGCTGGTCGGCACCGCCACCTACACCGAGGGCCTGCCCCCGATGCGCTGCGTGGCCAACAACATCACCGACCTGCACGACGCCATCACGGGCCCGGCTGGCGTCGTCGACCCCGCCCGGGTGACGCGGATCGTCGACGAGAGCGACCCGGCCGTCATCCTCGAACGGCTCGACCACGGCGCGGCCCGGCCGCTTGACCTGCTGCTGTTCTACTACGCGGGGCACGGCGTCCTCGGCGCTGGGCAGCACGAGCGGCAGCAGCTCTGCCTCGCGCTGCCGCACTCGGTCGACCGGCCCGACCGCGCGGCGCGCACCTCGCTGCCGTTCGACGCGGTGCTCCAGGCGCTCGGCGGCGTCCGCGCGCGGCACCGCGTGGTGATCTTGGACTGCTGCTTCGCCGGCCTCGCCGTGGACACCGCTGGGACGGCCGACACGCACGTCCTCGCCGCGACCGACCGCGTCGAGCGGGCCAGGTTCGCCCAGGGCGCGCGCGTCACCGACTTCACCAGGGAGCTGGTGCGGCTGCTCGACAACGGGATCGCGGACGGCGCGGAACACCTCGACCTCGCCTCGGTGTACCGGCGCCTCGCCGTCGTGCTGGCCGCCGAGGGGCTGCCGAGGCCGACCCAGTGCGCGGTCAACTCGACCGGCGACCTCGCCATCGCCCGCAACGTCGCGCACGGCACGGCCCGCAGCAGGAGCGGGCTGCTGGCCAGGTCGAGGTTCGCGCAGGCGCTTGGCAGGACACGGCAGTACGCCAGGACGCGGGACCTGCTCGGCGAGATCGTGGCCGACGCGACCGAGGTCCTGCCGGCGGGCGACCCCGACACGGTCGTCTACCGGCACCTGTACGCGTCGTCCGTCGGCTCGGCCGGCGCGCCGTCGACGGCCACGGCGCTGCTCGACGAGCTCATCGCGGAGCTGACGGCCACGCGCCCAAACGACGAGCCGGCACTGGACCGGGCGACGCTGAGCCGCGACTTCTGGCGCACGAGGACCGTCGACGCGGGGATGCCGTGACCGGTCAGCGCACCCTTGGCCGCAGCAGGGAGGTCGCGCGCGCGGCGGCCGCCGCCGACCGCCACCCGGTGCGCCCGCCCGGCACCGGCCAGGCGCGGGTCCGCCACATGTCCAGCATCGCGCGCCGGTAGGTCGCCGCCAGCGCCCCGCCGAGCTGCCGTGCGGTGCCGGTGGTGACGCCGGGCCGCCGCATCGCCGCCGTGTAGCGGTCGATCTCGCCGGCCAGCCAGTTCGTGGCCCGCTGGTCCTCGCCGCCCCGGCACAGGTGCAGCACGGGCGGCCGGACGCCCTCGGCGAGCGCGGCGGCGAGCCGGTCGTGGCCGTCGAGCACGACGAAGCCGGCGAGCCCGGAGACGTACCACAGCAGGATCGGCGGGAGCACGCCGTCGCGGGCCTGCCGCCGGTATGCCGACACCCTCGGCGCGTCGGCTGGCGACAGCGCGCGCAGCGGCAGCACGTGCGGCCCGCCCTCCCACCACTGGAAGGAGCCGGCCGGGCCGGTGTCGAGCACCCGAAGCGGCTCCGGCGGCAGCAGTTCGCGGTGCAGCAGCCAGCTGCCGTCGTGCAGCGGGCCGGGCGACTCGGCGAGCAGGTCGGCGAAGCGGTGCAACCAGCACGCGTACCAGGCCGGGCTGCCGGGGTCGGCCAGTTGGTAGGCCAGCTTGACCGGCGTCGGTTGCAGCGGCGAGCGGTAGCCGGGCGCCCGGTGGTACTCGGCGTTGCCGTAGCCCTGCGCGAACTGGACGAACAGCACCGGCGTCCGGCCCTGGCGGATCAGCATGTGCCGGTGGTCGCCAACCTCGGGGCGTAGGGAGGGCCGTGCTACGCGGTCGACGTCCAGCCGCAGCCCACGCCAGTCGGGTGCGAAATCTGCGAGGTCGAGCTCCCTGCGTCGCACCCCATGGACGGTACGGGCATCCACCGACGGTTTCGCCCCGTTCGGGACACAAGGGTCGTCGAACGCGGAAGTTCCTCGCTCGGCGAAAAGTCCGCGCGGACGCGACTCAGGCGTCGTTCGGGCGTGACTTAGACCTGGTCTCAAAACTTAGGGGTGTGTCACTGCGTAACCTGCCGGTCCTGGTCGTCGATCGTGGGCAGTCGTGGCGAAGACGACGCAGCAGCGGCGGGTCGAAGACCGGCTCTGGGAGCTGATCGAACCCCTGATCCCGTCCCGACCAGCGCCGCGCGGTCCGGGTGGGCGGCCCCGGATCGATGACCGTGCCGCGCTAGAAGGGATCTTGTTCGTGCTCGACACCGGCTGCCGCTGGCGAGACCTACCCGAGCAGCTCGGATGCGGTTCCGGGCACACCGCGTGGCGGCGGTTACGTGAGTGGCAGGACGCCGGCGTGTGGGACCGGCTGCACCAGCTCGTGCTCGACGAGCTGTCCAACATCGACGAGCTCGACTGGACCAGAAGCTGCATCGACGCGGTGTCGGTGCGGTCGAAAAAAGGAGGGCGAGCTGACCGGCCGCAGCCCCACTGACCGGGGTAGAGCCGGCTCCAAGTACCACGTTCTGTGCGACGCGAACGGGCTACCGCTGCACATCATGTTGTCGGCGGCAAACACCCACGACAGCATTGTTGTTCGAGCCGCTGCTGGACACGAACCCGACCGTGCGCGGCCACCACGGCCGGGCGGGCCGGCCACGATGCCGACCGGACAAGCTGCACGCCGACAAGGGCTACGACTACCGCCGCTGCCGCCGCTACCTGACCCGCCGCGGTATCAAGGTCCGTATCGCCCGGCGCGGGATTGAGGGCAAGTCCCGCCTCGGCCGGGTCCGCTGGGTCGTCGAACGCACCATCTCCTGGCTGCTGCGGTTCAAACGCCTCGGGCTGCGCTACGACCGGACCGAACGCACCACGCTGGCGCTACTCACGCTGGCCTGCACCGTGATCAACGTCCGCCGGCTCATAAAGATCGAGCTCTGCGACCAGGTCTAACGCATCCATTCACTCGTGTGGGATACATCGGTAGCTCTGTGTCGTTGGGTGGGGGTGACTGGTGAGCTTCTGAGCGCGGAGCAGGTCCTCGGGTCGGCACGGGGCCCCGTCACCACGAGGGAGATCGATCTCCTGGAGGAGGCTGCAGCCGCGTTGCTGACGGCACCATCGACGGGGATGAACGAGCACGCTCGTCGGGAAGTGACCAGCCATCGGTGGGGCCGCCTCTTCAGAGGCGTTCGATGCGGTCGGCCTGCGGGCCCCGGTCGCTCTGACGCACCGCGTACCGGACCCGGTCACCCTTCTGCAGCGGCTCCGACCCCATGATCACGGACACGTGGGCGAAGAGATCGTCGCCGCCTGCGTCCGGGGTGATGAAGCCGAAGCCTCGGTCGCCGTCGTAGCGCGCGACGACGCCCTCGCCGCCTCGTACGGGCACGTCCCGCGCCGCCGGCCCTGCGGCCGCGGCAGGTGCCGACCGCTGCGGCGCCGTCTGGGGCTCGGTGCCCCGGACCAGGTGCACGTCGCGGGCCTGCGGGCCCTTGTCTCCACTAGCCACCTCGTAGGCGACGCGGTCGCCCTCCGCGAGCCACGTCAGCCCCTCGGCCAGGGCCCGGGCGTGAACGAAGACGTCCCCGGCGCCGGAGTCGGGGTTGATGAAGCCGAAGCCCTTGTCCTCGTCGTACCAGGCCACCGTGCCGTCGGCACCGTCCGCGATACCAGCCGCAGCGGGTGAGCCGGCCCCTGCTCCCAGCGGGATCACGTGCTCGGCCTGTGGGCCGCGCTCGCCTTCGACGATCAGGAAGGCCACCCGCTGCCCCTCGGTGACCACGCCGCCGGTCACGATGGCGGAGCTGTGCACGAAGATGTCGGCGCCGCCGCCGTCCGGCGACGCGAAGCCGTACCCCTTGCCCGGCTCGTACCAGTTGACGGTGCCGAGCAGGCCCACGGCGCTGCCGGTGGCCGCATCGGCGGTGACGCGAACGCGCAGCGCCTGGGGCCCGCGGTCGTTCTCGCCGACCTCGAACACGACGGCCTGACCCTCGCGGAGCACTTTCGCGCCGCCGTCCCCGACGATCTCGGAGGCGTGCACGAACACGTCCGGCGAGCCGTCCTCGGGCGCGAGGAAGCCGAAACCCCGTTCGGCGTCGAACCAACGGACGGTCCCTTGCGGCATCACAGGCTCCAGGTCGAGAGGGCGGGCACTGGCCCCCAGTCTCTCTGACAGACCTCCGGTCCGTCGGGCCGGGCCCACAGGCGGGCGGTGCGGAGCCAGGGGCGGGCCGTTGGTTCACCTAGCGACACGCCGAGTTTTGAGACCAGGTCTTAGGCGTCGTTCGGGCGGATCCGCTCGATGTGCTGGGTGACCTCGGCCGAGTTCTCGTTGGCCGCCTTGCGTTCCCGGCGCGCCTTGAGCACCTCGACGATGATCGGAGTGACCGAGATGAGCACGAGCAGGACGAGGATCAGCTCGACGTTGCTGCGCACGAACCCGATCTGGCCGAGGAAGTAGCCGAGGATCGTCACGCCGGTCGCCCACGCGACGCCGCCGATGGCCGAGTAGCCGAAGAACTTCTTGCGGTCCATCCTGCCGACGCCGGCGATCGCGGTGATGAACGTCCGCACGATCGGCACGAACCTGGCGAGCACGATCGCGCGCGGGCCGTACTTGTCGAAGAAGACGTGCGTGCGGTCGACGTGTTCGCGCTTGAACAGCTTGGAGTCCGGCTTGTTGAACAACGCCGGCCCGGCCTTGTAGCCGATGCCGTAACCCACCACGTTGCCGGCGAACGCGCACACCGACAACAGCACGCACATCAGCCACAACGGCGTCTTGATGTCGTTGGTGGCGATGAAAAGGCCCGCGGTGAACAGCAGCGAGTCGCCGGGCAGGAAGAAGCCGATCAACAGGCCGCACTCGGCGAAAATGATGAAGCACAGGCCGACCAGGAACCACGGCCCGAGTGCGTCCATCAGGCTGTGCAACAGGTAGTCGGCCTTCAGCCACTGCGGACCGAGAGCGATAGTGGTGGTGAGCGCGTGGTTCACACGGCACAAGGTACAGGGCGAGTTTAAGAGCAAGATGTAGATCTTTGTGCGCGGTCCCTTCCGTGCGTCCGCGCTGCGGACCGGGTGTCAGCGGAGCGTGAGGACGCCGACGATGGTGCCGGCGGCCAGCCCGAGCAGGAGCGCGAGCAGCAGGATCCAGCGGACCGGCAGGGCGGGTCGGCGGGTCGGCAGCGCGTCGGTCGGCGCGTCCGGCGGGGCGACCGTGGTCCGGGTGACGTCGGCGAACTCGGGCAGCACCGCGTCACTGCCGGAGAGCAGCCCGAACGGGTTGGCGGTGTGCACGATCGCGCCCGTGTCCGAGTCGGCCGTGTCCGAGTCGGCCGACCCGTCGTGCCCGCCCGGCTCCTGGCCTGCGGGCTCGTCGTCGGCAGGGTCCTCGTGCTCCGCCGAGTGCTCCGTGTCCTCGGCCTGCTCGGTGTCTTCGGCTTCGGCCTCGGCCGGGGTCGGCTCCGCGTCAGGCTCCTCGGCCGGGTCCGCCGCCTCGGCCGGGTCGGGTTCAGGCTGGTCGGCCGGCGCGGCCTCGGCGGACTTGGCTACACCGTCGGCTTTGGTCGATTTGTCGACTTGGTTGACCGGGTCGACGGCGGGCGGCGTCGGCGGCGCGGTGTCGGTCACCGGGGGCGGCAGCGGCGTGAGGGTCGCGCTGGCCGCCTGCGCCCGCAACGCGTCGGCCAGCAGGCGTTCCGGATCGTCGGCCTTGGTCACGGCGCCGACGGTAGTCCACCTGCCGCCGGCACCGTCCCGGTGACACCGATCACGTGGGGAATCAGGCGGCGCGCAGCACGCCGAGCAGCCGGCACACCTCGGCCGCCACGGCCTCGCGCCCGGCGGCAAGGTACTTCCTGGTGTCGACCACGCCAGGGTTCGCGGCGAGGAACTCGCGCACCGCTGCGGTGAACACCTTGTTCAGCTGGGTGGCGATGTTGATCTTCGTCATGCCGGAGTCGACGGCCAGCGTCAGGCCTTCGTCGGGCACCCCGGACGAGCCGTGCAGCACCAGCGGCACCGGCACCGCCCCGCTCAGCTCGCCGATCAGCCCGAAGTCCAGCGCCGCGTCCTTGGTTAGCATCGCGTGCGAGCTGCCGACCGCGACCGCCAACGCGTCCACCCCGGTGTCCGCGACGAACCTGGCCGCCTCGGCCGGGTCGGTGCGCGCCCCGGCCGCGTGCACGCCGTCCTTGCCGCCGACCTCGCCGAGCTCGGCCTCGACCGACACCCCGGCGGAGTGGCACCGCCGCACCACCTCGGCCGTCACCCGCACGTTCTCCGCGTAGTCGAGCTTGGAGCCGTCGAACATCACGCTGGTGAAGCCAAGCGCGACGGCCTCGGCCACCAATTCGGTGCTCTCCGCGTGGTCGAGGTGCACCGCGACCCGCGCGGTCGACCGCCTGGCGACCTCGAGGGTCGCCAGGCCGATCGGCGCGAGCGCGCCGTGGTAGCGCACCGCGTTCTCGCTGATCTGCAACACCACCGGCGCGCCGGCCCGTTCCGCGCCGGCGACCAGCGCCTCCGCGTGCTCCAACTGGATCACGTTGAACGCCCCGACGCCGCGCCCCCTGGCTGCGGCGGCGGAGACGATCTCGTCGGTCGGTGTGAGCACGCGTACTCCCTTATTCCTTGACCCATTCACCCTTGATCATCACGTCACGAGGGCGCAGTTCTTCGTCCAGCACAACAAGATCCGCCGCAAGGCCAGCGCGCAGCTCGCCGGTCTCACCGGCGAGGCCGAGCAGCGCGGCCGGCCGCGTCGAGGTCGCCGCGACCGCCTGGCAGATGGTCAGTTCGCAGCTCCGCACGAAGTTCCGGAACGCCGCGTCCATGGTCAGCGTGCTGGCCGCCAGCGCGCCGCCCTCGCCGAGCGTCGGCACGCCGTCCTTGACGGTGACCGCGAGGCCGCCGATGTCGTAGACGCCGTCGCCGACCCCTGCGGCGGCCATCGCGTCGGTGACCAGCACCGTGCGGCCGAGGCCGGCGTGCTTGGCGGCGAGCCGCACGGCCGTCGGGTGCAGGTGGTGCAGGTCGCAGATCAGCTCGACGGTGACCCGCTCGTCGTCGAGCAGCGCGCCGATCGGTCCTGGTTCGCGGTGGTGCAGCGGGCGCATGCCGTTGAACAGGTGGGTGGCGATCGTCGCGCCGGCGTCCACCGCGGGCCGCACCTGCGCCTCGGTCGCGTCGGTGTGGCCGATCGCGGCCAGCACGCCGCCGTCCACCAGTTGGCGCACGGCCTCGACCCCGTTGTCCAGCTCTGGCGCGATCGTCACCATCCGCACCGTGCCCCGGCCAGCGCGCAGCAGCGTGGCCACCGAATGGGTGTCAGGCGCGCGCAGGATCGCCGGGTCGTGCGCGCCGCAGCGGGCCGCGGACAGGAACGGGCCCTCCAGGTGCACCCCGGCGAAGACGCCGTCGTCGACCAGTTCGGCCAGCGCGGCGACCTGGTCAGCCAGCTCGGGAATCGGCCGGGACACCAGGCTGGCCAGCATCGTGGTGGTGCCGTGCCTGCGGTGCGCGGCGACGGCCCTGCGCACCAGCTCATGGTCGGGGCTGGAGAACGCCCCACCGCCGCCGCCGTGGCAGTGGATGTCGACGAACCCGGGCACCACGAGGGCTCCGTCGAGGTCGACAGTCTCGCCTTCCGGCGCGGCGCCCTCGCCGACGGCGTCGATCCGGCCGTCGCGGACGCTGATCCAGCCGGACTCGAGCACCCCGTCCGGCGTCGCGATCCGACCCCCGGTCAGCGTCGTGTCCACCGGTCCACCCCACGTACTCATGGCCCCTCCAACGTGTCAATGGCGAGCAGCGCCGCACCGAGGCAGCCGGCCTCGTCGCCGAGCGCGGCCAGCCGCAGCTCAGGTCGCCGCTGGAAGATGATGAGACCGTCCAGCCGGTCCCGCAGTGGATCGGTGAGGAGACTGCCCGCCATGGCGAGGCCGCCACCGAGCACCACGGCCTCGGGGCCGAGCAGCGTTGCCACCAACAGGATGCCCTTGGCCAGCGCCTCGACGGCCTCCTGCCACACGGCGACCGCGTCGGCCTCGCCGGCGCGGACCCGCTCGGCCACCTCGACCGCGCCGCGCACGGCCCGGCCGCTGCGGGCGGTGTACCGGCGCGCGATGGCCGCCGAGGACGCCCGCACCTCGACGCAGCCGTGCTGGCCGCAGCCGCACGGGTCACCGTGGCCGACGTCGACGTGGCCGATCTCGCCGGAGTACCCGCCGCCGCTCTGCAACTGCCCGCCGAGCACCAGCGCCGCCGCGATGCCCGTGCCGATCGGCATGATCACCGCGTCGGTGAGGCCGCGCGCGGCGCCGATGCGGTGCTCGGCGAGGCCGCCAGCCCTGACGTCGTGGCCGAACGCGACCGGCAGCCCGAGGCGCCTGGTCAGCACCTCGCCGAACGGGTAGTCCCGCCAGCCGAGGTTGGCCGAGAAGACGCCGACACCGACGGCCTCGTCCACCACCCCAGGCACGACGACGCCGATGCCGTCCACCGGGAGTGGCGAGTCCTCGCCGAGCAGACCGACCAGCTCGACCACCAGGTCGACGACCGCCTCGGCGGTCGCCGTGCCGTCGGGCAGGCGCGGGGTGCCTCGGCGAAGTTGCCGGACCGCCGACACCCCGTCACGGGTGCCGGCGACCAGCGCGGCCTTGGTTTCGGTGCCGCCGACGTCGACGGCCACGACATGTCTCACGTGAGCGATCCTGCGCTATCTCACCGCCATTGGTCTATACCAGGGCTAGGAGTGGTCGAGGATGACCGAACGGGTGAGGTGCCTTGGCTGGTCCGGGTTCAGGCCCCTGGCCTGCGCGATCGCCACCGCGAGCCGCTGCGCTGTGATCAACTGCGCCATGGGGTCCTCCGTTCCACTGTGGAACATCCCACCCGTTGCGACCACCTGCTCCGGCAGCCCGGTCGGCGCCTCGCCGAACATGAACGCCACCCGGTTCGGCCCGGTGATGCTGATCGGGCCGTGCCGGTACTCCATGGCCGGGTACGCCTCGGTCCACGCGCCGGCGGCCTCGCGCATCTTCAGCCCGGCCTCCTGGGCGAGTCCGCAGGTCCAGCCCCTGCCGAGGAAGGTGAACTGCTCGGCCCGCACGAGCTCGTCCGCGAGCGGCCTGGCGAGCAGGCGTTCGGCGTCGGCGATCGCCCGGTCCAGCCGGTCGCCCAGGCTCGCCCGCAGCAGGGCGAGCGTGCTGGTGGCGAACCTGGTCTGCACCACGGAACGCTCGTCGGCGAAGTCCAGTTCGACCAGCTGGTCGGCCACGTCGGCGACGGGCATCCGCGCATCGCCGGTGATCGCGCTGGTCGGCGACACGCCGCGCAGGTCGGCGAGGAGCTGCAACACCTCGGTGGTGGTGCCGGAGCGCGACAGCGCCAGCACCCGGTCATACCGGCGGCCGAGCGGGAACTCCGACGCCGCGAAGGCGTCCGTCTCCCCCTGACCCGCCGCTTCGCGCAGCGCCGCGTAGGCCTGCGCGACGAACCACGAGGTGCCGCAACCGACCACGGCGACCCGCTCGCCTCGGGTCGGGAGCGCGTCGGTGACGGTGTCCGCCAACGCCGCTGCCTGGCGCCAGCACTCGGGTTGGCTGGTGATCTCGGACGAGACGAAGAACTGCTCGGTCACCCCGTAGCCCTCCCCTGATCGGGCCTGCGCGCTCCTGCGCACAAGTGCGTACAACTATCCATGATAGTGCAGTATCAAACAGTCGCTCGTCGAGACCCGATGCGCGATCATGTACGCGGAGGTGAGCCTGTGAACCGGTACGAGCGGCTCAACGCGCTGCTGGAAATCCTCGCCGAGCGGGGAAGGGTCGACGTCGACGAGATCGCCGAGGAGCTGGACGTGTCGGCCGCGACCATTCGGCGCGACCTCGACCACCTCGCGGACCAGCAGCTGCTGACCCGCACCAGGGGCGGCGCGGTGGCCCACGCGGTGTCCTACGACCTGCCGCTGCGCTACAAGTCGGTGCGGCACGCCGACGAGAAACAGCGCATCGGCAAGGCGGCCGCCGCGCTGGCCTCGCGGGGCTCGGTGGTCGGCCTCAACGGCGGCACCACGGCCACCGAGGTGGCCAGGGCGCTGGCCACCAGGGTGGACCTGAACCACATCGAGGGCGAGACGGCCATCACCGTGGTGACCAACGCGCTCAACATCGCCAACGAGCTGGCGGTGCGCCCTCAGGTCAAGCTCGTCGTCACCGGCGGCGTCGCCCGGCCGCAGTCCTACGAGCTGATCGGCCCGCTCGGCACCAAGATCCTCGACGAGCTGACGCTGGACCTGACGTTCCTCGGCGTCGACGCGGTCGACCCGGTCGCCGGCGCGAGCGCGCACCACGAGGGCGAGGCGAGCATCAACCGGATGCTCACCGCGCGGGCCCGCAAGGTCGTCGTGGTGGCCGACTCGTCCAAGCTGGGCGCCAGCGCGTTCGCCAGGATCTGCGGGGTGGACGAGCTGCACGTGCTCGTCACCGACTCCGACGCGAGCGACGAGGACGTCCGGCGCTTCGAGGAGCGCGGCGTCGAGGTGCTGCGCGTCTGACCCGCGCCGCACCGGCGCGTTCCCCTCCCCAACGGCACGACGTGCCGTTTTTTGGCATGCCCTGACGCTGTCGCGGCGCGGTAACGAAGGACCTACCGTTCCCGGTTGGCTGTTGACTCATGCGTGTTCACGCGTAAACATATGCCAAATCACGCACGAAGTTGCGGGATTTCGAGCAGTACTTGACAAGAATCCGCCGGCAGGACGGCTGGCGAACGAGACACGGGAGCGCCCATGGTCAACTCCTCACCCCAGGGTCGGCCCAGCAAGCGGGCACGAGTTCTCGCCGCGGCCGCGACCGGCGTCGTCGCGCTGTCGCTGGTCGCCTGCGGGTCGTCCTCCGGTGGGTCCGGCGACGGCAAGTCGCTGACCTACTGGTCCATGTGGAAGGAGAACGAGCCGCAGGCCCAGGTCCTCCAGGCCGCGGCCGACGCCTTCAAGAAGGACACCGGCACCACGGTCACCATCCAGTGGCAGGGCAGGGACGTCCTCAAGAAGCTCACGCCGACGCTGCGCAGCGGCGACGTCCCCGACCTGGTTGACCAGGACGAGAACTCGGTGAAGGCCGCCCTGGTGTCCACCAAGGCCCAGCGCGACCTGACCGGGCTCTACGGCACGGAGGTCAGCGGCGGCAAGAAGGTCTCCGACGTCATCTCCGACAAGTACACCGGCACCCTCAAGGTCGACGGCAAGCCCTACCTGGTGCCCTACGAGGTGATCGGCTACGGCCTGTGGTTCGACGGCGCCGCGCTGCCGAACGTGGTCAGCTCCCCGCCCAAGACCTGGGCCGACTTCACCGGCCTGCTCGCCCAGCGCAAGGCCGGCGGCGCCAGCCCGCTCGCCCTGGACGCGGACATCGCCAACTACGACGGCATCTGGATCACCGGGGTGCTCCAGAACGAGCTCGGCAAGGACAAGCTCAACGAGATCGCCAAGGACAAGACCGCCAAGGCGTGGGACGACCCGAAGGTGCGCGCGGGCCTGGCCAAGGTCAAGGACCTCGTCACCGGCGGCTACTTCATCCCCGGCTACGACGGCGGCAAGTGGCCTGCCGTGCAGGAGAAGTGGGCGCAGGGCCAGGCCGACTTCCTGAACATGGGCAGCTGGGCGCCGAGCGAGACCGGCGGCAAGGCCAAGGCCGGCTTCCAGTACCACTTCGCGCCGCTGCCCAAGATCGCCGAGCAGTACGTTCCGGTGCAGTCCATCGGCTTCGCCATCCCCGACAAGGCGAAGAACGCCAGCGCCGCGGAGAAGTTCGTCGCCTACTTCATGCGCGACGAGAACCTCCAGAAGATCTCCAGCGTGGCCAAGAACCTCACGCCCAACCCGAAGCTCACCGCGCCGACCGAGCTGGCCGACCTCGGCAAGGCCGCCGCTGAGCTGCCCGTCGTCCGACCGCTCGACGGCCTCGACTCCGACTTCCCCGGCTACGTCGAGGAGGCGTTCTACCCGGCGGCCAGCGACCTGCTCAAGGGCAAGACCGACGTCGACGGGTTCATCGCCGCGATCATCGAGAAGCAGGCCAACTACTGGAAGAAGAACGGCTGATGGCAGCAGTTTCGGCGCTGCCAGCCGGAACGCGGGCGCGGCGGGGGTCCAGCAGGGCTTCCGCCGCGTCGACGCCGCTCGGTCGGCGCAGGCGGCGGATGTTCTGGCCGTTCCTGTTGCCAGCACTGCTGTTGTACGTGGTGTTCTTCATCGCCCCCTCGCTCGCCTCGCTGTGGATCAGCTTCACCAAGTGGGACGGCGTCGGCGAGATGCGCTCGCGCGGGATCGAGAACTACAAGATCCTCCTCGGCGACTCCGCGTTCCTCGGCGCGTTCGGCTACACGCTGCTGATCCTCGTCGTGGTCGGCGCGGCCACCTTCGTGGTCAGCTTCGCGCTCACCATGGTGCTGCGCGACATGAAGGGCAAGGCGATCGTCCGCGCGGTGATGTTCTTCCCCTACATCGTCGCGCCGGTCGTGCTCTCGGTGTTCTGGGGCTTCATGTTCTCCAGCGACGGCCTGGTCAACAACGCCTGGCACGCGGTGCTCGGCGGCACCGGCCCGAACTGGATGGCCAACCACCTGTCCGCGATCATCATGCTGGGCCTGACGTGGGTGAACACCGGCTTCTACACCACCATCATCATGGCCGGCGTCGACCGCATCCCGCCCGACCTGTACGAGGACTGCTCGCTGGCCGGGGCGACGGCCTGGCAGCGCTTCCGGTACGTGACCCTGCCGCTGTCCTGGGACGTGGTGGCCACTGCGGCCGTGCTGTGGACGATCTCCTCACTGAAGATCTTCGAGTTCATCTACGCGTTCGGCGGCACCACCAACGACATGCCGCCGCTGAGCGTGTGGAACAGCGCGCTGTTCATCTACGGATCGACCTTCGGCGGCCGGGTGCCGCAGTACCAGTTCGGCTACGCGTCGGCGGCCGCCGTCGTCATGCTCGCCGCCGTCACCGTCCTCGTCGTGCTGCTTCGCCGCCTGCTGCGGCGCGAAGCCGTGCAGTTCTAGGTTCTAGGGAGCGCCCGATGGGATCACGATCCGCACGCACGGACACCGGCCCGGTGCGCCGCGTCGGCATCGTCGCGGTCTGGCTCCTGGTCGCGTTCAACATCGGCGTGCTGCTGTGGATGCTGCTCGCCGCGCTGCGCGAGCACACCGCGATCTTCCGCGAGCCGTGGGGGCTGTCCAGCCTCGGCCGGTTCGGCAACTTCGTGAAGGCGTGGTCGGACAGCCACTTCGGCCAGGCCGCGCTGAACACGGTGGTGCTGGTGGTCGCGTCCTCGGTGGTGGTGGTCGCGGTGTCCGCGCCGGCCTCCTACGTGCTGGCCAAGACGAAGACCAGGATCTCCGGCGCGATGGCGGTGTTCTTCGCGCTTGGCATCGGGATCCCCGTGCAGGTCATCGTGATCCCGCTGTTCGTGATGATGCAGGACGCCGGCCTGGTGAACAGCCTCGGCGGCCTGTTCGTGCTCTACGTCGCGCTCTCCGTGCCGTTCACCGTGTTCCTGCTGATCGGCTTCTTCGGCTCGCTGCCCGAGGAGATCGAGGAGGCCGCCGCGATCGACGGGGCAGGCGCGCTGCGCACGTTCGTGCAGATCGTGCTTCCGGTGGCGCGCAACGGTTTGATCACCGCGCTGATCCTGAACCTCATCTCGCTGTGGAACGAGACCTTCATCGCGCTGGTCTTCATCCAGGACAGCGGCAAGCAGACCCTCTCGCTCGCCCTGCTCGGCTTCCTCCAGACCCAGCAGTACTCCGGCTCCGACTACGGCGCGCTGTTCGCCGGCGTGAGCATCCTGGTGCTGCCGATGCTCGCGCTGTACGTGTGGCTTGGCCGCCGCATCATCGAAGGACTCACCGTGGGAGCCGTGAAGTGACCTCGATTCGCACCGGCACGCTCACGCTGCCGGTCTCCCCGCTCGGCCCGCCGAACCCGCTGCCCCCGCTGGCCGGCCTGCTCGACCCGCCTTACGAGATCGACCTTTCCGGCGTGCCGGCCGATCTTGCCGAGGGCGCGCGGTACGGGCACGTCCGGACCGTGTTCCCCTACTCGCTCCAGGACGACTACGGGCGCGCGCCCCGGCCGACCGAGCTGCGGACCGTGGTGCTGGAGAACGACGCGCTGCGGGCCACCTTCCTGCCCGACCTCGGCGGCCGGCTGTGGTCGTTGCGGGACAAGGCCGCCGACCGCGAGCTGCTGCACGTGCCCGCGCTGCTCCAGCCGGCCAACCTCGCGCTGCGCAACGCCTGGTTCGCCGGCGGGGTCGAGTGGAACATCGGCACCAGGGGCCATTCGCCGACGACCTGCGCGCCGCTGCACGCGGCCCTGCTCACCCGCGCGGACGGCACTCCCGTGCTGCGCATGTGGGAGTGGGAACGCCTGCGCGGCGTGCTGTTCCACGTCGACGCCTGGCTGCCGGAGGGCTCGTCGGCGCTGTTGGTCGGGGTGCGGATCGACCGGCCGGGGCCGAACGGGACGCCGATGTACTGGTGGTCCAATACCGCCGTGCGGCAGACCCCCACTCTGCGCGTGCTCGCGCCCTCCACCAGGGCGTTTCGCACCTCTTACGGCGGTGCGTTGTCCACAGTGGATATTCCTGAGCATGAAGGGCACGACACGACTTACCCCGGCAGGGCGCCCGATGCCGCCGACTACTTCCACGATCTGCCGGCCGACGCGCCGCGCCCGTGGATCGCCGCCGTCGACGAGGACGGCCACGGACTCGCCCAGGCGTCGACCTCCAGGCTGCGCGGCCGGAAGCTGTTCTGCTGGGGCGAGTCCACCGGCGGCCGGCGCTGGCAGCGGTGGCTCGGCGGCGAGAACGCCCAGCCGTACTGCGAGATCCAGGCCGGCCTGGCCCGCACCCAGTACGAGCACCTGCCCATGCCCGCCGACGCGGACTGGAGCTGGGTGGAGGCCTACGGTCCGGTGACCGTCGACCCGAGCGTCACGCACGGCCCCGACTGGTCCGCCGCCGTGGCGGAGGTGGCCGCGCGGCTCGAGGAGACCCTGCCCGACCTCGACCGCGAACTCGTTCTCTTCCAGGCGTCGGTGTCCGTCGCGCCGACCGAGACCGTGGCCGTCGGCAGCGGCTGGGGCGCGCTGGAGCAGCGCAGGCGCGCCGCCTCGGGTGAGCCCCCGCTGCCCGACGTCTTCCCTGAGGCGACGCTCGGTGCTGAGCAACACGCCTGGCTGACTCTGCTGGAGACTGGCGAGCTTCCTGAGACTTCAGTGTCCTATGTGGACGGTGCGAACTGGGTGCGGCGGCTGGCGGCGGCGCGGCCGACCTGGGCGACCGCCTACCATCTCGGGGTGATCGCGCACGCCGCAGGCGACCTCGGCGCGGCCCGGCAACACTACGTGGACTCGCTGGCCCGGCAGGAGAACGCGTCGGCCTGGCGGGCGCTGGCGCTGGTCGACGCGGCCGAAGGCAGGCTGGCCGACGCCGCCGACCGACTCGTCGCCGCGCGGGCGCTGCTGCCCGAGGTGTGGCAGCTCGCCGTGGAGTGCCTCGATGCGCTCCTCGCGGCCGGCCGAGCCGACGCCGCGCTCGCCCTGCTGCCCGAACTGCCTCCGTGGCAACGGGAACACGGCCGCGTGCGGTTGTTGGAGGTGCGGGCCGCGCTCGCCGACGGAGACCGTGACCGGGCCGCCGGGCTGCTGCGCGACGGCGTGGACGTGCACGACCTACGCGAGGGCGAGGTGAGCCTGGACCAACTGTGGTCCCGCGCCTGCCCCGACGAACCCTTGCCGGCCCGGTACGACTTCCGGATGCACGGCTAGGCCGTTTGGCAGGTACGGCGCTCTGGCCGTTTTTTTGGTGGGGTGCCTGGCGCTCTGGCCGTTTGATAGGTGAGGACGACGCTCTGGCCGTCTGCCAGGTATGACGCTCTGGCCGGCGACTCGCTTCGCTCGCTGCCCGGTTTCTGGACTACCTGTGTTTATTGGGCCTCGCTTCGCTCGGCCGGGCGAGTTCGCCTCAAGTCGGCCCCTTCGGCTTCTCGGGCGACTCCGCTTCGCTCCGTCACCCTCCTGCGCCTCCAGGG
>NZ_VUOB01000082.1 GCF_008386585.1 Solihabitans fulvus
GACCCGGTTTGGGGGGGAGGCACAAAAGCCCGGGCCGGCGACTCGCTTAGCTCCCTGCCGGTTCCTGAGCTACCTGTGTTTCTGGGCCTCGCTTCGCTCGGCGGGCGAGTTCGCCTCAAGTCGGCCCCTTCGGCTTCTCGGGCGACTCCGCTTCGCTCCGTCACCCTCCTGCGCCTCCAGGGACCGACGGCGAACTCGCACGCCCTGCGGCGTCACAAAGTGAAAAAGCAGGGCGCGGGGCGCGGGCCCGCACCGTCATGAAGTGAAAAAGCGGGGCGTGGGGTGCGGTGGTGCGAAATGTGGGCCGCCCACCTGCGGAAATACCCCACCCACCCTGGGGGACGTGCCCTTGGCCAGCGTAGCCACCGGGGGCCGTGCGGGCGGGTGGCATGGGACGGGCTGTGGGTAACTGGGTGGGTTGTGGATAGGTGGGGCGAGGTCGGGGGTTCCGGCTCGCGGAGTGTGGGGCGCGGGGTGTGTTGAACTTAGTGGGGGCCGCAGGGGCGGCTCCGGATTGCACTGGGGAGAACAACAACATGTATGTGACTGCTGATCGCGCTGTTGGGGCCACCGGGGTGGACGCTGTCGTTCGTGAGTTGCGCGATCGGGCCGAGGTGGTGGACGCGCTGTACCGGTTCGGCCTCGGGCAGGACATTCGCGACCGGGAGCTGTTCGCGTCGTCGTTCGCCGTGGATGCCGAGCTGGACTTTCGGCCCGTTGCCACGAAGTTCGGGCTGTCGTTCCCGTTGATGACCGGGCGGGAGTCCATTGTGGACACGATTCTCGGCACGCTCGCGTCGATCGACACGACGCACGTGGTGACCAATCCTCGGGTGGAGCTGGCCGGCGACACCGCGCGGCTCACCGCGATCGTCGAGGCGCAGCACCTGCCTAGCGAGGACCACAGCCGGCACCTGCTGCTGAAGAACCGCTACGCGGTCGACCTGGTTCGCGACGGCGACCGGTGGGTCATGCGGCGGGTGCACATCGACAAGGTGTGGCACACCGGTGAGCCTGCGGTGCTGTTCGGCTCGTAGCCCCCAACAAGTCCACAGACTGTGCACAGGTTCTTCAACAGGCTGTGGATAAGTGGGGAATTCAGGCGTGTGGGGCTGTGGATAGCTTGGTGATTCCCGTGAAACAACGTGGGTAGCGGAAGGGCCCGGCAGTCGATAGCGGCCGCCGGGCCCTTTCGTTCAAGCTGTCAGCCCAGGCGCTGCTTGAGGAGTTCCAGCTCGTCGCGCAGGGTGGTCGGGAGCTTGTCGCCGATCTTGTCGAACCACTCCTCGATCAGCGGGATCTCGGCCTTCCACTCGTCGACGTCGACGTTGAGGACGGCGGCCAGGTCCTCGGCGGGGGTATCCAGGCCAGACACGTCCAGGGCCTCCGGGGTCGGCACGTGGCCGATGGGGGTCTCCACCGCGGCGGCCTTGCCCTCGATCCGCTCG
>NZ_VUOB01000083.1 GCF_008386585.1 Solihabitans fulvus
CCGACGGCGAACTCGCACACCCCGCACCGCCACAAAGCGAAAGACCTGTGGGCCCGCGCCGTCATCAGGTGACGACGCTGGCGCGGGGCGTGGGGCGTTGGCAAGTGAAGACGCTGGCGCGGGGTGGGGGTGGGGGCCGTGATCAGGGAAAACGCGAGGTGTGGGCGCGTCCCTGAGTGACGTGACGGCGCGCGGGGTGTGCTGGCGCGAAATGTGGGTCGCCCACCTGTGGAAATACCCCACCCACCCTGGGGGACGTGCCCTTGGCCAGCGTAGCCACCGGCGGCCGTGCGGGCCGGTGGCGTGCGGCGGGCTGTGGATAACGGGGTGGGTTGTGGATAGGTGGGGCGAGGTCGAGGGGCTGGCTCGTGGAGTGTGGGGCGGGGGCGTGCGCCGTCCCTACTGCTCACCCTGGCCGTGGCCCAAGCCCTGCTCGGCATCCCCTCCGAAGCACGCTGGCTCCGATTCGTGCCCCGCCACCTGCCCGGAGCCCTCCCCTGCCTGCCCCGGCAATCCGGCGACAACTAGGGCCTGCTCCCTCACCTGGTCTGCGCCCCGGCCGGACTGCCGATCGCCTGGACGCTGGCCGGTCCCAAGCTCGGCGACCGTCAGGTGCTGATGGCGATGCCCGACCACGATCCCACGGTCCTGGCCCACCGGCGCCGCCTGCTGATCATCGCCGACAAGGGCGACGCCTCCGCCGAGATGGATGCCTACCTGACCGAGCGCGGGGTGGGGCTGTGGCACCCGGCCTACCGCACCTGCACCCGGCCCAACATCTGCTCACACCTGTCCGGCAGCTGATCGAGTCGGTCGACTTCTCCCTCAAGGGCCAACCCGGCCTGGGAACTCCACGGCGGGCGCAGCATCGACGGCGGGACAGCCCGCGTCGCCTAGCGACTGCTCGTGTTGACCGCCGCGATCCGGCACAACCGCGCTGCCGGCCAGCCCCACCCGATCCTCGATCACCTACGACCACTAGCCGCGATCAGTTGGGACTTACTCGTCTCGTGGAGGCGCGGGGCGTGGGGCGTCACCGGCGAGGAAGTGGGCGAGCCGTCGGTGGGTTTGGGTGCGGGCGTGAGCCGTCTTTGGGTGGAGGTGCGGGGCGTCTCCGTTGTCGGGCGGGGTGGCTGGGCGGGGTGGCTGGGCGGGTTGTCGGCGCGTGGGGACGTGGGCCTTGCGCCGTTGACGGGTGGGGCGCTGGGCGGGTGTCGGTGGGTTTGGGTACGGAGCGGTGGTCTTGGTTGTGGGTGCTCGTGTGGCGTGCCGGCGCGGTGTGGTTGGTTGGGGCGCTCCCCCTTTGAGTCCTCGCGTTTCACGTGAAACGTGCCGCGCCTCGGGCTGCCTCGGGTGTGGGGGGCGGGATGGTTTGGGATTGTGCGGATCACGTCACCCGCGTGCGGTGGTTGACGGGGACATCCGCCATCATGGACATGCTCTGGTTTTGGCGCCCGCCGTTGGTTGGCTGGGACGTCGACCCTCCCCCGGCTGGGTTGCCTTTGCCGTCCTTGGCCGTCGCCGGGCCGCTGGCCCGGGGAGGATCGAGCAGACGTGGTTTCACGTGGAACATGGACGGACGGAACGCATGACTGAGACAGACGCGGTGGAGTCGGCAGCCCAGGTTCCGTCGCCGCCAGATGCCGCTGGCCGGGTCTTTGGGGATCGGCTGCCCGGTGCGGTTGCGTTCGCCGGGCTGCTCGCCGAGCACGGTGTGCCGCGCGGGCTGATCGGGCCTCGTGAGGTCGAGCGGCTGTGGGATCGTCATCTGCTGAACTCCGCCGTCATCGCGGAGGTGCTTCCCCAGGGTTGTCGCGTCGTGGACGTAGGCTCTGGGGCGGGCCTGCCGGGTATCCCACTGGCCATCGCGCGGCCGGACCTGGAGCTGACGCTCCTGGAGCCGATGGCGCGTCGGGTCACCTGGCTGAACGAGGTCATCACCGAGCTGGGCCTTGCGGTGACGGTGGTCCGGGGGCGGGCCGAGGAGGTGGCCGTGCGGAAGCAGCTGGGTGGGTGCGATGTCGTCACCGCCCGCGCGGTCGCTCCCCTGGAGCGGCTCGCCGCCTGGTGCCTGCCGCTGCTCCGCCCCGGCGGCCAGCTGATCGCGCTGAAGGGCGCGAGCGCCGCCGAGGAACTGGATCGGGATGCGAAGGCGGTGGCGCGCGCCGGTGGCTCGCGGCAGCGAGTGGCCGTCTGCGGTGCCGATGTCCTGGAGATGCCGACGACCGTCGTCCTGGTCGAACGCGACGAAATCGCGGTACGTCGTGACGCAGGGCGCGGAAGAAGGAAGGATCGTTAAGCGTGTACCCCGACCCGACAGCGACCGATGTTCCACGTGAAACTGCACCCTCCGGCGCGGCCAAGCACGGCGCGGTCGGAGCCGGAGAGGTACTCCGCCCAGTGCGCGACAACCCTGTAGTGAACTCCCCAGCGAACAACTCCCCGAGCAACGCAGTACCGGCAGGAGACGGAGCCGTGTGGACCCCGATTGCTGAAGAGGCCGAGCGCGCCACTCGCGTGCTGCACCCCGAGTCCCTGCAACTGCCCCGGCCGACGCACCGCCGCGTGCTCACCGTGGCCAACCAGAAGGGCGGCGTCGGTAAGACGACGAGCACCGTCAACCTCGCCGCCGGCCTCGCCATCCACGGGCTCAAGGTCCTGGTGATCGACCTCGACCCGCAGGGCAACGCCAGCACCGCCCTGGCCGTCGAGCACCGGTCCGGCACCCCCTCGGTCTACGAGGTGCTGATCGGCGAGATCTCGATCGCCGACGCGGCGGTCATCTCCAACCAGTCGGACAACCTCTACTGCGTGCCCGCGACGATCGACCTGGCCGGCGCCGAGATCGAACTCGTGTCGATGGTGGCCAGGGAGTCCCGCCTCAAGGAGGCGCTGAACTCCGACGCGCTCGACCAGCTCGGCGTCGACTACGTCTTCATCGACTGCCCGCCGTCGCTCGGCCTGCTCACGGTGAACGCCCTCGTGGCCGCGCAGGAGGTGCTGATCCCCATCCAGTGCGAGTACTACGCGCTGGAGGGACTCGGCCAGCTGCTCCGCAACATCGAGCTGGTCCAGGCGCACCTGAACCCCGCGCTCAGCGTCTCCACCATCCTGCTCACCATGTACGACGGTCGCACCAAGCTCGCCGACCAGGTGACCAGCGAGGTGCGCGGGCACTTCGGTGACACGGTCCTCAAGACCGTCATCCCGCGCAGCGTGAAGGTCTCGGAGGCGCCCGGCTTCGCGCAGACGGTGCTGACCTACGACCCGGGTTCGAGGGGCGCGATGAGTTACCTGGATGCGGCGCGGGAGATCGCCGAACGGGGCGCAGCAGGGAGGGAGACGGCATGACCGAGCGCAAGGGGGGCCTTGGGCGTGGCCTGGCGGCGTTGATTCCGAGCGGGCCACCGCCGGCGTCCGGCAACGGCGCCAGCCCCGGTGTGGCCACGCTGAGCCGGCCCAAGGGCACCGATCCGGCGGGTGAGCCGTTCGAGGAGACCTCAGTCGCCGGGGCGGTGTACCGCGAGGTGGACATCGTGTCCATCAAGCCGAACCCCAAGCAGCCGCGGCAGGTCTTCGACGAGGAGGCCCTGTCGGAGCTGGAGCACTCGATCCGCGAGTTCGGCCTCATGCAGCCGATCGTGGTCCGGGAGCTGGGCAACGGCGACTACGAGCTCGTCATGGGCGAGCGCCGGTGGCGCGCCACCCAGCGGGCCGGGTTGCAGACGATCCCGGCGATCGTGCGGCAGACGGCGGACGACGCCATGCTGCGCGACGCGTTGCTGGAGAACATCCACCGGGTTCAGCTCAACCCGCTGGAGGAGGCGGCGGCCTACCAGCAGCTGCTCGACGAGTTCGCGGTGACGCACGAGGAGCTGGCGGGTCGGATCGGCCGCAGTCGGCCGGTCATCACGAACACCATCCGGCTGTTGAAGCTCCCCCTCCCCGTGCAGCGGCGGGTCGCCGCCGGGGTGCTGTCGGCCGGTCACGCCCGCGCGCTGCTCGGGTTGGACGAGCCGGGGGCGCAGGAGGACCTGGCGACGAAGATCGTCGCCGAGGGCATGTCGGTCCGCGCGACCGAGGAGGCCGTGACGCTCGCCAAGAGCGCCGAGCCCGCGAAGGCGAAGCCGGTCGTCCGCAAGCCGATGCAGGCGCCGGGGCTTCAGGATCTTGCCGAGCGGTTGTCGGACAGCTTCGACACCCGGGTGAAGGTCGAGCTCGGGCGTCGCAAGGGTCGGATCGTGGTCGAGTTCGGGTCGGTGGACGACCTGGAGCGCATCATTCATCTGATGGCACCGGATGCGACAAAACGGACGCCGGATCTCGACACCTAGACGTACCGGGGTACTTACGTCACGGTGACGACCCCGTTTTGCGGTGAAAAAGGGCCGCCCCCGACTGACGTTGGGGGCGGCCCTTTTTTCGTTGGAGCGCTATGTCGACAAGTCGGTGTCAGGCGGTGCGGGTCACCGCTCGCTCGATGAGTCCGGCGTAGATCTCGCCGAGCGAACGGCCGGCCGCCTCCACCGCCATCGGCAGCAGCGAGGTCTCGGTGAGTCCCGGCGACACGTTTACTTCGAGGAAGTACACGGTGCCGTCCGGCGCGACGATCGCGTCGGTGCGCGACACGTCCCGCAGCCCGAGCAGGAGGTGCGCCGCGACCGCCAACTCCCCCACCGCGTCAGCGGCGCTCGGCGAGAGCCGCGCGGGCGCGTGGAAGTCGGTCAGCCCGGCGGTGTAGCGGGCGGTGTAGTCGTAGATGCCGCCGCCCTTCGGCTCGATCTCCACGGCGGGCAGCGCCTCGGGACCGTCCGGCCCGTCCACGACCGTGACGGCGACCTCGGTCCCCTCGATGAACCGCTCGGCCAACACCGTCTCGCCGTAGGCGAGGCAGCCGACCATCGCGGCCGGCAGCTCGGCCGCCTCGCGGACCACCCGCGCACCCAGCGCCGAGCCGCCCTGGTCCGGCTTGAGGATCAGCGGCAGCCCGAGCGACTCCACCATCGCGTCCAACACCGGCTGCGCGCCCAGCTCGCGGAAGGTCGCGTGCGGCAGCACCGCCCAGTCCGGCGTCGCCAGGCCGGCCCGCGCCAGCTCGGCCTTGGTCGTCGGCTTGTCCCAGGCCCGCCGGCAGGCGCGCGAGTCGGTGCCGACGTACGGCACGCCGAGCATCTCCAGGACGGTCTGCACCGAGCCGTTCTCGCCCTCACCTCCGTGCAGCGCGACGACGACCGCGTCCGGCCGGTTGTCCCGCAGCCTGGCGAGCAGCCCGGCGTCCGCGTCCCACTCCTCGACGGTCAGCCCGTCGGCGCGCAGCGCGGCGGACAGCCGCCGCCCGGAGCGCAGGGACACCTCGCGTTCGTGCGACAGCCCGCCCGAAAGCACCGCGACCCAACGATCCGACACGACTACTCCTCGACTTGGCGACAATGGCCGACCGGGGCGCGGTCTCGTGGACCGCGCCCCGGTGGACTCAACTGAAATGCTGACAGGACAACGGTTACGCGGTGTCCGGCGAGGGGGCCTGCGGCCCGGACACCTCTCTGCGCGGCGTCGAGCCGAAGGTGGCGTGCAGCTGGATCTCGCCCTCCAGGACGTTGGCCAGCCTGCGCACGCCTTCCTTGATCCGCTCCGGAGTCGGGTAGCAGAACGACAGCCGCATCTGCCGGGAACCCAGCCGGTCCGCGTAGAACCCGGTGCCCGACGCGTAGGCGACCCGCTGGGTCACCGCCCTCGGCAGCATCGCCTTGGTGTCGATGCCCTCCGGCACGGTCAGCCAGACGTAGAAGCCGCCGTCCGGCCGCGTCCACGTGCACCCGGCCGGCATGTGCTGCTCCAGCGCGGACAGCATGGCGTCGCGGCGCTCACGGTAGGCCTCGCGGTAGGTCTTGATCTGGCCCTTCCAGTCGTGCGTCGACAGGTAGCGCGACACCACGAGCTGGTTGAGCGTCGGCGGGCACAGCGTGGCCGACTCGGCCGCGAGCACCAGCTTCTCCCGCACCGCGTGCGGGGCGAGCGCCCAGCCGACCCGCAGGCCGGCCGCGAAGGTCTTGGAGAACGACCCGAGGTACACCACGTTGTCCGGATCACTGGACCGCAGCGCGGGGTAGGTCTGGCCGTCGAAGCCGAGCAGGCCGTAGGGGTTGTCCTCGACCACGAGCACCCCGTGCTGGCGGCAGATCTCCAGCACCTCGGCGCGCCGGGACACCGCGAGCGTCACGCCGGCCGGGTTATGGAAGTTGGGGATCGTGTAGAGGAACTTCACCCGCTGGCCCCGCGCGGCGACGGCGGCCAGCGCCTCGCGCAGCGCGGCCGGGATCAGGCCGTCGTCGTCCATCGCCACGTGCACGACCTGCGCCTGGTAGGCGGCGAACGAGCCGAGCGCGCCGACGTAGGACGGCCCCTCCGCGAGCACCACGTCGCCGGGGTCGCAGAAGATCCTGGTCACCATGTCGAGCGCCATCTGCGAGCCGACCGTGACGACCACGTCGTCTGGGTGCGCCGAGATGCCCTCCAGCGCCATGACCTCGCAGATCTGCTCGCGCAGCTCCGGCACGCCGTGCGCGGAGCCGTACTGGAGCGCGACCAGGCCGTCGGTGGCGATCAGGTTGCCGATCTCGGCGGACAGCGAGTCGAGCGGGAGTGCGGCCAGGTAGGGCATCCCACCGGCGAGCGACACGACCTCCGGCCGGCTTGCCACCGCGAACAACGCCCGGATCTCGGATGCCGTCATCCCTGCGGTGCGCGCTGCGTACCTGCGCAGATGCGGGTCGAGGCTTCTGGCGCCCTGCGTTGCGGGCTGCTGTCCGGGTGCGGTCACTGGGCACTCCGAGGTGGGCTGGGATCCGGTGGTTACCGGTGGGTTGTCCCGGCCGAGTGTAACCGTCGTCCCGATCGTGGCACGCGCCTTCCCGCGCTCGTCACATCCGCCTATCATTTTCAGGTGTCTACGGCCAACCGTAGGTGACGGCGGTGTTGGTGTCGGGAGGTCTCAGGTGTCGCGACGCGTAGTGGGCGTCACGCTCGACAACCTGGAGCATCTTTCCAAGCACAGCAGGACCTGTGTGTACTGGGAGCTGGCCCCGCACCTGAAGGAACAGGCCGAGGAGTTCGGGGACACCGAGTTCGAGAAGGAGGCCTGGGTCTCCAGCGTGCTGCTGGAGTGGGGCTCCTGCGGACGGATCATCTACTGCGACGGCATCCCGGCGGGCTCCGTCTTCTACGCGCCGCCCGCGGCCGTGCCGAGGTCGGCGGCCTTCCCCACCTCGCCGGTCAGCCCGGACGCCGTCCTGATGACCTCGCTCGAGGTGCTGCCCGACTTCCGCGGCGGCGGGCTTGGCAGGGTGCTCGTCCAGTCGGTGGCCAAGGACCTCACCAAGCGCGGCGTCAAGGCCATCGAGGCGTTCGGCAACGCCATGCCCGACCTGGACTCCACCGGCTGCGTCGTGCCGGCCGACTTCCTGCTCAGCGTCGGCTTCAAGACGGTCCGGCCGCACCCCCGCTGGCCGAGGCTGCGGCTCGACCTGCGCAGCGCGCTGTCCTGGAAGGAAGACGTCGAGGCGGCGCTCGAGCGGCTGCTGGGCTCCGTCACGATCACCACGGTGGAACCGAGCTTCCGGCCAGCCTGACGCGGCGAGCTAGGCGGCGGCGAGCTAGGCGAAGGTCGGGTCGACGCCGGTCAGCTCGGCGCTCACGGCCCACAGTCGGGCCGCGGTCTCGGCGTCGGCCAGCGGACCCTTGACGGCTTCGAGCCTCGGCGCTCCCCGCAGCCCGAACACCCGTGGACCCCAGAACTGGCCGCCGCGCACGTCCGGGTCGAGGACGGCCCGGACGGCCGGCCAGGCGGCGGCCTCCTTGCCCTGCAACAGCAGGGCGGCCGGCAGCCCGCGCAGCAGCTCGCCGGTGGTCCGGACGCGCAGCGGCGGGCGGGACGGGGTGCGGGAGTCCAGCGCGCCACCGGGGTGAGTCAGCACGCTGAGCACCGTGCTCCCGGCGGCCCGCAGGCGGCGGTCGAGCTCGAAGCCGAACAGCAGCTGCGCGAGCTTGGACCGCTCGTAGGCGCGTTTGGGGTCGTAGTCGCGCGCGGTGTCGAGGTCGTCGAGGTCCAGCCGCGCGGACTTCGCGGTCAGGCTGCCGGTGGTGACGACGCGACCGGCTGGCGCGGCCGACAGCAGCGGGGCCAGCCAGCCGGTCAGCGCGAAGTGCCCGAGGTGGTTGGTGGCGAACGTCAGCTCGCGGCCGTCCGAGGTCTCGCGGCGCGCCGGCCCGTCGAGGTACACGCCAGCGTTGTGCACGACGGCGTCGAGCCGGTCGAGGCCGAGCTCGTCGACGGAGGACCGCAGCGAGGCGTGGTCGGCCAGGTCGAGGCGGAGGTGCCGCAGGCTCGCGTCGGGCACGCGGGCCCGGATCGCCGTCATCGCGGTCGCGGCCTTCGTCGCGTCCCGGCAGCCGATCACGACGGTGGCGCCGGCACCGGCCAGCTGCTCGGCGACGAAGTACCCGATGCCGGCGTTCCCTCCGGTGACCAGGACGGTCCTGCCGTCGGCTCTGGGCAGGCGGTGGACGTCCCATGGCGGGGTGCTGGACATCGAAGGGTTCTCCTGATCCGCGACAGCGGCTTCGGGGCCGCACCGACCCCGAAGCCGCCTCGGCGCTATTCGGCCTTGGCCAGCTCGTGCCGGAGCAGGTCGTCGAGGGTGAAGGTGCCGGTCGGCTGGTCGTTCTTGCCGAGCAGGTACAGGCGCTTCACCGCGACCAGGATGCCCTCGGCGACCACGTCCCTGAACCGGGGGTCGACCAGCCTGCGGTGGTCGTGCGGGTTGCTCAGGTAACCGACCTCGACGCGCACGGCGGTGCACCGGGTCAGCCGCAGCATGTCCCAGGTCTTGCCGTGCGTGCGGCAGTCCAGCATGCCGGTGCGTGCGGCCACCTCGCGCTGGATGAAACCGGCGAGGGCCTCCCCGACGGTCGAGGTGGTGCCGTTGCCGGTGCCGAAGTGGAAGGTCGCCACGCCCTGGGCCAGCGGCGACGGGTTCCCGTCGGTGTGCAGCGACAGGAAGAGGTCGGCGCCGGCGTCGTTGGCGAACCTGGCCCGGTCGGCCTCGCTCGGGCAGTGGTCCGGCCCCCTGGTGAGCAGGGCCTCCATCCCGGTCGCGACCATCTTGCCCTCGAGCCGCCGCGCCAGGTCCCAGGCGAGGTCGGCCTCGCTGACCCCGCCGACCACGACGCCCCGATCGGCGCCGCCGTGCCCTGGGTCGATGACGATGCGCTTGCCCGACAGCATCGGGCCAGCCATCCTGACCCGCTCCTGCTCGCGCAGGAACAGCGGACGGCCGCCGCGCACCTTCGGCTGGAGCTGCCGCAGCGCGCGGACCGTGTCCGGGCCGCAGATGCCGTCGACGATCAGGCCGTAGTCGCGCTGGAAGCTGCGCAGCGCCTGCTCGGTCTGATGGCCGAACACGCCGTTGGGCCGCCCGGCGTCGTAGCCGAGTTCGAGCAGCCGTTCCTGGAGCGTGAACACGTCGTCGCCGCTCATCGGCTGGGCGAGCTGGTGGCCGAGCGGGCGGTCGCCGAGCCGGTAGGTGGCGTCCCGCAGGGCGGTGTAGGTGGCCGGACCGACGACGCCGTCGGTGATCAGGCCGCGTCGCTGCTGGAACGTCCGCACCGCGTGCTCGACCGTCAGGTCGAACACGGCGGGAGCCTGCGGGTCGTCTGGCAGCAGACCCAGCGCCGTGAGGGTCGTCCTGATCTCGGTAACGACCGGTCCGACGTCACCGCGGCGGAGTAGCGGCATGCACCCCTCGCTCCACTAGGGCGCCGACTGGCGGCGCGTATCGACGCTTGTGCGGCTTCATTGTGCCTTGTGCCGGTGGGGGCCCACCGGAGGGCTACTCAGTGTCGCAGGGCAACCACTAACAGCCGTGACCCGCCCGTCCTCGTATAGGACGGGCGGGCCACGGCGCCGGTTGCACCCGATCGCGCGACGGACTCCACGAGGTGGAGCCCAGGGGTCAGGCCAGGTAGTCAGACAGGTCGTTGAGCAGCGCGGCCTTCGGCTTCGCGCCCACGATCTGCTTCACCGGCTTGCCGCCCTGGAACACCATCATGGTCGGCACGGACATGATCTGGTAGTCGCGGGCGATCGACGGGTTGGCGTCGATGTCCAGCTTGGCGACGGTGATCTTCTCGGCGTGCTCGGCGGCGATCTCCTCGAGCACCGGGGCGACCATCTTGCACGGGCCGCACCAGGTCGCCCAGAAGTCGACGATCACCGGCTTCTCGCTCTGCAGGACGTCCTCGAAGAAGCTCTTGTCGGTCACGGTCACGGTGTTGCCGGCCATGGTGTTCTCCCTTGGGGTGGGTGGGCTCTGGTGCCTGAGCGGGGAAGCGGGTGGCTCAGCCGCTGACGGCGCTGAGCGCGGGCGCGGCGTCGGCCGAGGAGTGCTCGGCGAGCCAGCGTTCCGCGTCGATCGCCGCGGCGCAGCCGGAGCCTGCCGCGGTGATGGCCTGTCGGTAGGTGCGGTCGACGAGGTCGCCAGCGGCGAACACGCCGTCCAGGTTGGTGTAGGTGCTCTGGCCGATGACCTTGACGTAGCCCTCGTCGTCGATGTCGACCTGGCCGCGCACCAGCTCGCTGCGCGGGTCGTGGCCGATCGCCATGAAGACGCCGGCGACGGGCAGCTCGGAGACCTCACCGGTGCGGGTGTCGCGCACTCGCGTGCCGGACACCTTGCCCTCGCCGAGCACCTCGAGGATCTCGGTGTTGAGCTGCCACTTGATCTTCTCGTTGGCCCTGGCGCGGTCGAGCATGATGCGGGACGCGCGGAACTCCTCGCGCCGGTGGATGATCGTGACCGACCGGGCGAAGCGGGTGAGGAAGGTCGCCTCCTCCATCGCCGAGTCGCCGCCGCCGACCACCGCGATGTCCTGGTCGCGGAAGAAGAACCCGTCGCAGGTCGCGCACGCGGACACGCCGCGGCCGAGCAGCTCCTTCTCGCCGGGCACGGTCAGGTACCTGGCCGCCGCGCCCATCGCCAGCACCACGGCCCGCGCCGCGTAGCGGACGCCGTTGGCGACCACGTACTTGATCTCACCGGTCAGCTCGACGGACTCGACGTCCTCCGGCCGCAGCTCGGCGCCGAAGCGCTCGGCCTGCGTGCGCATCTGCTCCATGAGATCGGGACCCATGATGCCGTCGCGGAAACCGGGATAGTTCTCCACCTCGGTCGTGGTCATCAGCGCGCCGCCGTACTGGGATCCCTCGAACACCAGCGGCTGCAACTGCGCACGGGCCGCGTACACCGCCGCGGTGTACCCGGCAGGCCCGGAACCAACGATGATCACGTTCCGAACGTCCAAGGACTCCGCCACCCTCGACCTCCGTCTAGTCGGTGTAGCGCCCGGCTGGACCGACTCCGACCGGCGCACTCTGCTTCAACGCGATCGTAGGTGTCCCGCATTCCGCGTCGGACACGTGAGGGCGCGCACGCCTGGTGGAACGGCCGTCCACAGCCGAGAAGTTCCGCAGCCGAGAAATCCACCGCAGAGGAGTAAGTGACGCCAGGCACGCCCGAACGGGGGAAAGGGGTCACAGCCAACCCCGGTCTCGGGCGTGCCTGGCGCGGGTCTACCTGGTTGGCGTGCCGCTGGCGGGCGGCGCGATGACGCTGTTGCCCAGCACGCCCTTGGGGTTGTCCGGTCCGCAGGTCGCCGGGTCGACCACGACGACGCGGAACTCCCCGAGCTTGCCGCTTGGCAGCACCGCCATCAGCGCTGGCCTGCCGTCCAGGGTGATCGGTCCTGCGCCGATCGGCTTCGTGTTCGCGATGCCGCCGCCGCGCAGGCAGCCGGCCAGCCGGTCGGCGGTGCCGAGCGAGCCGTAGTCGAGGTTCTGCATGATCTTCGGCACCGCCGCGCCGAGGTTGCCGCCCTGCACCGCGAGCGGCGGCTGCGCGCTGGTCTGTCCCCCGCTCGGGGTCTGCGACTGGGCGTTGGGCGTGCCGGTCGTCGGGCTGTTCACGCCGGGCAGCGTGACCATCACCACGCCGACCGCGGCGGCGGCGGCGACGAGCACGCCTGCGCCCCAGCCGACCCTGCGGTTACGGCGCCTGCGGGCTTCGGCCAGGTCGACCACGGGGGCGTCGGCCTGCCGAGGCGGCGCGGTCCCGGTCGGTCCCGCGCCGAAAGGGATCGGCCTGCCGCGGTCGGACGCCGACTGGGTCGGCACGGCCGCGCGGCCGTTCGCCTCGGCGGCGAGCGCCGCGTCGATCCTGGCCGCCACGTGGTCGGGCATCCGCAGCGGCGGCAGGTCCGTGAGGTCGGCGATGGTGGCGTCCAGCGCCGCCAACACGGCCACGGCGTCCGGATCTGCCTCGACTCGTGGCCACAACGTGGCCTCGGTGGCGGCGTCCAGCACGCCGGCATGCAGGTCCGCGAGGAGGTCGACGGACCACGGTGGATCCATCGGCGACTCCGGAAGCCGCTCGTTGCCGGTCATCGTCCCTCCACCTGACGTTGCTTGCGCACATCCACACCGGCATCTGGGACGTTCGCAACTGCACTCGGGTTCCGCAGGTGTCCGAGAACTTTCGCGAGCTTTGCCCGGCCCCGCGCGCAGCGGCTCTTCACCGTTCCCTCGGCGATGCCGAGCAGCTTGGCGGTCTCGGCCACCGAATAGCCCTCGACGTCGACGAGCACGATCGGGGCGCGCTGCTCCTCGGGCAGCGAGGACAGCGCCTCCTGCACGACGAGGTGGGTCTCCCGCTCGGACATGGCGTCCCTCGGCGCGACCGGCTCGCCGGGGCCCGCCTCGGGCAGCGGCACGGTCGGCCGCGACTGTCTGCGCCGCACCCGGTCGAGGCAGGCGTTCACCACGATCCGGTGCAGCCAGGTGGTCACCTGGGATTCGGCGCGGAAGGAGCCCGCGGCGCGGAAGGCCGAGATGAATGCCTCCTGAAGCGCGTCGGCGGCTTCTTCTGGGTCGCGGAGGGTACGCAGGGCCACCGCCCACATCCGGTCCCGGTGCCGTCTGACCAGCTCCGAGAACGCGTGGGGGTCACCTCCGGCATGCGCCGCTATGAGATCGGCGTCCGAGCTGGCAGCAGCGGTCACGCGCAGAGGATATCGGTCATGACCAGGCTCACCTTGAGGCCGTGACCGTTTGGGAACCGGCCGGGGCCGGTGGGGTCGCGCGCGGGCCTACTTCGCCCTGACGAAGCTCAGCTCGGCGATCTCGGACCTGTTGCTCGACCCGCCGCCGCCGAGCTTGGTGATCCACACCAGCAGCCGCTGCGTCGGGTCGTGCGCGGTCAGCTCGATGGTGGTGCTGCCGGCGGCCAGCGTGGCCTTGCCGATCACCTTCTGCGCGCCGAAGTCCGCCGGGTTGTCCGAGGGGGCCGTCCTGATCTCGACCTCGGTGCCCGCGCTCGGCGAGGTGATCGTCACCGAGGTGAACCTGACCGCCTCGGCGAAGGAGCTCATCAGGCCGACGCCCTGCTTGAGGGCGGGGAAGGGCTGGTAGTAGGTGTCGGTCTTCCACGTCGTGTTGGGGTCGCCGTCCACGGCGAGCCCGGCCTTATTCGCGTTGTCGCCGTCGCCCTTGAGGTCGAAGGCCGTGGTGGACGCCGGCTTGATCGGGCCGCCCGGCTGCGGGGCCGGCGGCGTGCTCTGGCCCGGCTGACCGGACGGCGCGGACTGCGTGACCACGACGTTGGGGCCGGAGCCCTTGTTCGGCGACTCGCTGAAGAAGCTGACAATCTGGATGCCGAGCCAGGCGACCACGCCGAGCGTGGCCAGCCCGAGCAGCACCACGCTGAGCAGCAGCTTCCTGCGGCGCGCCTTGTCCCGCACCGGGCGCTGCGTCGTCCACACCGCGCGGTCGTCGTCGGAGTCGGCCTCGCCGTCGACCACGGGGATCAGCGCGGTCTCCGCCTCGGCCTCGGCGATCTGGTCGAGCACCTGGAGGATCGCCGCGCTGGTCCGGATGCCGCCGACGCTGGTGTCCTCAAGGCTCCGCACGGCCACCGAGGACAGCTCGTGCGGCACGGCGCGGTGCAGGATGCTCGGCGCGACCACGGTGCCGTCGGGGCCGGTCGGCGCGGCCGGCACGCCCGCTGGCCCGCCCGGCAGCGCCCACCGGCCGGTGAGCAGCAGGTAGAGGATCGCGCCGAGGCCCTTCACGTCGTCCCGCGCGATGGCGTCGGGCCGGGGGCCGGGGAACGCGAGCCGCAGCCTGCCGTCGGAGGTGACCCTGATCCGCTGCGGGTGGTCGGCGCCGAGGACGAGGCCGGCGTGGTGCGCGCCCTCGATGGCGGCGGCGAGCGGTTCGAGCAGCCTGGTCGCCGAGCCGGCCGGCAGCGGGCCGTCCGCGATCAGGTCGATCAGGTCGGTGCCCTGGGTCCACTCGGCGACGACGATGCCGAGCACGCCCTCGCTGACCTTGACGCCGCTGCCGGGGCTGAGCACGTCGAGCACCCTGGACACGCCGGGGTGGGTGAAGCTGGCCGCGTGCATGGCGCGTTCGAGGGTGCGCCGCGCGTTGCCGGCCGCGACCGGGTCGCCGGGGTCGCCGACCAGCACGGTCAGCGCCACGTCCCGGTTGAGCTGGCCGTCCCTGGCGCGCCACAGCTGGGCGGCGCAGCGCTGGTCGACGCCGGACTGGGCGAGCAGCCGGTACCGGCCGTCGCCGACGACGCCGCCGGGTAGCAGCGCGGCGGCACGAACCACAGCGCCCTGCTGGCGCTGGCCCGTGAACTCTGTTGGCCCGCTACTCACGCCTGTCTCCCGTCCCCGCGCCACACCCCCGAGATTCGCCTCCATCGGCCCGTCTCGCGCGACGGATTCGCTCCGTTCCGAGGGTACGGGAAAGGGGCGACCCACGATGGTTGACGAGCCTCAGCCCCGGCGGATCAGTCGGAGGATCTTGTCCGTCGCCGGGCGCAGTTCGGGCAATCGGAACATCGCCATCGCGCCGAAGCTGAGCACCAGGACGAGCACGCTCTCCACGATCAGCCGGATCCACGCCTGCGGCCGCGCGCCGGCCGCGCCGAGCAGCGACACCGCGCCGTCGCCGACGAACTTGGCCACGACGCACGCGACGACCGTCGCGACGATGGTCAGGCACACGGTCCAGATCGTGTAGAAGGTGCGCAGCCTGCCGAGCCGGACCCGCAGCCAGATCTGGCCGACGATCGAGCCGACCACGAAGCTCAGCGACATCGCCAGCATCACACCGACCGCGAGCTGGTCGGGGCGGGCGATGGCCAGGAAGAAGTAGCAGAGCGCGATCCGCGCCACCACCATGATCCCCTGGATGATCGCCGGCGTGCGGGAGTCCTTGAGCGCGTAGAACACCCGCAGCTGCAACAGCGTGATCGCGTAGGGCACCAGGCCGAACGCGGCGAGGCTGAGCGCGACGCCAAGCCGCTCGGCGTCCTCGACGGTGGCGTGCCCGAAGGAGAACGCGGCGATCGCGATCGCCGGGCCTGCCAGCGTCATCAGCCCGGCCAACGGCATCAGCAGCACCGAGGACATCCGGTTGCCGAGCGACAGGTCGGCGACGAGGCCCTCGGTGTCACCGGACGCGGCGGCCCGGCTCATCTTCGGCATCAGCGCGGTGAGCAGCGAGTAGCCGAGCACGCCGTAGGGCAGTTGCAGCAGCAGCCACGCGTAGTTGTAGATGGTGATCGTGCCGTTGGTGCCGTGCCCGGCGACGTTGAGCAGCACCACCATGCTGGCCAGGCCGAGGCCGACGTAGAGCAGCACCCAGAAGGCGAGGCTGCCGAACTCCGAGAGCCTGCTGTCCCAGCCCCACCGCCAGCGGAACCGGAAGCCGGTCCGCTTGATCGCCGGGATCATCACCACGGCCTGCACCGCGACGCCGAGCGCCGTGCCGACGCCGAGGATCAGCAGCTTCGGCTCGCCCATCCGCACCGGGTCGATGGAGATCGTGCCCGGCAGCAGCATGTAGACGCCGAGGGTGATGATGACCACCACGTTGTTGAGCACCGGCGCCCAGGTCGGCAGGCCGAACACGTGTTTGGTGTTCAGGATCGCGCTGAGCAGGCCGGTCAGGCCGTAGAAGATGATGCCCGGCAGCACCAGGTAGGCGAACGCCGTGGTCAGCGCGGGGTTGGCCTTGGTGTCGCCGCCGAGGAACAGGTGCGTGAGCAGCGGCGCGCAGGCGATCGCGACGACGGTGCCGACCGCGAGCAGCACGGTGGACATCGTCAGCATCCACTGCGTGTAGGACTCGCCCCCGTCGGCGTCCTCCTTCTCCGCGCGCACCAGCATCGGCACCACGATGCTGGTCAGCACGCCGCCGAGGAGCAGCTCGTTGATCATCGTCGGCAGCGTGGTCGCGACCTGGTAGGAGTCGTTGACCGTGGCGAAGCCCAGCGCGACGGTCAGCAGCGCCTTGGAGGCGAGGCCGCTGACCCTGCTGACGATCGTGGCGATCGCCATCGAGCCGCTGGCCTTGGCCAGCGACGGCGCCGCGGCCGGCGGCTGCGGCTGCCCCTGCGCCATCGCGGCGTCGGGAGCCGAGGGGCCGGCAGGTGTCGCTGGTGTCGCTCTCGTCCCGTTCAACGTCCGCCCGACCTCTCCTCGCCCGCGCCCAGTGTGTGCGTGCCGACACCCTGCGCGGACTTCTCCGGCGGCTCGGCCGGCCCATTGTCCTGCTGACTCGCCGATTCTCCGACGCCCGGCTGGGTGGACGTTCGCCCGCCCCTGATCCGCCGGTACAGCCGCCTGCCGACCAACAGGACCAACACGGCGCCAGCGACCACGGTGATGATCAGCACGATCGTGCCCGAGGCCGACGAGGAGATCTCCAGGCGGGCCGCGTCGGCGCCGAGCGGCACGCCGCCGGGGGTGGTGACCCGCACGTTGATGCTCAGCCGGCCCGACCGCAGCACCTCGATCGGCACCAGCACGACGCGCGACGCCCCGGCCGGCAGGTTCCAGTCCTCGACGGACTTCTGCCGGAAGCCCGCCGCGTCGTCGAACACGACCCTGGCCCGCACCTGCACCGGGAGCTTGTTGGCGACGGTGACCGGCACGGGCGCGTTGCCGGAGCCCATCGAGTAGGTGTTCTCCGGCTGCACGACCGCGACGGCGGCCTGCACCGCGCCGATCTGGTTCTGCGCCGAGGTCAGCGCGGCGCGCGCGGCGCCGTCGTTGCCGCGCCACGAGTTCGCCGTGACCCGCAGCAGGCCCTCCCGCAGCGGGTTGGTCACCGAGGCAGGCGTCGCGCCGTTGCGGTCCTCCTGCGTCATCGAGTCGGCGAGCCCCGCGACGACGTCCCGCGCGGCCCGCACGTCGTCGGTGATGGCCTTGGGGATCTCGTTCGACGCGGCCTGCGCCGGGTAGTTGAGGGTCGCGCCCTGCTGCGGCGCCGGAGCGCCGGCCGCCGGCGCGAGGTCCTGGAGCGGCGTCGCCGTCGCGGCCTGGCTGTCGAACAGGGACTGCACGGTGTCCAGGAACACCTTCAGCTCGCCGGCCGGCGCGTCCCAGGTGCGCGGCGGGGTCACCACGAGGTTCTGCCCCGAGCCCTCGAAGCCGGTCTGGAGCACCAGCGCGGCGAGCGCGTTCTGCACCGAGACGGCCTTGGTGTCGGCGGACGCGCTGGTCCGGTTCGCCGGCGTCGGCTGCCCCGGGTTGCCCAGCGCGTCGGACACCAGCTGGTCGGTGCGCACGGCCGTGGTGGTCGCGCCGCCCGCCCGGTCCAGCCGGACCGGCCCCGCGCCCGGCGCGCCGGTCAGGCCCTTGGGGTCGAGCAGGACGGTCGTCACGCCCCGGTCGGCCAGCTCGGCCGTGGTCTTGTCGTCGAGCACCCCGCCGTAGGGCCACGCGAGGTTGGTCAGCGGCTGCACCTCGAGGATGTTCTGCACCACGGCGGAGGCGTCCAGCGCGAACTTCGTGAGGTCGCCAAGGCCAGCCCTGGTCAGCGCGACCAGGTCGGCGTCGGCGTAGGGCAGCGCGAGCACGCAGTGGCCACGCGCGGCCAGGGTCAGCCGGTCCAGCCACCGCTTCGCGATGTCCTGTCCCCTGCCCTGCGCGCCGCCAGCGACCTGGTAGCCCTTGCTCATCGCGTAGACGGTCTGCAACAGCTCGGGGTCGATGGCCAGGCACAGCGAGTAGGCGGCCGTCGCGCTCGCGCGGCTCTCGTACTCGGCGAGCAGGTTGTTCAGCCTGCCGCCGAGCGTGAGCAGGCCCGGCAGCGTGTCGTCGGTGAGGATCGCCTGGTCGCCAGGGGTCGACTTCGTCGCCTGGGTGGCCTTCGCGGTCAGCACGGCCTCGCCGTCGGGGCCGGCGCGGACCAGCCTCGGCTGGTCGACCAGCGGCCACAGCACCGTCAGCTTGGCCGGCGTCGCCGGCTTGACGGGGGTGCCACCGGGCAGCCCGAGGACGGGCAGCAGCGTGCTCAGGGTGGCCAGCTGGGCGGCGTGGCCGTTGTTGTAGTCCGGCGTGCCGTTGATGTTGGCGAGCAGCGGGTAGATGCCGGGCTTGTCGACGGCGAGCGTCGGGCCCGGCTCGCCGGTCAGCGGCACGGTCAGCGTGAACGGCGCCTCCTGCCCGCGCTGCAGCACCGGCGCGATCGAGACCCAGACGGAGTGCACGACGTCGTCGGCTGCGGGCTCGCGCAGCGCGGTGCGCAGCGCGTTCTCGTCCGGCACCGGGTCGCCGCGCTCCAGCCGCAGGGTCAGGTCGCTGATCCGGTTCTCGCCGACGTTGGTGACCTTGCCGCTGATGGTGACCTCGGGCGGCCCGTCGGCCTTCACCACCCTCGGGGTCAGCTGGTCGATCTCCATCCGCAGCTGCGCCGAGGACTGGAGCGTGCTGAGCACGCCGTGCACCGGGTTGGACCACACGGCGCGCGCCGTCGCCGGCGGCAGCGGCGTCTTGCCGGAGCCTGCCGCCGTGTTCGGCTCGGCGGCCGCGCCGGTGCAGCCGACCGCGAGGACGAACCCGACCGCGACGGCCGAGCAGAGCAGTCTTCTCACCCGAACTCCTGGTCGACGCCGCCGGCGAGCTCCGGTCGCGGCTGGGCCGCGAGCAGTTCGACGGCCCTGCGGACCAGGCGGCGTTCGTCTGCGTAGGCGAGCAGCTCGTCCAGCTCGCCTAGGGGCACCCACGCCACCTCGGTGACCTCCACGTCCTCGTCGGAGAGTTCGCCGCCCAGCGCTTCCAGCAGGAAGTGGTGGACGGTCTTGTGCACCCTGCGATCTTCCGCGACGAACCAGTAGTCGATGGAACCGAGGGGTCGGAGCACCCTGCTTTCGATGCCCGTCTCCTCGGCGACCTCGCGCACCGCGGTCTGCTCCGCGGTCTCGCCTGCCTCGATGTGGCCCTTCGGCAGGGACCACAGCAGCCTGCCCTTGCGGTCCAGCCTGCCGATGATGGCAGCCTCGGCCCGTGCCGAGTCCAGCACGAGGCCGCCTGCTGAGGTCTCGTCGACGGTCTTCAGCCGGCGACCCCGGCGCCGGTTCCGGCGCCCCGGCTTGGTACCGCCGGAACGACCGGACGACGGGGGCATGCCCCCGATGGTAGTGGCGTCCCATCGTTGCTGGCCGTCGCCCGTCCTATGCGGAACGTGATCACCTCGGGTGCGGATACCCTGGTTCCTCGTGTCCCGAGTGCTCGCACAGCAGAATGCGGTGGTGGAACTCCTTCGCGTGTCCCCGGTGGCCGACGAGGTGGCGAGAAGGTTCGCCGCCGCCGGCCATCGGCTGTACCTGGTCGGCGGCAGCGTGCGCGACGCGCTGCTCGGCCGGCTCGGCACGGACCTCGACTTCACCACCGACGCCCGCCCGCCGCAGATCCTGGAGGTCCTCGCCGGCTGGGCCGACGCCGTGTGGGACACCGGCATCGCCTTCGGCACGGTCGGCGCGGCCAAGCACGGCGCGACGCTGGAGATCACCACGTTCCGGGCGGACAGCTACGACGGGGTGACCCGCAACCCCGAGGTGACCTTCGGCGACTCGATCGAGGCCGACCTGCTGCGCAGGGACTTCACCGTGAACGCGATGGCCGTCGAGCTGCCGAGCCAGCAGTTCGTCGACCCGCACGGCGGGATGGACGCGCTGGTGGCGCGCACGCTCGACACGCCGGCCACCCCGCAGGAGTCCTTCGGCGACGACCCGCTGCGGATGCTGCGGGCGACCAGGTTCGTCAGCCAGCTCGGCTTCACCCCGGCGCCAAGGGTCGTCGAGGCGATGACGGCGATGGCGGGCGAGCTGGCGCGGATCACCCCGGAGCGGGTCCAGACCGAGCTGTCCAAGCTGCTGTGCGGCGAGCACCCGAAGGACGGCATCGAGCTGATGGTGCGGACCGGGCTGGCCGAGCTGGTGCTGCCCGAGGTGCCGGCGATGAAGCTGGAGATCGACGAGCACCACCAGCACAAGGACGTCTACCACCACTCGCTGGTGGTCCTCGAGCAGGCGATCGACCTCGAGGAGGACGGCCAGGACCTGGTGCTTCGGCTGGCCGCGCTGCTGCACGACATCGGCAAGCCGGACACCCGCCGGTTCGAGTCCGGCGGCGGCGTGAGCTTCCACCACCACGAGGTGGTGGGCGCGAAGATGGTGCGCAAACGCTTGCGCGCGCTGCGTTACTCCAAAGAGGTGATAGAAGACGTCGCCCAGTTGGTCTATCTGCACCTGCGGTTCCACGGCTACGGCAAGGGTGAGTGGACCGACTCGGCCGTGCGCAGGTACGTCACGGACGCCGGGCCGCTGCTGAGCAGGCTGCACAAGCTGGTGCGGGCCGACTGCACCACCCGCAACCGCCGCAAGGCGCTCGGCCTCCAGAGGTCCTACGACGAGCTGGAGGCCAGGATCGCGCTGCTGGCCGAGGCGGAGGACCTCAACCGGGTCCGGCCCGACCTCGACGGCAACGAGATCATGCGGCTGCTCGGCCTCCCGCCGGGTCCACTGGTGGGTGCCGCGTGGAAACACCTCAAGGAGTTGCGGCTCGACCGGGGACCGCTCGAGCATGACGAGGCGGTCACCGAACTGCGCCGTTGGGCGGCTGGACAGGGCATACAACCGCCTAACGAATGATTCGCCCGTAACCCTCGGTGCCGGCGCGGAATCGCCGCGTTAGCGGGATGACAGTGCGTCGCGGCACGATGACGATGCGACTCGGGCATAGTGCCCGCGCACCGGGGGTGAGTGCGATGACTTGGGGTCTGTCCGCGCCACGCAGACGGGTCGACGACGGGATGTCGGCCCTGTCCGAACAGCAGCGCGCCGTGCTGCGCTTCGTCGCGAGAGGGCTTGCCGATCACGAGATCGCCAGGCTGCTGTCGCTGAGTGTGCAGGAGGTCTCCGCCGAGGTCGGCGAGATCCTGCGCCGCCTGGACCTGCGCGACCGCATGCACGCGGTCGTGTTCGCCCACGAGACCGGCGTGATCCGCCTGCCGCTGCCGCGCTAGTTCGTCGGCGCGGACGTCTCCGCCGCGCGGGGCAGGCCGGTGTCGGTCGTCCTGCGCAGCACCATCAGGTACCCGGCCGCGCCGACCAGGTAGGTCAGCGCGGCGAGCGTGATCACACCGGGCGCGACGCCGTCGAGCGGGACCAGCGCCGCGGCGATCGTCACCGACGCCACCATCGCCGCGTTGACCAGCGTGTCGTACAGGGCGAACACACGGCCCCTGATGTCGTCGCCGATGTCGCCCTGCACGGCCGCGTCGACGCACAGCTTGATCAGCTGGCCCGCGGCCGGGATGACGAACGCGGCGGCCAGCATGGTCGGCAGCGTCATCGGCAGGCCGAGGGTGAGCTGGGCGAGGCCGGCCACCATCAGCGCGCCGCAGACCGCGCCGCGCCGGCCGATCCTGGCGACGACCCGCGCGGTGACCAGCCCGGCGACGAGGATGCCGGCGCCGCCGGCGATGGCGACCTCGCCGAGCCCGGCCATGCCGGCCCGCAGCGGGCCGACGTCGTGGAAGGTGTGCCGCAGCAGCAGGACGGTGACCAGCAGGGACGCCCCGAAGGCGAGGCGGTGCGCGATCAGCGCGACGAACCCGGCGGCGACGCGCGGGGTCCGCAGCGAGGCCCTGCCGCCGTCGACCAGGCCGAGTGCGACGGCGACCATGGTGGCGCTCGGCTCGCTGACCTCGTCCGGCCCGAGCACTCCCCTGGCGAACCGCGCGGCCAGCGCGGCCCCGGCCAGCGAGCCGAGCAGCGCGACGCTGGTGGTCCACGCCGAGCCCCAGTCCCCGGAGCCGAGCAGGCCGCGCAGGCCGACCGCGCAGGCCGCGCCGACCACGGAGGTGACCGAGCCGAAGGTGGTGGCCACCGCGTTGGCCTCGACCAGATGCCCGGCCGGCACCACGTGCGGCAGCGAGGCAGACAGTCCCGACCCGACGAACCGGCTGACCCCGGTGACCAGCAGCGCGGCGGTGTAGAGCGGCACACCCTGCATGCCGCTGCCCACGGCGACGGCGGTGAGCAGCACGAACACCCCGCGCAGCAGGTTGGCCGCGAGCAGCACCCTGCGGCGGTCCCAGCGGTCGAGCAGCGCGCCGGCGAACGGGCCGATCAGCGAGTACGGCAGCAGCAGCACGGCGAAGCCCGCGGCGATGGCGGCCGGGTCGGCCTGTCGCTCGGGGTTGAACAGCACCGCACCGGCGAGGCCTGCCTGGAAGAGCCCGTCGCCCCACTGGGCGGCGAGCCTGGCGAACAGCAGCCTGCGGAACCCCTCGATGCCGAGCAGCCGCCGCATGCCCAACCGATCGCGTTCCTCGCCGGGCCCCGAGTCGCTCGTCTCGGTCCTGCTGCCTGCGTGGATGTCGGCGGCGCTGTTCACGCCTCGAGCGTACGGCTGCTCGCGGCCGGCACGCAGTGGAGTAGGCACCACCAACGCTGAACTACTGGGGAACTGCTGTGGGCTACCCGGAAAAGTCCACTTGCCGGAAAAAGTCCACTGCCGGAAAGTCCACTGGCCGGACCCCGAGGGGCCCGGCCAGCGGACGTCAGATGCACGGTCGCCTCACGGCGGGTGTGCGCGACGCGGCTCCAGCCGAACGGTATTCCGCGAAGGCAGTTGTCTTTTGAGCCCGGGGGACTCGATGACATCTGACTATCCCCCTCAACGGGTGGATCGCCCGGCTTGTTCCCGGACTGTCTCACCCGGTGTCCATCACCCGGGTGAAATCATGTGCCGGTGCGACCTGACGCCGATGTCGAGCCGGGTTCCCTCCTGGTTGCGGCCCCGAGCCTGCTCGACACCAACTTCCGCCGCACGGTGGTGTACGTCATCGACCATCGTGGCGAGGGCACGCTGGGGGTGGTGCTGAACCGCCCGAGCGAGGTCGCCGTGCACGACGTGCTGCCTGGCTGGGGGCCGCACGTGACCCGGCCGCAGGCGGTGTACATCGGCGGGCCGGTCGACCAGAAGACCGCGCTGTGCCTCGCCGCACTGCGCACCGGCGAGGACAGTGAGCAGCTCGCCGGGGTGGTCGGCGTGCGGGGCCCGGTGGCGCTGGTTGACCTCGACGCCGACCCGGACGAGCTGGTGACGCGGGTGCGCGGGATGCGGGTGTTCGCCGGCTACGCGGGCTGGGGCGAGGAGCAGCTGGCCGGCGAGATCGAGCGCGGCGACTGGTTCGTGGTGCCCGGCCTGCCCGACGACGTGCTCACGCCGTCCGGCGTCGACCTGTGGGCCAGGGTGCTGCGCCGGCAGGGCATGCCGCTGGCGCTGCTGGCCACGCACCCGGTGGACGTCCGCCGCAACTGACCCGCCGGAGCGCGCGGTTATCCCCAGACGCCCCGCGCCTCGACATTCACCGCCGCCACTTGTCCACAGCCCAAGCCGCACAAGGGCCGAACCGAAGATCGCGGATAGGCTGGCGCAGGGCCGTTCCCCCGAGGTGGGTGGGGGTGTCTGTACAGGTGGGTCGGGATGCCGGCAAAGTCGGTTTGTGCTGGTCAGGCTGTTATCCCGAGTAGCTGGAGTGGTCGTCGGCAGTCCCCGGCCGTGAGTCGTAGCCCTTGGGCGATGTTGGTGTCCGGCCAGTGGCAGGGCGGAGATCGCGAGGTTGCGCAGGCTGGCCATCACCCGGGGCGCGTGTCTGGTGCGGACTCGGGAGGCGTCCTTGCCGTAGGTGGCGTGGCGGACCCATGCAGGCGGCTGTCGATGTGCCAGTGCCCGCGTGGGTAGTCGGCGATGCGGGCGGGATCGGCCAGGGTGGCGGGCGGACTGGTGAGGCCGTAGCTGGTCTGGGCCGTGGTCGTGTGGTCGGGTGCGGTGGCGGGGAACCCGAGATCGGCCGGGGCGGGCAACACGTGCACGACACGGTGTTCGGTGCGGCCGTACCTTGTGTCGGTGCTGGTGTGACGGGGGTTGTCGGGCCAGGGCAGGTAGTTCAGGTGGGCGACCAGGCGGTGCTGGTTGGCCTTGACGGTGAGCGCGTGGTGCGCGCTCTGGGCCGGTGGGGTCGTGGTCGTGGGTGGTGTGCAGTGCGTCGGCGGTGATCGCGGTGTTGGCCGGGGGCAGTGGGTCTGGCAGGGCGGGCGGCCAGGCGATCTCGCTGGTGCCGATGGGCACGGGGCGTTGGGCCACCACGATTGCGGTGTGGTGGGTGAGGGCGGCCAGCTGGTGAACGCCTGCGTCGCCGGTGCGGGGCGCGGTGCCGTGCGGTGTCTTGCCGTCCATCGCGATCCGGATCGGTTCCTGAGGCGCTGGCTGGTCAGGGTCGGGGCCGACAGAGTCGGGGTTGGCGGTGTCCGCTGACGCGGCGGATCCCGGCGCTGATCACCGCGTCGAGGTGGTCGCCGTCGACCTGGTGCGGCACTCGACGCATGGTGGAGTCGGTGGGTGGCGTCGGCCGGTGTGGGGTCACGGCGCATGCCCAGGCCGGCTGGGAGGTGGTGGGGCAGGTCGGTGGCCTGTTCGGTGATCGTGGCCAGCGACGGGGCCCCAGCCGCTGGCCGCTGCGGCGGTTAGGACCAGCACGCTGTTCAGGGAATGCCGGATCCCGCGGCGCCGTCGTGGGTCGGGTGCTGCGGCCAGGTAGCGCCGCAGGTCAACGACTACGTCCGGGTTCAGTGGGGATCGGGGATGATGCCGGAACCCTGAGGTGGGTTGGGGTGTCTGTGCAGGTGGGCGGCGTGTTGCTTCACGTGAAACAACACGCGCCACAAAGCCGCCGGTCAGGCAGGCGCGTCGGCGGTCTTGCGCAGCGCGGCCAGCGGCCCGCAGCCGCCACCGCCGCACACGCAGCCAGTGCAGCCCGCCGGGGCGGACGAGGTCGGCATCGCCTCGGCGGCCCGGTGGCCGAGCACGCCGCCGCCGATCGACACGGCGGCCATGCCGACCGCGCCGATCACCGCGGCGATCACGGTGCCCGCGGTGGACGGCATCGAGAACGCGGACACCGCGCCGAGCAGGCCGACCAGCCCGGCGACCGCCAGCGGCAGCCCGGCGACACGGTTGGCCATGGCGAACTGCTCGTCGCCGCGCATCGCGGCGGCGGTCCGCACGCCAACGAAGCGGTTGCGGACCAGTTTGCCGCGTAGGCCGAGCACCCCGATCGAACCGATGGCGAGCCCGGCGAGCCCGAGCACCGCGAGCAACCCGACGCGAACGGTCAGCGGCGCGGCTTCCGGCACGAGGTCCTGGGCGGCAGCGAAGGTCACTGGACGAGCGTAGGTGCTGCGCGCGGGCGGCACGACAGACACCCCGTCCAGATGTGCCGCACGCCATGTTCGGCGGGTCCGGTAGTCTGGTCCGCATGAGCACGGCCCGCCTGCTCCTTATCTCGCCGCGCTGACCGACTATCCGGTTGGCGCGGCCACCCCTCATGCCCGATCGCGGCTGGGGGGTTTCGTCTTGTTCAGGGGCAGGAACGTATGGGGAGGAACCTCCGATGAGCGACGTCACCACGACTGAGGCCGTGCCGGCCTACCGCTACACCGCCGAGCTGGCCGGCGCGATCGAGCGGCGCTGGCAGCAGTACTGGCTGGAGCATGGCACGTTCCACGCGCCGAACCCCGTCGGCCCGCTGGCCGGCGACGGGCCGGTGCCGGCGGACAAGCTGTTCGTGCAGGACATGTTCCCCTACCCGTCGGGCGCGGGCCTGCACGTCGGCCACCCGCTGGGCTTCATCGGCACCGACGTGTTCGCCAGGTTCCACCGGATGACCGGGCGCAACGTGCTGCACACCATGGGCTTCGACGCCTTCGGGCTGCCGGCCGAGCAGTACGCGGTGCAGACCGGGCAGCACCCGCGCAAGACCACCGAGGACAACATCGTCACCTACCTGCGCCAGATCAACCGGCTGGGGCTGGGGCACGACGAGCGTCGGCGGATCTCCACCATCGACCCCGAGTACTACCGCTGGACGCAGTGGATCTTCCTGCAGATCTACAACTCCTGGTACGACGAGCAGGCCGGCAAGGCGCGGCCGATCGCCGAGCTGGAGGCCGCCTACGAGTCGGGCGCGCGGCCGACGCCGGACGGGCGCGCCTGGGCCGAGCTGACCGGGCCGCAGCGCCGCGAGGTCGTCGACGGCCAGCGGCTGGCGTACCTGTCCGACGCGCCGGTGAACTGGGTGCCCGGCCTGGGCACGGTGGTCTCCAACGAGGAGGTCACCTCCAACGGCCGCAGCGAGCGCGGCAACTTCCCGGTGTACCGCCGCAACCTGCGCCAGTGGATGATGCGGATCACCTCCTACGCGGACCGGCTGCTGGACGACCTGGACCGGCTGGACTGGCCGGAGAAGGTCAAGTCCATGCAGCGCAACTGGATCGGCCGCTCCAACGGCGCCCGCGTCACGTTTGCGATCGCCGGCGCCGACGAGCAGGTCGAGGTGTTCACCACCCGGCCGGACACGCTGTTCGGCGCCACCTACCTGGTGCTGGCCCCCGAGCACCCGCTGGTCGACGCGATCGTCGGCGACCGGTGGCCCGACGGCGTCGACGAGCGCTGGACGGCTGGCGCGGCGTCGCCGGCCGAGGCGATCGCGGCCTACCGCCGCGCCGCGTCGATGAAGTCGGAGCTGGACCGCCAGGAGAACAAGGACAAGACCGGCGTGTTCACCGGCGTCCACGCGATGAACCCGGTCAACGGCGAGTCGGTGCCGGTGTTCGTCGCCGACTACGTGCTGATGGGCTACGGCACCGGCGCGATCATGGCGGTGCCCGGCCAGGACCAGCGCGACTGGGACTTCGCCGCGAAGTTCGGGCTGCCCGTCGTGCGGACCGTGCGGCCGACCGAGGGCTTCGACGGTGAGGCGTTCACCGGGGACGGCCCGGCGATCAACTCGTCGAGCCCCGCGTCGATCAGCCTGGACGGGATGGCCGTCGACGAGGCCAAGAAGACGATCATCGCCTGGCTGGAGGAGCACGGGCACGGGCGCGGCACCGTGCAGTTCAAGCTGCGCGACTGGCTGTTCTCCCGGCAGCGGTACTGGGGCGAGCCGTTCCCGATCGTGTACGACGAGGACGGCGCGCCGATCGCGCTGCCGGAGTCGATGCTGCCGGTCGAGCTGCCCGAGGTGGACGACTACTCGCCGAGGACCTTCGACCCGGAGGACGCCGACACCGAGCCGTCGCCGCCGCTGTCCCGCGCGCAGGACTGGGTCGAGGTCGAGCTGGACCTGGGCGACGGGCCCAAGCGCTACCGCAGGGACACCAACACGATGCCCAACTGGGCCGGCTCCTGCTGGTACCAGCTGCGCTACGTGGACCCGACCAACAGCGAGCGGTTCAGCGACCCGGTCAACGAGCAGTACTGGCTGGGGCCGCGCCCCGAGCAGCACGGCGCGTCGGACACCGGCGGCGTCGACCTGTACGTCGGCGGCGTCGAGCACGCGGTGCTGCACCTGCTGTACTCGCGGTTCTGGCAGAAGGTGCTGTTCGACCTGGGGCACGTCAGCTCGGAGGAGCCCTACCGCAAGCTGTTCAACCAGGGCTACATCCAGGCGTACGCCTACACCGACTCGCGCGGCGTGTACGTGCCGGCCGAGGAGGTGCAGGAGCGGGACGGGAAGTTCTTCTGGCAGGACCAGGAGGTCAACCGCGAGTACGGCAAGATCGGCAAGAGCCTGAAGAACGCGGTCGCGCCGGACGCCGTGTGCGACGCCTACGGCGCGGACACGTTCCGGCTGTACGAGATGTCGATGGGCCCGATGGACGTGTCGCGGCCGTGGGCGACCAAGGACGTCGTCGGCGCGCAGCGGTTCCTGCAACGGCTGTGGCGCAACATCGTCGACGAGAACACCGGCGAGCTGCGGGTGTCCGAGGACGAGCCAGGCGAGGAGTCGCTGCGCGCGCTGCACCGGGCGATCGCCGGGGTGCGCGAGGACTACGCGAACCTGCGCTACAACACGGCCGGCGCGAAGCTGATCGAGCTGAACAACGCCGTCACCAAGGCGTACGGGTCCTCGGCTGGCACGCCGCGCGCGATCGCCGAGGCGATGGTGCAGCTGCTGGCCCCGCTGTGCCCGCACGTGGCCGAGGAGCTGTGGTCGCGGCTGGGCCACGGCGAGTCGCTGGCGCACGGGCCGTTCCCCGCCGTGGACGAGCGCTATCTGGTCGAGGACTCGGCCGAGTACCCGATCCAGGTCAACGGCAAGGTGCGGTCGCGGGTCGTGGTGTCCGCGTCGGCGTCGGCCGACGAGGTGCGGGCGGCCGCGCTGGCCGAGGAGAAGGTCGTCGAGCTGCTGGGCGGCAACGAACCGCGCAAGGTGATCGTGGTGCCGGGCCGGCTGGTCAACATCGTCCTGTAGGCGGCCTCGTGAGCGAGCTTGCGAGCTCACCATTGGGCACAGTAGCGCCGCGCACGCGGTTGACGAGCGTCGGCGAGGAGACCTCGTGAGCGAGCTTGCGAGCTCACCATTGGGCACAGCAGCGCCGCGCATGCGGTCGACGAGCGTCAGCGAGGAGACCTCGTGAGCGGGAGCGTCAGTTTCCGCTCACGAGGCCGACCTCGGCGGCGAGGTCGGCGAGCATGGAGTCGAACAGCGGTTCCGGGTCGGACACCGCGAACGGGAAGCAGCCGAACACCTCCAGCGCGACGTGTCCGTAGAGCCGGACCCAGAACTGGAGCATGAAGAACACCGTGCCGAGGCTCAGGACGTCGGTCGGGATGGCGATGCCCTGCTCGGCCATCGCCGCGATCAGTGAGTCGCGGAAGGTCACCAGGTCGGTGTGCAGCTGTCGCGGCACGGCGCTGTCGGCTGGCGGCTCGATCCGGTGGGTGGCCAGCACGCGACCGGCCACGGTGAGGAAGATCCGGCCGAACGGGTCGTGCGTTGCCCGGTTCGCCTCGCCGTCGGCGCAGCTGGTGGTGACGAGGTCGGGCGAGCCGAACACCAGCGCGAACTCCTGCGGGTGCGCGAGCGCCCAGTGCCGGAAGCCCCGGCAGACGGCGAACACCTGGCCGATGGTGTCCTGGGCCGACATGGTGGCGAGGTCGGCGCTGAGTTCGGCGGCGAGGTCCCCGCAGATGTCGTCGCACATCCGCTGGAGCAGGTCCTCGCGCGAGTCGTAGTACCGGTAGAGCGCCGGGGCCGTGATGCCCAGCTCCCGCGCGATCGCACGGAGAGTCACCGCCTCCCGGCCGCCGCCCACCAATAGGGCGCGGGCCTGGTGCAGGATCTCGCGCTCCGTTTCCGCGCGGAGCCGTTCCCGGCGCGTGGTCTCCGTCATATTCACTCCATCGGGTTGTAAACACCGTTAACGCCGCCGTACCCTCAGCACGTTCGGTGAACGGTGTTTACAGAGTTGACACGATTCACCAAACGGTAACTCCCGGGCGCACCAGCCCGCCAGCCGCGCAGGAGGCCGTCTGTGTTCGCGAAGTGGGGATCCCTGGCATACCGCCGCAGGTGGGTGGTGCTGATCGCCGTCGTGCTGCTGTCCGTGCTCGGCGGCGTCTGGGGAGTCGGCGTCTTCGACCGGCTCAGCCAGGGCGGCTACGAGTCGCCGACCAGCGAGGCGTTCCGCGCCGACGAGATCGCCAAACAGGCGCTCGGCCGGCAGGGCGGCGACATCGTCGTCGTCTACACCGTGCCGGGCGGCGGCACGGTCGACGACCTCGCGCTCCGCGACAAGGTCAACAAGCAGCTGCACGCGCTGCCGACCGACGCGGTCAGCAAGGTCGTCTCCTACTGGGACACCGCGCTGCCGCAGTTCGCCGACGCCCAGAAGCACCGGGGCATCGCCGCCGTCACGCTGGCCTCCGACAACTCCAACCAGCAGCTCAAGCAGTACGACGAGATCGCCGACCGGCTCCAGATCGACGGGCTGACCGCGCAGATCGGCGGCCTGGTGCCGACCCAGAAGGCGATCAGCGCCATGTCCGCCTCGGACCTGAGCCGCGCCGAGGTGGTCTCCATGCCGCTCGTGCTGCTGCTGCTCATCGTGATCTTCGGCGGGCTCGTCGCCGCCTCGCTGCCCGTGCTCGTCGGCGGCCTCTCGATCCTCGCCTCGCTCGGCGTGCTGCACGCCATCTCGCTCGGCACCGACGTGAACTCCTTCGCCGTCAACGTCGCCAGCCTGCTCGGCCTCGGCCTGGCCATCGACTACGGCCTGTTCACCGTCGGGCGCTTCCGCGAGGAACTCGCCGCCGGCCGCGACCCCGCCGAAGCCGTGCGCCGCACGGTGTCGACGGCCGGCCGCACCGTCGCGTTCTCCGCGACGCTGCTGGTCGTCGCCCTCGCCGGGCTGCTGCTGTTCCCGCAGGGCTTCCTGAAGTCGTTGAGCTACGGCGGCATGTCCGCGGTGGCCATCGCCGCGATCGTCTCGCTGACCCTGCTGCCCGCGCTGCTCGGCATCCTCGGCCACCGGGTCGACAAGCTCGGCATGCCATGGCGCAGGCGGAAGGCCGCCCGAGGCGAGGAGGGCGGCGGCTGGCGGAAGGTCGCCACGCGGGTGATGCGCCGCCCGGTGCTGTTCGCGGTGCCGATCGTCGCCGTGCTGCTCGCCCTCGGCGCGCCGTTCCTCGGCGTCAAGTTCGGCCAGGTCGACCAGAAGGTGCTGCCGGAGGGCAACTCCGCGCGGGTCGCCGCCGACCTGGTCGCGCACGACTTCCCCGGGCTGTCCGGCACCGGCGTCAAGGTGGTCGTGCAGGGCGACAACGGCGCGGCGCCGGACAAGGCGGCCGTCGGGCTGCTCGCCAACCAGATCAGCGCGGTG
>NZ_VUOB01000084.1 GCF_008386585.1 Solihabitans fulvus
GCAGAGAAGCTCCCCCACAGCCCACTACAATCAAGGACAACCCGGCCGCAGACAGACACAAGATCCGCTAAGTAAGTGGCATTGACCCTGGGGGACGTGCCCTTGGCCAGCGTAGCCACCGGCGGCAGTGCGGGCTGGTGGCGTGGGGCGGGCTGTGGACAACGGGGTGGGTTGTGGATAGGTGGGGCGAGGTCGAGGGTTCCGGCTCGCGGAGTGTGGTGCGTGAGGCGTGGGGGCGTCACAAAGTGAAAACGGGCGGGCCCCGCGCCGTCGCCGAGTGAAGACGCGGGGCGCGGGGGTGGGTCAGACTCGGCCTAGTCTGGCTAGGAGGACTGCTGAGGGGACTGGGTGGGCGCCTCGGCGGCGGACTGAGTCGGCTACGGCTCGGTCGGAGGTCACTACTACTACTGGGCGGCCCTCTGGTTCGGCGGTTACCAAGGCACGGATGACGTCGTCGGCTAGGACGCCGGGGTCGCTGAAGAGGACTCGGACGCCGCGCGGAGCCGCCGAGGGGACCGCCACTACGCCTGCGCCGTCGAAGACCAGAGTCACCTCAGCGCCGGTTCGTGCCGCCAGGACGGCCAACTGGTGGACCAGTCTGTCCCGCTGGTCGGACAGGGGTAGTTCCGGGTAGCCCGTCTTGGTGACGTTGTAGCCGTCGACCACCAGGTGCACCGCGGGGAGCGCCAGGAGGCGGTCCAGCGCAGCTGGGTCCTCGACCCTGCCGACGGAGCCCTGGCCCGCGCTCGCGCCGCGGACCAGGTCGGCGGGCCTCGGGCCGGTTCCGCCGAGCGCCAGCTCGCGCCGGAGGCCGGTGACCGCGCCGTCCAGCGTGTCCACCAGCAGCGCCAGCCTGACCTCGTCGGCCTGCCTCGCCTCGCGCGCGGACTGCCTGGCCACCTCGGCGTCGGCCTCCGCGCGCTGCGCCCTGGTCCGTTCCGCCTCCGCGCGGTCCCGCTCCCGGTCCCGCTCGGCCGTCAACGCCTTCACCTCGACGGCCGCGTCGGCCCTCGCCCTGGCCACCTCGGCGGTCACCGACTCGGCCAGGTCCCTGGCCTCCCGCAGCCGCACGCCCTGCTCCCGCAGGCGCTTGCGCAGCCGCTCCAGCTCCGCCTCGCGCTCGTCCCGCACCCGCTCGGCCGCGCCGCTGGACTGCGCCAGCTCGCCGCGCAGCCGCTCCAGCTCCGAGTCGAGGCGCTCGGCCCGCGACACGGCGGCGTCCCGCTCGGCCCGCAGTTGGGCGTCGCCCGCGCGTCTGGCGACGAGTTCGACGTAGTGCCCGGCGACCTCCTCGCCGAGCAGCACGGCGGCGGTCGCCGCTACGGCCGGGTCCGGCGCGGTCAGGTCGAGCGCGGACGGCCGGTTGGCCCTGGCCCACTCCACCACGGCGGTGCGGAACGGGGTCGAGTCGCGCAGCGCCGCCAGCAGGGCGCCGGCGCCGAGCCTGGCCCGCTTCGTCGGCGCGAACTTGGCCACCGGCCGAACCTGTTGCGGCACATCGATTCTGGCCATACCACCGAGCGCCTCGGCGGCCAGATCGGCCATCCTGGCGCGCACCGCGTCCGGCAGGGCACCCCAGTCCACAGTGGACTCGGGCGCAGCCTGCTCCGCCGCGTCGTCCTCGGCGGACGGCTCGGCTGCGGCACCGGGCAACGGCTCCCCGGTCGGTGGTGTCGAGGCTGGCACCCCAACAGATTAGTAGGCGGAGTCCCAGGTCACCGACCCGCAACCACCCAACGCAACCGGCGCGCCACTCAATCGTGCCGGAACTGTCGGTGCTCCTGGCTACCGTCCCGGCTTGATGACCATCGCCGCGAGCCACGCCACCCAGCTCTCCTTCGACGAGCTGGGCACTCCGCTGCGCGACACCACGTTCGTCGTGGTCGACCTGGAGACCACCGGCACGCGGCCGGACGGCGACGGGATCACCGAGATCGGCGCCGTGAAGGTGCGCGGCGGCGAGGTCCTCGGCGAGTTCGGCACGCTGGTGGACCCCGGGGTCGGCATCCCGCCGATGGTCGTGGCGCTGACCGGCATCACCGAGGCGATGGTCAGCGCGGCACCGCGCGTCGAGACCGTGCTGCCGGCCTTCCTCGAGTTCGCCGCGGGCGCGGTGCTGGTCGCGCACAACTCGGCGTTCGACATGGGTTTCCTGCGCGCCGCCTGCGAACGCCACGGCTACCGGTGGCCCAAGCCGACGGTGGTCTGCACGGTTCGACTCGCCAGGCGGGTGCTGACCCGCGACGAGGCGCCGAGCTGTCGGCTGTCCGCGCTGGCCGAGCTGTTCTCCGCCGGCACGAAGCCGACGCACCGCGCACTCGACGACGCCAGGGCCACAGTCGACGTGCTGCACGGCCTGTTGGAGCGGCTCGGGCCGCTCGGCGTGCACTCGCTGGAGGAGCTGCTCGCCTACCTGCCGGAGGTCACGCCGGAGCAGCGCAGGAAACGGGAACTCGCGGCGCACCTACCGGAGGAGCCCGGCGTCTACCTGTTCCGGGGCCCCAACGAGGAGGTTCTCTACGTCGGCACCTCCTCGAACCTGCGCAAGCGGGTGCGGCAGTACTTCACCGCGAGCGAGGGACGCAGGCGGCTGCGCGAGATGGTCGGCCTCGCCACCAGGGTCGACGCGGTCACCTGCGCCCACTCGCTGGAGGCCGAGGTGCGCGAGCTGCGGCTGCTCGCCGCGCACCGCCCCGCCTACAACCGCCGGTCGAAGAACCAGCACCAGGCGTGGTGGCTGGTGCTCACCGACGAGGCGTTCCCTCGGCTCTCGCTGGTGCGCAGGCCGAGGGACGGCGCGCTGGGGCCGTTCCGCAGCAGGCGGGCGGCCGAGGCCGCCATGGACACCGTGCTGGAGGCCGTCCCGCTGCGCTCCTGCACGCTGCGGATCCCGGCGCGGCGGGCGAACGCGACGCCGTGCGCGCTGGCCGAGATCGGTCGCTGCGCCGCGCCCTGCGCCGGGCTGCAGAGCACCGAGGAGTACGCGCCCGCCGTCGCCACGCTGCGCGAGCTGGTCGCCGGGCACGGCACCGGGCCGCTGCGACAGCTGGCCGACCAGCTTGACGAGCTGGGGCGGGCGGAGCGGTTCGAGGAGGCGGCGCGGCGCCGGGACCGGCTGGTCGGGCTGGTGCGGGCGCTGGACCGGGGGCAGCGGCTCGCCGCCCTCGCCGCGCTGCCCGAGCTGGTCGCGGCCCGGCCGGACCGCCTCGGCGGCTGGGAGTTCGCGGTGGTGCGGCACGGCAGGCTCGCGTCGGCGGGGGTGGCACGGCGGGGCGTGCCGCCGATGCCGGTGGTCGAGGCGTTGGTCGCCTCGGCCGAGACCGTGCTGCCCGGCGACGGCCCGTTACGCGGCGCGCCGCCTGAGGAGGTCGCGGTGGTCTTGCGGTGGCTGGCCCAGCCCGGCACCCGGCTGGTGCGCGCGGCGCAGCCGTGGACGGAACCAGCGGCCGGCGCGGCCTCCTGGCGGGCGTGGGTGGAGCTGGCCACGGCCGGGCAGGACAGTTACCACGACGCTAACTAGTAGACCGTCGCGTCTAATCTTTGGGGTAGAGGTGGCGGAGATTGATGCGTGCGTCGTCGGTGGTGAACTGCCAGCGGACTTGGCGTTGCTCGGTGTTGATGGCGTGTTGGCATGCGGCGAGTTCGGTGTTGAGGGTGTCGAGGTCGCTGATGCGGCG
>NZ_VUOB01000085.1 GCF_008386585.1 Solihabitans fulvus
AAGATCTTCAGGACACTTCTAGCCCGATACCGACACGCAGCAGGGCCCGCGATGCCTGGTCGGCGTCGCGGGCCCCGCTGCTGTCCAGCTGGTTGATCAGTGGTTGTTGAGGCGTGCCTCGAAGGCCTCGTCCAGGGTCCGCCAGGCGGCCACCTCGGCGCCGTAGGGCGGGCTGGGGGCCAGCCGGGTGGGGTCGGGGCGCAGGACGAAGGACACCAGCCAGCCGAGGCTCTCGGCCGGGTTCAGCGCGGTCTTCACGCTGTCGTCGCCCGCCCACTCGGCCGCGTCCTCGAACAGTTCGACGGCGAGTTCGAGCTGGGTGGGGTCCACCGCGTCGGGGCCGAGGTCGATGTCGTCGGCGATGCCGGTCAGCGTGTAGACGTTGTCCGGGTCCACCTCGACGTACAGGTCGCCGTCGGTCGCCTTGATCTCGACCTCCTGCCAGGTGGACACCTCGGTCAGGTCGTTGCCCTCGATCTCCTCGGACACCAGGTACCTGGCCAGCGCCCTCGGCGAGCCGAAGACGTCGATCTTGCCCTTGGAGCCGAGGAAGACGGGCTCCTCGTCGAGGTAGCAGCGCAGCGTGTAGTAGTCGCCGGTGCCGGTCGAGATCTTGATGGGGTCGATGCCGACCTCGGCCCAGAAGCCGATCGGCTCGTCCTCCTCGACTTCGGCCTCGGCCGAGTCGGCGTCCTCGTCCGCCTCGTCGGTGACGGTCTCCACCTCGTCGTCGCCCTCGGGCTCCTTGGTGGTGTCCAGCTCGGTCAGCTCGGCCAACTCGCTCTGCGCGGTGGTGAGCGCGGCCTCGTCGACCTCGGGCACCGAGACGACCGAGTCGATCGCGTCGAGCACCTCGTCCCAGCGCTCCGCGACGACCTTGCCGAGGTCCGCCCACAGCTGCTCGCCCTCGCGGCCGGTGAACGGCAGCGTTCCCTTGGACAGCAGGCCGAACCCGTCGGAGGAGTCCAGGATCTCCAGCACGGCCTCGAGGTCGCAGACCTCCGCGAGCGACCGGACGATCGAGACGACCTCGGCCAGCTCACCGACCACCCAGGTGTCGGGGTCCTCGGCGGCCAGCTCGGGCACGCCGACGAGGTCGAACTGGTGGTCCTCGTCCGGCGACAGCTCAGCTACGGTCAACCCGGGCACCACGTGCCACGCGGGATGGTCGGTGAGGTCGTGCTCGGTCGCGGTGCGCGCGAACGCCGCGAGGTGCGCCACGTCGGGGAAGGCGTAGAGGTCCTCCTCGTGACCGAGGAACGCCTCCCACTCCTCGCCCTCTTCCCGCCAGCGCGGTGCCCACAGCGTGACCAGGTCACCCTGGGTGAGCCCGAGCTCGATCGGGACGATGTCCTGAGCCATCTGACCTCCCGGTCACGCCAAGCCTGTGTGCTGCGCCGAACGCACAGCGCGGTGCAGAGACTACGGGGTCAGGTGCGGTGCGCCGATCACCGGTATGGGCCTACGTCGCGTTCACCCGGGTGGCGGTGCCCCGTGGCCGCTGACACACCGATTGTGCACCGTTGAGCGGTACCCCTCCGGGGTGCCATACTCGATCATGGTGGAGTGGGTGTCACCAAGCACTGGAACAGGATTGTGCGGTGGCTGGCCGAGCATGCTCCGGCGACCGGATCGGTACTTCGTTCCCGGCCGGACAGGGTCGGGCTTCGGGAGTTGACCGAGCAGACCGGGCTCGACCTGCCCGCTGATCTCCGCGAATGGTGGAACCTCTGCGACGGCACCGACCGGCTCGCCTTCGCCGAGATCCTGCCGCCCTTCTACACGCCATACGGCCCCGCGGCCGCGCTGCGCTCGTGGCAGGTCAAGCGGCGGATGTGGGCGGAGACCTGGATCGAGTCGGACGCCGGCCCCTCGGCCGGTTCGCCCGCCTACGGTTTCCACCCGGCCTGGCTGCCGATCGCCTTCGACGGCTGCGGTGACGCGCTCGTGGTCGACCTGCGGCCCGGCCCGGCGCACGGCTGCGTGCTGGAGTGGGATCGCATGCTGTGCAAGGTGTTGACCTTCGAGTGGCCGAGCGTCCCCGCGATGCTCGACGACGTCGCCACCGCGCTGGAGACGCACAGCAGGGTCCGGCACTGCGACCCGACGATCACCATCGAGGGCCGCCTCGACTGGCGTTGCGGCTGACCGCTCCGATGCGTGGAAACCGACGCCGTGGCGCGGTTTCCACGCACCGGGCGGTCAGACACCCATGGGGTGCCAGACGGTCTTGGCCTCAAGGTAGGCGCGCAGGCGGCCGATGTCGGGCTGCCTGGCCCAGTCCTGGTCGCCGCCGGCCCGCAGCACCCGCTTGACCGTGCCGGATGCCGCGCGCTCCAGGTCGGCGCGCAGGCTGTCCGGCGAGCCGGTCAGGTCGAGCGCGTTGACGTCGGCGTGCGAGGCCAGCCACGGGGCCAGTTCGGTGGTCCGGCCGGTCAGCATGTTCACCACACCGCCGGGCACGTCGGAGGTCGCCAGCACCTCGGACAGCGTGATCGCGGGCAGCGGCCGCTCTTGGCTGGACACCACGACGCACGTGCTGCCGGTGGCGATGACCGGGGCCAGCACGCTGACCAGCCCGAGCAGCGAGGAGTCCTGCGGCGCGAGCACGGCGACCACGCCGGTCGGCTCCGGCACGGTGAAGCAGAAGTACGGCCCCGCAACGGGGTTTGCCGCGCCGAGCACCGTTGCGATCTTGTCGGTCCAGCCCGCGTACCAGACCCAGCGGTCGATCGCGGCGTCCACAATGGACTGCGCGCGCTTGATCGCGACGCCCTCGGCACCGGCGACCTCCGCGACGAACTGCTCCCTGCGGCCCTCCATCAGCTCGGCGACCCGGTAGAGCACCTGCCCCCGGTTGTACGCCGTCGCGCCGGACCAGCCGGGGAACGCCTTGCGAGCGGCGGAAACCGCGTCGCGCGCGTCCTTGCGGGAGGCCTGCGCCGCGTTGGCCAGGAAGCCGCCCTTGTGGTCGGTGACCTGGTAGCTGCGCCCGGACTCCGATCGCGGGAACGCGCCGCCAACGTAGAGCTTGTAGGTCTTGGCGACCGTCACTCGGTTGTCAGACATTGAGGTAGCCCTCCAGCCCGGCCCGGCCACCCTCGCGACCGAAACCCGACTCCTGGTAGCCGCCGAAGGGGGCGGTGGGATCGAAGCGGTTGAAGGTGTTGGCCCACACCACACCGGCCCGCAGGCGCTGCGCCATCCAGAGGATCCTGGAGCCCTTGTCGGTCCAGATCCCGGCGGACAGCCCGTAGGGCGTGTTGTTGGCCTTGGCCACCGCCTCGTCGGGGGTGCGGAAGGTCAGCACCGACAGCACCGGCCCGAAGATCTCCTCGCGGACGATCCGCATGGCCTGGTGCACGTTGGAGAACACCGTCGGGGCGAAGTAGAAACCCTTGTCCGGCAACGGACACGAGCTGGTCCAGCGGTCCGCGCCCTCGGCGTCGCCCGCCTCGGTCAGCTCGCGGATCCTGGCCAGCTGCTCGGCGGAGTTGATCGCGCCGATGTCGGTGTTCTTGTCCAGCGGGTCGCCGACCCGCAGCGTGGACACCCGGTAGCGCAGCTTCTCCAGCAGTTCCTCGGCGATCGACTCCTGCACCAGCAGCCGGGAGCCCGCGCAGCACACGTGCCCCTGGTTGAAGAAGATGCCGTTCACGATGCCCTCGACGGCCTGGTCGAGCGGCGCGTCGTCGAACACGATGTTCGCCGCCTTGCCGCCGAGTTCGAGGGTCAGCTTCTTGCCGGTGCCGGCGAGCGAGCTCTGGATGATCTTGCCGACCTCGGTGGACCCGGTGAAGGCCACCTTGTTCACGTCGGGGTGGTTGACCACCGCCGCGCCGACATCGCCCGCGCCGGGCAGGATGTTGACCACGCCGGGCGGCAGGTCGGCCTGCTGGCAGATCTCGGCGAGCACCAGCGCGGTCAGCGGGGTGGTCTCCGCCGGCTTGAGCACCACGGTGTTGCCGCAGGCCAGGGCGGGCGCGATCTTCCACGCGGCCATCAGCAGCGGGAAGTTCCACGGGATGACCTGGCCAGCGACGCCGAGCGGCCGGGGGTCCGGGCCGAGGCCGGCGTAGCCGAGCTTGTCGGCCCAGCCCGCGTGGTAGAAGAAGTGCGACGCGGCCGTCGGCACGTCGACGTCGCGGGACTCCTTGATCGGCTTGCCGTTGTCCAGGCTCTCCAGGACGGCGAGCTCCCTGCCGCGCTCCTGCATCAGCCGCGCGATCCGGAAGATGTACTTGGCGCGCTCGGCGCCGGGCATCTTGCCCCACACCCGGTCGTAGGCGCGGCGGGCGGCCTTCACGGCCTTGTCCACGTCGGCGCCGCTGGCCGTGGAGACCTCGGCCAGCACCTCCTCGGTGCCGGGGTTGATCGACTTCAGCGGCTCGCCGGAGCCCTCGACGAACTGCCCGTCGACGAACATCCGGTAGCTCGGCTTGAGGTTCGCGATGTCGCGTGACTCCGGCGCTGGCGCGTAGTCCCAGACCTTGTCCATTGTGATCAGTCCACCGTCACGTAGTCCGGGCCGCTGTAGTGGCCCTCCAACTGGGTACGCCGCTGCATCAGCAGGTCGTTGAGGAGGCTGGACGCCCCGAAGCGGAACAACGTCGGGGTCAGCCACTGCGGGCCGGCGACCTCGTTGACCGCGACCAGGTAGCGCACGGCGTCCTTGGTGGTGCGGATGCCGCCGGCGGGCTTCACGCCGCGCAGCTCGCCGGTGCTCTCGTGCCAGTCGTGCACCGCCTGGAGCATCACGTGCGTGACGGGCAGCGTTGCGGCGGGCGAGACCTTGCCGGTGGAGGTCTTGATGAAGTCGCCGCCGGCGAGCAGCGCCAGCCAGGACGCCCTGCGGACGTTGTCGTAGGTGGCCAGCTCGCCGGTCTCCAGGATGACCTTGAGGTGCGCGTCCCCGCAGGCCGCCTTGATTGCCTGGATCTCCTCGAAGACCTGCCCGTAGCGGCCGGAGAGGAACGCGCCCCGGTCGATCACCATGTCGACCTCGCTGGCGCCCGCCTGCACCGCCATGTCGGTGTCGATCAGCTTGACCTGCCGATTGGACCGGCCGGACGGGAACGCGGTCGCGACGCTGGCCACGCCGACGCCGGTGCCGACGAGCTCGGCGACGGCCGTGGCCACCAGGTCGGGGTAGACGCAGACGGCGGCGACGTGCGGGACGTCGGGGCGGTCGGGGTCGGGGCGACGGGCCTTCGCGGCCAGCGAGCGCACCTTGCCCTCGGTGTCGGCGCCCTCCAGCGTGGTCAGGTCGACCATGCCGATCGCGGTGTCGATGGCCCAGAGCTTGGCGGCCTTCTTGATGCTGCGCGTGGCCAGGCCCGCGGCCCGTTGTTCGACGCCGACCTGGTCGACGCCGGGCAGGCCGTGCAGGAACCGGCGCAGCGACGCGTCATCGCGGACGGCGTCGGCCAGCGCCGGGGGTAGTGGGCCGGACGCGGGTGTCCCCGTCGTCTCGGCCGACGACGTTGTCGACGGAGCAGCCATGCCGCCGAGTCTATGGCCTGAGTTCGAAACCTCATGTTTCAATGGTTGTCGAAGTCTCGAACTGTTGGTGCGACCGAGTGGAGCGGGTATGCGCACGGGTGTGGCCGGCCGGATGACTGGGCAGCGCGGCAACGGCGTCGACGAGCTGATCGAGCAGGCCGGACAGGCCGCCGAACTCGGCATCGACGCGTTCTGGCTCGGCCAGCGCTACGACTACGACTCGCTGACCGCGCTCGCCGCCATCGCCCGCGAGGTGCCCGGCATCGACCTCGGCACCTCGATCGTGCCCACCTATCCCCGCCACCCGCTCGTCATGGCCAACCAGGCGCGGACCGTGCAGGCCGCCTCGAGGGGCCGCTTCGCCCTCGGCGTCGGGGTCTCGCACGCGCCGAGCATCGAGGGCATCTTCGGCTACTCGTTCGACCGGCCTGCGCGGCACCTGCGCGAGTACCTGTCCGCACTGGTTCCACTGCTGCGCGAGGGCAGCGTGGACTTCCGGGGCGAGACGCTGTCCGCCAGGACGGGCCAGTGGTCGACCGAAGTGCCCGGCGGCGCGGACGTGCCCGTGCTGGTGTCCGCGCTCGGCCCGAGGTTCCTGCGGATCGCGGGCGAACTCGCCGACGGCACCATCACGTTGCTCGCCGGCAAGCGGACGCTCGCCGAGCACATCGTGCCGTCGATCACCACGGCGGCGACCGACGCGGGCCGACCAGCGCCGAAAGTGGTGACTGGCCTCGCCGTGGTCGTCACCGACGAGCCGGAGGCGGCGCGGGAACGCGCGGTCACCGCGCTCGCCTTCTACGAGACGGTCAAGTCCTATCGGACGCTGCTGGACCGCGAGGGCGTCGCCAGGGCGGCCGAGCTGGCCGTGATCGGCGACGAGGAGACCGTCGCCGCCGAACTGCGCCGCTATGCCGACATCGGCGCGACCGAGATCCTCGCCGACGTCTCGATCACGCTGCCCGCGGAGCGGCTGCGGACCCTTCGGCTCCTCGCCGAAGTGTGAGCGTCCTGCACAACCCCGCAGGCACCGTCACTGCTCCAGCTGGTCCCGGTCCTCGGCGTCCTTCAGCTTCTTCGGTTTCTTCCGCTTGGGGCGCCGGACGTCCACGCCGGCCATCATCGCGAACCCGGTGATCCGCACGACGGGCGCGCCGGGGATCGACTCCGCGCTCCCGGTGCGGTCGTCGAACGCGCCCATGAAGCCGAAGCCGTTCACCTGCACGTTGACGTCGTCGGGCACGATGATGTCGACCCCGCCCCAGAACGTGTAGACCTGGATGGTGGTCTCCTGCTCGGCGAACCGCGCCTCGGTGAGGTCGAGCTTGACGCCGCCCATGATCGCGACCGCCTGGTGGTGCGACGGCACGACCCACGCGCCCCTGCGGTCGACCCCGGACATGATGGCGATCGAGTTCAGCGGCCCCGGCGCGCCGCCCACCCGGTCCACGGTCGCGGCCGGCCGGGCGACGGCCTGCCCCGGCATGACCGGCATGGACTGCGCCGCAACGGGCAGGTCCTGCGTCACCGGCACCAGCTCGCCGAAGGTCTTGGCCGCGTAGACCACGCTGAGCCGCTCCTCCAGCTCGGTCATGGTCAGCCGACCCTCGGCCATCGCGTCGTGCAGCACCTTGGCCACGCGTTCCCGATCCGCATCCGAGGCACGTAGCTGACTGGGCTCTGGCAGGCCGGGCTGTTCGCTCACGAGCCGAGTTTAGGACGCTCGGCGCGCTCGCCGTCTCCCTTTGACTCCTCAAGCGACCACAGCCGCACGGTGCCGTCGTGGCTCGTGCTCGCGAGGAGGTTCCCGTCGGGGCTGAACGCCACGGACGTCACCTGCTTGCGGTGGCCGACGAGCACGCGCGCGCACGACCAGTCCCCGGTGTTCCAGAGCCGAATGGTCTTGTCCGCGCCTGCGGTCGCCAGGCGGCTGCCGTCGGGGCTGAACACCAGGTGATTGACGTAGCCGGTGTGGCCGACGAGCCGGGTCAGCGGCGACAGGTCGACAGTGCTCCAGACCGTGACGGCCTTCTCCCATCCGGCGGAGGCGAGAATCCCGCCGTCCGGGCTGAACGCCAGGCTGTTGGCCCTGATGCCGTCCCCGGTGAGGCCGGGGCGCACACGCCACGTCGCCGTGTCCCACAGCATCATGGTGCTGCCATCGCTGCTGGCGAGCGTGGCGCCGTCCGGGCTGAACGCGAGCGATCTGACCTCGCGATCGTGCTCGGTCAGTTCGCCGAGCAGTGCCCCGCTCGCGACGTCCCGCAGTTGAATCGAATGGGCCGGGCCCGTGATGGCCAACTCCGTCCCGCCCGGGCTGAACGCGGCCGCGCTGGTGCGTCTGACCTGGTCCGTGATCGACGCGATCGGCTTCCGGCCGCCATCGGTGCGCCAGATCTTGACGCCGCCCTTCCCTCGGACGGTCGCCAGCAGCGCGCCGTCGGCGCTGAGTGCCATGCCGACCATGTATCCGCCGGAATGCAGCTCGCCCGACCTCGTCCAGGTGTCGGTCGCCCACCGGGTCACCTGGTAGTCGAGGTAGATGAGCGTCGATCCGTCCGGGCTGAAGGTCGCCGACCGCGTGCTGATGATCGTTCTGGCCAGGGTGACGCTCGTGTCCAGGCGGAGTCGCCGGAAGAAGAAGAACCGTTGCACGAGGATGGCGATCGCGATCGTCGAGGAGCCGATCATCATCACGAGCCACAGCGGGGTGCCGGAAATGGCGCCGAGCGCGTCGAGCACGGCGCCGACGACGGCCAGGGCTGTGACCGTGAGGAACAGGATCGGGTTGAGCAAGGTGTCACGCAGGCTCATCCGAGATCCGCTGACCGGTGGTGGCGTGAGATGGGCTGGAGTCGTCGGCGGCGACACTGCGGCGACCCCCGGCACCACCTGCTTGGCCGGCAGGCGCGGAGGCGGCGGGTCGTCCTGCCTCGGGACCCACAGGCCCGAGGCCGTCAGCACTTCCTGGAGGTCCGACGGACCCTGCTGCACCGGTGGTTGTTGCGGAATCGGGCTGTGGCTGGAGCCATGCCGCTCCTGGCTACGAGCCAACGCACTGATGGTCTGGGCATAAGCCCAAGCACGGATGGTCTCGGCCTGGTCCCTGGTGCCGGCCTTTGTCTCCGGTCGCTCCGAGGGCTCTTCGGCCGACGTGGCGGGGTGCAGGATCTGCTCGGCCTCCCTGGCGACGTCCGCGTCGGACCCGGTGCTGAGCTGAACCAACGTCACCTTGGCGACGCCGTCGCCGCCGTGCGCCAACTCGGCGAGCACGTGCACCGCGCTGATCCGCGCCTTCCGATAGCTGCTGCGCAGCATCTGCCGGATCTCGGCCGGCAGCCTCGGATCCAGCCGCAGGCCGCGTGCGCTGCGCGCGATGTACAGCTCGCCGGTGACCTGGTCGTTGCGGGTCGGCGTCTGTGCTGGCGTGCTGGTCCGGACGGCGTCGTGCACGTACGAATAGAGTTCGGCGGCGTCGATCTCGCCGTCCGCGTTGAGATCGGCCTCGCCCGTGCGCAGACCGGTCACGATGGCGTCGGTGAACACCGAGGGATCGGCCGCGCCGCGAACTTCGGTGCCTCGGGTCTCGTAGGCGAACTGGATGGCGGTGGACGCGGTCATCACCGCGCAGCCCCGCCCGGCGTGCGGGCGCAACTGGGCGAGCACGTCGACGCTGCCCTCGGCCTTGGGGATCCGACCGGCGGGGAACGCGCCCGCATAACAGCAGTCCAGCCACACCACGACCTTGCGGGCGTCGCTCGCATCGATCAGCTCGCGGACGAACTCGGCCGACATTCCCGTCGCAGCAAGGAGTTGTCGTTCGGTGTCGGTGCTGACCAGGTACAGGCGGCCTGCCTCGTCCTTGACGCCGTGTCCGGAGACGTAGAGCAGGATCAGGTCGTCCCGGTGCGCCGTGCTGAACAGCCGGTTCACCCGCACCTTGACCTCGTGCGCAGGCGTGTTCGTGAGCACTTCGACCGAATAGTCGCCGATTTCGGGATCGCGCAGCACAGCGGCCAGCGCCTCCGCGTCCGCCTGAGGGGCGCGGAGCTGGCTGAACGTCGTGTCCTGGTAGGTGTCCGTGACGATCAGCAGCGCGGTGCGTGTGCCTGCCATGCGCTCACCCCACCGCCCATAGTTTCACGGTGCCGTCCGTGCTCGTGCTCGCCAGCACGTTCCCGTCGGGGCTGAACGCCACGGACGTCACCGGACCGCGGTGGCCGACAACCTTGCGCAGGATCGACCAGTCGGCAGTGTCCCAGAACCTGATCGCCCGGTCCCGGCACGCGGTGGCGAGCAACCTGCCGTCCGGGCTGAACGCCAGGTGCTGCACGTAACTCGGGTGTTCGGCGACCACCGTCGGCGGAGCCGTGCTCCGCAGCCGAACGGCCCTGTCCATCAGGCCCACGGTGGCCAGGGTCGTCCCGTCCGGGCTGAACGCCAGGCACTGGAGCCAACCCGGATGCTGGGCGGCCAGGTCCGCGCGTTCGGCCCAGGTGTCGGTGTCGAGCACCGTCAGCGACTTGTCGCCGGCGATCGCCAGCGAGCCGCCATCCGGGCTGAACACCATGGCGTGCACGCCTTCGTCGAGTTCGGCGACCTGATGGAGGAGCGTCCAGGTCTCGGTGTCCCACAGCTGAACCACGCCGGGGCGGCCCGAGGTGGCCAGCATCGCTCGGGACGGGCTGAACGCCATGGCCCCGACGTGCTGGGTTTCCGCCGCGAGCGACGTGGCCAGAGTCCAGTCCGTGGTGTGCCAGGCCTCGACCCGCCTCATCCCGCGCGTTGTCGTCGCCAGCAGCGCGCCGTCGCCGCTGAACGCGGCTTCACCCTCGAACTGGTGGTCCATCAGGGTGTTCACCCTCGTCCAGGTGCCGGTGTGCCAGGTGGCCAGGTCGTCATCCTGGTAGCTGAGCAGGGATCCGTCCGGGCTGAAGGTCGCGCGCCGGGTGCCGACGGCCGCCCGCGTCAGGGTGACGCTCGTGTCCCGGTAGAACAACCGGAAGGACACGAACAGCCATGCCGCGATGACCGCTGCGCCGATCGCCGCCAGCACGGTCACGCCGATCGGGGCTACGAACACGATGCCGGCGGCGACCAGGACCACCAGCGTGAAGGCCAGCGTCGCGAGCCACAAATCGCGGTCGCTCATCCGAGACACGCCCTCCGGCAGCGTCAACGGGACCGGCCTCGGCGCCCGCAGCACGGCCGGCCTGCGCGGCGCGGACTGTCGAGGCTGCGGTGACGTGCGCTGGTCCACCGGCCCCGGTGCTGGCACGTCCCGCAGTAGTCGGTCCAGCGCCTCGGCGGTGGTGCGCTGCTGGACTTCCAGCCTCAGCCTCAGCTGGTCGATCTCCTCGGCGACGGCGGTGTTCGGCAGCAGGGCTTTGCTGGCTGCGGCGGCGATCTCGCCCGAGCCTTCGGCGAGCCGAACGAGGGTCGCCTCCGCGACGTCGTCGCCGTCGGCGGCCAAGTCGGTCAGGGCGTGCACCGCGCCGAGCTGCACCCGAAGGTAGCTGCTGCGCAGCGCCTGCCGGATCACTGCAGGTAGCCTCGGATCAAGGCGCAGGCCACGCGTGCTGTGGGCGATGTACAGCTCGCCGCTGACCTGGTCGTTGCGGGTGGGTGTCTGGGCGGGTGTGCTGGCGCGAACCCGGTCGTGCACATACGAATAGAGTTCGGCCGCGTCGATCTCGCCGTCCGCGTTGAGGTCCGCGGCACCGGTGCGCAGCCCTTCGGCGATGGCGTCGGTGAACACCGATGGCGCCTGTTCGCCGGCGATCTCGGTCCCGGCGGTCTCGTAGGCGAACTGGATGGCGGTCGAAGCGGTCATCACCGCGCAGCCCCGCCCGGTCCTGGTGCGCAACTGGGCGAGCACGTCGACCTCGCCCTCGGCCTTGGGGATCCGGCCACTGGGAAAGGCTCCCGCGTAGCAGCAGTCCAGCCAGACGACGACCGTGCCGGCGTTGCTGTGGTCGATCAGCTCGCGGACGAATTCTGCTGATACTCCCGTTGCTGCAAGGAGTTGCCGTTCGGTGTCGGTGCTGACCAGGTGCAGCCGGCCGCTTTCGTCCTTGACGCCGTGGCCGGAGACGTAGAGCAGGATCAGGTCGTCCCGCTCAGCCGAGTTGAGCAGCCGGTTCACCCGAACCCGCGCGACCTGTGACGGCTGGTTCGTCAGGACTTCGACCGTATAGTCGCCGATTTCCGGATCGCGCAGCACGTCGGCCAGCGCCGCCGCGTCCGCCTGTGGGGCGCGGAGTCGGCTGAATGTCTCGTCCTGGTAAGTGTCCGTGACGATCAGCAGTGCGGTGCGCTTGCCGGACATGCGCTCCAAGTGGCTTTCGGGACCGGGCGACGGGCGGAGTCGAATACTACGGTCGCCCGGAGTGGGACGGCAGGCGGTTGCGGACTGCGTCGGCGACGTCGGTCAGCAGCCGGGACCACGGGCCGTCGGCGAGCGCGGCCAGGGCGAGTCGTTCCCTCGGCGGGGCATCGGCGATGGGTAGCCAGGTCAGGGCCGGATCGGCGCCGACGGCCGTCCTCGGGCGCAGGGCGACCAGGTCGGACCGGCCGCGCAGGGCGTGCGCGAACAGGGTGTGGCTGGTGTGGTCGGACGGTTGCAGCGTGGGGCGCCATCCGTGCGCGGCGAGGTGCGCGAGCGTCTCGGCTGCGAAGCCGGGCGCGCGGGATTCGGGGAACCACAACAACAGCTGGTCGGCCAGGTCCGTCAGGGCCAGCGTCGAGCGCGCGGCGAGCGGGTGGTCCCGGTGCAGCACGACGCCGAGCGGTTCGTCGCTGACGATCGCGGTGCGCAGGTCCTCGCCGTCGGCGACGGGCGGTCGCAGCACGCCGAGGGTGAGTTCGCCGGTGCGCAGCAGCGCGGGCTGGCGTTGCGAGTCGACCGGTTCGAAGGTCAGCCGCAGCGGATCCGGTTGGCACGCAGCGACAAGCGCGTCCTCGATCCGCCCGATCAGCTCGGTCGGCACGCCCAGTCCGAGCCCCACCCGCACGGGCAGCGGTGTGGTTCGGATCGCGGCCACCGCCGTGTCGAGTTCGGCGAACGCGCGTCGGACACCGTTCAGCAGCGTGCGGCCGGACTCGGTCAGTTCCATCCCGTTCGTCCTGCGCTGGAACAGTTTCCGGCCGACGCGGCGCTCCAGCCCGATGATCTGCTGGCTCAGGCTGGGCTGTGCGATCCGTAGCCGCCGGGCCGCCTCGGTGATCGTGCCGGCCTCGGCGACCGTGGCGAAGTAACGCAGGTGGCGGAGTTCGACACCGGGCAGATCCAGCACGCGCATCTCGCCTTCCAACTGCGGTTATAGGTCTCAGCCTATGCCCTCGGTGTCGACTGGTCTTGGACGGGGCGGGGTGCGGTGGGCTGTGCTGGTGGCATGTTCCTGATCACGCTGACCTACGTTGCCCCGCTGGAGACCATCGACTCGCTGCGCGCCGCGCACTACGACAACCCGGACGGCGTTTTCGCCAAGGGTTTGGTGCGGTTGGCGGGACCGCTGGTGCCCCGTACTGGGGGACTGATCGTGGCCGAGGGCGAGCGGGCGGAGATCGAGGCCGCCGTCGCCACGGATCCGTTCGTGACCAGCGGTGCGGCCACCGTGCAGATCACCGAGTTCACCGCGACTCGGAACGAGTTCGTTGGTCGCGCTGGGTGAAGTCAGGTGGATAGGGTGCGTGCGGTGACGACTGTTTTCCTTACGCTGCACGGCGAGCCGGACGAAGTGGACCAACGGGCGCGCGAGTTGTTGGTTGAGCTGCGTCAACTGGACGTGGACAAGGTGGCGTTCGCCGACGAGGGTGCGGCGCCACCGCTGTCGAAGGGCGTGGATCCGGCCTCGGTGAGTTCGATCGCGGTGGCGCTGGCGAGTTCGCCGGTGTTGGTGCAGGTGGTGGGGTTGTTGCGGGACTGGGTGCGGCGGGATCGTGATCGGAAGATGACGGTGAAGGACGGGAAGCGGTCGCTCGAGCTGACGGGCACGAGCGCGGACGACAACCGCGCGGCGATCGAGGCCTTCTTCAAGGAGAAGTAGGTCAGCGGCGGGAGCCGAGGAACGCGGCCCAGCCGGAGGCGGGGAAGACGAGGGTTGGGCCGGAAGCGTTCTTGGAGTCGCGGACGGCCACAGCCTCGGAGCCGAATGCAACCTCGACACAGTCAGCCTGGGTGCCATTGCTGTAGCTGCTCTTGCGCCAGCCCACGAAAGCGACTTCGACGCAGTTGGTATCGGCGCTTCGACTGCTCTTGCGCCAAAAGGCTCGGGCGAGATCCGGCACGATCATGATGGTGCTCCTAGGTCAGGTCAGCGTGCCGGCCAGGTCAGCGATGAGCCGGATGGAGTCCTCAGCCGACAATGCCATGGCGCAGAGCTGCGCCCAAGTGGTCTTGGCTCGCCTGACATGCTCCTCCTCTTCGAGGAAGGCGATCGTGCGGTGTGATTCCATGTAAGCCAGGGTGGGCTGGTCGATGAAGTCGAGGATCATGAATGGGCCACACAACCCAGGATGGGCTCCGGCGTCGAACGGAGCCACCTGAAGGGTGATGTTCGGGCGCGAGGCGATCATCGGCAGGTGCTGAAGCTGGCGCTGCATGACTCCTGCATCGCCGATCGGGCGGCGGAGTGCTGTCTCCTCGATGAGTAGGTGCAGGCTGGGAGCCCGGTGTCGGCTGAGGATGAGTTGCCGGGTCATTCGGGCCGCGACGAAGTACTCCACCTCGGCTTCGGAAAGTTCGCAGTTGGTCCCGTGGATGATCTCGCGAGCGTATTCGGCGGTCTGCGCCAGGCCGGGAACCAGCAGCGTCTCGTAGTTGCGCAGCTCCGTCGCTTCGTCCTCGAACTGGATCAGGGTCTTCCAGTCGACAGGCAGTTTGCCGTCCTGGAACTGGTGCCAGTTCCGTTCTTCTCCTTCTCGCACCAACGCGAGCAGGTCTTGCCGGACTTTGCCAGGCACCTGGAGAAAGCCAAGCACCGCAGCGACATCGTCGGCGTAGAGGCCGCGATTCCCGGTCTCCATTCGGCTGATCTTGCTCTCCGAACAGCCGAGCGCCCGCGCCACGTCCTTGCAGCTCAGCTTGCGTGCCTCGCGCAGCGCCCGCAGCTCGACGGACACCCGTCGCTGTCGTACCGAGGCTCCCTGTCGTTGCGCCATGGCCAGACGATCGCGTGTTGCCCTTGGGGCAAGGAAGTGGCATCACCCGAAAAGGGTGATTGCGGGCCCCTGCGGCAACACGTGACGGTAGTGCCATGGAGCAGACCTGGACCTTGAGCGGCGCGTTCGCGGAATGGAAGATCACTCTCGTCGCTGAACCACCAGAAGAGAAAGAATCCTTCGACGTCTCGCACTGGCCCACCGCAAAATTCGACCGCGCCGCCCGACTCTTCATGGACATGATCGACCTCTACGAGTGCGACCAGATCCTCAACCAACACTGACCCGACTGGCTAACTCGGCTGCCGCAAAGGCAATCCCGCCGCCCGGTAAACCGCGTCGATCACCGCCATGTTCTTCACCGAGTCCTCCGGCGGCGTCAGCACCGGCTCGCCGCGCAGCACCGCCGCCGTGAACGCATCGAGCTGATAGGCATACGTCGGCCGCTTGCCGAAGTGCTCCGTCCGGTGATGATCCCGCGTGCGCACGGACAACCTGTGCGTGTACTGCGGCGCGATCGGGTTGAACACGCGCAGTTCGCCGGCCTCGCCGACCACCCGCGCGCTCAGGCGCAGCACGCTCGCCGACCACAGCGACGCGACCAGCGAACCCGTGTGCCCGGCCGGCCACCGCAGCTTCGCCCGCATGGCGCGGTCGACGCTCGGGCTCCTCAGCCTGGTGCTGGCCTTCGCGACCTGCGGCTCCGTGCCGTCGAACCCGCCGAGCAGCCGCGCGATGTGCACCGCATAGCAACCGGCGTCCATCATCGCCCCGCCGGCCAGCGAGAGGTCGTACCGAATGTCGGAGAACTTGGGCAGCGGGAAGCACACCGTCGCCTCGATGTGCCGGACCATGCCGAGCTCGCCGCTCTCCACGATGTCCCGCATCCGCCGCGCCAGCGGGTGGTACCGGTAGTGGAACGCCTCCATCACGACCAGCCCGCTGTCCTTCGCCGCCGCGGCGACCGTCCGCGCCTCCTCGGCGTTCGCGGTGAACGGCTTCTCGCACAGCACGTGCTTGCCGGCTTCCAACGCGGCCAGCGTCCAGCGGCCGTGCAGCCCGTTGGGCAGCGGGTTGTAGACGGCGTCGATCGTCGGGTCGTCCAGCAGCGCCTGGTAGCCCTCGTGCACGCGGCCGATGCCGTGCTTGTCGGCGAACTCGCGGGCGCGCTGCGGGTCGCGCGCGGCGACGGCCGTCACCTCGGCCGTCCCGTTGTCTCTCGCCGGCTTGATGAGCGCGTTCGGGGCGATGCGTGCTGCGCCGAGCACGCCGATCCGCACGTGCTCCGCCATTGACCCCGTCCTCTCGGTAGGCGTCCGCCGACCTTGATCGTATGCCGTCCCGGCGCGTGTCGCCCCGTGGACGATTACCGTGTCCGCTTATGGATGTGCTCGTTGTCGACCACCCGCTCGCCAGAGCGCGGCTCACCACCATGCGGGACGCCCGCACCGACAGTGCCGCATTCCGGGCGGCTCTGCACGAACTGACCGTGATGTTGGTCTACGAGGCCATGCGGGACGCCCCGGTCGCGACCGAGCGCATCCACACCCCGGTGGCCAGGACGACCGGCCACCGGCTGGCCAAGCCGCCGCTGCTGGTGCCCGTGCTGAGGGCCGGCCTCGGCATGGCCGACCAGGCGCACAAGTTGATCCCGGACGCGCAGATGGGCTTCGTCGGCCTGGCCCGCGACGAGCACACCCTCAAGCCGACCCCGTACCTGGAGTCGCTGCCGGAGAGCCTGGCCGACCGCCCGGTGCTGGTGCTCGACCCGATGCTGGCCACCGGCGGCTCGATGGCTTACACGATCCGGCTGCTGACCGACCGGGGCGCCACCGACGTGACGGCCGTCTGCGCGCTCGCCGCGCCGGAGGGCATCGCGCACCTCGAGGAGTCCGGGCTGCCGATGCGGTTGGTGACCGCGAGCATCGACGAGCGGCTGAACGACTCCGGGTTCATCGTGCCCGGCCTCGGCGACGCCGGCGACCGCCAGTACGGCGCGGTCTAAGCCGTCTAGATGTGGTGACGGCGGAGCGCTCCCGGGGGGCAATCCCCGGGGGCGCTACGCGGGGTTGCGCTGGTCAGTTGGGCTTTGCCCGGAGGCGGCACAGCTCGACCAGCCGTTCCAGGGCGGGCACCGGCTTCCCGCTCTGCGCCGCCATGATCGTGACCGCGACCAGGGCGTCGAGCGCGAGGATCGGCTTCTTGCCGTCGGTGTCGGGGGCCCTGAGCCCGCCGAAGCTGTTCACCTCGTCAGCGAGCGCTTCGAGGCGCGGGTCGTCGCGGCTCCAGCCGGCGGCCTGGTCGGCGGTGAGGTAGAGGCGCTGGAAGGCGACGTCCTCCAGCATCGCCAGCTTCTCCGCCGCCCACCCCGGCACCTGGTCGGGGTACTGCGCCACCAGCAGGATCCACGTGTCGCGCTCGGTCCGCACCGCCTCCTGGCTGAGCCCGATCTCCCTGACCCGGTCCAGCAGGGCAACGACCTCCTCCGGCAGGAACAGCCGGTCGCCAGCGGACAGCTCGGCGATCCGGCGTCGGCGCCGTTTCAGGTCGCTGATCTGCTCCTTCAGGTCGGTGTCGATCGCCGCGACCGACGTTGCGAACTGTTCGGGTGAGGCGGCCATCAGCTCGTCGATCCTGGCCAGCGGGACGCCCGCGTCCGACATCGCCTTGATCCGCACCAGGGTGACCACCGCGTCGGCCCCGTAGCGCCGGTACCCGGAGGCGTCGCGCTCCGGCTCGGGCAGCAGGCCCCGCTGGTGGTAGTGCCGGATGGCCCGCACGGTCACGCCCAGATAGGTCGCGACCTGGCCGATCGTCAACATCTGCTGTCCCCCGGAACGAAAGTGACGACGAAGCTTGACCATGACCCTGCGTCAGGGTTCGACGATCAGCTCATGAACGCGACAGTAACCCCCGGGGAGACCCCCGAAACCGCCGTCCGCACGACCCGCCTCGGCACGGCGCGCGGGGTGCTGCGGCCCTGGCGCGAGTGGCACCGCCCGCTGATGGTGCACGTGACCCTGATGCTGGCGCTGGTGCTGGTGTCCTGCGTGGGTCTGCTGGTGGACGGCCGGTCCCTGCTGGACGAGTCGGTGTGGGTGAAGCCGCTGAAGTTCGGCGTCGCCTTCGTGCTCTACGCCGGCATGTTGGCGTGGTTGCTCAGCAAACTGCGCAAGGCGAGGCGGCTCGGCTGGTGGACGGGCACCCTGTTCGCGGTGGCCGCGACAGCGGAGGTCGGGGCCATCACGATCCAGGCGGCGCGCGGCACCGTCAGCCACTTCAACGCCAACCAGAACGACCCGGTCACCCTGGCGCTCACGCCGCTGCTCACCCTCGGCGTCGCGGTGTTCTTCCTGGCGCAGCTGGTCATCGCGGCGCTGGTGCTGGCCCAGCGGACCGGCGACCGCGCGATGACCAGGGCGATCCGCGCCGGGCTCGGGCTGGCCACGATCGGCATGCTGACACCGGTCTACTGGATGGTCACCAACGTCCGCGAGCGCACGGTGACCGACGCCAACGGCACGAAGATCACGATGTACCAGGGGCACGGCATCGGCGACCTGGACGGCCACGGCATGGCCATCACGCACTGGAGCACGACCGGCGGCGACTTCCGCGTGCCGCACTTCGTCGGCCTGCACGGCATCCAGGCGCTGCTGCTGCTTGTCGCGCTGCTCGGCGTGCTCGCCCGCCGTCGCGCGTGGCTGCGCGAGGAGACGGTGCGCGCCCGGCTGGTCGGCGTCGCGGCTCTCGGCTACGCCGGGTTGTTCGCGGTGGTCACGTGGCAGGCGGGCCGCGGCCAGTCCCTGATCCACCCGGACGCGGCGACCCTGGTCGCCTTCGCGACGGTCGTTCTCGGCACGATGGCGGCGGTGTTTGCGGTGGTCAGGGCCGCTGCGCGGCATGGCCGATAGCCCGGAGGAATGGCCGACCCTGATGTCGGCCGATCGGGTCTAGCACTGGTCTAGACCTTGACGTAATGTGGTCTGGACCACAGGGTTTGGGAGTGACGATTCCCAGTAGCTAAACCGGAGGTCGCCGAGGCGGCGGCGGAGTTCCGGTCGGCGTGTCCCTGCACCACGCCGACGGGAAGGGGGCTCCGCCCGCCGTCGGGGACCTCACCACGATCCACCCGGCCGTGGTCGATGCCTGCGACTCGGCGACGGTCGGGTGTCCAAGCCCCTGCCACACACCAGCGAGCCGCCCGTCTCGGCGGCTCACGGGGTCCGGGGAGGTCCAGCGGCGGCCGCCTCCCCGGGCCCCCTTTTTTGTATGGAAGTATGAGTACGCGCGGCGGGCGTGCCGACAGGCCGAAACTGCGTTGGGCCGAATTGGTGCGACTGTTCATCGCCGAGCCGTGTAAACCGCTTCGGATACGTATACTTCGTCACATTAAATACGTGACTGTGGTTGTGGGCCGGCTGTGTCGGCTGTAGGTTCCTCGCGGGCAATTTCGAAATTGCTTATTTAGGGGGCCTTTTCATGAAATTCAACTTACCCAAACACGGATTGGCTGGCCCGCGCTGGGCGGCCATGGCCGTTCTGCTCGCGGCGGCGTTCGCCGTCGTCGCTCCTTCGGGCGCTCAGGCTGACCAGCCGGCCAATTCCGCCACGGTCGCCGCGGCGGACCGGGCGGCAAAGGCCGCCTCGGGTGCTGCGGCGGACAAGGTCGCGGCGGACAGAACCCAGGCGGACAAATCGAACCAGGCGGCCGCCGCCTCGAACGCCAACTCGGCCACGAACAGGTACCTGGCCGGAATAGACCCCGCCCTGCTGCAACGGCGGGAAACCCTGATGGCCTTCAAGTCCTGGCTCATCGGCGTGCCGGGCATTTCCGAGGCCGGCTTCGTGGAGTCCGCGAACTACCCGGAGACGTTGTCCACGACCCTGCTCTGGTCGGGTAGGTCAAGCCTTCAGGACGCCGTGCGCGGGGAGGCGGCACGGCGCGGCATCACCGTGACGTTCAAGTCCGTCAAGTACTCCCGCAAGCAGGTGCAGGAGGCGACGGACCGCGTCTGGGCGAGCGTGCACAGCCCGGTCTGGAAGGACTTCGTCGTCACCTCCGTGGTGGGGCCGGACCTGACGCACGACGGGATCGTCGTCCGAGGCCACCACCAGGCGAAGGGGGCCGACACCGCCGCGGCGCAGGCGCAGACCCTGGCGTCGGCCCAGAGCGTGGCGAACGCCGTCGACGACGTCGCGATCGCGCCCGATCCGACGCTGTACGCCACCCGGTCCACGGACTTCTCCCCGTACAACGCGGGCGGAATGATCCGGGGCTCCGACGGTAGCGGCTGCACGAGTGGGTTCGCGATCTGGCGGAGCGGGTACTCCTGGACCACCACGGCCCGGCACTGCACCGCCGCGTCGTGGACCGCCTGGGACGCGCCGGGCAACTCCTACGGCAACGCCTACGACACCAGTGCCAGCGGCGGGCGGATGCTCACCGGCGACGGCTACCAGCTGATGTTCGACGGGGCGTGGAACGACCCGAACGGCTTCGCCAAGACTGTCGTCGGCTTCGCGGACCTGTCCATCAACGACTGGGTTTGCAGCAGCGGCGCGAACTCCGGGGTGCACTGCGGAATCCAGGTCGACAACCTCTCGGTGAGCTTCAACGACGGCTTCGGCTCCTTCTCGACCATCCGGGGACAGCAGCGCGATCCGTCGCAGATCGGCGGCGCGCACGGCGACAGCGGCGGACCAATGCTGGTTCCCTACTCCACCAACAACTGGACGACCGTCGGGGCGGCGGGGATGCTTCAGGGCAGCCTCGGGCCGCAGACCTCGTCGTGCGGCTCCCTCCGGATCGCGACCACGTGCGCTTCGGAGATCGAGTTCTCGTCGATGCGGACGGTCGTCAACGACCTAGGCGCCACGCTCCGAACCGGGTAACCACGATCAGGCTGACATGTGACACGGATTGCCCCGGCCTCAGGCTTTGACGTCGCCCTGGGCCGCAGGCCGGGACAATCCCGTTCGGGCGCGATCCCGTTCGCGGAGTCAGCGGGACGAACTGGGCAGGTCTGCGCTCGGGGCGACCGGGCCGACCCGTTGGAACGTCATCGTGTACCCGGTGGTTGTCAGGGTCAGCTGCTCGCCGGCGACGGCCACACCGACGCGCTGACCGGACGCGACGCTGTCCACCGCGCTTCTGAACGCGAGTTGGCCGGGTTCCCCTTGGCGGCTACGGGGCGCGTCGCTGCCAGCCGTCCGCCTGGGCGCGGAGGGCGCGCTCGTACATCGGGGCGATCTCCAGGCCGTCCGGGAGGTTTCCGTTGAGCTCCAACGACACCAGCCCGTGCACCAGGCCCCAGGCGGCCAGCGCGATCTGCTCGGCGGGCTCAGCGACGTAGCGCTCCTCGCGGATCGTCCTGCGCACGGCCTCCAGCAGCGCCCCGAAGGTGTCCGCCGCGTTGACCGTCGACTCCTCGCCGGGCTCGAAGCCGGGCACGACCTTGCTGAACATGATCGAGTACAGGTGCGGGTCGGCCAGCGCGCTCTCGCGGTAGGCCAACCCGATCTGGATCACGTCCTCGATCGGGTCGTCGGTGGTCGGCACGGCGGCCAGCCGCGCGCCGAAGCGCCGAAACGCCTCGTTGAACAGTTCCTGCACGAGCGCGGGCTTGCCGCCGAACAGCGAGTAGACCGCCGTCGTCGAGGTGTCCACGTCGCCGGCCAGCCGGCGCAGGCTCAGCGCGCCGGGGCCCTCCGCGGACAGCAGTTCACCAGCGCGGTCCAGCAGTCGGACTCGCAGCGCGTCGTCGTGGGTTTTGGGGCGGGGCACGCTCCGAGCGTATCGCAACGCTGTTTCTAAACCGCTTCGACGGGGTAGAGCGCGTGATACCACGGTGGTACCGTCCAGAGTATGGCCATGACTTTGCGCCTGACCGACGAGGAAAACCAACGTCTCGTCGAATTAGCCGAGGCCGAGGGTCGCTCCAAGCAGGAAGTCGTGCGTCTCGCACTGGCCGACCGCTGGGCGCGGCTGCACAAGGAAGAACAACTCGGCGAGGTGCTCGGCCGGGTGTTGCCCAGATATCAGAGCCTGCTTGACCGCCTCGGGTCGGCGTGAGCCACACCTGGTGATCACGACCTACCTGGACGCCGGAGACCTGCTGGTGTTGGCAACCGCGGTGACCGGCGGTGATCTCGTCGTCCGAGATCTTGGCCTGCTCGACTCCGCCGCGCACCGACCGAGGGCCACCGTCCTCGGCGTCGAGGCCTACGACACTCTCTGGCTCAAGGCCGCGGCCCTGCTCGACTCCATCGTGAGCACGCGCCCGCTCGCCGAGGGCAACTGGCGGCTCGGCTGGGTGGCGGCCGTCACACTCTGCGACGTCAACGGCTGGTGGATCGACGCCGACGAGGACGAGGCCCTCGACCTGGTGCGCGACGTCGACCGGGGGAACGCCGAGGTCCTCTGGATCGCCGAGCGACTCGAGGCGTGGAGTCTGCCCAAATAGCGCGTTTGGGGCATCTCACTGAGTAGTCGGTTGACCTGGAGTGCACTCCAGCTTCTACCGTCGTCACGTGACCTACTCGATCGCCCAGGCAGCCGAGCGCAGCGGACTGTCGATCGACACCCTGCGCTACTACGAACGGATCGGGCTGGTCCAACCGCCGGCCCGGGACTCCGGGGGACGCCGCAACTACTCCGAGGAGGACCTCGGCTGGTTGGAGTTCCTCACCAAGCTGCGCACCACCGGCATGCCCATCCGGATGATGCGTGAGTACGCCCAGGCCAGGCACCGGGGACCGCACACGACGAACCGTCGCAAGCAGATCCTCGTCGAGCACCGGACGTCCGTGCTGGAGCGCATCGCCGAGCTCCAGTCGTGCCTCGGCGTGCTCAATCACAAGATCACGAACTACGAGCAGTGCGTCGTCGAGAACGACGAGCGGCTCAATCTGCACCAGGAGGCTTCCGCATGACTTCTCTCCCCACCCGCAGGCTCGGCGAGCTTGAGGTCTCCGCGCAGGGACTGGGCTGCATGGGCATGAGCCAGGCGTACGGCGCCGGCGACGAGGCCGAGTCGATCGCCACCGTCCACCGGGCGCTCGACCTCGGCGTCACCCTCCTCGACACCGCCGACCAGTACGGCCAGGGCGCCAACGAGGAACTGGTCGGCCGGGCCATCGCGGGCCGGCGCGACGAGGTGGTGCTCGCCACCAAGTTCGGGTTCGTCAAGTCCGAGGACGGCAAGGTCGCCGGCATCCGGGGCGACGCGGCGTACGTGCGGGAGGCCGCCGAGGCGTCGCTGCGGCGGCTCGGCGTCGACCACATCGACCTGTACTACCAGCACCGCGTCGACCCGACCGTGCCGATCGAGGAGACCATCGGCGCCATGGCCGAGCTGGTGCAGGCCGGCAAGATCCGGCACATCGGCATGTCCGAGGCGAGCGCCGCGACGATCCGGCGGGCGCACGCCGTGCACCCCATCACCGCGTTGCAGAGCGAGTGGTCGCTGTGGACGCGCGAGATCGAGGCGGAGATCGTGCCGACCTGCCGCGAGCTCGGTATCGGCCTGGTGCCGTTCTCGCCGCTCGGGCGCGGGTTCCTCACCGGCCAGATCACCTCGCGCGACGACTTCGCCGCCGACGACATGCGGCGCAACCTGCCCCGGTTCTCCGAGGAGAACTTCCAGCTCAACCTCGACGTCGTCGACGCGGTGCGCGCCGTGGCGGGGGAGCGCGGCGTCACCGCTGGTCAACTGGCGCTGGCGTGGGTGCTGCACCAGGGTTCGGATGTGGTGCCCATTCCGGGGACCAAGCGGCGCAAGTACCTGGAGGAGAACGTCGCCGCGACCCTCGTCGAGCTGTCGGCTGCGGACCTCGCGGCCATCGAGGCCGCCGCGCCGACCGACACCTTCGCGGGCGGCCGGTACACGCCCGAGATGGAAAGCCTGTCCGGCCACTGAGCGTTCGCCAACCTACCCAGTCGGGTTGAACACGAGTCGGAGTTGAACACCATGAGCACACTGCCCACCCGCAGGCTCGGCGCGCTGGAGGTCTCCGCGCAGGGGCTCGGCTGCATGGGAATGAGCGAGTTCTACGGCGAGACGGACGAGACCGAGTCGATCGCCACGATCCACCGGGCGCTCGACCTGGGTGTCACGCTGCTGGACACCGCGGACATGTACGGGCCGTTCATCAACGAGGAGCTGGTCGGGCGGGCCATCGCCGGCCGCCGCGACCAGGTCGTGCTGGCCACGAAGTTCGGCTTCGTGCGCGGCGAGGACCCGACCGACCGGTCGATTCGCGGGGACGCGGCGTACGTGCGGCAGGCGGCCGAGGCGTCGCTGCGGCGGCTCGGCGTCGACCACATCGACCTGTACTACCAGCACCGCGTCGACCCGAGCGTGCCGATCGAGGAGACCGTCGGCGCGCTCGGCGAGCTGGTGACCGAGGGCAAGATCCGGCACGTCGGGCTTTCGGAGGCCGGCGCGGCCACGATCCGGCGGGCGCACGCGACGCACCCGATCACGGCGGTGCAGACCGAGTGGTCGCTGTGGTCGCGGGACCTCGAGGCGGAGATCGTGCCGACCTGCCGCGAGCTGGGCATCGGCCTGGTGCCGTACTCGCCGCTCGGGCGCGGATTCCTCACCGGCCGCATCACGTCGGCTGCCGACCTTGGCAGCGGCGACTTTCGGCAGGTCGGCCAGCCCCGGTTCGCCGACGGCAACCTGGAACGCAACCTGGCGCTGGTTGAGCGGCTGCGGGCGCTCGCGGCCGAGCGGGACGTGACGGCCGGCCAGCTGGCGCTGGCGTGGGTGCTGCACCAGGGCGCGGACGTGGTGCCCATTCCCGGGACGAAGCGGCGCAAGTACCTGGAGGAGAACGTCGCGGCGTCGTTCGTCGAGCTGTCGACGGCGGACCTCGCGGCCATCGAGGACGCGGTCCCCGTCGACGAGGTCGCCGGGGAGCGGTACCCCGAGGCGGGCATGCGGCTCGTCGGCGGCTGACCGAGGCGGCGGTTCTCGGCAGGTGTCCCTGAAGTCGGACCGTCGCGAGTTCGCACCTTCTGCGATTCGCGACGGTCCGAGTTCACCACGGCCGCTGATCCGGTCAGCGCACTGTGGGCCGCCGTGCAGCGGAGGATGACCGGTGCCGATCAGCCCATGCTGGGGCCGTTCCGCGACGACCGGCCCGGTAGGGCAGCACACTGGCCGACATGACGGGGGAAGACGGTCGTGCCAGAGCGCGCGAGATCGCGAAATGGGTCCTGGGGGGCCTGATCGCTTTGGCCGCTCTCGCGGTGTTGCTGGTGGCCGTCGGCGCCGTGGTGCTGGTGATGGAATTTACTGGTGGGCATTGGTTGACTTGGTGAGCCAGCACGCGACCCGCTGACGGCCACACCCTCGGCGTCACGGCATGAGCGTGGCGGCGACTGTCGCCCCCAGGTTCCAGCAGGCGGCCAGGTCGGCCTTGCCCGGCTCGCCCGTCACCTCGACCGGCTCGGCGACCTTCGCCCAGCCCATGCCCTTCGAGATGCCCTGCACGCCCCGAACCGCCCCGGTCACGTCGTTGTTGCCGTGCACCCACAGTCCGTACGGCCGGCCGCCGGTCGCGTCCAGGCACGGGTAGTAGACGGTGTCGAACGCGTGTTTCAACGCCCCGCTCATGTAGCCGAGGTTCGCCGGCGTGCCGAGCAGGTAGCCGTCCGCGTCGAGCACGTCCGCAACGGTGACCGACAGCGCCGGGACGCGCAGCACCTCCACACCGCGCAGCTCGGGGTCGGTCGCCCCGGCCACGACGGCCTCGAACATCGCCTGCATCGCAGGTGACGGCGTGTGGTGGATGATCAGCAGTCTCGGCACGGAAACCAACCCTGCCCGCTGCGCGACCCTGGCGCCAACCGAGCCCCGGCGGCAATCGTGTCGAGTTGTGCCCCTGGCCCGATTCGCCCGGCCCCGGTGCCGCCCTCCCGCCGCGAGTGGGCGCGTTCTTCCCTGGTATATATGGAAGAAGCAGACGGGGGTGTATCCCGTCAGGGGGTCGGCCAAAACACCGTGGACATCTCATCGACGCTCTCGGGCAGCCGCCGCAAGCGGGTCATCTTCGGCTCCGGCCTCGCGGTCGGCACCGGCCTGATCGGGCTGCCGCTGCTGCTGCTCGCCGTGTGGCCGTGGATCGACCACGCGCCCTACTCGGCGAGCGTGATGATCGGCGCGTTCGGTTTCGCGCTCACCTCGCTCAGCTACGCCTTCGGCAAGGTCGCACTGTCGGGCTGCACCGAGGGGAGCCGTCGCCCGGTCGAGGAACCGGGTCGGCGGCCCTACGTGGTGGCCGGCGTCGCGCTGGCGATCGCGTTCGTGTCGCTGCTGGTCATGCTGGCCACCTGAGTCCGCATGCCATGAAGGGTCCCTTCAGGACGTTGGGCGTCAGGAAGGGACCCTTCACGACAGGTCAGTCCGCGAGCAGCTCGGCGATGTTCTTGCGGAGGGCGGACAGTCGGTCCGCGGCGCGGGCCTTGGCCGGCGCGAGGTCCGCCGCGGCGGCGACCGGCTCGACGATCTCCAGGTACGACTTGAGCTTCGGCTCGGTGCCCGACGGCCGCACCACGACCCGAAGGCCGTCGCCGCGCAGCCGCAGCACGTCGGCCGTCGGCAGCAGGTCCTCGACGGTCACCGCGCCGCCGGCCAGCTCGGTCGGCGGGTTCTCGCGCAGCCGCGCCATCAGCGCGCCGATCCGGCTCAGGTCGGTGAACCGTAGCGACACCTGGTCGGTCAGGTGCACGCCGTGCGCGACGGCCAGGTCGTCCAGCGCGTCGAGCAGCGACCGGCCCTCGGCCTTCAGCGTCGCCGCCAGGTCGCAGGCCAGCACCGCGGCCGAGATGCCGTCCTTGTCCCGCACGGTGTCCGGGTCGACGCAGAGACCGAGCGCCTCCTCGTAGCCGAACACCAGGCCGGTGCCCTTGCCGTCGCCGGCCCGCACCAGCCACTTGAAGCCGGTCAACGTCTCGTCGTAGCGGGCGCCGTGCGCCGCCGCAATGGACTTCAGCAGCGACGCCGACACGATCGTGGTGGCCACCAACGGGTCTGGGTGCGTCGCACTGTCCAGAGTGGACAGCACGCGCTCGCCGAGCAGCGCGCCCGTCTCGTCGCCGCGCAGCATCCGCCACTCGCCGGAGGGCTGCCGGACGCCGAGCGCGCAGCGGTCCGCGTCCGGGTCGAGGGCGATGGCGAGGTCGGCGTCGGACTCCTCGGCCAGAGCCAGCAGCCGGTCCGCCGCGCCGGGCTCCTCGGGGTTGGGGAACGCGACCGTCGGGAAGTCCGGGTCGGGCACGGCCTGTTCCCGCACCACCCGCACGTCGGTGAAGCCCGCCCGGCTGAGCGCCTCGACCGCGACCTGACCGCCGACGCCGTGCATCGGCGTCAGCGCGACCCGCAGCTCCCGCGCCGAACCCCTTGGCAGCTGGGCGATCCGGTCCAGGTAGCCGGCCAGCTGCGACTCGTCGACCGGCCGCCAGGTCGACGCGGTCGGCACGGTGACCGCCTCGCCGATCCGCTCGATGGCCGCCTCGATCTGCCGGTCGGCGGGCGGCACGATCTGCCCGCCGCCTGCCAGGTACAGCTTGTAGCCGTTGTCGGCTGGCGGGTTGTGCGACGCGGTGATCTGCACGCCGGCCACGGCGTGCTCGTTGCGCACCAGGTACGCCACCATCGGGGTCGGCAGCGGCCCCGGCAGGACCCTGACGTCGAAGCCGGCCGCCGCGAGCACCTCGGCGGCGGCGGTCGCGAACTCCTCGGAGCCGTGCCGCGCGTCCCGCCCGACGAACACCAGGCCGCCGCCGTGACCGCTGGCCAGCAGCCAGCTGGCGAGGCCCGCCGTCGCGCGAACCACCACGGCCCGGTTCATCCCGTTCGAGCCCGCCCGCACCGGGCCGCGCAGCCCGGCCGTGCCGAACGTCAGCGGCCCGGACATCCGGTCGGCGAGGTCGGCGAGCGCCTCGGCGTTCCCGCCCATCGCCTTGGCCAGCACGGCTTGCAGCTCCGCGCGCGCCTCCGGCGACGGGTCCCCGGCGATCCACCGGAACGTGGCGTCCCGGAGCGCGGGTTGCAGGGTCATGCCCTGGCCGCCAGCTCGCGCAGCAGCTCGCCCATCTTCGCCGCGGCCGCCTGGCCGGCCTCGAGCACCTCGAGGTGGTTGAGCGGCTCGCCGGTGATGCCGGCCGCGAGGTTGGTGACCAGCGACAGGCCGAACACCTCGATGCCGGCCGCGCGCGCCGCGATGGCCTCAAGCACGGTGGACATGCCGACCAGGTCCGCGCCCATCGTGCCGAGCATCCTGATCTCGGCCGGAGTCTCGAAGTGCGGGCCGGGCAGCCCGGCGTACACGCCGTCCTCCAGCGTCGGGTCGATCTCCCTGGCCAGGCCGCGCAGCCGCGCCGAGTACAGGTCGGTGAGGTCGGTGAACTTCGCGCCGACCAGCGGGGACGTCGCGGTGAGGTTGAGGTGGTCGCTGATCAGCACCGGCTGGCCGACCCGCATGCCCGGCCGCAGGCCGCCAGCGGCGTTGGTCAGCATGACCGCCCGGCAGCCGGCCGCGGCGGCGGTGCGCACGTTCTGCACCACGTAGCGGACGCCCTTGCCCTCGTAGAGGTGGGTGCGGCCGAGCAGCACGAGCACCTGCGAGTCGCCGACGGTCACCGAGCGGATCGTGCCGCCGTGGCCGGTGACGGCCGGCGCGGCGAACCCTGGCAGGTCGGCCATGGGCACCTCGGCGTTGGCGGTGCCGATCAGGTCGGCCGCTGGCCGCCAGCCGGAGCCGAGCACCACGGCCACGTCGTGCTTGGCGACGCCGGTCCGCTCGGCGAGCACCGCGGCGGCCTGCTGGGCCAGCTCCTCGGGCTCGGCGGTGCTGCTGGCGCTGGTCGTGTCGTCGTTGATACCGGTCACGGTCGGCAGCCTAACGACTCGGGGCGTTTCGGGCGCGCAGCGCCAACCCGTGGACCAGCGTCAGGCCTGGGCGGGGACAGCGGCAGGGGCTGGGCTCAGGCCGGGGCGAAGGAGGGCCAGATCTTGCTGAACAGGTCCTGCACGGCCTGCTCCTGCTCGGTCGGCATGGACACCTCGATCACCCACAGGTCGCCGGCGTTGGGCTCCAGCCGCACGTAGTGGGACCTGCCCTGTTCGTGCTGCGTCGAGCTGCCGACCCCGCGTTCCACCGTCCGGTACGCCACCGTGCGCGCCGGTTCGGGCGCGGCACCGCTCGCGCTGGGGGTCGTGTCGGGGTCCTGCTGCAACGGCACGTAGTCGCCCTTGGGCCAGCTCTGCTGGACGTGCTTGACGTAGGCGTTGATGCCGAGTCCCGGGTAGTACTGCGGGAAGCGCTGCACCATCAGCTCGTGCTGGCCGTCCGGCGCGACGAAGTGCACCACCGTGCTCGGCGGCATGGAGCCGTCGTCCTGCCTCGGCTCCACGAACTCCGACCAGTCGGGGTCGACGAGCACGCTGAAGTCCGCGCCGGGCCCGCCGTTGTACTGGTGCGCCGAGACGGTGCGCTTGACGAGCGGGCTCTGGGTGACCGGCGCGGCCGAGGGGGGCGGCTTGGCCGCCGGTGGCGGCGCCGGCGGCAGCAGCGCGAGCCCGCCGACCGTCCTGGTCAGCACGAACCCGGCGCCGCCTGCCCCGGCGAACACCAGCAGCGCGACCAACACCAGCAGCGTCCGCACCAGCGGGCCACGGCGTGGCGGTTGCGGTGTCCAGGCGGGCGCGGGCGGCTCGGCGGGCGGCTGCTGAACCAGGAACGGCAGCGGGCCGGGGTCGGCGGCGAGCGGGGCGTCCGGCGGGATGACCGGTTTGCGCGGCAGCGACACCTTGATCGATTTGGCGGCCGAGACCGGGGCCGTCGGGAACGCCTGGGTGCCCGGCTCGGGCAGCAGCGACCGGATCTGCCGCCGCACCTCGACCAGCGGCATCCGCGCCCGAGGGTCCTTCACCATGAGCGCGGCGATCACCGGGGCCAGCTCGCCGGCGTTGGCCGGCTCGGGCACCTCGCCGTGCACGACCTCGTTGACGGTGGCCAGCGCGTCGTTGTCCACATCGTAGGGTGGGCGGCCCTCGGTGGCGGCGAACAGCGTCGCGCCGAGCCCCCACAGGTCGGCCGCCGGGGTCACGACGCCGCCGGACGCCGCCTCCGGCGCCATGAACGCGGGCGAGCCGAGCATGATCCCGCTGCTGGTCATGGTCACCTCGGCGACGCTGCGGGAGATGCCGAAGTCGGTCAGCTTGACCATGCCGTCCTCGCCGACCAGCACGTTGCCCGGCTTCACGTCCCGGTGCGTCACCCCGCCCCGGTGCGCGGCCTCCAGCGCGGCGGCGATGGCGTCGGCGACCACCGCGACCGCCGTGACGCCCAGCGGCCCGTGCTCCCGCAGCACCTCGTTGAGGCTGCGCGAGGGCACCAGCTCCATCACCACGAACGGCTCGCCGTCCTGCCGGACGACGTCGTGCAGCACGACCAGGTTCGGGTGGGACAGCACGGCGATGGCGCGCGCCTCGCGCAGCGTCCGCTCGCGCAGCGCGTCGGCCTCCCCGGCCGGCATGCCCGGCGCGAGCAGCACCTCCTTGACCGCGACCGGCCGGTGCAGCATCTCGTCGTAGGCGGCCCACACGCGGCCCATCGAGCCGCTGCCGAGCACGTGTCGTAGCCGATAGCGCTCGGCGATCATGCGCTGCGACTCGGGCTGCTCGGGATCCACACGCCCATTCTGCACAGGTCGCGCCGGGCCCGGTGCCAAACAGTGCTCCCGCGAGGCGGCGTCGAGTGGGGTATTGATTCAGCGGCGCACCTCACATAGCGACACCGCTACCGTTCAGTAGCATTGCGGAGCATGACGGAGCCGTCTGGTGAGCTCGCGCTGGCCGCCGAATTTCCCGAGCCGACCAGGGAGCAGTGGCGGACGCTCGTCGACGGCGTGCTCCGCAGGTCCGGTGTCGACGTCGACCAGCACGCTGGCCCGATCGAGGACCTGATCGCGTCGCGCAGCTACGACGGCGTCACGATCGCGCCGCTGTACACCGCGCAGGACGCGGTCCCGCCGACCGGGCTGCCCGGCCTGCCGCCGTTCACCAGAGGGAGCAGGCCGCAGGGCGGAGTGACCTCGGGCTGGGACGTTCGGCAGCGCCACGACAACCCCGATCCGGCCGCGGCCCGCGACGCGGTGCTCGCCGACCTCGAACACGGCGTCACCTCGGTGTGGCTGCGGCTCGGCGGCGACGGCCTGCCCGTCGCCGCGCTCGGCCGGGTGCTCGACGGCGTCTACCTCGACCTGGCCCCGGTGGTGCTCGACGCGGGCGCGGAGTTCGCCGAGGCGGCCGACGCGCTGCTCCGCCTGTACGCCGAGCGGGGCGTGCCGGCCGCCGAGGTGCGCGGCAACCTCGGCGCGGACCCCATCGGCGTGCAGGCCCGCACGGGTGTCGCCGGCGGCCTCGACGACGCGGCGGCCCTTGCGGCGCGCACCGCGCGGGAGTTCCCCGCGCTGCGCTCGATCGTGGTGGACGCCCTGCCCTATCACGAGGCAGGCGGCTCCGACGCGGAGGAGCTGGGCTGCTCGCTGGCGGCCGGCGTGGCCTACCTGCGGGCGCTCACCGGCGCGGGCCTGTCCGTGGACGAGGCGTGCGGGCAGCTGGAGTTCCGCTACGCCGCCAGCGCCGACCAGTTCCTCACGATCGCGAAGTTCCGGGCCGCCCGCAGGCTGTGGGCGCGGGTCGCCGAGGTGTCCGGCGCGGCCGGTCCCTCGGGCGCGCAGGCGCAGCACGCCGTGACGTCCACCGCGATGATGACCCGCCGCGACCCGTGGGTGAACCTGCTGCGCGCCACGATCGCCTGTTTCGGCGCGGGGCTCGGCGGCGCGGACTCCGTGACCGTGCTGCCCTTCGACGCGGCGATCGGGCTGTCCGACGACTTCGCCCGCCGGATCGCCAGGAACACGCAGTCGTTGCTGCTGGAGGAGTCCAGGCTCGCCGCCGTGATCGACCCGGCGGGCGGCTCCTGGTACGTGGAGCGGCTCACCGACGAGCTGGCGCGGGCCGCGTGGGCCTGGTTCCAGCGGATCGAGCGGGCTGGTGGGCTGCCGGCCGCGCTCGCGTCCGGCCTGGTGGCCGGGCAGCTCGCGGAGACCTGGGCGGCCCGCTCGGCCAACATCGCGAACCGCACCGACGCCATCACCGGCGTCAGCGAGTTCCCGCACCTGGCGGAGAAGCCCGTGTCGCGGCCACCTGCCCCGGCCGAGCCGACGGGCGGCCTGCCGAGAATCCGCTACGCGCAGGCGTTCGAGGACCTGCGCGACCGCGCCGACGCGCACCTGGCCGCCACGGGCAGCCGGCCGTCGGTCTTCCTGGCCACGCTCGGTCCGGTGTCCGCGCACACCGCGCGGGCCACCGTCGCGGCGAACCTGTTCCAGGCGGGCGGAATCGAGACGGTCAGCGCCGGCGCGACCGGCTCGGTCGAGGAGGTGCTCGCCGCGTTCGAGGCGAGCGGCGCGCGCATCGCCTGCGTGTGCGGCAGCGAGAAGTCCTATGTGGACCAGGCGGAACGCGTTGCCGCCGCGCTCAAACAGGCCGGCGCGGCCCGCGTGCTGCTCGTCGGCACGCCGACCGACAGTTACCGCAGGGCCGGGGTGGACGAGTTCGTGTTCACCCGCTGTCCCGCGCTCGACGTGCTCACCAACAGCTTCGCGATTCTCGGGGTGGCGTGATGACTCAGATCCCGGACTTCGCCGACATCGGGCTCGGCGAGCCGTCGGCCGGCAGCCAGGACGACTGGCGGGCCGCCCTGCGCGAGGCGACCGGCAAGGACGCCGACGCGCTGGTGTGGGAGACGCCGGAAGGCATTGGTGTCAAACCGGTCTACACCGAGGCCGACCTCGCCGACGTCGACTTCCTCGGCACCTATCCCGGCATCGCGCCGTACCTGCGCGGCCCGTACCCGACGATGTACGTGACGCAGCCGTGGACCGTTCGGCAGTACGCCGGGTTCTCCACCGCCGAGGAGTCCAACGCGTTCTACCGGCGCAACCTGGCCGCCGGGCAGAAGGGGCTGTCGGTCGCGTTCGACCTTGCCACGCACCGGGGTTACGACTCCGACCACCCCAGGGTCGCCGGCGACGTCGGCATGGCCGGCGTGGCGATCGACTCGATCTACGACATGCGCCAGCTGTTCGACGGGATCCCGCTTGACCAGATGAGCGTGTCGATGACCATGAACGGCGCGGTGCTGCCGATCCTGGCGCTCTACGTCGTCGCCGCCGAGGAACAGGGCGTGGCGCCGGAGCAGCTGGCCGGCACCATCCAGAACGACATCCTCAAGGAGTTCATGGTCCGCAACACCTACATCTACCCGCCGCAGCCGTCGATGCGGATCATCTCCGACATCTTCGCCTTCACCTCGCAGCGGATGCCGAAGTTCAACTCGATCTCCATCTCCGGCTACCACATGCAGGAGGCCGGCGCGACCGCCGACCTGGAGCTGGCCTACACGCTGGCCGACGGCGTCGAGTACCTGCGGGCCGGCATGGCGGCCGGGCTGGACGTGGACGTGTTCGCGCCCCGGCTGTCCTTCTTCTGGGCCGTGGGCATGAACTTCTACATGGAGGTGGCCAAGCTCAGGGCCGCCCGGCTGCTGTGGGCGAAGCTGGTGAAGCAGGCCGGGGCGCGCAACAGCAAGTCGCTGTCGCTGCGCACACACTGCCAGACCTCGGGCTGGTCGCTGACCGCGCAGGACGTGTTCAACAACGTGGTGCGCACCTGCGTCGAGGCGATGGCCGCGACCCAGGGGCACACGCAGTCCTTGCACACCAACGCGTTGGACGAGGCGCTCGCGCTGCCGACGGACTTCTCCGCGCGCATCGCCCGCAACACGCAGCTGTTGCTGCAACAGGAGTCCGGCACCACCAGGGTGATCGACCCGTGGGGCGGCAGCGCTTTCGTCGAGCGGCTGACGCACGACCTCGCGCAGCGGGCCTGGGGCCACATCACCGAGGTCGAGGCGGCCGGCGGGATGGCGCAGGCGATCGACGCCGGAATCCCCAAGCTGCGCATCGAGGAGGCCGCCGCGCGCACCCAGGCGCGGATCGACTCGGGGCGGCAGCCGGTGATCGGCGTCAACAAGTACCGCCTCGACGGCGACGAGCAGATCGACGTGCTCAAGGTCGACAACGCGGGCGTGCGGGCGCAGCAGATCGAGAAGCTGCGGCGGCTGCGGGCCGAGCGGGACGAGGCCGCGTGCCAGGACTCGTTGCGGGCGTTGACGAACGCGGCGGCGAGCCCGGACGAGAACCTGCTCGCGCTCGCCATCGACGCGGCGCGCGCCAAGGCCACCGTCGGCGAGATCTCCGACGCGCTGGAGAAGGTCTGGGGTCGGCACTCCGGCCAGATCAGGACGATCTCCGGGGTCTACCGCGAGGAGGTCGGCTCGGTGTCCAATGTGGACGAAGCGCGGGCCAGCGTCGACGCCTTCGCCGAGGCGGAGGGGCGCAGGCCGAGGATCCTGGTGGCCAAGATGGGGCAGGACGGCCACGACCGGGGCCAGAAGGTGATCGCCACGGCGTTCGCGGACCTCGGCTTCGACGTGGACGTTGGCCCGCTGTTCCAGACGCCGGCCGAGGTCGCGCGCCAGGCCGTCGAGGCCGACGTGCACATCGTTGGCGTGAACTCGCTGGCGGCCGGGCATCTCACCCTGGTGCCGGCGTTGCGCGCCGAGCTGGCCGAGCTGGGCAGGGCGGACATCATGATCGTGGTCGGCGGGGTGATCCCGCCGCAGGACTTCGACGCGCTGCGGGCGGCGGGCGCCGCCGCGATCTTCCCGCCGGGCACCGTGATCGCCGACGCGGCGGCCGACCTGCTGCGGCAACTCGCCGCGCAGCTCGGCCACGCCGGCTGACCGCCGTGGCGAGGCCGGTCGACGTCGGCGAGTACGCGGCCGGTGTGCTCGCCGGGTCGAGGGGCGTCCTGGCCAGGGCGATCACGCTGGTGGAGTCCACCCGCGCCGACCACCGCGCGCAGGCGCAGGAGCTGCTGGTCGAGCTGCTGCCGCGCGCGGGCGGCGCGCACCGGATCGGCGTCACCGGGGTGCCCGGCGTCGGCAAGTCGACGTTCATCGACGCGCTCGGCAGCATGCTCACCGAGGCAGGCCACCGGGTCGCGGTGCTGGCCGTCGACCCGTCCTCGACCAGGACCGGCGGCAGCATCCTCGGCGACAAGACCAGGATGGCCAGGCTGGCGGGGGATCCCGCCGCGTTCATCCGCCCGTCGCCGACCTCGGGCACGCTCGGCGGGGTCACCAAGGCGACGCGGGAGAGCATCGTCCTGGTCGAGGCGGCCGGCTACGACGTGGTGCTGGTGGAGACCGTCGGCGTCGGACAGTCCGAGATCGCCGTGGCGAACATGGTCGACTGCTTCCTGTTCCTGACCCTGGCCAGGACCGGCGATCAGTTGCAGGGCATCAAGAAGGGCGTGCTGGAGCTGGCCGACGTCGTCGCCGTGAACAAGGCGGACGGCCAGCACGAGCAGGACGCGCGCGCCGCGGCCCGCGAGCTGGCCGGCGCGCTGCGGCTGCTGCGCGTCCCCGACGCGTCCTGGACGACGCCGGTGCTCACCTGTAGCGGGCTCACCGGCACCGGCCTCGACGCGGTGTGGGAGCAGCTGCGGCGGCACCACGAGACGCTGAGCCGCACGGGCGAGCTGGCCGAGCGGCGCAGGCGCCAACAGGTCGACTGGACCTGGTCGATGGTGCGGGACCAGCTCCTGACCAGGCTGCGCGAGCACCCCGAGGTGCGGGCGCTGACCCCGGAGCTCGAACGGCAGGTGCGCGACGGCGAGCTGACCGCGACGCTCGCCGCAGAGCGCATCCTCGGCGCGTTCGGCGGACCCTTCGGCACGTAGGCAGTGTCCCCGCGGCGGAAACCGGCGGATCCGTGGCCGGCGGTTCCGTTGGGGCGTAGGCGGAAACCGGCGGTTCCCTGGTCGGCTGTTCCGTCGGGGCGTCAGCGGGGCTTGTCGGCGAGTTGGTCCTGGAGGCCGTCGAGGATGGTGCGCAGGCCGTACTCGAAGCCGCTGTCGGGTCCGGCGGCGTAGTCGGCGGCCGCCGGGTTCTCCAGGCGGGCGCGCAGCCGGGGGAAGTCCATGGCGATGTCGCGCGCCTTGGCCATGGTGTCGCGGAACCGCTCCTCGGCGTTGCCGCCGTCCTGGTTGAGCCGCCTGGTCAGCGAGGCCGTCGCCGCCGCGCCAGCCGCGTTGCCGAGCACGAAGGTGAACACGGCCGCGGTGGCCAGGTCCGCCTCCGCGCCGACGAACCCGGCGGCCTCGTAGACGGCGAGGTTGTGGTCGTCGTGGCGCGCCTTGCCGGGCCCGTAGAAGAGGTGGGCGGAGAAGGCCTGCACGAGCCACGGGTGCCGGTCGAACATCGCGTACAGCTCGGTGGCCATCGAGGTGGCCGCGGTGCGCCAGTCGACCGTGCCGAGGTCGGGCAGCGCGATCTCGTGCCACAGCTGGTCGGCGGCGAGCACCAGCAGGTTGTCCTTGCTCTTCACGTGCCAGTAGACGGCTGTCGCCGCGGAGTCGAGCCGCTTGCCGAGACTGCGCATGTTCAGGCCTTCCAGGCCGTCGGCGTCGAGCAGTTCGATGGCGGTCTGGATGATCCGTTCCCTGGTCAGGGTGTCGCGCGGCATGCGCCAACGATAGGGCAATCGCGAGCGGCTTGCACATAGTTCAAGAAAGTACTTGCACGCCGTTCAAGCCGTGGGCTACGTTCTACTTGAACAAAGTGCAAGTCGATCCGAACCCCCGAGGAGACACCCCGTGAACACCGTCGCCGCCATCTCCCAGCTGCTCGTCGCCGCCGCCTTCGTGAGCATCCCGCTGGTCCGCCACCGCTTCGGCACCGCCGCAAAGACGGCCGCCGAGGCCGAGCTGGGCCGCCAGGGCGTCCCCGTCACCGTGCTGGCCGAGAACAACATCAGGTTCGACGCGAGCGGCCACGAGACCGCCGTCCCGGCCTCGGTCGCCGCGATCATGCTGGTCCTTGCCGGGCTCAACCTGGCCGGCAGCGGCTGGGGCCAGCTGCTGACCTGGATCTTCGGGTCGATCGTGCTGCTCGGCAACTGCGTGATCCTCTACAGCCAGCTGACCGCGGTGAAGTCCGTGCAGGCGGCCTTCCGGCGCAAGGGCGACCCGATGCTGGCCGGCATCGACGTGCCCGCCCTGCTCACCGCCTCCGAGGCCGGCTTCCCCGCCTGGGTGTGGGTCCTCCAGAACGTCCGGCACGCGGTCGTCTTCGGCGCCTCGGCCCTCGCCCTGGTCGCCGTCACCGTCGCCTGACGGACTTGACCGATACACCGCACGGAGAGGCAGGATGCTGCGTCATGAGCTTGGTTATGGGGATCGACTCGTCAACGCAGTCCACCAAGGCGATCGTCGTGGACGCCGGCACCGGCCGCGTCCTCGCCGAGGGCAGGGCCGACCATCCCGACGGCACCGAGGTCCCCGCGCAGGCGTGGTGGGCGGCCTGCCGGCAGGCGATGGCGCTGGCCGCCGCCGACGCGCCGGGCCCGGTCGAGGCCATCGCGGTGGCCGGCCAGCAGCACGGCCTGGTGACCCTCGACGCGGCAGGCGCCGAGGTCCGCCCCGCGCTGCTGTGGAACGACACCAGGTCCGCGCCGCAGGCCCGCAGGCTGGTCGGCCAGACCGGGCCCGACGCCTGGGCGCGGCGCACCGGCTCGGTCCCGGTGGCCAGCTTCACCGTCACCAAGCTCGCCTGGCTCGCGGAGCACGAACCGGCCAACGCCGACCGCGTCGCCAGCGTGCTGCTGCCGCACGACTACCTGACCTGGCGACTGGCCGGCGCATCCGTTGCCGCGCAAGAAGAATCGCCGCGCACCGAGGCGGAACCGACCACCGACCGGGGCGACGCGTCGGGCACCGGTTACTTCTCGCCGGCCGACGGCGGCTGGCTGCCCGACGTGCTCGCCGACGCGTTCGGCGGTCGAACCCCCCAGCTGCCGAGGATCCTCGGCCCGGCCGACGCGGCCGGCCGCACCCGCGACGGCGTCCTGCTCGCCGCCGGCACCGGCGACAACATGGGCGCGGCGCTCGGCCTCGGGCTCGAACCCGGCGACGTGGTCGTCTCTCTCGGCACCTCCGGCACGGTCTTCGCCGTCGCCGACCGGCCGACCGCCGACCCGACCGGCGCGGTCGCCGGCTTCTGCGATGCCACCGGCCACTTCCTGCCGCTGGTCTGCACGCTCAACGCGGCCAGGGTGCTCACCGCGACCGCGCAGCTGCTCGGCACCGACCTGGCCGGCCTCGACGCGCTCGCGCTGGCCGCCGAGCCCGGTGCCGGCGGGCTCGTGCTGCTGCCCTACCTCGACGGCGAGCGCACCCCCGACCTGCCCGACGCGGCCGGCACGCTCACCGGCATGCGCCGCGCGAACTGCACGCCGGAGAACCTGGCGCGCGCGGCCGTCGAGGGCATGCTCTGCGGCCTCGCCGACGGCCTGGCCGCGCTGCGCGAGGTCGGCGTCGCGCCCCGCAGGGTGCTGTTGATCGGGGGCGCGGCGCGCTCCGCCGCGGTGCGGGCCGTCGCCCCGCTGCTGTTCGGCGTCCCGGTGGACGTGCCGGAGCCCGCCGAGTACGTGGCGTTGGGCGCAGCACGGCAGGCGGCGTGGGCGTTGGCCGGTTCGGCGGAGCCGCCGGCGTGGCCGGTGCCGTCGGCGCGGCACGAGGTCGCCGACGACGCCGATGGAGCGGCGGTTCGCGCGGCCTACACGGCGGTGCGGCGGCAGGTGCACGGCGCCTGATCCGCGCGGGGGCTTGTCCACGGGCTTAGTTGGGGCGTTAAACTAAGTCCGTGACGGCGCCACCGGTCTCCGACCAGCTCGGCCTGCGCAGGGCCAACCTCGCCCTGCTGCTCGGCACGCTGCGCGCCCACGGGCCGCACTCGCGCGCCGGCCTGGCCCGGCGCACCGGCCTGACCAAGGCCACCGCCTCCAGCCTCGTCGCCGAGCTGACCGGGCGCGGCCTGGTGCGGCTCGGCGAGGTCGCGCCCGGCCACGGGCGGCCCGCCCAGCTCGTCGAGCTGCGGCCCGGCGCGGTCTGCGGCATCGGCCTGGAGGCCAACGTCGACTACGCCGCCCTCGCGGTGCTCGACGTCGCCGGCGGGACGATCGCGCAGCGCAGGGTGGCCGTCGACCTCGCGGGCGCCGGCTACGACCGGGCCGTCGACCTGCTCGCCGCGCTCGCCAAGGAAGGCCTCGCCGCGACCGACGGCTGGGTCGCCGGCATCACCGTCGCCGTCCCCGGGCTGGTCGACGTCGACCACGGCGTCGTGCGCCTCGCGCCGAACCTTGGCTGGCGCGAGGCCCGGCTCGCCGAGGACCTCGCCGGCCGGCTGGCGGGCCGGCCGGTGCTCGTGGACAACGACGCCAACCTGTCCGCGCTGGCCGAGCACGCCGCCGGGGTCGCCGCCGGCACACCCGACCTGCTCTACCTGACCGGCGAGGTCGGTGTCGGCGGCGGCGTGATCGCCGGCGGCGCGCTGCTGCGCGGGGCCACCGGGTTCACCGGCGAGGTCGGCCACCTGCCGCTCGACCCGGTCGGCCTGCCGTGCGGCTGCGGCCGCCGGGGCTGCTGGGAGACGCAGGTCGGCCTCGCCGCGCTGCTCCGCGAGGTCGCCCCGCCTGGCGACCCGGTGGCCGACCCGGCGACGGACCTGGAGACCCGGCTGCTGCTCGTCCGGGACCGCGCGGCGGCAGGCGACGCCCGCACGCTCGCCGCGCTCGACCGGATCGGCACCGATCTTGGCGTCGGCGCGTCGATCCTGGTCAACGTCCTCAACCCGGCCGCCGTGGTGCTCGGCGGCTACTTCGCGCTGCTCGGCGAGTGGCTCGCGCCCCCGGCCCGCGCCGAACTCGCCGCCCGCGTGCTCGCCCCCGACTGCGGCGGCTGCCGCCTGCTGCTGTCCGACCTCGGCTTCACCGCGGCCGTCCTCGGCGGTGCCCACGCCGCCCTCGACCGCGTGTTCGCCGACCCGACCCTCGCCCCGACCGACGACTCAGATCCAGACCCAGACCCGAGGAGCCCGCAATGACCGCGAGCAGCTATCAGCCCCGCCCCGAGCACAAGTTCAGCTTCGGCCTGTGGACGGTCGGCTGGCAGGGCGTCGACCCGTTCGGCGTGGCGACCAGGGCGCCGCTTGACCCCGTGCGCACGGTGCACGAGCTGGCCGAACTCGGCGCGTGGGGCGTCAGCTTTCACGACGACGACCTGATCCCGTTCGGGTCGGGCGACGCCGAGCGGTCGGCCAGGATCGCCGGGTTCCGCAAGGCGCTCGACGAGACCGGCCTCGTCGTCCCGATGGCCACCACGAACCTGTTCGCCCACCCCGTGTTCAAGGACGGCGGCCTCACCGCCAACGACCGCGACGTGCGCCGCTTCGCCCTGCGCAAGGTGCTGCGCAACCTCGACCTCGCCGCCGAGCTCGGCGCGTCCACCTACGTGCTGTGGGGCGGCAGGGAGGGCGCGGAGTCGCCGGTCGCCAAGGACGTCGCCGCCGCCCTGGACCGCTACGCCGAGGCGCTGAACCTGCTGTGCGGCTACGTCCGCGAACAGGGCTACGACATCCGCTTCGCGCTGGAGCCCAAGCCCAACGAGCCGCGCGGCGACATCCTGCTGCCCACGATCGGCCACGCGCTGGCGTTCATCGGCGAGCTCGACCACCCCGAGCTGGTCGGGCTCAACCCGGAGGTCGGGCACGAGCAGATGGCCGGCCTCTCGGTGGTGCACGGCATCGCCCAGGCGCTGTGGCACGACAAGCTGTTCCACATCGACCTCAACGGGCAGAACGGCCCCCGCTACGACCAGGACCTGCGCTTCGGCAACGGCGACGTGAAGACCGCGTTCCTGCTGGTGGACCTGCTCGAACGCGGCGGCTACACCGGGCCGAGGCACTTCGACTTCAAGCCGGCGCGGACCGAGGACGACGCAGGCGTGTGGGCGTCCGCGGCGGCCTGCATGCGCAACTACCTGGTGTTCGCCGAGCGCGCCGCCGCGTTCCGCGCCGATCCCTCGGTCAAGCAGGCGCTGGCCGACTCCAGGGTGGACGGGCTGGCCGAGCCGACGCTGGGCGCTGGCGAGAGCCTGGCCGAGCTGCGCGCCGAGGCGTTCGATCCCGAGGATGCCGCCGGACGGGGGATGCACTACGAGCGTCTGGACCAACTCGCGTTGGACCACCTGTTCGGCGTCGCCTGAGGCGCTCCGGACGATCTTGAAGTGACTGCCGGATGACCTGTTCGTTCTGACAGGATGGGGCGGTCGTCAGCGTCGCGAGCGGGAGGGGGCCGGCCATGCGAACGGTGCCACGGTGGCTGGTGCTCTGCCTGTTCGGGCTGCTGTTCGGGCTGTTCGCTGCGGGCGCTGCCGGCACGGCGAGCGCCGCCGGCCCTGCGGGCGTGGCAGCGTCCGCCGGGCATGTGACGCAGGTCGCGCAGGCGGGGCGGATCGCCCACGAGCAGACGACCGACGCGACCGCCCCACCCGGGCCGAAGCTCGACAACCAGCAACAGCCCGCGCAGCCGATGAGCGCGGAGGCCAAGAAGAAGGTCTGGGTGGGCGGGATCGCGGTGGTGTTGCTCGCGATCGTCTACTACGGCAGGAAGCTGCGCGCCAAGCGCAAGAAGTCTTCCTGAACGGTTCGGCTATCCTGCCTGAACAGATCTGCCGAGTTGCAGGTTCTGTCAATCCGCTATAAGAGTGGGCGGTCTCGCGCTACCGTCGACCGGTAATCGTGGGCCTCGCGGCGCGGGCGGGCGTGATCCGTCGCCGAGTTGACCATGACACTGGGGATGACTTCAGCGAGGCCGAAACTCGTTCGCCGCTCGGCGCAGTGCTGCGACCGGTTGCCGGCTGAACGCTGAACCTGCGCGTCGAGTACTGCGTGCTGATGCAGGATGGATGCACATGAGCACCGATTTCGGAGCGACCCTTCGCTCAGTGGTAGAGCGGTATGCGGACGCCCTCATCGGCCTCTCCCACAGCATCCACGCGGAGCCTGAGCTGGCCTTTCGCGAGTATCGCAGCGTCGACAAGATCGTCGCGCTGCTGGGCGCCGAGGGCTTCGAGATCGAGCGCGCGGTCGGCGGCCTGGACACCGCGTTCACCGCGACCTACGGCTCCGGTGAGCTGGTCGTCGGCCTGTGCGCCGAGTACGACGCGCTGCCCGAGGTCGGCCACGCCTGCGGTCACAACGTGATCGCGGCCGCCGCCGCGGGGGCCGCGCTCGGCCTGCGCGACCTCGCCGACCGGCTCGGCATCACCGTCAAGCTGATCGGCACCCCGGCCGAGGAGACCGGCGGCGGCAAGATCCTGCTGCTGGAGCGCGGCGTGTTCGACGACGTGGCGCTGTCGATGATGGTGCACCCCGCGCCCTTCGAGTCCTGCGCGTCCACCTCGCTGGCCATCGTCGACTTCGAGGTGCACTACCGGGGCCGCGCCGCGCACGCGGCCGCCGCGCCGCAGCTCGGGGTGAACGCCGCCGACGCGATCACGGTCGCGCAGGTCGCCATCGGGCTCGCCCGCCAGCACCTCGAACCGAACCAGCTGGTCAGCGGCATCGTCACGCGGGGAGGCACCGCCTCCAACATCGTGCCGGACCACACCACGGCCGTGTTCGACCTGCGTGCGGCCGACTTCGACTCCCTCGCACGTCTCGACAAGCGCATCAGGAACTGTTTCGAGGCCGGTGCGCTAGCCACTGGTTGCACGCACGAGATCGTGCAACTCTCGCCTACCTACGCCGAACTGTCTCCGGACAGCTGGCTCGCCGCGGCGTATCGGCGCGCGGTCGGGGAAATCGGCAGAAGCCCGATCAGTGCGGAGGACGAACTCCTCCTGCGGATCGGCAGCACCGACATGGGCAACGTCACCCGCGCGCTGCCCGCCATCCATCCGACCCTCGCAATCGACTGCGGAGACGCGGTGAACCACCAAACTGAGTTCGCGGCCGCCTGTGCTTCGGCGTCCGCCGACCGTGCCGTTCTCGACGGCGCGCTCGCCATGGCGCTGACCACCATCGCCGCGGCCTCCGACGCCCATCAGCGGTCCAGGCTGCTGTCCGCGTTGGCCGAAAGGTCCGCGACTTCGGGAGGCGTGGCATGACGGTGCTCGACTCGCGACCCGAGCTGCCCGAGGGTTGCGAAACTTCGACCAAGGGGGACCCCGAGGTGCTGCTCACCGACCGTGGGTTCAGCATGTCCACTGTGGAGGATCTCGGCGCAGGGCGAGGGCCGTCATGGTTGGACGACTGGCTGGCCGCCAATTCGAGTGAGGTCATAGCGTGGCGCAGGCACATCCACGCGAATCCCGAGCTGTCCAGGGACGAGTACCGCACGACCGAGCTGATCTCGGGACTGCTGCGCTCGGTCGGCCTCAAGCCGAGGGCGCTGCCCAGCGGCACCGGCCTGATCTGTGACGTCGGCAGCGGGCCGCGGTGCGTCGCGCTGCGCGCGGACATCGACGCGCTGCCGCTGACCGAGGCGACCGGCCTGCCGTTCGCGTCGACCGTCGGCGGTGCAGCGCACGCCTGCGGGCACGACGCGCACACCACGATCCTGCTGGGCACCGCGCTCGCGCTGGCCTCGGCCACCGAACTGCCCGGCCGGGTGCGGCTGATCTTCCAGCCCGCCGAGGAGGTCATGCCCGGTGGGGCGCTGGACGTGCTCGCGGCCGGCGGCCTCGACGGCGTCGAGCGGATCTTCGGGCTGCACTGCGCGCCGAGGCTCCAGGTCGGCAGGGTCGGCACCCGCATCGGGCCGATCACCTCGGCCAGCGACATCGTCGAGCTGCGGCTGACCTCGCCTGGCGGGCACACCTCCCGGCCGCACCTGACCGCCGACCTGGTGCACGCGCTCGGCACCGTGATCACCGGCCTGCCCGCGCTGCTGTCCAGGCGGGTCGACCCGCGCTCGGGCACCGTGCTGGTGTGGGGCGCGGTGCACGCGGGCGAGGCGGCCAACGCGATCCCGCAGGACGGCGTGCTGCGCGGCACGCTGCGCACCGGCGACCGGGACATCTGGGCCGAGCTGGAACCGCTGATGAAGGACCTGGTGCAGGCGCTGCTCGCGCCGACCGGCGTCGGCTTCGACCTGCACCATCGGCGCGGCGTGCCGCCCGTGGTGAACGACAGGGAGAGCACCATGCTGCTGCGCGCCGGGGTCGAGGCGGCGCTCGGCGACGACGCGCTGGCCGGCACGGAGCAGTCCTCCGGCGGCGAGGACTTCGGTTGGTACCTGGAGCACGTGCCCGGCTCGTTCGCGCGGCTCGGCGTGTGGTCCGGCGAAGGCCCGCAGCAGGACCTGCACCAGCCGGCGTTCGACCTGGACGAGCGCGCCCTCCTGGTCGGCGTCCGCGTCATGGTGCACGCGGCCCTGGCCTCGCTGGCCTGAGCTCACCGGCCTGAGTTGGGCCGACCCGTTTCATGTTGAGCTGACCCGGTTCGAATGGGGCTTGCCCGGTTCGAACCGGGTCAGGCGTGTTCTGGCCGGGCGAGCCAGTCCTGCCAGGAGATGTCACGGCCGAGGTAGCGGGGCTGCCGAAACGGCCAGTCGGCGGCGATCCACCGAGGCACCAGCGCGTCCAGCGCGCGTTCCACCTCGCCGCCGACCAGGTCGTCCACCACCCACCAGGCGATCTCGCCGTCCGCGCCGACCCGCTCGGGCGGGTCGATGTAGACGCAGCCGAGCACGGCGGTCTCCGGCGTGTCGAGCAGCACGTAGTTGAAGGACTGGTGGGCGGCGATCTCCTGCTCGTGCCGGAGGAGATCCACCCGGTCCTCCTCGCGGGTCATCGTCTCCCTTGGCCAACCCCAGGCCGGGCCGAAGATATCCCACAGGCGCTCGCGGGAGCCCATCACGGCCGGGTAGTCGAGCGCGGTGTCGGCCTCCCGGATCGGCCGCAGGTGATGTGCGCCGCCCGGCAGCGGAACGTGGACCGGGTGGACGAACTCGTCAGGAAGCCAGCTCATGGGGCCCGAAACTACTGCGGTGTCCGGGAACGTGGTCGGTGGACCCGGCGAACGTTCCCGGACACGCGACTAGCTGACGGGCTCGACCAGTTCGGGGCGGGCCTCGGGCGCGGCGGCGCGGACGGCGTCGGCGGCCTGGTCGTCCGGCTTGGTCTGCGAGGCGCGCTCCGCCTCCACCCGCGACGTGTACACCTTGACCTCGCGGGCCACCTGCTCCTCGTCCCAGCCGTGCACGCCCGCGAGCAGCCTGGCCACCGGCTCGGCGCACTCGACGCCCCGGTGCGGGTACTCGATGCTGATCCTGGTCCGCCTGGTCAGCACGTCCTCGAGGTGCAGCGCGCCCTCGTGGCTGGCCGCGTAGACCGCCTCGACCTGGAGGTAGTCCGGCGCGCCCGGCACCGGGTGCAGCAGGTCGGGGTCGTCGACGGCGAGGCCGAGCACCTCGTGCACCAGCGAGCCGTACCGGTCGAGCAGGTGCCGCACCCGGTAGGGGTGCAGGCCGTACTTCGCGGCAAGGTGGTCGGCCTGGTTGACCAGCGCGTGGTAGCCGTCCGCGCCGAGCAGCGGCACCTTGTCGGTGATCGACTCCTGGATCCGGCCGGGCAGGTCGACCGACGCCGCGTCGACCGCGTCGGCGGCCATCACCCGGTACGTCGTGTACTTGCCGCCCGCGATGGCGACCAGCCCGGGAGCCACCCGCGCGACGGCGTGCTCGCGGGAGAGCTTCGACGTCGACTCGCTCTCGCCGGCCAGCAGCGGCCGGAGGCCCGCGTAGACGCCCTCGATGTCCTCGTGCGTCAACGGGGTGGCCAGGACCGTGTTGACGTGTTCGAGGATGTAGTCGATGTCGTGCTTGGTGGCGGCGGGGTGCGCAAGGTCGAGGTTCCAGTCCGTGTCGGTGGTGCCGACGATCCAGTGGTTGCGCCACGGGATGACGAACAGGACGGACTTCTCGGTGCGCAGGATCAGGCCCGACTCGGAGACGATCCGGTCGCGCGGGACCACGATGTGCACGCCCTTGCTCGCGCGCACCCGGAACCGGCCCCTGCTGCCGGACAGCCGCTGCAACTCGTCGGTCCACACGCCGGTGCAGTTGATCACGGCGTGCGCCCGGATCTCGGTCTCCCGACCGTCCTCGACATCGCGCACCCGCACACCGGCGACCCGGTCGGACTCCTTGAGGAAGCCGATCACCTGGGTCGAGGTGCGCAGCACGGCGCCGTAGTGCACGGCGGTGCGGCCGACCATCATGGTGTGCCGGGCGTCGTCGGCCTGCGCGTCGTAGTAGCGGATGCCGCCGATCAGCGCGTCCCGCTTGAGCGCCGGCACCATCCGCAGCGCGCCCGCCCTGGTCAGATGCTTCTGGCCGGGCACGGACCGCGCGCCGCCCATGGTGTCGTACATCAGCAGGCCCGCGGCGGTGTAAGGACGTTCCCAGCCGCGGTGGGTCAGCGGGTAGAGGAAGGGCACGGGCTTGACCAGGTGCGGCGCGATCCTGGTGAGCATCAGCTCGCGTTCCCGCAGCGCCTCGCGGACGAGCCCGAACTCGAGCTGTTCGAGGTACCGCAGGCCGCCGTGGAACAGCTTGCTCGACCGGCTGGACGTGCCCGACGCCAGGTCGCGCGCCTCGACGAGGGCGACCCGCAGGCCTCTGGTCGCCGCGTCGAGGGCAGCGCCGACGCCGACCACACCGCCGCCGATGATCACGACGTCGAAGGTCTCGGAGCCGAGCCGTTCCCAGGACTCCTCGCGTTGGTCGGGGCCGAGTCGGCCCGTGACGATCTCTGCGGTGGAGTTCTTCGGCCCCTCTGGGGACTTGCGGTTGGCCACGGACCCCGCCTCCCTGCGCGCGACTGTGCGGACTTCGGTCACGCTACCCGGAAACGCCCAGCTCCGGGCACTACGGGTCACCCGTTAGCGCGCTCCAACCCGTTCGTGTCGCTGCGACCTGGTTCTTGCGGCCCAGGGGGTGACTTTCGACATGCACGGGGCGTAGACAACTGATCGAATGTCGAAGTAGCGTCGCTGGTCAGTTAGGGGTGGGCAGAGTTGCCGGACCCGGACACATGCCCCCTCCAGTCCGGTTTCAACGACGGCTAGGAGGTCGGCGGACATGAGCATGGGCTCGATTTTCCTGTGGGAGATGATCGGCACGGCAGTGCTGATCCTGCTCGGCGCCGGCGTGGTCGCCAACCATGTGCTGAGGAACACCAACGGCCATGGCGCGGGCACGCTGTTCATCAACATCGGCTGGGGTTTCGCGGTCTTCACCGGCGCGAGCATCGCCGCGCCGAGCGGCGCGCACCTCAACCCGGCGGTCACCCTCGGGTTGGCCGTGGCGAAGAAGGTGGACTGGGACAAGGTCCCCGTCTACATCCTCGGCCAGTTCGCCGGCGCGATCATCGGCGCGATGCTGTGCTGGGCGGTCTACAAGCTCCAGTTCGACGCGCACGACGAGCCGCAGAACACCCTCGGCGTGTTCTCCACCGCGCCGCAGATCCGCAACTACACGTGGAACCTCGTGACGGAGATCATCGGCACCTTCGTGCTGGTCGCGTGGATCCTGCTGAGCCCGTCGGTGAAGGTGGGCGCGGACGGCGTCCCGACCTTCGGCAACTCGGCGCTTGGCTACGCGGGTGTCGCGTTCGTCGTGCTGGTGATCGGCACCTCGCTTGGTGGGCCCACCGGGTACGCCATCAACCCGGCCCGTGACCTCGGGCCCCGCCTCGCCTACGCGTTCCTGATGCCGATCAAGAACAAGGGCAGGGCGGACTGGGGCTACTCCTGGGTGCCGGTGGTCGGGCCGGTCGTCGGCGGCGTGCTGGCCGGCCTGTTCGCGCTGGCCCTGCCCTCCTGATCGCGCTGGCACCGCCCTCCTGATCCTCAAACCGCGAAAGGAAACCGCCAGCATGAGCAAGTACGTGGCCGCGATCGACCAGGGCACGACGTCGACCCGGTGCATGGTGTTCGACCACTCGGGCCACGTGGTCGCCGTGGACCAGAAGGAACACGAGCAGATCTTCCCGAAGGCGGGCTGGGTCGAGCACAACCCGGAGGAGATCTGGCAGAACGCCCGCCAGGTCGCCGCGGGCGCGCTGGCCAAGGCCGACCTGGTCACCGAGGACATCGTCACCGTCGGTATCACCAACCAGCGGGAGACCGCTGTGGTGTGGGAGCGCTCGACCGGCAAGCCGGTGTACAACGCGATCGTCTGGCAGGACACCCGCACCGACAAGATCTGTCAGGAGCTTGGCGCGCTCGGCGGCGGGCAGGAGCGCTACCGGGACCGCACCGGCCTGCCGCTGGCGACGTACTTCTCCGGCCCCAAGATCCGCTGGATCCTCGACAACGTCGAGGGCGCGCGGGCGAAGGCCGAGGCGGGCGAGCTGCTGTTCGGCAACATGGACACCTGGGTGCTGTGGAACATGACCGGCGGCCCGGACGGCGGCGTGCACGCCACCGACCCGACCAACGCGTCGCGCACCCTGCTGATGGACCTGGACACGCTCACCTGGGCCGAGGACATCTGCGCCGAGATGGGCGTGCCGCTGGCGATGCTGCCGGAGATCCGCTCGTCCTCCGAGGTGTACGGCAACATCCGGGCGCGCGGCGCGCTCGGCGGCCTGCCGATCTCCGGCATCCTCGGCGACCAGCAGGCGGCGACGTTCGGGCAGGCGTGCCTGTCGCCGGGCGAGGCCAAGAACACCTACGGCACCGGCAACTTCGTGCTGCTCAACACGGGCACGGACAAGGTGATGAGCGAGAACGGCCTGCTCACCACCGTCTGCTACAAGATCGGCGACAACGCGACGATCTACGCGCTGGAGGGTTCCATCGCGGTCACCGGCTCGCTGGTGCAGTGGGTGCGCGACAACCTCGGGCTGATCAGCTCCGCGGACGAGATCGAGACCTTCGCCCGCACCGTCGACGACAACGGCGGCTGCTACATCGTGCCGGCGTTCTCCGGCCTGTTCGCGCCGTACTGGCGGTCCGACGCGCGCGGCGCGCTGGTCGGCCTGACCCGGTACGTCAACAAGGGCCACATCTCCAGGGCGGTGCTGGAGGCCACGGCCTACCAGTCCCGCGAGGTGATCGAGGCGATGAACGCGGACTCCGGTGTGCCGCTGAAGTCGCTCAAGGTGGACGGCGGGATGGTCGTCAACGAGCTGCTCATGCAGTTCCAGGCGGACATCCTCGGCGTGCCGGTGATCCGTCCCGAGGTCAACGAGACCACGGCGCTCGGCGCGGCCTACGCGGCGGGCCTCGCCGTCGGGTTCTGGGCGAGCGAGGACGACATCCGGCAGAACTGGGCGCAGGACAAGCAGTGGGACCCGTCCATGGACGACGCGACCCGCGAGGACCTGTACCGGAACTGGAAGAAGGCCGTCACGAAGACGTTCGACTGGGCCGAGTGAGCGCATTACTCGCCTGCTTGCGCAGGTCGGAGATCATGTAGTGAGCGAGGGAGCGGCTGAGTCCAGCCGCTCCCTTCGTCACATTCGTGGCTCAGGAGGATCTTCGCGCGGATACTCATTCCGGTCAGCCATCGTGCGGCCTACGTGGGGGTTGGGATGAGTACAGACTTAGGTGAGTTACGCCAAACGCGAGAGTGGCGCAGGGCGGTGTGGACGCTTCGGGCGAATATCGCCGGCAGCGTCGGCTTCCTTGGCTCCGCTTGGGTTGGCGGCGACAGGTCGGGACCTGGGCATACTTCGCGATTGTTGGATTTCACCCCCGCGTTCTTTATTGCGGTGCTGGCGGCGAATATTGCCTTCTTGATTATCCGAAGTCAGATAGTCGAACGCTCCGGTGGATACTTTGGTGAGACTTCCTTTTTTGGAATCTCCGGGAGGAAGGGATGGTTTGCCGGGAGCAACGGGGACAACGTTGCGGCGGCATCAAGGGTCATCTGGCGAGACCTGTTCCTTCCCCGTCCCCGGCCGGTGCAAGACCAGTCGCCCCGGCCGGTGCAGGACCAGCCGCCCACGGACCTGAATGGGTGGCCGCCGCTCCAGGATCGGACCGACGGACGGTAGGGCCTGCTACCACGCGGGTTTACCTGAATTCGCGACATCTCAAACCCGGGTGTGACGACCAAGGCATTGTTCGGGTCTAGCGTTGGGCCAACGGTGTTCAGCTCGCGCGGAATACCGTCCGCAGCATCCGTGAAGACAATTCAGGGGGAGCGGCTGATGTTCAACAGCATTAGATCGATCATTGTGGGTTCCGTCGCGGGACTGGCCCTGACCGGGTTGGCGCTGACCGGGCTGGCCACCGCGAGCGCTTCGGCGGCGCAGGCCCCGGACGGCGCGCGGCAGGCCTCCGCAGTGGCGCCCGCCGCGGCGGCGTCCGCGACCAGAGTTGACCAGCTCGCGAACACCGTGGGCGGGCCGGTCCAGGTCACCAGGGTCGGCACGCCGAGCGCGGTGGCGCCGCACCTGACGGTGTGCAAGATCACCGTCTACGGCTATGTCGGCTACACGTTCTGCGAATTCGACTACTCGACGCTCGACTGGGGCGGCGGCAACGTCGAGTATTTCGTGGTCGGCACCGACTACGAGATCTTCCACGCCTGGAAGGGCTCCGGCGGCTGGAAGAATCTCGGCGGGCAGGCGCGCAGGTCCACGCCCAACGGGGCGTATGCGTTCAACAGTCCCGTCGGCGTCGAGACGATCGGCACGGACAACAACTGGTACTGCAAGTACCGGGGGAACGGGAGTTGGTCCGGCGGGTGGCAGCGCTGCTGAGACCGCCGCGCGGATGACCGGGACCGGCCGCGCCGAGCACGGTCGTCAGCGTTGAGTCGTCAGCGTTGAGCTAGCCGAACGGGGTGGGGCGGCCATATATGGCCGCCCCACTTGCCTTGTCTCCTGCGCTGAAAGCCTCGATCTTGGACCCCGTAGAGCGATCCCGCGACGACGGCCGGTAGCCGTCGCCCGCCCACGAGCTCCGGGGGATGCATGAGTCAGGAATTCGAGGATCTCGTCAGGCAGTTCGAGCGGTTCCAGGAGGGTGTCCAGCCTGCGGAGGACGCGCTCACCCGGTACGACGGGATGCAGGACGAGATCACTGCGGTGCACGCGGCGGCGTCCTCGCCCGACCGGACGGTGACCGTGACCGCGGGTCCCGGCGGCGCGGTGACCAACATCCAGATCACCGATCGTGCCTTGCACCAGGGCGCTTCGGCGTTGTCCAGCGCGGTGTTGGCGGCGATGCACGCCGCCGTGGCCGACGCCGCACGGCAGCAGGCCGAGATCGTGCAGCGGTATGTCGGCGACAGCATGAACGTGCTCGACCAGGTGCTGGAGACGCAGGCCGAAGTGTTGGGCACCCCGGTCGAGGAGCTGCGGGCCTCGCTCCAGCCACCGGCGGAGCAGCAGGCCAAACGCGCCGACGAGGACTTCAGCGATCGCGAGCTGTTGCGGAAGGAGTCGGCGACGCCGGACGAGCCGGTCACGCCGCAGCCCACCACCAAGCCGGTCGACCGGGACGACGAGTACGTCCGCAGCATGTTCAACCGGGAGGACGACTACTGATGGGCGACATGTTCAACGCCAACCCGGCCAAGCTCGAAGGGTGCGGCAAGCAGTTCGGCGACTTCTCCACGCGCGTGACGGAGATCCAGGCCAAGGCCAGCGCCGCCGTGGTGCCCGCGGTGTCCTGGGGACTGATCGGCCAGCCCATCGCGTGGACGGCCTACCAGTCGATGATGGACGACTTCAGCCAGTTCATGGAGGAGATGGCGCAGGGCGTGTCGCACGTCGGCAACCACCTCAAGGGGTGCGCGGACACCTATCGGCAGACGGACGCGACGGTGCAGCAGAGCGCGAAGCAACTGCACAAGGACCTGGACGCCGCAGGCGACAGCATCCCCACCGTGGGAGGTAACTGACCATGTCCACGGCGGACGCCATGCTCGACGGCGGCAACAACGCTGACGCGGTGGGAAAGACCGTCGGCAACAACTACAACGGCAAGGACTACGGCGACAGGTTCATCGACCTCCAGCCGGGCCCGTTCGGCAATGCCGGCAAGATCTACCGGGACCTCACCCCCGCGTCCGGCGGCGTCAACATGGCCGCCACCATCACGGACGTCGGCGCGTTCACGGCGTCCTGTACCGACGCGATCTCCAAGATCGCCGCCGACCCGCTGAACTGGCTCATCGGCCAGGGCCTCGGCTTCCTGATCAACATCTGCACCCCGATCAAACAGGCCATCGACCTGGTGTCGGGCAACCCGGACGCGCTCACCGACGCCGCCAAGAAGTTCGGCACCGTCGGCAAGGACATCGAGAAGCTCAACACCGACATGGCGAACGCGCTCAAGACGGAACTCGCCGACTGGCACGGCCCCTCCGCCGACGCCGCCCAGGAGCGGCTCGGCAAGTTCGCCGAAGGGGTCGCCGGAGTGGCCGGCAGGGCCGGGGACATCGCCCAGCTGTTGCAGGTGTGCAGCATGTTGATGCAGGTGATCGAGGACTTCATCAAGGGGTTGCTGACCGACCTCGTCGAGTGGCTGATCGTCACCTGGGTCGCCGCGCTGGCGGCCGCGCCGGTGACCCTCGGCGGCTCGACGGCGGCGGCCAGCGGGGTCACCGCCGTCAAGGCCGCGACGACGACCGCCAAGGTCACGCAGAAGGTCAGCAAGTTCACCACCCTGCTGAACAAGATCCGCGCGGTCCTCGCCAAGCTCAAGGAGTTCCTCAGGTCGTCCAAGGCCGTCACGAAGTTCATGGGCGAGAAGGGCGCGGGCCGCAAGGCCCTGGAGGGGGTGCGGAAGGCGGCCGGCGAGGGCAAGCACGCCAAGGTCGGCGTGGGCGACGCCGTCAAGAACCAGCTCGGCGCCAAGGTCAAGGACTCCGCGAAGAAGCGGGCGGCGGAGCAGATCGGCCTGACCCATGATCCCGAGAAGGGGTTCAAGATCCCGACGATCAAGAACGGCGACCAGGAGCGAAATGACTACAGCAAGATCGCCGGCAAGGTCAAGACGTACGGCGACAACAGCAAGAAGATCTATGACTACGGCCAGATCGGCGAGGACCGGATCAACGGCACCATCAGCGGCGACCTGAACCTGTGATCGGGACGTTGTTGGCGCTACTCGGCGTTGCCGCCTGGACGGGCATCATCCTGTTGCTGGCCAGGCTGTTCGTCCTGCCCGCGTGGTTCGGTCGGGTGGTGCTGCCAAGGCTGATCCGGGAGCAGGTGTGGGGACAGACCACGGTCGAGCGGTACGCCGTCCCGCGCACCGGGGACGGCCGAGGGGACACCAGGGTCCGCACGTTGTCGGGCACGCACCGGGGTCGCCGTTTCGAGCTGGTCACCGAGTCCGAGTGCCTTGGAGAAGGCTTCGACAACAGCTCACCGGTGCGGAGCCAGTGGGCGCACTCCTGCACGCTGCGGGTGCGCGACGTCGGTCCGCTGCCGCCCGGAGTCGTCGATGTGGCGGGCGGCGGCGCGAAACGCCGCAGGCGCGGGGCCAGCGTGTGGAGCGAGGATCCGGGGAGCATCAGCATGAACTGCATGCGGCTGCGGTCTGGGTTGTATGCGGCCAGGTTGCGGCGGGAGGTCGACTTCCTCGTCGAGGTAGCCGAGCGGGTCCCGCCGGCGGAGTCGATAGTGTGAATGCTGTCGACAGGAGTTGTGACCGCAAGGAGTGTTGTGCATGTCCGAGCGTCGTGAGTGGTTCGGGTCGCCCAGGTTGGTGACCGAGGCGAAGGCGGAACACCCGCACGACACCGAGGATTTGGTGCGGCTGGTGCGCGTCACTCGCCAGGAGCGGGACTGGACCCAGACCCGACTCGCCGAGGCGGTCGGCGTGCCGGAGGCCGAACTGGTGCGTTTCGAGGCGGGGGAGACGGTGCCGGCCGAGCCGTTGGCGATGCGGCTCATCGAGGCAATGCGCGCCTGACTGCACAAGCGTGGTGCGGGTGAGGGGGACGGCCGTTGTCGGTCGTCCCCCTCGGTCGGTTTTCGTTGGCGTGCCTAGCTGTTCAGCCGGCCGGCTTTGATCGCGTCGATGAAGTTGTCGAAGGTGGCGGCGCGGAAGGTCAGCGTTCCGGTGCGCGGCGACTTGCTGTCGCGGATGCTGGTCTGTTCGGTGCGGCGACCCAGCTCCACGCACTCGTTCGAGCCGCCACCGCTGTAGGTGCTCTTTCTCCAGCCGATGGCGTTGGTCATTGCAGCTCGGTCCAGTTCCACGCAGTCGTTGTTGCCGCCTCCGCTGTAGCTGCTCTTACGCCATCTCGTGTTGTTGGTCATTGCAGCCGACCAGCTTTGATCGCGTTGATGAAGCTGTCGAGGGTGGGGCTGTGGAAGGTTAATGCCGCGATCTGCGGCGATTTGCTATCGCGGATGCTGGTCTGGTTGGTGCGGCGGTCCAGTTCCACGCAGTTGTTGTTGCCGCCTCCGCTGTAGGTGCTCTTACGCCATCTCGTGTTGTTCGTCATTGGTTCTCGAGTGCCCTCATGCGTAGGTGGATCACGTCCGCCGTGTCGGCGGGTGATAGTGCCAACCCGACTACGTCGTCAAACATGGCGGTGATGCGTTCGATGTCACCCGCATTGTCCACCCACGCGCCGCCCGTGAGGTACTCCAGGTAGACCGCCGGCAGGCGCTCGGAACCCGCGTAGCCGATGATCGTGCAGGGGCCGGACATCGGGCCGTACGCGCCCGCGTCATTGGGAATCGCTTGGATCGTGACGTTCGGCCGGCCACCGACGGCCAACAGGTGGCCGAGCTGTTCGCGCATCACGTCGGGGCCGCCGACGGTGCGGTAGATGACGCCTTCGTCGATCAGGGCGTGCAACCTCAACGGATGCGGGCCGTCGAGCCGCTGCTGGCGCTTGAGTCGGGCGTTGACGTAGGCGTCGTGCGCGGTGTTCGGGTCGAGGAACCGGTGTGCTGCCACGGTCAGCGCTCGCGCATAGCGCGCTGTTTGCAGCAGGCCTGGGATGACCAGAGACTCGATGGCTCGCACCACCTCGGCCTCGCGTTCGGCGCGGACGAGCGTTCGGTACGTCTTGGGCGCATCGGCGGGAAGCCGGACGCGCTCGGTCTTCTCCCCCGCTGCCTCCCAGAGTGCGACAGCCTCGGTGCACTGTTCCTCGGTCGCCTTGTAGAAGGCCAGAGCCCGATCGAGTGCCGTCCGCTGTGGACGCAGATAGCCGGACTCGGTGCGACTGACGGTCGACTCCGTCGTCCCGAGCATGGTGGCGACCTCGGCGGCCGACTTGCCTGCGGCCTTGCGCAGCTTCTCCAGCTGCGCGCCGAGATCCTGCTTCCACCGTGTCCGCTGGGCTGGCATGACGTGAGCCTATCGATCGCAACTAAGGGGCTACATGTACCCATTAGAAGGATGGTGTGGTCTTCTTGTCCCCGTTAATCTCGGCTCTGTTGGCAGGGCAGTCGCCCTCTGTGGCACACGGGTCGTCTCCTGGCGGTGATGCGCCTGCAGCCCTGCTGGCACCCGGCGGGGTCGTGAGGGCCTCGCACACCTCGCGCCCCGTCGGGCCGTAAACGCGGGAAGGGCACGGCATGTACAACGAAGTGATCAACGGGATCGAGGCGACCCTCGACACGATGGTCCGCGTGGCCACGCGCGGCACGGACCGAGCCGTCCTGTCGATGGCGCACGAGGACGTGCCTCGACTCGTCGACGCCTTCCGCTCCCTCATGGACGGGCACACCCCGGACGAGAACGGCTGTTGCCGCGCCTGCGCCCGGCGCCGCGCCCTGTTCGGTCGCCGGCACCCCGTTCCGTGCCGCCTGGTGCTCAGCGCGCGCCTCGCCCTCCTCAACGCGCGGCACGGCGCGCACTCCAAGCACGCCATGGGAAACACTCGATGACCGACGTGCGCGAGCCGGACGGCGTTGGGCGACCGCTCGCCGGCCTGTTTCTGCTGCTGTTCCTGCTTCAGGAACCTCGACGGTGGCGGACCGTCGCCGAGCTGTCCGGCGAACTTGGCATCGACCCTGCGCTGGTCGTGGCCCACCTGTCTGCCTGGCGACGGCGTCGCTGGCTGACCGGGCAGCGGCGGCCGACGCCCGCGACGGGCTGCGAGCGCCTGCACGTGCGGCCGGCGGAGTCCAACCTGGCCGCGTGCCGCGAGGAGGCGCGGGAGCGGTTGATGTCGCTCGGCCGACTGCTGGTCGAAGGCTCGGGCATCTCGGTGTCGGTTGCGCTTGGCGAGTGAACCGGACGGCGGTGCGCGAGGGTCGCGCGCCGGAAACGGAGGTGGGTGACGGCGCTTCGGGGAGGGGTCGACCGTCCCTCCCCTGGTTTGCCGGGGGTGCAAGCCTTGTGGCGCAAGGGAAGACCGTCGCGACCACGGCGTTGGGCGACCGCTAGCGGGACGCGAGGATTTCCAGGTAGTGCGCGTTCTGCATGACGCCAAGGACATTTCCGAACGGGTCGACGACGGAGGCGGTCACGAATCCCTCGCCGCGCTCCCGGATCCCCTCGAATTCCTTGGCACCGAGGGAAATCAGTCGGTCGAAGGTCGCCGTGACGTCGTCCACGTGCCAGTACGCGATCGCGCCGCCGGGAGCTGCCGCCACGCCATCGGGCGCGTAGCTGGCGTCGATCACGCCGAGTTCGTGCTGGTAGTCGCCGAGGCGGAACTCCAGGTACCCGGGCACCTCGAAGTACGGCTCGATGCCGAGAAACACGGTGTACCACTTCTTGGCGGCGGGAAGATCGGCCGCGAAGAACGTGATGGTGCTCAGCCCTCGTAACATTTCTGGTCCCCTTGCCGTCGTGACCGCGTGAACGCTGTGTCAGGACAGTAAGCGGCACCACCGACAGAAACGCGCGCCGACCGCGAGGGGTCGGCGCGCGCCTTCCTGTCGAGAAGGGTCAGTCGAGGAAGGTCAGTCGAGGTCGTCGTGCCGGATGAGCTGCCGGCCGGCCTCGGTGATCGAGCCCGACAGCGATGGGTACACCGAGAAGGTGTGCGCCAGGTGCTCGACGGTGAGCTGGTTCTGCACCGCGAGCGCGATCGGCAGGATCAGCTCGCTGGCGTTCGGCGCCACCACGACGCCGCCGATCACCACACCGGTCGCCGGGCGGCAGAACAGCTTCACGAAGCCGCGCCGCACGCCCTCCATCTTCGCCCGCGCGTTCGTCGCCAGCGGCATCATGATCGTGCGCGCCGGCACCTCGCCGGAGTCGATCGCGTGCTGGCTGATGCCGACGTTGGCGATCTCCGGGTTGGTGAACACGTTGGACGCCACGGTCTTCAGCCTGATCGGGTTCACGGCCTCGCCGAGCGCGTGCCACATGGCGATCCGGCCCTGCATGGCCGCGACCGACGCCAGCATCAGCACGCCGGTGCAGTCGCCAGCCGCGTAGACGCCGGACACCGTCGTCCGCGACACCCGGTCGACCGGGATGAACCCGCCCCTGCCCGGCTCGATGCCGATCCGGTCGAGGCCGATGTCGCCCGTGTTGGGCACCGAGCCGACGGTCATCAGCGCGTGGCTGGCCTCGATGGTCCTGCCGTCCGCGAGGTGCACGATCACGCCGTCGGCGGTCCGCTCGACCTTCTCGGCCCGCGCCTGCTTGACCACCTCGGTGCCGCGCTCGGCCAGCACGTCCTCCAGCACGGCGGCCGCGTCGGCGTCCTCGTGCGGCAGCACCCGGTCCCGGCTGGACGCGACGGTGACCTTCACGCCCATCTCCGTGTACGCGGAGGCGAACTCGGCGCCGGTCACCCCGGAGCCGATCACCGCGAGGTGCGACGGCAGCTCGGGCAGGTCGTAGATCTGCCGCCAGGTCAGGATCCGCTCACCGTCCGGCTCCGCGCCGGGCACCACGCGCGGCGTCGCGCCGGTCGCGATCAGCACCACGTCGGCGTCGAGCACCTCGGTGCTGCCGTCGTTGAGCTGCACGGCGACCCGGTGCTGGGCCAGGCCCGGCTTGTCGTCGCAGAACCTCGCCTTGCCGGAGATGATCCGCACGCCCTCGCGCTGGAGCCTGGCCCTGACGTCGGCGGACTGCGCCAGCGCGAGGCCCTTGACCCTGCCGTGCACGACGGGCAGCTCGACGGCGGCCTCGGCGTTGTTGGTGCGGATACCGAGCTCGTCGGCGTCGCGGAACGCGGACCGCGCGCCCGCCGACGCGATGAACGTCTTGGACGGCACGCAGTCGTAGAGCACGCAGGCACCGCCTGCGCCGTCGCTCTCGACGACCGTCACCTCGGCGCCGTGCGGGGCCGCGACCAGCGCGGACTCGTATCCGGCCGGGCCGCCACCCATGATCACGATGCGGGTCACTTCGGTCCTCCTCCAGCGCCTCGGGTAGGCGGGTGCCAGCAGCAGCAACCGTACGCGGTCGCGTTTCGCCCGGTTCGGGGTGGCACGGCTTGCGGGACCTCGACGGCGCGGATCGAGGGGACTCGACGGCGCGGATCGGGGGACTCGGTGGCACGGATCGGGGGACTAACGGTCGCGCGTCCCAACGGGTGATCGCGGGGTCGCTAGGCTGTCGCTCGTGCCGCTCTACGCCGCGTACGGGTCCAATATGGATCCGAACCAGATGATGGAGCGAGCCCCGGCCTCGCCGATGGCGGGAACCGGATGGCTCGCTGGCTGGCGACTGACCTTCGGCGGTGAGGACCTGGGCTGGGAAGGCGCGCTCGCCACGATCGTGGAGGACGCGGACACGCAGGTCTTCGCCGTGCTGTACGACGTCAGCCCCCGGGACGAGGCGACCCTGGACCGGTGGGAGGGCGCGCTCGGCCTGTACAAGAAGATCCGGCTGCGCGTGCAGACCCTGGAGGGGTCCGTGGTCGCCTGGCTGTACGTGCTGGACGCCTACGAGGGCGGCCTGCCCTCCGCGCGGTACCTGGGCGTGGTGGCCGATGCCGCCGAGGCGGCGGGCGCGCCGGACGACTACGTCGCCGACCTGCGCACCCGACCCTGCCAGGGCATCGGACCGCAGTCCGTGTGATGTCGTGCAGGGTGCCCTCACGACACTGGGTGTCGTGAGGGGGCGTTCAAGACAGCTATTCGGCGCTGGCGAGGAGTTCGGTGAGGTGCTGGGTTAGGCGGCGGGAGTCGACCGGGGCGATCGTGCTCCACGGCTCGGAGCCCGCGGTCGAGCGACGCATCTGGACGTAGCGGCCGTTCGGCGTGTCGAAGAAGCCGACGACGCGGTCCGGCCGCACCCGCTTGCCCCACTTGTCCCTGGCCGCCGCGCCGAACTGGCCTCGGTTGCCGGCGTCGCGCAGCATCTCCGCCATAGCGTGCGCGTCGTCCTGCCGCAGCCCGCGCTCCCGCAGCGCCTTCTCCAGGTCCTCTGGCTTGCTGACGTTGGCCGCCGCCGCGTCGAGGTCGGCGCTGGGCAGCGTGACCGAGTAGCCGCTGCCAGCCGGCGCGGTCGGCAGCACCGACAGCGCCTCGCGCGGCAGGCCCTCGCCGGACGCCGGCCGCAGGCTGAGCCGGTCGTTGTCCAGCACCGCGAGGACGCCGGAGCCGCCCCTGGACGCCGCGAGCACCCGGACGCTGCGGCCAAGCCACAGCCTGCCGTCCACCTCCTGCGTCGGGCGGTTCAGCAGGTGCAGCAGCTCCTCAAGCATGGGGTCGAGGGCGACGGGCCTGCCGAGCCCGCGCCGCCCGAGGTCCGCCCACACGGAGTTGACCAGGGCGGCCCGCTCCGTGTGCGTCTTGCCGGGCGAGGGCACCTTCAGCACCAGCGGCATGACCTCCAGCCGGAGGTGTTCCCAGAGCACGTCGAACTCGAGCGCCGAGATGGTGACCGGCTCGCGCAGGTCGTTGCCGCCGAGGTCCAGTCCGAACATCGTCATAGGTTAGGTGCTCTCCTCGAGAGCCCTACTGGCTCTCCCCGATGACCGGCAGCGAGGCATGGTTGCCGACGCCGTAGATGTCGTCGGTCTCCACCAGGTAGACGGCGGTCTCGTGCTCGATGTCGTCCTCGTCCTCGGACTTCGTGCCGAGCACCCCGAACGGGTCGAAGCCCTGCCCTGGGTTCGCGCCGGTCGACCGGCGGTGCACCGAGTCGTCCGAGGCGAAGTTACCCCCTCCGATCGCGCCGCCGTGCGACATCCCCTGTCCCGGCTGGGCCAGTGTCGCCGGGGCAGGCGCGAATCCGCCCTCCGCGCCGCTGATCGAGGTGGTGTCCTTGTCGCGGCCCGACTTGAGCTTGTCCGCCGCCCGCTGCGCCGGGCCGAGCCCACCGCCGCCGGCGAGACCGCCGCCGCCCGCCACGCCGTCGATGCCGACCGCGCCGGGCACGTAGGACTTGGCCGTGGTGTTGAGCCGAGGGCCACCGGACTTGGTGGACGTCCCGGACTCGGCCGTCGAGCCGCCGGACTGCCCGGGCCCGCGCCCGCGCTCGCCGTCCTCCTCGGCTCCGGCAGGCGCGACGGGCGTGCGGGCCGCGCCGCGAGCGCCGGTGCGGCGACCGCCGGACCTGGCCGACGGCACCCCGCCGACCTCGCCGTCGAGGATCGGGGCGGCCGCGACACCCGGTACGACGTCCGCGCCGGCCACCGGGCCCGCATTGATCACGACCTGCGGCGGCGCCTCGAAGCGGCCGAGCGTGCTGGTGTTGGTCGTGGTGCTGGACTCGTAGGTCGACATCACCTCGAACGCGCGCTGCTCGGCGGCGCTCTGCCGGTGCTCCTGCTTCTCGTAGTCGGTCTGCGCGCCGAACACGTGCGCGAGCACGGTCACCACGTCGTTGGGCCGCTCCGCGGTCACCGGCACCGGGGGCGGCATGTCGGCCCGCGCCTGGCCGACGAAGTCGGCCTGGAGCTCGGCGGACACCCGCATCACGTCGGCCCCGGTCTGGGCGTCGGAGGCCCACTGCGCCAGCGGGCTGATCCCGCCGCGCGCCTGGTCGCCTGCCGCGCCCTCCCAGACCGCGCCGGACTTGCTGACACCCTTGGCCAGGTCGGCGTTGATCTCGGCGAGCGTCGTGGACACCCCGGCCCACCGCTCCATGGACGCGTGCGAGCCCTTGGGCCCCGGCCCCTTCTGGAGCTGCCGGTAGAGCTCCTCGTGGGTGTAGCCACGCCACCGGTGTCCGTCAGTCATCTAGCTCTAGTCCCCTCGACTACTGGCTGACCACGGTCGTTCCGAGCCGACCGCCGGTCAGCAGCCGCCCTGCTTGAGCAGGTCGGTGTTGTCGCCCTCGACCACGTGGTACTGGCGTTCGACCTGACCGAGTGCGTCCAGCGCGGACTTCAGCTGCGCCTGGTAGCCCTGCAACGCGGTGAGCGCCGAGTCGGCTGCGTCGAACGACCGCTCGTTGAACTTGGTCGCGGCCTCCGCGCTGACCGGGTCGCCTGCCCACGGCCGCACCCGCACCTCGGTGATCGCCAGCTCGATCTGCTTGTCCAGCTTCACCAGGGCGGTCGAGAAGACGTTGCGCAGATGCGGGATCGCCTCCGGGTCCACACGCAGGCTCTGCTGCGTCGGAATGGGCGGCAGCGAGCCACCCTCCCCGTCGAAGAGGTTGTCATAAGGCACGGTTGACCTCCCAGACGTGTCCTACGCCAGAGTTACTGTAGCCACCGGGAGTGACACTGGGGAGCGTCCGGCGCGACTTCCGCCCGAGTGGGTCAGTGCTTTGCCCCAAGGCTTGTCATTGCTGCCTCGGCGACCCGTTGCGCGCCGAGACAGAGTGTGTCCTGCGGGGCTGGCCGGTCGTTGCCGCCGTCGCGGAACAGCACGTCGAGGAACTGGCCGTCGGCCACGTCGACGTCCACGTTGCAGGCGTTGGCGATGCCCGGCGTGCGGACGGTCAGCGCGGGGAACCCGCCGACGGAGGCCGGCCTGGCGTCCGTCTGCGCGTTCTCGTCCAGCCACACCTCGATGCCCTGCGCGGTGACCAGCGCGAGCCTGGCGACGTTGCCGGTGCGCAGGCCCCGGATGGTGCACGCCTTCGCGTTCCCGAACGCCTTGTCGACATAGTCACTTGGCGAGTTGTCGAGGCTGAGCGCGGTCCGCTGGTCCCTGGTGAGGATCCGGCAGGGGTCGATCGAGCCGAGCGGCAGCGGTCTCGGCCGTGGCGGCAGCGTGACGCTGGGCGTCGCGCTGGTCGTGGTCGTCGGCGCGGCAGGGGGAACGCTGTTGGCCGCGGGCCTGGTCAGGGTCCCGCAGCCGGTCAGGGCAAGCGCGGCCGCCACCAGCGCGCTGGTGGTGCTGACACCTCGCCGGCAGGTCGGCATGCGCGTACCGTAGCGAAGCCGTCGCCGGTGGTATACCCGCTCAGTCGGGGTCGGTGGCCAGGCGGGACCAGATCAGCAGGTCGCGATGGCCGTCGTCGACGCGTTCCGCGCCGCGCAGCAGGCCCTCCAGCCGGAATCCGGACTTCTCCGCGACCCGCCGGGACGCGCCGTTGCCCTCGGCGTGCTGGTAGCAGACCCGGTGCAGGTCCAGGGCGCCGTAGCCGAAGCGCAGCGCGGCCGCGAGCGCCGCCACCGCGACGCCGCGCCCCCGGTGCGCCGGGTGGGTCCAGCAGGACACCTCGGCGGTGCCGTGCCACAGGTCGAGGCCCTTGAGGCCGACCTCGCCGAGCATGGCGCCGGTCTGCGGGTCGGCGACGGCCCAGGAGCAGCGCCGGTCGTCCTGCCACTCCCGCGTGCGGTCCGCGACGTAGCGGCCGGCCGAGTCCAGGTCGTCGATCCGGTAGCGGGTCAGCCAGCGGCGGGTGTCGGGGTCGGTGAACGCCGCGAGCACGGCCGCGCGGTCGTCGATCCGCTCGTCGGCCCTGAGCTGGCGAAGGTAGTAGTCCCCAGCGTTGATCTCGACCGGTTCCACGGCCTTACGCTATCTGGCGCTGTGGCGGCACCCAAAGGGGCGAGACGTCACCAGATGGGGTAGTAGTTCTGGCGCCGCGCTCGACTTTCGGTGACGAACCACTCGAAATGCCCACGTGATCTTCACTACCGTGGCGCTGGTGTCACCCATCAACTTGCCATGGCAACGATCGCCGCGCGCCGCGCTGTCCAACCCGGTCACGATCGTCGTCGCCGTGGTGATCGGGCTCGTGGTCGCCTTCGTCGCCTCGGCCACCGCCCTGTACGTCTCGGCCACCGGATCCGCCGCGGTCCAGTACGAGAACAGCCAGCTCTGCGAGGGCGACACCGGCCTGCGGATCCGCGAGGCGACGAACCAGCCCCCGGTGCAGGGCGAGCGCGAGCAGCGGATCAAGGCGGCCGCGGCGGCCGACGGCGCGGACGTCATCCGGCACGTCCGCGCGGGCGGGGCGGCCCTGCTGATCGGCGGCGGCCACACGAACGTGCTCCTCGTCGCCAAGGACCACGGCCTGGACAACGTCGTGCCCGTCGAGGGCTCCGGCGTTGACGGCGTGTGGGTGCCCACCGACCTCGCCGCCGTGCTCGGCCTGCACGCCGGCGGCACGCTCACCATCGCGACCCGATCGGGGTCGACCACAGGGCCGACCACGCTGCCGATCGCCGGCGTCTACCGGCGCGTCGTCGAGCCGGCACCGCCGTTCTGGTGCAGCGACGAGGGCTACCTGGTGCCCCACCCCGAGATCGGCGAGGCCGGTGCGCCCCCGCCGCTGCTGGTCGCGCCCGCCCTGTTCGACACGCTGCGGGACAAGGGACTCGCGCCGCAGCCGGGCCGCATCCAGTTCGCCACCGCCACCCTGCCGGTCACCGTGACCGAGCAGCGGCGCTGGTCGGCCCAGGTCGACGCGATGCGCCGCGACGTCGGGCAGGTACTCGCGCAGGATGCGCCCGCCATGACCAACCAGGCCGCCGTCACCCTGGCCGCGGGCGAGAGCGCGCAGTCCACCGTGCTGAGTTCGCTGCTGCCGCTGACCGGCGCGAGCCTGCTCGCCGGCCTGCTCGCGGTGTTCGGCCTGGCCGGCCAGTGGTCGCAACGCCGGGCCGCCGAGATCCGGCTGCTGTGGACGCGCGGCGCGCGGCCGGTGTCGCTCGGCGGCAAGGCCGGCCTCGAACTCGGCCTGCCGCTGCTGCTCGGCAGCGCGCTCGGCTGGGCGGCGGCGCGGCTGACCGTTCCGCTGCTCGCGCCCGCCGGACAGCTCGACCCGTGGGCCGGCTGGGTGTCCGCCGCGCTCGCCGCCGGCACCTGGCTGCTGGTGCTGCTGGTGCTGGTCGCCTCGGCGGCACTGCGGGTGCGCCGCCAGCACGAGAGCGGCCGGGCCGGCCGGCTGACCCCGCTGCTCGGCAAGGTCCTGCGGCGAACCCCGTGGGAACTGCTGGCCGGCGGCCTCGCCGTGCTGTCCTGGCGGCGGCTGTCCGGCGGCTCGCTGACCGTCCGGCCGGACAGCCTGCTGCCCACCGTCGACGTGTTCGCCCTCGCCTTCCCGGTGCTGTGCATCGCCGTGCTGCTCGGCCTCGCCGCGCGGCTGGCCGGCTGGGCGCTGCGGGCCAGCCACCGACGGCGCGGCTGGCGGCGACCGGCCGCCCTGTGGGCGCTGCGCAGATCGGCGGCGCAGTCCAGGGTCACCCTGGCGCTGCTCGCGGTCGCCGGCCTCGCGATCGGGGTGATCGTTGTGGGGATCGGCGTAGCCGACACCCAGCAGAACTCCATCCAGGACAAGGGATTGGTGTTCGCCGGCGCGAACACCGTCGTGCGGGTCGCGAACAACGTCGGCGACCGGCCCGAACTACCCGCGCCGATCAGGGGCAGGGCCACCAGGGTGCTGTGGGACGAGCCGAAACTCGACGACGGGCGGCAGGGCAGGATCCTCGTGGTCGACCCGGCCACCTACGCCGACGGCGGCGGCTGGCAGGACCGGTGGAACGGGCTCTCGCTCGCCGAGCTGCTCGGCAAGCTCGGACCGGCCGACCGGGACGGCACCGTGCCGGTGATCCAGGTCGGGTCGTACCAGCCGGCCAGGTTCGTCGCGCCAGAGCTGGCCAAGGTCCGGGTCGTGGCCACCGTGCCGGTGTTCGCCGGCATGATGCGCGCCGAGGGCATGCTGGTGGCGGCCTGGGACGCCGTGCCGGCAAACGTCCGAGGCGAGTACAACCAGCAGGTGTGGACCATGAGCGACTCCGCGTCGGTGCTGAAAGCGTTGCAGGACAACGGGATGCGTCCGGGTCGGATCCTTCGCGCCGAGAACACCACCGGCCACCTGCCGTTCCTGTTGATCGGCTGGGTCTTCCGGTTCTTCGTGGTGCTCGGCAGCGCGCTCATCGCCGTCGCCGCCGTCACCCTGCTGGTGTCGGTGGAAACCAGGCGGCGGTCCACGGCCGTCGCGCACGCCCTGCTGGCCAGGATGGGCCTGCGGACCAGGGCGCTGTACGCCTCGCACGCCGCCGAGCTGACCATGCTCGCCGCGCTGGCGCTGCTGGTCGGCCTCGGCGGCGGGTGGCTCGCCGTCCGCCTCGCCGGTCCCGAGCTCGACCCCTACCCGAACCTGCATCCCGGCACCATCCCCGCGAGCGTCCTGCCCGTCGCGTTCGGCGCGGTCGGCGGCGCGGCCGTCGCCGTGCTGCTGGTCGCCGCGCACGCCGTCCTCGCGGCGCGGCGGGCCCCAGTGAAGGAGCTGCTTCGTGGCTGAGGAACCCGTGTTCTCGGTGCGCGGGCTCGTGCACCGCTACCGCACGCCGTCCGGCGATGTCACCGCCCTGCACGGGATCAACCTCGACGTGCCGGCCGACGGCCTGACCGTGCTTGCCGGCCCGAGCGGCTCAGGAAAGTCGACCCTGCTGCGGTTGCTCGGCCTCGCCGAACGGCCGACGCAGGGGCGGATGTTGTTGCGCGGCAAGGACACTACCAAGTTGGACACGCGCGGCCGGCGGGCGCTGCGCAAGCGCGTGCACCTGCTGTTCCAGAACCCCGTGGACAACCTGTTCGACTACCTGAGCGTGCGGGAGAACCTGCGCGCCGCCGCGCAGCTGGCCGGGCGGCCCGATCCCGGCGTCGAACTGCTCGACCGGCTCGGCCTGCCGGGAACGGCGGACTGGGCCGTCTCGGCGCTGTCCGGCGGGCAGCAGCAGCGGCTCGCGCTGCTCACCGCGCTGGCCGCTGGCGCGGACGTGGTGCTCGCCGACGAACCGACCTCGCAACTGGACGCGCGCTCCGGCGAGCTGGTGGTGGCCACCCTCGGCGACCTCGTCGGGCTCGGTGTGACCGTGGTCGTCGCCTCGCACGACGACGCGGTGCTGGCCGGCGCGACACGGGTGATCCGGATCCTGGACGGACGGTTGGTAGGGGAGACGCGGTGAGTGCTGTGTTGAGTGCCAGTGGCGTGACCAGGTCGTTCCGGCCGTCTGGCGGCGTCCCCGTCGACGTGCTGCGCGGGGTCGACCTCGACGTGTACCCCGGCGAGCTGGTGGCGCTGGTCGGCTCGTCCGGGTCGGGCAAGAGCGCGCTGCTGGCGCTGCTCGCCGGGTTCGACGAGCCCGACGGCGGCGCGGTGCGGCTGCCAGAGGGCGCGCCGGCCTGGTCGGTGCTCGCCGTGCTGCCGCAGAGCTTCGGCCTGTTCGAGGAGCTGACGCTCGAGGAGAACGCCGCCGCGCCGCTGCTGTTCGGGCCGGCGGGCGGCGACCCGGCCGAGGCGCTGGACCGCGCGGGCACGATCCTCGACCGGCTCGGCGTCGGAGCGCTGGCGCGGCGGTACCCGGCGGAGATCTCGCTCGGCCAACGGCAGCGGGTCGCGCTGGCCCGCGCGCTCGTCGTGCGGCCGACGCTGCTGCTCGCCGACGAGCCAACCGCGCACCTGGACCACCGCACCATCGAGGTGGTGGTCGACCTGCTGCTGGAATACACGGCAGGCGGCGGTGCGTGCCTGGTCGCCACGCACGACCCGGCCATCACCCGGCGGGCCGACCGTCGTCTCCAGATGAAGGACGGTGCCGTGGTCGACGTCGGTGGGAACGGTTTCTGACCGGTTGTTCAGTCCGTACTGGAAAAGCCGGTGGTGAAGCCGTCGTGGCCGGCGGCGAGGGCGTCCAGGCGCGGTCGATGGGCGGCGGCCGGGCGGCCGTCCGGGGCGGTGGCCAGCTCCACCACCCAGTCGGCGTCCTCGACGTCGTCCTCCCCAGCGAGCAGGTCCTTGTGCACCACGGCGGGCGACCAGCCCTCGGCCGCCAGCGTCGCCGCGATCCGCTCGGCGTCCGCGCGATCCGGCAGCACCAGCAGCACCAGCAGCACGCCGCCGGACTCGGGCCCGGCCGCGCCGGGCGCCGGCCGCTCGCCGAGCAGCCCCCGGCCGGCCAGCGCGGCCCGCAGCGCGTCGGTGTCCGGCACGTGCGCCGCGTCGATGCCCAGCGTCCGGGCGGCCTCGGCGTTGACGGCGCTGTCGTCGCAGAACAGCGTGCTCGCCGGCGAGTGCTGCAACACCCGCAGCGCGCGGCGGAACGCCTCCGGCGCGGGCTTGGCCACGCCGATCCGCGCGGACGACACCACGGCGTCCACCTCGCGATCGAGGCCGATCCGGCGCAGGTCCTCCGGCAGCCGGCTGGTGGCGTTGGTCAGCAGCGCCACCCGGCATCGGGTGCGTGCCTGCCTGACCAGCTCGACCGCCGCCGGAATCGGTTCGCCCGGCCGGTTCCACGCCTCGACGGCGGCCCGTGCCGCGTCGGCGGCAAGGCCGGGCACGTCGGCGAGCAGGCGGGCCACCGTGGCGGCGCGCCACGCGTCGTCCCGCACGGCCCCGGAGATCGCCGGGCCGACCACGTCCGGCGCGAACGCCGCCGAGGCGAGCGAGCCGCGCGGCAGCCCGTGGGCGTCCTCGATCGGATCGTCGGGGGCGAAGCGGCGCAGCACCCCGTCGAGGTCGAGCAGCAGCAGGCCGGGAACGACGTTCAGCGCCAGTCCCTGCGGCGGTTGCGGCGCCGGTCACGCCCGTTTCCCCGGTTGCCCCAGATGCTGCCCATCATGATCGACAGGGCGATCGGCAGGATGAAGAGCTGACCTGGCAGGTGCACGACGGCGACGAGCAGGATGCAGATGAGCCACGACGCGCTGACGACACCAGCCGTCGCGCGCTGGATGTCGGTGCGGTTCCGGAAGTCCGGCACGTTGCTCGCGGCAGGCTGGGCCACCGGCGCTGCCGGCCGCGGTGGTGGCGGCGCGGCCGGGGCGGCCGGGGCGAAGCTGGGCCTCGGGTCGGGCAGGTCGGTGAACACCTCGACCAGCTCGCGCCGGGTCCGCGCGGCGGCCACCTTGGCGGTGCGGTCGCCGTACTCGTCGATGTCGAGGCGTCCGGCGGACATGTGCTCGCCCAACGCCGTCAGGGCCTGCTCACGCTCGGTGTCGCCGATTCGGATGTCCGGCGACGGGAACTCGCTCACGAAGGCAACTCTACGGCCCCGACGGGGCCGGTCCCCCTGACATCCGTCAGGAACCCGAACTCGGCCGGGCCCCGACGGGGCCCGGCCGAGCGCGGATCAGTCCTTCAGCTCGCAGAGCACGGTGCCCTGGCTCACGGTGCTGCCGGCCGCCGCGGCCAGCCCGGTCACCGTGCCGGCCTTGTGCGCGGTCACCGGGTTCTCCATCTTCATCGCCTCAAGGACGACGACGAGATCCCCGACCGCCACCTGCTGGCCGTCCTCCACCGCCACCTTCACGATGGTGCCCTGCATCGGCGCGGTCACCGCGTCGCCCGACACGGCAGCGCCGCCCTTGCCGCCCGTCCGCCTGCGCGGCGCGGCCTTGGCCGCAGCCCCGCCGGACCTGGCGCCGCCGCCGACCGCGAGGTCGCCGGGCAGCGACACCTCCAGCCGCCTGCCGCCGACCTCGACGACCACGGTCTGCCTCGGCTCGTCCTCGCCTGCCTCGGCCGCACCCGCGAACGGCGGGATCGTGTTGTCGAACTCCGTCTCGATCCACCTGGTGTGCACGGCGAAGCCGTCCTCCGCGGTGAACGCCGGGTCGCGGACGATCGCGCGGTGGAACGGCAGCACCGTCGCCATGCCCTCGACGACCAGCTCGTCCAGCGCCCGCCGCGCCCGCTCCAGCGCCTGCTCGCGGGTCTCGCCGGTCACGATCAGCTTCGCCAGCAGCGAGTCGAACTGCCCGCCGATGACGCTGCCCGACTCGACCCCGGCGTCCACCCGGACACCCGGACCCGACGGGATGGCGAACGTCGTCACCGTGCCAGGCGCGGGCAGGAAGTTGCGGCCAGCGTCCTCGCCGTTGATGCGGAACTCGATCGAGTGGGCGCGCGGCGCCGGGTCGCCGTCGAAGCGCAGCTTCTCGCCCGCCGCGATCCGGAACTGCTCCCGCACCAGGTCGATGCCGGTGGTCTCCTCGCTGACCGGGTGCTCGACCTGGAGCCGGGTGTTGACCTCAAGGAACGAGATCGTGCCGTCGGTGCCGACGAGGAACTCCACCGTGCCGGCGCCGTGGTAACCGGCCTCCTTGCAGATGGCCCGCGCCGCCTCGTGGATGGTGCGGTGCTGCTCGGTCGACAGGAACGGCGCTGGCGCCTCCTCGACGAGCTTCTGGTGCCGGCGCTGGAGCGAGCAGTCGCGGGTGCCGACCACGATCACGTTGCCGTGCTGGTCGGCGAGCACCTGCGCCTCGACGTGCCTCGGCTTGTCCAGGTAGCGCTCGACGAAGCACTCGCCCCGGCCGAACGCCGTGACGGCCTCGCGCACCGCGCTGTCGAACAGCTCCGGGATCTCCTCGATCGTCCTGGCCACCTTCAGGCCGCGACCGCCGCCGCCGAACGCCGCCTTGATCGCCACCGGCAGGCCGTGTTCCTCGGCGAAGGCGATGATCTCGTCGGGGCCGTCGACCGGGTCGTTGGTGCCCGGCACCAGCGGCGCGCCAGCGCGGGTGGCGATGTGCCGCGCGGTCACCTTGTCGCCGAGGTCGCGGATCGCCTGCGGGGTCGGGCCGACCCAGGTCAGGCCCGCGTCGATGACGGCCTGCGCGAAGTCGGCGTTCTCGGACAGGAAGCCGTAGCCGGGGTGCACGGCGTCCGCGCCAGCCCGCGCCGCCACGTCCAGCAGCTTCTGCACGGACAGGTAGCTGTCGCCGGGGGTGCTGCCGCCAAGCGCGAACGCCTCGTCGGCCATCCGCACGAAGGGCGCGTCCCGGTCGGGGTCCGCGTAGACCGCGACGCTGGCCAGGCCCGCGTCCCGGCAGGCCCGGATGACTCGCACGGCGATCTCACCGCGGTTGGCGACGAGGACCTTTCGCAGCGGACCGTTGTCCCCCGCGACCGGACCCCGGTCGTTGGCCGTCTCGGGCACGCCCCTACCTCCTTGATGTGACACAGCCACCGCCCTCGGCTCGCACCGGCGGGCTGGTGGGGAAGTTTACGGACCTAGCCAGGACCGGTGACCGAGAGCAAGGTCACGCCTTGACCTCATCACGGCTGCCGAGGGCGGGAGAGGCTGCGCGGACCGCGTGCCGACGGGCAGACTCACCCGGACGAGGCACAACCGATGGGGGAGACGGCGTGGCGGAGGTGGTTGGCGCCGGGCGGCGGCGCGGCGGCGGGGTCACCCCGCGGTCCGTGTGGGTCGTCATGGTGGCGGCGGTCGTGCTCACCGCGGCCGGCCTGGCGACGGCCGCGAGCCTGCGCCCCCGCTCCGCGTCGACCGAGGCCGCGCCGCCGACGTCGGCCAGCCAGGCTGCGACCTCGGCGAACGTGGCCCTCCAGTGCGGCAGCGGGCCGTGTCAGACGGTGGCCGGCCAGAACGTCGGCGCGGACCGGGTGGAGGTGCTGATCGGAGGCAGCACCGGGCGGATCAGGGTCAGCGGGCCCGGCGGGACCAACATCTTCGAGGCGACCACCATCGAGTCCGGCGCCAAGCTGGCCTCGGACTCGTTGCAGTGTGTGGAGGGCGTGGTCTCGGTCTGCCTGGTGCACGGCAGGATCACCGGCGGCAAGCAGGACGGCGGCATGGCCGGGGAGGTGCTGGTCAGGCGGTCCGGGTCGTGGGCGAGGGGGCAGGTGCCGTACTACGCCAGCGCGCCGTACCTGGCGCTGCGCAACGTGGACGACGGCGTCGTCGACGTGGTGGCCGCGCAGGCCTCGTGCGCGCAGGGCGGCGGTGACTGCCAGCGGTTCTACGCGCAGGTCTTCTCGGTGGTGCGGCCGGCAGGGGCGGCGGCGACGCCCAGCTGCACCGCCGTCGTCACCAGGCTGACCGCGCTGCCCGGGTGGCCGACCGTCGCGCCCGACCCCGCGAAGCTGCGCAAGTGCCCGAACTGAATTGCCGTACTGCAATTCAGTTCGGGACGCTGCGGCGCTGCGCTGGTGGCAGCGTCACGCCGTGGCGGCGTCGCGCAGCTCGCGGCGCAGGATCTTGCCGGCGATCGACCTCGGCACCGTCTGAATGAACTCGACCGCGCGCACCTTCTTGTACGGCGCCACCCGCTCGGCCACGAAGTCCATCACCTGCCGGTCGTCGAGGCCGTCCGCGCCAGGCTGGCGCACCACGAACGCCTTGGGCACCTCCTCGCCGTCCGCGCCGGGCACCCCGACCACCGCGGCGTCGGCGATCTGCGGATGGCCCACCAGCACGGCCTCAAGCTCGGCGGGCGCGACCTGGTACCCCTTGTACTTGATCAGCTCCTTGACCCGGTCGACGATGTAGAACCACCCGTCCGCGTCGACCCTGCCGATGTCGCCGGTGCGCAGCCAACCCTCCGCGTCGAGCGTCGCCGCGGTCTCCTCCGGCCGGTTCAGGTACCCCTTCATCACCTGCGGCCCGCGCACCACCAGCTCGCCGACCTCGCCGACCCCGACGTCCGCGCCGGTCGCCGTGGACACCAGCCGGCACTCGGTCTGCGGCAGCAGCACCCCGACCGACCCGGCTGGCGGCACCGTCTCGCCCGGCGGCACGTGACAGCCCGACGAGGACTCGGTCATGCCGTACGCCTGCACGACCGGCACGCCGATCCGGCGGTGCACCAGCGCCGAGATGTCCGGGTCGAGCGGCGACGCGGCACTGAGCACCCGCCACAGCGAGGACAGGTCGTACTGGTCCACCAGCGGGTGCTTGGCCAGCGCCAACGCGATCGGCGGCGCGATCAGGGCCACGGTGATCCGCTGCTCGGCGATGGTGCGCAGGAACTGTTCGAGGTCGAACCTCGGCAGCACCACGATGGTGGCCCCGGCGCGCAGCCCCATCCCCATCATCGTGGCGAACCCGTATACGTGCGAGAAGGGCAGCACGGCAAGGACCCGGTGTTCCGGCCCGATCGGCATAGCGCTGACCATCTGCGCGATGGCCGCCGTCAGGTTCGAGTGGGTCAGCCGGACGCCCTTGGCGGTGCCCGTCGTCCCGCTCGAGTACGGCAGCAGCGCGATGTCCTCGGCCGGGTCGACCGTCGGCAGCGGCTGGTCGGGGTCGGCCGGAAGGTCGAGCAGCGACCGGTACCCGGGCGCCTGGTCGAGCACGAGCACCTCGCGCAGGCCGGCGGGCAGGTCGACCGAGGCGAGCGCTGGCAGGAAGTGCGAGATCGTCACCAGCAGGCTCGCGCCGGAGTCGGCCAGCTGGCCGATCAACTCACCCGGCGTGTACAGGGCGTTCACGGTCGTGACGGTCGCCCCGGCCCGGCTCGCGGCGTAGCAGGCCACCGGGTAGAGCACGGTGTTCGGCGCGTACACCGCGACCACGTCGCCCGCGCGCAGTCCCGCGCCGGCCAGCGCCCTCGCGACCCGGTCGACCAGCCCGCGCAGCGTCGCGTAGTCGATCACCCGGCCGGTCGTCCCGTCGACCAGCGCCGGGTGCTCGCCGCGCGTCTCGGCGTCGGCGAGCACGAACTCGGACAGCTCGCTGCGCGGCAGCTCGATGTCGGGAAGTGGGCTGGTGTGGATCACAACGCCTCCTGGCGGAGTGGGTTACCCGCGCGGGCGGAACAACGGCGGGGGATCGTTTGACAGTTGCATAGCTCTCCAACAGATATGCTGTGGTGAGCGCGGAGCGGGTAAACGCGGAAGGCGGTGGCTGCGGTGGCGCGGTTCCTGAAGCAACCCCAGGTCCAGGAGATCGAGCTGGTCGACGTCATGCGCGCGCTGTCGGATCCGGTGCGCCTGCGCCTGGTCGCGGTGCTGGCAGACGGCGAGTACCACCCGTGCCGGCCGGAGGAGTTCGACGCCGGAGTGCACAAGTCGACCCTGTCACACCATTTCCGCGTGCTGCGCGAGTCCGGGGTCACCATGACCCGCCTCGACGGCCGCAACCACCACGTCCGGCTGCGCACCGAGGACCTCGCCGAGCGGTTTCCCGGCCTGCTCGCGGCCGTCACGCACGACCTGATGGCCCCGGCCGAGGCCGGCTGACGGCGGCCAACCCGCGTCGGCCCGACCGTCACGAACGGTCCTTGGCCAGCAGGTCGTCCACCAGCGCCGTGGTGTGCTTGCCGTCGCGGAACAGCGGCTGCGCCAGCACCTCCCGCAGGAACGGCACGGTGCTCTCCACCGCGTCGCCGGACACCCGCATCTCGCCGAGCGCGCGCTCCATCCTGGCCAGCGCCTGGTTCCGGTCGGGCGCCCAGACGATCACCTTGGCCAGCAACGGGTCGTAGTCGGGGGACACCACCCAGCCGGGGAACGCGTGCGTGTCGACCCTGGTGAACGGCCCGGTCGGCACGGTGAACTCGGTCAGCCTGCCTGGGGTCGGCAGGAACTCCCGCTCGGGGTCCTCGGCGTTGACGCGCACCTCGATCGAGCAGCCGTTCGGCCGGATGTCCTCCTGCCGCAACGAGAGCCGCTGGCCCGAGGCGACCGCCAGCTGCTCCCTGACCAGGTCGATGCCGGTGACCATCTCGGTGACCGGGTGCTCGACCTGGATGCGGCAGTTGACCTCCATGAAGTAGAACTCGCCGCGCTCGTCGACGAGGAACTCCACGGTGCCGGCGCCGACGTAGCCGACCGACAGCGCGCCCTGCACCGCCGCCCGGCCCATCCGCGCGGCCAGCTCCCGCTCCAGGTTGGGCGCTGGCGACTCCTCGACGAGCTTCTGGTGCCGGCGCTGCACCGAGCAGTCCCGCTCGCCGAGGTGCACCGCGTTGCCGTGTTGGTCGGCGAGGATCTGCACCTCGACGTGCCGAGCCGACTCCAGGTACCGCTCGACGTACACCCGCGCGTCGCCGAACACGGCCTGCGCCTGCGCCCGCGCGGTGCGGAACGCGTCGGCGAACTCGGCGGCCGACCGCACCACCGACATGCCCCGGCCACCGCCGCCCGCCGCGGCCTTGATGATCACCGGGTAGCCGATGTCGTCGGCGATCTCCTTGGCCAGCACGACGTTGTCCACCGCGCTCTTGCTGCCGGGCAGCATCGGCAGCCCGGCGTCGTCCATCAGCTTGCGGGCGCGGGACTTGTCGCCGAGGTCCGCGATCACCCGCGCGGGCGGCCCGATGAAGGTGATCCCGTACAGGTCGCAGATCTCGGCGAAGTCCGGGTCCTCGGACAGGAACCCGTAGCCGGGGTGGATGGCCTGCGCCCCGGTCTGCAACGCCGCCTCGATGATGGCGGAGGCGTTGCGGTAGCTGCGCCGCGCCTGCCCCGGCCCGATGTGCACGGTCCGGTCGGCGATCCTGGTGACCGCGGAGTCGAGGTCGCTGGTCGAGACGACGGCCACGGTCCTGATGCCGAGTTCCCGGCAGGTCCGCGCGACCCGCACGGCGATCTCGCCTCGGTTCGCGATGAGCACGGTGGAGAACACCGCTCAGCTCCTTTCGTTGCGGCGCTGTGGACTCAACGGGTGTCGATGGCGATGAGCCGCTGGCCGTACTCCACCGGGGCGCCGTCGGCCGCCAGGATCTCCACCACCCGGCCGGACAGCTCCGCCTTCACCGGGTTCATCAGCTTCATCGCCTCCAGGATGCCGACCTGCTGGCCCTCGGTGATCACGTCGTCGACGGCGACGAACGGTTCGGCGCCGGGTTCCGGCGAGTGATAGAAGGTGCCGATGGTGGGGGCGTGCAGGTAACGCAGGTGGCTCTGCTCGGCCTCGGCGACCTCGACCGGCGGCGCGGCCGACACCACGGTGGTCGCCGGGTCCCACTCGATGACCAGGCTCGCGGAGTGCGAGCTCAGCTCGATCTTCCTCGGCGGCCGCGTCGCCGCGCCGAGCAGCCGGACCACGGTGCGGGACAACGCGTCGAGGTCCTGCTCGGGCTGGTCGGGGTGCTCAGTCATCGGCGGCCTCCAACTGGTCGCGGGTGATGGGTCCGTAGCCGCGGAACCGGACGCGGCGGTCCTCGACGAGTTCGTCGGGGGAGAGTTCGAGCAGTTCCCGCAGGGCGGCGCCGACCGACGCGCGCAGCAGCGCCGCGGCCCTCGTTGGGTGGTCGGTGTGCGAACCGCCCGCAGGCTCCGGAATGACGCCGTCCACGAAGCCGTCGCGCAGCAGCTCGTGCGCGGCGACGCGGAGCGCGGCGGCGGCCCTCGGCGCCTCCTCCGCCGTCTTCCACAGGATCGCGGCGCACCCCTCCGGGCTGATCACCGAGTAGACGGCGTTCTCCAGCGCGTACACGCGGTTGGCCACGGCCAGCGCGAGCGCGCCGCCGCTGCCGCCCTCGCCGGTGATCACCGCGACCACCGGCACCCGCAGCGTGGACATCAGCCGCAGGTTCTCCGCGATGGCGATGGCCTGGCCCTGTTCCTCGGCGATGACGCCCGGGTACGCGCCGGGGGTGTCGATCAGCGTGACGATCGGCAGCCGGAGCTTCGCGGCCACCCGCATCAGCCTGGCGGCCTTGCGGTAGCCGGCCGGGCTGGCCATGCCGAAGTTGCGGGACACCCGTTCCTGCATGGTGCGGCCCTTCTCGGTGCCGATCACCACCAGCGGCTGGCCGTGCAGCCAGCCGAACCCGCCGACGATCGCCGAGCAGTCCTCGCCAGCCCGGTCGCCGCGCAGCTCGTAGAACCCGTCCAGCGCGTGGTGCAGGTAGTCCGAGGTCGCCGGCCGCTCGGTGTGCCGCGCCAGCCGCACGTGGTCCCACGCCGCCCGGTTGGCGAGCCGGTCGGGGTCGGTGATCAGCGGGCCGACGTGCGGCAGGTCCGTGTCCTGCTTCCGTTGGCGCGCAACGGACAGCAGCCGCGCGAGCGTGGCGCGCAGCGTCGACCTCGGCTGGATGTCGTCGATCAGCCCGCGCTTGAGCAGGAACTCCGCCGTCTGGAAACCCTTGGGCAGCTTCTGTCGCACGGTCTGCTCGATCACCCGCCGACCCGCGAAACCCATCCGTGCGGCCGGTTCCGCGATGATCACGTCGGTGAGCGTGGCGAAGGACGCGGCCACCCCGCCGTAGGTCGGGTCGGTGATCAGCGACAGCGTCAGGATGCCGGCCTCGTCCAGCGCGGCCAGGGCCTGACTGGTCTTGGCCATCTGCATCAGGGAGTACAGGCCCTCCTGCATGCGCGCGCCGCCGGAGGCGGTCACGATCAGCAGCGGCACCCGGTCGGCGAGCGCGCGCTCGGCCGCGAGCGTGATCAGCTCGCCGGTGGCGGAACCGAGGCTGCCGGCGAGGAAGCGGAAGTCCATCACCGCGGCGATGACCGGATTCCCGTTGATGGTCCCGGAAACGCAGACCACGGCCTCGGTAAGGCCGGTCTGGTCGACAGCCCGGTCGAACCGGCGGGGATAGGGCTGCGTGTCGGCGAACCCCGGGGTGACCAAGGCGAAGCGCGGCGTCGGCAGCGGCGTGACCGAACCGGCGTCGAACAGCAGCTCGATCCGTTGCGGCGCGGTCAGTTGGCCGTGCCAGCCGCATTCCGAGCAGACCCGCTGGTCCCGGACGAACCGCTTCTGGAAGATCAGCGCGCCGCACCGCTGGCAGCCCTGCCAGACGGTCTCGGTGGCGACCGTCGCGTCGAGTGTGTGGGACATGGTGGACGCTCCTCTTCGCTAGCCGAACGTGAGCGGCACGACGTGCGGGCCCCGGAAGGTCGGCGTCGCGGTCCGGTGCACCCCGTCGAGGTCGACCTTCGGGTTGGGGATCCGTTCGGCGAACAGCCGGATCGCGGTCTCGTTGACCAGCTGGCCGAGCTGGCCGCCCAGGCAGTAGTGGATCCCGTGGCCGAGCGAGAGGTTCTGCACCGGCTCGCGGTCGGGGTCGAGCCGGTCGGGGTCGGGGAACTTGGCCGGGTCGCGGTGCGCCGCGCCCATCCACACGAACAGTTCCTGCCCGGCCTCGATCTGCTGGCCGGCCAGCTCGACCGCTTCGGACGCGCGGCGCTTGGTCAGCTGCACCGAGGAGTCGTAGCGCATGAACTCCGGCGTGGCGTCGGGCACCAGCGACGGCTCGGCCGCGATCCGCTCGAACACCTCGGGGTTGGCCAGCAGCGACAGGGCGGTGTTGCCGATCTGGTGCGCCGTGGTGGTCTGGCCCGCGGTGAGCAGGAAGATCAGGTTGCCGAGCAGCTCCTCCTCGCTGTCGAACCCGCCCTCAGCGTCGGCGGCGGCCAGCACGCCGAGCAGGTCGTCGGTCGGGTTCTCCCTGCGCAGCGCGATCTGCTCGCGGAAGTAGTCCATGTACTTGCCGAGGTTGGCGAGGTGGAACTCGGGGTGCTCGCGGCTGAGCGGGCCGCCGTCGACCAGCACGCCCCAGCTCAGGATCCGTTTCCACACCTTGTCCCGGTCGCTCTGCGGCACGCCGATGACCTTGCACACCATCGCGGACGGCAGCGCCATGGCGAACTCGCCCATGAAGTCCATCTCGCCCCGGCCGGCCACCCGATCGAGCAGCTCGTTGCCGACCTGCTCGATCTCCGGGCGCATCTTCTCCACCGCGCGCGGCAGGAACGGCTTGGCCATCAGCTTGCGCAGCCTGGTGTGCTGCGGCGGGTCGGCGACGAAAACCTGCTCCGCCAACGCCTTCAGCGACGAGGCGACCTGCGGCGGGCTGCCGGCCGGGGCGCGGCTCGGGTCCCACTGCGCCCGCCGCGCGGACAGCCTCGGATCGCGCAGCGCCTGGATCGCGGCGTCGTAGCCGGTGACCATCCACGCGCCGTCCTCGCCCATGTGCCTGTCCCAGAACACGGGCGAGACCTCACGGATCCGTCGGTAGAGCGGGTAGGGGTCGACCACGTACTCCGGCTCGTAGACGGCCATCATGGTGAGGTCGCTCGTGGTGATCTGTGCCATGTCGCTGTGCCCCCAGCCCTTCGTCACATCGTGTGTGGTTTGTCGGTTCGATCAGCGCGGCTCACCAGGTCAGGCCGGTCACGCTGAACACGGGGAGGCCGGTGGCCGCGTTCAGCGCCGACCAGTCGCCTTCGGCCGGCCCGGCGAGGATCCGCGTCGGGCCGTTCGTGGTGTCGTGCAAGGAGATCCGCGCCGCCGCGAGCCGCGCGCCCGCGCCGCCCGAGGCGAACCGCAGGACGTTCTCCATGGCGGCAAGGGGAAGCCGGGCCACCGGCGCGACGGGCATCGCCCAGACGTCCTCCGGCGGGCTCGGCCGCACCTGCGCGTCGGCCCCGCGCGCCGCCGCGAACACCAGGCCGCGCCAGCGCAGCCGGGACGCGGCGGGCTCGGTCGGCGTGCGCCAGCCGCGACCCGGTGCGGCGGGCCGCGCCGGCATGTCCCCGGCGCGGCGGAACACCAGGCGCAGCGCGGCGACCTCGACCTCGACCTCCGGCCGCGCCGGGTCGCGGTAGCCAGCGCGCACCACCCACTCGCCGTCCCGGTGGCCGCCGGTGGTCTCGCGCAGCAGCGTGACCGCTCCGCCGACCAGCCGCAGCGCGTCGGGGTGCACGACCAGGTCCTCGATCCGGTCCAGCCGCAGGTCGGGCAGGTCGTCGGGCTGCATCCACTCGGCGGCCCAGATCGCGTTGTCCAGCAACACACTCACGGGCAGCGCCTCCGCGCCGTCGACCAGGAAGTCGGTCAGCGCTGGCGACCACGCCTGGTCGAGCGACACCGTGGCGAGCATCGAGCGGTGCGGCGCGTTGGTGTGCACCGAGCCGAGGTGGAAGATCTTCGGGAACACCTCGGCGAAGCCGGGCAGGTCGCGGGTCGCGGGATAGCCGCGCGCCTGGATCGGGCTCAGCGCCCGGCCGAGCGGGCCGACGTAGGTGATCTCCTCGGCCGAGCCGGCGCGCAGTTCCTGTTGCCAGCGCTGGATTCCCTCGTCGATGTCCAACGCGGCCATGTAGCGCAGCGTCGCCTCGAAGTTGGCCACCATGCCGAGCTGGTTCCAGGTCGGCCAGCACAGCGTCATCACCGGGAAGCCGACCTGGTGGCCGGCCCACAGGCCCAGCCTGGCCAGGCCGTCGTTGGCCGCGCCGTAGTCGAGCTGGCCGACCATGCCGCCGAGCCGCCCGGTCAGCGAACCGACGTTGCAGAAGAACTTCAGGTCGCGGCCGCGCACCCGCTCGAACAGGTTGACGAAGCCGTCGATCTTGGTGCCGACGGTCCGCAGGAAGTCCTCGTCCGACTTCTTCGGCAGCCGCGTCGGCGAGTCGATCCCGGCGTTGTGCACGACCCCGGTGAGGTCGTCGCCGAGGCGGCCGAGCAGCGCGGAAACCTGGGCCGCGTCGGTGAAGTCGCACGGCGCGTACTCGATGCGCAGCCCGTCGCGCCGCGCGCCAACGATGTGCTCGTACAGCTCGCGGTCCCTGCGCAGCCGCTCGATGTCCGCGCGGATCTCGGCGACCCTGCGGCCCTCGCGGTGCGCCGACCACAGCCCGCGCTCGAAGTCGCGGAACTCCTCGTCGGTCAGCCCGGCCCACGGCTCCGCGCCCGTCGGCAGCGGCCCGCGCCCGGTAACCACCACCCGGCAGCCGAAGTCGGCGGCCAGCGAGTGGGCCAGCCGGAACCCGATGCCCCGGCCGCCGCCGGAGACCAGCACCAGGTCGTCGCGGCCGAGCGACACCGTCGGCGCGGCGGCGTCCTGCCGGCGCGGCTCCAGCGTGTGCCGCCTGCCGCCGTGCCAGCCGATCTCGAACAGGCCCCAGCGGCCGAACTCGGCGGCCACGATCTCGGGCAGCCGCGCCAGGTCGGCCGCGCCGACGTCGACGACCTTCACGTTGCAGTTCGGGATCTCCCGGTGCACGGTCTTCGCCAGCCCGGCCCAGATCCCGCCCAACGGCTGCCGGATCTCGGCGTCGCCCCGGTAGCCCATGCCGCCGTCGAGGTAGGTGACCGCGAGATAGCCGAGCCGCTCGGCGTCGACCTCCTGCGACCAGTCCGCGTAGCAGCCGCGCAACGCGGCGACCGAACGCAGCAGGGCGGCGCGGTACGCGTCGTGCCGGCCGGGCACGAACGGCTCGTCCAGGGTGAGGTCCACCAGGCCGTCCGGGAGCTCGCCGTCCACCAGGCACGGTTGGCCGTCCGCCGCCGCGACGGCGTTCGCGCCGGCCGCGCGGAGCGCGAGCACCACCCGGCGCGCGGTGTCCCGGTCGCCGCCGAGCACGACCAGGCGCGCGCCGCGCAACCGGTCGGCCGGGCCGTCCGGCAGGTCGTGCGTCGGCGTCAGCCGCCACACCAGCCGGCTGGTGGGTTGGACGGCCCGGTCGGGCGGTGCGAGGACCGCCCGACCGACCGTCTCAGGTAACGCGGTCATCGCGTCGCTGCCGCTGGCTGCGTGACGGGCGTGATGGTCATCAGCACCTGCGGCAGCGGCCGCAGCGAGACCAGCGCCCCTGGTGTCACCGGGTGGCCGGGCACCAGGCTGAGCTGGTACCGCTGCACGATCATGGCCACCGCGAGCTGGATCTCCAGCAGCGCGAGGTCCATGCCGATGCACTTGCGCGCGCCGCCGCCGAACGGGAAGTACGCGTACCTGTCCCGGTTCTGCTGCCCCTGACCCTCCGCGCCGCCCTGGTGCGCGGGGCAGAACCGCTTCGGGTCGAACGCCTCGGGGTTGTCCCAGGTCTCCGGGTTGTGGTGCGCGGCGTAAGGCGGGATCAGGACCGTGCTGCCGGCCGGGATGTGGTAGCCGCCGATGGTGTCGTCGGCGACGGCATCCCTTGGGAACAGCCAGATCGGCGGGTACAGCCGCAGCGCCTCGTCGACGACCTGGCGCAGGAACGGCAGGCTCGTCAGGTCCTCCGCGGTGGGCACCCGGCCGCCGAGCACGCCGGCCAGCTCGGCCTCGAGCTCGCGGCGCACCTCCGGGTACTGCGCGATGGCGTACAGCGTCCAGGTCAGGCCGCAGCCGGTGGTCTCGTGACCGGCCAGGAACAGCGTCTTGAGCTCGGCGCGGATCTCCCGCTGGCTCCACGGGTCGCCGTTCTCCTTGCGGGCCGCCAACAACGCGTTGACCAGGTCGTCCGGCCGGCCGCCGCCGTTGCGGTGCAGCTCGATGATCTCGTCCATGACGTCGTTGAGATCCTGCTGGTAGCGCTTGAGGTCGCGCTGGTACTTCGTCGGGATCCAGCGCGGCAGCATCTGCTTGACCTCGCCGGTGAGGATCATCGCCTTGAAGGAGAAGCGAACCGCCGGCATCAGCCGGTCCGACCAGTCGCGCAGGTCGACGCCGAGCAGCATCGTCCCGAGCACACCCATCGCCAGCCACATCATGTCGTTGGTGATGTCGACCGGTTCCTTGTCGGCGGACGGCTTCGCCCACTTCTCCAACAGGTCGTTGGTGGTGTCGGTGATGATCCCCGCGTTGGCCCGCAGCTTCACCTTGTGGAAGAACGGCTGGCTGACCGCCCGCTTGGCCTTCCACTCCGCGCCGTCGGTGGTGAGCATGCCCCTGCCGAAGAACAGGTTGAAGCCACGGTAGAACTTGCCGCGGACGTAGTTCTTCGCGTTGTCCTGCAACACGTGCTTGACGTGCTCGGGCTCGGTGATCTGGTGCACCTCGTACGGCCCGAGCTTCACCCTGCTGATGCCGCCGTACTGACGCTGGAGTTCGAGCAGCAGCTTGAGGGTGTCCTTCTGGAAGCTGCTCAGCGCGCCGAACAGGAACTTGCCCTCCGGTCCGGGCGCCCGCTCTCCGGTCGTCGTTGTGCCGTCAGTGGACTCTGGCACGGAATTCTCCTTCGTCGGGTTCGATCCTGTGCTGAGCCGGATCCCGTGCTGGGCGGGCCCGCTCACTGTCCGGCCACCAGCGTGCGCGTAGGCTGGCCGTCGGCGGCCTGACGGGCGGCTGGGACGCCGCCGTCGAGCGGCCTGCGGTCCGGGTCGTAGAGCTCCCCGGTGTTCACGTCGAGATAGCCGATGACGGTGGCCTGCATGTCCTTGAGCTGCGCGATCAGCCTGCCGTCCGGCGCCGCCGCCACGAACCGGTTGCCCGGCTCGCCGTCGGTCATGGTGAACTCGGCCGGCGTGACGTACAGCTCGACGTGCCCGTACCGCTCCCGCAGCTGCGGGTCGTTCGCCCGCTCGTACAGGTCGATCCGCCGGATCGACAGCGGGGCCGCGATGGGCACCAGGTGGCCGTCGATCAGGTTCAGCACCCCGGTGCGCGCCAGGCCGTCCAACAGGATCGTCGGCACCCGGAAACGGGACCAGGTCGGGTCGTCCACGGCCAGCTCGTGCGTGTACTTCGCCCGCTTTCCGCTCGGGTGCAGGCGGGTGTCGGTGGTGGCGACGAACGGCCCGGTCAGCCGCACCGGCGCGCCCGGCGCGTGGTACGGGTCGGGGATGGGCGTCTCCTCGGCGGGAGCCCAGTCCTGCCACCGGGGCGCGGCCGGGAACTGCTCGCTGAGCAACACCGTCGCGGAGAAGTGCAGCCGGTCCTTGGTGAGCAGCACTCCCTTTGGCGACACGACGTCCGTGGTGACCCGCACCGCGACCTCGGTGACGTCCGTGTCGCGCCGGACCACCCGCGCGGTGATCCGCACCTTCGGCCCCGCCTGGTTGTGGTAGGTGCGCAGGAAGTGGTGGAACGTGACGTCCTCCAGCGCGACGACCTCCTGGTCCGGCACCAGGAAGCCGGCCGCCTCGGCGGCGATCTCCGTGACGAACGTGCCGGGCAGCGTCGGCATGTCACGCACCAGGTGGTGCGTCAGGTAGTGGTCGGTGTCCAGGTCGAACGGGCACTCGAACACCGCCGTGTCCGCGTCGGCCGAGACCGGCTCGCGCAGGTAGAAACCGTGGTCCGGCTCGGAGTTCGCGAGATAGCCGGGGTAGAAGCGTTCCACCGTGCCGTGTTCCGCCTCGCCCATGTGCACCAGCGACGGCCGCCGGACGGGCGCGTGCAGCTCCTGCACGAAGTGGTGCGCGCCCTCCGCGATCGGCATGTGGCTGTAGGAGCCCGCCCGCTTGAAGTAGGCGTTGGTCAGCTCGTTGGCACCCATGCCGACGCCCTCCCACAGCGTCCAGCCGACCGTGAACTCGTCGACGCCCAACGCGTGCTGGGTGTAGGTCGCCGCGCTGGCCAGGAAGTCGTTGCCCGAGGCGTAGTCCGGCTCGCCGAGCTGGCCGAAGTACCCGAGCAGCGAGCCGAAGTTGCACCACATCCTCGGCGCGGTGTCCCCGAAGGCGTGCTTGAGGTTGCGGTAGCTGGCCAGCTTGAGGTCGCGGATCGCGGTGAACTCGGCGAAGTCCTTGTCCTTGATCATCGCCGAGCGGTTCCGGCCGGGCGCGTTGATCACCAGGTCCACACCGGGCTGCTCTGCCAGGATCGCGCCGACCGTCCGCGCGACCGCGTCCCGGTCGGTGATGTCGCACGCCAGGTAGGTGACGCGGCCCGCGCCGCTGTGCGCCGCCATCTCCGCGATGTTGCGGTGCGCGGCCCGCGCGTCCACCATCCGGTCGAAGTCCCGGTTGATCTGCGCCACGGTCCGGCCGGTGCGCAGCGCGAGCTGCGTGCGGATGAAGCGCTGGCGGGTCGCGGCGAACTCCTCGTCGGTGCCCTCGAACGTCTCCGGCGGGTAGCTGTCCAGCGAGTTGCTGCCGACCAGGTAGATGCGCGGCCGGAAGTGCTCGGCGACGGTCTTGACCACCTCCGCGGTGATCCCGCGCGCGCCGCCGACGGCCAGCACCACCGAGTCCCGCCCGAGCACGGCCGGCGTCCGCTCCGGCAGCTCGATCGGCTCGTCGACCAGCGTGTAACCCTTCCGCACACCCTCGTCGTCGAACACGATCGGGAACCGCCGCGCCAGCGCGGTCTCGCGCTCCGCGAGCAGCGCCGCCTTGCGGACCTGCCGCGTCGAGCTGAACAGCCCGAACGCGACGCACCGCGACAGTTCGAGGCTCGCGCACTTCACCAGCCCGGAGAACAGGCCGGTGAACGGGTGCGGCACGCCGTCGGTCAGCGCGCCGAGCAGCAGCGTCACGAACGACGATCCCTGCTCGGCCAGGTCGTCATAGCAGTGTTGCAGTGTAAGGAAAGTAGCGTCGTGCAGCGCCGTCACCGAGTCGGCGCCCCGAGACAGGCTGCCGGGCAGCGGCGCCGACCTGGTCAGGTCGGTCACCACCCGCACGTGCCGCACCGGCCGCCCGTGCGCGGACAGCACCCGCCGCACCGCCTCCGGCGTCACCTCCGGCAGGTGGTGCCAGCCCGGCCGGTTGACGTCGGTCGTCGCGGTGGACAACACCAGCGCGTCGGCCGGCAGGTGCCGCAGGTCGGCCCCGAGGTCGGCGAGGTCGGTCAGCACGACGACCCCGGCCGGCAGGAACGGCACCGGCTCCCGCACCTCGGCACCGGCGACCGACCGCAGCGCCGGCACCTTGCGGTGCACGCCGAGCGGGTGGCCCGGCGCGAACTTCGTGGTGTCGCGGAACTTCTCGGGAACCACGCCAGCCTCGGCGGCGTCGGGGGCGTAGGCGCCGGTGATGGTCAGCTCCAGCCGCGTGGTGGCGCTGCCGTGGCCGCCGTCGCAGGCGACGCTGACCCGGCCGGCGGGCTGGTGCAGCGCCTTGAGCACGGTGAGGCCGCCCGCCGCGCCGAGGTAGCGGGCGTGGTCGGGGTCGGACACGCCGCACCCGATCGTCGCGGCGTCCCCGGCCGCGTCCTGCGCGCTGACGGTCAACCCGTCCACGTAGCCCAGGATCGGCAGCCCGGCCCTGCGCGCCGTGTCCTCCGTGGTGAGGGCGAACAGGAACGAGCCCTCGGCCAGCGCATCGGTGTCCTGGCCGAGCAGGTCGGTCAGCAGCGCGCGGTACTCCGGCAGGCTGTTGCCGTTGATGCCGCCGGCCAGCGCGAAGTCCAGTTCACCGGTGCGCAGGTACCGGCTGGCGGTCTCGATCGCCGTCAGCGCGGACGCCAGCCCGGAGTCCAGCGTGATGTTCGCGCCCTTGAGGTCGAAGTAGTTCGCCACCCTGGCCGAGATGATGTTGGGCATCATGCCGGGGAAGGCGTCCTCATTGGACGGTGGCACCTGGCCGCGCACCTGTTCCCGCAGGCGTTCCAGCAGCCCGTCGAGCGCGGGCGAGTCCGCGATCGAGGGGTTGGCCCGCACGGCGGCGTCGATGTCGTCGAGGTAGCAGCGGTTCGCGAACAGCATGGCCGAGCGGGTCGGGCCCATGTTGCCGACGAACACGCCGGTCTTGGCGGAGTTCTCCTGCCAGAACTCGGTGAGCTGGTTGCGCAGGTCGTGCGCGCACTCCAGGATCATCAGCTGGCAGCGGTCGATGGTGCGGACCGTGGCCGGTGGCAGCCGCACCTTCTGGAACGACGGCGCCGGGTAGAACTCGCCGAAGCTGTCGGCGGGACGCGCGCCGCGGCCGTCCAGCCAGTCCCGAACCTCCTCGTGCGAGGACAGCTCGGGCACGTGCGCGGACCACGCGACGATCGCGACCCTGGTGTCGGCGGCCGGCGTCCTGGTGCTCGCGGGCCCGGAGTCCTCCGCAGCGGCACGGTGTTCCTGGACCAGCAGGTGCGCGTTGGTGCCGCCGAAGCCGAAGCCGGAGATCGCGGCCGTGCGCAGCCGGTCCGTCTCGGCGGCCCAGTCGACCGGTGCCGTCGGGATGTCCAGCTTCGTCTCGGCGATGTGGAAGTGCTCCGGCGGCTCGGTGAACCGGAACTGCTTGGGGATCACCGACTTCTCCAGGCCGAGGATCGACTCGATCAGCGACACCACGCCCGCGGCCCAGCCGGTGTGCCCGATCAGCGACTTGTTCGATGTGATGTAGCTCGTCTCGGTGATGCCGAAGTGCTGGCGCAGCATGGTGAACTCGGCCAGGTCGCCGGCCGGCGTGCCGGTGGCGTGCGCGATGATCCAGTCCACGTCCGATCCGGCGATGCCGCCGGTCAGCGCGCGCTGCACGGCCAGGTCCTGACCGGCGGAGTTGGGCGCGTAGATCGCCTTGCCCTTGCCGTCGGAGGACGAGCCGAACGCCTTGAGCACGGCGAGGACCTCGTCGCCGTCCTGCTGCGCCTGGCGCAGCCGCTTGAGCACCACGACACCCGCGCCGTCGGCGAAGATGACGCCGTCGGCGTCCTTGTCAAGCGAGTGCACCGCGCCCCGCTTGGACAGGCCCTGGAGCTTGGAGAACAGCACGGTGCCCCGCGGTGCCAGGGCGAACGCGCCGCCGCAGACCGCGATGTCGTGCTTGCCCATCAGCAGGCCCTTGATGCCGATGTCGATGGCGTACAGCGAGGAGGAGCAGGCGGTGTCGACCATCTGGAGCTCGGTGTCGGCCGGCAGCACGCCGGTCATCGCCAGGTGCCCGACCCGGTGCGGCAGGAACCGCGACGGCGCCGGCTTGCCGCGCCAGTACCGACCGGACAGCGTGTCGTCGATGCCATCCAGCAGCCGCCGCCGTTCCTGCCCCGACAGGCCGAGCTCGTCGACGATGCGCTCGGCCCGGTAGGCCGCGCCGGCCAGCACGCCGGCCTCCTCGAGGTGCTGGCTGCCGTCGGGGGTGTAGCCGACGAGGAAGGAGTAGCGGTCCCGCTCGCGCCGGTGCACGCCCTTGAGCGCCTGCACGAGCGAGTGCCGCAGCCACATGGTGGTCAGCTCGTGGTCCTCGCCGTCGCGCATGGTGTCCACCGCGCCGTCGACCGGGCTGAAGTCCGTGATGAACACGCAGGTGTCCTGGTACGACTTGTCCTCGGCCGAGGTGTCCGGCGAGTAGAAGTTCGCGCGCTCCCACCGGTCCTCGGGAACGGGTGTGAACATCTCGCCGCCGTCGGTGCGCAGCCGCCAGAACTCCTCGGGGCTGTTCGCCCCGGCCACCGCGAGGCCCATGCCGACCACGGCGATGTCGTCGGGACCGGCCTCCTCCGGCGCCTGCTCCCGCTCCCGCACCTCGACCGTCGCCGGAGCGACGGCCGCCGCCTTCGCCACGACCGGAGCCGCCGCGACCTCGGCCGGCTTGGTCTCGGCCGGCTCGACGGCGGCCGGGGTGGTCTCGGCCTGCGCGGGGCGATGCCCGTTGGTCGAGCCGTGCCCGTTGGAGCCGTGCCCGTTGGTCGAGCCGTGGCCATTGGTGGAGCCGTGCCCGTTGCCGGTCACGGCGACCGTCTCGCGCGGCGGGGACAGCAGCGCGCTGCCCAGCGTCAGCCCGCCGTCGGCGAGCACGACCTGACCGGTGATCCACGAGGAGTCGTCGGAGGCGAGGAACGCCACCACCTTGGCGAACTCCGCCGCCGTGCCGAGCCTGCCGAGCGGGGTCGCCTCGCGGATCACCCGCTGCATCCGCTCGGCGTCGGGGAACGCGTCGGCGACCTCGCTGACCAGCATCGCCGCCGACGCCGTGTTCACCCTGATGTTCAGCGGCGCGAACTCCACCGCGAGGTAGCGGGTGACGGCCTCGGCCGCGGCCTTGGCCGGCGCGCAGGCCAGGTAGTTCGCCATCACCATCTGCGAGCCGCCGAGCGCGGACACTGTGACGATCGAGCCGCCCCGGCCGGCCATCAGCGGCGCGGCGGCGCGGGAGCACCGCAGGCCGCCCTTGAAGTTGGTGTCGATGGCGCGGTCGAGGTGCTCGTCGGTGAGCTCGTCGACCGGCACCAACGCGCCGTTGGCCGCGTTGTTCACCAGGATGTCCAGGTGGCCGTGGCGTTCGCCGATCTCGGCGAACATCCGGTCGACCTGATCCTGTCGCGCGACCGAGCCCCAGACGAGGTCGACGGTCGCGCCGGCCGCCTCCAGCTCGGCCTTGGTCTGCTTCGCCTCCTGCGCGGAGTGGAAGTAGTTGACCAACACGTGCGCGCCCCTGCTGGCCAGTTCGGTGGCGATGGCCTTGCCCACGTTGCGGGCGCCACCGGTGACCAGGGCTAATTTGCCGGTCAGTTGTGCCATGTGGCCCGTACTCCTTCAGCGAGGTCGTGGTCGGCCCGGCGGGCGAGCCCAGGATGCCTTGCGGTCAGCGGAAGATCGATGTATCGTCCACAGTGGACAGTCATGCGAACTAGATGCCCGCCTGGACCCCGTTGTGCAGCGCGGAGTGGATGAAGTCGACGATCTTGCCCATGGTGTCGTAGTCGGCGAGCCGGAAGTTGCTCGACTTCTCCGGCAGCCCGTACTTGGTGGTGACGCGGCTCATCAGCTCGATCTGCTTCACCGAGTCGACGCCGAGTTCGGCCTCCAGCAGCACGTCCTCGGTGAAGACCTCCTCCGGGTACTCCAGCGCGGCGGCGTACACGCTGCGGATGTCCGCGCCGAGCGTGTCGCGGTCCACCTCTGAGCCGGAGCCGTTGCCTGCGGCGGCTGCCGGCGCGGCGACCGGGCTCGCGGCTGGGCTTGCGACCGCTGCCGGTGCAGCCGGGGTTGCCGACACCGTTGCCGCGCCGCCGAACTCGGCGAGCCTGCGCTGCACCAGCTCGGTGATCTCCGCGCCGGTCGCCGCCCAGAACGCGGCGAACGCGTCGCGGTTGACGCCGGGCGCCAGCAGCGCGGCGAGCTGCTCGGCCGGGCTGAGCGCGCCGACGAGTCCGGTGGACCGCAGGACCGCGAGCGCGGTGTCCAGCAGCAGCGTGCCCTTGCCGTCCAGGGTCAGCGAGGACAGCGTGGTGACGTCGCCGTCCGGCACGATCTTGTTGACCAGCTTGGACAACGCGGACAGCGAGCCGGACTCGACGAAGTAGCGAAGGCCCTCGCCGTGCAGCTGCCGGATCCCCTCGGCGAACTTGACCGGCTTCACGAAGTGCTGGGACAGCAGCTCGGACAGCTCGTCGCCGGGCTCGTAGTAGCGCTGGAGGATCGGCGAGTAGACCGGCACGGTCAGCGGGTTCTGGTCGAGGTGCCGGATCCGTGCCGCGAACACCGGGGCCGCCGGCGCGAGAATGGGCGTGTGGAAGGGGAACGGCGAGTTCAGCTCGATCGTGCTGATGCCGAGCTGCGCCGCGATGCCGCGCACCTGCTCCAGCGACTGCGCCGGCCCGCTCACCACGGTCTGCCCGTCGTGGTTCTCGGTGGCCACGGCGAGCATCGGGTCGCCGATCAGCCCGATGATCGTCTCCGCGCGGCCGGCCTCGGTGGCCACGGCGACCATCCGGCCCTCGGTGAGCTGCTGCTCGCCGATGACCAGCACGCGCTGGGCGACGATCCTGGCGCCGTCCTTGATCGAGTACGCGCCCGCGGCGACCAGTGCGGCGATCTCGCCGAGGCTGTGGCCGGCCAGCACGTCGGGGCGGAGGCCCTGATCGGCCAGGATGCGGTAGGCGGCGACGTCGGAGCCGTAGATGGCCAGCTGCGAGACCCACGGGTCGTCGGCGAGCAGCTCGGCGATGCCGACGGGCTGCTCGCCGAGCACGATGTCGGTGAGGCGACGGGAGAACAGCTCCTGGGAGACCTCGTCGATGTCGGCGAAGGTCTGCGCCACCTGCGGGTACTGGCGGTTGGCCGCCGCCAGCGCCGGGCCGTCGAACGCGCCCTGCCCGGGGAAGAGAACGACCACTGTGCGATCAACCATGACGAGTTGCCCCTCTGTGTGTGGATGCTGCGGCGGATCTCCGACCTCAGGCGGCCGGCGCTGGCATCGGGGACCCAAACGCGTATTTCGGACAGGCGCCAACACGCTCGTTGCGATGGCTGTCGAAAGGCGATATTGTTGCTATCGCGTGAATAGGTCATAGCTCAACGCGGCGCAACCCATTTTTCGAGCGCGCGACGATGAGCGCATGACTGAGCGGGCCACGCCCGATCTACGTCGATGTGCGTGGGCCTGATTGTTTCGTCGCCGTTGGCGATCCAACCCCGATGTGCGGTGTGCGCGGGCGCAAAGGATCTTGGTCAGGCAGAAAGTCGTTCCACGCTTGCTCGCCCCCATTCCCCCAGTCAGAGCTTCAGGTTCTGGACCTGGCGTGGTAGTGCCCGACGCGACGCGACTACCGGACCCGAGGTTAACTAGGGATCCGCTGTTCAGTCAACACATCACTTTGATCAATTAGCGCGTGATTCGCGCCTTCGTCCACTCGGGCGCAAAGACTGACGCGGCTGGCCGATATTTGACGGCGAAGCCGGCGGCCCGCGCGGTCGGGTCATCGGTTCGGTCTACCGAGGTATTGATCGCGACGCTTCGGCCGGCGCTGCGCGCGGCCGGGGATGAGAAAGCGCCGGTCAGGCCATGTATTGAGTGTTTGATGATCTTGCGTTTAACCAACCTCGGGGGTGCTGACCTGCGGTCTCCGCGTCTTCCGCGCGCCGCCCTTGGTGGATCGACGGGCGAGTTTTCGGCGACTACTAGTGTCGGTTGTCACAGTGCCGTGGTTAGGCGAGGCAATACTTGCCCGACAGTCCGCATAATCATCTTGTTGAACGCGCAACAACACAGTGGGATGTTGACGCACCGCGCGCACGAGTGTGATCGAGCGATTGTTTGGTTGGTTGATCAGGTTACGAAACCGGTGGCCAACCATGGGTGGGTCGGCTGCCGGGGTGTGGCCGGCACGGAAATCGGAAGAACAGGTTTCCTGTCGGTTACGAGAGTAGGTCGACGATCTTGTTTAGGTGCGCCTCGTCGCCACTGATGAGCAGCGTCGTGACAACGGATTCCGACCACCGCGCGAGGCCGTCCTTGACGCGGTCGGGCGGGCCGACCAGCGCGACGTCTTCGACCATCGCGGTCGGCACCGCCGCAATGGCGTCCTTCTTGTGGCCGGCGAGGTAGAGCTGCTGGATCTTTTCGACTTCGGCCTCGTAACCGAGCCGGGCGATTGAGGCGGCGTGGAAGTTTGCCTCTTTTGCGCCCATTCCGCCGACATACAGCGCGACCCACGGGCGCAGCGCGTCGGCCGCGGTCTCCAGGTCGTCGTCGAAGACGATGTTGGGCCCGGCGACGACCTCGAAGTCGGCCGGCGCCTGCCCGCCGTCGCGGCGCGAGAAGCCCTCCGCGAGCGCGGCGCGGTAGTAGTCGTTGTTGCGGGGCGCGAAGAAGAACGGCAGGTAGCCGTCGGCGATCTCGCCGGCCAGCGCGATGTTCTTCGGCCCCTGCGCCGCGAGGTAGATCGGGATGTGGCTGCGCAGCGGGTGCACCGTGGACTTGAGCGGCTTGCCGAGGCCCGTGCCGCCGGGAAACGGCAGCTGGTAGTGGTTTCCGCTGTACGCAACCGGAGCCTCCCGCGCCACGACCGCGCGGATGATCTCGATGTACTCCCTGGTCCGCTCGAGCGGGCGCGGGTAGGACTGCCCGTACCAGCCCTCGACCACCTGCGGGCCGGACGCGCCGAGGCCGAGGACGAAACGGCCCCCGGACAGGTAGTCGAGCGTGATCGCCGTCATCGCGGTCGCCGCGGGAGTGCGGGCCGACATCTGCACGATGTTCGTGCCCAGCCTGACCTTTGACGTCGCCGCGCCCCACCAGGCCAGCGGAGTGAACGCGTCGGACCCGTAGACCTCGGCCGTCCAGACGGAGTCGAAGCCGAGCCGCTCGGCGGTCGCGATGCACTCCACCGCGCCGGCCGGAGGCTTCGAGGTCCAGTAGCTGGTGTGGTACCCGAGCTTCACTTCTCCTCCAAGGACACTGGGCCAGGGGTGGACGAAGCCGTGACGAGTTGGCCGCCGCGCCGGAATTCTACCCAGTGAGTTGCGGGAAGCAACCCACTACGAGCGCGACTTCGCGGGGCCGGTGGAACGCGACTTCGCGGGGCCAGCCCAGGGGTCGTCCTTCGGCATGGTCAGCGTGTCGGGCGCGACCGGCTCCCCGCACGTCTCGCACGTCGTGGTCACCCGCAGCCGGTGCGGCCGCCCGTCGCCGTGCCGGTGCCGGATCTGCGGTGCGGTCGACCTCGCGCTGAGGTGCTGTTCGCCCCAGTGCAGCAGGGAGAGCACCACGGGCAGCGCGTCCTGTCCCGCGTCGGTCAGGCGGTACTCGAAGCGCGGCGGGCGGTCCTGGTAGCGGACGCGCCGCACGACGCCGGCCTCCTCGAGGCCGCGCAGCCGGTTGGTCAGGATGTTGCGCGGTGCGCCGGTGGCCCGCACGATGCCGTCGAACCGGTGCACGCCATAGAAAAGCTCCCGGAGGACCAGCAGCGACCAGCGTTCACCCAGGACGTCGAGGGCGGCGGCTGCCGGACACGGGCGGGGCCCTGAAGTGTCCATCAATCGAGGATAGCCGAGTGAGTTCCAAAAGCGAACTCGGCCAAGTAGCCTTGGTTTCCCGGCGTGCACACGAGAAAGCTGGAGGCTGTGTCGTGAACGACAAGGGTGCCGAGTCCGAAGCCGCGTTGCCGGACCTCTACGACACCGGGGCGTTCCTCACCTCGCTCGGCCTGGTGCTGGACGAGGTCACCGGAGCGAGAGTGCACGGCCATCTCGACCTCAGCGCGACCCACCACACCCCGTGGGGCGTCGCGCACGGCGGCGCGTACACCACGACGATCGAGAGCGCGGCCAGCGTCGGCGCGTCGGCCGCGGTGCTCGACCGGGGCGAGTTCGCCGTCGGTGTCAACAACAACACCGACTTCATCCGCCCGGTCACCACCGGCCGGGTCGAGGTGCTGGCCGAGCCGATCAACCAGGGCCGCGTGCAGCAGCTCTGGCAGGTCACCATCAGTCGCGCGGAGGACGGCAAGACGGTCGCCAGGGGCACCGTCCGCCTCCAGAACGTCCCGCTGCCGAAGTCCTGAAGGGACCCAGCACGACATCCAGCGTCGTGCAGGGTCCCTTCAGGTCAGGTCAGGCCGCGGCCAGCTGCGGGGTGGGCGCCGGGGCGTGCAGCACCTCGTCGTCGATCATGCCCTCGCTGCGCGCCACCAACACCGGCACGACCATCTGTCCCGCGACGTTGGTCGCGGTGCGCATCATGTCCAGGATCGGGTCGATGCCGTAGACCACGGCCACGCCGAGCGCGATGGTCTCCGGCGGGAAGTTCAGCACGCTCAGCGTCAGCGTCAACATGGTGAACCAGCCGGTGGTGCCGGCCGTCGCCAGCGCGCCGAACACCGCGACGGCCACGATCGCCACGTACTGCCAGACGCTGAGCTGGATGCCGAACAGGTTGGCGATGAAGATCGTCGCGACCGCCGGGTACACCGCGGCGCAGCCGTCCATCTTCGTGGTGCTGCCGAGCGGCACGGCGAAACCGGCGTAGCCGCGGTCGACGCCGAGGTCGACGACGGCCTGCCGGCTCAGCGGCAGGGTCGCGCCGGAGGAGCGGGACACGAAGGCGAACTGGATCGCCGTCCACCCCTTGGCGAAGAACCGGGCCGGGCTGACCTTGCCGACGAACCGCAGCAGCACCGGGTACACCACGAACAGCACCAGCAACGTGCCGACGTAGGTGGCGACGATGAGCGAGAACAGCGGGCGGACGAAGCTGTTGCCGTAGGTGGCGAACGCGTGGCCGATCAGGCCGAGCACGCCGATCGGCGCGAGCAGGATCACCCAGCTCAGCACCTTCTGCACGATGTCGAACACCGACCGGTTGAAGGCGACGAACGGCGCGGCCTTCTCGCCGAGGCTGTACGCGGCGAGGCCGATCAGCAGCGCCACGAACACGACCTGGAGCACCTTGCCCTCGGCGAAGGCGCTGAACAGGTTGTCCGGCACCAGGCCCTTGAGGATCGTGTCCCAGGAGCCCGGGGGCCGCGCGGCGAGCTTGTCAACGGCCGCCTTCGGCGGGGTGACGTGCACGCCCGCGCCCGGCCGGATGATCGCCGCGACGGCGATGCCGATCAGCACGGCGATCAGCGACGTCAGGGCGAACCACATGACGGTCTTACCGCCCAGCCGCGCGGCCTTCCGCGACCCGCCGAGGTCGCGCAGGCTGGTGATGCCCACCACGATGGCGGTGAACACCAACGGAATCACCGCGAACTGCAACAGGCTCGTGAAAACGGAGCCGATGGTGTCGAGGGAGTTGGCCAGCCACTTCTGGTTGCCCTGCTTGGCCGCGAAGCCGAGCAGCGCGCCGAGCACGAGAGCGGCGACCACGGTGACGCCGAAGACCTTCGGCCTGGTGTAGGTACGTACGAAGGACACGTGAGCACTCCGAGCGGAGAAAGGCGAAAAGGGGGAGTTGGGGTGCTCAGCGCGGACAGAGCGAACTCGCCTGCCGTCGAAGATCGACGTGCAGGCGTTCGGTGAAGTGCCAGCGGCGCGGGTCAGACATACCGACGTGACCAACCGTTCCTGGTGGGCGATTCTTCCTGATCCACCCCAAGTGTGCGGATCCTCACGCCACCGGTCGAGCCGCCGTACGCCCGTCCACCATGTGATGTTCGGGCGCTTGCGCCCAGGTCAGGCCGTGGTAGTCCACAGGTCGACCACGCTGACGCCAACCTCGCCGAGCAGCCGCCTGGTCAGCGGCAGGCTGATGCCGATGACGCTGGACGGGTCGCCGTCGACCCCCTCCACGAACCAGCCGCCGAGTCCGTCGATGGTGAACCCGCCCGCGACGGCCAGCGGCTCGCCGGTGGCCACGTACGCGGCCAGCTCCCGCTCGGTCGGCTCGCCGAAGCGCACGGTGGTGGACTTCGTCCCGGTCGCGACCTGCCGCACCGCGCCGCCGTCGAGCCGCAGCACGGCGTGCCCGGTCAGCAGCTCGCCGGTGCCGCCCGCCATCCGCCGCCACCGCTGCACGGCGACCTCGGGGGTGCCGGGCTTGCCGACCACGGCCCCGTCGCCGAACAACATCGAGTCGCAGCCGACCAGCACGGCGTCAGGGTGCTCGCCGGCGACCGCCGCGACGACGGCCTCGGCCTTGGCCACGGCCAGCGCGGCGACCAGCTCGGCTGGCGACGGGTCGACGAGGGCGGCCGCGACGGCGTCCTCGTCGACGCCGGAGACCCGGACCACCGGTTCGATGCCGGCCGAGCGCAGCACGGTGAGCCGGGCGGGGGACGCGGAGGCGAGAACGAGGCGCACCACGACAGCCTAGGGTCCGGGATTTCCACGCCACCACGCCACGCCACCACGCAACGCCGCCGTGACGCCGGGCGAACCCGACGCCACGGCGGCGCGAACCGATCCCAGTGCGACACGGGCTGTCAGTGCGACACGGGCTCCACGACGGTCGGCCGGGGCGACGGCGCGGCGTCGGACTGCTTGCTACGGCCGCGCATCCCGATGCAGGCGACCGCGCCGAGCACCAGCACCACGGCCGGCATCAGCAGCGTCACCTTGGCCGCGTCGGTGAAGCCCTGGTGGAACGCGGTCGTCGCGGTGTGCCGAAGCTGCTCGGCGACCTGCTGCGGGACGCCGGGCGGCAGCTGCGGCCCGCCGCTCGGGCCGAACTCGCCCGCCGACGCCGCTGAGTTGGTGAACCCGTCGACGAAGGGCTTGCGCAGGTTCTCCGGCAGCGCCTGCGCCGCGTCGCTTGCCGCGGCCGGCATCGACACCGTCAGCCTGGCCTGCAACAGCACGCCGATGGCCGCGCTGCCCAGCACGCCGCCGATCTGCCGCGAGGTGTTGAAGATGCCCGACGCGCCGCCCATCAGCTGCGGCTGCACGTCGCTCATGGCGAGGTTGGCCAGCGGCGAGAAGATGCAGCCGATGCCGAGCCCGCACAGCATCAGCGCAGGGGTGAACGACCACGGGTTGCTGGTCGGCTGTGCCTGGAGGGACAGCAGCGCGACGCCGGCCGCCAGCGACAGGAACCCGAACATCACCAGGTACTTGCCGCTGATCCGGTCGGAGAACTTGCCGGCGAACGGCGCGACCACCCCGGACACCAGCGACATCGGCGCCGTGACCACGCCGGACGCCAGCGGCGTGTAGCCGAGCACCGACTGGATGTAGATGACCAGCGGCAGGAACATGCCGGTCAGCGTGAAGCCGATGGTGACGTTGGCCAGGTTGGCGAAGGAGAAGTTGCGGATCCTGAAGAGGGCGAGCTGCATCAGCGGCTCGCGCTTGTTCATGGCCTGCCACACCACGAACGCGATCAGCAGCACCACGCCGGCGACGATGATCTCGGTGATGGTGATGGATCCCGTGACGGTGCCCCAGTCGTAGTGCTGGCCGTTCTGCACGCCGAAGACGAGGGCGGTCAGGCCGAGGCAGCACAGCAGGATGCCGAGCAGGTCGAAGCTGTGGCTGTGCTTGGGCTGCCAGTCGGGCACCAGGAAGATCGTCATGATCAGGCCGATGACGCCGATGGGCACGTTGACGAAGAAGATCCACTCCCAGCCGAGGTTGTCCACCAGCAGGCCGCCGAGCAGTGGGCCCGCGATGGTGGCCACGCCGGCGACCGCGCCCCACATGCCCATCGGCGCGCCGCGCTCGGACGGCTTGAACAGCCTGGTGATGAACGCCATGGTCTGCGGGGTCATCGCGGCCGCGCCGAGACCCTGCACGGCCCGCGCCGCGATCAGCAGCTCGACGCTGCCGGCGAGGCCGCACCACAGCGAGGCGCCGGTGAAGATCACCAGTCCCGCCATGAACATGCGCTTCGGGCCGAAGCGGTCGCCGAGGCGGCCGGTCAGCAGCAGCGGCACGGCGTAGGTCAGCAGGTAGATGCTGTTGACCCAGACGATGTCGTTGAGCCCGGCGTGCAGCCCGGACAGCATGGACGGGATCGCCACGTTGACGATCGTGGTGTCCAGCATGATCATGAAGAACCCGATGCACAGGGCGGACAGCGCCGCCCACGGATTGGTGGTCTGGCGGTTCATCCGGTCTCCTCGGCCGACTCGTGCACCACGGTCAGCTTCGTTCTTGGTGTGCAGTTCGGCCAGTTGATCTGGCCGCTCTCGAGCCGTGCGACGAGATCCCGGATCCAGGTCAGCTCGGCCTGCCACATCGCGTGCCGGTACCGGATGTTGATCCAGTACATGGGTTGCAGGTTCTGCGTGGCCAGCCGATCCATCCAGACCTGTTGCGCGGCGAGGTTCGACTCGATCGCGGTCGTGCGCTCGTGCAGCTGCCTGAGCGCGTCCTCGGGGTCGAGCTTGTGCAGGAAGCCGACCGCGAGGTCGAACTCGGGGTACTCGTCGGCGGGCTCGGCGGTCATGTGCCGCAGCTGGTCGGCGAACACGTCCCGGCCCTCGTCGGTGATCCGGTAGGTGGTCCGTTCCGGCCGGTTCCCCTCGCGCGAGGTCTGCGTGGCCTCGATCAGGCCGGTCCGTTCCAGCTTGTCCACCGCGTGGTACAGCGACCCAACGGTCACCTTGACCATGCGGTTGACGTGGCGTTCCCGCATCGTCTGCTGCATCTCGTAGGGATGCATCGGGCGCTCGCAGAGCAGTTCGAGCACGGCGAGCGCGAGCGGGCCCGGTCCGCGTCTCGGGGTGGATTTCACCCTGTACTCCCCCCAGATCAGTCCAGTTCGTTTATTCGAAGTGGAGTATATGGCGAAGGATCGCTGCGTCAAACGGGTTACACAGGACCCGTAGAACTACCGATGCCGGTCGCCGCCGCCGTCGGCAGGCTCGTGTTGTGGAGCGGAAGGCGCTGGTGGGGGCCGATGACCGGACCGTGGGCATGTCAAGGCGGCGACGGCGGCTCGTCGCCGTCCTCGGGGCGTTCGCCGTGCTGGTCGGGGTCCTGGTGGCCGGCCGGGTGCTCGCCTCAGACCCGATCGCCTACGGCGTTCCGGTCTGGCCGTTCGCCAACACCCTCGACGGCGCGGAGAACCAGCAACTGGACGCGGTGACGGCGGCGATCCGCGCCGAGGCGCGCGGCGCGGTCGGAAACGTGGCGGACGTGGTGCGGCGGCACGGCGTCGAGGTGCTGTCCGCGCGGATCGACCGCCCGGCCGACGCGCTGGCCTCGGTGCTCCTGGAACTGCGGTTCCGGCTGCGCGACCCCGGCCAGGACGACCGCCGCGACGCCGACACGACCCGCTGCCGCAGCCTGCTGGTGCGCGGCGACCCCGGCCTCACCATGTCCAGCCGGGCCCTCGACTGCCCCTGAGCCGCGTCCCGCGCGCGGCTGGCACGCTGTCCCGAGGAGGCCGCCGGGCATCCTGCGGCCCCGGGGAGGTCCTGTCGTGGGTGTCGATGGAACGCCGTCGGAGCACGGCCCCGCCGCGCCGCCCCTCGATCCCGAGTTGCGCGCCGCGTTGGCGGCCATGGGAGAACGGGCGATGGCGCCGGTCACCCCGGCGAACCTCGCGGCCAGGCAGGAACGGGACGCGGCGGTCCGGCCGAGGCCGACGGTCCGGGAGCTTCGGGACGGCGGCCGGTTCGAGGTCGAGGAGCTGCGCGCGCCGGCAGTCGGCGACCGGCCTGCGGTCAGCCTCGTCAGCGCGCGGCCCGCCGGGATCACCGGGCCACTGCCGGTCCTGTACTACCTGCACGGCGGCGGAATGATCATGGGCAACGCCTGGTCCGTGCTGCCGAAGCTGCTTCGCGACCTGGCTCTCCCGCTGCGGCTCGCCGTCATCTCCGCCGAGTACCGGCTGGCGCCGCACGCGCGGTACCCCGAACCCGTCGAGGACTGCTACGCGGGACTCGTCTGGGCGGCCGACCACGCGGCCGAACTGGGCGTGGACGCGGACCGCGTCATCGTCGGCGGGAAGAGCGCGGGCGGTGGACTCGCGGCGGCGCTCGCCCTGCTCACCCGCGACCGCGGCGGGCCCGTTCCGATCGGTCAACTGCTCCTGAGCCCGATGCTCGACGACCGAGGCACCACCTTCTCCAGCCACCAGCTGGCCGGCCGCGACACCTGGGACCGCACCTCCAACGCGACCGCGTGGCAGGCACTGCTCGGCGACCGGTACGGCACCGCCGACCTGCCGCCCTACGCGGCCCCCGCGCGCGCCACGGACCTGACTGGGCTGCCCAGGGCCTACCTCGAGGTCGGGTCGGCCGAGACGTTCAGGGACGAGGCCGTGGCCTACGCCAACGCGATCTGGCAGGCGGGCGGCGAGGCCGAACTGCACGTGTGGCCCGGCGCGTTCCACGGCTTCGACACCTTCGCACCCAAGGCGGTCCTCAGTCAGGACGCCCGCGACGCCCGTACCCGCTGGCTCCGAAGGATCCTCGAACAGTGAACCTGTCGCAGCTGGCCAAGGCCTAGCGAGGCGCCCCTGAGGCGCGCCACGCGCCGGGCCCGGGACGCAACGGCTGCCGCACCAGCGCGGCGCGGTCCGCCCACGCCGACCGCGGCGCCGCAGGAGCCTCCGGCGCCCCGGAGGCGGCCAGGCCGGCGACCACGGCGGTGAGCGCGGCGAGCTCGGCGTCGTCCGGGGTGCCCCGCACCACGCGCAGCAACGGACGCTGCGGCCGGTCGCCCTGCTCGGTCATACCGTTCTCCTAGGTTGTTGACAACGCGGCGGTCGACAACGTGCCCGCCCCGCAACGGATCCCGGGCCGGGCACGCCGACGGCTACAGCGGGATGTTGCCGTGCTTCTTGGGCGGCAGCACCTCGCGCTTGTCGCGCAGCATCCGCAGCGCCCGCGCGACGTAGCTGCGGGTGTAGGACGGCGGGATCACCGAGTCCACGTACCCGCGCTCGGCGGCCACGTACGGGTTGCACAGGGTGTCCTCGTACTCCAGCTGGAGCCGCGCCCGCAGGGCGTCCACGTCCTCGCCGGCCGCCGCCGCGTTGGCCAACGTCTTGCGGTGCACGATGTTCGCCGCGCCCTGCGCGCCCATCACGGCGATCTGCGCGGTCGGCCACGCCAGGTTCACGTCGGCGCCGAGGTGCTTGGAGCCCATCACGTCGTACGCGCCGCCGTAGGCCTTGCGGGTGATCACGGTGACCAGCGGGACGGTGGCCTCGGCGTAGGCGTAGATCAGCTTCGCGCCGCGCCGGATGATGCCGTTCCACTCCTGGTCGGTGCCCGGCAGGAAGCCCGGCACGTCCACGAAGGTCAGCACCGGGATGTTGAACGCGTCGCAGGTGCGCACGAAGCGCGCGGCCTTCTCGCTGGCGTCGATGTCCAGGCAGCCGGCGAACTGGGTCGGCTGGTTCGCGACGATGCCGACGCTGTGGCCGTCGACCCGGCCGAACCCGACCACGATGTTCGGCGCGAACAGCTCGTGCACCTCGAGGAACTCGCCGTCGTCGAGGACGTGGGTGATGACCTCGTGCATGTCGTAGGGCTGGTTCGCCGAGTCGGGGACGATCGTGTCCAGCTCGCGGTCGGTGTCGGTGACGGTGTCCTCGACCGTCCCGACGGTGCCGTCCGCGCCGGTGTCGAAGACCGGCGGCTCGGACAGGTTGTTCAGCGGCAGGAAGGACAGCAGCTCCTTGACGTAGGAGATGGCGTCCTCCTCGTCGCTGCCGAGGTAGTGCGCGTTGCCCGACTTGGTGTTGTGCGTGCGCGCGCCGCCGAGCTCCTCGAAGCCGACGTCCTCGCCCGTCACGGTCTTGATCACGTCCGGGCCGGTGATGAACATGTGGGAGGTCTGGTCGACCATCACCACGAAGTCCGTCAGGGCCGGGGAGTACACGTGCCCGCCCGCCGCCGCGCCCATGATCAGCGAGATCTGCGGGATGACGCCGGAGGCGTGCGTGTTGCGGCGGAAGATCTCGCCGTAGAGGCCGAGCGAGACGACACCCTCCTGGATGCGCGCGCCGCCGCCCTCGTTGATGCCGATGATCGGCCGGCCGGTCTTGATCGCCAGGTCCATCACCTTGACGATCTTCTCGCCGTACACCTCGCCGAGCGAGCCGCCGAAGATCGTCACGTCCTGGCTGAACACGCACACCGGACGGCCGTCGACGGTGCCGTAGCCGGTCACCACGCCGTCGCCGTAGGGGCGGTTGCCCTCCTGGCCGAAGTTCGTCGAGCGGTGCCGCGCCAGCTCGTCGAGCTCGACGAACGAGCCGGCATCGAGCAGCAGGTCGATCCGCTCGCGGGCGGTCTTCTTGCCCTTGGCGTGCTGCTTCTCCACCATCCTGGCGGAACCGGCGTGGACGGCCTCGTCGTTGCGCCGGTACAGATCAGCGAGCTTGCCCGCTGTGGTGTGGACGTCGGGTCGCTCACCCGACACATCGCCGATCGGCTCCGTCGCACTGCTCATGAGCGGGCAGCCTAACCAGTGGCGCACGCCGGGGAGCCGGGCAGTTGCCTAGGTCACGGGCAGTCGTCGGGTCTGCCGCCTTGGTGACGCCGCCCCGGTCACGGGCGATCGGCGGGCGGGACTGCTTGACCTCCAGCGCGCTTGAGCTTGCAGACTCCTCACCGGGCCATCCCGCGTCGCCGCGCCGTTCCTGCTCCGACCGGCCGGCGGCGCGGGGTGGACCTACCCTGCTGGGGTGAACTCCGCAGCCGCGCCGCTGGACCTCGACACCCTCCGCGCGCGCCTGGTCGCGCCGGCCGGGCCGTACGCCGCCCTCGACGTGGTGGCGAGCACCAGCTCCACGAACCACGACCTGCGCGCCGCCGCCGCGCAGGGGGCCGCCGACCGCACCGTGCTGATCGCCGAGCAGCAGACCGCGGGCCAGGGCAGACGCGGCCGGAACTGGGTGTCCCCGCCGGGGTCCGGGCTGTATGTCAGCGTCCTGTACCGCCCGACCGGCGTGCCGGCCGTCCGGCTGCCCTGGCTGACGCTGCTCGCCGGCGTCGCCCTGGTCAGGGCGGTGCGCTCGTATGGGGCCGACGCCGTCCTGAAGTGGCCGAACGACCTGCTGCTCGGGCAGCGGCGGCGCAAGGCGGCCGGGGTGCTCGCCGAGACCACCTCGGGCCTCGACGCCACCCTGGTGCTCGGCATGGGCCTGAACGTCGCGCCGCTGCCGCCCGACGTGCCGGCGGGGGTCGGCGGCCTCGAACCGACCTCGCTCGGCGACGAGCTCGGCACGGCCCCGGACCGCACCGAAGTGGCCGTCCGGCTGCTCACCGAGCTGGCCACGCTGGAGGAGACGTGGCGGCGCGCCGACGGCGACCCGTTCGTCAGCGGCCTGCACGAGGAGTACCGCGCCTACTGCGCCACCTTCGGCCAGCAGGTCAGGGTCGAGCTGTCCGGCACGGCGGAGCTGCGCGGCACGGCCATGTACCTGGAGGGCGACGGCACCCTGGTGGTGCGCTCCCAGGACGGCGCAGAGCACTCGGTCTCGGCGGGCGACGTCGTGCACCTGCGACCTGCGGACTGACCGGTCGGGGCCGCCGCGCGGACCCGGCCGTGTCCTTACCGACGCCCCCGGCGGGCACCCGCGCGGGGGACGTCGGTAAGGACACAGCGGCGCATCCGCTTGTCCCTGGACGCCGCGCGAGGCCACGCAGGTACGGTGACCTCAACACTCGTCGCCGCGTGACGTATGGAGGGGAACGCCGTGGCCTATCCCGACAACTTGCTCAGCGAGGGCGAGCACGTCGTGATCCACAAGCACCCGCACTGGAAGATGCTGATCGTTCCGGTGTTCTGCTTCCTGGTCACGGTGGGGATCGGCGGCTACCTCGCGGGGTTGGTCGCCGACACGTCCTGGAAGACCGTCGGCTGGATCGCGCTCGCCGCCGTGTGCGTGCTGTCGTTCATCTGGCTGACGCTGACCCCGCTGGTCCGGTGGCGCACCACGCACTTCATCGTGACCAACAACCGGGTCATGGCGCGTGAGGGGTTCATCAACCGCACCGGAATCGACATCCCGCTGTCGCGGATCAACAGCGTGCGCTTCGAGCACGGGCTGATCGACCGGATCGTGGGCTGCGGCACGCTGATCGTCGAGTCGGCCTCGGACGACCCGCTGGAGTTCGACGACATCCCGCAGGTGGAGCGCGTGCACTCGCTGCTCTACCGGGAGGTCAACGACAACCCCAACGACGACTTCCAGCCGGGCCAGCACCACCAGCAGCACGAGGAGCGCTGATGACCGCGCGCGAGGTTGGCCTGCCGGCCACCGTGCCGCTGCCGACGCGGGGCGACCTGCCGGAGCGCGTGACGATCTGGGAGGTCGGGGCCCGCGACGGGCTCCAGAACGAGGACACCGTCGTCCCGGTCGAGACGAAGCTGGAGTTCCTCGACCGGCTGGCCGACGCTGGCCTGAGCGTGTTGGAGGCGACCAGCTTCGTGCACCCCAAGTGGGTGCCGCAGCTGGCCGACGCCGAGCAGCTGCTCGCCGGCCTGCGGCAGCGGGACGGCGTCAGCTATCCCGTGCTGGTGCCCAACGAACGCGGCCTCGACCGCGCGCTCGCCGCGGGCGTTCGGCACATCGCGATCTTCGCCAGCGCCACCGAGACCTTCGCCAACCGCAACCTCAACCGCAGCCTGGACGAGCAGTTCGCCATGTTCGACCCGGTGGTGACGCGGGCGCGGGCGGAGGGCCTGGACGTCCGCGGGTACCTGTCGATGTGCTTCGGTGACCCGTGGGAGGGTCCGGTGGCGGCCGAACAGGTCGTGAAGGTCGGTCACCGGCTGCTGGACATGGGCTGTTCGCAGCTGTCGCTCGGCGACACCATCGGCGTTGCCACGCCGGGCCAGGTCGAGACGGTGCTCGACGGCTTCGGCTCGATCGACGCGCTCGCCGTGCACTTCCACGACACCTACGGCCAGGCGCTGGCGAACACCCTGGCTGCGCTGCGTTGCGGAGTGTCCACAGTGGACTCCTCGGCCGGTGGGCTCGGTGGCTGCCCTTACGCGGAGTCGGCGACGGGAAACCTCGCCACCGAGGACCTGGTCTGGATGCTGGACGGCCTTGGCGTGCGGCACGGCGTGAACCTGGACGCCCTGGCCGACACGAGCGCGTGGATGGCCGAGCAGCTGGGCCGCCCGAGCCCGTCCCGCGTGGTTCGGGCGCTGCGGGGCTGAGCGGTGCGAATCGCCGAGCTGGACGCGTCGACCTGGCCCGCCCTGGAACGGCTGTTCGGGCCGAGGGGCGCCGTGGCGGGCTGCTGGTGCATGTGGTTCCGGCAAACCACCGGCGAGTACCGAAGCGGCGTCGGCGACTCCAACCGCTCCGAGTTCCGCGCCCTGGCGCACACCGGTGCGCCCATCGGCCTGCTGGCGTTCGACACGGACACCGACGCCGATGCGACTGACGCTGAGGCCGTTGGCTGGGTGGCGTTAGCGCCGCGCGGGGACTACTCAAGATTGGAGCGGGCGCAGGTGGCCCGCCCGATAGATCCCGACGAGGATCTGACCGGGGTGTGGTCGGTGACGTGCTTCTTCGTGCACCGCAAGGCACGGGGTGGCGGCGTCGCCGCGCAGCTCCTGGACGCGGCGGTTCGGTGGGCGGCGGACCGAGGCGCGCGGACCGTCGAGGGCTATCCGGTCGACACCGACGGCGAGCGGCGGACGTCCAGCGATCTCTACCACGGGACCCTGCGCATGTTCGTGGACGCGGGTTTCGAGCTGGTGGACCGCAGGGGGACTCGCCGGGCGCTGGTGCGCAGGACAGTGCCGTGACAGCACCCGAACCACGGGTGTCCACTGTGGATGGACATCCCGTGTTGATCTGGCGGTGTGCCGAGCCCTGGCTGGCCATCTCGTCCGCGCCGCACGGCGGTGGGCTCGGCGAGCGCGAGTGGGTCCTCAACGCGACCGTGCGCAGCTGGTACGACCGTTCCGACCCGGCGGACCACGTGGCGGAGCTGGCGGCCGACCTGGAGCTGCCGGGTGCCGGCGTGGGACTCCTGACCGCGGTGGACGTCCGTCACGAGGTGACGACCAGGGACAGCGGTGTGATCGCCTCGGTCACCACCGGCGTCGGCGCCCATCCCACGTGGGCAGCCGCCGAGGCGCGCGACGACCTCCCTGCCCCGGTCGGCACGATCAATGCGGTGTGCTGGCTGCCCGTGCGCCTGTCCGAGGCCGCGCTGGTCAATGCCGTGGCCACGGTCGCGGAGGCGAAGGCCCAGGCGTTGTGGGAGGCCGGCGTGCCCGGCACCGGCACCTGCACCGACGCGGCCGTGCTGCTGTGCCCCGTCAACGGCCCCGCGGAGCCCTACGGCGGACCGCGTTCGCGGGTCGGCTCGGCGTTGGCGCGGGCGGTGCATGAGGCGGTGTCGGCCGGGCTGCGGGTTGAGTCGCCCCGGTATTCGCCGTCTTCGGCTTAGCTACAGCTCTGTTGAGAAGGTCTTCTGCATCTTCGTCGAGATCCATTGGCCGGCGGTGACGGCATCGGCTGCGAAGGGGCGCGTCGGTTCGATCGGTTCGGTCGGTGCGTCGTGGTTGGGCAGGTAGAAGAACGGGATGGACACGCGGGATGACGCGTTTCCACGTTCCGGATTGACCACTCGGTGCATCGTCGACACCCATCGGCCACCCGTCCACAGGGCCATCAGGTCGCCGATGTTGACGACGAAGCTGCCTGGGATTGCCGGGACGTCACGCCAGTCGTTCGTCATCCCGTGCTGGACCTGGAGGCCGCCGAGGTCGTCTTCCTGGTAGAGCACGGTGAGGCTGCCCCAGTCGGTGTGTTCGCCGCGTCGAAGTTGTCCCGGCAGTGGCAGTTCGAGCTGGGGGTAGTAGTAGTTGGCGGCCAGTGACGACACGTGGTGGTCGAACCTGTTCTCGAAGAAGTCCTCGTCGAGTTCGAGCGCCAGGGCGAACAGGCGCATGAGGTCGGCGGACAGTTCCGTCATCACGTACAGATACTCCTGCCAGGTGTCCTTGAAGTCGGCGGGAGTGCTCGGCCAGATGTTGGCCAACTTCCAGGAGGCCCAGTAGTTTCCGAGCCTCTCGCGCTCCTGTTCGCTCAACTCTCCCGTCGCATGCGTGGAGAAGGCCTCGCAGAGGTCCGGAGGCGTCTTCTGGTCGAGGCTGTTGGCGGTCGCCCCGCCGAACCGGCGAAACCCGGACACTCCTGGCCGATTCGCGACCAGGTCCTTCTCCTCGTCGGGGGACCTGAAGAAGGCGTTCGTGGTCGTGTACATGCGATCGACCAGATCCTGCGGAACGCCGTGGCTCACGATGGTGAAGAAACCCGAACTCGCGCACGCGGCACCGATCGCCCTGGCGATGGCGGCGCGTCCCTCCGTGCTGTCCCGCGTCGACAGGTCGATCACCGGTACGAAGCCGTGGACAACGGTGACGGTCTCGTTGTCGTGGTTGGTCATCGTTTTCCTTCCCCCACAGCCCTTTTGGGCTCACTAGTGACTGGCAACTGGCGCGACGCTATCGGCGAGGGAGCCGAATTGTGGCCTATGGCCCATGTCACACTTCTAGGGCTTGCTCAACGACGAATACATCTGGGCACTGCCGGGTGACAGAGAGCAGGCGATGTGGGGGTAGAGATCCGGCGCGGAGAAGGCCCATGGCAACGGAACCGGGGCGAGGGTCGACCGCAGCGGTGGCTACTGCATGGCGTGCACAAGTACGGGGTACAAGAGTCCGCCGGCCAGCGCCCCGATGATGAGCCCACCGATCGCCTGGCCGAGGGTGTGGGCGCTGAGGACCACGCGGGACCAGGCGACGAGGACGATCAGCACGCCGAGCAGCGCCAGCCAAGGGCCGTAGTCGATGACCAACACTGGTACCGCGCCGGTGGCCACGGCGACGTGGATGGAGATCTTCCACCGCAGGATCATCGTGATGGCGAGGCAGACGGCGAGGGCGGCGAACATCGAGATCGTCAGCGCGATCACTGGATGTGGCGCGTGCCCAAGGATCTGGACCGTCCAGCCCACGGCAAGCGAGCCGAGACAGATCAGAAACGGGACGAGGCGCTCTTCGCGGCGCGAGACGTGGTGGCTGTCGTAGCGGCCAACTCTGACGCCGCGCAGGATGATTGTCATCGGGATCGCTGATCCGGTGATCCCGACTACCAGGCCCCACAGCGCGGTCGAGCCCCACTGCTGGGTGGCGTGCCAGGTGACCAGCCACGGCAACGTGAGCACGAGGCCGGCCGGCGCCAGCAGCTCGCTGGCCGCTTTCGTCAGTCGTCGCCAACCCTTGCTTTCCGCTTCGGCCACGTCAGCCTGTGGTGTGGTGGTCGACATCCGGCGTGACTTCCTTTGCAATCGCGGCCACGAGGGCGGAGGTGGTGCAGGCCGTGGTGAGAGGCCGGCCACACGACCTGCTCACTGAGGTCGTCGGTCCTGCAAACCCGGCCCACCCACGAACGCCACGATCTCGGCTAACCCAGGGTCGTACCCAGCCGTCGTATCGACCTCGATCGAGGGAGCATCCAGCCGAACCCGATCAAAAGCGTTGTGCGCCAACGCATGCGCCGCAACATCGTCCACCGCGGGATCCGCATGCGCCCGCCGCAACGGATTGTCCTTGCCCCGCCGCACCTTTCGCGCGAGCGCAACGTCCGCGTCGACCACGCAGTGCACCACTCGAACCTCCGCCAACCCCAACAGCGGAGCCAGCCTCGGTCGCCACACCCGATCCTGGAACGCCGCCTCCGCCACGGTCGTCACACCGGCCCGCAGCAACAACTCAAGCGTCGCAAAGAAGGTCGGCAACGTGCGCATGGTCAGCTCGTCGGCCGGCCCCGGCACGAACCCGGCGGGCGCGGCGTGCACCATGCCTTCCTTGATCTCGTCCCGGCAGATCGCCGGACACCCCACGGCCCGCGCGATCGCGTGCGCGAGCGTGGTTTTGCCCGCTCCCGCAGGCCCGCTGACGACGATGAGCGTTGGCAGGGAAGTCGCCGGAATCTTCGCTACTGGGGCAACACGCCAACCGCGCCGCGCACGACCTGCGCCCAGGTGAGCCGGCCGAACAGGTAGTGGCACGCCACATGCTCGCTGCTGAACCTGGCCCAGTCGTACCGGTTGCCCTGCTCCCGCCAGAACACCTCCCAGCCGGGTTGCCCGTCCTCCCCGCTGTCCTCGCTGCGCAGCACGCACCACGCGTTGTCCGCCTCCGCGCCGACGGACACCACCTCGGACGGCACGCCGACGGCCCGCAGCCAGTCCAGAATCGACTCCAGGTTCAACGGACTTCCTCCAGGTAACCGAGGCCGACGAGGTCGGCCACCGGATAGGTCGCGCGATACCGAACCCCGCCGCCGGACTGGCCGAACCAGTCCGTCGACAGCGTCCGCCACACGGGCAACGGGCGGAGCACGCGATAGCTCCGATAGCCCGCATCCAACAGGGCAGGCGGCAGGGATCGGCGGCCGAAGGGAGTGCCGGTGTCGGCAAGGACCCGACCCTCCGGCGTGCCGAACCGGTCCAGCACGGTCTCTGCCGCGAGCACCACGGGTTCCCCCGCCTCGCAGCCGCCCTCGGGGAACAACTCTCCCGGCGGCCAGGCGTACTCGGCAGGCGAACCCGACTCCTGGTCGGCCGCGCGAACCAGGAACCGGCGGTCCCAGTCCCGCTCGTGTTCACCGGCCAACGAGTCGTAACCCTCAGCCAGGGCAACGACTTCGGGCGCATCGGCGCGCAGGCCGGGCGACGGGGGAGGCGTGAACTGGCCGGACCGCGCCGCGAGCAGCGCGTCCTTGTCGTGCACGAGACCGGATTCCGGGTGGTCCTGCGGCGGATAGCGCAGCCCGGCCGCGTAGTCCAGCTCGACAGGAGGTGGCGGAAGCTGCCGCGCCGGACGGCTGGTCGGCACGGGCAGATGGCCGATGGGGAACAGGTGCACCAGGAACAGCGCGATCGGCTCGGGCTCGTGCACGGCCGGCCTCGGCTGGTGTTGCGCGACGGGATACAGCGGCGCATCGGAAGTCGGCTGCACCGAGGACACCGCGCCTTGCCCCAGCGGATGTTGGCCGGCAGACACCGCCGGTCCGGCGCCTGGTCCGCCTGCGATGGTGAGTGGTCCGGTCTGAGGTTCGTCGGGCTGCGGTGCGTCACCAGGTTGGCCGGTTTGGGAGCCGGCGGGTTGTGGTGCGGCACCAGGTTGACCGGCCTGAGGCCCGGCTGGTTGTGGTGTGCCGGTGGGTTGTCCGGTGCGGGGGTCGATGGGTTGTTGCGCTGCGCCGGGTTGGCCGATCTGGGATCCGGCAGGTTGCGGTGTGCCGCCTGGCTTTGCTGCGCGAGAGTCGCCGGGTTGTGGTGCGGCACCGGGTTGTCCGGTGCGGGTGTCGCCTGGGCGGGGCGTGCCGGTGCGCGGGTCGGTGGATTGCGCTGCGGAGCCCGCCTGGCCGCCGCGTGCGCCGGCCGGTTGCTGGGTGGCACCGGACTGCCCGGCTCGGGCGTCGCCGGTTTGTGGCGTGCTGCCGACCTGTTGCCCCGCCTTGGCACCGGTGGGCTGCGGCGCGGCATTCGTCGGCTGTTGGGTCGACGGCTGTTGCGCCACCGGCTGCGGCGGCGCGAACTGCGAACCGCCGAGGGCGGACGGCGCGGGCGAGGCCGGTGCTCCTGCACTGATGCCCGGACCGCCGATGCCCGGACCGCTGATGCCGGGGCCGCCAAAGCCTGCTCCGCCGAAGCTTCCTCCGCCGAAGCCGGGCGAGCCCGAAGAGAAGGCGGACGACCCTGCGGACGGCTGCTGCGCGCCGCCCCACCCTGCGGACGACGCGGCCGAGTCGAGCAGGGGCCGGGCGATCGGGGGCGCGTCCAGCACTCCGGCAGCCGAGGAGGCGTGCACGATGTCTTGGACATGGCCGCCGGGATCCGGCACCTGGGCGGGCCACGCGGGCGCGGCGGCCGGCTGTCCGATCGCGATCGGGCCGGTGTGTGTTTCCGGGTCCCCTCCGCCGTGCCAGCCGCCGTGCTGCGACGGTGGACCGGCCGGCGGCTGGTCGGTGGAACCTTGTGATTGCCCAACAACATTGTCCACCGCCGAACCAGCGGCGCCGGTCGCCTGGTCGAGCACGTGATGGCCCTCGGCGACGACGTTGGTCACCGGGGCGAGCGGGTCCAACGAGTGCTGTCCGTGGTGGCCGTGCGGACCTTCGCCGGCAGGACCGCCGCCCACCAGACCCGCACCCGTGTCGGTCACCTCGCCAACCACACCCGCGCCCGTGTCCGCGACGGCGTTGGTCACGCCGACTCCGGCACCGAGCGCTGTGCCGGCCAACGAACCGACCTCGCCAAGGAGGCCACCACCCGCAGAGCCTCCGCCGGCATGGCCGCCACCGGCGTGGCCCCCGCCGGCATGACCTCCGCCAGCGTGGCCTCCGCCGAGGAGGTCGCCACCCGGGAGTCCGCCGCCAGCCGGGGCACTACCGATATGACCGCCGCCGAGAAGACCGCCGCCGAGGTCGCCGCCCAGGAGGCCGCCGCCCGCTGGAGCACCGCTGACAAGGCCGCCGCCGGTAGGAGCGCCGCCGAGGAGGTCGCCACCCAGGAGACCGCCGCCTGCCGGAGCGCTGCCGGCGAGATGACCACCGAGCAGGCCGCCGTGGGGTTGCGCGTGTGGGTCGACGGGGGGCTGCGCGGTTGACACGTCGCTGCCGCTGTCCAGTCGCACGGAATCGACCAACGTGTCGTGCACGTGCGCGACGTTCGCCGACGCCCCGCGCACGACGGTGTCCAGGCCGAGCAGCGCGGTGGGGTGGCCGGCGCCGGCCGCCTGCTGCGCGGCGTCGTTCTGCTTGGCCAGGCTGACCAGGTGCCGGACTATGGCGACCTTGGCGGCACCGACCTGCTGGGCGGCGTGGTCGAGGCGGTCGGCGGCGTCCGTGCAGCCCTTGGCCGCGGCGCTCAGGTGGCCGTCCGCCGAGACGAACGTGTCCCAGTGCTGTTTCGCCGCGTCGCCTGCGCTGCCGTGCACCGCGTCCAGGGCCTTGCCCGCGGTCCGGTCGGCGTCCGACGCCAGGCCGCTGACCTTCTCACCCGCGGTGCGCCATGCGGTCGCGGACGCGCGCAGCTTGTCCTCGTCCGCCTGCGGCCAGTGCACCCCGGCCTTGGCCGCGAGGTCGGTGAGCTCGGGGGGTAGCTCGATGCCCATCGCGTTCTCAGCCTTCGTTCGGCCGCAGCGCGGCGGCGTTGTCCTCGTCGACCTGCCGGTAGGTCTCGGCCGTCGCGGCGAACCGCTGGCCGACGTCGCCGAGCCCGTCGGACAGGCCACCCACCCGGCCAAGGGTCTCGGTGGCGGCCCGCACGTGGCTGGCGGCGAAGCTGCGGCCGACGGCGTCGCTGCCCCAGCAGTCGCCTGCCTGCTCCAACGCGCGGCGCAGCTCGCCGGTGATGTCGCCTGCGCGGCTCGCGAGGCCGGTGAACTCCCCGGCGTGCTCGGCGAGCCGTTGATGGTCGCTGCGGAAGCCGTCAGCGGTCACGTCGCCCTCCCTGGTGCAGCCAGCTCTCGACTTCCTCGAAGTTCTCCTCGGCGACGGCCTCCGCGCGCCGGGCCACCGCCGCCACCGGCTGCTGCCCGATCTCTTCCGGCCGCAGGTCGGCGCGCCCGCCGAGCACGGCGGCCGGGTCGGCGTCGGCTGGCAGCACCGCGCCGATGACCTGGTTGGCGCGTTCCGCTGCCGTTGCTGCGGCCACGGCGGTCGTCCGGACGACCAGCTCGGCCAGCTCCGCGGGCCGGTGCCGCTGGTAGGCGGTCTCGTGCAGGACCAGCCCGGTCAGCGTGCCCTGCGCGCCGACGGTCGCGGTGACCAGGCCGTCCGCGCTGGTCGCCGACGCGGTGATGGACGCGAGCGTGCGCTGCACGGCGGCCAGTTGCTCGCGGCCTCGGCGGTAGTCCGCGAGCAGCTCGTCCACCTGCGCCTGGTGATCGGTCGGCACGGGCGCCTCCGGTCCTGCTGGTAGCCAGGCAAGGTCGTCGTTGGGTGCTTCGACGCGGCGGGACCCGCGGCGGTTCCCGCTCGTTCGGCGAATCGCGACACATCTTCGACCGAACGGCCTGCCGATGCCAGTATCGGTTGGTGACAATCGCATTCGAGGATCTCACCGAGGGGCTCGTGGTGCCGCTCGGTGAAGTGAAGATCGACCGCGAGGACATGCTCGAGTTCGCGCGCAGGTTCGATCCGCAGGCCTATCATCTCGACGAGGAGGCCGGCCGCCGTTCGGTGTTCGGCGGACTCAGCGCCTCCGGCTGGTTCACCGCGTCGCTGTGGATGCGGGCCTACGTCGACCATCTCATCGGGGACTCCACCGCGCAGGGTTCGCCGGGCGGCCGCGAGCTGTCCTGGCTCGCCCCGGTCTTCCCCGGCGACGTGCTGCGCTGCGAGGTGACGGTGGTCGGCGCGAGACGCTCGAAGAGCCGGCCCGGCCTCGGCATCGTCGAGCTGTCCGGCACGGCGAACCGGGGCGACGAGTGCGTGCTGCGGTTCACCTTCGCCGGGCTGTTCGGCTGCCGCGAGTAAACCGCCGGGAGTAAGCCGCCGGGAGTGACTGCCGGGAGTGAACTGCCGGGAGTGAGGCGTGCGATTGGGGCGGGTGACCGAGTTGGGTCGCCGCGCGTGGAAAGTGGCTTTGGTGGGCCATTTTCCACGCGCGGCGGAGTCAGTAGGTCAGTGAGTCAGTGGGACAGCAGGCCTAGGACCGCGTCGTGCAGGTGGTTGTTGGAGGACAGCGCCGAGCCTCGGTCGTAGCGGGGCACGCCGGTCAGGTCGCTGAACCGGCCGCCCGCCTCCTCGACCAGCACCTGCATCGCGGCCACGTCCCACGGGTTCACGATCGCCTCGGCGGCGACGTCGATCGCGCCCTCGGCGACCAGGCAGTGCTGCCAGAAGTCGCCGAACGCCCTGGTCTCCCAGCAGGCGTCGGCCAACGCCAGGTACGCGGCGCGCGAGTGGTGCTCCACCCACGAGCCGAGGTGCGTGGTGGACAGGTAGGCGTCGGCGAGGTCGGTCACCCCGGACACGGAGATGCGGCGCGGCTCGGCGCCGGCTTCGCTGGCCCAGGCGCCCTGGCCGGCCGCGGCCCACCAGCGCCGGCCGAGCGCGGGGGCACTCGCCACCCCCACGACCGGCACGCCGTCCGCGACGAGCGCGATCAATGTCGCCCAGACGGGTGTCCCTCGCAGAAAATTCTTCGTTCCGTCGATCGGGTCAATCACCCAGGTTCTGCCCTCGGCGACCGTGCCGCCGCGTTCCTCGCCCGCCACGGCGTCCTCGGGACGCTGTTCCGCCAATGTCACCCGAATGGCGTCCTCGACGGCGACATCCGCGTCCGTAACGGGCGTTCGATCCGGCTTTCGCTCCACTTTCAGGTCGAGCGACCGGAATCGCGCGAGCGTGGTGAGGTCCGCGGCGTCGGCCAGTCGCAAGGCCAATGTGAGATCGGATCCAAAGATTGACACAGCGTGGATGCTCCCACGACTAGGGTCTCCCGGGTGAGCGTGGTGCTGTTGGCCGAAGACGATCCGGCAATCGCAGATCCCCTGTCCAGAGCGTTGCAGCGTGAGGGTTACGCCGTGCACGTCGTTGGCGACGGGCCGCAGGCATTGGAGGCCGCCACCGCAGGCGGAATCGACCTGCTGGTGCTCGACCTCGGCCTGCCCGGCATGGACGGCCTCGAGGTGTGTCGCCGCCTGCGGGCCGGCGGCCGGGGCGTCCCGGTGCTCATGCTGACCGCCCGTGCCGACGAGGTCGACTTCGTCGTCGGCCTCGACGCGGGCGCCGACGACTACGTGGCCAAGCCGTTTCGGCTTGCCGAGCTGATGGCGCGCATCCGCGCCCTGCTGCGGCGGCGGGCACCTGGCACACTTGAGGTCAACGGCGTGCGGATGGACCTGGCCGCCAGGCGAGTCACGGTGGACGGTCGCGAGGTGCAACTCGCCAACAAGGAGTTCGAGTTGCTTCGTGTGCTGATCCAGCGCGCCGGCCAGGTCGTGAACCGGGAGGAGATCCTCTCCGAGGTGTGGAACGACCCAGAGTTGAAGAGCAGCAAGACATTGGACATGCACATGTCCTGGTTGCGCCGCAAACTCGGTGACGGCACCCTGCGGTCGGCGGAGCGGCGGATCGCCACTGTGCGAGGCGTTGGATTCCGCTTCAACGCTGACTAAGAGCTCCTAACACAATGACTG
>NZ_VUOB01000086.1 GCF_008386585.1 Solihabitans fulvus
CGCGCGATCATCGACGCCGCCGCACGACACAAAACCGTGCTCCTGCAAACAGTACCCAGCATGCTCGACATGATCCTCGACACCATCACGCCCCACGACCACACCACCCTCACCCACCTCCGCAACACCGTCTCCAGCGGAGAAGCCCTACACCCCAACACCATCACCCGCTACCACAACACCATGCCAGGCACCCTCCACAACACCTGGGGCGCCACCGAAGTCTCCATCGACTCCACCATCCACACCTGCACCCACCACGACACCACCGACACCGGACCCACCGCCATCGGAAAACCCTTCGACAACAACCAAATCCACATCCTCGACCACCACCTCAACCCCGTCCCCCTCGGCACCACCGGCAACCTCTACATCGCCGGCACCGGACTCGCCCGCGGCTACCTCCACAACCCCACCAAAACCGCACAAACCTTCCTACCCAACCCCTTCCAACCCGGCCAACGCATGTACAACACCGGCGACCAGGGCTACCAACGACCCGACGGCACCCTCAAATACACCGGCCGCAACGACCACCAAATCAAAATCCGCGGCATGCGCGTCGAACTCGGCGAAATCGACACCACACTCCACAACCACCCCACCATCAAAAACGCCATCACCACCCACCACCAAGCCCCCAACGGACTCAAGCGGCTCATCAGCTACGTCACCCCGGCCGACCTCGATGTCACGGTGTCGCCGGACGACGTCCGCGCCTACGTCGGTGACCACCTGCCCGACTACATGACGCCGTCGCTGGTGATCGTGCTCGACCGGCTTCCACTCAACGCCAACGGAAAGGTCGACCGACTGCGGCTCCCCGAGCCGACCGACCCCGGGGCGCTCACCGGAACGGAGTTCGTCGCGCCGACCGGGCCCGCGCAGCAGGCCGTCGTCGCGATCTGGGCCGATCTGCTCGGCACGAACCGCATCGGGGCCCAGGACAACTTCTTCCACCTCGGCGGGCACTCCCTGCTCGCCGCCAAGTTCACCGCGCGGGTGCGCAGCAGGTTCGGGGTCGAACTGCCGCTCCAGGTAGTTTTCACCAGCCCCACCGTGCGGGCGCTGGCCTCGGAGCTCGAGTCCCTGCTGGAGGCCAGGATCAGGGACCTGAGCGAGGACGAGGCCCTCGCACTGCTCCGTGAACTCGCCTGAGCGCGACCGACAAGGTAAGGATCCACACCGATGCGCCCACTGACCTCCGAGGAGATCAGGAAGTCCTTCGTCAACTGCACCAAGAGCGAGGTCCGCTCCATGGTGCTGCCCAACGAGTTCGACCGGACCAAGTGGGACGAGCTGGACTTCCTCGGCTGGCGCGACGGCAAGGCCCCCAATCGCGGCTATGTCGTGCTCGAACGCGACGACACCGTCCTTGGCATCGGACTCGCGGCGAACGTCTCCTCGCGCAGCCGCCTGAAGAAGAACATGTGCGCGTTCTGCGTAACCACCCAGGACCTGGCCAGCATCTCCCTGTTCGCGGCGCGCCGGGCCGGCACGCCAGGCCGACAGGGCAACACCGTCGGCACCTACGCCTGCGCGGACCTGCGCTGCTGCGGCTACGTCGCCGGCACGGCCTCGCCGTCGGTCCCGCAGCCACACGAAACGCTGACCACGGAGGAGCGAGCCGTCCGGATGATGACGAACCTCGGCCGGTTCGTCGACAAGGTCCTTGGCACGGCATGAGAGCTGAACCGATCACCGCGCTGCGGGTCGCGACCGTCGCCGCGCTGGCGGACGTACCGGCCACGGTCTGGAACCCGCTGGCCGAACAGGCCGGCCTCTACTCGTCGCACGAGTGGCTGCGAACCGTCGAGGCCGGCACCCGAGGGCACTGCCGGTATCTCCTCGCCTACGACGGCGCGACGGCGGTCGGCGCGCTGCCGGTCTACTTCATGGCCGAGGATGCCGACGAGCACTACACGTCCCGATCGGTGTTCCGGAACCTGCCGCCCGCGGTCGACGGCGCCCCGGACTGCCTGGCGGGCAGCCGAAGCGGCTACCGGAACGAGCCGCTCCTGGCCGCCGGGCTGTCCGAGGCGCGGCGGCGCGAGACCGTCGCGGCCCTGCTGGCCGCGCTGACCGACCTGGCGGCTGGGGAACGCAGCGCGCACGTCTCCTTCCTGTACCTCAACGACCGGGGACTTGACCTGGTCGCCGAGGGCAGTGGCGCGCGACCGATGCTCAGCTACAGCGGAGACGCGTGGCTCGATGCGACGGGCAGGGACTTCGAGGACCGGCTCGGCGGGCTCCCTGCGAAACAGCGTTGGACCATCCGCACCGAGATGAGGCGGTTCGCCGCGAGCGGCCTCCGGGTCACCGTCGAGGACCCGGCCGAGCACACCGAGGAGATCGTCGCTCTGCTCGGCAACCTGAGCGAGAAGTACGACAGGACCATGTCGGCGCGGGACGAGACCGCCGCACTCGAACGACAGCACGACGCGCTGCGCGGTCGGGGCCGGTTGTTCTCCTGCCGCAGCGGTGGCGACATGGTCGGCATGGCCCTGGCTTACGAATGGGGCGAGTGGCTCTACGTTCGGCTGGCCGGGTTCGACTACGACCGGCTGCCCGGCGCCGCCGAGTACTTCAACGTCGTCATCCACGAGCCGCTGCGGCACTGCTACGACAACGGCCTGCGGGGCCTGCACCTCGGAACGGCCTCCCACCAGGCGAAGGCGTTGCGCGGGGCGCGGATCGACCCGCTGGCGTCGGTGGTGCTCCCGGTGCACGGCGCACCGGTCGACGACGCCGCGCCCGACGCGGCCCGGCGGGGTGTGCGCAGGTACTGGGAGCAGCAGTTGGCCGCGATGCCTCGGCATTTCGACCGGGACCGGTGGGTTCCGCTGCTCGATCTCTGTTGGCCGCAGGAAGTCCAGGAGGGGCGCTCATGAGCGGTCGTGTCGTGGTCATCGTCGAGCCGTACTCGTCGGGGGCGATGCTCGCGCCGGCATTGCGGCAGGACGGCCTCTCGCCGGTCGCCGTGACACAGGCGAAGCTACCGCCCTACGCCGACACCTTCCGGCCGGCCGACTTCGACGAGCACCTCTGGTGGGATGCGGACGCCGACCGGGTGCTCGCCCGGCTGCGCGCGTTGGAGCCGGTCGCGGTGATTGCTGGCGCCGAGTCGGGCACGCGGCTCGGCGACCTGCTGGCCGCCGAGCTGACGCCCGGCCTCGCGAACACGCCGGACCTGTCGTCGGCGCGCCGCAACAAGGGCGACATGGTCGCGGCGGTCGCGGCGCACAGCCTGGCCACCATCGGCAGCCTGTGCACCCGCGACCCCGCCGAGGTCGAGCCGTGGCTGGACCTGACGGGGTTGCGCGGACGCGATCTCGTAGTCAAGCCCGCCGAGTCCTCCAGCACGGACGGCGTGATGTTCGTGCCGGGCGGCCGCGACTGGCGCGCGGCCGTCGACGCGCTGCTCGGCGCGGTCAACTGCTACGGGCAGGTCAACGAGGACGTGATCGTGCAGGAGTACGTGACCGGCACCGAGTACGCGGTCGACACGTTCTCCTTCGAGGGCCGGCACACCGTCAACGACATCGCGCGCTACCGCAAGGCGCACAACGGCGGGCACATCGCCGTGTACGAGAGCATGGAGTTCCTGCCGTTCGACGGGCCGGGCCACGCCGAGCTGGTCGAGTACGTGCGGCGGGTGCTCGACGCCGTCGGTGTCAGGTTCGGCGCGGCGCACACCGAGGTGATGCTCACCGACCGGGGCCCGCTGTTGATCGAGACGGCCGCACGGCTCGGCGGGGGCGGGCAGCCGTGGACCTGTCAACTGGCCACCGGCGACAACGCGATCGACCGCCTGGTCCGGTATCTCGGCGGTGATCGGGACATCAGGGCGGACTACCCGCTCGAGCAGAGCGTGCTGGTGGCGTACTTCATGGCGCGGACGTCGGGGCGGGTCGGCAACCTCGTCGCCCTCGACGCGATCCGCGACCTGGAGAGCTTCTGCCATCTCCAGGTCAACGTCCGGGACGGGGACCACATCGCGCAGACCGCGGACCTGTTCGACTCGCAGGGTTTCGGGACGGTCGTGCTCGGACACGAGGACCCCGGCCAGGTCAGGGCCGACTACGCCGAGCTGCGCCGGATCGAACGCGAGGTGATCATCGAAGCCCTCGCCGGATGAGTGGCCGTGCCCCGGCCGGGCACGGCCACTCATCGTGTTAGGAGCGCATCGTCAGGTGCGGGAACTCCACCGACGTCAGCATGACCCTGGCCCGGTGGACCGAGTTGAAGTCCTCGCCCCTGCCGATCTCCGCGAAGATCTCCCGGCCCGTCTTCGTCCCGTCGGCCGCGTCCCACACCGCCCGCACCTCCGGCTCCGGCGCCCACTTCTGGAACTCGAACACGTGGGAGTTCAGCTCGTACTCCCCGTCTCCGTTCAGCACGTGCCGCTGCCGGGTGGCCGTTGGCCGAGCCAGCACGCTGTCCAGGAAAATACGGTTACGGTCCGCCTCCGACACTCTTTCCCCGGCGGGACGCAGATAGAACCACAGCATTGGCGACGAGTTCATGTGCAGCAGGTTCACCACCTGCCAGCGGGCCCTGTCGTCCAGCGAGAAGAATTCACGCAGGAGTTTCTCGTCGGTCAGGTCTAGCGTCCACAGGAACTGGTTGCGTCCCCGGTCGAACTGATTCACCTTCGGCGCGTCCACGGTGAGTCCGCACTGCTCGGCCATCGCCCAGAGCGCGTCGACGTCATAGGACTGCTCGCAGGGATTCATCCAGCTGTCGACCCAGGACGCCTCCGGCCGGTTCGCCGAATCGCTCAGGTATGTGGAGAGCGTGCTCTCGACCTGAATGGAGTCGGCCAGTGAGCGGGCGAAGGAAAGCCGCTCGTGATGGTCCCGTTCCTCTCCTGGAAGGAGAATCCGCAGCGCCTCCTGGAACGCGCTCTTCTCTCTCCGATGAAACTTGTTGTAGACCATCAGCTCGAGCACGCCGTGGCTGCGGAGCGCGGCCGACAGCCGGGCGAGACACCGGACGGGGTCGGGGTTGTGATGGATCACCCCGGTGCAGATGACCAGGTCAAACGCCTGCGCGTAGTCGGCCTGCGCGATGCCCTGCTGCACCAGCCGCAGGTTCGTGACGCCGAGCTTCCTGGCGTTCTCGGCACAGATCGCCAGGGACTGTTCCGAGACGTCCGTGCCGAGCACGGACGCCTGCGGAAACTGTAGCGCGGTGATCAGCGCCTGATTGGTTCCGCAACCCGCGACCCAGATGTCATCAAATGTGGCCAGGTCGCGACGCCCGGTTTCCTGTCGGATCAGGTCGCCGTAGAAGTCCGGATCGCTGACAACATCGAAATACATCGGCCGCCACGGATACGGAAACGATCCGTAGAACGAGGACACGATGCTTTCATGCCGGTCCAGCTGCTGTTCTACCGCCATACGGTCACCCCTGCCGAATCTCGATCGCCAGCAATCCCCAGAATCACACAGCTGCCGTGATCGGAATTACGCCGGACGCGTCACATTCCAACCGCAAAACTAGCTCCACCCTGCGCGATCTGTCAACATCGACAAGCGAGCCGGTCTAGGGGAAGAAGCGACTCCTGAGCCACCGACAGAATATTCGCCGCAGGGCTTGACAACTGGTCGACGAAGACAGCGGTCCCAGGAATACCTGCCGTTCCGTGGTTCGACGGGTTCAGTCCCGAACGGACAGTCCCACCTCGGCGGCCAGCTGCACGGCGATCGAGACGGCCTGTTCGGTGGTGATCAGCGCGCCGTGCAGCCGCGCGAGGCCGCGTGCGTCGGCCAGCCGCGAGGTGCGCAGGTCGCAGTCCTTCGCCCGCGTCGCCTCGAACTGCGCGCCGGTCAGGTCGCAGCCATCGAACAACACCGAGGACAGGTCGCCGGAGATCGTCGCGTCCTTGAAGGAGCAGCCGACGAACGCGACCGTGCCCCGCACGCGGTCGAAGTCGATCGTCGCGTAGTCGAACTGGCAGTCCTCGGCGTAGAGGTCGGCGGCGAGCTCGAAGGAGGCGCGCAGCCCGATCGCCCTGCACCGCACCAGTTCCACCGTCCGCGCGGTGAGACGCGTGACCGCCGCGTTGGACAGGTCGACGGCGGTGAGCACCGCATCGGACACGGTCAACGGGCCGAGCCGCGCGTCGGCCAGGTCGACCTGTTCCAGCATCGAGTCGGTCACCGAGCCGCGCCCTGCGGCCCCGGCGCTGTCGCCGGTCACCCGCGCGAGGTCGACGTCGAACTCGCCGGCGAAGTCGGCGGCCTCCGCCACCAGCTCGTCGGGGTCGATCGAGGGCCGCCGGACGGTGCGGCCGTTTCCCAGCTCTCGGAACTGCACGGGCCGAACCCTAGGCGATCGCCACGACAACGGCTTAGAGTTACCGACCGTCTGGACGGTCGGGAGGGAAGCCATGCGGGATCGAATACTGGACACCACCGAGGAACTGCTGGTCCGGGAGGGCGTGAACGCCATCCGGCTGGACGCGGTCGCCGCGAAGGCCGGCGTCAGCAAGGGCGGACTGCTGCACCACTTCGGCACGCGGCAGGCGCTCATCGAGGGGGTGGTGCTGCGACTGGTCGACGCGTTCGAGGCGTACCTGCCGCCGCGAAGCTCGCCGCCGGGCGCGTTCACCCGCGCCTGGCTGGACGCCACGATCCCGGCGACCGACGTGCCCGCGGACGGCCAGGGCGACCGGGTCGCGGTCGCGCTGCTGGCCGCCCTCTCCGGCGGCCCGGAGATGCTGACGCTGCTCCGCGGCCACTACCTGGTCTGGCAGGACCGGCTGGCGAACGACGGCCTCGACCCGGCGGCGGCCACCCTGGTGCGGCTCGCCGTCGACGGCTGGTGGCTGGCGCGGGTCACCGACCTCGCGCCGCCTGCCGGCGACCTGCACGTCCGGATCCGGGCCAGCCTCGACCAACTCGCCAGGACGGAGAACGACTGATGGACCGGCTGATGCGCGGCACGAAGGTCGCGATGCTCGTGACCGACGTCGGCTTCCTGGTGTACTGGGCCAGCACGATTGCCGGGCTGATCCCGCCCGAGTTGGCGTACAAGGACTACACCAACCCGATCCTGAGCGACTGGAACTTCTCGTTCCTCGTCCTCGACGTGGCCGCGAGCGTCACCGGGCTGCTGAGCCTGCGCCGGCCGGAGACCGGCCGCGCGCTGATGCTGGTGTCGCTCACCCTCACCAGCGTGGCCGGGCTCCAGGCCATCGCGTTCTGGACGCTGCGCGGGGACTTCGAGCTCACCTGGTGGCTGCCCAACCTCGCGCTGCTGTTGTTCCCGCTGCCCGCGATCCTCGTGCTGACCCGTTCGGTCAGGCCCGACCCGGCGCCGACACCGCCTCGACGGCCTGTTCCTCGCCCGGTTCGTCGCGGATTCCTGCGATGCCAAGGCGATTGAGCAGCGGTCCGGTGAGCATCGTGGTGACGACCGTCATCACCACCAGCATCGCGAACAGGTCGGGCAGGATCACGCCGAGACTCAGCCCGAGGTTCAGCACCACCAACTCGGTGAGGCCACGGCAGTTCATCATCGCGGCCAACCCGAGGGAGGACCGCCAGTCGTTGCCCAGCAGCCGCGCCGGCACCGCGGTGCCGAAGAACTTGCCGAAGATCGCCACCGCGACGATCAGCCCGCACACGCCCCAGCCCGCCGCGCCACCGAGGCCGCCGATGTGGGTCTTGAGCCCCACGGTGGCGAAGAACAGCGGCAGCATCACCCAGCCGGTGAAGCCCTGGATGCGGTGCGCCACCTCGTGCACCATGATCGCGTCGCGCGGCATGATCAGCCCGGCGATGAACGCCCCGAAGATCGGGTGCACGCCGATCCGCTCGGTGGCCAGCGCCGACACCAGTACGGTCGTCACCACCACGATCATCACGGCCTCGCGGCGGCCCGCGGCGGCCAGCGAACGCAACAGCCGCGCCAGCGGCGCGCGCACCACGAACTGCACGAACAGTCCGAAAAGGACGGTCCACAGCACGATGAACAGGCTGCCGGACAGGGACTGGCTGCGCACCGAGGCGACCACCACGGCGAGCAGGCACCACGCTGTCACGTCGCCGATGCCGGCGGTGGTGAGGCCGAGCACGCCGAGCCGGTGCTTGGCCAGGCCGCGTTCCACCAGGATCCGCGCCAACACCGGGAAGGCGGTGATGCTCAACGCCAGCCCGCAGAACAACATGAACGGCACCGCGCCGATGTGCTGCGGCCGGTAGCGCGAACTCAGGGTGCTGGCGAGCACGACACCGAGCAGCATGGGCGCGGCGATGCAGGCGTGGCCGAGCACCACGGCCATCGGGCCGCTGCCGCGCAACCGGGCGATCGGCAGTTCGAGCCCGGTGAGGAACATGAAGAAGATGACGCCGAACTGGGCCAACATGTCCAACGACGACGCGATCGACGGCGTGAACAGCCAGTGCTCCAGTTGGGGGAACAGCAGTCCGAGCGCGGACGGGCCGAGCAGGATGCCGAGGACGATCTCACCGACCACCCTCGGCTGGCCCAACCGCTTGAAAAGGGATCCGGCGCCGTAGGCGGCGGCCACGATCACGGCGACCGCCAGCAGCAGCTTGTAGACCTCCGGCGGCGCGACCAGGGTGACGCCGGAGGTGGCGCCCTGACCGGCCGTGCCGGCGCCGAGGCGACCTTCCTCCATTCGGACCACCAGGACTACCGCGAAGGCAGGCACCACCGCGAAGGCCAGGTACGTCAGCAGAGTCCGATATCGCTTGAGCAGCACGATCTTCGTTCCCCCTTCCCGAAGACACCCGTCAGCCGGCCACCGGCTCGCGCGGCGACAGCACCGGCAACACACCCGGCATGATCTCCAGAGTGAGGGTCGTGTCCTCCCGTGTCCATACCTCTCCGTCGTGTTCGAAACACAGCGGGTGTCCGTCGGTGCGCTCGATGGTGACCGACCGTCCCTGCGCGTAGGTGATGCCCGGCGTGCCGACGTGCGTGCCGGACATGATGCGCACCGCCGCGTCCTGGCGGGCCTGGTCGGTGAGTCCGCCGTCGACGGCGCAGACGTCCAGCAGCCCGTCGTCCAGCACGGACCTCGGCAGCACCTCGAAGGTGCCGACGCGGTGCCGCGCGCCGCCGAGGGTGACCATCGTCGTCATGCCCTCGTGCAGCACCGCGCCGTCGAGCAGCACCCGGCCGGGGTAGTCGCTCGGCCCGCGCAGCCAGACCCGGCCGAGCGCCTCGTGGTAGCGCTGCCGGCCGTCCACGGTATCGCGGAGGGTGCGCGCCTCGGCGGTCACCTCGGCGATGAACCCGGCGGACGCGCCGAGCAGCACGATGCGGTCCTCCCCGACCACGCGCAGCAGGTCGAGGAACCGGATCCTGGTCGGCTCGCCGCCGAGCACGGCGGGAATCACCTCCTGCCACGGCCGGTCGCCCCAGATCGCGCGGTGGCAGGAGTTCCCGGTGCCGGCCGGCACGATGAGCAGGCTCGTCGCGCCCCTGCGCACCGGGTCCGCGCCGGCGAATCCCTCGGCTACCTCGCGGACGGTGCCGTCGCCGCCGAGCGCCACGATCACGTCGGGACGCTCGTTCTCGGGCAGCGCCAACGCGTCGGCGACGATGCGGGTCGCGTGACCGACCCGATCGGTCCTGGCGACCGCCACCTCGGCCACCGCCGCGCCGCACTGCTCCTCGGCGACGCGCAGCACGTCGGCCGCGACCTGTCCGGCCGCGGGATTGGCCACCAGCAGGCATCGCCTCGGCGGCGCCTCGATCGCCGTCATGTGGCGGCGGTCGCCTCCTCGGCGACCACCTCCACGCCGTCGAGCAGACCGCGCAGGATCATCACGATGTTGTTGCGCAGCGTGGCTTCTGCGACCGGGTCGAGCAGTTCGGCCAGCGACGGGATGCCGAGGTCGAACGTGGCGTCGAAGGTGACGACGGCGCCGTCACCGTCCGGCTCGACCAGCCAGCTGCCCTCGAACGTCTCGAAGTCCCCCTTGAGCTGCGCGAAGGTGATGGTCCTCGTGTCGTGGTCGAAGTAGTCCCGCTCGGTCCACTGGAGCAGGCCCTTGCGGAAGTACACCGTCCACTCGGACACCAGGCCGCCGTCCGGCTCCGGCGGGTAGATCTCCACGTCCCGCACCGCGTCGGTGAGTTCCGGGTACCTGGAGAAGTCGCTGATTCGCTGGTAGGCGTGAGCCGCGGTGAACTCGGTCGTGTTGGCCCGCACAATGACGCGTCGCACGATCTGTCAAACCCCCATGTCGTGTCGGTAACTGGTTAGGCGCGCCCGACCAGCGCGCGCAGCGCGCCGCGCAGGGCGCTGTCGAACTCGGCGAGCTCGTGGTCGGCGAGCACGGCGGGCGGCGTGAGCCGCACGACCTTCGCCGCGTTGAGCGAGTGGTTCACCAGCACGTTCCGGTCGAGCAGTTCGAGCACCAGCTCCCCAGGATCGGCCTGGTTGGCGAACTCCAGCCCGATCAGCAGGCCGCGCCCCCTGATGTCGGCGACCAGCCCCGGCGCCTCCTCCTCGCACGCCTTCCTGATGTCCGCGAGCAGCCGATCGCCGAGCAGAGCGGCGCGCTCCACCAGGCCCTCCTCGCGGATCGCCTCGATCGCGGCCACGGCGGCCGAGCAGGCAAGCGGCGAGCCACCGAAGGTCGAGGTGTGCAGGAACGGGTCGCGGCCGAACGGCGCGTACACCTCGGCCGTGGCGACCACGGCAGCCACCGGCACCACACCGCCACTGAGTCCCTTGCCCACCAACAGCATGTCCGGCAGGACACCCTCCTGCTCGATGCCCCACCACGAGCCGAGCCTGCCGAGGCCGGTCTGGATCTCGTCGGCGACGAACATCGCGCCGTGCTCCCCGCACAGCCGCGCGACGGCGGCCAGGTAGCCGGGTGGCGGCAGCACGACGCCGCCCTCTCCCTGCACCGGTTCCAGCACCACGCAGGCGCGCCCCTCGGCGGCGGCGAGCGCGGCGCGCATCGCCTCCAGGTCGCCGTAGGGCACGTGCGTCACGTCGGGCAGCAGCGGCCGGAACGGGTCCTGGTACAGCGGCTTCGCGGTGAGGCTGAGCGCGCCCATGGTCTTGCCGTGGAAGCCGTTGTGCGCGGAGATCAGCGCGGTCTTCCCGTGCGCCCTCGCCAGCTTCAGCGCGGTCTCGGTGGCCTCGGCCCCGGAGTTGACGAAGTGCACGAAATCGAGGCCTGCCGGGGTGACCGAGGACAGTGCCTCGGCCGCCAGCGCGGTCACCGGTTCGAGGAACACCCGTGTCGCCAACGGATGCAACTCCAGCTGGCGGCGAACGGCCTCGACCACCCCGGGGTGCCCGTGGCCGAGGATGAACACGCCGTAGCCGCCGAAGTCGAGGAACTCGCGGCCGTCGGCGGTGGTGATCCTCGTGCCGGCCGACGCGACCTCCACGATGTCGCCGAGCAGGTGGCCCAGCGTCGCGCGCCCGCTGCCCAGATGCCGGCGGTAGCGCTCGACGACGTCCTTGGAGTTGGTGGTGACGGGTTCGGCGGCGGTCGCCGTCATCAGGCCACCGCCTCGCTGTCCTGGGGAGCCGGCAGGCGCACGCCGTTGCGCTCGCACCAGTACTCCATCGACACCCGGTAGGACTCGAACAGCGGGCCGTGGTCGATGGACAGGCCCGGCCGGATCTCCTCCATGGTGGTCGGCAGCACGGCCTCGTTCTGGAACAGCAGCATGAGCTGGATGAACTGCTCGAACCTGACGCGCTGGCGCGGCGGGATGATCTCGTCGAGCAGCGGCATCAGCAGCCGGTTGACCGCCTCGGTCGGGATCATCCTCGGCCGGTGCACCGGCTTTCCCGACCGCTCGGCCAGTTCCTGGCACACGTCGACCATCTCGCCGAGGGTCACCGACGCCGCGCCCGCGGTCAGCCAGTACTCGCCGTGCGTCACACCGTCCCGGACCAGCGCGCCGAGCGCCCGCGCCGCCACGTCCTGCGGGATGAAGTCGATCAGCGATTCGGCCAGCGCGGGCAGGATCGGCACCGCATTCTTGATGATCATGCCGGACAGCTTGTGCAGTCCCTGGAACGCCAGGATGTGGCCGTCAACGGAGTCGCCGATCAGCACGGACGGCCGGACGATCGCGGCCGGCACGCCGCTGTCCCGCACCGCCTGCTCCGCCGCGACCTTCGACGCGATGTAGGCGGCGGGCCCGCCGGGCGCCTTGGGGTCGGCGTCCTCGTCATGTTCCGGCGGCCGCGCGACGAACGCCGTGCTCACGTAGTACAGCGGCGCGCCGGCCGCCTCCGCGAACTCCAGCATGTTCCTTGTGCCGCCGAGGTTGGTGGCGAAGATGCTCTCGCGGCTGGACCGCCAGTTCGTGGCGGCCCCGCAGTGCACCACCAGGTCGACCTCGGCGGCGAGGTCGCGCAGTTCCGCCGTGCCCAAGCCGAGACCGCTCTCGGCCAGCTTGCCGGGCAGCTCACGCACCCGTGGGTCGTCGAGCGCGGTGCGGTGTCGCAGGCAGACGAGGTCGAAGTCGGGTGCCAGGTCGTCGACGAGCGCGCGGCCCATCACGCCGCTGGCGCCGGTGAGCAGGATGGTCTGGCCGGTGCGTGTCATCTCGTTTCTCCCTTTCCCGGCCCGTCAGGCGATGGCCAGCGGTTGGCCGAGCAGGTAGCCGGCGAGTTGGTCGGCCATCTTGTTGCGGGCCGGTGGGTGGAAGCCGAGGCCGTTGACGGCCGTGGCCAGGTAGGCGACGTCGTCGGAGCTCATGAAGCCGAGTCCGCCGAGCAGTTCCACCGCGCGGGGCACGACGCGGCCGATCGTGTCCTGGACGGCGTACCGGACGAACAGGCAGTCGGCGAGCAGCTGCTGGTCGCGGCCGGCGGCGGGCATCTGCCGCGCGACGTTCTCCAAGCCGGCCATGGCGGCCTCCAGCTCGCCGACCAGGCGCATCCGGTCGGTGGCCGGCACTCCCGCCTTGCCGAGCAGGCGCTCGGCGAGGGCGCTGGCCGCGCCGAGGTAGCTGGCGGACATCAGCAGCTCGAACCACACGAACCCGGCGATCTGGAGTTCGTCGAGGCGCTGTCCCGGCGGCACTTCGGTGCGCACGACCAGCTCGTAGGGCACCAGGACGTCCTCGAGGGTGATCTGGTCGCTCTCCGCGCCGGCCAGCGCGAAGCTGCCCCAGAACGGCGTGATGGTGATGCCGGGGCTGTCGGCCGGGATCAGCACGACGGCCAACTGCTCGCCGGGCTCGTCCTTGCGCGGCACGATGACGCTCGCGGTGAGCATGTCCATGGACCTGGACAGGCTGCACGGCTTCTTGACGCCGCTGATCCGCAGGCCGGTGTCGGTGGCGACGGCGGTCATCGTGGGTTCCAGGATGCTGGCGTCGGTCCTGCCCTCGGCGAAGCCGGAGGCGAGCAGCTTCGAGGTGGTGGCGATACCCTCCATCAGCATCCACTCGAAGCCGTTGCTGATCTCGCTGAGCACGATCAGGCTCGCCATGGAGAAGTGGTGCATCGTCGTGGCGACCGCGAGGGACGGCGAGCGGGCGCCGATGGCGCGCTGCACGCGGACCGCGTCCAGCGCGCTCGCTCCCGCGCCCGAGTTGCGTTCGGGCACCAGCAGGCCCGGGCCACCGCACTGGCGGAACTGCTCGATACCGGGGCTGCCCGGCCGTTCCAGTTCGCTGAGCGGTATGTCCGCCAACGCCTTGTCCAGGCCAGGCAGGAACTTGTTCGAGGCAAGCCTCTCCCGTTCCAGGAATTGCATTCCACTTTCCCCCAGTATCGCTACGTCGGTCGGCACTACGGCGGCGGTGATTTCGCTGGTGCTCACACGGCGTTGGTCAGGCGCAGCAGGCGCCAGATCGCGCCGAGTTTCGGTCGCCCCTGGAAGGCGATGTACTCGGGCAGCACCGCGTGCGGCGCCCACTTCTCCTTGTACGCCAACTGTTGGCGCGCGGGATAGACCGCATCGCCGTGCTCGGCGAGCAGCCGCACGATGCGGCTGACGAACCGGCTGGCGGACGCGACCTCGTGCTCGGGGTCCAGGCTGGTGAACGGCGTGAAGCCGAAGTGCAGCCACGGACTCTTCTCACTCTGGAAGGCCTCGATCGCGGTGACGTTGATGGCCTCCATGACGCCGGGCGGCACCTCCGGCCTGCGCCGGCTCAGGTCGTGCAGCCAGCCGGGCGTGCTGCCGAAGACCGGCGAGTAGCTGATGTAGCCGACGGCGACACCCTCGATGCGCCCGACGAACAGCCGACGGCGCTCGGCGAGCGGTCCCGACCGCTCGCCGACGAGGAAGTGCAGTTCCTTGACGTGGCGGCCTTTCGAGCGCAGCCACTGCGCGTCGATCTCGGCGAGGCCGGGCTCCTCGTCGGTCCCGTCATGTTCGGTCACCTCGAGGCCGCTGCGCAACGCCCTGGAGACCTTGTTGCGCAGTCGGACAAACTTCTTGCCCCGCAAGGAGAACTTCTCCAGGTCAACCGCGTAGGACGCGCCCATCTGGTTGACCGTGAAGCCGTTCGCCGCGTAGATCTCGGCGTCGGAGCGTTGCAGTTGGACACCGACCACGCGCTGCCGCCGCTGTTTGGCGAACTCCAGGAACCGCGCGAGCAGCTCCGGATAGTCGTCGGGGGGCGCGAACGGGCCGCCGAACTGGAGCAGGTAGCGGCCGGCGGACTGGAAGGCAACGACACCGCGCAGGCCGGCGTCGGTGAAGAACTCGTTGTCGGAGTTCAGTGCGAGGAACGCGCTCGGGTTCTCCCCGAACGCCTCGATCGCCTCAACTGTTGACGGCACGGCGCTGCTCCTCAGAGTGCTCCTCCTTCGGACCTGCCTCCTTCGGACCCGCCGCGACAGCTGGCGCTGGCGGGGCCGTCCGGTACTGCTGCTCGAACTCGGCGAACGCCCGGTGCGTCACCGGTTCGAACTGGACGCCGAAGGGCTTGAGGGAGTTGCCGAACAGGCCCCGGTCGCCGAACAGGTGGATCGGCACCGCGATCAGCGCCCACTCCGGACCGAACAGCAGGACCCACAGGCCGACGAGGACCGCGTTGGTCACCAGGCTGTGCATGGTGTTGTAGGCGACGTAGTAGCCGCGCGAGATCTGCCCGTTCTTGCTGCGCCGGTAGGCGATCGCGCCGGGGATGTAGCCGATGAGGTCGATGATCAGGAAGAAGCCGATAAACACCGGCCAGCGGATCGCGCCGAGGTGCATGAGCGCCAGGACCACCGACACGACCAGCGCGACGAACCACTCCAGGCGCAACAGTTGGAACGTCGTGCGCGTCTCGAACCGATTGTGACCGTCCACGCCTTCCCCTCTCGGCAGCCGGCGGACGGGGTGCGCGCCGGGTCACTGGTATTTACGGACGACCCGGTCCCTACCCTCGCGCGGAAATCCGGCACCTCGCCGCGCAAGGGCGAAGCCCATGACGCCGGCGCTGCGCGGTGTCATGGGCTTCGGTGGAACGTCCCTCAGGCGAGGCCCATGTAGGCCATGCGGGTCTGCTGCATGTCCAGCGACCAGCCGAGCGCCTTCTCGATGCGCTCCTCCGGCGTGGTCTCCACCAGCCTGCGGCCGGGCCAGATCTCGTAGTCGCCGACCACGTCGGTGTGCTGGAGCAGCCCCTCCTGGAAGAGGGCCTCCCTGCGCAGCAACATGTCCAGCACGGGGACGGAGCCCCAGAGCTCCTGGCCGCGCGCGATCAGCTCGGCCAGCCGAGGCTTCTCGTCCGGCCGGTCCTTGAGGTAGTCGCGGACGACGCTGCTGCCGACGGTCAGGTGCCGGATCTCGTCGATGCCGGCGCCGCGCTCGATCTCCGCCGCGGCCGGGTCGAGCTTGCGCCACTTGCGTTCGGACAGTTCGGCCGCCGGCGCGAGGACGCCCTCGACGAGGACGGTCAGCACGATGACGCCGCCGACGAAGTCCTTGGCCTGCCGCACCGGCTCGGAGAACTCCTCCAGCGGCACCAGCACCTGCGCGATGTCCTTGCCCGAGGTCGCCTCGATGGTCGCGGCCAGGTCCCGTTCCGGCACGCCCAGTTCGACCAGGTGGCCGCGGAACACCCTGGAGTGCCGCGCCTCGTCGATCAGCTGCGTCGCGTAGAACTCCATCGTGTCCAGGTCGGGCGCGATCGCGACGAGGTCGGAGATCGCCCTGGTCGCCTTCTCCTCGGCGATCGACCGGAACCCGAGCTCGGAGATCAGCGCGTCGCGCAGCGGGCCGGGCTCGCGCATGTAGGCGGGGATCTGCGCCTCGGGCCGGTGCCCGCCGACCAGGCCCTGGAGGGTGCCCTGCGCCACCGAGGTGATCCAGTAGTCCAGGTTGCACTGCTGCGGAGTCAGGTCGAGCGTCATCGCCCCGTCGATCAGGTTGGGCGCGCTGTTCCAGTCCGCTTCCGGCGAGGTGGGTGCGGTCACGTCTCCTCTTTTCTGGTCGGCCGAGGGTGGATGGGGTTTGGCGAGTGCCGGGCTGGCCGGCCAGTCGCGCCGGGCGACCGGGTAGGCGTCGTCGTCCGCAACGGTCACCCGCTCGACGGAGGGAAGCACGCGGACCCGGCCGCGCGCCGCCAGCTCGCTCGGGCGGTCGATGCGCACCGGCAGCCTGCGCGGCGCCTGCACGGGAATCGCCGCCTCGGCGGCGCTCTCGGGAAGGTCGGCGGCGCGCCGGTAGATCTCACACAGGCGGGCCCGACCTCTGGTGAAAGCGCTCTCTGCGGACTTCAGCGAGATCTGGAGGAACCGCGCGGCCTCCGCGGTGCTCATCCCGGCCGCCCTGGCCAGCATGATCTGCCGCTCGCGCCCGCGAAGTTCCCTTGCCTGGTCGAGGATCCACGCGCCCATGTGGTGTTCGACGACCGTCTCCTCCGGACTCGGCAGCGACTCGACGCACAGCGTCGCCCGCTGGCGCAGCCGGATCTGTCGGTCGCGGTCGCGATGGTGGTCGACGCACAGTCGGAGCACCACCACGGTGAGGAACTGGCCGACCCGCTTCTCGTCGAGGTCGCGGAACAGCGCGGCGCGCAGGATCGTCTCCTGCACGCAGTCCTCGGCGTCGTGCTGATTGCCCAGCCGACTTCTGGCTAATCGGAGCAGTCGCTCGTAGTGCGGTAGGAGCAGCTGCCAGCGACATTCGGTGGTCTCGTCGAGCATGGACCGTTGCGCGGTGGCGGGGCCGCGTTGAAGGAGACAGGTGCCTTCGCCAGTAATGTATTCGAGCAACATTCCCCCAGAATTGTTGCCGGCGCGTGACCATATCTAGTTGAGGAGCATAACCGCAATACTGTCACGCCGAGTACAATCCTGGCAAAGAAAGTCCACAAGGCGCATGATCAAACATTTCGCGGTCGTACCCCGATACGACCATCCCCAGCCTAGCTCTCAACCGCCAAATGTTAACACCGAGGAATCTGGACCGTCAACGGCCCGCGCAGCCCCAAAGGGCAGACCTGGTTATTTCCATATGACAGGTTGGTCACACGACCATTCGCCCTCGCCTGTAATTACCGACAGTCCTCCAATTTATGCGGCCGAACGGCCGCGCGCGAAATATCCTGTTTCGCGCGCGACCGGCCGCTCAGTCCGCCAGCGCACCCTGTCGGACGGCCTCGTCGATCTCGTCCCGACGCATCGCCATCTCGCGTTTCTCGTCGTCGATCTGCTCGGCCAGCTCCTCGTCGGACTCCATCATCCTGACCAGGTCGACGTTGGCCATGTCCAACACGCCCATGTCGTCATAGGCCTGGCGGACCTTCGGCCCCCACAGGCCGATGTCCCGCACGCAGGGCACTATTCGGGCAAACAACAGTGACCGAAAAGCCCTCGGTCGCGGACCCTTATCCACATATTCCATGCACTCCGCAAGGTCATAACCGAGGTTTTCGTAGACCTCCTGCATCCGGAATCGATCTCGCATGAGGTGGCAACCCTCGATGACAAATTCCTCACGCTCCGCTATCTCGGCGGCGGACAACTGCGCGTAGTAGTCGCGCAGCGCCAATCGACCGAAAGCGACATGCCGCGCCTCGTCCTGCATGATATAGGCGAGAATCTGCTTGGGCAGCGGCTTGTCGGTGCGGTCCCGGAGAATCCCGAACGCAGCGAGCGCCAGGCCCTCGATCAACACCTGCATGCCGAGGTAGGGCATGTCCCAGCGCGAGTCGTTGAGCGCGTCGTGCAGCAGCGCCTGGAGGCTGCCGTTGATCGGGTAGCTCAACCCGATCTTGTCCTGGAGGAACTTCGCGAAGATCTCCGCGTGCCGCGCCTCGTCCATCACCTGGGTCGCGGCGTAGAACTTCGAGTCAAGGTCGGGCACCGCCTCGACGATGCGCGCCGAACAGATCATCGCGCCCTGCTCGCCGTGCAGGAACTGGCTGAACTCCCAGGACGCCAGGTGCTGACGCAGCTCCTGGCGATCAGCGGGACCCAGCTTCTCCCACTGCTTGGAACCGTAGATCGCCAGGCTCTGCTCCGGGGTGCCCAGCACGTCGAACGGGTCGACCGCCAGGTCCCAGTCGATCCGCCGGACGCTGTCCCACTGCTTGTCCTTCCCCTTCTGGTACAGGGAAAGGAGCCGTTCGCGACCGTTGTCGTAGTGCCAGGTGAACCTGGTGTCGCCGGCAGCGGGAAACGCCCACTCGTCCGCTACCAGCGGGGCGACGTAGTTGTCCTCAGCCACTGTCTGCACTCCACAGCCTCGATGGTCACGGCGGGGGCCGGCACCGCGACGCGGCGCCAGCCCCCGCGCGCGCTCAGAACGGGTAGGTCCTCTGCAACTGCTCGGGCTCGAACTCGACGAAGGCGGGGTCGAGCGAGGCGAACCGCTCGTCCTCGCGCTCCTGCGGGATCCAGAAGTTGTAGACCCGCCGCTGCTCCGCCGGATACGCCGCGGCCGTGGCGTTGAGCGCCTCGGCGCTGGTGTCGCCCCACTTGCCGGTGCGGGCCCGCTCCTCGAGCAGGTCCAGGGCGGTGATCACCTCGGCCGGGCTGAACGCGCAGGTGAAGTTGCGGTCGATGTAGAGCTGCACCAGGCGATCCGGGTCGCCGACCAGGGCGACGCGGTCGGCCAGCGCGCGCTCGTGCTCGACCGGGGCGGCGCCGTCGCGCGTCGTGTGCATGGTGACCACGGGAACCGGGGTCAGGCCGGGGAAGCCCGCGGTGCGGATCAGGTACTCGGTCGCCTTGGGGTCGTTGGTGATCCTCGGGGCGGCGTTGAGCGCGTCGAGGTCGGCCTCGAGGTCCGCGCCTGCCTCCGCGTAGGCCTGCTTGACCAGTTCCTGCATGGTCGACCGCGCGAAGATCTCGCGGTAGTCGACGCCGTTGTTCCACAGCGGGTTGCCGCCGGCGCGGTCCTGGATGTTCCTGCGTGCGGGGCCGAAGGTCACCGACGCGTGCGACACCGAGACGATCCAGGCCAGGTGGGCGACGGCCTCCTTGGTGTCGGTGATCGCCCGGTTGCTGTGTCCCTCGGCCGAGGGCACCATGTTGCCGAGCGAGCAGGACAGGATCAGCCTGGCGTGCGCGAGCGCGTCGCCCTGGGCCGCGGCGCCGATGACGCCGAGCACCTTCTGGAAGTTGGCGTCCGGGTCGGTGATCGTCTCCAGTTCGAGGTTCTGCTCGCCCGCGAGCAGCGTCTTGATCCCGAAGCCGACGTCAAGGCGCAGGTTCATCTGGTTGATCACGCCGCTGGCGTCCGCGCCGAGCGACAGCGCGCCGTCGAAGCGGCGCGGGTGGCGCTGGGCCAGCACGATCGCCGCGAGGCCGCCGGGCGAGGTGCCCCACACGTAGGTGCGTTCCGGCTTGGCCACGTTGTCGATGAACCAGTCGTGCAGCAGGACCTGGTCCCGCAGCGTGTCCTCCATCATCCAACCGGTGGTCTTCGCCGTGCCCGCGATGGCGTACCCGCGCTCCAGCAGGATCTGCCGCATCGCGTCGCCGTCCAGCCTCGGACCGAGCTCGTCGTGGGACGGCACGACCAGCGCGGGGCAGGGCAGGCCGGGCATGCGGTAGTGGTGGCTGTAGAGCAGGAGGGTGCCGTTCCAGGTCGGCGGTACCTCGATGCGGTAGTCGGCGCCGTCGATGTCGCCGGTGTACACCCGAGGCTCCACCTGCGCTGAGCTGGTCACGCCGTTGGCGACTTCGCCCACGGTTGTAGCTGACATCGTCTCTCCCGAAAGCGTTGGTGGCTGTCCCGTCTAAGGGGTTACGGTCGACCGGGCCGTCAGCCCGCGCGACAAATCACGCAATGCCGCTGCGCCACTCAGGCATCGGCGTAGTACGGGGGTCGCAGCGCCTCCTCGACGAGCTCCGCGAGCCGGCCGGCAGGCAGGCGATCAAGGTCGGCCACCGCGTCCGCCACCGAGGGCGAGCCGCCGCCGCGCAGGAACTTGGCGCGGATCAGCTCGGGGTGGTTGGCCCTGGTGTGCGGGCCGGCGCCGCCGAGCGGGATGTCCTGTTGGCGCACGGCGGTCCGCCCGTCGCGCAGCCGCACGGTGACCCGCGCGCCGGTGACCTTCGTGGCGTCCTCGAAGGTCTCGCTCGGCGGCCCCAGCTCGGCGAGCAGGTCGCCGAGGCCCAGCGCCGTCACGTCCTGGCCGACCGAGCCGAACTCCCACTTCGCCGCCTTCGGCCCGGCCAGCCGCAGCGCCGCGCCGAAGGGCACGTCGGACCGGAAGGAGTCCCTGGTCAGCTCGGGGTCGTGCAGCACGCGCACGCGGTCGGCCAGCGCCCACCGCGCGGGGTCGGCCAGCCGCTCGCCGGCGAAGTCCGACGGCAGCAGCTCGCCGGTGAGCAGCGTGGTCGCCACCGTGTACGGCGTGGACACCACCAGGACGCTCAGCGGCGCGTCCGGCCCGGTGGCGAACGAGGCGATCCTGCGGTCCACGAACACCGTGTACCAGGAGGCGTGCACGACGACCTCGTCGACGTCCTCCTGCCGCAGCGGCCCCAGTTCCCTGGCGAGTTCCGCCGCGCAGTCCACCGCCGCGTCCACGCCCGGCCCACCGGGGTGCAGCTTGAACGACAGCGTGTCGGTGTGCCAGCGCTCCCCCAGCCCCTCGGTGACCGCCTCGGGCAGCGGGATGGAGGAGAACCGGGACAGGAAGCCGTCCGGGTGCTCGATCACGTCGAGCGCCCCGGTCAGCCCGGCCGAGGCCGCGTCGCAGGCATCCAGGCCGGCGCGCACCGGGGTGAACGCGTTGAACACCTTGGTGTCGCTGGCCAGGAACGCCGGCGGGATCACCCTCGGCGGCATGCCGAACGCGAGCGCCATGGCGTGCGCCCACTGCTGCCAGTCCGCCGACTCAAGGTGCGACCGGCCGGCCACCGCGCCGGCCAGGTGGGTGTAGGTCGCGCTCTGGCCCCGGAACGGCCCGAGGGTGGCGGCCGCGGTCAGCCGCGCGGCGCACTCGTTCGCGGCGATCACCGCCCCGAGCAGCTCGCGCCCGCTCGCGCCGCGCGCCGCCGCGTAGGCCAGCGGCACGTTCACCGTGGAGTTCGACAGGTGGCCGGCGTAGGCCGTGTCGTCCATCTGGAGCCACGCGGTGAGCCCGGCCAGCACGCAGGCCGACTGCTTGACGTCGGCCTGCGTCGGCGGCCCGAACGCCGTGACGACGGCGCGGCCGAGCGGGTGGCTCAGCCCGGCGCGGACGGCCGCGAGCTGGGACAGCACCTGGCTCTTCGCCAGTGCCACCACCCGCTCGGGCGCGTCCTCGACGGCCAGCTTGCTGGCCCAGGTGGCCAGCTCGGCCAGCAACGTCATGCCGTGGGCTCGCCGGGACGCCGCACGGTCACCAGGCCCATGTAGTCGTCCGGGCTGCAGTACGGATTGTCCTTCCCGTAGTTGCGGACGAGGTCGGTGACGCGGTTGGTCTCCACCAGCTCGAAGCCGGCGCGCTTGGCCGCGTCAACGGCCTGCTGCTCGGTGATGCCGAGCGTGTAGGGCTCGTTGCGGCGGCGCACGGACTGCGCGGCGCGGCGGGCGCCCCGGTAGCCGCTGGTGCCGTCGATGACCTCGGGGTCCATGTAGTCGAAGATCAGCACGCTGCCGGGGGCGCACACGGCGAAGATGCCGGCGAGTGCGCGTTCGAACGACTCCATCGTCAGGTAGTAGGACACGCCGAGCCAGGCGAGCACGGTTGGCTTGGCCGAGTCGAAGCCCGAGCCCTTGAGGCCGTCCTGGAGCGAGTCCTGCTGGAGGTCGACCGGGATGAAGGTGATGTTGTCGACCTTCGCGCCGATCCGGCTGAGCACCGACCGCTTGACCGCCTGCGTCGCCGGGTGGTCGACCTCGTAGAAGTGCACGTCACCAAGCTCGGGGTGGCGCAGCGCGGTCGAGTCGTATCCGGCACCGACCAGCACGACCTGGCGCGCGCCCCGATCGACGGCGCTGGCCAGCTGCTCCTCGAAGTACCTGCCGCGCAACAGGATCTCGGCGAGCAGACCGCCGAAGAGTCGGTCGAAGGTCCGCAGGCCGAACAGGGCCACGCGCGGCGTCAGGCGCAACAGCTTGTACCGGGGGTTGGACACGAAGTGCTGGGCGAAGGGATCGTCGACCAGGCGGCGGGCCGGGTGCAGGGTCGCATCGGCCGCGCGCATCTGGGCGTTGATCTCCGCAGTGGCACTGGGCTGCCCGGCGCGCAGTCGCGTCACCGTGGGTGGGGGCATCGGCGATGTCCTCTCGGCGTGTGGGTTGTCAGTGCAGATACGTGCCACGCGCGGCGATCCCTCGTTCTGTCGGGAAATCCGGACGAATCCGCCTGACCGGCTTCGATACGATGCGGAGAAGGAGGGCCGACGCCGGCCAGCGGCCTCCGCGCAGGGGGAACAGTGGAGTTTCGGATCCTGGGTCCGGTCGAGGCGATCGGCCCGGACGGTTCGGTGCGACTCACGCGCCCCAAGCAGCGGGCGCTGCTGTCCGCGCTGCTGCTGCGGGCCAACCAAGTGGTGCCGGTCGAGCAGCTCGCCGAAGCCATCTGGGACGGCAGCGCACCTTCGACTGCCGGTGCGGTGCTGCACACCTAATGTCTTTCGCCTGCGGCGCGCGCTCGCACAGGTCGAACCGGAGGGTGACCAGCGAATCGCCTTCACCACCGGATACCGACTGCGGGTCGAGCCCGGCGAGCTTGATCTGACGGTGTTCCGCGATCATGTGCGACGTGGCCGTGCCGACGCCGCTGCCGGCCGCCACCAGCGTGCGTCGACCGAGTTGCGGGCCGCCCTTGACCAGTGGCGGGGTTCGGCCCTGACCGGAGTGTCGGATCGCTACTTCGAGGCCGAGATCGTCCGGCTCGAGGACGAGCGTCTCGCGGCGGTGGAGGACCGGATCGAGGTCGACCTCGCACTCGGCGAGCACAGCGAGGCCATCTCGGAGTTACAGGACCTCACCGGGCGAAACCCGCACCGCGAACGACTGCACGGTCAACTCATGGTGGCGCTGTCGCGTGCCGGTCGGCAGGCGGAGGCACTACAGGTCTTTCGGAACCTCCGGCAGACGCTGATCGACGAGTTGGGCATCGATCCCGGTGCGCAGTTGCGAGAGTTGCACGAACGGGTCCTCCGCGGGGACATCGAACCGGTCGCTCCCCCGTCAGTCGACCGGCGAGTTCGACGCAACGACCTGCCCGCTGACGTCCTCGACTTCACCGGTCGCGAAGACGAGACGCAACGACTGCTGGCCACGCTGCCTGGCGATGGCACCGCCGTCGTGATCAATGCTGTCGACGGCATGGCCGGCGTGGGCAAGACGACGTTTGCCGTACATGTCGCGCATCGCCTCACCGACCTGTTTCCCGACGCACAGGTGTTCATCGACCTTCACGGTCACTCCACGGAACGCGAGGCCGTCGCCCCAGCGACAGCACTCGACCACTTGCTGCGCGCGCTCGGCGTGCCCAGCAGCGCGATCCCGCACGACCTGGATCAACGGGCGGCGCTCTGGCGAGCCGAACTCGCCGAGCGGAAAGCCCTGGTGGTGTTGGACAACGCGGCCAACGCCGCCCAGGTCAGGCCCCTGCTGCCCGGCGCAGCCGGCTGTCTGGCTCTCATCACCAGCCGGCGCCACCTTGCCGACCTCGAGGCAGCCCAGATCCTGTCGCTGGCGGTGCTTCCTCCCGATGACGCAGTCGACTTGTTCACCCGGATCGCTGGGCAGGAACGAATCGAGGCCGAGCCGGAGGCCGTCCGTGACGTGGTGAAGCTGAGTGGCTACCTGCCACTCGCTATCCGCATCGCCGCCGCGCGCTTGCGCAGCCGGACGACGTGGACCGTGAGTCACCTCGCGGAACGACTGCGCGAAGGACAACAGCGACTGACAGAACTAACCATCGGCGACCGCAGCGTCGCGGCAGCTTTCGCCCTCTCCTACAAGCACTTATCTGCCGAACAACAGCGCCTGTTTCGCTTGCTCGGCCTGCATCCCGGCGCCGACTTCGACGTCCATGCGAGCGCCAACCTCGCCGACCTCCAACCGGCCACCGCACAACTGCTGTTGGAGGACCTGGTCGACGTTCACCTCCTGCAGCTCTCATCGCCAGGGCGCTACCGGTTCCACGACCTGCTGCGCGAACACGCCCGCAGCACCGCCGAGGAGACCGACTCGGCCGCGCGTCTAGAGGCAAGCCTGACCCGACTGATCGACTTCTATCTACATACCAGCCTCACCGCCGTGTCGATACTGGATTCCGTCCTCCCAAAGGTCGAGGCCAAGCCTCCCGGCATCGGCCACCACCCTTTTCTGCTCGATGATGAGACGTCGGCGTGGCGGTGGTTCACCGTCGAAAACCAGAATCTGTTGGCAGCACAGCGGCTAGCACTCGGCAAGGGTTGGCATGCGCCGGTCTGGCAACTGGCCTGGGCACTCAATCCCTTCCACAACTGGAAAGGTCTCAACCACGACGCGCTCGTGGTGCGGCGAGCAGCGCTGGTTGCCGCCGATCAACTGGGCGAGACGGCAATTCAAGTTCAGACCCACCGACAGCTCAGCTACATCTACGCACGGACAGGGCACCACACCGTCGCTCTGGAACACCTTCATCAAGCCCTGCGCTTAGCTGAGGACGCTGGCGATCTTGAAGGTCAAGCCGCGACCCACCGTGCATTCGCTCGCGCCTACGAACTCCAGCAGCAGAATGATCGCGAGGCGTTGGCGCACGCCACTCAGGCGCTGAACCTCTTTGAGATCCTTGATCTACCGCGCATGGTAGGCAGACAGCACAGCCAGATGGGTTGGCACCACGCCAGACTGGGGAACCACGATGAGGCACGCACACATTGCGAAGCCGGTCTCATCGTGTCCCGTCAGCATCATGACCGAGTAGGCGCGAGTCTCGCATTCGACAGCCTTGGCTATGTCGCCTTCCTCAGCGGTCGGCACGAGCAGGCGGTGGACTACTACCAGCAGGCCGTCGAAGCGTACAACGATCTACACGAAGTCCATGAACAAGCTCACGCCCTTGAGCGGCTTGGGCAAGCAGAGCACGCCCTCAACCGTTATGCGCAGGCTCGGGCAAGTTGGCAGCGAGCACTGGACATGTTTCGAGTCCAGCACCTCGTCAAGGACGCCGAACGCGTTCAGCTGTACCTCGACCTTCTGGCCGACCGCTGAACAGGCCGTCGACGGATTCACGCGCGGGCGGCGGCGAGGTCTCTGGCGTGCTCCTCCCACGCGGCGGCCAGTCGGTCCACTGCGGACGCCAGGGTGTGCGGGGCCTCGGCGATGGACAGCCGGATGCCCGCGTGGTGTCGTCCGTCGACGCAGCTGGTCGCGCCCGGCGCGACGAGCACGCCGTAGCGGGCGGCCAGGTGCGCGTAGGTCTCGCTGTCGGCAACCGGCAATGTCGCCCACAGGGACAGGCCGGCAGACGGCCGGGTCGTCCGCCAGGCCGGCAGGTGCCGGGCGAGCAGGTCGAGCAGCAGGTCGCGGCGGGCGCGCAGCGCGCAGAGGAGGTCGGTCAGCCACGCCTCGTCGACGGCGCCGAGCAGCCGCAGGGCGAGGAGTTGGGCCGGTACGCTTGGCGCGAGGTCGCTCGCGGACCGCAGGCGCAGCAGGTGGCCGCGCAGGGCCGCCGGGGCGCGCAGCCAGCCGATCCGGAGGCCGGCCCAGAACATCTTCGACAGCGAGCCGATCGCGATGACGCCGTCCGAATCCCTTGCCGTGCCGGGTTTTGCCGCGGCGAGCGGGACGACCGGGTCGGCGGTCGGGTCCAGGCACAGGCCCGCCTGGGTCAGGTCCTCGACGATCAGCGCGTCGAACCGGCGGGCGGTGTGCAGCAGGGCGTTCCGGCGAGCGGCGCTCAGCACCGCGCCGAGCGGCGTGTGCGCGCTGGAGTCCACGTAGATCACCGGGGCCGGCAGGTGCGCGGCGGCGCGGTGCGCGGCGTTCGCGTCGATGCCGAGTTCGTCGGCCGGCACGGCGACGAGCCGGCCGCCGCGACCGGCGAGCGCACCCGCGAGCCCGGGATAGGTGGGGCAGCCGGTGAGCACGGCTCGTCCCGGCGACACGACCGCGCCGGCCACCAGCGTGAGGGCGTGCTGTGCGCCGGAGGTGATGATCAGCTGGTCCTCGGTGGTCGGCAGGCCGAGCCGCCGGGTGAGGTGGTCGGCCAGCGCGGCGCGCAGTTCGGGCAGGCCTGCCGGGTGCAGGCCGTGGTTGCCGACGGCGGCCAGGTCGGCGATCGTCAGGTCGGGCACGGCCGGCAGGTGGTCCACCCCCGCCGGCACGGACAGCGAGAGGTCGATGGTCTCCCGGTCGTCCACCATGCGGCGGCGCAGCAGCGCGGCGGCCGAGTTCTCCGCGGGCGTGTGCGTCCAGGACACCCGCCCGCGCACGAAGCTGCCGGCGCCCTGCCGGCGTTCGACCACGCCGGCGGCCACCAGCTCGTCGAACGACCGGACCACGGTGCCCCGGCTCACCGCGAGCGCGTCGGCGAGCGGGCGCTCCGCCGGTAGCCGGTCGCCCGCTCCGGCCAGGCCGTGTTCCACCGCGTCGGCCACGGCGGCGGCCACCCGCCGGTAGCGGGGCCCCGGCCGCTCGGCCCAGCCGTCCAGCGCGATCCGCACCCACCATCCGAGATCCTGGTCCACTTGGCCACATTGGCCCTGTTTCGTGTGGAGTTCAACCGTGAGGCTGACCGTCAGGTGGAGGTTCGCCAGGTAGAGGTCCATCGAGTCGAGGGAGAATGCGCGTGGAGCCGAGTCCGACGCTGGCCAGGCGGTTCTGGGAGGCGATCGAGCCGATCCACGCCGTGGCGTACTTCGCGCCGGAGCCGGCCGAGGTCGCCAGGGCGCTGGGGCTGCGGGGCTGGTGGATGGGCTACTTCGCCGGGCGGGTCGCGCCGCTGGGCGCGCTGGACGCGCCCGCCGTGACGGCGATGTTCTTCGGCTTCGCGCCGGGCATGGTGGCCCGCGCGCTGCCCGACGCGTGGGCGCACGCCACGCCGGACACGGTGCTGCGGACCCGGTTGGATGCCGTGCAGGCCGCGCTGGACCGGACGCTGCCGGCTGGTGACACCGGCGCGCTGCTCAAGCTGGCCGGGCTGCTGGAACGCGCCGCGCTCGGCTGCCGGTATGAGGGCAGGCCACTGGCCGCGGCCTGGTCCCGGGTCCGGCGGCCCGACGGCGACGCGGGGCGGGTCTGGCTGGCCGCGACCGTGCTGCGGGAACACCGGGGCGACGGCCACGTCATCGCGTCCGTGCACGCCGGGCTGCGCGGCATCGACACGACGCTCACGCACGTGGCCACCGGCGCGGTCAGCCGGGAGCTGATCCAGCGCAATCGCGGCTGGTCCGACGAGGACTGGGAGGGCAGCCGCCGTCGACTCGTCGCGCGCGGCCTGCTGGATCGCACGTCCCGGCTGACCAAGAGCGGCGGGGCGCTGCGCCGGCAGCTGGAGGACAGCACCGACCGGCTCGCGGCGGACCCGGTCGAGGCGTTGGGCGAGTCCGGGGTCGAGCGGGCGATCCGGCTGGCCGCGCCGATCAGCCGGCACCTGATCGACACCGGCGTCGTTCCGGTGCCCAATCCGATCGGCGCTCCGCGTCCGTAAATTCGTTGTTGTAGAAGGAGAATCCATGACAGTCCACTGTGGAGTTGAGAACGCCGTCGCGACCGTGACGATCGACCGGCAGGAGAAGCTGAACGCGTTGGACTACGCGACGATCGACGAGCTGTCGCGGCTTCTCGACGTGATCGAGGCCGACGAGACCGTGCGCGCGGTGATCCTCACGGGCGCGGGCAGGCGGGCGTTCAGCGCCGGCGCGGACATCAACGGCCTCGCCGACAGCGTGTCCGGCGGCGTCGACCGGGCGCTGCGCGAGTTCGTGCGGCGCGGGCAGGCGCTCACCGGGCGGATCGAGGCGTTTCGCAAGCCCGTCATCGTCGCCGTGAACGGCCTCGCCTACGGCGGCGGCTGCGAGATCACCGAGGCGGCCCCGCTGGCGATCGCCGCCGAGCACGCCACGTTCGCGAAGCCGGAGATCGCGTTGGGGATTCCGCCGGCGTTCGGCGGCACGCAGCGGCTGCCGAGGCACGTTGGCCGCAAGCGCGGCCTCGAGCTGATCCTGACCGGCGATCCGATCGACGCGGCCCGCGCCGCCGAGCTGGGCATCGTGAACGCGGTGGTGCCGGCCGACCGGCTGCTGCCGGCCGCGCGCGAGCTGGCCGAGCGGATCGTGCGGCACGCGCCGTCGGCGGTGGCCGCGTGCCTTGCCGCAGTCACCAGGGGGATCAACCTGCCCATCGACGAGGGACTCGCGGTTGAGGCGGCGTGGTTCGCCGTCACGGTGCCAACCGACGGCGTCCAGGAGGGGCTGCGGCGGTTCTTCGCGCGGTCGGGCCGGAGCGCCTGAGCTGTCTCGACAGCGCCGGCAGCGGCCCTAGTTCGCCCGGACGGCTCGGGGCACCCGAGCCGTCCCGACAGCGCCGGCAGCGGCCCTGGCTGCGTCCGTTCGGACCCGAACGGGCGCATCCGGGGTCCGCCGGTTGCCAGAACAGCACGGTCGTGCTGATAATGGCCCATGCGCAAGGGTGAGGAGACCCGACAGACCATCCTCGACGAGGCGGTCCGGATCGCCAGCACGGCCGGCCTCGACGGGCTGACCATCGGTTCGCTGGCGACGCAGACGAAGCTGTCCAAGAGCGGCCTGTTCGCGCACTTCCGTTCCAAGGAGTCCCTCCAGCTCCAGGTCCTCGACCACGCCGCCACCCGGTTCCTCAACGTGGTGGCCCTGCCGACGCTGGCCGCGCCGCGCGGCGAGCCCCGCGTGCGCGAGCTGTTCGAGCGGTGGATGGAGTGGGCGGGCGAGATCCTGCCCGGCGGCTGCCTGTTCATCACGGCCGGGGTCGAGTTCGACGACCGACCCGGCCCGATGCGGGACTACCTGGTCCGTCAGCAGCGCGACTGGCTGGAGACGATCGCCCAGGTGGTCCGCACCGCGGTGGCCGAGGGCGACTTCGACCCCGACCTCGACGCCGAGCAGTTCGCGCACGACCTCTACGGCGTGATCCTCGCCTACCACCACACGAAGCGGCTGCTGCACGACCCGGCGGCCGAGTCGCGGGCCCACCGCGCCTTCGGCGGACTACTGGCCGCCGCGCGCGAGCCGGGCCGCTGACCCCAGCGCCACATTCCCAGGAGACGCCATGACCAAGGCCGCTTCAGTCGCAAAGAAAAGCACGACCGTTCGGTCCTTTCGGCGGCTCGTGTTCGGCTCGGTCAGGCTCGCGTTCGCGGTGCTGGAGCGCGTCGCCCCCACCCTCGGCGGCTGGTGGGCGGAGCGACTGTGGTTCACCCCGCAGTCCAGCGGTCGCCGCGGCACGGTCGTGCCCTCGGCCCAGGGCCATCGGTTCGAGGTCTACGTGCACGGGCGACGGATGGTCGGCGAGAACTGGGGTGCGGGCCCGGTGGTCTACCTGCTGCACGGCTGGGGCGGCCACCGGGGGCAGCTCGGCGCGTTCGTGGATCCCCTGGTGGCCGCCGGCTACCGGGTGGTGTCCGTCGACGCGACCAGTCACGGCGAGTCCGCGCACGGCGACGCCGGGCCGGGCCGGAGCACCATCCTGGAGTTCACCGACGTCCTCGACGCGGTGTGCGTCGCCAAGGGTCCGGCGCACGCCGTGATCGCGCACTCGATCGGCTGCATGGCCACCGCGGTCGCCGTGCGCAACCGGCTTCGGGTGCGGCGCCTGGTGTTCATCGCACCGATGGGTGATATTCGCCCTTACACCAAGGAGTTCTCCCGCCGAGCCGGCTTCGGCGAGCGAGTCCGCGCGAACATGGTGCGGCGCATCGAACACCGCGTCGCGCTGCCGCTGTCCCATTTCGAGGTGGCCTCGATCGCCAAGGAAGTCGACACGCCGCCGCTGCTGCTCGTGCACGACCGCACGGACAACGAGACGAACTGGGCGGACAGCAGGGCCATCGCCGACGCGTGGCCGGACGCCCGCCTGCACAGCACGAACGACCTCGGCCACAACCGGATCCTCCAGGATCCCGACGTGGTCGCCGAGATCGTGTCCTTTGTCGTCGACACCGACGCAGCAGAGTCGCCAAGCGCCGGAGCCGCCGAGGGGCTGCGACAACTCGCTAGCCCTCGCACATTCACGCCAGAGCGCGACGTCCTCAGCGGACGTCGATGAGAAAGGGGACATGAGCGTGTCATCCGCATCCGAAACGGCCTCGCCAGGCACAGCGGTCAAACCTGGCTTGGTGCTGGCGTTGACCTCGGGCGCGACCTTCCTCGCGTTCCTCGACACGACAGTGGTCAACGTGGCCTTTCCCGCGCTTCGGGACAGCTTCTCCAGCGCCTCGGTGTCGACACTGTCCTGGGTGGTGAGCGCCTACGCCGTGCTGTTCGCGGCGCTGCTGACCCCGGCGGGACGGTTGGCGGACGTGTTGGGGCGCAAGCGACTCTTCCTGCTCGGACTGCTGCTGTTCACCGTGGCGTCCTTACTGAGCGCGATCTCCCCGAACATCGAGATGCTCAACATCTTCCGCGGTCTACAGGGCGCGACGGCCGCCGCGATGATCCCGTCGGCGCTCGGCCTCGTGCTGTTCGAGACGCCCGCGGAGCACCGGACGGCGGCGATCGGCGTGTGGGGCGCGACCGCCTCGCTGGCCGCGGTGGCCGGGCCGACGCTCGGCGGCGTGCTGGTCGACGTCTTCAGCTGGCGCGCGATCTTCCTGATCAACCTGCCGCTCGGCCTGTTCCTCGCGTTCGCCGGATTCCGCAACCTGCCAAAGGACCGGCCGACCGGGCACCGGCTGCCCGACATCATCGGCACGGTCGCCGTCACGCTCGGCATCGGCCTTGTCGTCGCTGGCCTGACGGAGGGCTACGGCTGGGGTTGGACCAACGTCAAGACGATCGGCGCGCTCGCGGTCGGCCTGGTGCTCGTGCTGTTCGGCCTGTTCCGGTCGCGCACCCACCCCGCCCCCGCGGTGGAGATCTCGTTGTGGCGCAACCGCACCTTCGCCCAGGCGAACCTGACCTCGCTGCTGTCGGGCATCGCGATGTTCGGCTGGCTGCTGTCCGGCCCGCTGTTCGTGTCGACGGTCTGGCACTACTCCGTGATCAAGTCCGGCGTGTCCGTGGTGCCCGGCGCGATCACCGGAGCCGTCGCGGCCATCATCGTCGGCAAGCGGTTGTCGTTGGCCGGCCAGCGCGCGTCGGTGTCGATCGGCATGATCCTGTTCGGCGCCAACGGCATCTGGATGTACTACGCGGTCGGCGCCGACCCGTCGTTCTGGTCGGTGTGGTTCCCGGCAGGGTCGATCGGCGGCATCGGGCTCGGCATGACCATGACCGGCCTGTCGTCGGTGGCCGCCGTGTCGGTGCCGCAGACCCGGTTCGCCACCGGCATCGGCCTGAACCTGACCGCCCGGCAGCTGGGCGGCGCGCTGGGTGTCGCGGCGGTCGCCGTCATCCTGTCGGAGAAGGGTTTGCGCGGCCCGCAGGGGTTCGACGACATCTTCCTGTTCAGCGGGATCGCCGCCGGTGTCGCGGCGCTGGCCGGGCTCATGCTGCTCCGCTCGCGGCCGGCCACCGCACCCGCCGGCGCGGCGACGGCGGCGGCGGGATCAGAGGGATGACCACCGCAGCACGCCTTCGGACGAAGGCGAGCATGTCCTAGACGGCCGGCGGTCGCCTCCGCACACCGGTGGAGGCGAGACGTCGGTACGGCCGATGGCCCCGTGGCGCGCGCCCGTCACGGGGCCATCGGCCTGTCCGGCTGCGTGGCGGGTTCAGGCGGACGGACCTATGCTGCACGTCTCGGCTCGCACGTCGGAAGCGAGGTCCGCTGTGGACACCTGGCAGCTCATCGCGACGGAACGCACCCGGTTGGCCGACTCCCTTGCCGGACTGGACGAATCGGCGTGGCGGTCACCGTCGCTGTGCGCCGGTTGGTCCAATCAGGACGCTCTGGCACATATCGTCGCGACCGCCGAGATCACGCAGGGCGGATTCTTCGGCGGCCTGCTCCGCAACGGCTTCAGCTTCCAGAAGATGGTGGCGGGCGACATCCACCGGGTCGGCGCGGCCGGCGTGCCGAGGATGCTGGAACGGCTGCGCGCCTCCGCCGGCAGCCGGAACCACCCGCCGGGCCCGGTCGCCTCGATGCTGCTGGAGATCGTGGTGCACGGCGAGGACATCGCCTTCCCGCTCGGCAACGCGGTGGACCACTCGCCGGAGGCGCTGGTCGGCGCGGCCGAGTTCGGCAAGTCCGCCCAGCCACTTGTCGGCTGCCGCAAGCGCATCGCCGGCCTGCGGCTGCGCGCGACCGACGCCGAGTGGTCGACCGGGTCGGGCCCCGAGGTCAGCGGGCCGCTGGTGCCGCTGCTGCTGGCGATGTGCGGCCGGAAGGCCGCGCTTGACTCGCTGACCGGCGAGGGCGTCGCCGCGCTCCGGGAGCGTCCCTAGGAGCTTCTGGCTGGATGCGGTCGACGCCGCGGGGGCAGGGACCTGGTCGGAGGGTTGGAGCGCGAGCAACGCGGTGCCCGCCGCCGACTGTCCCGGGCCGTGACTCAGTCGTAGGCTGCCCGGATGACTGACGGCGGCGGTTTCGAGGACGCGGTGCTGGCGCGGATCGACGAGATCGTGGCGTCTGCCGTGGCGCGGGGACAGGTGCCCGGCGTGGTCGCGGCCGTGGCCCGAGGCGACGCGGTGCATCTCGCGACGGCCGGGGTCATGGCGGTGGGCGGGCCGCCGATGCGGCGGGACACGCAGTTTCGGATCTCCTCGACCACGAAGCCGATGACCGCCGCGGCCGTGCTCTCGCTGGTCGACGACGGCGTGCTCGAGCTGGACGCGCCCGTCGACGAGCTCCTGCCCGAGCTGGCCGATCGCCGGGTGTTGCGCAGCCCGGACGGGCCGCTCGGGGACACGGTCCCAGCCCGACGCGCCATCACCGTGCGGGATCTGCTCACCTTCACCTGGGGATTTGGGATGCAGGGCGCCATGTTCATGGCGGCCGAACCGTGGCCGATCCTCGCCGCGACGCAGGCCCGGGAGCTGGCCACGTTCGGCCCGACGCAGCCGGACGCGATGCCGGATCCGGACACCTGGCTGGCCCGGCTCGGCGAGTTGCCGCTGCTGGCTCAGCCGGGCGAGCGGTGGCTCTACCAGTCGGGTTCGCAGGTGCTGGGGGTGTTGGCGGCGCGGGCCGCCGGGGCGCCCTACGACGAGGTGCTGCGGGCGCGGCTGTTCGGTCCACTCGGGATGGACAGCACCGGGTTCCACGCGACCGACATCACTCGGCTGGCGACCGCGTACGAGAGTCGGGACGGCCGGCTGGAGGTGAGCGACCCGCCGGGCGGCCAGTGGTCCCGTCCCCCGAGATTCCCCGACGGCGGCAGCGGTCTGGTCTCCACGGCCGACGACATGGTCGCGTTCGGCAGGATGCTGATGCGCGGCGGAGCTCCGGTGCTGATGTCGGACACGGTCGCCGAGATGACCCGCGACCAGTTGACCCCCGCGCAGCGGGCGAACGTCTGGCCCGGCTTCAGTTTTCTGGACGACCGCGGCTGGGGCTACGGGATGTCCGTGCTCGACGACGGCAGCTACACCTGGGAGGGCGGGTCAGGGACGGCGTGGACGAACGTGCCGTCGCAGGATCTCACCGTAGTCGTGCTCACCCAGCGCGCCGCGGACGCGACCGGGATGCCGGCCGTGTGCGCCGACGTGCTCGAGGCGGCCCGCGACGGCCTTCGCGAGCACGGGACGTCACCCGTTCGGTAAGCGGCGTTACCGCACGCATTGACACGCGCATGTGACCTGGGCCACCCTCAACGCTACCTACTGTCGAGTAGCAACCAGGAGCGAGGGCATTCATGCGCACGACCGTCGCCGGCATCGTCGCCGGTGTGTTGGCCTTCGGTCTGATCGGTGTCGGCCCAGCCGCCGCCGACCAGGCTCGCTATCCGGTCCCCTACGGCCCTGCAGGCATCGCCGCGGCCGCCGCCGCCGAACTCGCCCACCCCTACAGCGACCCGCCCGGCGCCAACAACTGGTCCTGCCGGCCGACCGCCGCGCACCCGCGCCCGGTGGTCCTCGCGCACGGGGCGAGCGCCAACATGACCGAGAACTGGCAGACGATCGCACCGCTGCTCGCCAACACCGGCTACTGCGTGTTCGCGCTGACCTACGGAGTACCGGCGGGCACCCCGTTCCCGTTCGACCAGATCGGCGGCCGCAACGTGATGGAGACCAGCGCGGCCGACCTGTCCGCGTTCGTCGACCGGGTGCTCGCCGCGACGGGCGCCGGCAAGGTCGACATCGTCGGACACTCCGAGGGCAGCCTGATGCCCGACTACTACGTCAAGTTCCTCGGCGGCGCGGCCAAGGTCGACCACTACGTCGCGCTGACGCCGCTGTGGCACGGCACCGACACCGCCGGACTCGCCAACGTGTACGTGCTGGCCAGGATGTTCGGGCTCGGGCCGGTGGTGGACACCGTCGTCGGCGGCGCGTTCCCCTCCGCGCTCCAGTTCCTGGCAGGCTCGGCGTTCCTCCAGAAGCTCGACAACGGCTCTCCCGCCGTGCCGGGCGTCAGCTACACCACCGTCATCACCAAGTACGACGAGGCCGTGGTGCCCTACACCAGCGGCATCCTGGACGCCCCCAACTCGACCAACGTCGTGCTCCAGGACCTGTGCCCGCAGGACTTCGGCGGCCACGGCATGGTCGCCTTCGACCCCAACGCGACCCAGGTCGTGCTCAACGCGCTCGACCCGGCGCACGCGCGCCCCGTCGAGTGCTCGTTCGTGCCTCTCGCCCCCTGAGCGCTCCCCTGTGCGTCCTCCCTGTGCGGACCCCGCGCGGTCGCCTTTCGAGGTGGCCGCGCGGGGTCCGGTCAGGGGACAATGCACCCATGTGCCGCAGCATCAAGACGCTCCGCCCGCCCTTCGAGACCGACGCCACCGAGGCCGACATGCGCGCGGCGGCGTTGCAGTACGTCCGCAAGGTGTCCGGCTTCCGCCAGCCCGCCGCGCACAACGCCGAGGCGTTCGAGCGCGCGGTCGCCGACATCACCGAGGCCACCGTGCGGTTGCTCGGGGCGCTGGAGGTACGGGGCGCTCAGAGTGCCTAGTAGCTGAGTCCTAGTAGCTGTCGCCGCCGACGAACTTCTCCTCCAGCTCGTCGGCCGAGCCCGCCACCAGGGTCATCGGGTCGACGAGTTCGTTGATGTCGAGGTTCTCCAGCGGCAGTGAGTGCCGCAGCACCACGTGGTCGCCCATGATCGCCGCGCCGCCGGCGACCGTGGTGTGGCCGACCTCCTCGAGCAGCTGCTTGAGGTCGACGTCGGCGACGAGCGCGCACGGCGAGGCGATCTGCACCCACTCGTGCAGCTCGTCGAGGACCTCGCGGGCGAGCACCACCACCTGGCTGCGGTCGTCGTCGAACTCGAACAGAATCCTGATCTCGTCGCGATCCTGCGCGATCACCTGATATTCGGCCCGCACATATGCGACAACATCTCCCCACGACGCCATTGTTCGTCCCTTTCCGCAGCCTGTGCCCCACGACCAAGATCCCCAGGAACCCAGAGCTTATCGCGGGCGGCCGGCGACATGCGGCCGGTCAGCTCAGCCGTAACTGGGAAGAAACAGCCGTCCGTAGGGTTATGCGCACCTGAGTATGGGATTACGTTCCGAACGAGTTCTCCTACCCTGCGGGAGGAACGCATGCGCAAGTACCGCATACCCATCTCCGGAGCGATCACCGCGGCAGCCGCCGCCGCGATTCTGCTGGTGCCCCAACTGGGTTCGGCCACCAACGTCGCGGCCGTCAACGGCGCACAGACCGGCGACCCCAGCTACGTCTACCGGATCGACAGCTCGGCCGGTCAGTCCGAGAAGCTGTTCGCGGACGGGTTCGACGTGCTGGAGCAGCGCGACGGCAAGGACCTGTTCGTGTTGGGTACCAAGGGCGACGGCGACCGGCTGCGGGGCTTCGGCTTCTCCCCCACGGTCGAGTCCGTGCTGCCGGCCCCGCAGTGGGCCCCGGTGCCCAAGCGCGCCGACAACGACCCCCTCGTCCCGGCCGACGTGAACGAGACGTACGACGGCGGCTACCACACCGTCAACGCGCAGTATGCGCACCTGGACCAGGTCGCCACGCAGCACCCTGACCTCGCCACCAACGTCACCTACGGCAAGTCCTGGCGCAAGAACCGGGGCCTGACCGGCGGCTATGACCTGCGGGCCATCTGCATCACCAAGAAGAAGTCCGGCGACTGCGCGCTCAACCCGAACTCCGCGAAGCCTCGGTTCTTCCTGATGAGCCAGATCCACGCCCGCGAGATCACCACGGGCGACGTGTCGTGGCGCTGGATCGACTATCTGGTCAACGGATACGGCACCGACAGCACGGTCACCTCGCTGCTGAACTCCACCGAGCTGTGGGTCGTGCCGATCGCCAATCCGGACGGCGTGGACATCGTGCAGAAGGGCGGCAACTCCCCGATCCTGCAACGCAAGAACGCCGACTACCTCAACGGCAACAACTGCGGCGTCTCCGCGTACAGCCAGGCCGGCGTTGACCTGAACCGCAACACCGGCAGCCACTGGGACACCAGCGGCATCTCGCACGACCCGTGCAGCCAGGTGTACGACGGCCCGCGCTCGGACTCGGAGATCGAGAACACCGCGCTGGAGGGCCTGTTCCGCAACCTGTACCCGGCCGTGCGCGGCTCGGGCAATAGCGCGCCAGCCCCGCCGGACACCAAGGGCGTCATGATCACCATGCACAGCGACGCCAGCATGGTGCTGTTCCCCTGGGAGTACGACTACACCGTGCACACCGGGAACGACGCGGCGCTGCGCGCGATGGGCAAGGCGATGGGGTCCATCACCGGCTACCAGTACGGCCAGGCCGGCGAGATCCTCTACAACGCCTCCGGCGGCACCGACGACTGGACCTACGACAAGCTCGGCGTCGCGAGCTTCACCATCGAGGTCGGCGACAACACCGGGCGCGGGTGCAGCGGCTTCACGCCGAGGTTCTCCTGCCAGGCCAGCTTCTTCTGGCCGAAGATGAAGCCGGCGCTGGTCTACGCGGCCCAGCACGCGCTCACGCCGTACCGGACGAAGTAACCGCACCGGACAGACCGACGCGGTTCGCAGGACAGCAGACCCTCGGATGCAGTCGCACCCGGGGGTCTCGTCTGTTTGTTGGACTCTGTTGCTTCTGACCGTCGATGTCGCGCTGTTCTGACAAAATCAGCCAACACTTGACATAAACCCCCACTTCGCGGTGTGATCTGAAACACTTTCGTCGCACTGAGTGCCGTCCCGTAACCCGAACCAACACCAACCCTGACGGTTGTTGGTGGATTTCGGCTGCCGTGGGGCGGCGCCTCGGGCCGAAGGTCAGCCGCAGGTTCGAGAAAGGTGTCGTGGTGAGGCAACTGAGATGGCCAGCGCTGATACTTGCGGTGCTGGCGGCAACCTGGACGGCCGGCCTCGCGCCGGCGCTGGCCGCCGCCCCGGCGGCCACGATGACGATCACGGTGGACGGCGCCTCCGGCGGCCGCGTCTTCGACGGGATCGGCGCGATCAGCGGCGGCGGCGGCAACTCGCGCCTGCTGCTGGACTACCCGGAACCGCAGCGCAGCCAGATCCTCGACTACATGTTCAAGCCCGGCTACGGCGCCAGCCTCCAGATCCTCAAGGTCGAGATCGGCGGTGACGCGAACTCGACCGACGGCTCCGAGTCCAGCCACATGCACACCTCCGGCGACCTCAACTGCGACCGCGGCTACGAGTGGTGGCTGATGGCCCAGGCCAAGGCGCGCAACCCGAACATCGCGCTGTACGGGTTGGCGTGGGGCGCGCCGGGCTGGCTCGGCGGCGGCAACTTCTGGTCCGCCGACACCGTCACCTACCTCACCAACTGGCTCGGCTGCGCCAAGTCGCACGGCCTGACCATCGACTACCTCGGCGGCTGGAACGAGCGCGGCTACGACAAGGGCTGGTACGAGAACCTGCACGCGGCGGTCGCCAACGCGGGCTACCCGACCAGGATCGTCGGCGCCGACTCGGGCTGGGACGTCGCCGACGCCATGATGAGCGACCCGGCGTTCAACGCCTCCGTCGACATCGTCGGCACGCACTACCCGTGCCAGGGCGACGGCGGCCCCGCCGACGTGTGCAGCACGACCGCGAACTCGCTCGCCACCGGAAAGCCTTTGTGGGCCAGCGAGAACGGCTCGCAGGACGACAACAGCGGATCCTTCGCGCTGATCCGCTCCATCACCAGGGGCTACGTGGACGCGAAGATGACCGCGTACCTCAACTGGCCGCTGCTCGCCGCGATCTACCCCAACCTCGGCTACAACACGACAGGGCTCGCGGTGGCCAACCAGCCGTGGTCGGGCAACTACGGCATCGGAAAGAGCACCTGGGCCACCGCGCAGGTCACCCAGTTCACCCAGCCCGGCTGGCGGTTCCTCGACTCCGCGAGCGGATTCCTCACCGGCAACCGCGCTGCCGGCAGCTACGTGAGCCTCAAGTCCCCCAACGGCCGCGACTACAGCAGCATCGTGGAGACCACCAGTGCGACCGCCGTTCAGACGGTGAGCTTCCGGGTCACCGGCGGGCTGTCCACGGCCCCGGTGCACCTGTGGGCGACCAACCTCAACTCCAGCAACCCCAACGACTACTTCACCCACACCGCCGACCTCACGCCGAGCGGCGGCGCCTACTCGTTCACCGCGCAGCCCGGCTACGTGTACTCGCTGAGCACGGTCGGCGGCCAGGGCAGGGGCACGGCGGCCAGCCCGCCGCGCGCCTCGCTCGCCCTGCCCTACGCGGACGACTTCGACGGCGGCACGCCGGGTCGCGAGGCCCGCTACCTCTCCCAGCAGAACGGCGCGTTCGAGGTCGCCGGGTGCGGCGGCGGCCGGGGCGGCCGGTGCGTGCGGCAGATGGCCCCGATCAGCCCGATCAACTGGGACAACGGGAGCGACCCGTACACGCTCGTCGGGGATCTGGGCTGGACGGACTACACCGTCACCTCGGACGTGCTGCTCGAACAGCCCGGCGCGGTGCAGCTGATGGGTCGCGTCACCACGCAGCACCCGTTCGCCGTCGCCGGCATCGACGCCTACTACCTCCAGGCGTCCGACACCGGCGCGTGGTCGATCGTCCGCAACGACACCAACGCGCAGCTGACGACGCTGGCGAGCGGGACAGTCGCGGCGCTCGGCACCGGGCGCTGGCACACCCTCGCGGTGTCCTTCCAGGGCAACACCATCACCGCGAAGATCGACGGCGCGACCGTCGGCAGCGTCGCCGACTCGACCTATCCGACCGGGCAGGCCGGGCTCGGCGTGCGCGGCTACCAGACCGACGAGTTCGACAACCTCGCCGTCACCCCGGCCGGCGCGCCGCCGGCCACCAGCTCCTACCGGCTGGTGAACCGCAACAGCGGCAAGGTGTTGGAGGTCGCCGGATCATCCACTTCGGACGGTGCACTCGTCGACCAGGCCACCGACACCGGCGCGCCGGCCCAGCAGTGGCAGCTGCTCGCGGACGGCAGCGGCTCGCTGCGGCTGACCAACGCCGGCAGCGGCAGGGCGTTGGACCTGCCCGGCCAGGCCGCCGGCACGCAGCTGGACCAGCGCGCTCCCACCGGAGCGCAGGGCCAGCAGTGGCAGCTCCAGCCGACCGCCGACGGCTACTACACGATCCTCGGGCACGGTAGCGGCCTGGTCGCCGACGTGAGCGGGGCGTCGACCGCGGACGGCGCGCCCGTCATCGGGTGGCCGGTCAACGGCGGGGCGAACCAGCAGTGGCGACTCCAGGCCGTGCCCACCGCGAACGTCACCTACCAACTGGTCAACCGGGCCAGCGGGTTGGTCGCGGACGTCAGCGGCGCGTCCACGGCGGACGGCGGGGTGGTCATCGGGTGGCAGCCCAACGGGGGCGGCAACCAGCACTGGCGGCTCGCGCCGTCCGGCGGCAACTACACGCTGATGAACTCGGGCAGCGGCAAGGTGTTGGACGTGCCTGGCGCCACCACCACGCCGGACACCCAGCTGGAGCAGTGGACCTACAACGGCGGCGCGAACCAGCAGTGGCAGTTCCGGTCGACCGGTGACGGCTACTACCAGTTGGTTGGCGCCGGCAACGGGTTGGCGGTGGACATGCGGGCCGGCTCGACCGCGCAGGGCGCGGCCGTGGTGCAGAACCCGGTGTCGACCGCGCCGAGCCAGCAGTGGCAGCTCGCGGCGGAGTGACCAGGTGACGGCCGAACCCCCGGGGGGATCTCCTCCCGGGGATTCAGCCGTCCGCGTGCCGGCGGCTGTGCCTGGCGACCCTGACCCGGTTGCCGCACACCGACGAGCACCACTCCCGGCGCGAATGGGTCTTGAGGAAGTACAGGATGCAGCCGGGCGCGGCGCACGCCCGCAGGTGCTCGCGGTCGGGCCCGGACAACAGTTCCACGGCGGCAACGGCGACCTCGCCCGCCGCGATCCGGTAGGGATCGGGCTCGGTCCAGCGCCGGGTGATCGCCGGAGGGGCGCCGTCGCCGAGTTCGACCCAGCCCGCCGCGCCCCGCGCGGCCCGGTTGACCTCGGCGCGGGCTGCGGCCGGCGCTGGTTCGCCGCCCTGCTGCTCGGCCAGCAGGGCGCGCAGGGCCGCACGCAGGTCGAGGAAGGCCGCGAGCCGCCGGTCGGTGGCCGACTCCTCGACGAGCCGGTCGGCCAGTGCCGGCCCCAGCCTGGACAGCCGCGCGGCGAGCCAGTCGTCGAGCTGCGCCGGGCTGCTCATGGCGTCGACGAGCACGCCGCGCAGCCCGCCGTGGATGAACGTGGTGTTCACCAGGTCCAGCGGCAGCGGCTCCCCCTGCACCGGCATCGGCAGCGCGTCGACGGAATCCATGACTAACGGTAACACCCCTTGCCGCCCATTAGCTCGGGCTGGCACACTACGACCGTTCCGGGATCTAATGCTTATCGATTCCTGTCACCATTAGTTGAGGAGTGCACCATGGCCGAGGCCACGACGGGCCAGGCGATCGACGACGCGCCGGCCTCCGCCGCCCCGTGGTATCGCAGCAAGGCGCCGGCCCGGCTGGGCTCGGTCAAGCTCACCGTCGCGACCGCGACCAGCGTTGCCGCCCTGACCGCGCTCGTCGCCGGCGGCCTCGCGCTCGGCAAGCCGCTGCTCATCCCGCCGCTGGCCGCGAGCATGGCGCTGGTCGCCGGCGCGCCCGCGCTGCCGCTCTCCCAGCCGCGCAACGTGATCGGCGGCCAACTGCTCTCCGCGCTCACCGGCTTCGTGTGCCTCTGGCTGCTCGGCGGCTCGCCCTGGGTGGCCGGCCTGGCCGGCGGCCTCGCGCTCGGCACCATGCTGGTCGCGCGGTGCGCGCACTCCCCCGCCGCCGCGACGGCCGTGATCGTCGTCCTCACCCAGCCGGGGGCCGTGTCGTTCCTGCTCCTGCTGTTGCTCGCCACCGCGATCTCGGTGCTGGTCGGCATCGTCGGCGCGCGCGCCGGCAACAACACCTACCCCGTCTACTGGTGGTGACCTCCGGAACGCGCGGATCCGACTCTGGACCGAGCAAGCGCTAGGGCAACGGTGAACGGCGCCGGACCCGTTTACTCCCGACCCGGCTTGTGCTAACCCTGTGCACAGGGCCGATTCTGGCCCCGCAGCGGCACTGTGGCCGGTCGGCTCCGGCCCCTCGACCGCGCGACACCGGCGCACGGTGAGGAGTCGCCGCATGGAGTCCTCCGACAACAGCACGCGGGGAAGCCTGTCCCGGCGCCGGTTCCTCGGCGCGTCGGCGGCGGCGGGCCTGTGGATGTCCGTCGGCCGGCTGGCCGCCGAGGCGGATCCGACCGCGCCGCAGGACTTCCCGCCCACCGTCGAGCTGTACCGAGAGCAGTTCCAGAACTGGGACGGTGCGATCAGCACCGACCCGCTGTGGACCTGCGCGCCGCGCACGCAGGACGAGGTCGTCGCGGTCGTCAACTGGGCGCACACGCACCAGTACCGGGTGCGCGCCTCGGGACACCGGCACTCCTGGTCGCCGCTGACCGTGGTCGACGGGCAGGCCGACGCCGTGCTGCTGGTCGACACCACCAGGAACCTCACCGCGCTGAGCGTCGTCTCGACCGCGCCGGCCGCCGTCCGGGCGCAGACCGGCGCGTCCATGGAGTCGCTGCTGACCTTCCTCGAGGACAACGGTTACGGCGTGACCGCGACGCCGGCGGCCGGCGACATCACGGTCGGCGGCGTGCTCGCCGTCGACGGGCACGGCAGCGCGGTGCCGGCGAGCGGCGAGGCCCGCATGCCTGGCCACACCTACGGATCGCTCAGCAACCTCGTCACCTCGCTGACCGCCGTGGTGTGGGACGCGGCCGCCGGCCGTTACGTGGCAAGGACCTTCGACCGCGCCGAGCCGGACTGCGCCGCGTTCCTCACGCATGTCGGCCGCGCGTTCCTCACCGAGGTGACACTGCGCGTCGGCGCGAACTACAACCTCCGCTGCGTAACGCGCACCGACGTCCCCGCGAGCGACCTGTTCGCGCCGACCGAGGGTCCCCGCTCGCTGAGCGGCTTCCTGGACGAATCCGGGCGCGTCGGCGTCATCTGGTTCGCCTTCACCGACAACCCGTGGATGCAGATCTGGACCGTGACCCCGCACCGCCCGTTCCTGTCCCGGCCGGTGTTCGGGCCGTACAACTACCCGTTCGCCGACAACCTGCCGCAGCCGGTCGCGGACCTGGCCGCCAGGATCGTCAAGGGCGAGACGGCGCTCGCGCCGATCTACGGCCAGCTCCAGTACACCGCGACCGTGGCGGGGCTGACCGCGACGCTGGCCCGCGACATGTGGGGCCCGTCCAAGAACTTCCTGCTCTACGTCAGGCCCACCACGATGCGGGTCACCGCGGGCAGCTACGCCATCCACACCAGCAGGGGCGAACTCCAGCACGTGCTCAGCGAGTTCGTCGCCGAGTACCAGGGCCTGCTCGCGCAGTACCGGGCGCGCGGGCTGTTCCCGATCAACGGCGGCGTCGAGATCCGGGTCACCGGGCTCGACCACGCGGCGGACGTCGGCGTGCCCGGCGCGCAGCCGCCCGCGCTGTCGGCGGTGCGCCCCCGCGAGGACCACCCCGAGTGGGACGTGGCCGTGTGGCTGGACGTCATCACGTTCCCCGACACCCCCGGCTCGCACGCGTTCTACCGCGACCTCGAGGACTTCTTCCACCGCACCTACACCGGCTCGCGCGCCACCGCGCGGGTGGAGTGGTCCAAGCGGTGGGGACACACCGAGGCCGGCGCGTGGACCGACCAGACCACCATCACCCAGCGGATTCCCGACTCGTTCCGGCAGGGGCCCTCGCCGACCTGGGACCGGGCGGTGGCCACGCTCAACAGCTACGACCCCGACCGCGTGTTCGGAAATCCACTGCTGGACGTGTTGTTGCGCTGACGTCGGAAGATCGTGCCCGAACTTCCCCGAGGGAGAGCGCTCCGTAGCGACGTAAACACGGTGGAGCATCATCACCCAAGCTAGGGGGCCAGATGACAACCACCGAGTCAGCACGCGAGGACACCGCGGCACGACTACTCGCGGCGTCCGCCCGCCGCTCCTACGATCCCGCCGTCGACATCGACTGGAACGCGCCGCTGCCGGAAGGCATGTACCACTGGCCGCCGGAGCGGATGAGCCTTTACGGCACCGCGCTGTGGGACGGCCTCACCGAGGAGCAGCGCGTCGAGCTGTCCCACCACGAAGCCACCAGCATGGCCTCCACCGGCATCTGGTTCGAGATGTTCTCCATCCAGATGCTGATCAGGTACGTGTACCGGTTCGAGCCGACCGAGGCCCACCCGCAGTACGCGCTCACCGAGATGGGCGACGAGTGCCGGCACATCGTGATGTTCGGCCGGTCCATCGAGGCGGCCGGCGCCAAGGCGTACCGGCTCAGCCACCTGGCCAGCGTGATGGGCCGGATCATGGCGCACACGGCGTGGGGTCCGTCGCTGCTCGCCACGATCCTCACCGCGGAGGAACTGACCGACACCTTCCAGCGCGAGACCATGGTCGACGAGCGGCTCCAGCCGATGGTGCGCGGCGTCGGCCGGATCCACGTCGTCGAGGAGGCCAGGCACGTGCAGTGGGCGCGTGAGGAGGTCACCCGCCTGATGGCGCAGACCGGCTGGTTCGGCCGGGCCGTGCACCGCGTGGTGCTGGCCGGCGCGGCGTTCGTGGTGGCCCGCGGCCTGATCAACCCGCGCGTGTACGAGTCCGTCGGGCTGTCGCGGCGGAAGGCGCGCCGGGCCGCGCTGGCCAACCCCAACTACGCCGCGACCCTGCGCTGGGCCGCGGCGAAGGTGGTGTCCTACCTCGACGAGGTCGGCCTGATCGGCGGGCCGTCCAAGCTCATCTGGCGCCTGGCCCGGCTGATCTAGGCAGCTGATCTAGGCAGCTGATCCTGGCGTCGCGACGGGTTCGCGCATCGTGGCGAGCAGGCCGGCGACCAGCACCAGGCCGCCGGCCTGGACCAGGCACAGCACCTGCGGGGCGACGGTGTCGCCGAGCGCGCCGAACCCGAGGAACGCCACGGGAAAGGTCAGGCTCACCGCGGCCTGGAGCGCCGCGAAGAACCTGCCCTTCACGCCGTCGGGCACCACGCGCTGGAACAGCGCGGTGAACTTGACGTTGGACATGCCAAGACACGCGCCGCCGACGGCGAGCGCGACCAGGTACGCCGTGCTCGCGTCGACCAGCCCCGGCACGCCGAGGCACAGCGCGAACGCGGCGATGCAGGCCGCGCCGAACCTGGCCGTGCGGCCGCGCACCCGCACGTGGCCCGCCGCGAACGCGCCGACCAGCAGGCCGAGCCACAGCGCGGTCTCCAGGCGGGACAACGTGTCCGCCCCGGCGTGCAGCACCGACCTGGTGTACAGCGGGAGGATCAGCAGCGTCGGCGTGGCGAAGAAGTTCGCCGCGGCGAAACAGCCGAGCAGCGGCCGGACACCCGGCAGCGACCCGAGGAACGCCCAGGTGCCAACGGGTTCCCCCGTTCCGGAGCCGGATTCGGCCACACCCTGCGCGGCGGCCGGCACCCGCCGGAACCGCGCCACCCACAGACAGCCCGCGGCCAGCGCGTAGGTGACCGCGTTGAGCGCGACCGCGCCGGCGAAGCCGATCGTGGCCAACAGCACCGCGCCGAACGCGGCCCCGGCGAAGTTCGCCACCGACTGCGTCGACGCCTCGAAGCCGACCGCCCGCTCGATGTCGGCCTCGTCGACCAGCTCGGGCACGGACTTGCTCAGGCACGGGTCGAACACCGCCTGGCACACGGCGAGCACCAGGCCGACCGGGTACACCGCCCACAGCGCGACGGAGTCCGCGAACGCGAACAGCGCAAGCACGGTCACCACCGCGCAGGCGACCAGTTCGGCGCGCAGCATCACCCGCCTGCTCGGCGCGCGGTCCAGCAGCCGGCCGATAGGCCGCACCAGCAGCAGCGACGGCAGCGCGCCGACCACCAGGAACGCGCCGGAAGCGAGGCCGCGCGCGTGCTCGGGCAGCTGGCCGAGCAGCCACCACAGCAGCCCGATCTGGTAGACCCTGGTGCCGCCCTGGGCGAACACCTGGCCGAGCCAGACCAGCGCGAAGTCCCTGTTGCGCAGCAGCAACGGTCCCTGGCGGGTCAGTGGCGCGGTCACACCCGCTCGTCGATCAGCCGGACCAGCTTGCCGGTGCGCGGGTTGACCCGCAGCTCGCCCGGGCGCACCCACTCCACGGCCAGCGGGTGAATCTGGCCACGCTCGACCTGCTCGGTGAACATCGGCCTGGCGCGGGCGAGGCCGGCGGCCAGCGCGTCGTTCAGCGCGTCGATGCCGCTCGCCGTCCCGGACAGCCGCAGCACCAGCTCGTCCCTGGCCTCCCGGTGCCGCAGCACCACCTGCATGCCGCCGACCCGGCCGCCGGTGTCGGCCGACTCCACGATCTCGCGCAGGTCGTCCAGGTAGACCGTGACCAGGCCGACCCGCGCGCCCTCCTCGGCGCGGCCGAGCAGCCGGAACGTGCCGGCAGCGACATCGACCCACTCGGCCAGGTCGCCCACGGGGTACCGGATCACCGGCAGCAGCCGCCGCACCAGGTCGGTGACCAGCACCCGGCCGGGCCTGCCTGGCTCCTCGATCGGCTCCCCGGTGTGCTGGTCCACGATCTCCACCAGCTTGTCCGGCGCGAAGGCCTGGTGCACCCGCGCGTCCGGTTCGCCGGCCACCGGGGCGCCGAGGATGCCGGCGTCCACGCTGGCGTAGCCGATCGAGCGCACCTCGGCGTTGGGGAAGGCGGCCGCGAGCAGCGCGCGCTGGTCGGCGTAGAACGCCTCGCCGCTGAACAGGATCAGCCGCACAGACGGCACCGCGCCGACCGCGTCCGCGACGTGCTCGGCGAGCCGGCACAGCGAGGTGGGCGGGGCGGCCAGCACGGTGGCGGCGAAGTCCTGCACGGCGCGCAGCACGAAGTCCGGCGCCGCGCTGCCCGCGATCGGCAGCTGCACGGTGGGGATCGTGCAGTCCTGGAGGCAGTTCAGCGTGAACACGAAGCTGGAGTACAGCTCCCCGGCGTAGAACAGGTTCGCCACCCGGTCGCCCGCGCGCAGCCCTGCGGCGGCCAGGCCGGTGCCGAAGGTGCGGCTCATCGCCCGCCACTCGTCCCTGGTGTACAGCGAGACGCGCGGCGCGCTGGTGGTGCCGCCGGTCTTGAAGACGATGCCGTCCTCGTGCGCACCGGTGAGCAGGCGGTTGTCGTGCAGGTCGTTCGCGGCCCAGAAGGCGCTGTGGTCGATGATCGGCAGGTCCGCGACCCTGGTGACGGGGTGCGGCAGCGCGGCGTAGAGGTCCCGGTAGAACGGGGAGTTCGCCCTGGCGAAGGCGACGAGTTCGGCGAGGTTATGGCCGGCGGCCACGGTGTTCCCTTCCTGGTCGGGTGTTGGGCGCGCTCAGCTGTTGTGCGGGCGGCGGTCCACGACGGCGCGCAGCTTGCCGCTGCTCGGGGTGCGCTCGAAGGCGTCCCGGCCGACGTGCTCGATGTGCAGCGTCACCAACCGGTCTCCCTGCACCGCGGCCGCCAGGTCGTGGTACCCGGCCAGCAGGAACCGTTCGAGTTCCGCGCCGCGCCGGTCCTCTTCCAGCCGCACCACCAGCCGCTCGGCCGGGTCGCCCTCCTCCAGCACGATCTGGAGCGCGCCCGAGTAGTCGATGGCGTCCTCGGCGATCGCGGTGAACCTGCGGTAGTTCAGGAAGTGCCCGCCGCTGCGGAAGACGTCGCCGGAGCGGCCGAGCAGCTCGAACCTCGGGGTGCGGCGGCCGCAGGCGCACTCGCCGGGCACCCAGCGGCCGAGGTCGCCGATGTCGTAGCGGTCCAGCCGCTGTCCCCTGCGGGTGTGCGAGGTGAACACCAGCCGCCCGGTCTCGCCGGGCGCGGCCGGCCGGTCATCGTCCACCGCGAGGATCTCCAGCGTTTGCAGGCCGTCGAACAGGTGGTGCACCCGCGCCTCGGCCTCGGCGCACTGGTAGCCGAGCGGGCCGGCGTCCACGCTGCCGTACGCGCCGGACCTGACCACCTCCACGCCGAACTCCTCGGCCAGCCAGCACCGCTGCCGCTCGCCGAGGTGCTCGCCGCCGAAGAAGATCTTGCGCACGCCCCGGTACCCGCGCAGCACGTCCGCTCCCTCGGCGAAGACGCGCAGCAGGTAGTTGGGCATGCCGAGCAGCGTGTCGACCTGATGGTCCACAATGGACTGCGCGACGGCCGCGTGGTCGTCCTGCGCCGCCATGGGGAACTGCACCGCGCCGAGGTTCTCCAGCACGGAGAAGAAGCTGAGGAAGCCGCCGTAGAGCTGGCCGCCGAAGAACAGGTTCATGGTGCGGTCGGTACGCGGGTCGAGGCCGGCCGCGAGCAGTCCCTCTGCGCCGAACCGCATGTGTTCGCGGTAGTCGTCCCAGGTGAACGCGGACAGCTTCGGCGCGCCGGAGCTGCCGCCGCTGCGGAAGAACACCTCGGCGCGGTCCGCGTCGGACTGGAAGGTCTCGAAGTCGGCCTTGCCGGTGACCGGGACGTCCGGCGGCGCGAGCTGCCGCGTGCCGATCAGGTCGTCGAGGCTCGCGTCGGCGGCGAACCGCGCGTCCAGCTGCACGTCCACCCTGCGGCTGTACCGCTGGAGCGCGTACACGCCGTCGTGCGGCTCACCGTCGTAGCTGGTCAGCATCTCGCCGGGCACGGTGACGCGCTGCGCACCAGCGGTGAGCACCGCGCGGGCCAGCTCGGCGGTGTCCGCCCGGTCCGCGGCGAGCCCGACGGTCTGGAGGTACTGCCGCATCGGGCGCAGCGTCTCGACGATTCGCCTGCGCGGCAACGGCTTCACCCACACCGTGCGGTACAGCGGCGAGGCGCGCAGGGCCGGGCGAGTGTCCGCGACGACGTGCCAGCTGCCGTCCCGCGCGGCGTGCACCCTGGTCAGCCCGAGGTGTTCCTCCAGCGCCGCGACCAGGATCGTGTTGGTGATCTCGGCCCGCTCCTGCTGGCTCGGCTCGCGCGGGTCGAGGCCGGGCACCACCTCGGCGAGCACACCGGCGAAGCGCTCGGCGAACGCGAAGACCTCCGCGTCGTCCTCGGTGTCCAGGTAGACGACCTGCGGGCTGGAGCACGCCTGCTGGTCGAGGCGGCAGATGTCGGCGGCGACCCCGCGCAGCACGTCCGGCGCGGACCAGTGCCCCTCGGTCAGGTAGGCGAAGGACAGCTTGGGGCCCCAGTCGACCAGCCGGCAGCCCGGCGGCAGCAGCGCGGCGACGCCGGCCACCGCCTCCTCGCCGCCCCACGCGGCGACCGCGTCGGCCGGGGCGAGCAGCCGGGCCAGCCAGTCGGCCTTGGCCGAGGAGAAGCGCAGCACCACGAGGCGGGCGGCGAGCTGCCCGGTCGGGTCCTGGTCGGCGAGGGCCGCCAGCAGCTCGTGGGTGAACAGCGGGTCGTCCGCGCTGGTCTTGACGACGTTGACGTTGCCGGCCAGCAGTCCCTCGATGGCGCTGAGCGCGCCCGCCGCCGGCGCGTTGCCCGGCGCGACGTGCGCCAGCACTCCGATCGGCACCCACGCCTCGAAGATCTCCCTGCGGAAGTCGATCCTGGCCAGCCTGCCAGGATCGACGCCGCCGAGTTCGCGCACCAGCTTCTGCTCCAGCGCCTCACGCCCGAGCGCCTCGGCCACGTCGACGAAGGTCCGGTCGATCTCGTCGGCCGGCACCCGACCGGCGAGCAGCCGCTCGGCGAGCCTGGCGCGCACCGGGTGCGCGGGGTCGAGCAGCGTCGCGGCGAGCCGGTCGCAGGCGGCGATCACCAGCAGCGGGCTGAGCCGGTCGCCAAGCGCGGCCCGCGCGAGCGCGTCGAGGTCGTCGAGCCTGCGGTCCGCCTCCGCGTCGTCGACCCATTCGCCCTGCCAGTAGTGCGAAAACTCGTTCATCACTTCCCCCTGAGGAGTTCGGCCGCGGCGATGGCGCAGCTCTTGTTACGGCTCACGCCGGCCCGCCCGTGCACCTGGAACCACGGCGTCGGCAGCCCGCAGCCGCACTCGTCCGGCCCGTGCAGCGACGCGAGGTCGCCCATCAGCACGCTCTGCGCCGGCACCGAGGTGATGTAGGGCGACAGGAACTGGAGGTAGCCGCGTTCGCCGAGCGGCAGCGGCTCCAGGGTGCGCACCGAGCGGATCAGCACCCGTGCCCAGGTCGGCACGTGCAGGTTGTGCCGCTCACACTCCAGGTACAGCACGGAGTGCTCGACCGAGCCGTAGCCGTCGCGGATCCGGTCGTCCGGAATGCCGAGCTGGTCGTTGATCCTGCGGTACAGCTCGGCCTTGCCGATCTGCCTGTCCGCGTTGCCCTTCCAGCCGCCGCCGAACACGATCAGCGAGCGCGGCGATAGCGTGACCGGCGGCAGGCCAAGCTCCCGCATCCGGTCCAGGGTGAAGGACAGGAACGCGGGGAAGCCGAGGATCCGCACCGGCGAGCCCTCCTCGGCGAACCGCAACAACGCCCGCACGCAGCCGAACACGTCGAACTCGTGGCTCCCCGCGCCGGTGTTGGCCAGCGCGTACTCCACCGAGCGCACCGGGGCGAAGTCGCACAGGTACTCGTCGGTGAACGAGGTGCCGAGGTTGAGGCCCGGCCTTGGCTGGTAGCTGTAGAGCAGGTAGTTCACCGGCTCGGTGTCGTCGATCCAGCCGTAGTGGTCGAAGGTGCGCGCGACCATCCGCTGCCCGCAGCCCAACGTCCAGTCGTCGAAGAACATCTGCGACTTCTGCCCCGTCGTGCCCGAGGAGGTGACGTGCACCCGCACGTCGTCCCTCGGCACGGACAGCACCTCGTGCATCTTGAAGAAGTTGGCGTGCACGAACGGTTGCCGAGGCAGCTCGTCGATCGAGGCGAGGGGCCGCTGCCCGGCCCCGCTTTCCGTCAACAGGCTGGCGAAGAACGGCGAGCGCGCCGCGTGCCAGGAGTTCGACTCGTTCATGGCGCGCACGAACAGCTCGTCGCTGTCGGCGCCCCACGCGTAGGGGTCGGCCACGTCGAGCAGTCGCTGCACGTGGCGAAGTGCCGAGGGGTCCGGCACGGTGACCGGGTCGAGGTACTTGCTCACCGGAACACTCCGTGTGTGTTGAGGTACTTCTGTTTCCACAGGTCGATGTACTGCTCGGCGTAGGGCCGGAAGGCCTCGTCGATGGCCAGCCCCCGGAAGTCCAGCGGCGCGGTGGTGCGCGCCATGACGACGTAGTCGCGGAACAGCTCGCCGTCCCTGCGCATCGCCGGGTACGCGGCGGCCGGCAGGAATCCGTGTGCCAGCAACAGGGACAGCTCGTCGTGGCAGTCCATCGGCAGCAACGTCTCCACGTAGGACGCGCCGAACTCGCCGAGCCGCGCCATCAGCTCGTCGAGGTGGTCGGCGACCGCCAGCAGCCCGGGCGACGCGCCGATCAGGGCGCAGTACCCGTCCGAGCGGCTCAGGTGCGCGTAGACCTCGTAGGCCGAGTCTGCCGAGTTTGCCGGGTCTGCCGAGGCGAGCAGCACGTTGGGCTCGTGGAACGGGTAGAACCGCCGCACCGGGTCGGTGACCACCTCGTGGAACCGGCCGAGCACGAACCTCGGCGCGTCCACCAGTTCGATGGTGTGGCCCGACACGGCCGGACGCGGTTGCGGCGCAACGGGTTCCGCGACGATCTCGGGGCGGGTGGACCAGCCGACCGTGCCGTCGAGCGACTCGACCAGCCCGGCGAGGCCGGCCGGCACGCTCGGCACGAGGTGGCGTCGGTCCAGCACGCCGTCCCGATACCTGGCCAGCAGCACCATCGTCTCGTGTCGCGCGGCCTTGCGCAGGTTGGGGAAGATGCCCAGCGCCCGGAAACCGTTGCGCAGGCACACCCGCTGCGGGACCGTCGAGGTCGTGCGCGCCGTGGCGTAGATCGAGTCCACCGGCTGGTCCTCCGCCAGCAGCAGCTCGCTGACCAGCTCGATCGCCCGGTGCGCGAGGCCGCCGCCCCGGCAGTCGGGGTGCACCACCAGGCCCTGGAGCTTGCCGAGCCGGTCGGCCGGGTCGACGGTGGCCACGATCGAGCCGACCACCCTGCGCCCGACCGGTTCGCGCACGACCAGCCAGGTGGTGCCCGGCGCGGCGATCTCCGCCGCCATGACCTCGGGATCGGTGCCAAGCGGCAGCGCGTAACTCCGGCCGTAGACGCGCCGGTACAGGCCGATGAGCTCGTCGACGTCATCGAGCCCGGCATGGTCGAAAACCGGTTCCAACTCGCTCCTCTCCTCGCTCGACGGCAGGTTTCTGCCGATGATTTCGAACAAATGCGCGCGCCAATATCACGGCCGCCGCAGAAAGACACGGAGCCGCCGCGCGGGACGACAGTTGAATGGTTAAGGATCTTCGGGGTGGCGCTCAGCCATGGGGTCGAGAACCAGCAACCAGAAGCAACTCTCCGACCAGACGAAATCAGCGTGACACATCAGGTTTACGCGCCGACGCTACCTCGCGTCACGACCCCGTGCGCCGGCCCCCGGCCCGTGACGAGCGGAAACAGGGCGACACAGAGAGCATGATCACAATGCCATTGGACCGAATGTCGCAACGGTTCACACGGATGGCCTCACGAAAAACACACTCGACCGATCCAGCCGTTTTCTATATTCCACGCACGCCCGCTTCGGCAATACCCGGACCGCCACTCGGGATATCCCCAGAGTTTCCGGCGGCGCGCGTGACGGCGCGCACAGTCGCCGAGCGCGGCCCCCGCCGCACACACCGACGGCCGGCATAGACCTCGTTTCGTCCTGTTCACGCAGCCTTCGCCCGGTGTTGCCGGACACGCGCGCCGGGTCGACATCCTGGCTGCCTAGCGTGCCGGTCGCCGCCAGCACGCAACGGAGGAACAGTGACCCCACCGCACGACCGCCGATCGTTCCTGCGCGCCACCGGGCTGGCCGGCGCCGGAGCCGCCGTTCTCGGGCTCGCCGGCGTCGCGCCCGCGTCCGCCGAGGACCAGTCCGCCGACAGCTCGGGCCAGTCGTGGCGGCCCGACCAGGACAACCCGCGCTTCACCCTCGCCGTCATGCCGGACACGCAGTACCTGTTCGACCAGGACAGCATCCATCCCGCCCCGGTCGAAGCCTCCCTCCGCTACCTCCTCGACCGGCACCGCGACGAGAACATCGTCTTCCTCGCCCACCTCGGCGACCTGACGCAGAACGGCCAGGCCGGCGAGTTCGACCGGATCGGCAAGGCGTTCGAGATCCTGGACCGGCGCGGCGCCTCGTACAGCGTGCTCGCCGGCAACCACGACATCTCGTCGTCCACCACGGACCAGCGCGGCGACTCGGCGTACCTGCGCACGTTCGGTCCCCGCAGGTTCGCCCGCTCGCGCGCCTTCGGCGGCGCGACCCCGGACGGCTACAACACCTGGCACCGGTTCCGCGCCGGCGGGCGGGACTGGCTGCTGCTCGCCATGGACTGGCGGCCCTCGCCCGGCGGAATCGCCTGGGCGCGCACGGTGCTCGCGCAGCACCCGAACACGCCGGTCATCCTGACCACGCACGAGCTGGTGTACGCCGACGACGGCAGCGGGCAGGCGCAGCTGTCGGACTTCGGCAGGACGCTGTGGGACCAGCTGATCAACGACAACGACCAGATCTTCCTGACCCTCAACGGCCACTACTGGCCGCCGGGGCGCACGACGCTGCGCAACAAGGCGGGCCACGACGTGCACCTGCACATCACCAACTACCAGAACCGTTTCTACGGCGGCGCGGGGATGATCCGGCTGTACCGGTTCGACCTGGCGCGCAACACCATCGACGTCGAGACCGTCTCGCCGTGGATCCTCGGTCAGCCCGCCGAGCGCCGAAGTGCGCTGGCGCGTCAGGAGATCGAGCTGACCGGGCCGGCCGACCAGTTCGCCGTGCCGATCGACTTCACCGAGCGGTTCGCCGGTTTCGCGCCGGTGCCGGCCCGGCCGCCTCGCCCCGTCCGCGACCTGCTCGTGCCGGGCACCGTGGCGTACTGGCGCTTCGACGGCGGGCAGGCCGACGGCGCGCCGTTCCCCGAGTCCGGCACGGTGGCCGACCTGTCCGGCCACGGCAACGACCTCGCCAAGGTCGGCGTGCCGGGCAGCGGGCCGGACGCGCTGAGTTTCTCCCGCGACCACCACCCCGACCAGCCGGGCCACGGCAGCCTGTCCTTCGCCGGCAACCAGAACCCGTTGCGCGGCGCGTACCTGCGCACCGGCGCGAAGGCGCCGCTGAACGCGGCCACCTTCCGGTCCGGCTACACCGTCGAGGCGTTCTTCTGGCTGCCGACGGACTGGAGCAGCGACCAGAACGCCTGGTCCGCGCTGCTCAGCCGGTGGGGCATGAGTTCGGAGGCGCACAAGACCAACGGCGATCCGCAGGAGCCGGTCGCCACGCTGAGCCTGTCCGGCGGACGCGAGCTCCAGTGGGCGATCTACCCGCTCAACCTCAACGGCTCGGTCACCAACTGGGGCCACGAGTTGCCGCTCGGCGCGTGGTGGCATGTCGCGGTCGTCAACGACGGCCACCACACCACCATGTACGTCGACGGCTGCGAGGTGGCGCGCAACCCCTCGACCGAGTCCGTCGGCATCAGCACGCTCGGGCAGCCGTGGCTGCTCGGCGGGTACGAGTACGGCGGCACGCTCAACCAGGTCTTCCACGGCCGCATCGGCGACGTGCGCATCGTGGACCGCGCGCTGCCCGTCGAGCGGTTCATGAACGCGAGGTGAGTGTCGCGAGTGGATGTCGGCAACTCGTGTCGACATCCACTCGCGCGCGGTTAGCATCCCCGCGTGACGAAGACCGCGGCCCGCCAACCGATGAGCGTCGGGCGACTCGAGGCGTTCAGCGACGGCGTGTTCGCCATCGCGATCACCTTGCTGATCCTGGAGATCCGGCTGCCCGGCGAGCCGGAGTCGGACCAGGCGCTGCTGCAGGAGCTGGTGCGGCTGTGGCCGTCGTACCTGTCCTATGCGGTCAGCGTCCTGCTGATCGGCATGGTGTGGATGAACCACCACCGGATGTTCCACCACATCCGCCAGGTGGACGGCTTCCTGCTGCTGCTGAACATCCTGCTGCTCGCCTCCGTCACGTTCCTGCCGTTCCCGACGCACGTACTCGCGGAGGCGGTGCACGTGCAGCGGGGCGAGCACACCGCGGCGGTGTTCTACGGCATGGTGCTGGTGATCGGCGGCGTGTTCTACAACGCCCTGTGGTGCTACGCCTCCATCGGCCACCGGCTGCTCGGCGACACGATCACCCCGGCCGAGGCCGCCGCGCTGCGGATCCGCTGGGGCATGGGGCCGGTCGTCTACCTGGTGGCCGCCGCAATCGGCCTGTGGAGCGCCGTGGCCAGCCTGGTGTTCTACGTGCTGCTGCTCCTGTTCTACTTCCTCGACCTCCGGCCCCGCCGCGCGGACGTGCAGTGAAGCTCACAGTGAGTTGACATTGCCGGGCCGCCGGATGACGATCCGGGGCGACAACTGCATCCGCGCCCGCACGGGGGAAGACCGGTCCGACTCCGGCGCTGACCCGCAACGGTAGGCCGTCCCAGCCGGGGCGGCGAGCCCGAACACCCGTCGGACGCGAGCTCCCCACACCCGTCGAGGACAGCGGGTCGGAGCCTGGGCATCGTTCCCGGCGCCATCGCGCCCGGGGGTGCGCTGCTGCCGGGATTCCGTTCGCGCCTTGCACCCGGAAAGGCGTACCTCATGTTTCGTGGCCCACGGCCCACGAGATCCCGCGTACTGGCCGGTCTCGCGCTGGCCGGCGTGCTGACCGGCGCGGCCGTCGTGCCGGCCGCCTTCGCCGACACCCCAACGACTCCGGCCGCCGCCGCGGCGGGCTGGCTGGCCCGCCAGCTCGTCGACGGCGACCACTTCGAGACCACGGCGGACAACAAGAACTACCCGGACGCCGGGCTCACCGCCGACGCCGTGCTCGCCTTCGACTCGGCCAAGGTCGCGCAGGACGCGGCGACCAAGGCCACCGCCTGGCTCGCCAAGCCGGACACGCTCGCCGGCTACGTCGGCGACGGCGCCAAGGAGTTCTACGCCGGGGCGCACGCCAAGCTCGCGCTCGTCGCGCAGGCCCAGGGCCAGGACCCGGCCGCGTTTGGCGGCCGCGACCTGCTGGCCGCGCTGCGCTCGTTGCAGGCCCCGTCCGGCCGGCTCAGCGACAGGTCCGAGTACGGCGACTACAGCAACGGCATCACCCAGGCGTTCGCGGTGATCGCGCTGCAACGGGCCGGCGACAGGCCGGTCGCAGCGGCCAACTACCTGGTCGGCACGCAGTGCCAGGACGGCGGATTCCCGCTGTACCTGGAGAAGTCGCCGTGCGCATCGGACGTGGACACCACCGGTTTCGCCGCGCAGGCGCTGCTCGCCGTCGGTAACAAGACTGCGGCGGGCAAGGCGCTCGACTGGCTGGCCGCCGGGCAGAAGAGCGACGGCGGCTTCGGCGGCAGCGGGCCGACCTCCGGCGAGAACGCCAACAGCACCGGGCTGGCCGCGCAGGCGCTGCGGGCAGGCGGACGCGCGGACGCGGCCGACCGCGCCTCGGCGTACCTGACGTCCTTGCAGGTCGGCTGCGGCGACCCGAAGACCGCGGGCGCGATCGCCTACGACGGCAAGGGTTACGTGGCCGGCAACGCGGTGCGGACCACCGCGCAGGCCGTCCCCGGCCTCGGCAGCGCCGGCCTGGACACGGTCAGCGCCAAGGGATCGCGGGCCGAGGCCCCGACTCCGAACTGCCCAGCCACCAGCACCAGCGCGACCCCGACTTCCGCCAGCACCGCGCCGACCTCCGCCGGCGCGTCCTCGGCCGTCGCCGTGCCCCCGGCCACCGTCCCGACCACCGGCGGCACGCCGGCCGAGGCGACTCCGGCCGGCAACGACAGCGCTCCGGTCAACACCGCCGCCACGGCGACCCTGGCCGACACCGGCGTGAACGCCGGGCCCCCGCTGACCATCGGCGCGCTGCTCATCCTCGCCGGGGCCGCCGCGCTCGTGCTGGCCCGGCGCCGCGCCGGGACACAGGGGTGAAGACGGTGACCGGGCTCGCCGCGACCGGCCCGAGCCGCCGAAGGAAGCTCGCAGTGCGGGCGATGGCCAGGCTCGCCGCGGCGCTGGCCGTCGTCCTCGGCGCGGCGACCGGGCTGCTGGTCGCGCCGCAGGCGCAGGCGTCCGGCTGCGCCGGGGTCACCGTCGTGGTCGACTTCGCCTCGCTCGGCGGCGGCGTGCGCACCGGCTGCGCCGAGGGCACACCGGCCAGCGGCCTCGACGCGTTGCGCGCCGCCGGATTCAGCTACGCCTTCGTGCCGCGCCAGCCCGGTTTCGTGTGCCAGATCAACGCGCTGCCCAACCCGTGCAACCGCGCGCCGGTCACCGCCTACTGGTCGTACTGGCACGCGCAGCCCGGCGGCTCGTGGGCCTACAGCGACACGGGGGCGGGCGGTCACGTCCCGCCGGTCGGCAGCGTGGCGGGCTGGGCCTTCGGCGGCGGTGTGGCACCCGGCGCGAATCCGTGATTCTGCGTAGAGCGCTGGCCGGACTGGCCGTCCTGGCGGCGACCGGCACCGGACTGCTGGTCGCCGCCGCGACACCCGCGGCGGCCTCGGGCTGCGCGGACGGCGCTGGTGTCACCGTGGTCGTCGACTACCGGTCGCTCGGCGGCGGCGTGCAGGTCGGGTGCGCGGCCGGCTCGCCGGCCAGCGGGCTGGACGCCCTCCAGGCCGCGGGCTTCGGCTACAACTCCGCGTCGCGGCAGCCGGGTTTCGTCTGCCGCATCGGCGGAAGGCCCGCGACGGACCCGTGTGTGAACGCCGCGCCCGCCAGCGCCTACTGGTCCTACTGGCACGCGCAGCCCGGCGGCGCCTGGGCGTTCAGCGATCTCGGCGCCGCTGGCTACACCCCGGCGGCCGGCAGCGTGGAGGGCTGGTCGTTCGGGTCGGGTCAGCAGCCCGGCATCGCGGCCCCGGCCCGACCCGCGCCGCCACCACCGCCGGCGCAACCCCCTGCGCAGCCCGACCTCGCCGCGCCGAACCCCGGTCAACAGAGCCCAGGGCAGGGCAACCAGCCGCGGCCCACGCCGCCGGCCGCCACCCAGCAGGGCGGCCGAACCACCGCGTCGGCCGGCGCGCCGACGGCTGGCCAGGACTCCGCGAGCGCCGACCCGAGCACGACCGGGTCGTCCGCCGAAACACCGGGCAGCAGCACGGCTGCCACCTCCTCGCCGGCCACGACGCCGACCGCCGGGGCGACCCCGGCCGGGCACGGCGGCCTGGTCGGACTGCTCGTCGGCATCGCCGTGATCGCCGGTCTCGGCGGCCTGGCCTGGTGGACGGCTCGCCGCAGGGCCAAGGCGACTCCGTGACCCGCACGCTGCACCCCGGCGCGTGGTGGCTGTGGGCGCTGAGCCTGGCCACCGCCGCCAGCCGCACCACCAATCCGTTGCTGCTCGGGCTGATCGTGGCGGTCGCGGGCTACGTGGCGGTGCGGTGCCGGGACACCACCCCGTGGGCCTCGTCCTACGGGGTGTTCCTCAAGTTCGGTCTCGTCGTCATCGCCAGCCGGGTCGTGTTCCACGTGCTGCTCGGCGGCATCGCCGGGCCGACCGTGCTGTTCACCCTCCCCCGCGTCCCGCTGCCGGACTGGGCGCAGGGCATCCGGATCGGCGGCCCGATCAGCGCGGAGGGACTGGTCTTCTCGCTGAGCCAGGGACTCCAGCTGGCCACGCTGCTCGGCTGCGTCGGCGCGGCGAACGCGCTGGCCAACCCCAAGCGGTTGCTGCGATCCCTGCCCGCCGCGCTCTACGAGGTGAGCGTCGCGGTCGTGGTCACCATGACCACCGCGCCGCAGCTGGTGGCGAGCGCGAAGTCGGTGCGCCGCGCCCGGCAGCTGCGCGGCGACAGCGTTCGGGGCTGGCGCGCCGTCCGCACGCTGTTGGTGCCGGTGATCGAGGACGCGCTGGCGCGGTCGCTGGTGTTGGCCGCCGCCATGGACTCCAGGGGCTATGGGCGCGGCGCCGGCCTGTCCCGGGGCGCTCGGCGGCTGACCGCGACGCTGGTGCTGTCCGGACTGGTCGGCCTGTGCGTCGGGGTGTACGCGCTGCTGGACGGCACCTCCCCCGCCGTGGTCGGGCTGCCGGCGCTGGCGGCCGGCCTGGTGCTCGCCGTGGCGGGCCTGGTGGTCGGATCGCGGCGGGTGGGCCGCAGCCGGTACCGCCGGGATCGTTGGGGCGTCAGGGAACTGCTCGTCGTCGCCAGCGGTCTCGGCGCCGTCGCCGCCGTCCTGCTCACCGCGGCGCTCGGATCGTCGCTGCTCGGCGCCGCCGACCTCAGCCCGGCGACGGTGCCGCTCGCGGTGCCGCAGCTCCCGTTGCTGCCCTCGGTCGGCGTGCTGCTGGCCGTGCTCCCGGTGTTCATCGCACCCCAACGAGAATCGACGCACGCGTGATCCAGTTCGACGACGTCACGATCACCTACGCGGAGGCCGCCGCGCCGACGCTGGCAGATGTCGACCTGGTGGTGCCGGAGGGCGAACTCTGCCTGGTCGTCGGCCGCACCGGATCGGGCAAGTCCACGCTGCTGCGCGCGGTCAACGGCCTGGTGCCGCACTTCACCGGGGGCAGGCTGACCGGGCGGGTGCTCGTGGACGGCCGAGACACCAGGACGCACCCGCCGAGGGAGCTGGCCGACGTCGTCGGGCTGGTCGGCCAGGATCCGGTCGCCGGGTTCGTCACCGACAGCGTCGAGGAGGAGCTGGCCTACTCGATGGAGTCGCTCGGGTTGGCCGAGCAGGTGATGCGCAGGCGCGTCGAGGAGACCCTCGACCTGCTCGGGCTCGCCGAACTGCGGCACCGCCCGCTGGCCACGCTCTCCGGGGGCCAGCAGCAGCGCGTGGCGATCGGCGCGGCGCTCACCGCCCAGCCCAGGGTGCTGGTGCTCGACGAGCCGACCTCCGCGCTGGACCCCGGCGCGGCGGAGGAGGTGCTCGCGGCGCTCCAACGCCTCGTGCACGACCTCGGCATGACGATCCTGATCGCGGAGCACCGGCTGGAGCGAGTCGTGCAGTACGCGGACCGCGTAGTGCGGCTGGTCGGCGCCGACCGGCCGCCGCTGGTCGGCGAGCCGTCCTCGGTGCTGGCCGGGTCGCCGGTCGCGCCGCCGGTGGTGCGTCTCGGCGAGGCGGCGGGCTGGCGGCCGGCGCCGCTGTCGGTGCGGGACGCCCGGCGGCTGGCCGGGCCGCTGCGCGAACGGCTCGCCGGGCTGTCCCCTGCGCCGCCGCCCGCCGCGCCGGCCGAGACGCTGTTGCGCGCGAGCGACGTCGTGGTCCGCTACCCGGGAACCGTTGCGCTGCGGGGTGTTTCGCTCTCGGTCGGCGCCGGCGAGCGGATCGCGCTGATGGGCCGCAACGGTTCCGGCAAGTCGAGCCTGCTGTGGGCGTTGCAGGGCACCGGACCCCGGCACGGCGGCCGGGTGGCGGTCGACGGGATGGACCCGGCCGACAGGCGGCCGGCCGAGCGGCGCGCCGCGGTCGGCCTGGTGCCCCAGCAGCCGACGGACCTGCTCTACCTCGAGTCGGTGCGCGCCGAGTGCGCCAAGGCCGACGAGGAGGCCGGGGCCGTCAAGGGATCCTGCCGCGAGCTCCTCGACCGGCTGTTGCCCGGCGTGCCGGACGGGTCGCATCCCAGGGATCTGTCCGAGGGGCAGCGGCTCGCGCTGGTGCTGGCGATCACGCTGACCGCCGCGCCGAGGGTGGTGCTGCTGGACGAGCCGACGCGCGGGCTGGACTATCCGGCCAAGGAGCGGCTGGCCGAATCGCTGCGGACGCTGGCCGACCAGGGCAGGGCGGTGCTGCTGGCCACGCACGACGTGGAGTTCGTCGCCGAGTTCGCCACCCGCGTCGTGGTGCTCGCCGAGGGCGAGGTCGTGTCGGACGGGCCGGTGGCCGAGGTGGTGACCTCCTCGCCGGTGTTCGCCCCGCAGGTCGCCAAGGTGCTTGCGCCCCAACGGTGGTTGACGGTTCGCGAGGTCAGCGACGCGTTGGGTGAGGTGACCGCGTGACGGGTCACGACGCCGCACGCCCCGACGGGAACCGGGTGACCGGGAACCGGGTGACCGCGCGGGCCGTCCGGCTGCGGCCGAGGGCAACCGTGGCGCTCGCGCTGTGCGCGACCGTCGGCGTGGCGGCGTTCGGCTGGCCGCTGCTGGTGCGGCCGACCGCGACGCTCGCGCACGGCGGGGACGCGCCGTGGATCTTCGCGCTGCTGCTGCCGCTGGTGATCGCCGTGGTGTTGGCGGAGATCAGCGAGGGCGGCATGGACTCCAAGGCCGTGGCGATGCTGGGGGTGCTGTCGGCGCTCGGCGCGGCGGTGCGGCCGCTGGGCGCCGGCACGGCTGGCATCGAGACGGTGTTCTTCCTGATGGTGTTGGGCGGGCGCGTCTTCGGGCCCGGCTTCGGCTTCGTGCTTGGCAACACCACGCTGTTCGCCTCCGCGCTGCTCACCGGCGGCGTCGGCCCGTGGCTGCCCTACCAGATGCTCGGCGCGGCCTGGGTGGCGCTCGGCGCCGGGCTGCTGCCGCCGCTGCGCGGCCGGGCCGAGCTGCTGATGCTGGCAGGCTACGGCGCGCTGGCCGGGCTGCTCTACGGACTGCTGCTCAACCTGTCGTTCTGGCCGTTCGCCACCGGAACCGGCAGTTCGCTGTCGTTCGTGCCGGGAGCCCCGCTCGGCGACAACCTGGTGCGGCTGTTCGCCTTCAGCCTCGCCACGTCGATGGGCTGGGACGTCGGCAGGGCCGTCACGACGGCGGTCCTCACCCTGCTCGCCGGTCCCGTCCTGCTGCGCGCGCTGCGCCGCGCGGCCCGCCGCGCCGCCTTCGGCTGAAGTGGCGCGGCGATGTGCCGCCGTCCTGCCCTTCCGGCACCTCCCGCTCGTATACGGTGTTGCCCGTGGGTGAGAACAACGAGCTCGAACCGCAGGCATTCGACCCGAAGAACATCCGGGTGTCCGACGCCGAGCGCGAACACGTCGCCGCGCTGCTGCAAAAGGCGGTGGCGCAGGGCATGCTGACCCTCGACGAGTTCACCGAGCGCACCGACCGCGCGCTGGCCTCGCGCACGCGCGGTGAGCTGAACTCGGTCGTGATCGACCTGCCCGGCATGGTGCACGCGGAGGCGGCCGTCGCGGTCCCCACCGGCGAGCCGATGGTGCTCAAGACCCGCACCGGCACGGTGAAGCAGAACGGCACCTGGGTGGTGCCGAGCGCCATCACGGCCGAGTGCACGATGGGCAACGTGCAGATCGACTTCACCGAGGCGCAGTGCGCGCACCGCGACGTCACGCTGCGCGCGACCTGCGGGTCCGGCAACATCACGGCGATCGTGCCGCGCGGCTGGCTGGTGCGGATGGAGGAGGTCTCCACCGGCATGGGCAACGCGGTGAACAAGGCGACCGAACCGGCCGACCCGACCTTGCCGGTGCTGCACGTCTACGCCAAGGTCGGCATGGGCAACGTCAAGATCAGGCACCCAAGGGGCCGCTGACCGTCGTCCGGTCGGCCGGGCACCCGACGCCGCCTGGTGCGGACCCGGCTCGACCGCCGCCTCAGCGGTCGACGACCTTGCCGTCGACGACCTCGAGGTGCCGGGTGGTGTGCACCGCCTCCAGCATTCGCCGGTCGTGGGTGACCAGCAGCAGCGTGCCGGGATACTCCGCGAGCGCCGACTCCAGCTGCTCGATGGCCGGCAGGTCGAGGTGGTTGGTCGGCTCGTCGAGCACGAGCAGGTTCACGCCGCGCGCCTGCAACAGCGCGAGCGCGGCGCGGGTCCGCTCCCCCGGCGACAGGGTCACGGCGGGCCGCAGCACGTGCGCCGCCTTGAGGCCGAACTTCGCGAGCAGGGTGCGCACGTCGGCCGGGGTCAGCTCCGGCACCTCGGCCTCGAACGCCGTCAGCAGCGCCTGGTCGCCGAAGAACAGCGCCCGCGCCTGGTCGACCTCGCCGACCAGCACGCCAGAGCCGAGCGACGCGTGGCCCTCGTCCAGCGGCACGCGGCCGAGCAGCGCGCCGAGCAGGGTGGACTTGCCGGTGCCGTTCGCGCCGGTGATGGCGACCCGGTCGGCCCAGTCGACCTGGAGATCCACCGGGCCGAGGGTGAAACCGCCCCTGCGCACGATCCCGCCGCGCAGCGCGGCGACGATCGCGCCCGCGCGCGGCGCCGCGCCGATCTCCATGCGCAGTTCCCACTCCTTGCGCGGCTCCTCGACGACGTCCAGCCGTTCGATCAGGCGCTCGGTCTGCCGCGCCTTGGCCGCCTGCTTCTCGGTGGACTCGGTGCGGAACTTCCTGCCGGACTTGTCGTTGTCCGGGGCCTTGCGCCTGGCGTTCTTGACGCCCTTCTCCATCCAGGCGCGCTGTGTCTGGGCGCGCGCCTCCAGCGCGGACCGCGTGTCGGCGTAGTCCTCGTACTGCTCGCGGGCGTGCCGCCTGGCCACCTCCCGCTCCTGGAGGTAGGCCTCGTAGCCGCCGCCGTAGGAGCGCACCTGCTGCTGGGCGAGGTCCAGCTCGACGACGCTGGTCACCGTCCTGGTGAGGAACTCGCGGTCGTGGCTGACCAGGACCGTGCCGGCGCGCAGGCCGCTGACGAACCGCTCGAGGCGCTCCAGCCCGTCCAGGTCGAGGTCGTTGGTCGGCTCGTCGAGCAGGAAGATGTCGTAGCGGCTGAGCAGCAGCGAGGCCATGCCGGCGCGGGCGGCCTGGCCGCCGGACAGCGCCGTCATCGGCTGGTCAAGGCTGACCGCGAGGCCCAGCTCGGCGACGACGCCGTCGGCCCTCTCGTCCAGGTCGGCCCCGCCGAGGGCGAGCCATCGCTCCAGGGCGACGGCGTAGGCGTCGTCCACGCCGGGCAGCCCGGAGGCGAGCGCCTCGGCGGCGGTGTCCATGGCCGCCTGCGCTGCGGCGACGCCGGTGCGGCGGGCCAGGAACGCCATGACCGTCTCGCCGGGGCGGCGCTCCGGCTCCTGCGGCAGGTGGCCGACGGTGGCGGTCGGCGGGCTCAGCCGCACGGTGCCCTGCTCGGCGGGGATCAGTCCGGCGAGGGTGCGCAGCAGCGTCGACTTGCCGGCGCCGTTGGCGCCGACGAGGCCGATGACGTCGCCGGGCGCGACGACGAGTTCGAGCCCGGAGAACAGCACGCGGTCGCCGTGTCCGGCGGTGAGGTCCTTGGCAACAAGTGTGGCGCTCATCAGAAGGTCAATGGTAATCGGGGCGGCCGTTCGGGTGGGTTGCGGTGTTCCGTGCTGGACGAGTCGGACATTCGCCACGACACTGGTCCAGACCACACCTGCATGTGGTCCGGACCAGTTGTGCATTGGTTTCCCTGTGACCGAGGAGCACAGCATGACGAGAAAGCTGACCATTCCCCTGTTCTGCCTGGCCGTGCTGGCCTTTCCGATCCTGGTGGCCGGCGTCGCGCAGGCGCACGGCTACACCGCCAAACCGCCGAGCCGCTCCTACCTGTGCGCCCAAGGAGTCGTCACGGACTGCGGCGAGATCCAGTACGAGCCGCAGAGCGTCGAGGGCCCGAAGGGCTTCCCGGGCTCCGGACCGGACGACGGCACCATCTGCGCCGGCGGCAACGGCCGCTTCGCGGAACTGGACGACCCTAGGGGCGGCGCCTGGCCGGCCACGAGCCTCACCAGCGGCGCGGGCTACGACTTCGTCTGGCACTTCACCGCGCGGCACGCGACCACGTCGTTCCGCTACTTCATCACCAGGGACGGCTACGACCCCACCCAGCCGCTGACCCGCGCCGACCTCGAGCCGACGCCGTTCCTGTCGGTGCCGTGGAACGGCATACGGCCGACCGGAGACGTGACCAACCACGGCACGATCCCCTCGGGGAAGTCCGGCCGGCACCTGATCCTCGGCGTGTGGGACATCGCCGACACCGGCAACGCCTTCTACTCCTGCGCCGACGTACTGCTCTGACCCCGCGGCGGCCGGGGCCCCACCCCCACGGAAGCCCCGGAGGCCCCGGCCGCTCCCCCCGGTGTCGCGCGCAAGGGTCGTGTCAAGAAGGACGGCCGGCGCGTTCGTGACGCGTCAGCGCGCTTGTCCGCCCCGGCCGATCCGGGGTGGAGTGGGCCATCAACCCCGTCAGGAGGCAGCGCGGTGCACGACCGGATGCGCAGGATCGTCGTCGGCGTCGATGGTGGGCCCAACAGCCTCCAGGCGTTGCGGCGCGCCGTCGAGGAGGCCAGGTCGCGCGGCGCGCTGGTGGAGTCGGTGCTCGCGTGGACCGCGCCGGGCGGCGAGCTCGTGGACCGGCGGTCGCCGAGCCCGCACCTGCGCCAGCTGTGGACGGCCGACGCGCAGGAGCGGTTGCGGACCGCGTGGGACGAGGCGCTCGGCGGCCCGCCCGCCGACCTCGCCGTGCGGTTGACCGTGGCGCGCGGGCCGGCGGGCTGGGTGTTGGTTGCCATCGCCGACCGGGAGGACGACCTGTTGGTGGTCGGGTCCGGCTGCCGGGGCCTGCTGCGGCGCGCGCTGCACACCTCGGTGAGCCGCTACTGCGTGGCGCGAGCGGGGTGCCCGGTGCTGGCGGTGCCGCCGTCGCGGCTCGCGCGGCAGCTCAGGTCGCCGCGCGTCGTCGTCCCGTCCACGCCGTGACGAGGACGGCCCGCGGCCTCGCACACCCCCACGGGTGCGAGGACGCGGGCCGCCACACCGGGTTCGCCGCGCGGCGGCCGTCGGTTCGACTCCGACGCCCGCCCGCCCGCTCAGCGCCGCGCGGCCAGCACCTCCGTCCGCGCCTCGGACGCGGAAACCGTTGCCGCCTCGGGAACCTCGTGCCGCCCGAACCTGCGGTGCAGGGCGCACAGCCCGCGCGGCGCCCACCAGTTGAGCCTGCCGAGCAACGTCATCGCGGCGGGCACCAGCAGGCAGCGGACGATCGCCCCGCGAACATGACGTCCCCCTCACAGGTCGACTGGCGTGCCCAGCCTGTCGGCCCCGGACTTGAGGCGGCATCCGGGATTCCCCCGATCCGATGGTGGGGCAGTCCCTACCCTTCCCGGACCCCGCCGCCGCTGACCGGTGAACAGCACGAGGCCCCTCGCCCGGATCGCCGTCCGGAGGAGGGGCCCGCGTCGTACCGGGTCGGGCGTGCCTGGGTCAGGCCGAGGCCGGCGCCCAGTAGTCGCCTGCCATCACGATGTACACCAACAGCTTGATGGTCTCGCCGAAGTAGGTGTCGCCGTAGGGGTTGGTGCCGAGGAAGTTCCACAGCGCGTCGGTCCACGCCTGGTCGCCCGCGGCCATCGCGGCGACGCCGACCGGGTCGTTCGCGCACTCGGACTGGTCGCCGGTGTTGGTCGGCGTGCCGTCGAGCTTGGTGTGCGGGTAGATCTTCGCCGGGTCGCCGCCCGCGTGGCTCTTGTAGCTGGCCGACTGGTTCCTCGCGACCTGGATGCTCTGCGCGTTCCCGTACACCAGGGCGTCGGTGCCGATGTGCCACGGCACGCGAACCGAGTTGTAGCCGACGATGTTGTCCGGCTGGTTCTCCTGGTAGTTGGCCGACGCGGGCTTCGGGCTGGTCGAGTCGGCGCCAACTACGAAGTCCGACAACAGGTTCGCGGTCGGCGAGTACTTCGAGGTGAACTCGCCGATCACGGCCTGCGTCCTGGTGACGACCTTGTTCCAGTCGTGCGCGGTGTCGTAGGCGGCGAACGCCCTCAGGTGGTCGAGCATGAAGTCCGACGGCCGCGTGTCGTTGCCTGGGCCGTCGTCCTCGCACTTGAGGTGGCCGTCGGGGGCGACGTCGGCGGCGTAGAACTTGGCCAGCCAGCTCTTCGCGGCGCTGGTGTAGCCGCCCCACTGCTTGTCGGCGAGGATCAGGCCGTAGCCGATGTCGAGGTCGCCGTCGGTCGCGCCGTCCGGCGTGCCGGAGTCGGCGTACTTGCAGGAGGAGCCGTCGATCTTCCACTGCATCATGCCGTGGCCGTCGGTGTGGGTCTGCACGACCTTCCACAGGCCGTCGAACTCGGCCTTGGCGTTCTGGTCGTAGCCGGCCATCAGCGGCACGATGTTCATGCCGTAGCCCTGCGCCTCGGACACGGTGCCCTTGTTCGGCGCGTCGCCGGTGGCGTAGACGAGGTATCCGCCGCACGCGGACCGCAGGTAGTGGGACTTCCAGGAGTCGTACTGCTTGCGCACGGCCGCGTCCCTGGTGGACGCGCTCGCCGAGGGCAGCACGCCGGTCTTGTAGGTGACGTGCGTCGGGAAGGGATGGGTCTCGCCTGCGGCGACGGCACTGGAATCGGCGAGCGACAGGGTTGACAGGGAGACGGTGGCCGCCGCGATGGCGACCGCGGCCACCCGGCCCGCTCGGTTGAGCATGAGCAGCTCCTCGTGACTGGGCTCATAGATTAGGAAACTTTCCTAACCAAGGCGGCGTGCACTGAGCTTGGCCCCGGGTCCAGCGGCTTGTCAAGGCGTGATCATGGTCGTCGGATCGGCGGACCCCGCCGCCGGTCTTGCCCGCGATCGTCGGTCACCGCGGCTCGCGGAGGAAGTCGAGCACCAGCGAGCTGGCCAGCGGCCGGAACTCCTCGAAGTAGGCGTGCCTGGCCCCGGGAATCAGGTGCAGCCGAGCGTCCGGGATGCGGTCCGCGAGCAGCGGCGCGTTCGCGGCCGGGTTGAAGACGTCGTCGGCTCCGTGCACGACGAGGGTCGGGGCGGCGATCAGCGGCAGCGCGTCCCAGCTGTCGTGCCGGGCGCTGGCCCGCAGGTGGCCGCGCCGGGCGTGCGCGGGCATTCCGGGATCGCCGAGCGTGTTGTACGGGCCGGGGTGGGTGGCGAGCCAGGACGGCGAGTACATCAACTCGAGCAGCGCCCGGCGGGCCGCCGCCGCGTCGGGCTGGACCAGCGACCGCCGGACGTCCGCGTCGCGCTCGAAGCCGTGCGGGGCGCCGGGCGAGGTGCAGCCGAGGACGAGCCGGTCGACCCGCGCCGGGTGGTCGGCGGCGATCCACTGGGCGACCCGACCTCCCATCGAGGTGCCGTAGACGTGCGCCCGGTCGACGCCGAGGTCGTCGAGGACCGCGATGACGTCGGCGGCGAACCCGCGCGTGCTGTAGGAGTCGGTGTCCGGCTTGTCGCTGCGGCCGGTGCCCCGGTAGTCCAGCGTCACAGTGCGGAAGTGCGGGTCCAAGTCCGGCCGGGGCAGGTCCCACCAGTGATGGTTGTTGGCCTGCCCGCCGAGCAGGACGAGGGTCGTCTCGCCGTGACCGTTGATCTCGTAGTACAGGGCGCAGTCGTCGTCCCTGGTTCGCGCGTGCGGCACGGACGACCCTAACAATCCGCCCGCGCCGACCCGGTCGCGGATCGGCCGCGCGCGGCGAACGAGAACGGCGGAGCCCGGCCGGCCGCCGTCGACCCATCAACCGACGCTATCGGCCACCCGGTGCCGCCAACCGGGTGACCGGGAATTTTCCACACTGGACGGAACGCCGGTCGCATTCAACACTGGTCCAGACCACACACGAGTATGGTTCAGACCACCTTTCGAGTGGCTCCCTGCACCGAGGAGCACCGCATGCTCACCAAGGTTCTCACTCCCCTGCTGACCCTCGCCACCGCGCTGATCCTTCCCTCGGCCGCGCTGGCGGCACCGGCGCCGGCCGCCCCCGTGTTGCCGACCGCCGTCTACGCGAAGACCTCCGACTGGGGCACCGGTTTCCAGTCGACCTACACCATCACCAACACGATGTCGGTCCCGCTGACCTCGTGGACGCTGCGCTTCACCCTGCCGGCCAACGAGAAGGTCACCAGCCTCTGGAACGGCCAGTTGTCCAGCAGCGGCAACACCTACACCGTCACGAACCTGTCCTGGAACGCGCCCGTCGCGCCGGGCGCGTCGGTCAGCGTCGGGTTCGGCGGGAGCACCAGCGGCACCTACGCCGACCCCAGCGGCTGCACCCTCAACGGCGACCCGTGCGACGGCAGCGCCGACGTCCAGCCGCCGACCGCGCCGTCCGGCCTCGGCGTGCTGAACACGACCTCCAGCAGCGTCTCGCTGTCCTGGACCGGGTCGACCGACAACCTCGTGCTGGCCGGCTACAACATCCTCCAGGGCGGCAGGAAGGTCGCCACCTCGCCCGGCACCGTGGCCACCGTGTCCAGCCTCGCGCCGTCGACGAGTTACACGTTCGCCGTGCAGGCCTACGACGAGGCGGGGAACACCTCCGCCGTCAGCAACGCGATCTCGGCGACCACCCTGGCCGACACCGGCGGCGGGCACCCCAGCGGCGCCGCCGCGCCCTTCGTCGACGCCGGCGCGTGGCCGACGCCCAACCTGACGCAGATCGCGCAGAACACCGGCCTGCGGCAGTTCTCCATGGGCTTCATCGTCAACGGGACGCAGACCTGCCAGGCGACCTGGTTCAACGCCTTCCCGATGAGCGACGGCTTCGAGCTTTCCGACATCACCTCGCTGCGCGCCATCGGCGGCGACGTCAAGCCGAGCTTCGGCGGCGAGGCCGGCACCGAGCTGGCGCAGTCGTGCACGGACGTCACGAGCCTGACCGCGCAGTACCAGTCGGTGATCGACACCTACCACCTCACGCAGATCGACTTCGACATCGAGGGCTCGGCCGTGGCCGACCCCGCGTCGGTCGACCGGCGCTCGCAGGCCATCGCGAGCCTCCAGGCGGCGGCGAAGGCCAAGGGCCAGCACCTGTCCGTCACGCTCACCCTGCCGGTGCTGCCCTCCGGCCTGACCGCGGATGGCGTCAACGTGGTGCGGTCGGCGGTCAACCACGGCGCGGACGTGACGATGGTGAACGTGATGGCGATGGACTTCGGCAACATCGAGGCGCCCAACCCGGCCGGCAAGATGGGCACCTACGCGATCGCCTCGGCGCGGTCGGTGCACGACCAGCTCGCGCCGCTCTACCCGGGCCGCACCGACGCGCAGGTGTGGAACTCCGTCGGCGTGACCTCGATGATCGGGCAGAACGACAACGCGGACGAGGTGTTCACCCAGGCCGACATGCGGCAGCTGCTGGCCTACGCGCAGCAGACGCACCTCGGCGAGCTGGCGTACTGGGACGTGACCAGGGACGGCAACGCCTGCACCGGCTCGCTGTCCAAGTGCACCAACATCACCCAGACCCCGTTCGAGTTCGCCAAGATCATCGCGCCGTACCAGGGCTGACGCACGAGCCGGCCGGCCCCCGCCGCGGCGGGGGCCGGCCGGCTCGTCGTCACGCGAACGACTTGCCCTGCGCGGCCAGCGCCTCCCGAAGGATACGCAACGCCTTGGGGCCCATCCCGTGCAGCTTGCCGAGCTCGGCCTCGCTGACCGCGCTGACCTGGTCGAGACTCGTGTAGCCGGCCGAGGCGAGCGCCCGGCGAGCCGGCGCGCCGATCCCGAAGGGGATGTCGGTGTCCTGTTCCGTCACAGCGGTTTCTCTCTTTCGCCTGAGCACGTCGAGATCAGTCGATACCGTGAACCATGGCCAAGGCTGGCACACCGGACGAGGTGAGGTACGACCGTAGGGCGTTCGCGGAGGCGCATCTCGACGCGCACGCCGACAACAAACGCGGCCACTACAGCGAAAAACACGACTACAACGTCGCGCTGATGGCCTACCGCAAGGAGATGCTGAGCGGGCTCCAGCGCCTGTTCGGGCTGACCGTCAACTGGCCGCCGGAGACCGGATCGGGCGGTGACGCGGCGGCACGCGCGCTGTTCGACCTCTCCTCGATCTTCGACTCGACCGTGCGGTCGTGCGTCGCCATCACCTCGCCGTTGGCCGGACACCTCGAGGCCGGCCTCTTCTTCAGGAGGCTCGAGCAGTCCGGGGAGCACGGCCGCGTCGTGCTGGCGGGGTTCGAACGGATCACGGATCTCGGGGCGCAGCTGCGCGAGGCCCACGTGGACATCCTCACGTCGTTGCTCGCCATCATGCTCGGCGACCGGGCCGACCTGGTCTTCACCACGGCCGACCTGCGCGCGATCGGCGTCGACGACACCGAGCCCGACAGCATCGACTACCCCTGGGACTTCGACGACGAGTGAGCGCCGCGCGATGCCGGGCGTCGACGAGAAGTCGCTAGGAGCTCGGACCGAGCACCACGACGCGGGCCTTCTCCGCGCCGACCGCCACCACGTCACCGGCCTTGAGCTGCGCGCCCCGCCGGGTCTCCAGGCGGCCGTTGACGGTGACCTCCTCGTCCTCGATCAGGGTGCGGGCGTGGCCGCCGTTCTCCGCGAGGCCGGCGAGCTTGAGGAACTGACCGAGGCGAATCATGTCGTCGGCGATCTCGACGGCCCGGATACCCGTGTTCTGCATGGCCACATCATCCCCGGTGCGTCCCCGATCCACCGAACGGCACACCTCGGATCCGGTCAATGCCGCAAATCCCCACGCGTCCGCCGATTAAGAGCTCCTAACACGATGGCGTTCGACTGGGCGTCACTCCGTCGGACAGTCATCGTGTTAGGAGCTCTAAGGTCGTCCGCATGGGCGACGACATCTTCAACCACCCGAGGCTGGCCTCGGTCTACGACCCGCTCGATCCCGACCGGGGCGACCTCGACGCGTACGTGGCGATGGCCGCCGAGTTCGGCGCGCGTCGGGTCCTCGACGTCGGGTGCGGCACCGGCACGTTCGCCCTGCTGCTCGCCGACCGGGGCATCGAGGTGACCGGCGTCGATCCGGCCGCCGCCTCCCTTGACGTCGCGCGCGCCAAGCCCGGCGCCGACCGGGTGCACTGGCTCCACGGCGACGCGACGACCCTGCCCCCGCTGCGGGTCGACCTCGCCACGATGACCGCGAACGTCGCGCAGGCGATCCTGGCGCCGGCGGACTGGGCCGCCACGCTGCGCGGCGTGCACGCGGCGCTGCGACCGGGCGGGCGGTTCGTGTTCGAGACCCGCGACCCGGCCAACCGCGCGTGGGAACGGAGCTGGACCAAGGAGTTGTCGCGGAAGGTCACCGAGGTCGAGGGTGTCGGCGCGGTCGAGAGCTGGGTCGAGCTGCTCGACGTCAGCGAGCCGCTGGTGTCCTTCCGCTGGACGTGGGTGTTCGCCTCGGACGGCGAGGTGCTGACGTCGGACTCCACTCTCCTGTTCCGCGACCGCGACGAGGTCGAGGCGGACCTGGTCGCGCAGGGGTACACCGTGGACGACGTCCGCGACGCGCCCGACCGGCCGGGCAGGGAACTCGTGTTCGTCGCGTCGCGGCCGGAGTAGCGAAGCGGGCACGAACGGTCTCCAACCGGCGTTGCAGAACTTCCTGATCGCGGGGGTCGGGCTCGTGCTGACCCACCTGACGAAACCGACAACTCGGGCGGTGGACTGAGTCGAACCTGAAGACTGTGCCGCCAGGTCTCCCGGTTCAGCGCGCGTTCAGGCAGCGCGCCGACTGTGGGTGTTGAAGCGGGGACACCATTCAACACAGGGAGTGACAGCGTGATGGCAAGCAGGAAGAAGGTTCTGATCTCGGGCGCGGTGGCCGTGGCGCTGCTCGGCATCGGCGGCGGCGTCGCGATGGCCGAGACCAGTGGCTCGGCGCAGCCCTCGACGCCCGGGTCGTCGGCGCCGTCCACGGACAAGCAGCACGCCAAGCACCGGGCTCACGGCCTGCTGTCGCGCGCCGAGCACGGCGAGTTCACCCTCGGGGGCGCCAAGCACCAGGTCATCGACGTGCAGCGCGGCAAGGTCCAGTCGGTGAGCCCGACCTCGATCACCGTGCAGAGCAACGACGGCTTCACCGCGACCTACACCGTCGACTCGAACTCCAAGGTCACCAAGGAGAAGAAGGGCTCGACGATCGGGCAGGTCGCGACCGGCGACCAGGTCGCCGTCTCGGCGGTCAAGAGCGGCTCCACCGCAACGGTCAAGCACCTCGCCGACCGCGGTCCGGCCAAGAAGTAGTCGCACGTGGTGAAGGTCCCGCAGGCCGGCCTGCGGGACCTTCACCATGAGCCGTCAGAACCGGGGCGGGCGCTTCGCCAGAAAGGCCGACACGCCCTCGGCGTACTCGGCGCTGTGCACCGCCGCGTTGTAGAGCGCGCGAACCTCGTCGTCCTCCTCGTGCTGGCCGTCGGTGATGCGGTTGACGATCGCCTTCGCGCCGCGCACGCTCACCTGCGCCCTGCCGGCGATCAGCTCGGACAGCTCCTTGACCCGGCCGTCGAGTTCGGCCGCCGGGTGCGCCTCGTTGACCAGTCCGATGCGCAGCGCGGTCGCGGAGTCGATGATGTCGCCGCTGTAGAGGATCTGCTTTGCCCACGCGGGGCCGACCGCGTCGACGAGTTGCTTGGTCGAGGTGAACGCGTAGACGATGCCGAGCTTCGCCGGGGTGATGCCGAACCGCGCATCGTCGGCGGCGACGCGGAGGTCGCACGCCAGCGCCAGCTCGCAGCCGCCGCCGATGCAGAAGCCGGTGATCGCGGCGATAGTCGGCTTGCCAAAGGTCGCCAGCGCGCGCTCGCCGTCGTGCACGGCCTGGCTGTAGCGGGCGGCGCCGTCCGCGCCGGAGCGCAGGGTCTCGAACTCGCCGATGTCGGCGCCCGCCGAGAAGTGCTCGCCGCCGCGCAGCACCAGCACCCGAACCGCCTCGTCCCGCGCTGCTGGCGCCAGCAGCCCCGGCAGCGCCGACCACATCTGGAAGCTCATCGCGTTGCGTTTGGCGGGCCGGTCGATGGTCAGCGTCGCGACCGCGCCGCTGACCGTCAGCCTCAGGTGCTCACTCACCGCTTCACACTAGATCAGCCTCCGGCCGCCTGGCGGAGTGCGTCGGCGCGGTCGGTCCGCTCCCACGGCAGATCCAGATCCGGCCGACCAAAATGACCATACGCCGCGGTCGGCGCGTAAATCGGCCGCA
>NZ_VUOB01000087.1:0-526 GCF_008386585.1 Solihabitans fulvus
CTCAGGTGCTCACTCACCGCTTCACACTAGATCAGCCTCCGGCCGCCTGGCGGAGTGCGTCGGCGCGGTCGGTCCGCTCCCACGGCAGATCCAGATCCGGCCGACCAAAATGACCATACGCCGCGGTCGGCGCGTAAATCGGCCGCAACAAATCAAGATCCCGAATAATCGCCGCCGGCCGCAAATCAAACACCTCATTCACCGCAGCCTGAATCTTCGACGGATCCACCGTCTCCGTCCCAAACGTCTCCACAAACAACCCCACCGGCGCCGCCTTACCAATCGCGTACGCCACCTGCACCTCAATCCGCGACGCCAACCCCGCCGCCACCGCGTTCTTCGCCACCCACCGCATCGCATACGCCGCCGACCGGTCCACCTTCGACGGATCCTTACCCGAGAACGCCCCACCACCATGACGCGCCATACCGCCATAGGTGTCCACGATGATCTTCCGACCCGTCAGACCCGCGTCACCCATCGGACCACCGATCACGAACCGACCCGTCGGGTTCACCAACAACCG
>NZ_VUOB01000087.1:539-9699 GCF_008386585.1 Solihabitans fulvus
ATCCCGTCCGCGTGCTGCGTCGACACCACCACCGTGTCCAGACGCACCGGCTGATCACCCGCGTACTCGATCGTCACCTGCGTCTTGCCATCCGGACGCAGATACGGCAACACACCACTCTTGCGGACCGCCGTGAGCCGCCGCGACAACCGATGCGCCAACGCGATCGGCAACGGCATCAACTCCGGCGTGTCCGTGCACGCATACCCGAACATCAACCCCTGATCGCCAGCACCCTGACGATCGATCTCGTCATCAGCCGACTCCACCCGCGACTCATACGCCGAGTCCACACCCTGCGCGATATCCGGCGACTGCGCACCAATCGCGACATTCACCCCACACGAGTGCCCATCGAACCCCTTGGCCGACGAGTCATACCCGATCCCCAGGATCACCTCACGCACGATCGTCGGAATATCCGCGTACGCCTCGGTCGTCACCTCACCGGCCACATGCACCTGACCCGTGGTGACCAGCGTCTCCACCGCCACCCGCGACCGAGGATCCTTGCTCAGCAACCCATCCAGGATCGCGTCGCTGATCGCGTCGCACATCTTGTCGGGATGCCCCTCGGTCACCGACTCACTGGTGAACAGCTTCGCGCTCATGTCTCTCCCGTCGAGTTCGCGGCCTGCGGACCTGTCGACCCAGCGCCACACCGGATTACGCGCGACCGGTGCGCGATCCCTCGCCTGCGGGCCGGGCACGACCGGCGGCCGGGGTCGCCAGCCTCAGCAGTCCCTGCCCTGGTTGAGGCAGCCGACCAGCGCGGTCATCTGCGCATCGATCATCACGTTCACGAAGTCGGAGTGGTCGGTGACCGGGCTGTGCAGTTGGTCGGGAAACGTGTCGATCGCGTAGGTCGCCCCGGTCGGCACGTCGTAGCCGATCTCCACGTGCAGCTGCGGGACGGGGAACGTGCCGTGCCCACACACCCCGTTGCCGTCGGGGAACGCGATGTGCGCGTGGTGGTTCGGGCTGTCGTTTCCCCTGCCGTCCCAGCAGTTCGGGAAGTCGAAGATCCGCAACACCTGCTGACCCCTGCCGCACACCGGATAGTGGTCGGTGCGCCGGTCCGTTGCGCCGGAACAACTCCACTGCACGTGGCCCGCGTTGCTCGGCCCGTTCGTCAGCGCCTTCGGGTCGCCCGTCACCACCCGCAGGAACCGGGGCATGGCGATGACCTTGCTGGTCGGCGAGCCAAGGAACTGCATCCGCACGGTGGCAGGCGGCAGGATCCGGCCGTGGTTGCCGTCGACACCCGCGTCGGGGGCGCCGTCGAACACCCGCAGCACCGGCCAGTAGTAGGTGGAACGGTCCCCGTTCGCGCAGGTGGTGTCCGCCGCGGCGAGGCTCTGGTCGGTGGAGAACCCGTCGGTGGACAGGTTTCCGACGTACTCGTGCGTGTGGTGCGCGCCGTCGTGCACTCCAGGCGCCGCGATCACGTTGTCCGCATTGCGATGGTTGTTCTCGTTGCGGCCACAGGAGAACACGGCTTTCCCGGCCGACCCGTCCGGCGTGCCGGTCGGTCGGCTGGCACCGGGCGGCACGTCGGCGATGTCCACGAAGTCCGCGCTGGTGGGGCCGGCGTGCTCGTCGTGGCCGCCCTGCTGCCACGAGTGCACGGCGACGGTCACCGCGACGCCGACGACCAGTGCCGCGGCGACGGCGAGCCAGCGGAGCGTTCCTCGTGATCGGCGGGGCGCTGGCTGCGTCGGGTCGGTCGGCACCCGAACAGCATGCCAGCACGCCTGGGAAGCGTCGGCGTCCTTCCGGACCAGACGCCGACGCTCCCTGGCTCCTCGTCAGAGCTGCGTCGAGACGAACCTCTTCCCGTCGACGTTCTCCACCTGCACCGAGGCGACGTCGCCCGGCGCGATCAGCGCGGAGCCGTCCAGCGTGCTGCCCTCCTTGGCGCCCTTCTCCGACACCAGCCAGCTGCCGGCGACCTCCCTGGTGCCGTCCTTGGCGACGACCACCAGCCGGCAGCGTTCACCCGCCGGGATGCCCGTGACGGCCGCGTTCACCCTGACCCAGCCGACGGCCGGGGTGACCGTGACCGACAGCCGAACGTTGGTCGTCGAGTCGGTGTTGGTGCCCACTCTGGTGCCGGCGGGCGGACTCGGGTTGGTCGGCGGCGGCTGCTGCGACACCGCAACGGCACCGGACGATCCGGTGTCTCCCGCGTTGCCGATCATGATGCCCGCGCCGAGCGCGACCACCACGGCGGCGGCCGCCGCGACGCCGAGGAGGGTGGCCCGACGCCGCCCGACGCTCGTGCGCTCGCCGCGAACCTCCCGCAGCGTCCGTTGCAGCAGCAGGTCACCGCCGTCCGGCGGCCCGTCCAGGAACAGCTCCGGCGGCACCTCGCCGAGCGCGGCCTGCATCTCGGTGAGTTCGGCGAGCTCCGCGCGGCACTGCTCGCAGCCGGCCAGGTGTTCCTCGACCGCGCGGCGCTCGTCCTCCGCCAGGACGCCGAGCGCGTAGGCGCCGAGTTCGATGGTCTCGTGCTGTCGGGCGATCATCCAGCCACCCCTTTCAACGCGACCTGCCGCCCACCGAACACCTCACGAAGTGCCCGCAACGCGTAGTAGGACCGCGATTTGACCGTTCCTGGTGGAATGCCCAGCTCGGCAGCCGTCTCCGTGACACTCCGCCCCTGAAAGTAGAGCTGCACCAACACGCCTCGGTGATCCTCGGACAGCTGGTCCAACGCCTCCATCACGACCATCGAGTCGACCACCTCGTCGGCGTGGTCCCGCACGATCGGCTGCGCGGTCGGCGACTCGGCGACCTCGGCCGGCCGCGCGGCCTTGGCCCGCACGCGGTCGGTGATGATGTTCCGCGCCACGGTCAGCAGCCAACCACGCACCGACCCCTTGCCGTTGACCAGCGCGTCGGGGTGCTTCCACGCCCGCACCAACGTTTCCTGCACGACGTCCTCCGCGGCCGCGCGGTCCCCGGTCAGCCGCGTCGCGTAGGCGAGCAGCGCCCGCCCGTGCTCCTCGAACAACGACCGGATCAGCGCCTCATCACCGGCAGCCTGCCGTCGACGAGACAACACGCTCGCCATCCACCACTCCTTCCGCCGCACGACTCCGTGTCACGACTCCGTGTGGCGGAGCCGGCCAGGGGTGTCCCCGTCTCACACGTGGCGCACCGTCGGGCGGTTCAACGGTTCCCGAAACTACTGCGGCGCCCCGGCCCGCGCATCGAACCAGTAGCCGCGTCGAGCCGTGTGTGGGGTGGCGACCGGCGGAGGAGGTGTGGGCACTTGACGAGCACGGAACCGAGGAACGGGCAGCGCTGGGACGATCCGGTGCTGGCCGGCGCGCTGAGGCGGGTCCGCCGACACACCAGCAGGGCGCGCAGGCGGAGGTGCTGGGCCGGGCTGGCCGCCGTCGTCGCGCTGCTCGGCGCGGCAGGTGGCGCGGGCGCCCTGATCGGCAGGAACACCGGTCCGCGCCCCGTGACGAGCGTCGTGGTCGCCGCGACGGACGGGCCGACCGGCGCCGGGCTGACGGTCACGGCGGTGCCGATGTCCTGGGGCACGAGGCTCGACGTGCGGTTGACCGGGATCGCGGCCGGCACGCCCTGCCGGCTCTCGGTGCGGTCCACCGGCGGCGCGAGCGACTGGGTGGGCAGCTGGCTGGCCGGGGAGCCGACGACGATCGCCACCGCCGTGCCGGTCGGCGAGCTCGCCGAGGTGTCGGTGCGAGTCGACGGCGGTCCACTGCTGCGCGCCACCGTGCGTTGACTACTCCCCGCCGTGAAGGACGGGGATTCTCCCGGTCGCCCGGGAGGGTTCCTGTTTCACCGACCGCTGCCTGCTCGTGCGTGCGCACGAGCGGGTCTGACACCGTCTCCACAGGCTTGGACCGCCAGCCCGGCGGCACGAATGTTGACCGCCGCGTTCACGTCCCGGTCATGGGTCGCGCCGCAGCCACACGTCCACGTCCGGACGCTCAACGGCATCCCGGCCCGCAGGGCACCACAGGCCGAACACTGCTTGGACGAGGGAAACCACCGGTTCACCGCGATCACGGTGCGCCCGTACCAGTCGGCCTTGTACTCCAGCATGGACCGCAGCTGCGTCCAGGACGCGTCCGAGATGGCTCGGGCGAGCGTGTGGTTGCGAACCATGTTGCGGACGGTCAGGTCCTCGATCACGAGCGTTTGGTTCTCACGCACGAGTCGAGTGGTCAGTTGGTGCAGGAAGTCCCTGCGCCGGTCGGCGATCCTCGCGTGGACGCGGGCGACCTTCACCCGGGCCTTGTCCCGGTTGTTCGAGCCCTTGGTTTTGCGGGACAGCGCACGCTGGGCCTTGGCCAGGCGCCGCCGGTCCCGGCGTTCGTGCCGAGGGTTGGTGATCTTCTCCCCGGTGGACAGGGTCACCAGGCTGGTGATCCCGGCGTCGATGCCCACCGCCGTCGTGGCGGCGGGCATCGGGACGGGTGTGTCTTCGCACAATATCGACACGAACCAGCGTCCGGCCTGGTCGCGGCTGACGGTCACCGTGGACGGCGTGGCGCCTTGGGGCAGGGGCCGGGACCACACGATGGCCAGCGGCTGCGCCATCTTCGCCAAGCTCAACCGTCCGTCCCGGAACCGGAACGCGGAGCTGGTGTACTCGGCCGAGGCCCGCGACCTTCGCTTGGACTTGAACCGCGGATACCCGGCCCGCTTGGCGAAGAAGTTGCTGAATGCTCCTTGCAGGTGCCGAAGGCCCTGCTGCAACGGCACCGACGACACCTCGTTGAGGTAGGCCAAGTCCTCGGTCTTCTTCCACCCGGTGAGCATCGCCGAGGTGGCGTTGTAGGTGACCCGTTCCCGCCGCAGCGTCCACGCCTCGGTGCGGGCCTGCAACGCCAGGTTGTAGACCTTCCGCACACAGCCGAACGTGCGCGACAGCTCCACTGCCTGCGCGTCGGTGGGATAGAAGCGGTACTTGAATGCCCGCTTCACCAGCCTGGCCACCATCCACAATGTACAGAACTTGGCGGTGAACCCTGCGGTCGGGTGGGCGGCGGACGACGAACGGCCCGGCGGCGGTTCGTCTTTGCCTGCCCTGCTCCGTAGGAGCTTCGCTTCCTCCCCAGGCTCAAGCCTGCGGTATCCACGAAAGGAACCTGATGACCGGCGGGGCCCGCCGTCAGGCGCGGCTCGGCTCGAACTCGGGTTCGGCGTCCAGGCCGGTCACGGCGGCGACGTGCCTGGCGAGAGTGCCGCGCGCGGCGTGCAGCGACAGCGAGCCACCCGCCTGGCGCATCCGGTGCGCCAGGTCGAACAGCGCCCGCACCCCGGCACTGTCGAGATAGTCCACGGTGGACAGGTCGATCGCCAGCAGCGCGGTGCCGCCCCTGGCGAGGTGCCCGACCTTGCGGTTGAACTCGCGGATCGTGGCCGCGTCGAGGACCCCGCTCACCACCACCCGCAGGCCGGCGGGCCCCTCGGTGCTGTCCAGGCGCAGCGCCGAGGACGCGGCACGCGCGACCGGTCCACTCTTCTTGGCGAGCCCGGTCTCCTTGGCGAGCCCGGTCGACGACCGCAACGCCCTGGTCATTCGGACCAGCGTGCCGTCAGGCCCGTGTTCGACGGTGACGCTGTCCATCGCGTCCTGCATGAGCTGCACGCCCCGGCCCCTGGCGGCCGGGCCGGGCGGCGGGCGGCGCCACCGGCCCCGGTCGCGGACCTCGATCCGCACGACGCCGTCGGCGGACGCCTCGCCCCGCAGCCACAGCAGGCCGGGCCCGCCCGCGCGGTAGGCGTACTCGGCGACGTTGGTCGCCGCCTCCCCCACCGCCAGCTGCACGCACACGATGTCCTCGGCGCCCGCACCGCACTCGGTCAGCCAGTCGTGCATCCGCTCGCGCACCAGGCCGAGCTGGTCGGCGGTGGCCGGCACGCTGAGGTCGAGCGCCGGCACGTCGCGGTGGCCGATCCGGCCGGCCAGCAACACGACGTCGTCGGTGATCGGCCTGCCGTCGGCGGAGTCGGCCAGCAGCCGCGCGCACAGCTGCCCCGGCGACTCGGCGGCGCGCAGGCCCCGGTCGGCGAGCAGCGCGTCGGCGTAGCCGCCGCGCAGCAGGCCGTCGGTGTAGAGCAGGACCGTGTCGCCCGCGTCGACGCGCGTGGAGGCGGACCCGCGGTCCGGGCCGGGCACCCCGAGCGGCACCCCGCCCGCGGTGGGCAGGAAGCGGGCCGAGCCGCCGGTGATCAGCAGCGGCGGTGGGTGGCCCGCGCTCGCGCAGACCAGCTCGGCGGTCGACGCGGCGGGGTCGTGCACCAGCACCAGCACGGTCGCGCCCGCCGCGCCGGGAGTCTCCGCCACGAAGGCGTCCAGCCGCATGAGGGCGGTCGCCGGATCGGGGTCGAGCAGGAGATACGCGGCGAGCGCGCCGCGCAGCAGGCCCATCAGCGCGATGGCCGGCACGCCGTGGCCGACGACGTCGCCGACAATCAGGGCGGTGCGGCCGTTGCCGAGCCGCACCACGTCGAACCAGTCGCCGCCGACGCGGCTCTCGTCTTGCGCCGCGAGGTACCGGCCGTCGACCGGCAGCGCGGCGGACTGCGGCAGCTCGGTCGGCAGCAACCCGCGCTGCATTCTGGCCGTCGGTGTGGCGTCGGGTGGATCCGCCCGCACGTCGGTGCCGTCGGGGTTCACCCAGTCGGCAGACACCCCAACGGCTCCTCATCCCACGACGGACGACCAAGCCAGGCTACTCCGATCATGGAGTTCCGCATCTCGAACCGGCCGGGGCGGGCGGGCCCGCCGGTCCCGATGGGGTGGTCGGCCGGTACCGAGGAGTGAGTGCGGTGGTGGGCGGCTCGGCCGGCGGAGATGGTTGGCCAGATCGCCCACACCGCAACGAAAGGCAGGAATCCGTCATGCGACGAGCACTGGCCGCGGTCGCGGCCGCCGGGATCGGGTTCGCGCTGCTGTTCGGAGCGGCGGGGACGGCCTCGGCGGCGCCGACCAGGGACGACATCCTGACCGTGCAGGACTGCGAGGACGCCGGCGGCGTGCCGACGGTCGACGACGAGGACGGCTACTTGTACTGCGACGGAGGGGATCTCGACGGCGAACCGATCAGCGAGTCGTAACGTCAGCGGATCTCGCGGGTGTCCGACTCGGTTCGGACGGCGCCGCCGGGCTGAACGGCGACCAGCGTGATGTCGTCGTGGTCGCGGCCGTCCAACGACTCCGCGACCAACTGCTCCACCCGCCTGACCAGCTCCTCGGCGCCAAGCCCGTGCAGCGCCTGCAACTGGTCGCGGAACAGCTGCTCGGCCTCGGCCTCCGGGGTGCCGCGCTCACCGAACGCCTGGAACAGCCCGTCGGTGTACAGGCACAGCACGTCGCCAGGCGCGAGATCGACCGTCTCCTCGGCGAAGTGCGCCGTCGGCAGCACCCCGACCAGCGCGCCGGGGATGGTGATCTCCTCCATCCCGCCGCCAGCGCGCAGCACCAGCGGCGGCGGGTGGCCGCCCGCCGCGAGCCGCGCGCTCAGGCCGCCGCCCGGGCACGGCCGCAGCTCGCCGAGCACCAGGGTGGCGAACCTGCTGTCCCCGCTGTCCAGCATCGCCTCGTTGAGCCGCCGCAGCACCCGAACCAGTTCGCGGTCGCCGAGCAGCAGGCCGCGCAGCGACTCGCGGAACCTGCCGGCCAGCACGGCCGCCTCGACGCCGTTGCCGCAGACGTCGCCGACCACGAGCGCGCCGCCGCCCGCCTCGTCGGGGTGCAGGTCGTAGAAGTCGCCCCCGATGTGCAGTTCCTCCCGCGCCGGCCGGTACAGCTGCGCGAGCGTGCACGCCGGCAGCTCGGGCAGGTCCGGCGGCAGCAGCGGGGCGCGCAACAGCTCGATGGTGCGGCGCTGGTCCTCGTGCACCAGCGCGGCGGTCGCGGCGAGGCCGACCGTCTCGGCCCAGCGCTCCACCAGCCGACGCTCCGGGCTGCTGAACACGGGTCGCGCGGCGCGGCGGGCCAACACCAGCGCGCCGATCGGCCGGTCGCCCTCCAGCAGCGGCACCATCATCGCGTCGGACACGCGACCGAACGCCGCCGGCAGCACCCACTGGTTGTCCGCGAGCTGTCCGGCCACCTGTGCCCCGTGCGCGAGCTGTCCGTCGAGCGCCGCCGAGAGCGCGGGCAGCTGCCGCAGCGATCGCAGGCCGGCCTGTCCCCGCGCGGAGTCCGCAACGCCCCTGCGCCACCAGGCGCAGCGGCCGCGCCGGGGCGGCAGCACCAGGGTGCAGGAGTCGGCGAGGTCCGGAACGGCCAACGCGGGAATCTGCTGGAGGGTGTCGCCGGTGCGCAGCGTGTCGGCCAGCCTGCGCACGGTGTCGGCGAGCAACGCGTCGCCGTCGTTGTCGGAACTGGCCGGCACCCGGAAGGTCATGATCCTCCGTTCCGCCGGTTGCGGTCGTCGATCCCCGCGCCCCTGGCTGTCGGACGCGAGGGGGCCGCGGTTGATGAGCCTAGTCTGGCGGAGAAGACTGCTGCGTGGGTGGGACCGAGAGGCGAGTGGAGGCTCGGGTGACGGCAGGACCGGCAGAAGACACGGAAGCGGGGCGCACCGTGGATGACGGATTCCTCGAACGCCTGCTCGTCGCCATGGAACAGGTCGGGAACGGCAACTTCCGGCGCAGACTCGTGGTGTCCGGTTCGGACCTTCCCGCCAGGGTGGCGCAGGCCTTCAACGACATCGCCGACCGGAACCAGTTCCTCGTCGGCGAACTGGTGCGGCTGCGCACCGCGGTCGGGGTGGAGGGCCAGCTGAGCCACCGCATCGACCCGAACGTCGGACCGGGCGGCTGGACCCTGGCCGCCGAGTCCGTCAACGAGCTGATCGAGGACCTGACCCGGCCGACCGACGAGCTGAGCAGGGTGCTCGCCGCGGTCGCCGAGGGCGATCTGTCGCAGCGGATGTCGGTGCAGTTCAGCGGACACCAACAGCGCGGCGAGTTCGTCACGTTGGGGCGCACCGTGAACGAGCTGTTGGAGAAGCTGTCGCTGTTCGCCTCCGAGGTGACCAGGGTGGCGCGCGAGGTTGGCACCGAGGGCATCCTCGGCGGCCAGGCCGACGTGCCGGGCGTCGCGGGCGTGTGGCGCGACCTGACCAACTCGGTGAACCTGATGGCCGGCAACCTGACCAGC
>NZ_VUOB01000088.1 GCF_008386585.1 Solihabitans fulvus
CGGTGTCGATATCGGCCTGCTCCGCCGCTTCGGTCATAAAATGTCGTATCGCGTAGTGAACCAGCAGCAATGCCCATATTTCCTGGCGGACCGTTTCGGCGTGCTTCGACCGCAACACGACGTCCGAGCCGCCACGAATATGAGTCTCGATTTCATCGAATACCGATTCCTCTTCCCAACGTTCATGGTAGACGGCGGCGAGTTCCGCGGCCGACGCCTCGGCTGGTTTCAAGATTGTGGTGACCAGGCGGATAAATTCTTCCCGGCCGTCCCGATTCGGGATCTCGTAGTCGATGACCCGGACCTGGATGTAATCGACAGCGACGCCACTGGCGCGACGTTTCCTTTCGTGTTCACGGTTGTGGCGCTTCTGCTGCGGATCACCGACCTCGGACAGGTAGGACCCGTCGGGCAGGACCGACAGTACCGGCAGTTCGAGATCCGTCCTGACCCGCCACACCAGTGCCGCCCCGGTCTGAGCCGCGGCTTTCCACAGCTCGTAGCTGGACACGCCAGCGTCGGCCAGTACCAGCATGCCGGGCTCGAGCGCGCGCACCAGCCCCACGTCCTGCG
>NZ_VUOB01000089.1 GCF_008386585.1 Solihabitans fulvus
CGGTGTCGATATCGGCCTGCTCTGCCGCTTCGGTCATGAAATGCCGTATCGCGTAGTGAACCAGCAGCAACGCCCATATTTCCTGGCGGACCGTTTCGGCGTGCTTCGACCGCAACACGACGTCCGAGCCACCACGAATATGAGTCTCGATTTCATCGAATACCGATTCCTCTTCCCAGCGTTCATGGTAGACGGCAGCGAGTTCTGCGGCCGACGCCTCGACTGGCTTCAAGATTGTGGTGACCAGGCGGATGAACTCTTCCCTGCCGTCCCGATTCGGGATCTCATAGTCGACGACCCGGACCTGGATGTAATCGACAGCGACGCCACTGGCGCGACGTTTCCTTTCGTGTTCACGGTTGTGGCGCTTCTGCTGCGGATCACCGACCTCGGACAGGTAGGACCCGTCGGGCAGGACCGACAGCACCGGCAGTTCGAGATCCGTCCTGACCCGCCACACCAGTGCCGCCCCGGTCTGAGCCGCAGCCTTCCACAGCTCGTAGCTGTACA
>NZ_VUOB01000009.1 GCF_008386585.1 Solihabitans fulvus
CGAACACTTGACAGACCCGCGCTGGTCAGCTTGTGGTGGTGGATCGTGCTGGTCGTCGGCGAATCTGTGTCAGGTGCCATGAGTCGGTACGTGGTGCTTGGCGAGAAAGTCTTGTATCGCGGCAATACTGCCTTTGGTGTGGCGAGGATGAGGAGTCTGCGAACGGCATACTGACAAGACGTGCCGCAGAGCTTCGGGATAGACGGCCTTCGAAGGTGGAGTTCATGCGCGCCCGATCTCCTTGGCAATCGCGGAGCAGGCCGGCGGCGTGCTGACGGCGGGCCAGGATGGCGCCTGCGGTGCGGTCGGTGGTCTCGGTGAGTGGCTAGGTCGGTGGCGCGAAAGGCAATGCTCCGGACCCGGTTGAAGTAGGTGGTGGTCGACGTGCCGACGCGGGAGTTGGTGGTGTGGGCCGGGCGCGTGGTCGCCGGCGACGTCTGAGCGTGCCGGTCTCCCACGCCGGCTGCCGCGGGGCGTGGGAGACCGCGTCGGATCAGGCGTCCTGCTTGGCCTTGGCCTTGGCCGGGATCCGCTTGCCGAGGGTGATGAACAGCAGCACCAGCCCGACCGTCAGCAGGATGTGGCCGAGTCCGGCGATGCCCGAGATGGCTGCGCCGCTGGCCTTGCCGAGCACCGTGAGCGAGCCGTGCAGGGCCATCATCCCGACGGTCACGACCATGCCGGCGTTGTAGACCCAGTAGAACCAGGTGAACAGCTTCTCACCGCTGATGTCGAACACCTTGTCCAGGGCCAACACGATCAGGAAGAACAGCATCCCGAGCGCGAGCAGGTGGGTGTGCACGACGCTGAGTTGCGTGTCGCCGGTGAAGTCGTTGGCCTTGGTGAGTTCGCGGTAGAACAGGCCGCTGAGCACGCCGATGATCATGTAGACGTGCGCGGTGTTGAGGATTTTCCGCATGGAGATGTGACCTTTGCAGAGGTGGTGATGGGGGAGCGGTCGTTCAGCGGTAAGAGCCGGCGGCCAGGTCGGCCACGGCGTCGGTGTTGCTGGGCTGCCAGCCGAGGCGGTCGCGGACGGCGTCGCCGCTGACGGACTGGTCCAGGGCGAGCGCGTCGGCGAACAGCGCGCCGAGCTCGGCCCGCGCGTCCTCCAGTGGCCACACCTGCGGCTCGCCGGAGACCCCGGCGGCCTGCCCCGCGGCGACGGAGAGGTCGCGCACCGAGACGGCGGGCTGGGTCACGCCGTGCCACAGGGTGCCGGCGGGCGCGTTCTCGACGACCATGGCGAACAGGGTGGCCAGGTCGTCGACGTGGATCATCGGCCAACGCACCGACAGGTCGGCGACGGCCACCGGAGCGCCCTGCCTGCGGGCCAGGTCGACCAGCATCGCGGGGATGCCGCCGCCCCGACCGTGCACGACGCCGGGACGCACCACGGTGGCGCGGACGCCGTCCTGCGCGGTGGCCAGCACGTGGCTCTCGATGGCCGGCCGGTAGCCGACGATCGGGATGGGGTTGGTCGGGGTGGCCTCGTCGGCGGTGGTGTCCCCGGTCGCGCCGAGGACCCAGACGCCGCTGGTGTAGAGGAAGGCGCGGTCGGTGCCGCGTAACGGGGCGGTGAGCGCGTCGATGGCGGCGCGGTCGACGGCCTCGTCGCCGCTGGGCTGGCCGAGGTTGATCACGGCGTCGATGTCGGGCGTGACGGCCGCGGTGAGCGAGGCGGGGTCGGTTAGGTCGCCGACGCGGCGCTCGTAGGGGGTCTCGGTGTTCGCCTTGGCCGGGCGGGTGAGCACCACGACCTCGTGGCCGAGCGTCGACAGGTGCTCGGCGAGGACGGTCCCGAGGTAACCGCTGCCGCCGATGAGCAGAACGCGCATGTCATTCCTTTCTGAACTCCTTCGCGATCATGAGTCTAAGCAGCGTCTGCCAGCGCGCTGTGCGCGCGCTACCAGTGGTCGGCCGGAGTCTGGCGTCGTCCACGAAGTCCGACATGGAGGAGACCGACTCCATGTCACACAACGCTTTTCCGGCGCACAGCGCCTCCCGTCGCAGCCCTCGAACAGTGCCGGCCGTGATCGCGGCCTCGGTCCTGACGCTCGGGCTGACAGCGACCGCGACCGCCTCGCCGGCGCGGCAGCCACCGCCGGCACCCAGGCGCAGCTGAGGGCGCTGGCGCGCAAGCTGGTCGACGCCGGCGCGCCGGGCGTGGTCGTGCGGGTGGACGACGGCAGGGGCCGGCCCGTCGAGATCGCCGAGCAGGCGTCCGGGACCAGGCGGGACGCGAGGCTCGCGGCGGGGGACGAGTTCCGGATGGGCTCCAACACCAAGACCGTCATGGCCACCCTGGTCCTGCGGCTGGTCGCGGACGGCCGGCTCGCCCTGAACGACCCGGTCGGCAAGTGGCTGCCCGGCCAGGTGCCGCAGGGCGACGCGATCACGCTGCTCAACCACACCAACGGCCTGAAACGGACGATTCAGATCAAGGATCGCGCGACTGGCCATGGCCGGTCGCTGGACGCCAGGCCGTGGACGTGAGCTTCTGCCACCGCCCGGATCCGGTCGCGCCGGCGGAGTCTGGCCAGCACTCACGACACGTGCGTCGTCACGGTCTCCTCGCCGACCCGCATCGCGGCGGCGATCTCGATGTTGCCGCAGGCCTTCGCCAGCAGCCGCAACACCTCTGTGGACACGACCTCGGTCCTGGGGTCGGTCCTCGGCCTGCTGGCGCACGAGATCACCGCCATGCCGCACTGGGGCACTGGTCGAAGGCGAGTCACCGGTCCCACTCGTTGGAGTGAACTGCTGGCACATCACCGGCACTCGGGCGTGGTGACGGGTGGGTCCCCCGAACCTCCCACCCGGCATCCTCATGAACCCCGAGAAGAGGACATCACGTGGTCGAACTGATGACCGCGCTCGCAGCTGTGCTCGCCTGCTCCCGCACCATCAGGCTGCAGGCCGACCGCGCCGGTTCCCGCGCTGGAGAGCTGTTGACCCACTGGTTTAGCCACCGATCAGTGTTAGGAGTCGCCCGCCGTCTCGCCGCACAAGAAGGCTGCGTGCTGGTCGAGATCAGCGACGATGGACGGTGCTGGACCGCGCGAACACTCACGATGACCGACCTGAGAGCAGACACCAGGTCGCGAAAGCCGAGAAGGCCGTCGCCGGCAAGGCCCCGGTCAAGCGCAACCGGTTCATCCACCTCTCCGGCGCTACCAAGACCGTCAACCGGGACCTGGAGGCTAAAGCCAGGACTCTGGCCGGGCTCAAGGGCTACGTCACGAACCTCACCGCCTGCCCTGACGGCACCCCAGTGACAGCACGGTTCGTGATCGACGCCCACCACCAGCTGTTCCAGATCGAGAAGTCCTTTCGCATGTCCAAGCACGATCTACAGGCCCGGCCGATCTACCATCGCAAACGCGACTCGATCGAGGCTCACCTGACCATCGTGTTCGCCGCCCTCGCGATCAGCCACTGGATCGAGGACCGCACCGGCTGGTCGATCAAGAAGTTCGTCCGCACCGCCCGCCGCTACCGCACCATCCAGATCCAGGCCGGACAGCCGACCATCACGGCTGCCGACCCGACCCCAGACGACCTCCGCGCCGCTCTCGATGAGATCCATCGCCGATCAGATGCGCACTAACTTGAGCCAACTCGGGTTCCCCGATCCCGGCGATGCGTGACCGAGCCGCTCGGGCCGCACCACCCACCAGCCGACCCCAGGCACGGCCGCGGGAATCAGGGATGGAGGCAACTACGCTGCTGCTCCCAGAGAGCTGACACGGACCTGGTAGACGACACCCGACTAATCAGGGAGCAGCTCGCCGAGACTGTGACGCAGCGCGGACACGAAGGGGTGCTGTGTCCCCAGAACGCTGGCGCATGCCCGCAAGAAGTCGGAGAGGCGTTGCCGCATTCCGGTGCCGCTGGGGCGGCCGCCAGACGCGATGAGGGTTATTAGATCGGCAGCAAGAACAGCGTATGACGAACTCTCGCCCAACGAACTCCTCCGATCTGCGATCAGCTTGGCGAGGAGGTCCGTGGCCTGGTCTTTGTTGCCGGCCATTGATTCGAATACTACGAGCCAGCATTTGTCCAGAAGGACATGTGAATGTTCAGTGCCGAGGACACGCTCACGATCCCGAGCCAGTTCGTGGAGTAACTCCGCCGCCCGCGCTGGATTACCTGCCCGAAACGTAGCGAGGGCCAGGCCGCCACGGCCTCGGAGGGTCCATGGGCTATCGGGCCCGGATACGCGCTCCCAAGCAGCGCACAGCTCTGTAGAAATTTTCAATGCGCGCTCAAAGTCTCCGCACTCAGAGAGAAGCTGAGTCAGATACCCCTGGGAGATCAGTGTGCTGGGATGACTCGGGCCCAATACAGTCTGTTGGCGCTCAATGATTTCTTCCAGGATCTGGGTTGCTTGCGGGAAATCACCCATGTTTGCCAGGGCAACCGCGTGCTCACGTCGGGTCTCCAGGGCTTCGGGATCGTCGCGTCCAAGCAAGCGAGATTGGTCGTCAGCAAGTTGTGCGAACGCCGCCGTCGCGAGGGTGAAATATCCCGCGAGCATCTGACAGTATGCCTGCGCCCATCTGATACGAAGGATCCTGCGGTCGCTGGGATCGTAGGTGGCTCGCCTCAGGGCGAGCAGTTCGTCGACCTCTCGCAGAGCAGACAGTGGCTCCCCTGAATTACTGATTGCCCATGCCAATGCTACTTCGGCATCGGCAATGCCAGCCGCATTCCGATATGCGGACGCCGCAGTCGGGTACAGCATGCGTTGTTCAGCTGCCTGCCCGAGGTCGAAGGCTTGGGCAGGTGTTGCGCGCGCGACGAGGGCGTCCCAAGTGGCCTGGGGAATACGGTCCAGGCCCGCGACATCGATGAGGTAGTCGAACGCGAGGAAGCGGCCGTCGTCGTTCGGGAGAAGTAGGCTGCTCGCCCCCTGGCTGGGCGCAGTAGCCCAGGTGAGGGCGTCATCGAGGGGCTCGGGGCGCAGGAGCGCGCCGCCTGCTGCGGCGAGGTAGTGCTCGGAGAGTTCGGCCAGCGTTTCGAGGGCTTGGGGCTCATGGAGGCCGGCGCGACGGCAGTCCACAGCGGCAGCTACCAAGGCGGCCCCGCGTGGATGCGCCCCGGGTCGCCAGGCGTTGCGCCAATCGCGGGTCAATTGTGGTCCTGTGGCGAGCAACTCGGCGAGCCCTAGCGGGCCCGCCTTGGGCAAGGCCGACCGGATACGAGGGTCGTCGGCGTAGGCACGAGCGCGTCGCAACTCTTCGTCACTCCATCCGCGACGCAGTTCTACTACTGTGGCCAGCTCAAGCACGCTGCGGGCGTCTCGCCAAGAGTCCCGCTCCGGGCCGTGGAATTCGGGCTCCTCTCGGGCGCTGTACCGGTCGTGTTCGCGGCTGCGCATTGTGGCCAGCACCAGAGTGTCCCGCCCGCCCTCGGAGTCGAGCAGCCGGTTGATGGTGTTGGAAGTCAGCCCTCCTGCGCCGAGGAAGCGCTCCAGGTCGTCCAGCCAGACCACGCATCGCCGCTCCGCCTGGACTGCGGGCACAATCGCGGTGAAGGAGGTCCGCCCGGCCGGGACGATCAGCGCGTGGTCAGGTAGCAGGGCGCGCATGGCCTCGTAGGCGGCGCGGGTCTTGCCGGCGGTCGAATCGCCGACCAGCAACACGAACCCGCCGGCGTCTGCTAGCTCCCGCAGCCGATGCTGGTCGTCGCGGGGTACATAGGGGGGCACCCGGTCCACCACGGTGCGACCGTCCACCGCCCTGGTGATCGCCTCGGCGGGGTGCACACCCAGCGCGATCGGGTCGTCCAGCTCGCGTACCCGACGCGGCCGGCCGGACGCGCCTGCGGCCAGGACGTGCCGGGGCAGCGTCTCTCGCTGCTCGGCTCGCTTGTTCAGCAGCGCCTTGGCCCGCTCGCTGGTCACCCCGAACACCGCGACCGCCAAACCAGCGCCCACCGCGGACGCGGCTGGCCCGGACACCCACACCGTGGCCAGAGCGCCGGCTGCCACGCCCAACGTCCCCGCCGCTACCAAGAGCCCCCACGCCGGCCATGCCTGCCAATGCCACCGCGTCCGTCGCATGACCGCCCCCGGCTGTGCTCGGCTGGTGTGGCCACCGTGGCACCCCATCGCTGCGGTGGCCAGCCGCCGATCCGGCCACGTCAGGCTCGAGCAGTTGGGCACCACCGAGCGTCGGGTGCGCTACCGCATCGACCGGGCGCGTGCCCTGATCAGGTACGGCCGCCCGGACCGCGGTCTGGAGGAGCTGGTCATCGCCGAGATCCTCGCGCCGCAGGACGTCGGCGTCCCTCGGTTCAGGCACTGCTGCCGGCACGTCCACGCAGCCCCGCGCTCCCCACGGACTGGGCGAGTTCGCGGACCGCATCGGAGCGACACGCCCGATGGCGACTACGACCGAGCGAGCCTAGCCACCACGAGGAAATGGCGGTGGGGATGGAGAACCGGCCGGTCGTGGTGTCGGGCCGCCCGCCGACCGGCGCGCGGGCACGGGTGATCGTCGACGAGTTGGTCGCCGTCTTCGCCGAGGCGCACCGTCGCGCCGATGACCCGGAGTCCCGCGCCTGGCTGGCCGAACGAGTCCGCATCGGTGCCGACACGAGGGTTTCCCGGTACTGGCGGCTGCTGGCCGTGATCAACGACCAGCCCGCCAAGGCCGATCCGGTGCCCGCGGCGCTGTGGTTTCTCGGCGCGCTCGACGCGGCCAGCCCGACCCTGCCCGACCCCGCCCGACCGCGAATTCGGCTGACGCCGTCGTGCCGGCCGGTCCTGGTGTGTCATCAGGATTTCATCGGCCGCGGTTAGCGTCATCGCTGCGGACGACCAGGCCGCAGGTGCGGGCAGGGGGCCTGCGGCGGCGTGCCGTCACGGCCTGCGCGCGGTGACGACAGGGGACGGTGACGGTGGTTGATCCAGCGCCCAACATCGGTGGCGGCGATGGCGATGCCGCCGCCGGGGTGGACCAGTGGGTGGCCAGCGCGAAGGCGAAGGCCGAGCGCTACCAGGCGATGCGGGTGCAGGCGGAGCAGGTGTCGGTGACGGAGTCGTCGAAGGACGGCATAGTCACGGTCACCGTCGACTCCGGCGGCAACGTCACCGACCTGCGGATCACCGATCGGTCGCGGGAGCTGCCGGGCGCCCAGGTGGCGACGGCGGTGCTGGCCACCATGAAGCGGGCGCAGGCGAAGCTGCCGGAGCGGCTTGGCGAGGTCATGGCGGCCACGATCGGCGACGACCAGCGGACCAGAGACACGATCGTCGGCGCCTACCAGGCGAAGTTCCCCGAACCGCCGCCCGAGCAGGCCTCAGCCGAGAGCGAGGCGGTGACCAGTTTGTCGGTGGGCCGCCTGGAAGACGACCCGACACCGCCGCCGGCTCCGGCAACTCCAACTCCACCTCCACCTCCACCGCCACCCGCGGTGCCGCCGCCGGCCCCACGCCGCCGGCCGGCCATCCCGAGTGACGAGGACGACGGCTGGGCAGACCAGTCGTTCACGCAGAAGCTGTGACGGGGGAACCATGACCGACGGCGGTTACCAGGTGTCGACCGGGCAGTTGCAGAGTCACGCCACCTCGGTGCAACAGGTGGCGGCCACGCTGGGCCAGGCACTGTCCGCAGCCCAACAGGTCGCGCTCAGCACGCAGGCCTACGGAATGATCTGCGGCCCGTTGTTCGTGCCGATCGTGATGGCCGTGTCCGCGCCGGGCGTGGCCGCCCTCCAACTGGCTCAGCAGTCGATCAACTCGGTGGCCGACGAGGTGAAGAACACCGCGGCGCACTACGAGACGGTCGACCAGTCCAACAGCGCCAGCTTCACCACCATCCAGGGCGGTCTGTCGTGAGCAATCCGCTGGTCGCGCAGAAACAGGACTCCACCAACTGGCACACCGGGATCAACCTGATCGACGACGCGGCCGGCGTCTACGATGGGGTGGAGTCGGGCAGCTGGGTCGAGGGCGGCCTCGCGGCGCTGGGCACCGGCCTCGACCTGCTCACGATGGCCATGAACCCGGTCGGCACGCTGATCTCCTACGGCCTGAACTGGCTGATCGAACACGTCAAACCCCTGCAGGACGCGCTGAACCAGCTCGCAGGGGACGCCGACCAGATCGCCGCCTACTCCCAGACCTGGGGCAACGTCGGCAAGGCGGTGGACCAGGCCGGCAAGGACCTCACCGCCGCCGTCGCCAACGACACCGCCGGCTGGACCGGCCCGGCCGCCGACGCGTATCGCAGCCACATCAAGGACAAGGTCGACGCGCTCTCCACCGCCGCAACCTGTGCCAACACCATCGGCACCGTCGTCAACATCGTCGGGGTGATCACCGGCGCGGTGCGTGGCATCGTGCGGGACATGGTCACCCAGGCCGTCGGCGACTTCATCCAGGACGCGCTGGAGGAGGTCTTCTCCCTCGGCCTCGGCACCCCCGTGGTCGTCGCCCAGGTCATCGAGCAGGTCGCCGCCTGGACGGAGAAGATCGGCGCGGTCATCAAGAAGCTCATCAACTCCGTCAAAGCGTTGCGGCCCATGATGAGCAAGCTTGAGGAGATCTGGGGCGGAATCCAGAAGGCCATGAAAGCCCTACACGGCAAGGGTGGCGAGGAACCGCACACCTCCCCGTCCTCGGCAGGTGAACCACACACCTCCACCTCAGGTGCCGGAGACACGCCCTCCACCACGCCGCACGAACCCTCCACCACGCCATCCGGCGCACACGACCCGGCCATGTCACCCGGCGGCCACGACCCGTCGACCACGACCACGTCGGGCACGCACGGAGACGGCACCACCCCCGGCGGACACGACCCCGCCAGCAGCCCGCACAGCGACAACCCGAGCGTCAAGGACGCCAACAAGGAGCCCGCCGCCAACTCCAAGCCCACCGAGGGCACCCCGGCGGCCGGCGACCCGGTCGACGTGTCCACCGGGGTGATGTTCACGACGCAGACCGACGTGGACCTGCCTGGCGCGCTACCGCTTGTGATCTCCCGCACCCACCGGTCCTCCTACCGGGTCGGACGCTGGTTTGGCCCGTCCTGGGCGTCCACTGTGGACCAGAGGGTTGAGGTCGAGTCGGACTCGGTGCACTTCGCCGCCGCCGACGGGATGCTGCTCGACTACCCGGTGCCCGGCGACACCGGGTACGTGCTCCCCGTCCAGGGCGCTCCGGTGCGGCTGGCCCGCGACGCCGACGGCGGCTACACGGTGACCGACCAGAAACTGGGCAGGACGCTGCACTTCGCGGCCACCGGCACGAACCGGCTGCCGATCACCGCGATCACCGACCGCAACGGCAACCGCATCGACATCGACTACGACGCGACCGGTGCGATCACCGACATCCGCCACTCCGGCGGCTATCACCTCGCCGTGGACACCGAAGACGGGCTGATCACGGGCATTCGGCTGCGGGCCCTCGGTGGCCACGACACGCCGACGACGCGGTACCGCTACGACGATCGCCGCCGACTGGTCGAGGTCGCCAACTCCTCGACCCTGCCGATGCGCTACGACTATGACGCGGACGGCCGGATCACGCGGTGGGAGGACCGAAACGGCGTCTGGTACCGCTTCACCTACGACCAGGGCGGCCGCTGCGTCAGGGGCGACGGCAAGGACGGTTGCCTCAGCTACACGTTCGAGTACGACACGACAAACCTCGTGACGAGGTCGACCGATTCCCTCGGGCACACCACCACCTTCCAACTGAACGAACGACTTCAGGTGATCCGTGAGGTCGACCCGCTCGGCAACGCCGTCAGCTCGGACTGGGACGCGCACCACCGGCTGCGGTCCCGCACCGACGCGCTCGGCCGCACCGTGCGGTGCGACTACGACGACGCCGGCAACCTCGTCGCCGTCACCCGCGCGGACGGCAACCAGCTCCGAGTGGCGTACAACGATCTCGGCCTGCCCACCACGGTCGTCGAACCCGACGGGGCGACCTGGTCGCACGAGTACGACGACCGGGGCAACCGCACCTCGGTCACCGATCCGACCGGCGTGCGCACCAGCTACGCGTTCGACGAGCGGGGCAATCCGGTGGCCGTCACCGACGCGCTCGGCCAGACCGGCACGCTCCGCCACGACGCGGCGGGTCTGCTGCTCGCCGCGACCGACCCGACCGGTGCGGTGACCAGCTACCAGCGGGACATCTTCGGCCGCGTATTCGCCATCACCGACCCCGTTGGCGGCGTCACCAGGTTCGCGTGGACAGTGGAGGGGAAACCGCTTTCCCGGACGCTGCCGGACGGGACGACCGAGCGGTGGTACTTCGACGGTGAAGGCAACACAGTGCGCCGCACCGATGCGCTGGGGGGCGACACCGTCACCGAGGTCAGCAACTTCGATCTCCCGGTGGCCGAGATCACGGCCGACGGCGCGCGGACCGAGTTCAGCTATGACACCGAGTTGCGCCCAACCTCGGTCACCAACCCCCAGGGCCTGGTGTGGCGGTACGAGTACGACGCCTGCGGCCGGCTGGTCCGGGAGACCGACTTCAACGGTCGGGTGTTGACCTACGTCCGGGACGCCGCAGGGCAACTCGTGGCCAGGACCAACGGCGCGGGCCAGATAACCAGGTACCGCCACGATCCGATGGGCAACGTGATCGAGGAGGACGCCGACGGCGTCCGCACCAGCTACGCCTACGACCCGCTTGGCCGGCTGGTGCGCGCGACGAACCCGCACGCGGACACCGTCTTCGAGCGGGACATCCTTGGCCGCGTCGTCGCCGAGACCTGCAACGGCGCGACCGTCTCCTCCAGTTACGACCTGCTCGGTCGCCGGGTCAGCCGCACCACCCCGTCCGAGGCGGCGAGCGTGTGGGAGTACGACGCCGCCAACCGGCCGGTCGCGCTGCACACCGCGGGGCGCACCGTGCGCTTCGGCTACGACGCCGCCGGCCGCGAGGTGGCACGCGACCTCGGCGCGGCCACCCTGATGCAGACGTGGGACGCCAACCACCGGCTGCGCAGCCAGGCGCTGTCCGGCCCCGACACCAGGACAGCCGGCCTGCTCCAGCGCCGGTCCTACCGCTATCGGTCGGACGGCTACCTTCAGGGCGTTGTCGACCAGCTCGCCGGCCCGCGCGACTTCGACCTCGACCCGGCCGGGCGGGTGACCGAGGTTCGTGCCGGGGAGCACGTCGAGCGGTACGGCTACGGCCGCGCCGGCGCCATCGCCTACGCCGACTGGCCGACCGTCCGGGTCGGCGCGGACGAGCCGGAGGCGACCGGACCGCGCGACTACGCCGGCACGCTCCTGCGTCGCGCCGGCAATCTGCGCTTCCAGTACGACCCCCAGGGGCGGGTGGTCATCCGTCAACAGATCCGACTGTCCCGCAAGCCGGACACCTGGCACTACACCTGGGATGCCGACGACCGGCTGGTCGCGGTCACCACCCCGGACGGCCAGCGGTGGAGCTACCGGTATGACGCGCTCGGTCGTCGGATCGCCAAGCGGCGCCTCACTTCCGATGGCACGGCCGTCGCCGAGGAGATCACCTTTCACTGGGACGACGTCACCATCGCCGAGCAGACCAGGACCGTCGCGCAGCCCGACGGTGTCGATCGGGGCGGGACCACAACCTGGGACTACCAACCGGGTTCGTTCCGTGCGGTCAGCCAGCTCGAGCGGACCAGCGTGCGGGACGCGGCACAGCAGTGGGTGGACGCGCAGTTCTACGCGATCGTCACCGACCTGGTCGGCACGCCGACCGAGTTGGTCGACGCGACCGGCGCGCTGGTCTGGCAGGGCAGCAGGAACCTGTGGGGCGCCGGCGGCTCGCGTGCCGCGGCCGGTGTGACCTGCCCGCTGCGCTTTCCCGGCCACTACCACGATCAGGAAAGCCAGCTCAACTACAACTACCACCGGTACTACGATCCGGCGACGGGCCGGTACCAGAGCAACGACCCGCTGGGGCTGGCGGGCGGCCCCGATCCTGGCGCGTACGTCCCGAACCCGACGGCGTGGATCGACCCGCTCGGGTTGGAACGGTGTCCGCTCGGCGAGTATGCCGACAGCCTGCGCGGGGAGAACCAGGCCTCGACCCCTCGGGTCGCGGCCGAGTACACCTCGCCCTCGGGGCAGAAGTACTACGGGCACAACAGCGAAGGCGTGCCCATTCCGCCGGAGTTGAAATCGGAAATGGAGCGGGTCGCCGGCCCGGTTGGTGGTCGGCACGGCGCCTGCGCGGAAGTCAACGCGATGTCCAGGGCGGTCGCCGAAGAAGGCCCCGACGCGCTCCGCGGTGGTTCCATGCAGGCCGTTCGAGTACGCTCGGTCAACAGTGGTGGAACCGCGCACGGCACACCAATCCTGCCGTGCGAGAACTACTGTCAGCCCCTGTTGGGTGCGCTCGGAATATCGTGGTGAAGGGTGCCAGTGGCATGGCGGTCGTCGACAGCTTCTCGCCCGAGGTGGTCCGCGCGCTGACGGCGAGCGGCTGGGAACCGGGCCGGCACGTCGATGTCGAGCCGTGGGACCGAGTGCTGCGGAGCGAGGGCTACCACCTGTCCGAACTGGTCAGGGATCTGCTGGAAAGCCTTGGCGGCCTGCGGGTGCACCCGGTCGGGCAGGGCGAGTACCGGGCCGCTCTGCTGTTCGAGCCGGAACTGGCGGGCAGCGGCGCATACGACATCGCCGAAGAACTGGAGGACATGTTCCACCAGCGGTTCTATCCAGTGGCGGAGTGGATTTCCAACAGTTGCGTCTTCGTCGGCGAACGTGGCCAGGTGGCCTCGTACGACGACATCGAGATGCTCGACCTCGGAAACACCGTCAACGACGCGGTGGAACTGATCGTGGTGTGTTCGCGGCCGCCGCGCGTGATCCGGTCCGTCCACTGAGTTCTGCCATACACCCTGTGGACGCACTAAGAGGGCGTTTAATTTGGGCGTGTTGCGGCTTGTGTCCTAGTAGGTGCCTCGCCAGGTTGGTGTGGTCTCGTCCGTTATGCGCTTGGCGAGGTTGTCGATCGAGGCGATGTGGATCATCGCTTCGGAGCTGGCGGGAAGGGTCTCGTAATCCCGGGAAAGGCGTCGGTGGAGCATGATCCAGCCCAGACTGCGTTCGACGACCCAGCGTCTTTTGACGACGTGGAATCCTCGTTTCTGGGTGTTTCTGGAGACGACTTCGACGTCGACTCCGAGAGTGGCCCCGTGCTCGACGGTGGCGTTCTTGAATCCGGTGTCAACCCAGGATTTGGATATGGTCGGGTAAGTCGTTTTGGCTTGGTCGAGCAGTCGTATTCCGACGGCGTTCTCCGACAGGCTCGCGGCGGTGACGATCACGGCGAGGAGCAGTCCGAGCGCGTCGGTGGCGACGCCCCGCTTCCTCCCGACGATCTTCTTCGCGGCGTCGATTCCTTGGCTGGCAAGGAGAACGTTGGTGGAGGTCTTCACGCTCTGGGTGTCGATCACGCAGGCGGTCGGGTTGGGCTCGCGGCCGTCCTTGACGCGGGCGAGGCTGACCAGGTCGTAATTGAGCTGGGCGAAGATCCCCTCATCGCGCCAGGCCGCGTAGTAATAGTAGACGGCGCTGTGCGAGGGGAAGTCATGCGGGAGGTATTTCCAGGGGATTCCCGTGCGGTTGAGGTAGAGGATGGCGTTGAATATCTCCCGTAATTCCACCGAGGCCGGCTGACCCGTGGGCCTGCGGTCGAGCCTCGCTTTCCGCCAGGCGGTCAAGGTCGGCTCGATCAACGCCCATCGGGCGTCGGACAGATCGCTGGGGTACGGCTTCCGCGGACTCATGGACGGATTTCTTACCGGAGCCCCCTGATCGACGGCGTCCTGTGGCCAGTGCGGCGTTTCCTGGCATTTCTAGACCAGACGGAATTCTAGGGTTATGCGCCAACTAAACGGACGGACCACCGTGACCCCAGGCTGCCCCGATGCGCTCACTTGCCAGAAACACACCAAAAGAGTCTTACCTAAAGGGTGCAAATCCTGCCAAGGGCAGTTTAAATCCCCACTAAGAGCTCCTAACGAAATGGCTGCCGGACGATGAGGCTCACCGACTGGTCAGGGTTTGTGTCATGATCTCCGCGCCCTTGCTCATGAGCATCTCCATGGGCTCGGCGAGGGAGTCGGGCAACAGGTCCAGGGTCCACACCACCCTGGTCCGGCCGTCGTCGCCCTCGCTGACCTCAACGGCAGCGCTGTAGTGGACGATGGGCAACTGCGACTCGACCACGGAGTAGACCAGCCGCCTGGCCTCCTCGTCTCTGGTGACAAGCAGTTCTCGGGCGACCCGTCCGGTGGCGAACGTCACCGATCGAGCCTCGCCGCGCTCATCGTCCACGGGCTCGCAGTCCACGACGAACCCCGGCACCAGCACCTTGTGCACGTTCGCGAAGTCCCGTACCGCCTCCCAGACGCTGGCCGCATCGGTTTGCACCACGATGTCCTTGCGGATCGACGCCATACCCGTTCTCCTTGTGCTGGAAGTCCTCGTATCCGAGCCTCCCGCAAGAACGTCACTGTGTCGTGTGCTTTTGAAGCCCCAAGCAAAACAGCAGGCCGCTCACGCCGTACCGCTGCTGACCGCTCTGGCCGACCACATGCTGTCCACCGAACAGGAACTCGCCCTGCAACAACCCCACAAGCGGCTGGACCCACCGGCGAGCAACGTCCTGGACGAACTCCCCAATGCCACCCCCATCTTCCGCCTCCCCAACGTCATCTCCGACTCGGCGGGCCGCGGTGTGCTGATCCACTGGAACACCCAGTCCCTGGCCCAACTCGAAGACCTCTACGGCCTGGAAGGCGCCCGGCAGTTGGTGGACAACACCACCACGCTCACCGTCTTCGGCGGCCTGAAGGACCAACGCACCCTGGAATGGATCTCCCTGCTCACCGGGCAGCACGACCGCCGCCGCTACCAACAGTTCTCCGACGGCCTGTTCGCGCCCAGCCGCACCTCCGTGGGCACCGAAACCGTCCCCACCTACCGGCCCGGCGAAGTCCGCACCCTGCGCCGCAACCAGGTCCTGGTCATCCACCGACACCTGCGCCCGATCCTGGCCAAGGTGCTCGACGTGTCCCGCCGACCGGACTGGCCCGCGCTGCGCCGCGACGTTCGCAGTGTTCGCGGTGTTCGCGGCGAGCAGGGGAGCTGACCATGGACCACGTCGACGAGATCGCTCCCGCTGCCCGGGACGCTTCGGTGGAGGGCCAGATCCGTGACCTCACCACGATCCTCAGCCGCCTCTCGGCCAGGCTCACGCTGCTGGGCGGCCGGCTACGCCATGTCGAGGAACGGATCGACGCCCTGTTCCCCACCGGGCCACGCCCCGCTGACCGACTCGCGCCGTGGGTGGTAGGCACAGCACCGGAGACCGCCGAGGACCCCACGACCTTCGTGGCGGCACACCACTGCGATCCCCGCCTGCTGGCAGCGGCATCCCGCGTTGGCCGCTGAGATCGCGACGCTCGCCTATACATGGCGGCAGGCCAACCTCGGGCCCGAGGCCAACGAACGCGACGCCCAGCACTGGCACGACCGATGGCGTCCTGCCTTCGCCGCCCGCATCACCGATTGGGCGAGCACCGACGGCCTGGACGGCGACCACCGCGTCGTGGACACCGTGACACGAGACGAGAAGGGAGCCAGGCCATGATGCCGTTGACACTGTCGGAGTTGGGTGACCTGCCCGCCGCCGTCGATCTGATGACCGCAGCCCGCGCACTCGGATTCGGCCGCACCAAGGCCTACGAGCTCGCGCGGTTGGGGATCTTCCCCTGCTCGGTCATCAAGGTCGGCGATACGTACCGCGTACCCACTGCCGGGCTACTGCACGTCCTTGATGTTGAGCTGCCCTTTGCGCGGCGTAGTGAGCTGTAGCGCCGCGTAGATCGCCGCCCTCCTGGACACCGACTACTGGCCGGATCACCTCCACAGGAGTTGGACAAGTTCACGCCGACCTACCTGAAGACGCTGCCGACCGGAGACCTCACGGCCTCTGACCTGGACGACCTCGCCAAGACCTCGTTGATCGAGGCGTTCTGCCAGACTCGAGCTTCATTCCTCTCTATGTAAGGCGGGACGCGAAGGCCGGCCGGGCTCCACGTTGATCTCCGCTTTGCATGGCGAGCCGATGTGCCCGTGGTGTGCCCGGGCAGTTCCGGACACACCCGTCATCCGTTGATAGCCGCCAGCACGGCGTACCGGCGATAAGCTGCGAGAACAGCCTTTCAGGTCATCTGCCGTCACTGTCCGAAACGGAATCACGGCGACTCGAACACGGTGTCGCGTCGCGCGTTTGACCACGAAACTGGCCTCGAAGTGCAGGTCAGTGGACTTCGAGGGTGACCGGCTCACACCTGCTGATCGTCTCTGTGGGTGTCGGGCGTGGCCAGGCCTGCCGTGTCGGGGGTGGTCAGCTCGGCCCCGACAGGCCCGTGGCTAGGGCAGTGTCCGACCTACACCGAGCGCGCGGAAGGTCGACGAGTTCTCGCTGCTCGAGCGAAGTGGCACTGGACCCTTCGGAGTCGAGTCGGTGTGCCCGAGGTGTGCCCGGCGTTTCTGGACACACCCGTCATCCGTCGATAGGCGTCGGTACGTCATACTGGCGCTGAGCTGCGAGAATAACATTTCAAGTCATTCGCTGTCACCACTAGATACGGAACCACGGCGACTCCGAATCTGACCGTTGTTCCACCCACAGCAAGCCCTGGTATGGCTGATGAGGACGGGCGACTCCGCTCTGCTGGCGCACATCCTGCGGACGTTGCTAGCCCAGCGGACCACCTGTAGGGGCATGACCTCATGCCTGTGGCGCCATACCGCCACGACTTTGACCGTCCTGATGGGCTCTGGTAGCCCCGACTGCGGCGACGGCCGCAACGCCCTCAGTACCCGTTCCGGCTCGGCTCGGGCGTTGCCCGAGCCTCCGCCCGTCGATGTCGTGCGTGGCGAGTGGCCGAACTTAGGGTGGAGCGCCGCACTCGATGGCCAGCTACAGTCGCGCGCGGTTCCCCACGGGATCCAGCAGGGCAACAACTGCAGATAACCCCGCGCCAACATTTAGACGAGGCTACGGTTTCCACCCGTTGTGCTCGTTCGTCGACCACGGCATCGAGGGCACCGGCGAACCCCTGGCGATGATTCGGAGACGTCGACGGCCACCGTGCGGATCAGCTTCCGCGACGGCGCCGGCAATTCCCTCGGCACGGCCCAGATCGGCCCGGTCACCTCAGCCGACCGCGGCAACACGACCGCCCTGCTGCAGCGGGCGAGCGTGGGCGGCGTGCCGGCCGGCACCAGGTCGATCGGGACGGTGTTCCAGTTGACCGGCGACCCGAACCGGGCGAACCGCTACAACGACGCCTACGCGGACGACCTCTCGCTCACCCTGTCGGCCACGCTGGCCGCCCCGGCCGTGCCCGCGCCGCCCGCGTCCACGGTGCCCGCGTTCGACCACGTGTTCTTCGTGATGGTGGAGAACAAGTCCTACGACCAGGTGATCGGCAACTCCGCCGCGCGCTACCTGAGCAGGCTCGCGAGCAACAACGTCGTGCTCGGCCAGTCCTACGGCCTGATCCACCCGAGCGACCCCAACTACATGGCGGTGGCGGGCGGGTCGACGTTCGGGCACGTGGACAACCCGATGCCCGGCGCGATCGGCTCGCTCACCACGCCGAACATCGGGAACCTGGCCGAGCGGGCCGGCAAGTCGTGGCGCGGGTACGTCGAGGACATGCACAGCCCGTGCAACCTCGCCAAGAACGGCCACTACGACCCCGACAACGTGCCGTTCCCGTTCTTCCGCGACGTGGCCGCGGACCCGGCGCGCTGCCAGGACAAGCTCCAGCCCATCACGCGATGGTGGACCGATCTCGGCTCCACCGCGACCACGCCGAACTTCGTGTGGTTCGAGCCGAACTCCTGCAACACCATGCACGACTGCGACGTCGCGGCTCTTGCTTGTTGTCGCGACGACAGTTATAGTCGTCGTGACAACAAACGAGAGGGCAGTCATGTATCGCATCACGGACGAGACGGTCATCGACGGCGACCTGGCCACGGTGTGGTCGGTCGTGACCGACGTGGACAACTGGCGTGCCTGGGACCCGCACGAGGAGGACGCCAGGATCGACGGCGAGTTCGCGGCCGGCGCGACCGGGTGGTCCAAGCCGCACGGCGCCCCCGGCGCGACCTGGACCATCACGGACGTGGTCGAAGGGCGTAGCTGGGCGTCGCAGTGCGCGCTGCCCGGCGGCAGGCTCGTCGGCGAGAACACGTTCGAGGCGCTGGGGGACGGCCGCATTCGGTGCGTCAAGTCGGTTCACGTGTACGGCCCGCTGGTGCCGCTGTTCCGGCTCTACTTCGGCCGGCGCATCCGCAGGGACATGAGCCGGACGTTCGCCGCGCTGGAGCGCGAGGCGGCCCGCCGCGCGGCGACGGCGGCGTGACCCGGGGGGAGTCGGGGCCGCTGCTGTCGCCAGGATTCTGGCTGCACCAGGCGGCGCTGGCCTGGCGGGCCGAACTGGACGCGCGGCTGCGCCCGCTCGGCCTCACGCCCACTCAGTTCCTGCTGCTCGCCTCGACCGGCTGGCTGGAGCACGTCGACGGCCCGCCGACCCAGCAGGAGGCCGCGGAGCAGGCGGGCGCGGACCGGATGATGGCCTCCAAGGTGTTGCGCGGCCTGGAGGAGCGGGGCCTGCTGGTCCGCGAGGCGCACGAGACCGACGCCCGCGCGCTGCGGCTGACCCTGACCGAGGACGGCCGCGCGCTGGCCCGCCGCGCCACCCAGGTGGCGCGCGACGTGGACGCGATGTTCTTCGGCGCGGAGTCCGCCGACCTGCGCGGCACGCTGCGCCGCATCGCGGAACAGCGCGGCGGCGGTGAGCGGGACCGTTAGCTAATGGATCAAGGGCGACAACGCCTGGGCCGAAGCGGAGTCAGGAATCGAGAGCACCGACACCACTCACACATGGACCGAAGAACTCGTTGGTGATATCGGCTGGCGACACCGCTGTCCGCATCGGACCGTTCGTCGAGAACGCGGCCCCAGGCCAGCGAGTGCGCGAGCTGATTGCCCCTTTGTCGGGTATTTCGACAGTGGGTGCACCGATTCCGCCATGCCTTGCTGCTACATCCCGCCCCATGGTCAGCAGGGGGCGGGATGCTCACATCATGACCCGTGCCCGTCGTGGAAAACAATGCTGCCTTCGATTCTGTCGGCTTGGACGACTGCGCCCACCACGGTTCCCGTGATCGCGTTCCGCACGGGCTCTGTGTGCGGCCGCACGATGCCGAGCGCAGGCCGGAAACACGGGTGTACGCAGAACTCGGACTCCTGGGGCTTGATGGACATTTCCGTGGTCCCGGCTTAGGCGTAGCCGTCGTGGCGGCGGACCCCCAGAAACCCCACCGAGAACAGCAGGTCGATGACCGCATCCGGGTCGAACAGGTCCGCGTACTGACGATGCCGCTGCACCAACAGGTCCCGAAAGGGCAGGAACATCTCGGCGAAGGATGTCCGGGTCAACTCGTAGCCCGCGTCCCGGAACACAGTCAGCAGACCGTCCAGGAACGGGAACCGGACCCCGTACTCCTTGGCCAGGTCGAGGACCTTCCACCGAGAGAACACCAGCGTCGCCTCCAGCACATCGGTCTCCAGAATCCGATGGTGACCGTTGCCGAAGGCGGTGTCCCTGCACTGGTTGAGGAACTGGATCGCGTCGCGCGGCCTGGGTAGGCTCCTGGCGAACAGGTAGTCAGCGGTAGGCTCACCGTGCACCGTGGTGGGGAAGACCTCTCCCCACAGCTCACTCGGCTCAAGCTGTCGCCCCAGGGCGACGCTGGCGCGGGTTATCGCCAACTGGTGCAGTTCGCGGGCCGTCCAGCTGATGCGAATCTCGTCGCTGTGGAACTTGTCGGCGTCGCTGAACTCCAGCCCATCGTAGATGTCTGACCGCATAAAGAGCGCGCAGCGCAGCGACTTCTTGTAGGCCAGTGCTACATGCTTACCCGCTAGCAGCAGCCCTGTAACCAGGGCCTCGCTCTCCGGCTCGCCTGACCAGACCTGCTCTAACTGGTCTACCACCACCAGAAGGGCCCCGTGTTCCTCGGCGCAGCCCAAGTCCGTGAAGGCATTCTGTACTCCGGTCTCGACGACCTCCAGTTGCCGGGAAGCCCGCACAGCTTCGGGAGCGGTGTTGGTGCCGAGTGCGATCTTCACCCCGAACGCGTCCAGGGACAACGAGGACATCAACCCTCGACCGGCCCGGACGATCCGGTGGTAAAGGTTCTCGTCGGCCAGTTCGCCGTTGTCACGTAGGAACCGCTGCAGCGCCACCACCGAGGAGGTCCTGCGGCGCCGGTGACCAGCTCCGCCGGCGTGTTGCACGAGGTAGCGGGCCGCGTGGACGGCGATCAAGTATCGCCACAGCAGCGCCTTGGCTGCAGACCCGGTCAGTCCGCCCAGCGCGAAGCGGCGCAACTCCTCGCCCGAGGTCTCGTCGGGGGTGATCAGGCAGGTCTCGCCGGGGTTCAGGCCCCCCATCGACAGCCGCATACAGATCGCGCTCTTGCCCGACCCCTTTCGTCCGATGATCAAGTTCTTGCGACCGGACAGCACTTCGGAGAACGCCTTGGTCTGGATGAAACCCTCACGCAGTAGGCCATCGGCCATGTCATGTTCAGCGTCGTCGCGGCCGAAGAACAGGCGCTCGACCACGTCCACATCCTCGGCGATGACCGCGTCCGTCGCGGAGGACAGCGCTGACCGCGTGCTCAGTTGGATCGGCGCGAAGGCATTCACTGCCCGATTTTCGGTGCCCGCCGTGTGCAGGGCCGCGTCCAACTCTCTGGCAAAGCTCGGGACGCGTTCGGCGTAGTCCTCTAGCGCCAATGCTGCCCGCTGGCGTGTCCGGTCGGTCACGGACCCTTCGGCGGCCTCCGCCAGCAGGCGTTGCACGGCGGTATCCCCGCCAAGCACGGTGGTGATCAGTCCTGCGACCTGGTCCGCCGCATCAGAGGTCCAACCGGCGGCCCACTCCGCCAGCAGATCGACCGCCCTGTGCATCAGATCACTTCACAGTTGGCCGCAGGCCGGACCACGCTCCGGCGCCGCCCCGATCGGCTACTCAATCAGGTTGTGGCCGGATAGGACCCATACTCAGTCAGGTTCACTCGACTGTCTCCAACGTCGCGCCTCCCCTGGAGCGAGCTCGCCTGCCCGTGATGCCCAGCCAGTCTGCTACACCACGTGCGCGAGCAGCCGGTCGCTGCAAGCGACCCTGGGCAGGTAGTGGCCGGCACCGAACACGATGTCATTCCTCAGCGTATGTGTGCTCGCCCCACCGCACGGGCGGACGTCGGTCACCGATGCACTGTGTTTCTCGTAGAGGCGCCTGTCAGACCGTGGGCGTGGTCGACGCAGCAGCGCAGAACAGTGCTGATGGGATGTGGCGGACAGGACGATGACTTACTCGGCGTCGTCGAATGCTGTGCGCTACGTGCGATGGGCGTCCATCTCCGGCTACTGATCATCGTCCACTGAGGACTCCACGTCCGTTGCGGCAGAGTCCTCATCGACGTGAGCGTTGGCGACTCCTGGGATGAAGGGCTGTTCGTGGGTCATGGGCATCTCGATGATGCTGTTGGAGATCTCCTCGGGAAGATCATTGTTCACGAGGATGACCTGGTAGCCGCGAGAATGCGTAGAGCCGAACTTGGCCTTGCCTGCAAAGGTGCCCATCTGGCTGCGGGAGTCGTCGTACTCGAGGAAGTTGGCGTAGATGCGGTGGGCCAAAGCACTGTCGTACTCGCCATTGCCGACGTTCTTCTTCGGCGAGTCAATGACCAGCAGGCTGGGCAGGCTGGTCGTGCCCAGGTCCAGGGCGTAACGCAGCAGGGCGACGCTGTAACCGACCGACAACGCGCTGCGGATGCCGTGGCTGACCTGCTGGAATTGTTGCTGGTCGACCAACGGCAGATAGGTCTCCCTGTCGACGCGGGCACGGCCGGAGAACCACGGTAGCTTCAGGCCTTTGGTGACGTGTGCGAAGCGTTCGTCCAGGTCGTTGAACAGGTCGCTGGCGACTGCGGTTTCGCGGATGAGGGCGTCGCGCTGGCGGGTCAACTCGGCGATCTGCTCGGCTAGGCCTCCGGTATGGTCACGCATCCCAGCGACGCGCTGGTGTGGTTCCCGCAGGCGCTCCAACATCTCCAGGCGGCCTTGGATTCCGGCCTGCTCGGCAGTGGCGCGAGCGATGGCGTCGCCAAACGGGCTGAGCACGTCGGCGCTGCGCCGGTCCAACTCGCGTTTCAGCACGGCGAGGTCGGCGTGGGCGGCGTCGCGGTCCTTGGCGGCGTGTGCGGCGACAATCTCCGCGCCGGCAAGCCGATCCAGCGCGCCGTTACGGGCGGTGGTCACCTGACGTTCCCCAGTTGTGGTGACCCCTGCGGCCACTATCTGGTCGACCTCACCCAACGCGGCCAGCGCACGATCGACGCGAGCGAACGCCTGACCGGCCTGGCGGACCTGTTCGCGCTGCACCTCGCGCCGGACCTGCGGCCGAGGTCGGTGGAGTTCGCGACGGTGTTGCCCCGGACGAGATCGGGGAAGGTCCGGCGAGCCGAGCTCCGCGCACCGTGATCGCTACCGCGCAGGTTTACCAGCTACTCAACCGACGGTTGGACGACGCGAAAAAGGGTGATCTGACAGGTTTGCAGTCCTCAGCGACCCCGTCCGAACACCGGGCGCAGGCTGAGCAGAAGGAGGAACGATGCAGCTTCTTCGTCGATGCGCCACCGCGCTGGTCGTGCTGCTGGCTGTGGTTGTCGGCTCAGCAACAGCCAACGCGGAGATGACGAACTCGGCGGCCAGTCGCCCAGTGATGATCGCGCAGGCACATCGAGCCGGTCTCACCGACGCGCAGATCGCCGACTTGCAGGGCAAGGTCGACGCCTACGTCGCGTCGTCCGGCGGCAGGCAGGTGGCGAGCAACAAGGTCGCGTTCGACGGCGGCGAGATCCTCTTTGTCGCCACGGGCGAAAAGTACGTACGGGAACTGGGCTCCACGTTCGCGCCCACTGCGGCATCCGCCTGCCCGTACCACTACTTCTGCGCTTGGCACTGGAACACCTTCTCTGGCGACGAGATCAAGATGTACACGTGCAACAAGATGTACCCGAATCCCTGGTGGGAACCGTCAGGGTCCTGGATCAACAATGAGACACCCGGGGTTCGGGCGTACATGTTCGACTACCACCGCACGCGCATCTACACCACGCCGCCCGCTTACTGGGGTCAGGCCGACGCGGACTGGTCTCCGGTTTCCTACACCATGCCCTGTTGACCCGTGGCGTGTGCTCCTCGGCGGCTGTGCCGGGGAGCACACGCCACGTCGGCTGCGGCTACCTCGCCACCTGGGGCCAGGACACGATGGCCGTCAGGTCTCCCTTGCCCTCCACGGAGATCTTCACCGTCTCCCCCTTGTTCACCGGCATCGCCAGCATCTCCGCACCTGAGATGGTTGAGCCGCCAGTGGGTGTCGTAGGGTCCGCGGTTAGTTCCGATGCAGCCAGGCCGCAGTCGCTGCACGGGCGAGGATGCCCTGGCTGGTGGCCGACAGCCCGAATCGGTTCCAGTGGAAGATCACTACGTGGGTGAGGATCGCGCGGACGCCGCGGTCGAGGCGTCCACGCGCAGCGGCGTCGCCGAGCCGGCGGCCTGCGGCCTGGAACGCGGCGAGCCAGGGCGCGGCGTGCGAGACCGGACCACCGATGGTGAACAGCTCGCTGGTGAGCAGGTCCGGAATCGACAGGAGAACGCGCACATCCTTCGCCAGATGCTCGATTCGTGGGGCATCGGCATCGGCGTCGGTGGGTGCGGGTCGCAGTCGGGAGACTTTGTCGAAGACGTCGCCGCGCTCGAATCCGTCGAGCCCGGCAGCGTGCAGCAGCCCGCTCAACAGCAGGACAGATAGTTCCCGGCGGCCGAGGCTGGGAGTGTCGTGGCGTAAGTACGCCAGGGCGCCGTTGCTGTCGGCGCAGAACAGATCGTGGATGGTGTCCAGTCCGGCCGCGACCTTGATCAGGGTGTACAGGTTGTAGATCGGGATGATCGCCGCCCACCCGGGTGGCCGGCCTTCGTGAGCACCGTCCATAGGACGACGATCAGCAGGATGCCCAGGACGAGGCCGAAACCGCCGTAGGGGTTGAATCCTGGGCTCATCGAGTCGGCGAGAACCATCGAGCACTCCCTCGCGCGGCGGCAAAGAGTCCGTAGTGGACCATCGTCGGCCGGTGCCGACGTGCTCGACACGCTCGGCGGGGCGCGTTCGCGGCGCGAGGTCAGGCGACCGCCGTGTCCTCGCGGGCCTTCCAGCTCGCCATGGTGTCGAACGGGCTGGCGATCTTGGCGGGGTCGCGTTCGACCAGGTCCCCGTGCACCTCGTCGACCATGGCCGCGTCGATCGCGGCCATCAGGTCCGGGTCCAGCCGACGTCCCGCGGCCGCCGCGTTCTGGGCGATCTGCTCGGGCCGCGACGCCCCGATGATCGCGGTGGCCACCGCGGCGTCCTTGAGCACCCAGGCGATCGCCAACTGCGCCAGCGACAATCCCGCCTGCTCTGACATTGGCCGCAGTCGCTGCACCGCGGCCAGCACCGGGTCGGACAGGTAGCGGCCGACGAACCGGCCACCGCGCTCGTCGGCGGCGCGGCTGCCGTCGGGCCGCGTCTGGCCGGGCAGGTACTTGCCCGACAGCGCGCCCTGGGCCACCGGCGAGAACGCGATCTGTCCGATGCCCAGCCCCACGCAGGTCGGCATGACCTCGGCCTCAATGACCCGCCACAGGATGGAGTACTGCGGCTGGTTGGCCACCAGCGGCACGCGCAGTTCACGCGCCAGCGCTGCGGCCCGCCGGATCTGGTCGGAGCTCCACTCCGACACGCCCAGGTAGAGCACCTTGCCCTGGCGGACCAGGTCGGCGAACGCCGTCATGGTCTCCTCCAGCGGCGTGCCCTCGTCGTAGCGGTGGGCCTGGTAGAGGTCGACGTGGTCCACGCCCAGCCGGCGCAGCGAGGCGTGGCAGGACTCCTGGATGTGCTTGCGGGACAGGCCGCGGTCGTTGGGCCCCGCGCCGGTGGGCAGGCACACTTTGGTGAACAGCTCCACCGACTCGCGGCGCACCCCGGCCAGCGCGCCGCCCAGAACCTCCTCGGCCGCCCCGTAGTCGGGCGCGCCGTAGACGTCGGCGGTGTCGAACGAGGTGATGCCGGCGTCCAGGGCCGCGGCCACGCACGCGCGGGCCGTCTCGGCCGAGGCGCGTCCGTGCGTCAGCCAGTTTCCGTAGGTGATCGCGCTGACGTGTAATCCGCTGTCGCCCAGTCTGCGGTGTTCCATGCGCGTGCGCTAGCAGGAGACATCCAATGATTGGACAACCTGGAGAGAGTCATGCGCAGTGTCCCCAGGCGCTCTCTGGTGGATGAGGTCATCGACCGGATCCGGGAGGAGGTGACCTCGGGCCGGTGGCCGGTCGGCACCCGGATTCCCGCCGAGCCCCAGCTCGTCGAGCAGCTGGGGGTGGCCCGCAACACCCTGCGGGAGGCGCTGCGGGCGCTGTCGCACGTCGGCGTGCTCGACGTCCGCCACGGCGACGGCACCTACGTGCTGGCGCGCGACGAGAGCCAGGGCGCGCTGCGGCGTCGGCTGGAGCTGGCCGACCTGCTGGACCTGCTCGCCGTCCGGCGCGGGCTGGAAGTCGAGGCCGCGAGGCAGGCCGCGCTGCGCCGCACCCGGCAGGACCTGGCGCGGCTGCGCCGCCTGGTCACGCGGCGGTCCGGCGACGGCACCGTGGACGCTCGGGTGGAGGGCGCGTTGGACTTCCACACCGCGGTCGTGGCGGCCTCGCACAACCCGCTGCTGGTCGACCTCTACGACGCCATCGCCTCGGCCTCCTCGGCCGGGATGCGCCAGGCGGCCACCGACCCCGCGCTGCCCGACCTCGACGACGACCCGCACACCGAGCTCCTCGACGCCGTCGCCGACGGCGATCCCGAGCGGGCCGGGACGGCGGCGGCCCGCCACCTGGACATCCTCATCCACAGCGTGCGGCATCGACTGCCCTGATCAGGTCTGGGCTCCCGGTCCCGCCAGACCGGGAGCCCACGGGCCTAGCTGGTCGGTGGGACCTTGGTGTTCTGGTCCTGCACGACCTGCCACGCGCCGTGCTCGCGCGTCCAGCTCAGCCCGATCACCAGGTGGCTGCGGTAGTCGTCGCTGGGCCGGTGCCAGACCGAGTCGAACAGCACGAACGCCGTCTGGCAGCCCGACACGACCCGCTGTTTGAGCGTGAAGGACTGCTCCCAGTTCGTGTCGGCGAAGAACTCCCGGATGAACGCCATCGCGTCGGTCTTTCCGGCGTAGACGGTCGCGTCGGGCATGACGATCGTGTAGCCGTCGTGGGCCAGGGTCCCGAAGCCGTCGGCGTCGTGGCGCGCGGTGGTGTCCAGGTAGCGCTGCACGGCCTGGTCGAACTGGCGCGCGCAGCCGGTCTCCCGGTGCCCCCGGTCGGGCAGGTCGGCGGCGGACGCGCCGGCCGGCAGGGCGAGCGCCGCGGTCAGGGCCGTGCCGAGCGCGACGAGTGCGGGTCTGCGAGACATGGGGTGTCCTTTCTGGTCGGTGGTGTGTCTCGCAGAGGCAAGCATCGCGGGCACGCGCCGGGACAGTGATTCGAACGGCCTCGAATCCCGCCCCGGTGCGGTCAGGCGTCGGCCAGCAGGGTGTCGGCGCGGTCGGTGCGGCGGTAGAGCACGTGGTGGCGGTCGCGGTTGCGCAGCACCAGGCCCGACTTGTGCAGCACCGTGAGGTGGTAGGACACGGTCGCGGGCGCGAGGTTGTGGCGGCGGCCAAGTTCGGTGGTGGAGCGGGGCACGTCCAGGTCGTGCAGCAGGGTGGCGCGGGTGCCGCCCAGCAGCCGGGTCAGGCCGTGGGCGGGTCCGCGCGCCGGGGTCGAGAGGCTGGCGACGGGGAACCGCAGGAACGCGCCGCCGGGGTCGGCGAGCTGGACCGACAGGTACGGCCAGACCAGGGCCGAGGGGGTCAGCACGAGTTCCGTGTCGGCGAGGCTGGACTGGGTCTGGCGTGGCTTGTCGACCAGCAGCGCGGTGCCGGTCCAGGTGATCTCGCGGTGCAGCGAGCCCAGCAGGCGGCCCATGCCGTCGGTGGCCAGCGCGCGGGACCGCTCGGCCAGGTCGGCGTCCAGGACCGGTTTCAGCGCGGCCCACAGGTCGGCGACCGCGGCCCGCCAGAACCGGGCAAGGCCGGCCGCGGCGCGGGCGGCGAAGGTGCCGGCGTGGGCGGCGTCGCGGACGGCGGCGGGCAGCGGCGCGGTGCTGAACTGGGGGTCGTGGAGCTGGCGCCAGGCCAGGTCGGCGGGGGTCGCCGCGACGGTGTCCAGTTGGGCGGCCAGCACGGCGCTGGTCGCGCCGGCCGGTGGTGTGGGGGTCAGCAGGTCGGGGGTGCTGCCGTGGCTGCGGCAGCCGATCACCTGGGCGAGCAGCGCGACGTCGGGGTCGCGCAGGGCGTGGCGGGCCTGGGTTCCCGGCGCGCCGTAGACGGGGTGGCTGGTCCGCAGGACGGTCAGTTCCAGCCAGTTGAGTGCCTCGGCCAGAGGCGAGACTGCCAGCCGGGTCCTGGCCAGGGTGGCCGAGTCCAGGTGCGCCACGATCATCTGACGAGAGTAGGGCCTGGCGGTGGTTCAGTTGCGGCGAACGGCGTTGAGGCGTTGGACCGCCACGCCGCCGTCGGTCGGTCCCGTGCGGCTGGCCAGGGTGGCCGTGGCGAACCTGGTGCACGAGTTGGTCTGCGGCACCACGTCCAGCTCGGCGGCCCACCCGTAGTTGCTCAACTACACGGCGCGGTTGGATGTGGTGGAGATTGCGAACTCCGCAGGCTCGTCCACCCGAACAGCTCAGTACCGGTAGCTACGGCCTCCAATCACCACGTCGCCGCCCGTGCCCTCACGTGTCTGCTCAACAGCAGCCAATGCCGTGGACAACAAGCCCTCCAACTGCTCGGGCGTGCGGCGGCGAAGCAGTTGGTCGAGATGAGTGATCGCGTCCCGCGCTGAACGCCCCTTCACGGGAGCGCCGCCGCCCGCCGTCGTTCCGTCGTCGCGCACCGCGTCGATTCCGTGCTGCCGGCACCCCACGTGGCCGGCAGTACGGCATCGGCGGCGAACAGGACCTCGAAGTCGTGGCCGTGAGTGCAGACGAACCGGACGCGGCACCGTTCGGCCAGGTCGGTGTCCCGTTCGACCTCAGTTTTCAACGCGGTGGCGAAATCCATCCGCAGCGAACCGGTGATGTGGGCACCCGGATCCAGTCGAGCCAGATCCTCGGACACGACGTACATCGCACAACTTCGCTTCGCTCCAAGGATTCAAGTGAAGGCCGTGCTGGGCCAGCGGCTGACTGGTCAAGCGGTCGGAACTGGCCACCAAGGCCGCCGGACCGGAGGAGAACAGCGTCCCGGCGTCCTCGATAGGCACACAGACGATGTCGTTGGGCCGCCCCCGCCAAGTGGACTCGCCATCGCGGTGCGGGGACACGATCGCGTTGAGTCAGACGACGATTGAGTCATGCGCACAGGCCGTCACCCGTCCCGGAAGGCGCCTCAGGTTGCATACGAGGAGATGTCCGAGGATGAGCGTGAACGAGGTGCCGCACGATCTCTGCGAGGGAGCCGACAACGATCACCTCGCCCGCCACCGACGCGAACGGCCGGTGCCGGTCTGGCACGTCGGGCAAGTTGGCCAGCACCGCCCAACGCTCATCCCACACCCGGACGATCTCGATGCGGCCCGGACGGAACCGGTGCAGGTGCCGACCGGCGCGCGACCGTTGCTGTTGAGCAACGGCAGCATGACGAAGCCGGCCTCCTTGCGAAGCTGGTCGATCAGCTCCGCAACCCCGGAGCGTGGCGCCTCTGCATGGGCGATGTCCTGCACCCCGGTGACTCCTTCCTGGGTACGGACAGGACTGTGGCGTCCCTGCTGGAAAGCAGCCACACCGAGTCCGATGCCGGGGCGCTCACCACGCCACAGCCCTGCCCGCGTCAATGTCCCGGCAGGGCAACGGCTGCGCGTGACCAAGCGACAGCGATCTCGATGGGTCAGCCGAAGCCCTACCGGGTGCCCAAGCGGAGCCTCTACCTACAAAGCCCCGCCCTGGCATAATGAACGCTAGGGCGGGTCAGTTGATCTTCGTTGCCAAATTGGCAACGTCCCACGAATGGCTTAGACCGGCACTCCCATTCGGTACGCCATGCCGCGCAGATCTCGGCCCACTGAATCCCTCTTGGCGCGCGCGGCAAGGCCCGCGACTGTTGCGCGCACCAGTGAGTTCGTACGAATGCGTTGGGGCGCAATGCTCTCGGCGCGTCGGAGGGCTTGAGTGGCGGCCTCTTGCGTCTTGCGGCTCTCAGCCAACGCGCGCCCGAGATCTGCGTAGAACATCGCCTGTCGCGCCGCAGAGGGAACAGCGGCGGCCTGCACGTGTCGGGCGACCTCGGCTACCTTGCCTCCGTGACCCAGCTCGGTGCTGAGGGATACCCGCCAGATTCCGACGTTGGCGCGCCCGAAGTAGAGCGTGCCGAACGTCCCCACCTCGTCAGCCAACCCCGCGGCCACATCTTCCGCTTCGCGCAGATGCGCTTCAGCGGTGCCTTCGTCCCGTGTCGCAGCAGCGGCCAGCGCACAGTTCAGATGCAACATCCCGTAGACCTGGGCGACGGCCGGATCGTCCAACTCACCTTGCAGCGCGTCTGCGGCCCGGAGCGAGACCCTGAGCTGGTGAGGGCGATCCGGACCTCCCAGGGCGTGCGCGCGAAGCCACGCGGCAAGGTCAGCCCACTCGGGTCCGCGGAGCGCGTCGGCAACGGTTTGAGCGTGGAACGCGGCCAGTTGCGGCAACCCCTGCAGGTCTTCCAGGTCGGAGGCAAGCTCAGGCCAACTCCGCGGGGTGACGTCCGATGGCTCACCGAGTCGGTACTCCGACAGGGCGGCCTCCACATCGGCGATCATCGCCTGTGCCTCGGCGGTTACCGGGTCGGGAGACGGGACAGGAAGGCCCACGAGCTCAGACGGTGCCACTCGGTGAGCATCCGCGAGCGCTCCAGGAGGTGACGACTGTCGACTGGACGTTCGCCACGTTCGAGCCGCGACAGATAACTCTTGCTGATACCCGCCAGCTCGGCGACAGCCGCCAGCGACCGCTTCCCCCGAAGTGCGCGGAGTCGACGACCGATCAGGTTCGAGTCATCCTCGTACACGGGTGGCCTCCCGCCATTGCACTGCCGAGATCCACGGTACGCGAGCCTGCCGCCGGTGAAACACCCCGCGCCTCAGCGCGGACGAGTTGCCATCAACCCACACGGGTCATGAGGCCGGCTCGGAGTAGCTGCCGATGGCCACGAGAGAATCCGTCGGCAGGGATCAAGGCGCTGACCCCAGCAATGGGGACGCCTGAAGGGAAGCGTGGCATCCTGAGCGGGAGGGATCTGCTCGGATCCCGTTGCGGCACAACAAAGAACCCGGCACCACCGCACGTGGTGGTGCCAGGCTCTCGATCCGACTATCGACTCGGGCACGGGCGGCGTTGCCATCCTGGACGTGGTCGGGCGGTGCGAGGCGGTCATCGCAGAACACGTAGAGTGCGGTGAGGAGGGTGTCTAGTTCGGTCGTCACAAACTTGATCTTGACACCCTCCTCTCGCGTCTCAGGACACTTCGCCCATCAAGATCCAATCGGAATCAATCATCTAGGTCCCCGACCTATCCTGGGGCCTTGCTAGCGACGCAGGCGATGGCCTACGGGTGCCGTCACGTCACCCGAGGGCCTGACTCCGGTCACTAGCGGTCTGGGGCGAGGTCTAGCACGGTGTACCCAATGCGACGACCTGTGATGCGGTGAAAGGAACAGAGCCGTCCGAGTTGACGTCGCTGACCTGCTTCCACGCCGGGAGGGTCGTGCTTTGGGTGGTACCCACGCTGTCGGTCCAGTAGACGTACACCGGTCCGCTGCCGTTGTTCCACAGGCTGTTGACGTTCCGAAGAGTAGCGTTGAGCCCCTTGATCTGGCACATCCCCGAGATGTATTCGCCGGTGCCGTTTCCGTTGGTTCCGTTCCACACGCAGAAGCTTCCTTGACCGCAGCCCCACTGATCGGCGTGCGCCGGCCCCGACAACGCGAGGTTCGCGGTCACCGTCATCGCGAACGCGGCCACCGCGAACGCGACCTTCTTGACACCCAACAAGATTGACCTCCTGTGGAAGGGCATGGCTCAACACCTAAGGTTGGCCATTTGCCACAACAATTACGGTGTTCGGGCGGGTTGTCTGTCAGTGTTTGCTCGTCGTCACGACCTCTTGGCCGCTGTCGTCTCCCGCCCAACTAAGGCGAGCTCTGGGTCCTGACCCCTCTGGTAACAGCCCTCGACGAGGACCACCGAGGTCAACGGCGTCCCGGACAGGGCCGCCGCGGGCGATCGTCTCCCCCTGCTCCCCCTGCGCAATCCCGATCGCCCGCAGCGGCCAACCCCTGTCTACGCCGGACGGGTTGTTCGGTGTCGTCCACCGGACGGTGAACAACGATGTCTGAACAATGCCGGTCGGAGGTGATAGTGGTGCCGCGACGGGAACGCCCGCTCGACGCCGGGGACGACGCGGTGGTGCGGTTCGCCGGGGAGCTCCGCAGCCTGCGGGAGAAGGCGGGCGGCCCGACCTACCGCGAACTCAGCAAGCGGGCCCACTACTCGGTGACGGCGCTGTCGGAGGCCGCGAACGGCCGCAGGCTGCCCAGCCTCGCGGTGACGCTGGCCTACGTGACGGCCTGCGGCGGCGACGCGGAGGCGTGGGAGACGACCTGGCGGTCGGTCGCCGCCGAGTCGACCGAGCCGCCCGACCAGCAGGACACCACAGCGGCGCCCTACGTCGGGCTGGCCGCGTTCCAGTCGACCGACGCGGACCGGTTCTTCGGCAGGGAGCGGCTGGTCGAGGAACTGTCGGAACGCGTGTGCCGACACCGGTTTCTCGGCGTGTTCGGAGCGTCCGGCTCCGGCAAGTCCTCGGTGTTGAGGGCCGGCCTGCTCGCGCGGGCCGGGTCGACCGGCCTGTCCGGGCGAGGAGCGCAACCGGCGCTCGTGTTCACCCCTGGACCCCATCCCGTCGAGGAGTGCGCGGTGCACTTCGCGGCGCTGACCGGCGAGTCGGCGACGGCGCTGCGGGCGGAGTTCGCCACGGATCGGAACAGCCTGCACCTGCGGATTCGGCAGGCCCTCGCCGCGCGGCACACCGACGAGGACCTGCTGCTGGTGGTAGACCAGTTCGAGGAGGTCTTCACGCTGTGCCAGGACCGCGACGAGCGCGCCGCGTTCGTCGCGGTCCTGGTCACTGCGGCCACCGCCGCGACCAGCCGGGTGCGGGTCGTGCTCGGTGTGCGGGCGGACTTCTACGGGCACTGCGGCGAGCACCCGGCGCTGGTCGAGGCGCTGCGCGACGCGCAGGTCCTCGTCGGCCCGCTGACGACCGACGAGCTGCGCAACGCCATCTCGCGGCCGGCCGCGCGCGCCGGTTGCACCGTGGAGACCTCGCTGGTCGCCAGGCTGGTGGCCGACGCGGCCGGTCAGCCCGCGGTGCTCCCGCTGGTTTCGCACGCCCTGCTGGAGACCTGGCGACGGCGGCGTGGCGTCACGCTGTCCGTGGCCGGCTATGAGGAGGCCGGTGGCATCCAACACGCGATCGCGCGCAGCGCCGAGGACGTCTACACCGGCCTCGAGGCCGCCGAGCAGCGTGTGGCCAGGCTGGTGCTCCTGCGGCTGGTGGCGATCGGCGACGGCACCGAGGACACCAGGCGTCGCGTCGAACGGCGCGAACTGGACACCGTCGCGACGAACGCCGGCGCGGTGGTCGAGAAGCTGACTCGCGCGCGGCTGCTGACCGTGGACCAGGACAGCGTCGAGATCGTGCACGAGGCCCTTATCCGACGCTGGCCTCGGCTGCACCGCTGGCTCGCCGAGGATCGAAACGGTCTGCGCGTGCATCGGCAGCTCACCGAGGCCAGCGTCGGCTGGCGCTCGCTCGGCTGGGACCCCGGCGCGCTGTATCGCGGCGTCCGGCTGGCCGTCGCCCAGGACTGGGCCGCAGCCAACGACGACGCGTTGACCGGGCTGGAGCGCCGGTTCCTCGCGGCCAGCCTCGCCGCGCGGGCCACCGAACGGGCGACCGAGCGTCGGCGCACCCGCCGCCTGCGCCAGCTGGTCGGGCTGCTCGGTGTGCTTCTGGTCATGACGGGTGCGACCACCTGGTACGCGGTGCGCGCGAGACAGGCGGCCAACGCGGGGCGGGACACCGCCCTCTCGCGCACGGTGGCCGGCGACGCCGCGGCGCTGCGCGTCACCAATCCCGCCCTGGCGGCCCAGCTCAGCCTCGCCGCCTACCGGCTCGCGCCGACCGCCGTGGCCCGCGACAGCCTGCTCAGCACGTTCAGCGCCCCCTATGCCACGAGGTTGACCGGGCACACCGCGCCGGTGACGTCCGTGTCGATCAGCGCGGGCGGCCAGCTCCTCGCGTCGGCCGACAGCGACGGCACCGCGAGACTGTGGGACTGCGCCGACCCCAACCGCACCGTCGAGGTGGCGCGATTGGACGGCGCCGGCAGCATGGTTGTCATCAGCCCCAAGGGAAATCTCCTGGCGACTGTCGGCGGCGACACCTCGTCGCTGTGGAACGTCACCGATCCGCGTCACCCACGGAAGGTCGCCAACCTGCCCGGCCACCGCGACGACAGGTTCGGACCGAGGACCATCTCGGCGGCCTTCGACCGGGACGGCCGCGTGCTGGCCACAACCGGCACCGACAACCTCGCCCGGCTGTGGGACGTCGTCGATCTCGAACACCCCGAGGAGCTCGGATCCCTTGTCGGGCACACCAACGACGTCGAGTCCGTGGCATTCAACCCGGACCGCCGGACCGTCGCCACGGGCAGCAGGGACCGGACCGTGCGACTGTGGGACATCGAGGACCTCACGCACCCGCGCCTGATATCCGTCATCGCCGACCACACGAACACGGTGACATCGGTGGCGTTCAGCTCCGACGGGAGCAGGCTGGCCACCGCCGCGCGCGACCACACCGCGCGACTGTGGGACGTCGCGACGCGGGACCGGCCGCAGCAGCTGGCCGTGCTCGCCGGCCACTCGGACATCGTGACGTCCGTGACGTTCGTCGACCAGCAGACCGTCGCCACCGGCAGCAGCGACGACACCGCGCGACTGTGGGACGTCACCGATCCCCGGCACGCGCACCAGATCGACACGCTCACCGGGCACATCGACGCGGTCACGGCCGTGACCTTCAACCTCAGCAAGCAGATCCTCGCGACCGCGAGCAGTGACCGCACCATTCGGCTGACCTATCTGCCGGGGCCGCTGAGCAGCCACGCGAGCGCGGTGACCTCGGTCGCGTTCAGCCAGGACGGTCGGGCCCTGGCCACGGCGAGCGAGGACATGACCGCACGACTGTGGGACATCACCGTCGCACACCACTTCCGCGAGATCACCACCGCCGTCGGCCACACCGACGCGGTCAGCTCGGTCGCGTTCGGGCCCGGCGGGCGGCTCATGGCCACCGGCGGCGCCGACCGCACCGCGCGGCTGTGGAACACCAGCGATCCGGCACACCTGCGGCAGACCGTCATTCCCACCGGTCACACCGACCGGATCACGGCTGTCGCGGTCAGTCTCGACGGCCGTCTCCTCGCCACGGCGAGCGCCGACGCGACCGTGCGGCTGTGGGACATCACGAACCCGGACACGCCAAGGCTTACCGTGATCCTCGACGAGCACACCGAGACGGTCACCTCGGTGGCGTTCAGCGCGGACGGACACCTGCTGGCCACCGGCAGCGGCGACCACACCGCCCGACTGTGGGATATCTCCAGTCCCGGTGTCGGCACGACCATCGCCACGCTGACGCCGCACACCAACACCGTCACCGCCGTGGCGTTCAGCGCGGACGGACACCTGCTGGCCACCGGCAGCGACGATCACACGGCGCGGCTCTGGGACACCACGGATCCCCACGCCCCGCGCGAACTCGGCGCGGCCGTCGGGCATGGCGACTCGGTCCGCTCGGTGGCGTTCAGCCCGAACGGACGCACGCTGGCGACCGGCAGTGCCGACCACACCGCCCGACTGTGGGACGTCGGCGATCCGGTCCATCCCCTGGTGACCGCGATCCTCACCGGACACGCGGACACGGTGCGGTCCGTCGCATTCGGCCGGGACGGGCACACGCTGGCGACCGGCAGCGACGACCACACCGCGCGGCTGTGGGACACCGACATCGAGCGGGTGGCCGGCCATGTCTGCGAGATCGCCCACCCGAGGATCACCCGGGAGGAGTGGGACAGGTACTTCCCCGGACTGCCCTACCAACCGCCGTGCCGGCCGGACAGGTGACCGGCGAACGTCGGCCACGGCGAACGCGGAGGGCGCCCCGGCGGCGAAGCCGGGACGCCCTCCGCATCGGTCGGTAGTCGGTCCTCGGAACTCCTAGCCCAGCCTGCCTGCCCAGGTGCGATCTCGCGGCCACCAAGATGAGCTCGGTGACCAGCGCCCTGTGCACGGTGGCCGGGGTTGCGCATCGGGTCACCGCCTGGGGTGCCCGAACGCGCGCGACAGTACGTACGCGATCGTACGATCGATCGCCGTTGTCGTGGAACGAACACTCCCGACCGTGCGATACCCGTACTGCTATCGCATCGAGTGCGCTCCGGGGCTATCCGATCGGCCTGGCCAGTGGAAAGGAAGGACAGCGCGCAACCGCCGGCCCTCGCATCCGGGCCGTGTTGGCCTAAGCAGGCCAGGTGGATGTGGCCGAGTTGCTGGCGGCGGCCCCGCAGTTGGTGCGGGGCCGCCGCAACGCCCGGCGGCTTGGCGCGCATCCGCGCAGAGCGGCACCGGTCGCGGCGGTGGAAGGAGCCGCGCTGGCACGCCCGGCCACGGGGTCGGCAGCATGCTGCTCATCGGCCCGACGCCAGAGCACTACCTGGCCTTCGGCTACCGGGACGGCCTGGACGGCGTCCCGCCGGCCACCTGAGACGTGCTGGACCGCCAGCTGAACCACCTCAGGAAAGCGTGGAGTGTAGGCCGGGATCAGTTGATCGGTGACGTGCACGGTGGCGTTGCGGCTCGTCCTGTCCGCGGCCCTGATCATGGTCGTGCCGGCTCTGCACGCGCGGGACTTCGGCCATCGCCCTGATTTCTCAACTGTGTGGATTCGTGGTCCAGACTCGACTGGCATTTGGCGCAGCACCCGGTCCGCAGTTCCGGCCGCGCCGCGACCAGGCGCGGCCGCATCGTCGGAAGTTGTTGCACGATAAGGGGCGAGGCGACACCATTCCTACTCTCGGCATGGTTCGACACTGGGGTGACGGTTGTGGCACACGTGGGGTGCCGATCCGTGCCGAGACGGGACGAGGGGGCACCAGATGGTGGGGGCCGACGCCGCACAACTCAGGATCCAGCGGGATTTCGTGGACGCCCTGGAGCGATGCGACGCGCTGCGGGCCGAAGGGGACCGTCAGCTGCTGGTGAACATACTCTCCGACGCGTTCCGCGAGGTCGTCTCGCTGCGCGGCCATGTGGCGGCACGCGTGCAGCTCCTCGAGCTTGTCAGATTCTGCTGCAAGCAGCCGGAGGGTCTGCACACTCTGGTGCAGGTCGTCCAGACTTTGGAGCCGCGAGCGCCGGAGTGTGTGGTGCTGTCGTGTCTGTGTGACGAGTGGTATGCCATGAAAGCACTGCCGACGGAGGATTGGGACAGGCTCCGCGAAGCCCTGCTGTCCGTGCGACTTGCGGACGAGGCCGCTGATGAGATGAGGGTCCTGCGGCATGCTGTGCGGACCGCGACCGGGTCCAGAGTGCATGAGCTTGCTGCCTACTGTTGTTCCGCCTGGACCGGATTCGTGTTCATGGCGGGGGCCAACGCCGCGCCTGGCGGCCTACCACCCGCGATGATCTTCCTCGACTGCGTGGCCGAGCAGGTGGCGGATCGCTCGCTCGCAAGTCAGCTCAGGCGGTGGAACCGCAGGTGGGCCGAGAAGTTCGAGGTGACCGACCGCCTTGACGCTGCACCCTGGCGCTCGACGCAGGAGGACGCGAAACAGATCAGCGTGGTGTATCTGGTGATCCAACTCGATCCCGACCCGACCGACCGCGACCAGTTCATGCTCACCCACTGGCGGCAGTGGGATGCGTCCGGTTGGCGGCCGCAACGTCAGCCCGGGGTGGCGGTGTCGCGGCGGGATCTGGAACGCGAGATCGACCGGTTGATCTCGGACCTGGAGTGCGAACTTGGCACGGGCCTGGCAAAGCCGCAGGTGGGCTCCATCTTTCTCGAGTTCGTCGTGTCATGGGAGATGCTGAACACCCCTATCGAGTTTTGGCGCAAGGCATCCATGTCCAGCGATACCGTGCCCCTGGCCGTTGACCATCCTGTCGTGCTGCGTAGCCTCGACCGAATGCGGGCGACCCGGCATCACCTGGCGTGGCGGCGTCGCTGGGGTGCGCTGTCCGGGCAGTCGGTGGCCAATCGTCCTTATTGGAGCCAACCGAGCGGACTCGAATACTTCACGCGGCTTGCCGCCGAGTTGAGCGCGAACGAGCACATCGTCTCAATGGTCCTGAGCGAGCCGCCCGGCGACCGCGACAGCGTGGCGTGGCGGGAGGTGACGATGGCCTTCCGGGCGGGGATACCTGCGATTTTGTGGGATCGGGAGGATTGTTCGGGGGAGGAGTTCCGTGAGGCGGTCGGAGCGATGCTCTCGGACGGTGAACTACACCAGTTGCCGCAGCGTGTTGCTGCACTGAGACGCGACGCGCTGCGAACATCGGAGCCTGCCAGCAGATCGAGGCACGCCGGCCGAAGCATTGCTCTACTCTGGGATGATCCCGATAGACTGCCTGAGCCACGGAGTGGCCCGGAATTGGGAAGTGGCTGATGACGAGCGACGGTGGCAACGTGCAACCAGGCGAGTTATCAGACGAGCCTGGATCATTGATGCCCGATTGGTGGATCTATCACGGCAACGGCCGAGTCCTGGATCCCGACGAGCGCGACCACAGATGGCCTGCGCCGCCGCCATGGCGGGAGTTCCACGGGGGTCCTGATCTACCGACACCGGAGTCGGACGTGGTGGAAGCGGAGCGACGTCTTGGTCGTTCTTTTCCAACCAGCTACCAGGATCGGGAGGTCCTCAACCGGATCAATGCGGCGATCACGCTCGCGCGCCCCCTCCTCGTGACGGGAAAGCCGGGTTCCGGAAAATCGAGTCTCGCGTACTCGATCGCGCGGGAGCTGGGCTTGGGGCGGGTTTTGCGCTGGCCCATCACCAGCCGCACGACGCTGAAGGCCGGGCTGTACGACTACGATGTGTTCGGCCGTGCGCAGGCCATTGGTATGCGGGAGAACAGCGAAATCGGCAACTTCGTCCATCTTGGTCCTCTTGGCACGGCCCTGCTGCCGCATCGTCGGCCGCGCGTCCTGTTGATCGACGAAATGGACAAGAGCGACATCGACCTGCCCAACGACCTGTTGAACATTTTCGAGGACGGTGAGTTCCCTGTTCCCGAACTGATACGCGTGCGCGACCGTGAATCTCGGGTCACCGTGCACACTGCGGATCCCGGTGCTGTCGCTCCGGTCGAAGCTGGTGTTGTCAGGTGTCACGCCTTCCCGATAGTCGTTGTCACCAGCAATGGTGAGCGCGATTTTCCTCCGGCATTCCTGCGACGCTGCCTCTCGCTCGCCATTCCCGATCCCGGTGTCGAACGGCTCGCCGAGATGGTGGCCGCGCACTTTTCTGACGACGGTGGTGAGGTCACGGCCGAGCTGGTAAGGCTGTTCGCCGATCGTCGCGCGAAGCTGGGTGGAATGGCGGCAGATCAGTTGCTGAATGCCGTTCACCTGGTCAGATCGGGTGCCGGAGACGGGGTGGAGGCGGCGAACTGGAGTGAGCTGCTGGACGCGGTCTGGCATCGACTGTCGGTGGGGTCGTGATGGTGAAGCTGTTCTTTCCCGCAACTCGTCGAGGTGGCTCGCCCGCGCATTGGAGTAGCGTGTGGCGAAGATAGGGTTCACCGCGCCGTCAACTGCCCGTTCCGTCGCCGTGGGAGATGTCACGGCTCGGGATGTGGCCGATGCGCTGTGGCTCGCACGCAGGCTGCTGCTGGAACACCGCCCCGCTGACCCCGTTTCGGACGAACCTCGGCCGAAGGAGCCACCAGCCGCGACCGAGCGTCCGTCGGGACCCCCGCCTGACACGACGTCGAATTCGGTGGCGCCGCCGGATGTTGGCGCACGGGAACCCGACCTCCCGGTGGATTCCGACGATATCGCCGGGGAGTCCCGTGGTGTCGACCCACCTCGGCACAGCGCGACCGCGGCTGCCGTCCTGGATGGGGATCAACCTCGGGTGGACTCGGGTATTCCACGGGCGCTCCGGCCGCTGCGGCTGGTCATCCGGTCGGCGACCGAGCTGGAACTCGACGAGGAGGCGACGGCCGAACGAGCGGTCGTGGATCGGCGTTGGCTCCCGGTCCGTCGGCCGGCCGAGGAACTTCGCTGGGATGTCGTGCTCGTCGTCGATGACAGCCCGTCCATGGCGCTCTGGTGGTCGACCGCCCTCGAGTTCGCCGGGACGCTGAGCCGGCAGGGCGCCTTTCGCAACGTCCAGGTTCGTCTGCTGGGCAGCGACGAATCGGGACGCCTGACCGTGCGGAGCACGGTGGCGGGCGCGCTGCGGCATGGGATCTCCGAGGTGATCGATCCCAGCCGTCGCCGAATCGTCCTGGTGCTCAGTGACACCGCGGCGGAAACGTGGCGGTCGGGTTCCGCGTTCGCCGCGCTCAGGGTGTGGGGAACCGCGCATCCGGTCGCTCTGGTCCATGTCCTTCCCTGGCACACCTGGCACCAGGCGGGCATCGAGCTTCATCGAGTGCGGCTACGGGCCCGCGAGCCCGGAGCGCCCAACTCGAGCCTTGACTGGATGCCACAGGCGGCGGCTCCGGACCTGTTCGACGATCTGGACGACGTGGTGCCGATCGGCGTTGTCGAACTGAACTCCGCCGGGCTGTCCCGGTGGGTACGCATGACCACGGCCACTGGCGCCGGTTGGACGGACATGGCCGCGCTGCTGGTGCCGCCGCGTCCCATGGTCGAGGCGGGTTCGGTGTTCGATGTTCCGCCGACTCCGGAGCGTCTGGTGTCGGACTTTAGGGCTACGGCTTCGCCGGTGGCCTATGAACTGGCGACCTACCTGGCCGCGGCCCCACTGGAACTCGATGTGATGCGACGGGTGCGTGCTGAGCTGCTTCCCGCCTCGGACACCGTGCACCTCGCCGAAGTCCTTGGCAGCAGGCTCGTCGCACCCGTCGCACCATCGGGTCAGGTAAGTTCTGATCGGGTGACTTTTGAGTTCGCCCCCGGTGTGCGTGCGGAACTCCTTGCGGCAGGCCGCCGGGTGAGTACCGCCAGGGTGCGTCGGGTTGTCCGGGACTGCGTCGGTGCCCAGGCGCCCGAGGTTCATGAATTCTATTCAGGATTGGACGAAGTCGCTGGTCGCACGGTTCGGGAGACGGACGTGTCCGCGCTGACGGAGTTCTTTCTCGACGCCGACCTCGCCGTGCTGGGGGCATTGTCGGGGATTCACCTGGTCGAGGCCAGGCAGTTACGCAGGGTCCTGAAGCGAACTGACATTCACTCAAAGGTGGCGGGAGCAGATCCCGAATTGAGTGACGCCTCGCCGCTACTGCAAGAATCGGATGATGCACCGCACTCGGTCGGGGTTCGGGTAGCTGGTCAATCATCCTCTGGGGAAGTCAAGCGACATGCAGGAGGCACCGAGGTGACCACGACCGCTGATCGGGATACGGAGGCGACACAGAGCCCGCAGGGTGCGCCACCACTGATATGGGGCGGTGTGCCACCTCGAAATGCCAACTTCACCGGCCGCGACGATCTGCTACATGCGCTGGACGAACGTCTGGAACCGGGGGCCACGGCAGCGGTTCTCCCGGAAGCACTACACGGTTTGGGGGGTGTTGGCAAATCGCAACTGGCAATTGAGTACGCATATCGGTACCAGTCGAAGTTCGATGTGATCTGGTGGATACCTGCAGAACGGTCGGTGCAGATCGCCAATGCGCTCGTCGAACTCGGTCAGCGATTGAATCTTCGAGCCGGAGCCGCAGCCAATATCGCTGTTCAGCCTGTGCTGGATGCGTTGCGCGGCGGCGGGCATCGCAAGATTCCGCCGAACTGGCTGCTGGTGTTCGACAACGCCGACAACCCCGCCACCGTGCTGCCCTACCTACCGACCGGTGGTCCGGGTCGAATCCTGGTCACCTCACGCAATTCGCAGTGGCTCAGCATCGCGCGGCCGCTCGAGGTGGACGTGTTCCGGCGACAGGAGAGCGTGCAGCTGTTGCAGCGACGCGGACCCGAACTCACCGACGACGAGGCCGGACGCCTCGCCGAGGCGCTGGGAGACCTGCCCCTGGCGATCGCACAGGCGGCCGCCTGGCGAGCGGAGACCGGTATGCCCGCCGACGAGTACCTCGAACTGCTTGCGGAGAAGCAGGTTGAGCTGCTCAGTGTTCCCGGCGCGCTGGATTACCCCACATCGGTCGCGGCGGCGTGGAATCTCTCACTGGAACAGCTGGAGAAAAAGAATCCGTCTGCCTTGCGGATCCTCCAGACCTGTGCGTTCTTCGCGCCCGAACCCGTTGCCAAGTCGATGTTCACCAACGGCCGCGGTGCCGCGGTGGAGCCCGGCCTGCAACGAGCGCTGCGGGACAGGTTGCGGCTCAACGAGGCGATCCGCGACATCAACCGCTACGCCCTGGCGCGGATCGACCATCGCACCAATTCCATTGAGATGCACCGCCTGGTGCAGGCGGTGCTCGTTGGCCAGATGACCGAAGCGGAGCAGGACCGCAGCCGGCACGATGCCCATCTGCTGCTCGGCGCCAACGACCCGAATGCGCCGGACGACCGGGACTACTGGACCAAGTACACCGAACTGAACGCGCACATTCTGAAGTCGAACGCCATCGAGTGCGAGGAACAGTCCGTTCGTGACCTCGTCTTCAACCAGGCGAAGTTCCTCTACTACTGGGGCGACCACGAGGCGAGCTGCGACCTGTCCCAGCGCATCTACGACATCTGGTGTGAGCGGCTGGGGCCCGACCACCTGGAGACGCTGAAGGTGGGCCGGTGGCTCGGGTTCATGCGCTGGGTGCTCGGCCGATACGCCCAGGCCGCCGAGTTGAACGACGCGATCCTGGCCGCCTATCGGCGCACGGTCGGTGATGCGCACGAGGACACGATCGAGGCGATCGGCGCGGTGGCGGCCGACAACCGCGCGAAGGGAGACTTCGCCACCGCCCTTGAGCTGTCGGAGGGGAACTACCGGCGATGCGTTCGCTCCTTCGGTGACGAAGACCCCGTGGCCCTCAACGCCGCCCACAACCTGGGTGTGAGCCTCCGACTTGCCGGAGACTTCAGTCGGGCGTTGAAGCTGGATGAGGAGACGTGGGGACTGAAGGTGCAGACCTTCGGCTCGGAACACCCGCTGGCGTTGATCACGCAGGTCGGCCTCACGATCGATCGCCGCGAGACCGGTGACTACCGGGGCGCCAGGCTCGCCCACGAGGAAATCGTGGCCACCTATCGTCGGCAACACGAGGCACTCAACCCCGCAACACTGCGGGCGGTTCGACACCTCGCGGTCATGCGTCGCAAGGCTGGCGACCACGAACGCGCCCTGACGGCGTCAGAGGAAGCACTGCGTGGCCTCACCGCGCGCTATGGCCCTGACCACGCCGACACGCTGGCGGCCGCACTGAGCAAGTCCATCGACCTCCGGCACCTCAAGGACATCAGCGGTGCCGCAAAGCTGGCCCGGCAAACACTTGAGCGCTACCAGCGTGCTCTGGGGCCAGATCATCCGCACACGCTGTCCGCCGCGGTGAACGTCGCCATCGTGCGGCGCTTTCTTGGTGACAACGGCCCGGCCGAGGAGCTCGACAGGGCGACGGTCGAGGGCTTCCGGGCGCGCCTCGGCGAGGACCATCCGTCCACGCTGGTGGCGATGGTGAACCTGGCGAGTGACCGTGCCGCCCTGGGTTTGGCGCAGGCGGCGTACGAACTGGGGCTGAGCACCGCCGAACGCGCTGAGAGAGTGCTTGGCGCCGATCATCCGACGACGCTGGCCTGTCGTGCCAACCTCGCCCAGGACCTGGGCACGTTGGGCAGCGTGGCGGAAGCGGCGCGGATGCGGGCCGAGGTCATCGAGCGGCTGCGGCGGCAACTAGGCGGTCAACACCCGGTTGTGTCGCAACTGAGCGACCCGAACGCCCGCGCCGACTGCGACATCGACCCGATGCCCTTGTGATTGTCAGAGATCGCCGCCGAGCCAGCCGGCGAGCCGCTCGGGATGAGGGGCTTCGCCGGTGGCCGCGGCCACCGCGTCGTGGATGGTGCTGACGAGTTCCGGCCTCGTTCGCAACGTGGTCGCCGCACGACCGGGCGAGACCGACTCGAGGGCGAGTCCGAGGCCCGACCACGCGCCCGGTCGATCGCAGGGGTGTGCCAGCTCCGCCAGGTAGAGTTCGCGCGCGCCAGCGGAATCCCCGGTGACCAAGGAGAAATCGCCCGCACCCCGGTTGTCGCGCGCCTGAGTCGACCGGCCGAGCTGGGCGCGTGCCCTGGCGAACTCGGCGCGGTCGGCCATCAGCACCTGGGCAAGCACGGCCTTTGTATCGAGTCTCGGCGGATTCGGGTTCGGGACGACGGCCGATGGCGCGTCGAAGGCAGGCGACGGATCGCCGGCCAGCCAGGCCTGGACAGCCTGGCGAACCAGCCGGTCGGTTGGGCGTAAGTGACTGACCCGCCAGCCCGCCAGGTGATCCTCCGTCGCGGTGTTCGCCGCGCGCAGCGCGTCGGCGGTCACGATCGCCGTCTGCCAGGGGGCCAGTCGACGAGCGATTCGGTCAACGAAGCGACGGCCGGCCTCGGTGAGGGATGTCCTGTGCCGCAGGACCATCAGCGCCAGGTTGGCCTGCCTTCGCCGCAGTGCGAACTCGAACTCGGCGAGTTCGTGTTCCGTGTCCGTGACTCGCCCGCGTTGCACACCCCAGAACTCGGTGACAGCGGTGAACGCGTAAATGCCCTGCAGCAGGCCGCTGGTGAATCGCGGGTCGTCGCGCCAGGGGGCGTAGCAGTCTTCCGCGTCGTCCTCGTGCTGTAGTGCGACCAGATGGTCGACCCCGGTCAGCTTGCTGTGCTGGAACTCGTGGACGAGCGTGACAGCGAGTTGAGCCGCGTCGAGCGACTCGGACACGATCGTCCCGCCGAAGCCGTCCCCGACGGAGGCGCTGAACGGGCGGAAGCGGAAGGTGGCGGGGGCCGGAGTCACCGCCACCAGACCGGCCGAGAGTTCGGCCGCTCGCGGCAGATGGTCACGGGTCAACAGGTGCCAGGCATCGTCGAGGAGCGCGGACCATCGCGCGGCGCTGTCCGGCGGCAGGGGATCGGGCGGAGTGGGACTGTCCAGGCCCCGGTACGGCCCGAGGTCATCCAGGTGCACCACGAGACTCGGGGCGCCGCCTCGGCCGGCGGCGCGCAGCACACGAGCGGGCTGCCACGAGGGATCACCTGATTCGTCGCGCTCGCGAGGAATCGCGACCGTCGCGGCGCCGGCCGCGACGCGTGCGCCCGCATCGTCGGAGATCACCACTGCCGAGGTCCACGGCTCGACCGTGGACACCTGAGCCGCGCCAAGCGTTGGCAGCACGGCAATGCCGTCCCACAGCGGAACCGTCAGGCGAAAGCGCAGTCCCGCACGGATCGCGGCCGCACTCGCGAACGAGTGAAGCTGGCCCACATGGAACCACAGTGGGGCGGGATCGCTTGTGCTGTGACGCAGTCTGCGCAGCGTGTGCGCGGCCCACACACCGGTCTGCGGATGGGTGAGCATCTGCGAGACCGCGTCGGGAGCTCGATCTGCGGCGCTGGCCAGCAGACGCCACGCCACGTCGACCGGGGACAGTGGGCCGGTCGAGCCCAGACGCCGCCTGGCAAGCCGAAGGAGTAGGCGAAGCATGAGCAAACGCCTGCTGTACTCGGCGTTGCGCAGTACCTCAAGCGCTCTGTCGTCGTGCTCGCCGAGGGCAAGCGCATCGAGCTGGAACTCGTCGAGCCGATGGTGGGGAAGGGTGTCCTCCTGATCAGCGCTGGAGTCGCTTGGCGCCACCTCGCGGTTGCCTCCGTCAGTCGTAGGGGTGGGGCCTACGAGTTGTGACCGCCCACGCTGCTGCTTGGATGGTCGATCTGACGTAGCAGGCGCTCCACCGCCGGCGCCAGCTCGGACTCCGCCAGGGAGTCCAGCGCCTCGAGTCGGACTCGTGTCAGATCCACCAGACCTGAACTGACCTCGTGTGCGGATTCATCCACCTACCCGCCCCCCTCCCATATCGTGCGGCCTGGCAGCGATGCGGTCCGCAGCGGGTCGGGCGCGGGCATCACCAGATTGTCCTCATTGTAAAGTTGACGGACGCACGGGCAGAGGTGCGGACGGACGCATTTGCTGCCGCACGCACCAGGACTACTCGTCTGGCGGATTCTCGATGACCTCGGCGACCGCCGCGTCGAGCCTGCCCATCGCAATCGAACCCATGGCGAAGAAGCGAATGGCTTCGACCAGTTCTCGCAGCGCACCCGGATACCGCCAGCATGTGCGGACGATGCTCGCGACATCGGCCCGCGCCGTCCGCTGCCTGGCGATCGCCGACCACACCTCCGAATCGAGTTGGCTCAACACCAGGTCACGGCCCTCCCGCGTGTCGAAGCCCGGTGTTTCGAGCAGTATGGTGACGATCTTGCCGAGCTCCGCCAACGTGGGGCCTCGCGAGTCGACACCGGCGCTGCGCGGTTGCGCGGGAGCCGGTGACTTTTGTGGCGGGTGCTCGCCCACGGACAAACCTGGCGGATGCTCGCCGACGAGACGAATCCAGGCGCTGCCACGGGTTTCCTTCACATTAACCGCGATCTGGCGGAACGAATCCGGCTCGGCGGCGGGGTCGTGGCACACAACGGCGTCGTAGAACCACTCGGACGCGATGAGCATCAGGTTGGTTGTCGACTTCTCGAGGGCCTGTTTTGCCTCGGGGGCCTCCAGGATGCGACTGGCGTGGATCACCGCCTCGCTGGCAAGTCCATGCTGGTCGTGGTACACCTCGCCGGCGTGTAGGGCCAGGCGCAGCCGGATGCGTGCGCCATCGGAGTGATCTCCGTTGTGGCGGCGCAGGCCCGAGGCAAGTCGCTGCGGCAGCCGGTCCACCAGCAGGATCTTGGGAATGTCGGGTGGCAGCAACAACAACAGGCCGTCGCCCATATCGTCTGTGCGGCAGCGGCCCCACCCGATGCTGGACTCGTGGCAGGCCGTCTCCATCAGGTTGTACAGGCCCTCTCTGACGGCCAACCGATGGAGGTTCGTTCTGGTCGGATCCCCGTAGCTCGCCACGTCGACGACCGCGATCGTGCGCGGCACCGCCTCCGAACCCGGGTCCATTCAGACCTCCCTGGCGGCACGCGCTTGTCCGCTGCCCAGGCTGTTGTAGCGCCAGCACGACGAGGTCGAGACCACAGCGACCGCACACCACTCGAACGTACGAACGCCGGATCGGGTCGCGAGCCGGCCGATCCACCGGCGAACCCGTGCCACGCCGACATGAGACCACCGGGCGGCTGGCGGGATACCGGGATGATCACTAATCCCGCGTGGTCGGCGCCCGCAGACTTGCCAGCGGGCGTACCCGCGTCAGGCACGCGACCATGCTCCGCTACCAGGTGAGGCAACAGAAGATGAGGGTGATTCCTCAGGTCGGACGGGCTTTGGGATACCGGGCGGTGGCCGGCTGGGACGTTCCTGGACATGCTGTCGCCTCGCTGCCAGGCCGCGCTGCTCGAGTTGGGTGTCGCACGGACCTACCGACACGGGGAGGTCCCGCTCCGGGAGACCGAGCGGTCCTCGCACGTCGTGGGAACACTGGCAGCGGGCGACTTCGGCCTGGTCGGCAACGCGCCGATTGTCGCGTGCCGGCTGCTGGACGCGAACGTCGTCCGGCGGGCGCGGGTCTGTCAAGTGTTCG
>NZ_VUOB01000090.1 GCF_008386585.1 Solihabitans fulvus
AGTACCGGCAGTTCGAGATCCGCCCTGACCCGCCACACCAGTGCCGCCCCTGTCTGAGCCGCGGCATTCCACAGCCCGTAGCTGTACACGCCAGCGTCGGCGAGTACCAGCATGCCGGGCTCGAACGCGCGCAGCAGCCCCACGACCTGCGCTCGTTCCTGCTTCTTCCACGGGTCAATCTCGGCGGCGACCACAGCATGGGTGCCGCATTCGACCAGCGCCGTGGTCCGAGCTTGCGGGAACGGCGCCGGATTCTTCCCGCCGCAGCGGCCGAAACCCTCCTCGTTGTCCTGGGTATCAGGAAGGTTGAAAATCACACCGTCAATGGCCATCACCCGAAACCCACGAAGCCACGCACCCGGCGTGGACCGTTTCGCCATCGGCAGAGCCACTCGATCGAACAACAATCGCAGCGGCTCCTCACCCAATCGCATCCGAGCCTTCGAGATAGCACCAACCGTAGGCACCGTCCATTCCTTCCGCCAGGAACCGACGGCCCGCAGCCCATGGGTCAGTTTACGCATGACCTCTTCGTAGCTGTCCCCGAAAAACAAACACAACGCGAGCACATAGTAAACCACGACGCGCGCGGGCAACAACCGGACCCGCTTTTCTTTTCGATCCGCAGCCGCGATCGCCTCATCCACCAGATCACGATCCACCAACCGCGTCAGGACGCCAATACCGATCGCGTCCGTCAAACGCCCATGGTCACTCACGATCGACTGCAAATCGCGCATCACGCCCACGCAGAGAAGCTACCTCACAGCACACTACAATCAAGGACAACCCGGCCGCAGTCAGACACAAGATTCGCTAAGTAAGTGGCATTGGCCCTGGGGGACGTGCCCTTGGCCAGCGTAGCCACCGGCGGCAGTGCGGGCTGGTGGCGTGGGGCGGGCTGGGGACAACGGGGTGGGTTGTGGGTAGGTGGGGCGAG
>NZ_VUOB01000091.1 GCF_008386585.1 Solihabitans fulvus
CCCCGCCTGGCTTCTGACCACAGGGTAAGAACAAGGGGCGGGTGGTTCCGTCCCACCTGCCCTCACGGCCAAACAACATCTTCAGGACACTTCTAGGGCCGGAGATCCCAGCCTCACGGTTCGCAGCACCGCTGTCAATCGTCATCGACAACGTTGTCCAGCCGGGCTTGTTCCACGAACCGTGAACATCGAGCGCCTCAGCGGCCTGCCACCCGCCGGCGAAACAACACCGTCCCGGCTGCCGACCGACTTCCAGGATTTCCTGTACCAGCACGGGATCCCTCGGCTGAAGTCCTGGCGGTCTGTCAGCGGCTGACTTCGACGCCAACAACATCACCGACAGAGTCGCGCCTGCCGTCTGCCACGATACATGAAATTTACACGCAGTGGCATTGGCTGACGCCGACTGGATGCGCAGGTGCCGGGCCTTTCGTTTTCGAAACATCACATCTTTCGACTCGGCTCTTGACTGAACCTGGGCTGAGCACTAGTTCATTACCTCGACGAAGTCGTGTCACGCACAAAAACAGCGACCCACGGCCGGAAAAGGGCTTCCTATCGTGGACGCCAGGAGAAAGGGCATGAGCGATGAGTGAGGGCGGCAAAGGACTCACCCGGCGGACGGTCCTTCAGGGCTCTTTGGTGGCTGGCCTGGCGGCGGCGCTGCCAATCAGGGATGCCGCCGCGTCTTCGGGCGTCAGCGCGGTTATCGATATGACGAAGACTGGCGAGCCGATCTCCCCATTCATCTACGGTGCCTTTTCCGAGCACATCCAAGGCTTCATCTACAGCGCACTGTGGGCCGAGGTTCTCAGTGACCGAAAATTCTACTACGCCGTCGACAACCAAGATCCGTCGGTGCGGAAATGGCGGCCTCTCGCGCAGTCCAGAACGGTGACGATGGATTCGACGGCACCGTACGTCGGCGAGCAATCACCGGTTGTGGCGCTTTCTCCGTCAGAGTCGCGCGGGATATGGCAGGCCGGCTTGGCACTCGCCGAGAAGGACTACGTCGGCCGGATCGTCGTGGCCGGCGACCCCGGCGCGCACGTAGTCGTGACACTCTCTTGGGGAAATGGCCAGGGCCAGCGTCTTGTCGTGCCGACCAGAAGGCAGTGGGCTACTGTTCCATTGAGGTTTTCCTGCCAGGCAGGCACCGCGAACGGGCGACTGGAGATCGCGGGTACTGGAACCGGGAGTTTCAAAGTCGGAGCCGTGTCTCTGATGGCTGCCGACAACGTGGCAGGCTTTCGAAAAGACACGATCGGACTGTTTCGAGCGATGAACTCCGGGTTGTGGCGCTTCCCGGGCGGTAACTTCACGTCAGGATACGACTGGAAGGACGCGGTCGGGGATCCCGACAGGCGCCCACCCAAGTGGGACTACGTGTGGAACTACCCGCAGTCCAACGATATCGGTACTGACGAATTTCTGACAATGTGCGGCCTGATCGGAGTGGAGCCCTACCTGTGCGTCAATAGTGGCTTCGGTTCGGCCCGAGAAGCAGCGGAGCTCGTCGAATACGTCAACGGAGACGCGGACAGCCCGATGGGCCGAGCCCGTGTAGCCAATGGACGCCCGAAACCTTACCAGGTCAAATACTGGAACATCGGAAACGAAATGTTCGGGTTCTGGCAGCTAGGATACATGACGCCGTCACAATATATGATCAAGCACACCCTCTTTGCCGAGGCGATGAAGGAGGCCGATCACTCCATCACCCTCATCGCGTCAGGTGCGTTCCCGGCAAGCCTGACGATTCACAGCGAGCCGTTCTACATCGACCCGAACACCCGAAAGATCGTTCAACCCACCCCGGTCATAGTCAAATATGGATCCGAAACCGACTGGAATTACCGGCTGATGAAAAATGCCTGGGGCAATTTCGATATCATCTCCGAACACACGTACGGCGACCCGCGCCGCTACGACCTGACCCTGGGTCAGCGAGTGGATGTCACCGAGTCGGTGCTGGACTCAGTGCGCCGAGGGGCGAACTATATTCACGCGGTCCGCGAGGACTGGGAACTGTACAAGAAGGACTTCCCGCTGGAACGGGACCACATCAAGGTGAGCATCGACGAGTGGGCGTACTTCGCGAGTGGTCTGCGGGGTGTGCTGGCCACGAGCATGATGCTGCATGAGATGTTCAGGAACACCGACTTCATCGTCATAGGCGCCTATACGACGGGAATGAGTTGGCTGTCTTACAGCGGCACTGACTCGACCTACAGCGAACAGGGATTGCTGTTCCTGCTCTACCGGCAGCACTTTGGCACTGTACCGATCGAGATCTCCGGCGACTCGCCGCAGCCCGCACCGAAGTGGCCAGCCGGTGGCGACCAGCCGAGCGTCACATCTGGCAGCCCAACCTACCCACTCGACATGTCAGCCGCATTGACCGGCGACGGCAAGACACTGACCATCGCGGCAATCAACGCAACCGCCGACGCGCAAAGCGTCGACATCAACCTCACCGGCTTCACTCCACGTAGCCCAGGACAACTGTGGCGCCTGACCGGCCCCAGCTTGGACTCGACCAATCAGGTCGGGCAGCCACCGCAAGTTACCATCACCGAGACCAGCTTCGACACCGGCGAAGTCGGGCTGTCAATTGAGCCATACAGCGTCGAACTACGCGCCTACACCAGGCGCTACCGGTAGTTTGTTGACAGCGGAGCGTGGTTGCGGCATCCCTCGAGGTGCGGGGATTTGACGAGCCCGTCAGAGGTGTGCGCCATGACCGCACGTCGTCCGTGTCCACCAGCACCAGGACCGTTGGAGGACTACGCCGCCCGATTCGATGATCTGTTGGGCACGTTGGCCCAACGGCGGGGGTTTCGGGAGTACCTGACCGGGCCGTCGGAGCGCCCTTCCGCGCGGTGGTCGCCGACTGCGCCTACGGCGACCACGACGTCTTCCGTAGCGAGCTGGACACGCACTTGTGCGCGAGGTGGTAATGCCAGGCGCCGATGGCCGGGTTGATCGCCCCGAGCAGGCTGCTGCGTTGGCTGCTCCCCGGGGTCGGCACCAGATGGCGGATCCCGTGCGGGATCCAGCAGGCCCGCACCCGCGCCAGCCAGTCCAGATGGGTCTCATCCTCGGCCAGGACCACTGGGCGACCCACCAAGCCCGCCACTTCCTCTGGCAACGGCCTGCGCCCTGACGTGACCAGCGCCTCCACCGCCGACGGCGCCAAGGCCGAACTGCGGACCTGCGACGGCGCCAGCAACCAACAGTGGACGCTGGGCGGACCCAACCGGCCGCCCGGACAATCTGGCGGTGTGCGGGACGATCGCGTCGGATCGTCCCGCACACCGCCGTTCCACTCAGCCACCGCGCGACGCGACGCTGCGGAGCCTGGATCTGGCCGGCATTACCACTGGCCATTGACTCGAATCCGATTTTGGAGCGGTTCAGCTTGGGGTCTGATCAACGAATACGAACGGGCCGCGCAAAACTGCTGTTCAGCACCGGTGGCAGACTTTTGGAAACCCCACAGGGCTTTTTGCGTTCGCCCAGCGGTGCATCGTCGGCTGCCTCACCGGCGCGGTCAAGGGATGAAAGTTCCATCAGAATCATGTTGTGTCCCAGGGAAACCGCCGGTCAGGCCGACGCCAGGAGACACGTTCTTTCCGGAACCGGTCGCGTGATCCATCATCGAACCATGAGAACAACCACACTGGGCGCAATTGCCGCCTTTCGGTGCGGGCCGCGGCCGACCGGTACGGGTTCATCGTGATCCACCCGTCCGCGACCCGCATCGGCAACTGTTTCGACGCGTCGAGCCCACAGTCGTTGACCCACAACGGAAGCAGTGACCCGGCCGGCACCCTGTCCATGGTCGACCACGTGGAACAGCACAACAACGCCTGGACCCGCACCCGCTACGCGGACGCCCCGGGTAGCACACACGTCGAGGCGTACAGCATCGCCGGGGTCGGGCACAGCCTGCCGCTGTCGGGCACGGCCCGCCTACGCGATCCACTTCTTCGGCCTCGACAGCAGCGGCGGCGGCAACCTGGGCGGCTGTCGGGTCAGTGACGTGATCAGCGCCTGGTCACCATCGGCTTCCAGGCCAGCCAGACCCGCGATGCCGCCACGCTCACCGCGTTCAGGCTCAACGGTGTCGCGAGCACCGTGCGCTGACCGGTAACGACGGACCAATACCGATGTCGACAGAGGAGTCGAACATGCGAGATCCCAGTCTCCGCTCCACCGGCGCCCGAGTGGCCGCCGCACTGGTCGCGCTGGCCGCGTCCACCGGCCTCGTTCTGTCCTGTGCGCCAACGGCCTCCGGCGCCAGCGGAACCCTGGCCCAGCTGGCCGAAGCCAAAGGTCGCTACTTCGGCACCGAACTGACCGGCAACATGATCCACGACTCGACGATCACCACTCTCGCTGCGACACAGTTCGACATGGTGACGCCGGGCAACGAGATGAAGTGGGACACCACCGAACCCTCCAACGGCTCGTACAACTTCGGGCCAGGCGACGGAATCGTGTCGTTCGCGCAGTCGCACAACATTCGGGTGCGCGGCCACAATCTGGTGTGGCACAGCCAGTTACCGGGCTGGGTGAGCGGCCTGCCACAGTCCCAGGTGCGGGGCGTGATGGAGAACCACATCACCACCGAGGCCACGCACTACCGAGGCAAGGTGTACGCGTGGGACGTGGTGAACGAGCCGTTCAACGAGGACGGCTCGCTCCGCCAGGACGTGTTCTACAACGCGATGGGGACGGGTTACATCGCCGACGCGATCCGCACCGCGCACGCCGCCGACCCGAACACGAGACTGTACCTCAACGACTACAACATCGAGGGCGAGAACGCCAAGAGTGACGGCATGTACAACCTGGTCAAGTCGCTGGTGGCGCAGGGCGTGCCGATCGGTGGCGTCGGCCTGGAAAGTCACTTCATCCTCGGCCAGATCCCGTCCACCATGCAGGCCAACATGGCCCGGTTCGCCGCACTGGGCGTGGATGTCGCGGTCACCGAGCTGGACGACCGCATCCAGTTGCCGGCCGGCAGCGCGAGTCTCCAGCAGCAGGGCAGCGACTATGCCGCCGTGGTGAACGACTGCCTTGCCGTGCCCCGTTGCGTCGGGGTGAGCCAGTGGGGCGTCGGTGACGCCGACTCCTGGATTCCCGGTACCTTCTCCGGCTACGGCGCGGCCACCATGTACGACAACAACTACCAGCCCAAGCCGGCGTATTACTCCAGCGCGGACGCACTGGGCAAGGGCGGCGGGGGCACCATCACCGTGGCCAACCCCGGTGCGCAGTCCACTGCCGTGGGTACGGCGGTGAGCGTGCAGGTGACCGCGACCGACTCGACGTCGGGTCAGACGCTCAGCTATTCGGCGACCGGCCTGCCGCCGGGGCTGGCCATCAACGCCGGTACCGGGCTGATCAGCGGCACGCCGACCACGGCCGGCACGTATCCGGTGACCATCACCGTCCAGGACGGTACCGGGGCGTCCGGCTCGGCCAGTCTGACCTGGACGGTCACCGGCGGCGGACCTTCCGGCTGTCACGTCACCTACACCACCAATAACCAGTGGGCGGGCGGATTCGTGGCCAGCATGACCATCACCAACACCGGCACGTCGGCGATCAGTGGCTGGCAGCTCACCTTCACCTTCCCCGGTGACCAACATGTCACCAACGCCTGGAACGCGACGGTGACACAGAACGGCGCGGCGGTCACCGCGACCAACGCCAACTACAACGGCACGATCCCGGCCGGCGGTAACACCACGCTGGGCTTCCAGGGCACCTGGAACAGCAGCGACACCGCACCCACATCGTTCAGTGTGAATGGCGCGGCCTGCAGCTGAGCACGTCACACAGGGAGTGACTCGGTGGTTGGGGCGACATGGCGCCGCCCCAACCCCGGTCCCAGCTACGTCAGGAGTGCGACGATGCACCATCGGACACCTCGCTCCACGTCACCTCGAATGCCGCGACCGGTCCGGATCGCGGCCCTGGTGCTCGCCCTTGCCGGCACCACGATCGGCACCGCCGCCACGGCCGGCAATGCGGCGCCGGCCGCGGCGGCCACCCTTGTGGTTCATGCCAACCAGCCGTTCCGGCCGGTCACCCATGTCGGTTCCGGTGGCCTGTACGGGCTGGATACCGCCAGCGTGCCAGCCGACAACCTCGTGCAAGCGCTGCACCCGAACACGTTCGTGCAGATGGCGCCCGGTGGGCAGCAGTTACCCAACGGCGAACCGGGACCGGGCGGTGACGCCCTTGTTGTTGCACCGGAGGCGGCCAGGGCGGGCGCGCGGGTGGTAGTCCGGATGCCGGACTGGTACCCGAACTTCCCCTACCGGTGGGTGAGCTGGAATGACTGGCTCTCGGCCGTGGACAAGCAGGTCGCCGCCGTCGGGTCGTCCGGGGCGGGCAACATCAGCGCCTGGGAGCCGTGGAACGAACCCGACTGGACCTGGAATACCAATGCCGCGGGATCGTTCGACGCCGGCTGGGCCCGCACCTGTCACGAGGTTCGCTCGAAGGACCAGACCCGTCCGATCCAAGGCCCCAGCCTCTCGCACTTCGACATCAACTGGTTGCGCACCTTCCTTACCGACGCCCGCAACACCGGCACCCTGCCGGATGTCGTGAGCTGGCACGAACTCGGTGGTTCGGCGAGTATCCCGGGGGACGTGGCCGCCCTCCAGTCGTTGGAGGCCGGCCTGGGGATCAGCCCCCGCCCGATCGCGATCGAGGAGTACGCCACCACGGGTGAGGTCGGTGTGCCCGGTTCGCTGGTCGGCTACCTGGCCAAGTTCGAACGTGCCGGCGTGAACAACGCGGAACTGGCGTTCTGGAACCAGTACGGGACGCTCGGCGACACGCTGGTGTCCACCGGTGGCGCCCCCAACGGGGCGTACTGGCTTTATGACTGGTATGGAGCGATGACCGGCAACATGGTCACCACCGTGCCGCCCGGCCCGACCGGTCTGGACGGCGCCGCGTCGGTGAGTGCGGATGGCTCGGGAGTCAGTGTGATCTTCGGCGGTGGTAGCGGGGCGACCGCGGTGACGGTCGATGGTCTGGGTGGCTTGCCCGCGTTGGGTGGCACGGTCAATGTCACGTTGGAGTACACGCCGTCGCCGGGTCGTACCACGCCGGTCTCGGCACCGGTGACGATCTCGCGGAACACCTACCCGGTGGTCAACGGTGCTATCACCGTGCCGGTGTCGATGAGCGCCAGTGACGGTTACCATCTGGTGATCACGCCCGGCGGTGGCTCCACGACCCTGGCGGGGCGCTACCAGATCAGCAACGGCAACAGTGGCCTGGTGCTGGACACGCGCGACGGTGGCACCGGACAGGGCACCGGCGTGGTGCAGTCCACTCAGAATAATAGTGTTACGCAGGTGTGGACGCTGGTCCCCGAGTCCGGTGGCCTGTACCAGATCCAGAACGGGGCCAGTGGCTTGGTACTGGGCATCACCAATGAGAGCACCACCGATGGTGGTACCGCGCTGGTCTGGGGTGACAACGGGACTCCTGATCACCTGTGGCGGTTCGTGCCGACCGGCGGCGGCCAGTACAAGATCGTCAACTACCACAGCGGTCTGCTGCTGGGCGTGACCAACGAGAGCACCGCGTCCGGTGCTCAGGTTCTGCAGTGGGAGGACAACGGCACACCGGATCACCTCTGGGTGCTCACCCCACGCTGATCACGCTGGAGCATCCTGCCGTGCCGGGACCGTACCCGACGCCCCGCGCGTCATCGCCCGGTCCCGGCACGGCAGGCCCGCGCCGCCGGGTTCGCACGGCACCACGCCGAATCAATGTCCGAAGTGGACCGGAAACCCTGACGCATGCGGCCGGGCAGCCGCATCGGCTTGTCGGCCTTCGGCCTTGCGATGGACGGAACGCCGCTGCCCAACGGGCTGCCGGGTACCCGGGGCGCTCAAGTGGCGCACCGGCTGCGAAGGGTGGATCAGCAACCTCAAGCACCGGCTACGAGTGGGACCGCACGCCTGGATGGCATCGGCGGCGCCCGGATCTGGACATACCGGACACGGTGACCTCACGCACGGCCTTGTGAAGATCACCGCGCTAGAGGCGGCCTGCACCGCCTGAACGCAGCCCCGCAAGGACATTCTGGCCCCGAGCCGGGTAAGCCTCGATACCCACTGTTCTCCCCGAACAACCTCTTCAGGTCAAAGCAATTAGCTTTCCGAATGCTGTCCCCGGTCACCGCGGAGCAACACCAGCGTCGCCACCGCCGCCACGGCGAGGCACACCGCTGACGCGACAGCACCGGCGTGCATACCCTCCACAAAGGACTGTCGCGCCGCGCGCAGCACCATCTCGCCAGGGCCTGGGGGCAGCCTCCCCGCCTCCTCCACGGCGGCTCCCAGCGAGTCCCGGGCCGCCTCGGGCGCGCCGGCCGGCAGCACGAGCCCGGCCCGGTAGCCGACGGTGATCACCGAGCCCAGCAGGGCGATCCCCAACGCGGCCCCCAGCTCGAACCCGGTCTCCTCGACCGACGACGCCGCGCCCGCCTTCTCCTTGACGACGCTGGACAACATGATGTCGGCGGTCAGGGTGAACGCCACGCTCGTCCCGCAGCCCGCCAGCAGCAACGCCCCTGCGACCAGCGGGTATCCCCCGGCCATCCCGGCCCCCAGCATGCCGGTCATCGCCAGGGCTGCCAGTCCCAGCGCGGCCCCGACCGCGGGCCCCGCACCCCAGCGGCGGGCCAACGGCCCGGCGACCAGCCCGCCCACCACAGCACCGACGGTCAGCGGCAACTCGGCCACCCCCGCCAGCAGCGGCCGGAACCCGCGCACCAACTGGAAGTACTGGGACACGAAGAAGACCACCCCCGACAGCCCCAACACCGCCAGCAGGTCGGCCAGGAGCGCGCCGCCGAACCGGCTACCTCGGAACAGCCTGACGTCGATCAGCGGCACCGACAGCCGCAACTGCCTGCGCACGAACGCCGCGAGCCCCGCGACGCCGACCAGCCCGGCGGCCGCGACCGTCGGCCAGCCGCCGCCGACTGCTGCCCGCTTCGCCGCAAACACCGCCCCGACCACGCCGACCAGCGACAGCCCGACGCTGGCCGGATCCAGCGGGCCGGGCCGCGGATCCCGGGACTCCGGCAGGGTCACCGAGCCGACCGCCACCAACACCACCATCACCGGCACGTTGATCAGGAACACCGACCCCCACCAGAAGTGCTCCAGCAGCACCCCGCCCAGGATCGGCCCGGCCGCCACTCCGGCGGCCGAGGCCGCGCCCCACAGCCCGATCGCGGCCGTGCGCTCCCTCGGGTCGGCGAACAGGTTCCTGATGATCGACAACGTGGACGGCATCAGGGTCGCCCCCGCCACGCCCAACAGCGCCCGCGACGCGATCAGCATCCCCGCGTCGCGCGAGTAGGCCACGAGCACCGACAGCACGCCGAACGCCACCGCCCCGGACAGCAGCAGCCGCTTGCGGCCGATCCGATCGCCGAGCGTGCCCATCGTGACCAGCAGGCCCGCCAGCACGAACGAGTAGCTGTCGCCGATCCACAGCAGTTCGTCGGCGGTCGGCGCCAGATCCCTGCTGAGAAAGGGAACCGCGAGCCCGAGCACGCTGTTGTCGACCGCCACCAGCAGCACCGCGGCGGTCAGGGTGGCCAGCGCGACCCAGCGGGACGGCGCGGTGGCCACTCGGTTACCCGCCCACCTGGTCGACCAGGTGGGCGGCCAGCGCGTCGATCGTCGGCCGCTCCCACAGGTCCGCCGCCTCCACGGCGATGCCGAACTCGTCCTCGATGTCGCCGCTGACACCCATCGCGTACACCGAGTCGAGCCCGTAGTCCGCCAACGGCACGTCCGGCCGAATCCTCGCCGGATCCCGATCGAGGTGGTAGGCGACCCGGTCGATCAGCCAGGCCCGTACCTCGTCCGAGGTCATCGTCATGTCCCCGCGCATGTCGTCCTTCCCTGACGGTGTCGTGTCAGCTCTGCCTGACCAGGGCGCGCACCGACGGAACCACGTCCTCGTGGACCGCGTCGAGAGCGCCGGCCAGGAACAGCTCGCGCATCGCGAGCCGCTGGATCTTGCCGCTGGTGGTGCGGCGCACCGCACCCGGCCGCAGCAGCACCACCCCGGCGATGTGCACGCCGAACGCGCTGCCCAGTGCCTGCCGGATCCGGCCCGCGATCGCGCCGAGGTCGGTGCCCTCGCGCGTCGCGCGGATCTCGTGGGCCACCACGATCTCGTCGTCGGGCGCGGACACCGCGAACACCGCGCCGGGGTTGCCCGCGAGCCCCTCGTGCAGCAGCCGCACCTCGTGCTCCAGGTCCTGAGGGAACAGGTTGCGGCCGTGCACGACCAGCATCTCCTTGTACCGTCCGGTGATGTACAGCTCGCCGTCGACCAGCACGCCGGCGTCACCGGTCCGCAGGTAGCCGCCGTCGCCGTCCAGGGCGGTCGCCTCGAACACCTCCGCCGACAACGCCGCGCGCCGCCAGTAGCCGCGCGCCACGCTCGGGCCGCGCAGCCAGATCTCGCCGACCCGCCCCTCGGGCAGTGCCTCGGCGGTGTCGGGGTCGACAATCCGCACGTCGAAGCCACGTGGCCGTCCGCAGCTGACCAGGTCGCGTCCGTCACCCGACACCGGCCGGAACTCGCCGTGCGCCAACGACTCCGCGTCCACCCGGCGCACCACCGGCTCGCGGCGCGACTCGCCCGACACGTACAGCGTCGCCTCGGCCATGCCGTAGCTCGGCGAGATCGCGTCGGCGCGGAAGCCCGCTGCGGCGAAGCGGTCCACGAACGCGGCCAGCGTCGGCGCGTGCACCGGCTCCGACCCGTTGACCGCGCTGATCCAGCCGGACAGGTCCAGCCCGTCCAGTTGCGTGTCGGTGACCCGCCTGCGGCACAGGTCGAACGCGAAGTTCGGCGCCGGCGACGCGGACAGGCGGTGGCGGTCGATCATGCGCAGCCACTCGTGCGGCCGTCGGACGAACGTGCCCGGCTCCATCAGCGCGGTGGTGCCGCCGATGAGCAGCGGCGTGATCACCTGGCCGATCAGCCCCATGTCGTGAAACAACGGCAGCCAGCCGCCGAAGTTGTCGTGCGCGTTCCAACCACCGGACGCGGCCGTCAGTTCGGCGTTGTGGATCAGGTTGCCGTGACTGACCATCACACCCTTGGCGTCGCTGGTGGATCCGGAGGTGTACTGCAACAGCACCACCGTGTCGGGGTCTGCCGGCTGCGCGAACCAGTCACCCGACCCGCCGAGGCCGGCCGTGTCGGTCACCGAATGCGCGAGGTCAAGGCCCTCCTCCTCGGCCCATTCCCGCACGGCGGACACCTGCGCGGTCGAGGTGAGCACGGTCGCCACACCCGCGTCGTTCGCGATCGCCCGTAACCGCCGGCGTTCCTGCTGGAACCGGCCGGGCAGGGGCGTGGGAACCGCGATCATGCCGGCGTACACGCAGCCGAAGAACGCCGTCACGAACTCGAGCCCCGTGCTGCCGGGCAGCAGGATCCGGTCGCCGGGTCGACCGTGCGCCCGTAACCACGAGGCGATCCGTCCTGCGTGCTGGTCAAGTTGGCGGTAGGTCACCGCTTCCTCGTGCTGCTCCCGGACGAATACCACGGCGTCTTTGTCGGGCATGGTCGCCGCGTGCGCGCGCAGTCGGTCGACGACGGTCTCCCCTGGTCCCTTCATCTCGTGCCTCCCTCACTCGCGGTGGATTCCCGGATCCTCAGCGACGCCGTGCACAGCAGGACACTGCCCAGGCTGACCTGGTCGTCGATGCCGAGCCCGTGCCGGCCGGCCAGCGCGGCGATCCGCGCCGACGACACAGCGGGCGCGAACGTGCCGTCCAGCTCGTTGAGCCGCTGGTACAGCCGCGAGCGTGCGGGGCCGTCGCTGGTCAGGGTGCTGAGCACGAGTCGGCCGTCGGGGCGCAGGCAGCGCCTCAGCTCGGCGAACACCGCATCCTTGTCGTGGAAGCAGTGCAGTCCGAACAGCGACACGATCGTCCGCAGCTGCCCGTCCCGCACCGGGAGCGCGCACGCGTCCGCGCGCACCAGCACGTGCCCGGTCCCGTCGAGCCTGCGGGCCAGCTTGTCGAGCATCGCTCTGGACAGGTCCACGAAGATCCACGGGCCGGCGTCGTAGGCCCTGGTCCTGCCGTGGAACGGCAGGCTGCCGCAGGGCACCTCCAGGCGCGGACCGTCGCCGCACTCGTCCAGCCGGGCGACGGTCTCGCGGTAGTAGCGCCGCACGTCGAGCCCGAGCAGCCAGGAGTCCAGGCGCTGGCGCGCGGGACTGCTCATCACCCACCCGTAGAAGGCGGCCCAGAATCCCTCGTAGGGCCGGTCTCCGGCGGCGCCGACGTCGCCGGGAGCGGCCATGTCGAGCACGCCGCCGACGTAGGGATACCGGCGCGCGCAGGCGCCGCAGACCAGGCCGTCGGCCTCGGTCCGCCAGCGCGTCTGTGCGCAGCCTGGGCAACGCAGGTACTGCGCGACCTCGGTCAGCGCGTCGCCTGGTCGTGGTGTCATCAGAAGCCGAACCTGCCCTTCAGCTCGGTGAGCACGGACACGAAACCGTCGATGTGCTCCTGGGTGTGGCCGGCGTTGAGGATCAGGCGCAGCAGCGCGGAACCGTGCGGCACGGCCGGGTAGTGGAAGACCGGGACCAGGTAGCCGCGGGTCAGGAACTCGTGGTGCAGCCGGGTCGCGACCTCGTCGTCGTTCACGGGGACGGACATGATGTAGGACTCGGTGTCGTGCGGCGCGCAGCCCGCGTCGGCGAGGTGGCGGCCGAAGTCTGCGACCCGGTCCAGGTATCTGTCCACAATGGAGTCTTCGCCGTGCAGCATCCGCATCACCCGCGCCGCGGCGTAGGCGGTGGGCGGCTGCATCGCCGCGGTGAACATCGACGTCCCCGACAGCACCTCGAACGCCCGGATCGGGTCGGCCGGCCCGGCAATCGCCCCGCCCTCCAGGCCGACGGCCTTGGAGAAGGACACCATGACGAAGTCCGCCCGGCGCATCGCCGCGAACTCCTCGGCGAACGGCCGGTGCCCCGGCCCGTAGATCAGGAACCCGTTGGCGTCGTCCACGAAGCTGACCGCGCCGTGCCGCTCGCAGACCTCCAGCAACGCGCCGATCGGTGCGACACCCCCGTCGGCGGAGTACACGCTCTCGAACACCACGACCGTCTTGCGGCCCTCCAGCCGGGACAGCACCAGGTCCAGACTCTCGGGATCGTTGTGCCGGAAGGGAAACAACCGGCGACCGCCGGGCAGCGCCTCCGCTGCCTTCCACAGGCTCCAGTGGCTGTCGCGGTCCAGCACGAACACGGCGTCGGAGTTGTGCACCTCCCAGCCCTCACGCAGCCGGACCGTGGTCGACATGGCGTGCACGAAACCAATGTTGGCCAGCAGGCCGCTGGCGAAGCTGATGGCCCGCTCCCGTCCGGTGATCCGGCACAGCTCGCGTTCCATCTCCAGGTGGGTCCGCGCGATGCCCTGGGTCATCCGGGATCCGCCGGTGACCAGACCGTACTCGTCCACGCCGGTCAGGAAGTGCCCGCGCACCACGGGATCCGCGTGCAGGTTCAGGAAGTTGATGCTGGCGAAGTTGACCAGCTTCTGGCCGTCCTGCACGATCGTCGGCCCCACCGGCCCGTCCAACACCGGCGGGTCGAACAGGCCCGAGGCAGCCGAGTTCCGGCTGAAGTCGTCGAACGACCATTTCTCTTGGAGTGCAGTCACTGTCGCTCTCTCCGATAGTTCGCCACGTTGTCGACGCGGCGGCTATTCGAGTGTCAACTCGCCGCACAGACGCGGTCAAGGCCGTTCTTCCAGGTACGTACGCCGCTGATAGGCAGTGCCAGGTAACCGTCCCCGCCGAACGCACTTCTGTTTACGTGCAACGAAGTTCGTACCGCGGTGACAGCGTGTTGACAGCGCTCCTAGCCTGAGTTCATGGGCCTTTCAGAAGCCACTGGACGCGCAATCGAAATTCTCCGTGCAAACCGCTACACGGCACTGGCGACACAGGACGCCGGAGGACCGTGGGTCGCGGTCGTCGGCCACATCGCGATGGCGCCCGACAAGCTGTACTTCGTGTCGCGGCACGTGTCCCGGCACGGCACCGCGGTGCGCGCCGAGCCAAGGGTGGCCGGCGTGATCTACGACTCCACGGTCGAGCTGGACAAGGCCGACGGCATCCAGTTCGCCGGCCTGTGCCGGGAGACCGAGGCGAACGACGCTCTGCTGCGGCGGTTCCTGGACCGCGCCGCCGACCAGTTGGCCGACTCCGTCGAGGAGGAACTGGCCGCGTTCCACGCCAACGACGAGTTCCGGCTCTACGAGATCACCGTGACGACGGCCTATGTGCTCGACCAGCAGGCGTGGGCCGAGGAGGGCATCGACAGCCGCGAGGACGTCGACGTGGCGACGCTGTTCGCCGCGGTCGAGTCGGACTTCGCCGCCTGAGGAGGACGCGATGACCGCAGTTGGGGCCGGTGTGTCGATCCAGGTGTCCGCGCACCTCGCGGTGTCGGACGAGGACTGGTCGGGGCTGCGGTTTCCCGAGCAGCCGGGCGGCGTGGACTACCTGCGCGCGATTGCCGAGACCGTCAAAGACAGCGAGTTCCACTATTTCCTGGCGTGGCGCGATGGCCGGCTCATCGGTGCGGCGTACGGATTCCTGTTCCGATACCCGGTCATCGGACCGCTGCGCGTCCCGCTGTTCGTCGGCGGCTCGCCGGTCAACGTCGGCTCGCCGTTCTACTTCGTGTCGCCGGAGGCGGCCGTCGACGCGCTGCCGGGACTGCTCGAGGCGATGGCCGCGACGGCGTCCCGGTTGCGCGCCGCGCTGCTGGTCGTGCGCGACCTGTGGGAGCCGGACGAGCACGCCGTCGGCGGCCCCGAGCTGCTGCGTCGCGGGTTCCGCCGGGTGCCCATGTACGTCGACGCCCTGCTTCCGTTGACCTGGACCGACTTCGACGGCTATCTGGCGAGCCTGCCCTCCGCGCGGCGCAAGGACATGCGCAGGGACGCAAGGCGGTTCACCCGCGACGGCTACCGGGTCGAGGTCGCAAGCACTCCCCTGGGCCGCACCACCGTGGCGACGATGCACGCGTTGTGGCGGGCGCTCTACGAGAAGTACCGCGACCGCGACCAGGTCTGGCTCACCGAGGACTACTTCGACCGCGTCTCCGCGCTGCCACAGAGCACCGTGCTGCTGGCGCTGCGCGACGACGAGCTGATCGGCTTCGACCTGCTGCTGCGCCGGGGCGAGGTCCTCGAGTCCGTGTACAGCGGTGTGGATCAGGGCCGGGTCGGCGGCACACCGGTGCACCGCCACCTCGGCCACGAGATCATCCGCCTGGCGATCGAGCGCGGTCTCGGCGCGGTGGACTTCGGAATCTCCAATGAGGACGCCAAGGCGCGAATGGGTTGTGAGTTGCGGGTGGCCAGGGCGTATGTGCGCCCGTTGTCGCGGCTGGCTCGGCTGCTGCGCTTGGGCCGGCTGGTGTTCCCCGACCAGGCCCTCTAGCTCGCGGCACGTCGCTGCCGCGCCTCTTCGATGAGTTCGTTGTAGTACTCCGCCCACTTGGCCGCCGAGGCCATGGCGGTGAGTAGTTCCTTGGCCGGCTCGGTCAGCGAGTAGCGGACCGAGCGCGGCAGTCTGCTGCGGGTCTCGACGCGTTCGACGAGACCGTCGCGCACCAGCCGCCGCAACGTTCTCGTCAGCGTGGTCTCGTGCAGGACTCGGTCGGCGCCCGACGAACCCGAGCTGCTCAGCTGGCGACTGATCACCGTGAGAATCTCGGTGTAGTGCAACGACTGGTCCTGTAATGCCGCCAACACGGCGGACACCCATTCGCCGTCGAGCAGTCGAACGACATCATAAATTCCAGGCCACAACGGAAAATCCGTCGTCATGAAGTCACTCCAGGATGCTGCATGAGAGGTACGCAGGTTCTGGCAGGACAGGTATGTGGATCCGGGTTCGACCACCGTGCGGCCCTGGCGCGCCGCATCATCCCCCCGGTCACGATCCGGCAAATTTGCCCCCGGCCCATAGTGCATGCAGTTGTCAACGTCGTCAAGAGCGCTCTCATCGTGGTGAGGTCACGGTAAGTTTTCCAACATCAGGCAACACTTCTAGTGATCCGACCAGTGCACAAGACCTGCAACCCAGCGAAGTGCACACACTTTTCCAAAACCCGAGCTCACCGACGATTTCCCATTCGAGGGGAATTCTTCGATCACGACGCTTCGCCGAGGCAGCCCCGCTTCGGGCTCTCACCGGTCACCATCCGCACGGCCGCTTCCACCGCTAGGGTCTCGCGCCCCGGCGCGATCTCGCACAGCACCCGACGGGCCGTGCCGGCCAGGTGCTCGGCGACGATCTTCACCGCCGTCCGCGCATCACCCTCACGCACCGCCTGCAGGATCACGACGTGCTCGCGGTGCCGGACCTCGAAGTCAGCGTGAAACCTGGCGTGCAGCAGGCGGACGTAGCGCTCGCTCTGCTCCGCGTACGAGCTGATGGTGCGGGCCACGGTCGCGCCACACCCACCGACCATCCGCCGGTGAAAGCGGCGATGCGCCACCGCCCAGCCGGCCAGGTCGTTCGACCGGTAGGTGCGCTCCATCTCCCGCAGCGCCGAGGCGGCGTCACGACACTCCACCGGCCCGAGCCGGCCGGCGGTCAACCGCACACCCAGCCCCTCCAACGCGATGCGCGCGGCGTAGAGCAGCTCGATCTCCTCGGGCACCAGGCCGATCACCTGGCTACGCTGGTTGGGCTCGGCGGAGAGCAGCCCCTCCTCCTGGAGCATGCGAAACGCCTCGCGCATCGGCGTTCTGCTCACCGCGAACAGGCGCGCCAGCTCGGCCTGCTTGAGCACGGTGCCCTCGGGGATCACGCCGGTGATGATCAAGTCGCGCAGGTGGGCGTGCACTTCGACGGTGGTCTGCCTCGGGTCGCTGATGCGCAGGCTTGTCTTCCCCGCCAGCAGCTCGAACACCGACACGCTTCACCTGCCTGTCCGCCCAGTACATGCGCCGTCGAAAGCCGTTCGTGCGGCCCAGTTTATCCGGGCACAACGCCACTGCGGCGAGTTGTCCAGAAAAGTCCGTTACATGCGAATGAGTTGATCACCAAGGATCGCGGCCTACCCTTGCCACGCAGGGCTTTCCGCCTCGATCGCCACGACCCATAGGGCGGTGGCGAGGCGGGCGCATCAAGTCCTCGATGTCGATCAGGACGGGGTGCCCGTCGGCATCGACCAGGACGTGGTCGGGTCCGAGTTCTCCGTGGATCAGTCCGTCCTTCGTGCGAGGGCTCACCCGATCGGCCACTCCTGTAGACGGTCGCGCAATGCGGTGCCGGCTGCCGCGATGCGCCCGTCGTGCCCCGCCGCCTCCTCAAGGTCCCGCAGGGCGCGGTCGAGAACTCGTCGCCCGCACGAGACCTCGGACGCGGATCCGCCCCGCTCCAGCAGATCTACCCTGCCGTAGTGCTGGCCCTGGTGTCGGTGCATCACCTCAAGCGTCTCGGCAAGGCCGCCAAGGGCTTTCGCGGCGCGCGTGGGATCGGTTTCGAAGAGTGCTTCGAGCGTGCCGCCGGAGACGTCCTCGACCACGGCGACGTCCGCCGGATAGCGGCGCCGGCTGTCATCCGCCAGGTGTATCCGCGGAACCCGTACCCCGAGGCTGTCCAAGCTGCGCTGCGCGGTCAGGAACGGGACCAGCCCGGAGGCGGGCGCGAACGGGTCAGCCGGGTCGGCCTCTCGCGCGCCTGGCCAGAAGTTCTCAGCTTCGGCCCAGCTGTAGACGATCACGCTGGCCGTGCGGGTTCCATCAAGGCGGACCCGGTACACCCCCTTCTTGCTCCCACCGCGCAACCGGTCCACCGTGACTACGCGGCATCCCGCTCCCAGCGCGTCACGCACAAGCCCCGACAGGTCTTCGATGTCCGCGAATTGCCGCATCCGCAGAACCTACTGAAGCCGACACCGCGCGTGCCGCCGGACAACTTCCGCGGCCTCCAACCACCCGCGAACGGCACACGCCCGGGACGCCCTCCCAGTGCTTGCGCCTTTTACCGAAAGGATGGGCAGCCTCAATCCACGCTGCGATCCTCCAAGCGTGACAGGTACCGTCTCACCCGTCCTACGGCCGCCCTTCCGAGGATTCCTCGCCGCTCGCTTCGTCTCCCTGCTCGGCACCTCGATGTCGTCGGTCGCCCTGGCGCTCGGGATTCTCGACGCCTCGGGCAAGGCCGGCGACCTCGGGATCGTGCTTGCCGCCAACATCGGGCCCCAGCTCGTTCTCCTCCTCGTCGGCGGGGCCATCGCGGACCGGTTCTCCCGCCGCACGCTGCTCGTCGTCGCCAACCTCGGATCGGGCGTGACACAGGCAGGTGTCGCGCTCCTCCTGCTCACCGGCACCTTCAACCTGTTCCTTGTCTCGTGTCTCGCGCTCCTCAACGGCGCGCTGGAGGCGTTTGCCTCGCCCGCCCTGCGCGGCATCGTGCCCGACCTTGTCCCGCCGACCGGTCTGCAACGAGCCAACTCGGCACTCTCGTTGAGCCGAAACGTCACCCGCATCGCCGGCCCGGTCCTCGCCGGAGCAATCGCCGCCGCCTCCAACGGCGCCTGGGCCGTCGCCGCAGACGCCCTGAGCTTCCTCATCGCCGCCGCGTTCCTCGCCCGACTTCCCTCCGCCACACCGGTCACCGGCGCCCGGGGCAGCCTCCTGCCCGACATCCGGGAGGGCTGGCGCGAATTCCGATCGACGCCATGGATATGGACCATGGCGAGTTCCTACTTCCTGATCAACCTGGTGAACGTCGGGCCATGGCAGGTGCTCGGCCCGACGCTCACCAAGCAGCACAGCGGCGACGCCGCGTGGGGCATCGTGCTCAGCGTCCGCGCCGTCGGCCTGCTGGCGATGAGCCTGCTCATGTATCGACTCGTGCTACGGCGACCGCTGCGCGCGGGAGCTGTGGCCGCAGCCGTCGGCGCCACCCCACTCATTGCCCTCGGCACCGGCGCCAGTCTGCCGGTGCTGCTGGTGTGCACCTTCGTCGGCGCGATGGGATTCACCGTCGCGGGCATCACCTGGGACACCACGCTCCAGCAGAACGTTCCCCGCGACATGCTGTCCAGGGTGTCCTCCTATGACGATCTGCTGTCCTTCGGCTCAATCCCCCTTGGGCTATTGCTAATCGGACCCGCCGCGAACACGTGGGGCGCCGAACCCGTCGCCCTGATCGGCGGCGTGGCATTCGTTGTCGTGGCCCTGGTGCCGCTTCTCGTACGCCCCGTCAGGGAACTCCGCGCGGTGACCCCGGAAGAGGTCAGGTGAGCGTCCAGCGGCCGCCGCATCACCGTCGACCACTGAATCGCCCACTGAACCCGGCGCCCGCTACCGCGTGACCACCAGCGCCGCGCTGGTCGCCAGCACGGACACCACGACCTTCGTGCCCGACACGGCCACCGGTCGCGGCGTCGGCGTGAACGCGCCGCTCGCGCCGACCCCGGAACCGGCGATCGTGATGGCGGTGGAGGTCAGCGACGGCGCGGTCAGGACGTACTCGCTCGCCGCGGCCGCCGACGCGGGCAGCGTGACCGTCGCGGTGATCGGCTCGGCGCCCTTGTTGGTCACGAACACGTTGGCGCCCACCGCCCACGCCGTGACACCCGAACCGCCGCTGACCGACGCGGCGTGCAGGGCACCCGCACCGGCCAGCGACCACAGCAGCTCGCCGTAGTAGACGCCCTGCACGCCGGTCGGCATCAGGCCCGAGAACGCGATCGGCGAGTAGGCCAGCGGGAACTGCGTCGACGTGCCGCCGTGGAAGTTCACGCCGGACCCGCGGTGCGCCGCGACGCCGGCCAGGAACTCCAGCGACCACAGCGACGCGGCCTCCACGTCGCTCACGCCGGCCGCGCCGCCGTGGTAGTAGGAGTTCGCCTCGGTCATCCGCCACTGCGCGATCCCGTCGGCGGACTGGGCCTTGCCCATCGCGGCCTCCGCGTCGGGCAGCCGCCCCGACGTGTTCGACGCGAGCATCCCGTCGATCGTCGCGGTGGTGTTCTTGCCGATGTAGAGATGTGTCGACAGGTCCGTCAGAGCGTTGTTCTTCTCGTGCGCGCCGAACGCGCTCACCCAGCTCGTCGAGTCGCCCTGGCCGGGGCCGTCGAACACCGCTCCGGGCACCTGCGCCCTGATCGCGGCGACGTAGGAGTTGTAGGAGGTCTCGTAGGCGCTCTCGGTGCGGTAGAAGTTCGGCTCGTTGCCGACCTCGAACCCCAGCAGGCTGCCGCCGAGCGCCGCCGCCGCGAACCGCGCCTCGGCGGCGGCGTTGGCCGGGGTGTTCGTCTTGAGGTTGATGCCGTAGAGCACCTTCCAGCCCGTGGCGCGGACGAACGCGGCCAGCTTCGTCACGTCCGCCGGGGCGATCTCGCCCGAGGACCCGCCGGTGCCCGCGCCGTTCCAGTTGACGATGTCGACGAGGTTGCCACCGATGCGCAGCACGCTGGGGCCGAGCAACCGGAACAGGTGCACCAGGTTCGTGTCGCCCGCGTCGAACATGCCGGCGCCGACGCGGTCCTTCTCGTAGCTGAAGCCCGCGAACCCGGCGCCGACGTGGCCGCTGCTCGCCGCGCTCACCGAGATGGCCACGGGGACGGCGGCGCCGGGCGGGGTCGGTTCCGCCGAAGCGGCACCGCCCTCGGCGGTGACGGACGCGAACACGGACACGGCTGCGAGCGCGGCGAGAACGCCCCTCAGCGCGGATTTCCTCATGCTGCCAACCTCTCCACGACCGATGCGAGGGCTCCGGTTCACGCGGCGGTGCTGGCGACAATAGGTCCGACGTCTCCCGACTGTAAAGGGCCTCCCGGGTCACACCGTTGGGTCACACAGTTGACGTGGACCGGCGATACATCCCATGACTCGCGGGGGTGGATTCCGGCTTCCGCGCGGCACGCCTGCTGGCGAGGACGACCGCAAGGGCCGTGACCGCGAGGCACAGCCACGCGAACCACTCGCCCCACCGCGAGTAGAGCGTGCCGGCGCCGTCCCCGACCGGCACCGTCACGGTGAGCGTGTTCACCGGCGACGACGTGTCCGCCAGCGTCTGCCCGAGCACCCGGCCGTTCGGGTCCGTCACCGTCAGATACCCCTGCCGCGCGGCGCGCACCACCGCGAACCCGTTCTCCACGCCCCGCATCGACTGCACCCGGCTCTGCGACCACGCGTCCACGTCGAAGTCCCACGCCGGCACCGCCAGCAGACCGGCGCCCAACCGCCCGTACTCGCGCCCCAGCGACGGATGCCCCATATCGGCGCAGATCGCCAGGCCCACCCGGCCCGACAACCCCGGCGCGAACGCCGACCCCGCACCGGGGACGATCCCGCCCTCGCCACCGGCCATCAGGTGCTGCTTGCGGTACCGCACCGGCGACCCGCCATCGGCTGGGAAGGCCAACGAGGTGTTGTAGTCGACGCCGTCGGTGCGCATCCTCAGCCCCACCACCACGACCACGCCGCGCGCCTTGGCCAACCGGCTGAAGGACGCCTCCATCCCTGGCAGCGTGCCGTCGTCGGCCGCGAGGTCCTTCTCCGGGAACACCACCAACCGCGTCCCGTCATCCGGCATGGACTCCAGCCAGGCCAGATCGGCGTCGAGCAGCCGACGCCCCTCGGCGGTGCCGATGTCGAGCGGATCCCGCTCCGACTTGTGCGCCGCCACCAACGTCACCCGCAGCGACACCGCACTCGACCCCGACAACCGGACGGCGCCGTAACCCAACGCCAGGCCCAGGACCACCGCGACGACGCCGGCGACCCGCCACCGCGCCGCCGCACCGGCCGAGGGAGCCAACACCGCGGCGACCGCGGCCGGCACCGCCACCACCAGGAAGCTGATCCCCCACACACCGGTGGCCGACCCCACCTGCACCAGCAACGGCACATCGGCCTGCGTGGTCGCCAGACTCCAGTTCGCGCCACTCGGCGTGGCCACGGACATCAGGTACTCCGCGCCGGCCCACGCGGCGGCGACCGCCACCACGGCCAGCACCGGACGCCCCCGCAGGACCAGCGCCCGGAACAACAACACCGCCAGGCAGAAGATCGCCGGCGTCACCACGAAGAACCCCAACCACAACGGCACCGGCAGGCCCAGCACGGCGACGTAGTAGCGCGCCATGGTCAGGCCGCCGAGCAGATAGCCGAGAAACGCCGTCCCGGCTGCCCACCGCGCGGACAGCCTCGGCGCGGCCAGCAGCACCGGCAGCGCCGCCAACCACGTCAGCCACCCCACCGGGTGCAGACCTGTGCCGAAGTAGAACAACACCGCCGAAGCCAGCGCGGCCGCCGCCGCGAGCACCACGACCCCGCCCGGCCGGGCCGGCACGCCGACCCCCTCACGTCCTGATGCCATCGAGCACCCTCCCCAGTCCGGCTCGGCACAGCGCACGGAAGTCCTGTTCCGCCAGGCTGATCCGGCCCGCGTGATAGAGCTGCACGAGGCCGTGCAGCAGGGTCGTCGTCATCAGCGCGACCTCCCAGACGTCGTGCTCCCGGAACACACCCGCCCGCACACCGTCGCGCAGCGCGTCCGCGACGATGGTCATCGTCGGCGACGCGCCCGCCCGCATGTCCTCGGGATAGCGCCGCGCGTCCGCCCTCGGCTCGGTGAACAGGAACGTGTACAGCCGGGGCTGTTCCAACGCGAAGTCCAGATAGGCGTCCAGGGCTCGCCCGAGCCGCGAACCAGGCCCCTGCAACGTCCCGGCCCACCGCTCGGCCAGCTCGGCGAAGGCGGTCGAGGCGATGGCCTCCAGGAGCGCCTCCCGGTTCGGGTAGTGCCGGTAGATCGCCATCGGCGTGATGCCGACCTCGGCGGCCACCCGCCGCATGCTCACCGCGTCGGTGCCCTCGGCGACCAGGATGCCGCGCGCCGCCTCAGCGATTCGACCGGCTGTCGACGAACTCATGTCTACACCGTACACGTCGCGAGTCTACGGCGTATACGTGGAGTTCCGAGCCGGTCGACGCAGTAACTCCTTACGTCATAAGGTATCGTCGTTCGGGCATCCCCTTACGGCCTAAGGATTCAACCGGAGTCCCGGCGACACCGGTATGGAGGAGACCGATGACCAAGGCGACACTGCACGACGGAAGCCACCTCGAACTGGAGATCAACGGCACCGGCCCCACCGTGCTGCTCCCCGTCAACCCACACCCCGCCACCGGACAACGCGCCGAAGAACTGCGGAAATGGGGAACCGACCCGGCGTTGGGCCGATCCCTTGTCGACGGACTCGCCGATGCGTTCCGGGTCGTCGCCTTCGACTACGAGGGCCACCTCATGACGACCCCCAGACCCGACACGCTGACCCCGGCCGCCGTGGCCGCCGACCTGCTGGCCGTGGCCGACGCGGCCGGCGCCGACCGGTTCGCCTACTACGGCTACTCGTGGCTGGCCGTGAACGGGCTACAACTCGCGATCCGAACCGACCGCCTGTCCGCCCTGGTCATGGGCGGCTTCCCGCCCATCGGCGGCCCGTACGCGCCCATGCTCCGCGTCACCGCCGCGACTCACGACATGACCAAGTCCGCGCCGAGCGTCCCGCACCAGGCCCCGCAGCAGGCCGCGCAGCAGGCCTCCGGGCCGGCCGACGAGTACGACTGGTCGACCGTGCAGATCACGCTCACCGAGCCGCAGACCCGCCAGTTCGTCACCCTCTACGAGGCGCTCCAGGACTTCGACGACGAGGCCGCGCAGGCGCGGATCCACTGCCCCAGGCTGTGTTTCGCGGGCTCGGCGGACACCATCGCCTACGGCGAGCGCTGGGGCGGCGTCACCGTGGACATGGCCGGCACGATCGCGAGCCGTCGCGCCGAGCTGACGGCGGCCGGCTGGGACGTCCGACTGCTCGACGGGCTCGACCACACCCAGGCCATGCAGCCGGACAACGTGCTCCCCGTTCTGCGCCCCTGGCTGGCCGAGCACCTGGATCGCCGACCCACGACCGACGCGGGCGGCCCGGCCCACGCCCGGGACGCCCGCGTCAGGCCGCAGCCCGGAACACCTGCCGGCCGTGCCAGGCGATGAAACCCTCGGCCACGACGCGGTGCTCGGGCCGGGGCACGCGCAGCGGCCGGTCGGCGAGCGCGTCCACGGCCCGCCCTGCGTCGCTGCGGGCCACGTACAGGTCCGACACCCGCACCCGCCGATCCTCGGTGAGGCCCAGCACGCCGAGATCGAGCAGGGCGTGGTGCAGTGCGCACAGCGCCACCGCGTTCTCCAGCTCGTCGGGCCCGTCCTGGCTGTGCCAGCGGACATGCGCGGCCTCGATGCCGACGGGATTGCGGCCGAGCGCGCCGTCGAACCCGCACATCGCGCAGCTGTAGGCGTAGGCCCGCAGCACCTCCTCGGCGAACCCGCCCCGCCGGGGACGCGCCGGCCGCCCCGCCCCTGCGGCGACCTCCATGGCCGCGACGTCCAGTCCGACCTCGGCGCACACCAGTTCGGCCAGCGTCGGCGTGAAGTGCTGGTCCAGCAACAACCGCGCGGCGGCGGCGAGGGTCCCCGGCGCGGCCAACAGCTGTTCGACCTCGGGTCGCAGCTGTCCGACGGCGCCGCGATCGGTGAGCCAGCTGCGGCGTTCCGGTGTGTTCGCGCCCAGCTCGACCCCGGCGGCGTCGCGCACCAGCCAGAGGTCGCGTTCGAGGTGCACGAACGGCATCGCGGCGCGCTGTTGCTCCCTCGCCCGGCTGCGGACCGGCGGGCCGAAGTCGTTGATCAGCCGGCTGACCGGCTCCTCCAGTTCGGCGTAGCTGGTCGCGCTGCTGCCCGTGGCGGCGAAGCGGCCGAACAGCCACAGCAGTAACAGCGGCTTGTGCGGTGCGCGGACGTCGCCGAGTTGGGCGCGCCGCAGCCGCCCGAGGCGCGCCAACAGCTCCCCGCGTTCCGTGATCGCCACAACCAGCCACGGTGCCAGACCGGCAGCCGTGCGGGGGCCGGTTCACGACATCGTGCGGTCGGCCTGGGGTCTTCTCGTCCTGGAGTGGTTGGCGGTTGTACGACGAACGGTTGAGTTCGATCTGCACTGAAGCAATTGGCTTTATTGCATGCGCTGTGGTCGAGGTCGGCGTGCCTCGGGATTGGCTCAGCGGGCCTGCGCTGGCAGCGACTCCAGGGCGCTGACCAGCGGCGCGAGCTCCGGGTTTTTCGCGGCCTCGGCCAGCGCCTCGCGCAGCGCGCGGTCGTTGGTGGGCCGAGCCTTGGCGAGCAGCGCGAGGCCCGCGTCGCTGACGTCGGTGTAGATGCCGCGCCGGTCGTCCTGGCACAGGTAGCGGACCAGCAGGCCGCGGTCCTCCAGTCGGGTGACCAGGCGCGTGGTCGCGCTCTGGCTGAGCACGACGGACTCGGCGACCTGCGCCATCCGCAGGTGCCCGCCGGGCCCGTCGTGCTGCCGACTGAGGACGTCCAGCAGCGAGTACTCCCGGACGCTCAGCTCGTGTCCGGCCTGGAGCGCACGCTCGAGGTGCGCGTCGATCCTGCCGTGCAGCAGGGACAGGGCGCACCAGCCCTGCGCGAGGCCGGTGAGCGGGGCGTCCGTGACGGGCATGACACCAGCATAGCCCAGTTGTGCAATAACCCGCGTTTGCAATTAGTCCGCGTCTGCAACTATTGTCGACGCTTGCAACGGGCGCACGCAACTGACATGGAGAGTGAACCTCATGCCCCTGGCACTCCTGGCCCTGGCCATCGGCGCGTTCGGGATCGGCACCACCGAGTTCGTCATCATGGGGCTGCTCCCCCAGGTCGCCGCCGAGTACGGCGTCTCGATCCCCACCGCGGGCCTCCTGGTCACCGGCTACGCGCTCGGCGTCATGATCGGCGCCCCGCTGATGACCGCGCTGGGCACCCTGATCTCCCGCAAGCGGATGCTGCTGCTGCTCATGGTGCTGTTCGTCGCGGGCAACGCGCTGTCCGCGCTCGCCCCCGGCTTCGGCGTCATGCTCGCCGGCCGGATCCTCGCCTCCCTCGCGCACGGCGCGTTCTTCGGCATCGGCGCGGTCGTCGCCGCCGGCCTCGTCGCCCCGCAGAAGAAGGCAGGCGCGATCGCGATGATGTTCACCGGCCTGACCGTCGCCAACGTGGTCGGCGTGCCGCTGGGCACCCTGATCGGCCAACACCTCGGCTGGCGAGTCACGTTCCTGCTCGTCGCCGGCCTCGGCGTCCTCGGCCTCGCCGGCATCGCCGCGCTCGTGCCGGACCAGCCCAAGGCCGAGGGCGTGCGGCTGCGGCACGAGCTGGCCGCGTTCCGCAACGTGCAGGTGCTGCTCGCCATGGCCATGACGGTGCTCGGCTTCGGCGGGGTGTTCGCCGCGATCACCTACATCGCGCCGATGCTGACCGAGGTCACCGGCTTCGCGGACTCCTCGGTCATGTGGCTGCTCGTGCTGCTCGGGCTCGGCATGGTCGTCGGCAACCTGGTCGGCGGGCGCCTCGCGGACCGCGCGCTGATGCCGCTGCTGTTCGGCTCGCTGATCGGCCTCGCCGTCGTGCTCGCCCTGTTCACCGTCACCGCGCACAGCAAGATCGGCGCCGCGATCACCATCGCGCTGATCGGGGCGTTCGGCTTCGCGTCCGTGCCGCCGCTCCAGAAGCGCGTCCTGGACCAGGCCGCCGCCGCGCCGACGCTCGCCTCGGCCGGCAACATCGGCGCGTTCAACCTCGGCAACGCGCTGGCCGCGTGGCTCGGCGGGCTGGTCATCGCGGGCGGCCTCGGCTACACCTCGACGAACTGGGTCGGCGCGGCGCTTGCCGTGTCCGCGCTCGGGGTCGCCGTGCTGTCCTCGGCGCTGGAGCGGCGCGACCGGCCCCGGCCGGCCGAGGCCGTCGGCGAGCCAGTGGCCGTGGGCTGAGGGCTGGGCAACCGCGGCCCGGGTCGGCGCGCCGACACCGTGTGCCGCACTCTGGTGGACTGTGACGCGGGTCGCGCCGGTCCGTCTCGCGGCGCCGGGACCAATTCCGGCCCGGCCCGCGTTGGACACATCGACGGCCACGCGCCGATCGTGCGCCCATAGCGAAGGACGGATGAGGGATGACCCGCGAACTGGAGAAGGCGATCCTGGCCGGCGGCTGCTTCTGGGGCGTCCAGGAACTCGTCAGGAAACAGCCCGGCGTCGTGTCGACCCGGGTCGGCTACACCGGTGGGGACGTGCCCAACGCGACCTACCGCAACCACGGCACCCACGCCGAGGCGCTGGAGATCACCTTCGACCCGACGCAGACGTCCTACCGCGAGCTGCTGGAGTTCTTCTTCCAGATCCACGACCCGAGCACGCGCGACCGGCAGGGCAACGACCTCGGGGCGAGCTACCGGTCGGCGATCTTCTACACCGACGACCGGCAGCGCGAGATCGCCGTGGACACCATCGCCGACGTGGACGCCTCGGGCCTGTGGCCGGGCAAGGTCGTCACCGAGGTGACGGCCGAGGGCCCGTTCTGGGAGGCCGAGCCCGAGCACCAGGACTACCTCCAGAACTACCCCAACGGCTACACCTGCCACTTCGTCCGCCCCGGCTGGCGCCTCCCGCAGCGCCACTCCGCGGCGGCCGCGACGACCGAGTGACCGTCAGCTAGGTGGGGTGGCCGGCTCGGTCCGATCGAGGGGTCGAACCGAACCGGCCATCCGCCGTGTCATCGCGATTTCATCCGCCCCGGCTAGCGTGATCAACACGATTCGGCGGCGAGCGAGGCGATGACAGCGGGGGCCTGTGCGACCGATTAGCGACCGCACCGAGCGGCCGGAGGGTCACGGAAGCCTCCGTAACCGGATCCTGGTGACGCTGCTGGTGATCGTGGTGTTCCGGCTGGGGCAGAACCTGCCGGTCCCCGGCGTCAACGTGCGGGCGCTGGCGGGGATCCCCGTGGCGGACAACCAGCTGCACTGGCTGCTCGACCTGCTCACCGGCGGCGGGCTTGGCAGGGTGTCGGTCTTCGCGTTCGGCGTGTTCCCCTGCCTGGCGGCCCCGGTCGTCCTGCGCGCGTTGGTCGGCCTGAGCCCGCGACTGACCGCGTTGCGGGCGGCGGGTCCGGCCGGGGCCAGCGCGCTCGCGCGGCACCGGCGGCGTCTCACGGTCGGGCTCGGCCTGCTCGGGGCCGTCGGCGTGGTGGTGGCCGGCGGCTCGTTGCCGGGCGCGGGCCGGGACGTCCTGGACGACCACGGTGTCCTCGCCGGCACCGGCACCGTGCTGGTGGCGTGCCTGACGGCCGGCTCGGCGCTGGTCCTGCGGCTGGCCGAGGCGATCACCGACCGGGGTGTCGGCGACGGCGTCCGGGTCCTGTTGCTCACCCAGGTCGCGGCGGTGCTGCCGGCGGAGTTCCTGCGCCTGTGCCGGGTCAGGGGCGGTGCCACCGCCGTGGTGCTTGCCGTCGTGGTGCTGGCCGTCATGGCGGCCACGATCTTCGTGGCGCAGGCGCAGCGCCACGTTCCCGTGCAGTACGCCGCGAGAACGATCGGCAGGCGGTTCGGCGGCGGTGCCCGAACCTTTGTGCCGCTGCGGATCGCCCAGTCCAACGGCCCCGCCGTCCTCGCCGCCGTGCTGCTGTACCTGCCGGTGCTGGCGGCGCGGCTGTGGCCCGGCGCGGCCTGGTCGGAGTGGGCCCCGTCCTGGCTGCGCGACGAGGGGACGCTCTGGCGGATGGTGGTCTACGCGGTGCTCGTCTGCGTCTTCGCCACCATCAGGGCCTCGGTCGCGTTCGATCCCGAGCGGGTGGCCGACGAGCTGGCCAGGGTCGGCGGGTTCATCCCTGGCATCCGTCCCGGCAGGCCGACGGCCGCCTACCTGGACTACGTGCACCATCGCATCGTCGCCGTCGGGGCCGGCTACCTTGGGGTCCTCGCGCTCGTGCCCACCGTGGGGTTGGCGCTGGTGGGCGGCGGCCCGAGGTTTCCGTTCGGCGGCGTGACCATGTTGGTGGTCCTCGTGTTTCTCGTGAGTGTCACGCTGGACACCGCGCGGCGGCTCGAGACGTGGCGTCTCAGAACGGGGTGAGGGTGAGCGTGATCCCGGTCGGCTCGGTGTCCTGGACGTAGGACGCGGCGCCGCCGACGTCGTCGAACGGGAACCCGTATGCCTTGCCGTCCACGGTGTTCCGGTGGATCGCGGCGGAGTAGTGGTTGGTGACGGCTGGCAGGTAGAACTGGGCGGGGTCGGACGCCGGTTGGTCGGCGTGGTCGGCGAGGGTGGACCGGTTGAGGGCCGCGCCCAGTTGCGCGGCGACCGGCCCGCTGAGGCCGTCGTTGGGCGCGGCGAGGGCTCCGTCGCAGTAGAACACGTCCCGGGTGGTGGGTTTGGCGAACGCGGTGACGCCCCGGTCGAAGACGAGCCTGCCGCCGGTGACGCGCCCGGTGTAGGTGGTCGAGTTGACCGTGACGCGCAGATTCCTTGCGGCGTAGGCGTTCCACACCTGGTTGACGTAGGAGTCGTAGTAGGTGCGGGAGAACCGGTTGCTGTCGATGCCGTGGCCGGGGGCGAGCACCCGCAGGTTGTCGCCGACGACGAGGCCGCGGAAGTCGGGGTTGGCGGCGATCGCGGCGAAGATCGCGGCGCGGCCTCCCGGCCTGAGCGTGCCGGTGGTCTGGGTGGACGCCCCGGTGAGGGTGATCGCCATGGGCACGCTGAACATGTCGACCATCGTGGTGTTGCAGTACATCCCGCCCGGCGTGAAGGTGAACTCCATGCAGTCGTGCAGCACGGTGTAGCTGGGGTCGGTGGCGACCCACGCGGCCGGGTACTGCAACGCGGGCCTGCCGTTGCCGTCGGTGACCACGCGGAACTTCAGCTTTGTGTCGATGGAGACGTAGACGCGGCCGGACATGGTCGGCAGCGAGATTCTCGTCGAGCCGGTGCCGGCGAAGGGGATGGACAGGTCGGCGTAGCCGTCCGGGCCGTTGAGCGAGGGTGAGACGGGCACGGCGGTGCCGTCGGCGCGCACGTAGCACTGCCGGCCTGCGGGGTCGGTGCCGACGATGTGGATCCACAGTGCCGAGTTCGGGTGCCGGCCGGTGGTGTTGACCACGGTCAGCGGCAGCGCGGTGGCGGCGCCGGCCAGGCCGGGCGGGGCGAGGGCGGCTAGCGTCGCGGTGGCCGCGGTCCAGCTCAGGACCTGCCTTCGGGTTGGCATTGTCGTTGCTCCGCTCAGCTTCCGGTGGTCACGGTGATCGGCGGAAGGGCTGCGCGAACGGATGGCGCGCCCGCGCGGCGCGGGATCCTCGTCGTGAGAGCGTTCTCACGACGAGGTTACGAACTCGCTTCGGCCGTGTCAACGGCCGGGCCCGTCCGGCAGGGCGCGCCACGGCTCGGGTCGGTCGCGCGGATCTTTCCCTTGTGCCCGAAGGGGTTGCGGTCAGGAGCCGGTGCGCACCGGGTTCGCGAGCAGGCGGCGAAGGTCGGCCGCCTCCGGCGCGCCGTGCTCGGCGTAGCCGGCCAGCGCCTGCTGCCAGTGGTCCCTGGCCTCGTCGTGCTGGTCGAGGTCGCGGTGCGCGTGGCCCAGGCCGGTGTGCGCGCGGGACCGCTCAAGGTGGTCGCCGATCTCGTGGGTGATGGCCAGCGCCCGCCGGTGCTCGCGCAGCGCCTGCGCCGGCTGGCCGGTCGCGCGGGCCGCCTCCCCGAGGCCGTTGAGCGCGCGGGCCTCCAGGGCGCGCTCGCCGGCCCGCCTGCCGGCGTGCAGGGCCCGACGGTGGTGGCGGCCGGCGTCGTCGTGCCTGCCGAGCCGCCAGTGCGCCACGCCGAGGTCGTGCAGGGCGTGGCCCTCGCCGACGCCGTCGCCGAGCCTCCTGCTGGCGGCGACGGCCGCAGTGTGCAGGGCCTCGGCGTCCTCGTGCCGGCCGTGGCCGTCCAGTTCGCGGGCCAGGGCGGCGGACAGGTCGCGGACGTGGGCCGGCCAGCCGTGCTCGGCGGCGTGCTTCGCGGCGGCCAGGACGTTGGCCAGTTCCGCCGCCAGCCACGCCGCGGCGTGCGCCTGGTCGGCGACCGCGAGCGCGGCGGGGGCGGGCGCGGTGCTGACCGGCCGGCCCCCGCCGGGCGCGAGCAGGGCAGCCGCGACCTCCGCGACGCGCAGGTAGTGGTCGAGCAGGCCGGTGAGCGCGGCCCGCCGGTCCGCGTCGGCGTCCTCGCCGCCGCAGCGGTCCGCCGCGTAGATCCGCAGCAGCTCGTGCAGGCAATACCTGCCGGCGGCGGGCTGCTGGAGCAGGTGCGCGTCGACCAGGTCCTCCAGCAGGTCCTCCGCGTGGCACAGCGACAGCCCGGCCAGTGCGGCGGCCGCGTGCAGGTCGATGTCGGCTCCCGGGTGCAGGCCGAGCAGCCGGAACAGCCGCCGCTGGTCGGCGTCGAGGTGCTGGTAGGACAGGTCGAACGCGGCGGTCACGCTGCTGTCCTCGCCGTGCAGCTCGGGCAGCCGCCGCCGCTGCCCGCGCAGGCGGGCGGCGAACCGCGCGATCGTCCACGACGGCCGGTGCCGCAGCCTGGTCGCGGCGATCCGGATCGCCAGCGGCAGCCGCCCGCACAACGCGAGGACCTCGGCGACCGCGGCGGCCTCGGCCGCGGGCCTCGCGTCGCACACGACGTGCTCGAACAGCGCCACCGCGTCGTCGTGCGGGAGCGCGGGCAGCGAGAGCAGCAGCGCGCCCGCCAGTCCCGCGAGACGGCGGCGGCTGGTGACCAGCACCAGGCAACCGCGCGCGCCCGGCAGCAGCGGCCGCACCTGGGCGCTGTCCACGGCGTTGTCCAGCACCACCAGCGCGCGCCGCTCGGCCAGGGTCGCGCGCCACAGCACCGCGCGGTCCTCGACGTCCTCGGGGATCTGGTCGCCGGGCACGCCGGCCGCGCGCAGCAGCTTGCCCAGCGCGGCGGCCGGGGCCAGCGGCGGCCTGCCCGGGGTGTGCGCGTGCAGGTCGACGAACAGCTGCCCGTCGGGGTAGCGCGGGGTCAGCCGGTGCGCCAGGTGCACGGCCAGCGTCGTCTTGCCGACCCCGGCCATGCCGTCGATCGCCGAGATCGCCACCGCCGTCCCGTCCTTGCCGTCAGCGCGCACCGAGCTGAGCAGCAGGTGCAGCTCGGCCTCCCGGCCGCTGAAGTCGCTGGTGTCGCCGGGCAGGTCGCAGTGGGCCACCGCGTCGGCCGACGGCGGCGGCTGCGGGTCGCGGGTCGCGTCGCCGACGAGGATCTCGTGCTGAAGGCGCCGCAGTTCCTGGCCGGGGTCCAGGCCGAGCTCCTCGGCGAGCCTGGTGCGCACGGCCGTGTACGCGGCCAGGGCGTCAGCCTGGCGTCCGGCGCGGTGCAGGGCGAGCATCAGCAGCGCCCACAACGGTTCCCGCAGCGGATGCTCGACGACCAGCCCGCTGGCCGCGCCGATCACCGCCGCGTTGTCGCCGCACGCCAGCAGCGCCCGCAGCCGGTCCTCGACGACGTCGAGCCTGGCCTCCTCCAGCGAGACGACCTCGGCCTCTCCCGCGCCGTGCAGCGTCACGTTGGCCAGCGGCTGGCCGCGCCACAGGTCCAGTGCTTCGCCGAGCAGCCGCGCGCCCACCTCGTGCTGCTCAAGGCGCAGCGCCTGCCGGCCCCGGCCGACCAGGTCCTCGAACACCCCCAGGTCCAGCTCCCCCGGCCGGACCGTCATCAGGTAGCCGCCCGGCCTGGTCACCACCCGCTCCTCGCCGCCGCACGCCGCAGCGAGGAGGCCGCGCAGCACGGCGACGTGGCTGCGCAGGTTCGCCACCGCCGAGGGCGGCGGCAGCTGCCCCCACAGAGCGTTGACGAGCCGGTCGACGGTGACGACCCGGTTGGCCGAGAGCAGCAGCGCCGCCAGCAGCGCCCGTCGCCCCGGTGCCCGCAGCGGCACGACGGCCCCGTCGGCGCGCAGCTCCACCGGCCCGAGGACTCGAAACTCCAGCACTTCCCCCCCATTGCGCCAATGGCGCCCGGGTGCAATACCCGGGCTTCCGACATCGTCGTCCGCACTGCGCCCAACCCGAATGGCGTCAATGATCACCGCCGCCGTCGAGCAGGATCACCGATCGGTGTTGTACATACCACATAGGCACCACATGCGTACCCCATATGTCCGGAACGGCATCCTGGTGCACGGTAGTGCCGCGACACGAACGAACGGATCGTCGCAGGTCAGACGATCCCATAGGCGTGCAAGGCGGTGCCGAAACGGGCAGCAGTGACGAACGACGTCGACCAAACAATCAATCCGAAGTCGCAGTCAAGGTCTGTCCGAACCCAATCCTCGACCCATTTCCCCCCGAGTGCCTGGAGGGCGGATGCCTGACAATTCCGAAACGCCCAAGCAGCAACACAAACGGCGGACGGTACTCAAAGCCGGTGGCGCGGCCGCCATCGCGGGCATCGCCGCCGCGCACTCGGTCACCGAGGCGAGCGCGGCCACCCAGGCCCAGGACGCCGCCCTCGCCGCCGACACCGAGGCCTCCGCCGTGCCCATCGTCCTCACAGTCAACGGGCAGGCGCGCCAACTGCGCGTGGAACCGAGGGTGACGCTGCTGGACGCGCTGCGCGAGCGGCTCGACCTCACCGGCACCAAGAAGGGCTGCGACCGAGGCGAGTGCGGCGCGTGCACGGTCCTCGTCGACGGCCGCAGGATCAAATCCTGCCTCACCCTCGCGGTGATGCGGCAGGACTGCGCGATCACCACCGTCGAGGGCCTCGCCAAGGGCGACGACCTGCACCCCGTGCAGGCCGCGTTCATCCGCCACGACGCGTTCCAGTGCGGCGGCTGCACCTCCGGCCAGATCATGTCGGCGGTCGCCGTGATCGACGAGGGCCACACCGGCTCCACCGACGAGATCCGAGAGTGGATGAGCGGCAACATCTGCCGCTGCGCGGCCTACCCCAACATCGTGGCCGCCGTCCAGGACGCGGCGAAAGAGAAGCGACCGTGAAGAACTTCGAGTACGCACGCGCCAACAACCCCGCCGACGCGGTCCGGCTGGTCGGCGACCGACCCGGCGCGACCTTCATCGCCGGCGGCACGGACCTGCTCAACCTCATGAAGGACGGCGCCCAGACCCACGACCGGATCGTCGACGTCAACGGCCTCGCACTCACCGACATCAGCCACGGCAACGGATTCCTGCGCGTCGGCGCGCTGGCCCGGATGGCCGACGTCGGCGCGCACCGCGCCGTCCGCGAGAAGTTCCCCGTCGTCTCCCAGGCACTGCTGGCCTCGGCGTCCCCACAGGTCCGCAACATGGCCTCCATCGGCGGGAACCTGTTGCAGCGCACCCGATGCGGCTACTTCCGCGACACCGGATCCGCGTGCAACAAACGCATCCCCGGCAGCGGCTGCCCCGCCATCGACGGCGAGAACCGAGGACACGCCGTGCTCGGCGTCAGCGACCACTGCATCGCCGCGCACCCCTCCGACCTCGCCGTCTCACTCATCGCCGTCGACGCCGTCGTCCTCACCAACGGACCGCACGGCGAACGCCGAATCCCCTTCGGCGACTTCCACCTCGCCCCCGGCGACACCCCGGAACGAGAGAACGTGCTGACCCACGGCGAACTCATCGTCGGCCTCGAACTGCCGCTGACCCCCGCCGCCGCGAAATCCCAGTACCTCAAGCTGCGCGACCGCGCCACCTTCGAGTTCGCCGTCGTGTCCGTCGCCGCCGCGCTGGACCTGCGCGGCAGAACCGTCAACGACGTGCGACTGGCCTTCGGCGGCATCGCCACCAAACCATGGCGGTCCACCGACGCCGAAGCCGTCCTGCGCGGCAGAGCCCTCGACACCGCGACCATCGACGCCGCCGGTCGCGCCGCCGTCCACGGCGCGATCCCCCGCGCCCACAACGCGTTCAAGATCGACCTGGTGCAGCGCGCGCTCAGCAGGGTCCTGCACGAACTCGGAGGTGTGCGATGAGCCCGCTGATCGGACGGGCCGTCCCCAGGGTCGACGGCCACGCCAAGGTCACCGGCGGCGCCCGCTACGCCGCCGACACCCACGTGCCGGGAGTCACCTACGGAACCCTCGCCACCAGCACCATCGCCAGAGGCACGATCACCACCATCGACACCACCCTCGCCCAGGCCGTGCCCGGCGTCATCGCCGTGTTCACCCACCTCACCATGCCCCGCCTGGTCACGCCGCCCTCCCCGTACCCCAAGGGATTCGTGCCCCTCCAGGACGCCACGATCCACCACAACGGACAACCCGTCGCCTACGTCGTCGCACAGACACTCGAACAGGCCCAGGAAGCCGCCGCCCTCATCGACGTCCGCTACCACGCGGAACCGGCCAAGGTCGCCATCGACGACGCGCCCGGCGAGGAGTTCCTGCCGCCACCCGGCCCCGAGGGGCCACAGGAGTTCGTGCACGGCGACCCCGCCGCCGGACTGGCCAACGCCCACAAAAAGGTCGACGCGACCTACTCCAGCCCCGTGCACCACCACAACCCCATCGAAACCTCCGCGACCGTCGCGGTCTGGGACGGCGACCAACTCACCCTGCACGAGTCGACACAGAGCATCAGCCTCACCCAACAGATCGTCGCGCAGGCCCTGAGCGTCCCGCAGAACACCATCCGCGTCCTCACGCCGTTCCTCGGCGGCGGCTTCGGCTCCAAAGCGCCTGTGTGGCCACACACCCTGCTCACCGCCGCCGTCGCGCGACAGCTCCGCAAACCCGTCAAACTCGTGCTCACCAGAGCCCAGATGTACACCTCCTCCGGCCACCGCGCGGAGTTCCGCCAACAGGTCACCGTCGGCGCGGCCAAGGACGGCACCCTCACCGCCATCGTCAACATCAGCAACCAACAACTCTCCCGCACCGAACAACGCGTCTTCAACACCAGCGAGTCCTCCTGGATGGTGTACGGCTGCCCCAACATCCACGCCAAACAGCTCGGCGTCCGCCTGGACCTGCCCACCCCGCACTTCATGCGATCCCCGGAAGGACCAGCCCTGGTCGGCCTGGAGATGGCACTGGACGAACTCAGCTACGAACTCGGCATGGACCCCGTCGCGCTGCGGCTCAAGAACTACACCGACCTCAACCCCGAGAACGGCCAGAAGATCGGCAACCAGAACCTGCCCGAATGCCTCAAGCTCGCCGGCGACGCGTTCGGCTGGTCACGCCGCAACCCCACACCACGCTCCATGCGCGACGGCAACGAACTCATCGGCTGGGGCATGGCCACCGAGGCCCACTCCTACCACGCGCGCGCCTCCTCCGCGTGGGTGCAGATCGACACCGACGGACACGCCCTGGCCCGCTGCGGCACCCAGGACATCGGCACCGGCACCTACACCGTCATGACCCAGGTCACCGCCGAAGCGCTCGGTATGCCGATGAACTCCGTCCGATTCGAACTCGGCGACACCAACTTCCCCGCCGCCGGGTTCTCCGCCGCGTCGGTCACCGTCAGCAGCGTCTCCGGCTCCGTCGACAAAGCCGCCAGAGCCGCCCGCGACGCCGTCATCGCGTTGGCCGTCGCCGACCCCCACTCACCCCTGCACGGAGCCGCACCCGACCGGATCGTCACCGAACACGGCTTCCTGTTCCTCACCGACGACCGCACCCGACGCGACTCCTATCAAGGCGTCGTCAGCCGGCACGGCAAGCCCGTCGAGGCCACCGGATCGTTCCTCAACGTTCCCGGCTACACCACCGGCGCGTCGTTCATCGAGGTCCGCGTCGACCCCTGGCTCGGCCGCGTCCGAGTCACCCGCGCCGTCGCCGCCTACGACATCGGCCGCGTCATGAACCACCGCACCGCCCGCAGCCAGGTCCTCGGCGGAATGATCTGGGGCGTCGGCTACGCACTCACCGAACACACCATGATCGACCGACACACCGCACGCATCGTCAACCCCAACCTGTCCGGCTACCTCGTCCCAGTCAACGCCGACGCACCCAAGATCGAGGCCTTCTTCGTCGACAAACCCGACCCGACCTCCCCCGTCGGCGCCAAGGGCTTCGGCGAAGCACCCATCACCGGCGTGCCCGCCGCGATCAGCAACGCCATCTACCACGCCACCGGCCGACGCATCAGGGACCTGCCCATCACCCAGGACAAGCTGTTGTGACACAGGCCGTTCCACCGACGCGATGACCACGAGGCTGGTGCGGGGCTACCCCCAAGGCCGTGAAGTTTGCAGGTGGGCGGTGCTGTCAAGCCCGCTGAAACAGGCAACGGAGTCCCTGCTAGAACGGTGTCGACCAAGAGCACCGAACAACAGGAACTCCGGTGG
>NZ_VUOB01000092.1 GCF_008386585.1 Solihabitans fulvus
TTGATCTTCGCAAATCCAGTCTGTGTGCCACGAACGCAGGAGGTTGCCTGATGTAGTGGGTGACTGAGGCGGAACTGCACGGAAGATGAGGGATTGTCGGCCCCTCGGAGCCGCCCTTCGGGGGGAGGCTTCAAACCGCCCTCCGCTGCGTTGGTTGGAGACCGTCGTGGTGAGCGGTGAGGGAAAAGGCGCACGTGATGCGTCAGGTGGGGGTCAGGAAGGCGTTGCATCACAAGTCCCGCAAGGGATCCACCGTTGATAGCGTCGTTATTTGCTGAAGTGGCATCAAAACCGGGTTTTAGACTGGGCCCGGGATGAGCCTGGCGGTTGCCCGGATCGTTGGCCAGGTGGTGCCCGGCGCAAAGGTGGCGCGAGCCTGACCTGCGGCTTTCGTGCGGAACGTGGGATAGCGTGCCCCGACACTGTCCGCCCCCGGTGGGGTGGCGAGAGGGAGGCTTCCAAGCGTCTGAAACGCGAGGAACTGAGTACCGTCGCGGGGCACGCGGACGGACCGGCTCGTAGTAGCGGTGAAGCTCCTGCTTGATGCGGTGGGAGCGGAGCGAAGGTGCCGGCTCATCCGTGGTTCGTTCGTCTGATCAACCAGCGGTGCTGGGAGGAATCTCGTGGATGGACCTGTATCACCAGGCAAACCGTTCGACATCACGAAGCAGGAGGTGTGGCGGGCGTATCTGAAGGTGGCGGCCAACAAGGGCGCGGCGGGGGTCGACGGGGTTGACCTGGCGGGGTTCGAGTCCGATCTGAAGGGCAACCTGTACAGGATCTGGAACCGGATGTCGTCAGGCTCCTATTTCCCGCCCCCGGTGCGTGCGGTGGAGATCCCGAAGGCCCACGGCGCGGGAACCAGGATGCTCGGCGTACCGACTATCGGCGACCGGATAGCGCAAACCGTTGTGGCGTCCCGGATCGAGGCGGTGGTGGAACCACGGTTCCACCCCGACTCGTATGGGTACCGGCCCCGACGGGGCGCGCTGGACGCCGTGGGTGCATGCCGGCAGCGGTGTTGGAAGTACGACTGGGTCGTCGATCTGGACGTCCAGAAGTTCTTCGACACCGTGCCCTGGGACCGTGTCCTCGCGGCGGTCGAGGCCAACATCGCGCTGCCCTGGGTGATCCTGTATGTGAGGCGGTGGCTGGCCGCGTCCATCCAGATGCCCAACGGCACGCTGGCCGCACGGGACCGCGGCACCCCGCAGGGGTCCGCTGTCAGTCCCGTGCTCGCGAACCTGTTCCTGCACTACGCGCTCGATCTTTGGCTGTCACGGGAGTTTCCGGGCTGTCCGTTCGAGCGCTACGCCGATGACGCCGTGGTGCACTGCCGGTCCAAAGTGGAGGCCGAGACTGTCTTGGCTGCGCTGCGGGACCGGATGGAACAGGTCGGCGTCCGGTTGCATCCGGACAAGACCAGGATCGTGTACTGCAAGGACGGCAAACGACGTGGCTCGTTCGAGCATACGGAGTTCACCTTCCTCGGGTTCACTTTCCGGGCGAGAGGGGTGCGTGCGGGGAACGGGAATGTGTTCACCGGGTTCGGCCCGGCGGCCAGCAAGGACGCCATCAAGAAGATGAGCGCGCAGGTGAAGTCCTGGCGGCTGCACAGGCGCTCCGGTCGCACGCTGGGGGACATCGCGGACGCGATCAACCCGGTCATCCGGGGGTGGATGCAGTACTACGGTGCCTTCTACAAGACCGCGCTGCACCCACTCCTCCGTCGCATCAACGACTATCTGTTGCGGTGGATGCGGAAGAAGTACCGACGGTTGCGGCCCTTCAGGAAAGCGTGTGGGGCATGGAAACGGGTGACCAGCCAGTACCCGGCGTGGTTCGCGCACTGGGGATGGGTCCATACGTTCTGGTGAGAAGGATGAGAAGAGCCCGGTGACGGGAGACTGTCACGCCGGGATCTGTGGGAGCCCAGGGGTGAGATCCCCCTGGGCGACCCGACTACCAGGGGCTCCCCGGCCATGTTCGCGGGGCTCGGCCCGTCTCCTGTCCGTCTCTCCTTGCAGCTCGCCCGCACTCGTTCGGTGTTCAACGCCAGAATCCTGGTGAGATCACCTCAGTACGTCGAGTATCCGATCCCGGTAGAACTCTTCGAAGAATTTAACAGATTTGAGCGATTTCCTTGGAACGGCAGGAAATAAACCCATGGACGAGGCATTTAAAAAAGGGTTGATCGTTAATGGTGTCGTAGTGGAACATCGAAATCATGGTCTGCTGGTCCGCTTTTCTTCAGGGGAATTTGGTGTTGTAGATGAAATGTATGTAAGCGACGTGTCGATGGCGCCGACCGACTGGCCGCCCATTGGTCAAACGATCACAGTCGTTAGCTTGGGGCGCACGAGTGGGACCCGCTATCGACCTAGTCATCTGAGGCTAAGTGCACGGCAAAGCGATATAGATATCACCCGAGGGTGTGAAGGGTGAGATGAGGGCGTCGGCGAAAAGGTTCAGCTCTTCCATGCAGATCAAGCGACATGGTGGTACTTATGGACGATTCCGCCGAGACGGTCCTGTCGACGTATGACAGGGCGTTCGACCCGGTCGGGCTCAAGGGCTGCGGCCGGGCTTGTAAGAGTGCTGCGGCGGCAAGCGACCGGTGAGTCCGATGCAGGTCGTAGCGCCACTCGTACTCGCGAAGCGCGCGGCGGCCGGCTCCGCGCGGCTGGCCGCCGCCCTGCTGGCGGTGATGGGTGCCGGGGGAGCGGTGGCGGCGACCGGACCGGGCTGGGCGTGGCTGGTGCCCGGACTCGTGATCGCGGGCGTCTGCGTGGGGCCGGTGCTGACCATCAACTCTGTGGTGGCCGAACGCCTGATGCCCGAGCACCGGCGCGCCGAGGGCTTCGCGGTCCTCAACACCGCCCAGGGCTTGGGTTTCGCGGCCGGATCGCTGAGTCTGGCCGTCCTGCCGGCGACGGCGGTGGGCCTACTCGCCTCGGCGACCCCGTTCGCCGCCGCACTCGTCCTGCTGCGCTCCCGGGCCGGACGCCGTACCCAGGTGCTCGATCACCTCGCTGGATCCGAGGTCGAGGCCGAACACCGCCACGCGTGAGGTGGCCTGGCTGCGTCGTCATGAGGACGAGGATGACGACCTCTTCGAGGACTGGCCATCATGAGTCGCTCGATGCCGTGGCCGGAATGTGCTGTGACACAAGGCATGTCCGGCTGGATGCCGGGCGTTCACACTGAACGTGCTGGAGCAAAACTGGAGCAGGGATGTGTGTTGAACCTTCATTGAACCGCGCTGTACGGCACTCAAGTGCAGTGACCACAACGGGTTTGACGTGGCGATTCTCTGTTCTTGCAGGTCAAGGGCACTGTCCAGAGCCGCCGAGTGCACTGGCAGTGTGAGGGTCAGGGGTTCGAGTCCCCTCAGCTCCACTCGTGCTAGGCACACGAACGAACCCCGCTGACCTGCACCAACCCTCAGGTCGGCGGGGTTTTTGCTGTCCGGGAACGATCATCGTGTGACGCCGAACTGGAGCAAAACTGGAGCACGGCCCTGAACCCCGCGAAACAGGGTCACGATTCTGCTCCAGGATCCCCTGCTGTCGTTCGTGGCTTTGACGGACGTGTTCTCGCCGATGGCCGCTGTTGGTGTCGGCACTGCCGCTGTGGGGGATTGCCGGGCTGACCGGTCTGCTCGCCGCACAGACGACGGGGAACCGCCGATCACCCCGATCCCGGGCGGCGGCGACACCGTGGTCGCACCACCAGCCTCCCCTCGCCCACGACTCGTCCATGGGCCGTTACCCGCTGTGAACCAGCCAGCTGAGCGGTTCGGCGGCCCGCACAAAGATCGTTGCCGTGCCCACATGGTCACTAACGCCCTGGGACAAGATTCAGGTGAGTGGGCGATGCTCGTAGGCTGGCGTGCTGACAGCACTGCTGGCCATGGAGGTCGAGCATGTCCGAGCCTGAGGCGCTGGTGGTCCGGTTGGCATTGGCGGTTGCCTGCTCGGCGTGCCAACAACCTCAGCCGGCCCTCCTATCGGGAGCGTGTCCGGACTGCGGCACGCCGCTTGATCCTGATGCCGTTGCTGCCGTACGAGACGCGATTCGTCAACGGCGCGATGCCTTCCGGCGCCGGCTCCAGCAGCTGGCGAAGCGGATGCACTCCCTGACCGATCCCCCACTCGTCTTCGCGCGGCGGGGTACACCCCGCAACGACAACCACCATCTGGTCGAGGTGCTCCAGCCGGCCTTCGGGACGCTGCGCACCTCCCGCCAGACGGTGGCTGAGTTGCTGGCTACCGGCACCTGGGCTCCCGAGGAGCATGGCACCGTAGCCGCGTTCAACGCGCTTGTTCAGGCTCTCGACGCCGCGCTTGACTACGTCACCACTCTTCGGACGACGATGCCACCGATCGGGTGGAGGGCCGTGCACCGCGAGTTGACTCGGGCAGCGGCGGAGCAAGCCCGAGGGAACGTGCTCATGGCCTTGACGATCACCGCCCCCGACCTGGTAGCCGCCCGACGCCAGAGTGAGGCAAGTAATCAGGCGTTTGCCACGGGTACTCGGCATGTCGAGCGCGTCGCGGCGCTCATCAACCGTATCCGGCAGGCACCCCGTGACGGACCTTTTCAGCTCGACGGTTCCTTGGACATCGCCGCACTGACATGGTCGAGCACAGGGCAGAAGGGCATGTCGATCGCCGACGGCGCCACCATCGTCCGGGAAGCTTTTGCGGATATTCCAGGAATGTCCTCACTGCCAGACGAGCACGCGCTCATGCTGCTTCCCACGCTGGCATCCTCGGCGCGAGCCGTTGACCTTGATCTGCTCATCCGGCGTGCCCAGGAGCTGCGCAAGGTTCTTGACGATGCGGACCGGAGCACGCCGTGGATCACGGACCACGGGTTGCTGATCAGCCGGCTCAACCGCGGCGGAGCGCGACTGATGGACGAGGCGGAGCGGATCGGACGGGAGTGGCGCCATCAGCTTCCACGACGTCACATCATGAACACCCTCACGGAGGTGTACCGCCAGCTCATCGAAGGAGCGCTGCGTGACCTCGGCGGTGCCGTTGTCGTCGCCGCCCGCGGTGCCGCCCGCAACGCCACGTACCAGCAGGACGTCGTCGATGGAATGAAAGCCGGGAAAGTCGTTGACGAACTGCGCTGCCTGGGCGTCATGCGGGAGATCGATGTCGACATGGTGTACCGCAACGCCAGCGCCCACGCCGACATTGAGGTCACGGATACCGGTATCGTGGCCACCGAGCGGGTCATCGAGAACGATAGGGTGAAATCCTCATCCACAATGAGTGCGTCCGATGAGGAATTCTACGAAGATCTCGTTGCCCTGCAAGAACTCTTGATGGCAATGCAGCTTGCCGTCCTTCCTTGGCTGTGGCTGCACACCAACACCACCATTGCCGCAGCCGTCGCGTCAGCACCCGCCGACGATCAACAACGAGCCCACATCCTCGCACTCCTCGCTGGAATGTCGGGTCTGCGCGATGTCGTGGTGTCTGTCGACGAAGACCTTGTCACGGTCTCAGCTACACCGAATCACGCCGTCAGCTTGGCTGAGACCGCGAGGAGTGCCCTGTCGATTGCCCCTGGCGCGTTGGGTGCCGTGCCGAGTGCGGGCCGCGTGAGGCTGAACATCGACGGTCTGGTTCCGGTGACGTTCACTCGCACGGAGTTCCGCCCGCCCGCCGTTGATGACGAGGCACCGCACGAGCTTCCGTTGCTCGGCCTCGTCAACGCCAAGTGGTTGATCGACAGCGGTGCTGGGCTGGGTCCGCAGGAGGAAGCGAAGTATGTGACGTGGCCGTTGGCGCTGCTGGCGTCGCAATGCGCGGACCTAGTCGTGAGCACGCCGCCGGAGACAGAGAACATCGACAGCGCCATCACATCCCTACGGATCTTCCGAACTCGCCTCGACGAGGTCATGCCCATCAACCGTTCGTCACTCACGCAGCGCGCAGTGACTCAGATCGACATCTTGACGGCGTCGCTGAGGGGACTAGCTCAGAGTCGCCGGGGCCAGGGTTCTGCGACCGAAAGCCTTGCCTGTGGGCAGCAGGCCGTGGCAGCGCTCGAAAGCATGAAGCAGATTCAAGCGGAGGCTACCGCGATGTTCGTCGTCAACTCGCAGGTTGACTGACGAAGTCACGTTTCCAACCAGCAGTCAGCCAACAGTGGCGGAACCACCGCGAGCCCGCGCGGCGCGCGGGCTCGGCCGGAGACCGACACAGGCTATGCCGCATCTCTCCAGGCGGTGTCGAACTCAATCCGTTTGCGCGCGGTCGCCTCTTGACCGGCAATGCACTTCGCGTAGATCTGGAGCAGCACCGCGACGCTGTGCCCCGCCCACTCGGCGACCTGGGTTGGCGCAACCCCTCCGTTGAGCCAGGTGGACACCGCTGCGTGGCGCAGCTGGTAGGCGCGACGGGCCAGCGGCGAGGCGAACTCGTCAGCGCTCAACGCGGACTTGCGCGCCTTGCGCCAGGCGCGGCTGTACGTGCTCTCCGAGAGCTGGCCGGCCTCCCGCACGCCGCGGAACAGGAACCCGTCGGCGTTCGAGCCGAACTGCCGCAGGTGCTCGCGGAGCAGGCTGGTCAACTGCGGCGGGCACGGTACCGAACGGGTCTCGCCCTTGGCGCGGTGCTTGAGTTCCCGCCGATCGCGCCGCTGGCCGGTCTCGCTCCAGGCCGCTCCGGTTTCGGGCGCCGACTCCCACAGCAGCAGCTCGCCCCAACCGTCCTCGCCCTCGGCGAACTCCCATCGCTGTCGGTCCTCGTTCCACACCTCCTGCGGAATGTTGAGATCGGCCTTCCGCAGGTTGACGGCCTCGCCCGGACGCAGCGCCGAGTAGTACATGACCCCGAAGAACGCCACCTGGCGCGGCCCGGCGGGCTCCTGCTGCCGCACCGCGCCGAGCAGTCGAACCGCCTGCTTGTGGCTGACGACCACGCGCTTGTCGATGGCCCTCACGGTCTTCGGGTTGCGCACCTTGAGACCCGGGATCGGGTTTGTCACGAGTGCCTTCCGCTCGACCGCGTACTCCATCACGTTGAACAGCACCGACCGCTTGCGCTTCACGGTCGCAGCCGCGGCCGGCTTGCCGTCCAGCTTCTGCGCGATCCGGTTCATGAGTGCCCGCGCCTCCTGTGGCTCCTCCAGCGCCGACACGGGTTTGGTGTTGCCCGCCAACCACTTCAGTGCGGCCCGGACTTCCTCGGGCGCTTCCACCGTGTCGCGTCGGGAGACGTTGAACGCCCATCCCTGGAGTGCGTGCCGGACGGTCGTGGCGGCGTTCGCCGTCGACCACTCCATGCGGCCGGGCACGCTCGACTGTTCGTCGGGTGATGTCCAGCGTCGGGCGGGTGTCCTCCCGGCGCTCGTCTGACATCGTCACGCCGCCGCTCACTCGCCCCCCTTGGGGCCAAGCACCTGGAACCGGTTGTGAATTCCGCCCACCAGGTCACCGTCGCCGTCGCTGTCCGGGTCGACTTCACCCGAGCGTAGGTCCACCGTCACCGTGAACCTCCGGCCAACGCACCCGAACTCCTCGGTGAGTGACTCCTCCACCACACTCCCGAAATCCACGCTGCTGCTGACCGAGCCGTCGCTGAACAGCACCTTCCCGGACTCGGAAGGGAAGAACCCGTTGTCCCACTCCGTCGAGCCGAACACCACACCGACCGGCGTCGGCGTCCCCTCGCCCGGCGGGAACTCTTCGGCCAGCACCGTGCGGACCCGATCCACGATGTCGCTGTCGTTGTCGCTCGATACCAGGTCGCGCACCGCTCGCAGCAGCAGATCACGCTGCCTGGCATCCAGCTCTCGGAGCCCAGCGGCTGCCGATCTGTCGCTGGCCAGGTCGATCGTCACCAACACCCGCACCTCGCCCCCGTCCCCGTTGGCCTTCTCGCGCGCCGTCAACGTCGTCATCAGTTCTCCTGTTGGTTCTCGAACGCCACGATCAGCGTCGCGATCTGGTCGCTGGTCGGGGCAGCGTCGAAGGACTCCTCCAGCGTCAACTCCTGGCCGGTGTCCTCGCGGTACACGTCGAACGACACGCCGTCGTCGCTCCACGTCGACCGGGTCACCACCACCGGCACGCCGTTGACGACCAGCCGCGGAGGGCGTGGACGTGCATGATCTTCGCGTCAGCCACGGGGACTCCATTCCCACAACGGCACCGTCACCGAATAGTCCAAGGCGTTGTGCGCTGCCGGGTACCCGTCGCGCCACTGCCACGCCGACACCGGCGCCGTCTCGTTCGTGCGCCGCAGCAGCGTGACGTCGGTGGAGATCGTCCCGGGCCGCCGCCGCAGGACACCGCCGTGTCGTCGCGGAACGTCCTCGCGTTGAACGTGATCGACACCTCCGACGCTGGGTAGCCGACCGTGCCGCCCACCACGCCGATACCGCCGCCCGGCACGCCGTTCCACGGCACAGCCAGTCGCACCGCGTCGCCGGCCAACACCGGCCACGGCTGCACCGGACCCTCACACACCGCGTCCGGCTCGTCCATGCGCACCCACCCGAACCGGTGGTGGCTACCGAGGCCGGTTCTCCGGCCCGCGCCTAAGTAGGGTCGGATTGGGGGATCTGCTCCTCGACCCCTGAAGTGACCGAAGTGCCAGGCGGAGTGCAGGCCTATCGCCCGCCGTCCAGGCCCTCCAACTGGCGTCAGCGGCATCGTCGGCGAGCAGGTGCTCGCCGACGATGCCGCCCAGCGTTTGGCGGGCCACACCCACCGCGCCGGCCAGCGCCTCCCACGAGTGGTCCGACCGGCGTCCGGTGAACGCGCGAGCGTGGGCGGCCAGCGCCTCGATCAGGTGGCGTCCGCTGTCCTGAGTCGGCCCCGGCCTCCAACCCGCTGCCCTGAGACCGGCGGGCCGCCGGGTCAGTCCACGGGTGGTCCGGATTCACCGGGCGGCTGCTCGCCGGCGGAACGGACCTCGGCCAGCACCGCCCGCAGTCGTTCAAGTGCCGGATTCCGGTCGCCGACGCGCCACACCAGCCGCAGTGTCGTCCGGGTCCCGGCCAGCGGCCGGGCGATCACACCGACCCGGCGCAGCGCGCGATGCGAGTCCGATAGCACCGCCCCGCCGAATCCGGCCGCGACCAGTGCCAGCACCGTCTGCACGCTGCGGCCCTCGGCGCCGATCCTCGGCACCACACCGGCTTTCGCACAGAGGGCGAGGATCTCGTCGTGCGACTGGGGTGACACCTCCCGCGGCCACAACACCAGCGGGATCCGGCCCAGCGCGGCCAGCGGCGCGGGACCGGGGCCGAATCCGACCGGATGGCCGTCGGGGACGAACAGCGTCATCGGCTCGTGCCACCACTGCCGAGTGGCCAGTCGGGGATCCCGCATCGGCAGCCGCTGTACCGCGAGGTCGTAGCGGCCGTCGAGTACGCCCGCCGACATCTCGGTGTCGCTGAAGCTCTCCTCCAACCGCAGGGCGACCCGTGGTAGTTCGCGCCGCACCCGGCCCAGAACCGCGCCGAGCGGCCCGTTGATGCCGGAGCCGGCGAAGGTGACGGTCAGCTTGCCGCTGCGGCCCTCGGCGGCGAGCCGGACGTCCTCGACGGCGGCCTGCGCCTGGGCCAGCACGATCCTGGCCCGGTCCACCAGTGCGTCGCCGGCCGCTGTCGGCACCAGGCCGCGGGCCTCCCGCTCGAACAACTCGGCACCGACGCGCCGCTCCAGTTCCTTCAGCTGGCGGCTGAGCGTCGGCTGGGTCAGTTTCAGTTTCCGGGCTGCTGCGCTGATGCTGCCGGCTTCGGCGATCGCCACCGCATAGCCGAGTAGTCGTAGGTCCATCCATACCTCCCAGGCATGGGAACCATATCTATTCATGCCTGTCCAGCTGAGATCGGGCGGTGCCGGGCGATGCTGGTGTCATCGCAAGAACGAAACGAAAGGGATCACGATGACCACGAACACGACGACCACGAAGCAGGACCGCTACGAGCACGGCATGTCGGTGCTGGACCGGGTGGACGGCGAGGCTGGCCGCCGGATCGTCGACGCCCTGTCCGACACCTCGCCAGAGCTGGGGCATCAGGTGGTGGCGTGGGCGTTCGGGGACATGTACTCCCGGCCCGAACTGTCGCCGCGGGACCGTCAGCTGGTCACTCTGGGTGTGCTGACGGCGCTGGGGGGCTGTGAGATCGAACTGGACGTGCACGTCAACGCGGCGTTGAACGTCGGCCTGACCCCGTCGGAGGTCTCGGAGGCGCTGCTGCACTCCGCGGTCTACTGCGGGATCCCGCGGGCCATCAACGCGACTCTGGTCGCCAAGAAGGTCTTCGGTGAGCGGGAGCTACTGCCGATCAGCAACGTCTAACGCGCCCGGCGCCGGAGGCGGCGGCGCGCCGGAGCCGTGACTCACAGCGGCCCAACGTGGCGCGGTGACCCGCTGCCGACCAGGCCGTGGTTCACGCCGGTGTCCGAGATGCCGCGCGGGGCGACCGCGATGGGCGGGTGGACACGCCGTTCCGATCCAGACAGTGAGATCTGGGTTCTGGCTCTCGTTGCGGATGCTGTTGGTGATCTTCAAGTGACTGCGGCCGCTTGAAGATCACCAGCAGCATCCCGAAAGTGCGCCAGAGCCGAACGTGTCTTACAGTCCCTCGCGGGTGGACGTTAGGACGTCCAGTTCGGCGACCTCGTGGGCGTGGGCGGTGTCCTGGTCGGTGCAGTGGCGGGGTGCACGCGGAAGTCGTCGAGCTGGCCCACCAGGTCCGTGACCCGTGCGCCGCTCGTGTCGGGCCAGTCTCCGTCGACCTAGACCTTGAGGAGTGTGGCGTGCGGGGCTGCCCGGAGTGGTCGGGTCGAGGCCGTGGCCGCGATGATGGGCGAAGCCGAAGCGAGGAGAAGTGACGGCCGCCAGGAAGAGGCACCCCTGACGGCTTACCTCAACGACATCCGGGCCGCCATCGACCACGTCCGGGGCGCGACCGGCGCGACGTTGGTGACGCTGGTGGGTGCGAGCTTCGGTGGCGGTCTGGTCGCCTACTACGCCGCGAAGTGTGCGGACGCGGTGAACCGCTTGGTTCTGCTCAACCCGCAGCTCAACTACAAGGTGCGTTTCGTCAACGAGAAACCGTTCTGGGTCAATGACACTCTCGACGACGGCGCGGCGCGGTCGCTGGCCGAACAGGGGTACATCGCGCATTTGGACACGTTCCGGCTGCCCGCGGGGGCAAGGACGCGCCTGTGGGCTGGTCGTTCGTGGTGCTCCAGGAGCTGGCGAAGTACGTGATCGGCCACGGTGTGCTGTTAGAGCCGGGCCACCGTCTTGATCTGCGTTGTCCGGTGACCGGTCATCCTTGCGTGCCTGAGGCTCCTTCGACCGGGTTGACCGTCGTCGCGGTCACGACAGATCCCGAACTCGGGCAGATCGACACGCCGCACGGCATGGTGCGGTTCCTGCCGGTGGTGGGTGCGACGGTTGCGGAGAAGGCTGAGATGGTGGCGTCGAGCACCGCTGCGGTCCTGGCCCGGTTGGCCACGAGCAACCCTCTGCTGGTCACCGATCCTCGACGCGCGTGAGGACCCGTGTGGTCGCGCCACGCGTGGCTGGCGGGCTGATCGCGGTTGGACAGACTGCGCTGGTGGGTGCGGGCGCGGCGGCTGCGGGATCGCCGCCGCGACCTCGCGGTGTTCCACGGCCTGCGGTCCACGGAGGGCCCACCCCGCCGGGTCGGAGAGCCGCCACGCAACAACGGCATCGCAGTGCTGGTCGGCTGGCAGCTCCGGCCGGCACCCGGACGGCGCGGCGGCCGCCGTGCACCCGCCCGGCGGCCCGCCATGCGCGTCGTGATGGCTCGCGGGCATCGAGCGATGCTCGACGCGTATTGGACCGGTCGCCGTCGGGAAGCAAAGAATTGACGTGCGCGGATTGGGTCCCTTGCTGGACGCCGCGCCGGACACCGCGAGAGGAAACGAAGATGTTGCCGAACGAATCCGTAAGCGACCTGGCGGACCGCGTCGCGATCGTCGAGACCTGCACCAGGATGGCGTGGCACACCGACCAACGCGAATGGGACAGGCTGGCCGAGGTCTTCGCGGACATCGTGACCCTGGACTACACCAGCCTCAACGGCGGCGAGCCCGCCGACCTCACCCCGGCCCAGATCGTCGGCGCGTGGTCCGGGCTGCTCGGCGCGCTCGACGCGACTCAGCACCTGATCACCAACCACTTGGTGGCCGTGACCGGCGACGTGGCCGTGTGCACGGCGTCGTTCCAGGCGACGCACCGGCTGGCCAATCCGTTCGGCAGTCCACTGTGGACGCTGGGCGGCACCTACCGTTTCGACCTGGTCCGCGCCGGCGCCGCGTGGCTGATTCGCGGCGTGGTGATGACCGCGACCTGGGCCGACGGCAACAAGGACCTGCTGGCGATCGCCTCGGCGAAACTGGAGGAGAACGCGACATGACCGTGCGCACCGAGCTCGTGCGTTTCGACAGTGTGGGGAGCACCCTGGTCGGGAACCTCTTCCTGCCCGAGATCGACTCGGCCGTGCCGGCAGTCGTCGTCGCCGGGACCTGGACGAGCGTCAAGGAACAGATGGCGGATCGGTACGCCGAGCGGCTCGCGGAGCACGGAATCGCCGCGTTGTCCTTCGACTTCACTGGTTTCGGCGCATCGGAGGGCCAGCCGCGCGATATCGAGTCGCCCTCGGCGAAGGTCGCCGACATCCGTGCCGCGACGGCGTTCCTCGCCGGCCATCCGGCCGTCGCGTCGGACCGGATCGGCGCGCTGGGCGTGTGCGCCGCCGCGATGTACATGAGCGCCAGCGCCGCCGATGACCCGCTCGTCCGTTCCCTGGCGCTGGTCGCGCCGTGGCTGCACGACGCCGAGATCTGCCGCGAGATCTACGGCGGCGAGGCGGGGATCGCCGAGCGGCTGGCCGCCGGGGAGGCAGCCAGGCAGCGGTATGAGGCCACCGGCGTCGTCGAGTACGTCCCGGTGGTCAGTGCCACCGACCCTCGCGCGGCCATGCCTTATGACATCGACTTCTACCTCAACCCCGAGCGCGGCGGCATTCCGCAGTGGGGCAACAGGTTCGCGGTGTTGGCCTGGGCAGGCTGGCTCGGCTTCGACTCAATCGCGCTCGCGCCCAGGCTCACCGTGCCGGCGATTCTGGTGCACAGCGAGGACGCCGCGATCCCCGACGGGGCCCGCCGCTTCCACGCCGGACTCGCCGGCCCGAAGCGGCTGCTGTGGATCAGCGGCACCCAGTTCGACTTCTACGACCAGGAGCCAACCGTGTCGACCGCCGTGGACGCCGCCGTGGTCCATTTCCGCTCCACGCTCTGAGCCGACTGTCCGTATCCTGCGCCGCAGGGGAGATCTCCAAGCACAGTCCGGAAAGGACCCATCCGACTCCTTCCGCACCCCGCGACCTCGAGGGGAAGGTCGCCGTGGTGATCGGCGGCTCGCGCAACCACTCGCCGCCTGGGCCGCGCAGATACATCGCGTCGCGGCGAACCTCGCCGTGAATGTCGGTGTGGGTCGCGCGCCGCGCCGCGCCGTCGATCGCCGACAGCTCCGCCGCGACCCGAACGGCGATCTCGTGGATCTCCTCGGACGCCATCACGCCTCTCCTTCGATCACGCCACGGCGGAACGTCGCGACGACCGCCGCGTGTCGGCGATCATGAAATTCGGCACTGCCGCTGATCAACGACAACGGCTCGATCTTCATGACCGGATCCATACTTACAGGGCACGCGCTGGCCGCGGGCGTTCGGGCATCAATGCATTTCCGCCATCTGACCCTCGGGCGTTTCCGCGATTCCGATCACGACGTCACGGCGAGTCCGGCCCGGACGGCGAGGACGACGAGCTGGGCACGGGTGCGGGCGTTGAGCTTGGCCATCGCCCGGGTGACGTGGGTACGAACCGTTGCGGGAGAAAGGAAGAGAGCGTCCGCGATCTCGTCGTTGGACCGGCCGGTGGCGACCCATGCGGCGATTTCGCGTTCCCGGCCGGTGAGGGTGTCGAGGCCGTCGACGGCGGTCGGCGCACTCCACCGCTGCGCGAAGGTGGTCACCAGCAGTTTGGTCACCGACGGCGAAAGCAGCGCTTCCCCGGCGGCGACGACGCGGACGGCGTGGGCCAGTTCGGCGGGCGCGGTGTCCTTGAGGATGAACCCGGCGGCGCCTGCGCCGAGCGCCTCGAAGACGTAGCGATCGATTTCGAAAGTGGTGACGACGATGACCCGCACCGCGCGCAACGCCGCGTCGGTCGCGAGGTGACGCAGCAGCTCGAGGCCGTCCATGCCAGGCATCCGGATGTCCAGCAGCATCACGTCAGGCCTGCCGCGCCGCAGCTGGATCAATGCTTGCGCGCCGTTGTCCGCCTCACCGACGACCTGCATGTCGTCTTCGCGGTCGATCAGCGCGCGCAGGCCCATCCGCACCAGCTGGTGGTCGTCGACGAGCAGCACCCGGATCACGATTCCGCCTCCGGCAGGGGAACCCGGGCCGCGACCCGGAATCCGCCGCCGTCGCGGGGACCTGCTTCCAAGTGGCCGTGCAGTTCTTCGACCCGGCGGCGCATGCCGGTCAGCCCTCGCCCGGGCGGCGCCACCGTCGCCGGAGTGCCCCGGCCCCGGTCGGTCACCTCGACGAACAGGCCGGCGTCGCGCCGGCCGATTGTCACGCGGGCGATGGTGGGTCCGGCGTGGACCAGCACGTTGGTCAAACCCTCCTGCACCACGCGGTAAACGGTGGCGGCCAGTGGTTCCGGGATGAGTCCGTCGACGGTGATGTCGACCGGGAGACCGCCGGTCCGGACGCGGTCGATCAGTTCGGCGAGTCCGGTCAGCCCGCTTTTTTCCGGGTGAAACGCTTCCAGCATCCCGCGAAGATCGGCCAATGCGCTCGCGCTGGTGTCGCGGACGGCTTCCAGCGATCGGCGAGCCTGGTCCGGCTGCTCCTCGAAGGCGAGCAGGGCCACCCCGGCTTGCATGGTGATCAGCGCGAAGCCGTGGCCCGCGATGTCGTGCACCTCGCCGGCCATCCGGATCCGCTCCTCGAGAGCCGTGCGCGAGATCAGGTCGTCGCGAGCCCGCCGCCGGGCCGCGTCCCGCACGTGGACCAGCGCGCCCAGCGACCACGGCAGCACGATCCAGCTGGACCAGACCAGTGCCAGCAGGCCGGGTTCGTGCTGATCGCCGAGCACCCGGACGAGGACTGTCCCGGAGGCCAGCGCGGCGGCCAGCCCGCACGCCGCCGCCGAACGGACCAGCGTCTGTTGCCGCGCGACCTCGAACACCGCGATCACCAGGCACAGCAACACCGGCCCGTACGGATAGCAGGCCAGCAGATAGCCGTTGACCAGCACCACCGCGCCGGCCAACGCCCCCAGCGGGGCGACCCGACGCAGGCCCATCGTCACCGCCGCGGCCGCGATGAGGAGCGTCACGCCGAGCGCGTCCAGCGGGATGGAGCGGGTGCTCTGGGCGGAGGAGACGGCGATCGTGCCGGCGACCACGGCGGCCGCGAACAGCCCGGCGGACAGGACGTCCAGCCGGGCCTGACGGGGAATCCGCGCGCCGCGAACCACGTGCATGCCCGCCAGCATGACCGCCGGCCCCACGCGTGTCGTCAGCCGTCGAGCGATACCGGCCTACGTCAGCTGACGTAGCTGGTTCGGCGTCAACGCCGCCTTGTGTCCGATGTGGTCACCGGGACCCCGCACCCACGCTGGAACCCACCGAGGCGACGTCCGCCTCGGCAACCCGGAAGGAGGATTTCCGTGACAACGCGCGTGAATCCGTTGCCCTCGCCGCGACGTAGGTGGGCCGCCCGGATCGCGATCGGGCGGGCCACCGGCCGGCACCGGACATTCCTGATCGCCACCTGCGTGGCGCTGGTCCTGGCCGCGATCGGCGACGAGGCCACCGGCTACGACGGCCCCGGCCCGTTCATCTATCCGGCGTTCGCCGTGCTGGTCGCGCTCGTGGCGTGGCGCTTCGCCCCGCTGCTCGTGGTCCTCATGAGCGCGTTCTTCATCTACGGAGGACTCGCGTCGTCCGAGGCCGTGCACCGGCTGACCGAGCCCGGCCAAGTCCTCGACTTCACCGCCGGCTGGCTGCAGATGCTCAGTTTCGCCGCGGCCGCCGGCTTCGCGGTGGCCGCTGTCTTCTTTTCCCGCCGTACCAGCCCGAATCGTCGATCTCAGTCGTGAAGGAGTACACCATGTCCCGTCTTCGCCGGCTCACCCGCAGCTCCCTCGTCTCGTTCGCCGGCCTGCTCGGCGCCATCGCCGGCCTGCTCATCCAATGGGCCGCCAACCCGGCCAAGTTCTCCGGAGCCCAGCAGTCGTTCGGGATCCCGTTCCCGCCCGGCATCCTGTTCATCGTCGGGGCGGGGCTGCTGATGCTGGTCACCTCCCGCTGGTGGTGGCATCCGATCTTCGCCGTGCTCATCGCGTTCTGGATCGCCGTCGTCGGCACCCTCGCCGGTCAGCTGACGCCCAATCTGTTCTCGCACAACATCGGCACCGTGGCCGGGAACGCCATCATGACCGCCGCACTGCTCCTCTCCGGCGTCGCCGGTGTCGTCAGTATGACCTCGGGACGGCGGACGTCCGCCGTCCCGGCACCGCAGTGACCTACCAACCGCCGGCTTTCCGGCCTGTGCTGGTCGAAAACCCTGTCATCTGCTGTGAACTGGAGTTTTACGAGGTGGGTCGGTACTCGTTGAGTAGCCCTCCAAGGCGTTGCTGGCGTGTGATCTTGTGCGTGTCGAAAACGCCATCCACGTAGGTCCGGGCCGCTATACCCAATATTCATCACTCGCGATGAGTCCGGGTAGTTTCGCTCACCATCGTCGCACGGTCCGGCGGCCCAGTCGCACGTCGCTCGGGGAGCACGGCGGGGAGTAAATGGGGAGCAACCATGTGCGCCGAACGGTCCTGAATTGCATTCAACGGCTCCGAACGGACCCGCGCCGACCTGCGAAAGTTGTATTTCCGCAGGTCGGCGCACTATGTCGTCCTTGGTTCACACCTATGAGTTCACCGGCGACACTACGGCTCAGTCTGGCGACGACGCGTCGAACCCCGCTTCGATCACCAGCCGTCCGAACAAAACCGCGATCGCGCCTCGTTGACCTCCGGGTTGACCTCCGGGGCGCGACTCTTCGCTGACGAGCGCGAACTCATGTCGGTCGATGGTCGGGTCCGAGGCGCCACCACCGTCAAACCAGACTGAGCTGCTTGCCGGGGTGATCAGTCACAGCCGCAACCAGCTCCTTGATCCACCAGGCCGGCATCCGCAGACCCTCGGTGTGGTGCGTCGCGATCCAGTCGTCGGCGGCGCGACGACGAGCCTCAACGAGGCGGGCTGAGCGGAACGTTTCAACTGCCGCAAGTGCTGCGGCCAACTCGTGCAGGCGGGGCTGTAGCCGGTCCACTGCGGCCTCGGCATGTCGGTGGACGAGGTCACGAGCCTCGCCTACGACTCGCTGGATCGCCCAGTGCTGCTCGGTGTCATCGGTCATCTCCGACAGTGCCGGCAAGGCGCTATCGGGAAGCACTTGGCGCGGGAGGCAGGGGCCACGCACATGACGGTCTCCTGCCTTGGCGCGTCGGGGCATCCGCGGGCGCGCGGGCTGTACTACGGCGTCGGGTTCCGGGAGTTGTCGCGGGACGGGCCGCTCATCAAGGCCAGCACCGCCGGCTGAGCACGCACGGCGGTGCTCGGACACAGGGCGGGGCGCGGCGGGGCCTGCGATACTCGGGGCCGTGAGCAGCGAGTACGTGCACGCTCGCCCGGCGCGGGCGCTGTGGCCGCACATCGCCTGGTACAGCGGCTATCGCGAGGTCGGCGTGGCGCCAGGGCGACACCGTGGGCTGCCTCGCCGTACCTGACGCTGATCTTCGCGCTGGACGACCCGATCGTGATCGCCCAACACGTCGACCCGCGCCAGTCGCCCGGCAGCTATCACGCGATGGTCGGCGGCCTGCACACCTCGCCCGCACTGATCACCCACGACGGGAGCCAGTCCGGTGTCCAGGTGGCGCTGAGCCCGCTGGGCGCGCGGGCGTTGTTGGGGGTGCCGGCCGGCGCGCTGGCCGGTCTGGACCTTGACGCGGCGGACCTGTTCGGCTCGGTCGCCGGGGAGATCCGAGAGCGGCTGCTGGCGGCCGCCGGGTGGGGTCGGCGCTTCGACGTCCTCGACCGGATGCTGCTCGCGCGGCTCGGCGCGTGCCTGGTCCCGGCGGCTGAGGTCGGCCACGCCTGGCGGCGGCTGTTGCGCAGCGGGGGAGCCGTCCCCATCGCCGCGTTGGCCGACGAGGTGGGCTGGAGCGCGCGGCACCTGACCGACCGCTTCGCCGCCGAGTTCGGGCTCACGCCGAAGGCGACGGCTCGCGTGGTCCGCTTCGACCTGGCCCGGCGGGCACTGGCCGGGCCGGGCACCATCGCGGCCGTGGCCGCCACGCACGGCTATTACGATCAGTCGCATCTGGTCCGCGAGTTCCATGCGCTGGCCGGTTGCTCGCCGAGCGCGTGGCTGGCGGAGGAGTTCGGAAATATCCAAGCCCGCGCCCAGGCCGAGCTGCCACCCTCGGGCCCATGAACGATTTCGTGCCCCCGCCCCAGGTCTGGCCCACGCTGCGCGCCCGCGACGCCCGCGCGCTCATCCGGTTCCTCGTCGACGTGGTCGGCCTCGAGGATACCGCCGTCTACGGCGAAGGCGCCGTCGTGCAACACGCCGAGCTGACGTGGCCGGAGGGCGGCGGCGTCATGCTCGGCTCGGAACGGCCCGACGCCGGCATGTCGACGCAGTCGGGAACCTTCGGTGCCTACGTCGTCACCGACGAGCCCGACGCCCTCTACGCCAGGGTCACGGCCGCCGGCGCGCAGATCGCCGCCGAGCCGAGCAGCACCGACTACGACTCCAGGAACTTCACCCTCCGCGATCCGGAGGGCAACCACTGGACCTTCGGCACCTACCGGGGCGCGCCACGCAAGCCGCGCGAGGGCGTCGGCGACTGACCATCGGCGCGCGCGTCATCGGGATTTCATCGGTCAGCACTACCGTTCGCCGCGGCGGATCGACGGATTCGTTTGATTCGCTTGATTTCGCTGGACGGCACGCGTGTGCGGGAACTGAGGTGGGCGGCGATGGTCCCCGATGGAGCGGGCTGGACACGCCTCGGTGCGCACCGCGCGACCAGTGTGGAAACGCGGGTGGAAGCGGGCGGAACCGTGCTCCAGTCGGCGCTGGGCGGCGTGCTCCTGGTCCCGTTCGTGGCCCTCACCATGTCCGACGCGGCGGCGCGGTTCATCGGCGCCGTCGTGCTGGCGGTGGTCCTGTGGGTGGCCCTGCGCGCGTGGGTGTCCGGGCGGCGCCCTGCCGCCCGCCTCGACCTGTACGAGCGCGGCCTCACTGTCGCCGTCGGCGGGCGGCTGCGCGTCGTGTGCTACGACACCACGTCCGGCCGCCAGGACACCGTGCGGCACGTCGGCGGCCACACCGTCCACGTGCACACCCTCACCGACCTCGACGGGAAAACGCTGGAACTGCGCGGCACGTGGCGGCGTAGCTGGCTGGGAGTGGTGCGGCACAGCGGGTTCGGCGACGCGGACCAGTGGGCGCCGGCCATCGCGCGGGCCGTCGCCGAAGCGCAGGCGCCGGCCGCCGCGGCGCTGGTGAGCACCGTCCGGACGAGTCGCGCCGCGGCGGGGCTGACGGCCCTCGGCCTCGTGCTGGTGCCGTCCACCGCCGTGGCCTACGTCGTCATGAATGTGTTGGCAGGCCAGAACTTCCAACGTCTGCGCGCGCAGTGCGCGATCAGCCACGCGGGAGTGGCGTGGACCAGGAGCTATCCGGTCGGCCTGCCGCTCTGCGCGGTGATCTTCCCGGCGCTCGCGGTGCTGGCGGCCGTCGGGGTGATGGTGCTGCGCCGCCCGGCGGCCTCGTGGCTGGCCTTCGCCGTGCTCGTGCCAGCCCTGGTGTTGACCGCCGGGGGCGTGTTCAACCTGGAGGACTACGTCAGTTACGCCGGCGGCGAGGCCGGCACGTTCGGATCGCCCTGCGGGAGCGGCTGACCGGCGGCCCGCCGCGCCGGGTCGGGTACCTCGGCGAGCAGCTCCTCCGACGCGGACAACCGCCACGCCTCGAAGACCAGTTCGGTCAACTCGTCGGCCTCGATGCCGGCCAGGTAGACGACCACCCAGCCGAACCCGCCGGAGGTGAACTGCTCCTCGAACACGTCCGGTCGCTCGGCGACACCGGCCTTGCCCAGGTCACTGGCCTGGCCGTCAGGGTCGAGCACGGCCTGCCACACCCACTCGGGCAGCCGGCCGATCGCGGTGCGGGCGCGGGCGTCGAGGTCGAACCCGACCGAGTAGTGCGCCTGGTGGCCACGGCGGGCGTTGAGCGCGGTGATGTGGTTGACCAGTTCCAGGGTGGCGCCGACAACATCGCCGTGTTCGTCCCGTTGTTCGACAGCCTCGGCACGGTCCAGCTACTGCTCACGCTGACGGTGTTCGTCGCGATGTTCGGCCTCTGGTGCGCTGTGGCGACCTGGCTCGGCACCCGCTTGAGTGCTGTCAGGGCCGTCCGCCGTCTTGGCAGCCGTGTCATACCGATCGTGTTCATCGCGGTCGGAGCGATCATCCTTGCCCAGGCCGCGATCCCGTGACACCGATGAGCACACCTCGGCGGGTTGTCGCCACTCGTAGGGGTTTTGTGTCCCTATCTTGAGTTCTTCGCTCGTTTTAGCATTTCCAGTTACGAGGTCCCAGTGGACTGCCAGCACGCCAACACTCTGCTTCAGGCGGGCGACGGCGACCCAGCCGCGCTCGGAACCTCAGAGGTAACCATAGAAACCCCTGCCTCGCATCCTGTAGCGAGAGGTATCAGTCATGCCCCCGAATGAATTCATGAGTCACAAGATCAGCCGGCGCAACGCACTCAAGGCCGGCTTCGGATTCGCGGCCGCGACCCAACTCGCATTGATCGAGTCGGTGGCCATCAGCCCCACCAGGGCCATGGCCACCAATACGGGACCGTTCCCCATCATCCAGTTCGACATCGGAAGCTTCATCAACGCCCCGGCGACCTTCAACGACGGCGCTGGCAACGTCGTGGCCCAGTTCGGCCCGGTCTTCACCTACTTCGTGCCGGCCGTGCTGACTCGCTGCCCCAGTCCCACCGATCAGCGGGTGCTCAACGACGCGCTGAGCACGATCGAGCAGTTCTACAGCTTCAGCCCCAGTGGAATGTTCGTGTTCGTCTCCTACAGCGTCCGCTACTTCAACCGGCTGCCCGGCGGCATCAACGGAGCACTGGTCCAGAGGTTCATGCCGCAGATCCTGAACGGCCGCAACCCCGACGGCACCACGAACGCGCTCGCGCGGGCCGTGGCCATGCCCACCGACGTGGTCGGTGGCGTGGTCGGTGGGCCAGGCGCCCCCGTCAAGAACGTCACCAAGGACCGCTTCAACGTCAACCTCATGCTCGAGAACAACGACATGCTGTTCCAGATGCGCAGCGACTCCATCGCCAATCTCAACGACGTGCTCGCCTGGCTCAAGGGCAGCAACAGCCTGGCAGGCAACGGCATCCCCTCACCGGCGTTCAACGGCCTGCTGTCCTTCCAAACCACCCGGGTGCAGTTCGTCCAGCAGGGCATGCCCCGGCAGGTCGCCGACACCAACAACTTCGAGTTCGCGCCCAGGATCAACCCCGACTCCCCGATGTGGATGGGCTTCGCCGACCAACAGGTCGACTCCAGCGGCCCCGCCCAGATCTGCACCTTCGCCGGCAACGCCTCCGCCGGCCTCACCAACGCCACCCAGGGCGACTACTTCGGGCAGGGCGCCATCCAGCACTTCTCCCACGTGATCCTGGACCTGTTCCAGTTCTACGCGCTGCCCAACCAGGACTCCCGCCACCCCGACGGTGAGCCGGCCACCGAACGCCTCATGTACATGTTCCGGGCCAACCAGACCGGCTCACCCGCCGGCCTGGCGTCGCCGTTCAACGCGGGCGACGCGTTCACCAACGGCGGATGCCCCGCGTTCGTCAACAACACCTTCCAGGGCGCCAACGATGCCGCGCTGGCCGCACAGGACGGCGGCGGTCAGTTCACCGCTGGGGACCCGGCGTCCAAGCAGCAGACCGAGACGTTCACCGGGTTGCCTCGGATCGGCCACGAATCCGCCCTACAGCGCTCCTCGCGCGCTTCCGACACCACCCCGATCCACATCCGCATGGACGGCCCCGGCCTCAGCGTCATGGACGTTCCCGCCTTCCAGACCCTTCCCAGCGGCGGGACCACCGTGCCAGCCGGGAGCAACCAACCCAAACTCCAGTTCGCCATCTTCGTGCCCACCTCGGAGTTCTTCCGCCAGATGCGAACCAATGTGGCCGCTCAGGACCTCCAGGTGCAGTTCGCGGTCGATCCCGGCGACAACGGAATCGAGCGGTTCATCACCACCACACGCCGGCAGAACTTCCTCGTCCCACCACGGCCTGTCCGAGCCTTCCCCCTCGTAGAGTTCACCAGCTCCGTCTCGGCCGCGACAGCGGCCGACCCACCAGGCGCCGGCTGATCGAACCGGTCCACCGCCTCCTGGCACCCGGCGAGCCATCGGCGGGGTGTGCGGGGGCTCGGATGGCTGGCACTCCTGTTCTCGTGCCACCCGAGCCCCCGCCTACGCCAGGTCGGTGAAATCGGCCGATCCAATGCCGTCATGGCTGAACCGCTGTCGGGCCGAGCACGTACTACATGCTGTGGTGAAGGGTTCACAGGGGTAGAGCGGAACAGCTATGGAGGATGTGCCCAGCGCCAGCGAACCAGCTCCACCGGTCGACGCGGTGCGCTCGGCCGGGCTCAGGGTCACCGCCGCACGAATTGCCGTTCTCGAGGCCATTCGTGCCGGCAATCACCTCGACATCGACACGATCGCCAACCAGGTCCGTGCCCGGCTTGGGCAGATCTCGATCCAGGCCGTGTATGGGGCTGTGCACGCCTTCACCGCCGCAGGGCTCGTCCGGCGGATCCAGCCGGCGGGCAGCCCCACGCGCTACGAAGCCCGCGTCGGCGACAACCACCATCACCTGGTGTGCCGCGAATGCGGGCGGATCACCGACGTCGACAGCGCCAGCGGCGAACCGCCCTGCCTCGAACCCGCCGACGACGCCGGCTACCTGATCGACGAAGCGGAGATCACCTTCTGGGGCCACTGCTCCACCTGTGCCACACCAGCAGGTTGAACCGCCGCCGGTCGACCAGGATCACCCTGCCGGGCCGAGACCCCGCGGACTTGTCTGCTCCACCGGCCGTCAACATGATCGTCTTGCCGGACATCGCCGGACCCGCCCGTTTCGCGCGAACGGGGTGTATCGCGTCAGTTGACGCAGGGGATGCCGCTGCCGTCGACCGGCTGACCCTGGGGGCCGTTGTCGGTGGTCGCTGTCGGCGTGGCGGCCTGCCGGGGCTGGCCGGCCCCGCCACCAGGGCCTGTCTGCTCGAGAGCGCTGGGCAGGCTGAACTTCGGTCCGAGGACAACACGGATGTGGCCGGCTGCCAGCGTGTTGTCGGCCGCGACGGCCAACCCGCCCAACAGGGCCGCGGCGGTGTCGGCGTCAGCCTTGGCGCCGCTGCCGTAGGTCACCGAGGACGGCTGGCTGGCGGTGTTGTCGACCTGTCCCTTGGTGAATCCCTTGGCGGCCAGGGCGTCGGCCACCTTCGTGGCCACGCCGGGCTGTCCTCCGGTGCCGTTGAGGACGTCCACCGTGCTGGCGGGCTTGGCAGTGGAAGCCTCCGGGGGCTTGACGCCGAAGGCGGTCTGCACGATGGACTGGACCTTGGCGACGTCGACCTTGTTCACCGACTGCTTGTCGATCGTCGCGTAGCCCTCGATGGGCAGCGTGGTGAACTCCATCTTGCCGCCGGTCAGGTTCTGCGCCTGGCCGGCGAAGGCCGTGACGTCCCAACCCGAGGAGATCACCACGTCCTTCTTGGCGGTGTCGATCAGCTTTTGCAGCTTGCCCAGGTCGGTGAAAGTGCCCGCGCTGCGCAGCTTCTGTGCGACCGAGGCGAGGAAGGCCTGCTGCCGGTGGGTGCGGTCGAGGTCGCCGTTGTCCAGTCCGTGCCGCTGGCGGACGAACGCGAGTGCCTGTGAGCCGTTGAGAGTCTGGTGGCCCGCGGGGAAGTCCGCTCCGGAGTAGCTGTCCTTGACCGCGTGGTTGAGGCAGACCTCGACGCCGTCCAGGGCGGTGGCCAGGTCGTAGAAGCCGGCCAGGTTGACCTCGGCGAACCGGTCGATCGGCACGTCAAGGAAGTCCCGCACGGTCTGGATGGTGGCCTTGCGGCCCGCTTCGCGGCCCTGGGTCTCCAGCGTGTGTCGGTCGGTGACGCCCTGCTTGGCCAGATCCTGTTCGGTGTAGTACTTCTTCAGCCCGTACGCCTCTTTGATCTTGGCGTGGTCGTAGCCCGGAATGCCCTGCACCGCAACGTAGTCGTCGCGCGGGATGGAGAACGCGGTCACCTTGCCGCCGTCGTTGGGCACATGCATGATGATCAGCGTGTTGGTGTTGTAGCCGCCCTCGTTGCCGTCGCCGGCGTGCAGTTGGTCCAGGATCTCCGGCGGCAGTTGGTTGCCGTCCTGGTCCTTGCGGGAGTCCAGGCCGATCAACAGGATGTTGGTCGCACCGTCCTTGGACTTCGGTGCGTCGGCGCTGATCGCGTCGGAGGTGTGCAATCCCTGTGACAGATCGCGCAACTTTGCCCACGTGATGCCGCTGAGCAGCAACACCAGCACGGACAGCATCCCGACGAACACCCGACCGGCTATCGTCAGTGAACGGCGAGGCCCCGGCCGCCCCGAACCGCCTCGTGTTCGGACCTGCGGTGCCGCTCGCATGGCGGGGTACGCCTGCCGAGTGGGCGCGGGAGGCGTGGGCCGCCACCCTTGCGGAGGCCGGCCGCCGCTCCGGTTCTCCGAAGGAAATCCACGCCCGTCGCGCTCCACGTCCGCTCCCCATCGCCAGGGTGGTGCCCACCTGTCCGGACGAGGAGACGTCTCACCGTGCGATCGGTTGCCCAACTGAACCGAAGTCGGCTTTGTGGATCATGTTCCGTGGCGTGAAGGACCCGCGCTATCCACGAGGTGTAGTGGTCGCTACTTGCCGCTTGGCGGCCGTGGCAGCGGCGCGTCGCCCTGCCTTGTCGCTCGATGAAGTGACTGGGGCCGTGCCCGCGTCGGCCGATATTCCGGAGTGGTGTGGACCGGCGGTTGGGTGGCCCGCAGGCTCGGCGTTCGCCTGGTGGACACCGGGCAGACTGATCTCCGGGCGCTGGCGGGCCTCGCGTTGCGGCTCGACACTCTCCGCGCGCACCTGCTGGTCTCCAGCGTGCTGGGAAAGTACGTGCCGGCGCCACCGGCCAAGGCCATCCTGGCCGGCGAGGCGCTGGGCCGCGCAGTGGCGGCCTGCCTCGGTGAGCCGCCCAGGTGCTGGTTCGCCGAGACCGCGACCGCGCTGGGGCACCTGGTCGCCGATGTGCTGGATACCCTGACACGCAAATAAGTCCAGTTCGTACGGATTTCGGCAAGCGAAGGCCGTCGGTGGCGGCGATGCTGGTCGCCGGGTGGGATGTCAGGGCCGTTCAGTCGACGCTGTCGAGGAGGTCGCTGAATCCGAGCTGGTTGAGTTGGCTGATCTCGCGTCGTGCGGCGCGTTCGGGATCGAGCCGGAAGAAGTAGGCGCCGCCGAGGTCGCGATAAGCCCCGATCCACGGACCGAGGTTGAGTGTTCGGGTGGCCTTGGGCAGGTGGGAGGCTAAGGGCCTCAGGCATGATTCAACCGCTGGTCTGTCCAGCTTTCCACTGTTGTCCCTGACCGTAGAGGCGGGATCGGGCGGTCATACCGTCGAGAGAACACCATTGTGGCGCACCAGAGGCGTTGCCATGTTGCTGCCCAGGGCCAGTGGACAGACAGGCGCAGCACGGGCGTGCGCTGTGGACGGGCCAACCGGGCAGGAACGGCGATGATCCTGCGGCCCAGGGTCGCGCCGCGAGCGCGGCCGAGCGTCGGGGCGGCGACCGCGCCGCCGGCGCGCAGCAGGTTGTGTGCCATTGCGGCGCACAGCACCGAGGCCGAGTTCGCGCCGAACCGCCCGGACGGCAGATCCGCCAGCGGCCCATCGATTAGGTCGGCGAACACGGTCTCGATGAAGTGCAAGATCGGCTCCAGGCCGGCCACTGGGAAGGCGACCTCGTTGTCGGCCACGGCAACCGATCCGCGATCGCCACCCTGGTGGAGCGCTCCACCTGCTACACGATGATGCTGCACCTGTCCGGCGGACGCGACACCGACCAGGTCCTCGACGCCCTCGTCCGCCGAGTCTCACTCTGCCCAGCTGCTGACACGGTCTCGGACCTGGGATCAGGGCAGCGAGATGAACCGTCACCGCGAGTTCACCGCGCGGGAGTCGGCCAGCTCGTAGATCGCCCCGAGCGGCCACAGCAAGAATCAGTCTCCGCCGTCCGCCACTTCCAGTCCGACGCTGACCGCCACTCGGCGGGCCATGCACCGTCGCCCGATCACCGAGGCCGAGCAGGCGATGTCGGCTGGTCAGTGTCTCGGGTCGATGTGGGTGGCACGCCGCCAGGCGGCGCGGCGTAGCAG
>NZ_VUOB01000093.1 GCF_008386585.1 Solihabitans fulvus
AAGATCTTCAGGACACTTCTAGACCAGCAGCTCCCGCATGGCGGCGCGCAGGTCGGCCGGGATCTCCACCGGTCTGCGGCTGACCCGGTCCACGAACACGTGCGTGAAGTGCCCCTCCGCGATCACCTCGTCGGCGCCGTCGCGGAGGAAGCCAACCTCGTAGCGGACGCTGGACCGGCCGAGGTGGCCGATGCGCAGGCCCGCGTCGACGGTCTCGGGGAAGGACATCGAGGCGCGGTAGGAGCAGTGCGACTCCACGCACAGGCCGATCGCCGCGCCGCCGTGGATGTCCAGGCCGCCGCGCTCGATCAGCCAGGTGTTGATCACGGTGTCCATGAACGCGTAGTGCACCACGTTGTTGACGTGCCCGTAGCTGTCGTTGTCGTTCCACCGCGTCGGGACGCGCTGCCAGTGGGGGTAGTCGGTGCGCATCTCCGCCATTCTGCCGGTTGACAGTCATCGGATGATTATCTAGCTTTCAACCTGCTCGCAGCCGCCCAGTCGAGCAACGAGCGGTTATAGATCGGATGACTTGCTGGATTCCTCAAAGAGGAGCGATCCATGCCCACCGCCATCACCCCACCAGTCGCCCGGCTCGGCCTGCTGGCCGCCGCCGCCCTCGTCGCCGGAGTCCTCGGCGCGGCCCCCGCCACCGCCGCGCCGTCGACCACGCTCTACGCCGCCCCGACCGGGTCCGGCACCGCCTGCACCTGGTCCAACCCCTGCTCCCTGACGGGCGCGCGGGACAAGGTGCGCACGCTGAACAACGCCATGACCGGCGACCTCACCGTCCGGTTGCGCGGCGGCACCTACCGGCTCACCGACACCGTCAAGTTCGGCCCCGCCGACTCCGGCAGCAACGGGCACGCCGTGCTCTACCAGGCGAATCCTGGCGAACACCCGATGATCAGCGGCGCGATCCGGGTTACCGGCTTCGGCGTCTACGACCAGTCCAAGGGCATCTACCGGGCGCCGGTCCCCGCCGGCACCGCGAGCCGGCAGCTGTTCGTCAACGGCACCAGGGCGCAGCGGGCGCGCGGCCCGCTGGACCCCGGCGGCTTCCAGCTCAGCGGGTCCAGCTTCGTCACCGCCGACCCCTCCTACGCCTCGTTCACCAACCCCAGCGCCGTCGAGGTGGTGCGGAACAACGCGTGGAAGCAGATGCGCTGCCCGCTGGCCAGCATCACGGCCACCGGATCCGGCGGCTCCAGCCTCAACGTGAACCCCGACTGCTGGCGCAACAACAACACCGCCGTGCCCAACCCGAGCTTCCCGCTCAACGGCGCGGGCCTGCCACGCCTCGACGGGGTCAGCTGGGTGGAGAACGCCTACCAGCTGCTCACCCAGCCAGGCCAGTTCTACCTGGACGGCCCGGCGGGCTACCTCTACTACGCGCCGAGGCCGGGGGAGAACCTCGCCTCGGCCGACGTCGAACTGCCGGTGTTGGAGAACCTGGTCGACCTGTCCGGCACGCCGGGCCACCTGGCTCCCGTCAACGACACCGACCCGGCCGTCGGCTACACGGGCTCCTGGGGCTACAGCTCCGGCCGGCCCTACGGCGACTTCCACGACGACGTGCACTACACCACCACCGACGGCGACTCGGTCAGCTACACCTTCACCGGCACCGGACTCGACGTGCTCGGCGAGGTCAACTCCGACGAGGGCGGCATCGACGTCTACGTTGATGGCGTCCGCACCAGGACAGTGACGCCGACCGGCGCGACCAGGCTCGCCCAGCAGGCCGTGGTGTCGATCGCCGGGCTGCCAAAGGGACAGCACACGGTGAAGCTGGTGAAGACGGGCGGCCAGTACCTGGTCGTGGACGGCTTCACGGTCGTGCCCGACGCGATCGCGCCGGTGCACGACATCAGGTTCAGCGGCGTCGACTTCGGCTACACCACCTGGAACCAGCCGAGCACCGCGGGCTACGTCGACAACCAGGCCGGCGTGCTGTGGGACCCGGTCACCCAGGCGCCCATCCGGATCCCCGCCGCGGTCCGGGTGCACCGGGGCAGCGGAATCTCCTTCTCCGGTGGGGAGATCGCGCACACCGGCGGCACCGGCATCGACCTCGCGGACGGCACGCAGAACTCCTCGGTGACCGGGAACTGGATCCACGACACCTCGGGCGGCGGCGTCTCGCTCGGCGAGGTCGACGACTTCTACCTCACCGACCCGGCGCGGATGTCCAGCGGTGACACGATCTCCGAGAACACCATCGAGCACGTCGGCGCGGACTACCAGGACGCGGTGGGTATCTGGGTCGGCCACGGCCGCTCGCAGGTGGTGTCGCACAACGACGTCGGCCACACGCCGTACTCGGGCATGTCGCTCGGCTGGGGCTGGGGCTGGGCGTCCACCTGCGATCTCCAGTCCAAGCAGGGCCTCGGGAATCCCTGCCGGCACGGCACCATCTACTCCGGCGGTAACCAGATCCTGAACAACCACCTGCACGACGTGATGGGCGTGCTCAACGACGGCGGCCCGATCTACACCCTGGGCGGCCAGGGCGGCGGCGACGGCTCGCTCACGTCGGTGTTGGCCGGCAACGTGGTCAGCGGCGGCAACCACACCAACAACATGCTCTACCACGACGAGGGCAGCTCCTACTGGAACACCCACGACAACCTCGTGCGCTTCGGCGGCCAGGACTGGATGGGCATGTGGACGCCGACCATCCACGACATCACCGTGCACGACAACTACTCCGACTACGCGGCCAACAACATCAACGGCACCAACATCACCTTCGCCCAGGCGACCGTCGTGGCCGGCGGCAACTGGCCCCCGGCGGCCAGGGCGATCATCGCGGCGGCCGGCGTCGACCCGGCGTTCCGGCGGCCCGGCTGCGTGGTGGACGACGACGACCTGGCCATCGGGTACACGGGCGCCTGGTTCGCCAGCGGCGCACGGGGGTACGGCGACCTGAACGACAACGTGCACGCCACCCAGACCAACGGCGACGCGGCCACGTTCTCCTTCAACGGCACCGCGATCTCCGTGCTCGGCGAGCGGAACTCCGACCAGGGACAGGTGGAGATCGTGCTCGACGGCGTGTCCAAGGGCCTGGTGGACACCTCCTCCGCCACTCGTCAGACGCGGCAGGCGATCTACCGGGCGACCGGGTTGGGCGGCGGCCAGCACACCGTGCAGGTCATCAAGCGCAGCGGCACGTTCGCGACGCTGGACGGGTTCCAGTGCTGACCCGTCGTTGAGTCACCGTCGACCAGCACTGCCGTACGCCACGGCAGTGCTGGTCGACGGCCTGTTGCTGGCGGCGCGGCGACGGAGCTGGTGACGGGCCGCGCTACTCGGTGGGGGCCGGCGTCCCGTCCGGCCACACGCACGGGGAACTGCCGGTCAGGTAGAGCTCGCCGAGGTCGTTCGCCTTGAGGGCAAGGCGAAAGCCGTCGCCGGTGTGCTCCACCCAGAGGTACGGGTTCGCCGGGCGCTCGTCGGCGAGCACCCGGAAGTCGTTGGCCTCCCACCAGGTGCGCAGGGCGTCGAAATCTTCGCCGAACCCGGCGGGCGGCAGGTCGTGCACCTGGTACTCGACGGACGCGATGACGCGGCCGAGCGGGCCGTTGTCGGTGGGGTCGTCGCACTGCGTGGTCTCGGCGATCAGCAGCTCCGGTCGGGCCTGGCGCGGCAGCACCGCGAGCGCGCGCCGCGCGTGCTCCTCGACGCGCTGGGCGGCCTGCGTCTGGGTCATCGTGTTCTGCATCGGACCTCCCTAGCTCGTCGGCTTGCCGGCGATGATGTTGCCCATGTTGTCCAGTGCCCGGTTACCGGGGTCCCAGTACTGACTGTGCACGGAGGGGTTCCAGCCAAGCTCGTACCACGGTCCCGCCGCGCCGGGGTTGCTGGCGAAGGTGGTGCCGCCGAAGTCGTCGCCGGTCGGCGCTGGCCCGTGGCTGCCGGCGGCGACCCTGATCGGGTCGTGCTGCGCGACGGTGGCGTGCACGTGCTGTCCGACCTGGTCCGGGCTCACGCCGACGAGGTGCAGGCCGCGCGCGTTCTCGACGCCGACACCGGGGCTGGCCACGAAGACCACGTCGTCGGCGTTGAGGCCCTCGTCGCGGGCGGTGATGCCGACGACGGTGGTGCCGTAGCTGTGTCCGATCACCGTGTTGTGCGAGGGCGCGCCCTCGTGGGTGGCGCGCAGGCCGTCCTGGAACCGTTCGAGATCCTGCTTCGCGCCGTCCGCGAACCTGTCCTCGGCGGCCTGCGGCACGATCGACTGCGGCGCGTCGTAGCCGACCCAGGTGATCACCGAGGTCGACGGCGAGCCCGACTTCCGCGCGGCCAGCGCCATCGTGTCGGCGCGCTCGAGATCGCCCCGGCAGGTGGCCAGTTTCGCGCCGGTGCCCGGCACGAAGGTGGCCACGTTCGTTGCGGTGTCCGGGTTTCCCATCGCGACGATGGCGCGGCCGTTGCCGTCGGTGCTGATGCCGAGCAGGTACGGCTGGAGCCGCGCGGCGCTCGGGGCGACGTTGAGCCTGCCGGTCACCGCGTCGAGGCCGCGGAGCTTGCCGTCGATGTCGTCGAGGCGGTGGTTCTCGTCGTCGCTGCGGTGCGGCTTGGCGGCCAGCGCGGCGCGTTCGGTGTCGAGCGCGGAGCGTTGTGTGTCGAGGACGACGCGGTTGGCGCGATCCCGGTACACGGCGGGGATTCCGTCCAGGGCGCCGAGTTGGTCGGGGTGCGCGAGCAGCTGCGCCTCCTGCTCCTGCGGGGTCAGCGAGTCCCACCACCGCTTCACCTCGGCCGGCGCGGTGCCGCGCGCGGGCATTGCGCCGCTGGCGGTGGTGCCCGGCGCCCCACCGGCTGCCGGCGCGAATCCGGTCGCGTGCGGGGTGAGCCCGCGCAGCGCGGCGGCGGCCTCCTCGTCGGCGATGGTGGCCTCCCGCAACAGGAACCGCACCACGGTGGTCAGTTTCGCGGCGAGCCGGTCGCCGCCCTGCGGCGCGAAGTCCGTCGCGCGCACCGTGCCGTCCGGCTGGATGTGCAGGGCGTTGTCCTCGGCCATGCCGATCGCCTCGTGCAGCCGCTGCTGAACCTGGGTCAGCCGGTCGCCGACCGAGGTCAGCACCGGCGGGATGCCGCCGAGGTGTTCGGCGACGTCGGTCAGCTTTCGGTGCTGCTCGGCGAGGTTCGCCCTGGCCGAGTCGCCTGCCGTGCCCTGCCAGTCGGTCAGCGCGGCGAGGTGGTCGGCCAACTCCCTGCCCCTGCCGGCGATCCGGCCGGCGAGGTAGGTCCAGCGCTGCGCGTGCCTGGTGAACACGCCGGGGTCGGCGTCGCGTAAGTCCGGGACCGTGATCATCGGCCGAACCGGTTCTCGTTGGCGGCCTCGACGTCCAGGTAGGTCGCCGAGCTGAGCATGACGTTGTCGCCCGCGGTGGCGATCGTCGTGCCGAACAGCGTCAGGGCGTCCTGCCAACCGGCGTCGCAGTCGGCGTGCGCCCTGAGCGCGGCGAAGGCCTGGCCGGTGCCGGGTGATTCGGACGCGGTGTGGTCGCGGAGGTCGCGGTGCACGCCGTCGGCGGTGTCCACGATGTTCCGGCCGGTCCTGCCAAGCGATGTCGCGGTGACCGCGAGCGCGTTCTCCGACGCCACAGCCTCCCCCTCTCGGACGGTGCGCAGGCCCGTGTGACGGTGGGAGAGGTGCCGGCGGTTCCGTCGACGCGCGGATGCGTGGACCCGGATCCGGTCAGGCGTCGGCGGCGGGGTAGTTGAGGCCGGCGGCCAGCAGGGTGAACGCCTGGTCGACGAGGTCGGACACGCGCGCCCCCGGGCGCTTGGCCTGCCAGGCGCCGACGGCGGTCTGCACCGCGCACACCGTCACCGAGGCGACGAGGTACGGCCGGGGGTCCGCGTCGCGGTCGACGCCCATCCGCGTGGCCACCAGGCCGGCCAGGTCGTCGAGCCGTGCCGTGCCGTACTCCATGCTGCGCGCGGACAGCGCGGTGCTGTCCGCCAGCAGCTGTTGGGTGCAGGCGAACCGCGACGGGTCGAAGCCGGACTCGCCCTCCTCGCTGGCCCGGACCACGCCGACGATCGCGTCGCGCAGCGCGGTGAGCACCGGCTGGTCCGCGGGCTGCTTCGCGTACGCCGCGAGCATCGCGTCGACCAGGTCGAACTGGAGGGTGAGCGCGACGTCTTCCTTCGAGGTGAAGTAGCGGAAGAAGGTCCTCGGCGAGACCTCGACGGCGTTGGCGATCTCCTCGACCGTGGTCGCCTCGAATCCCTTGCGCTGGAACAGGGTGAGGGCGGCGCTGATCAGCGCGTCCCTGGTGCGCTGTTTCTTGCGTTCCCGCAGGCCGGCCTCGGTCATCCCGCGAGTTTAGCGCGGCGGCGGGCGATACGTCATCTAGTGCCAGTCGTCACATCATGGCGAACGCCTGTTGACGACACTTGTCAGCCTGTGACACTTTCTACGGTATGGCTCAGTCCTCCTCCGGCGTCCTCGCGGCGTCCGACACCACCGCCCCTGCCGCGCCCGCGCCGCCGAGGCGGCGCGGCTACGGCCACCCGTGGCTGACTCTGCTCGCCGTCGCGTTCGGCGTGATGATGGTCGGCCTCGACGCCACCGTCGTGTCCATCGCCAACCCGGCCATCGCCCGCGACCTGCACGCGGACCTCGCCGGCCTCCAGTGGGTCACCAACGGCTACCTGCTCGCGCTGGCCGTCTCGCTGATCATCGCCGGCCGGCTCGCCGACCGCTTCGGCCGCCGAACCGTGTTCTTCGTCGGCGTGGCGGGCTTCGCCATCGCCTCGGTCATGGTCGGGCTGTCCGACAGCATCGGGATGGTCATCTTCTGGCGGGTCATCCAGGGCTTCGCCGGCGCGCTGCTACAGCCGGCCGGCCTCGCGTTGCTGCGCAACACCTTCCCCGCCGAGAAGCTCAACATGGCGATCGGCATCTGGGGCGGCACGTCCGCGCTGGCGATCGCGAGCGGGCCGATCGTCGGCGGGCTGCTCGTCGAGCACGTCAACTGGCAGTCCGTGTTCTACCTGAACATTCCGGTCGGCCTCGTCACGCTCGCGCTCGGCGCGTGGGTGATCAAGGAGTCCCGCGATCCCGACGCGGGCGGCTCGTTCGACCTGCCCGGTGTCGCGCTGCTGTCCGGGTCGCTGTTCGCGCTGGTGTGGGGCCTGATCAAGGCCCAGGCCCACGGCTTCGGCGACGCCCTGCCGCTCGGCTTCTTCGCTGGCGCGATCGTGCTCGGCGCGCTGTTCGTGCTGCGGGAGAGCCGCGCTTCACATCCGCTGTTGCCGCTGAGCCTGTTCCGGTCGGTGTCGCTGTCGGCGGCCACGGCGTTGGTGACGCTCGCGTTCTTCGCGCTGTTCGGCGCGTTCTTCTTCCTGACGCTGTACTTGCAGCAGGTGCACGGGCTCAGCCCGGTCGAGGCAGGCGTCCGGCTGCTGCCGCTGACCGCGACGTTCATGTTCTCCTCGCCGCTGGCCGGGGCGCTGACCGCGAAGCTCGGGCCGCGCCCGCCGCTGGTGGCCGGCATGCTGCTGACCGCGGTCGCGCTGTTCGGGCTGTCCCGGCTGACGGTGGACGCGCCGTTCGGCGAGCTGTGGCCGTGGTTCGTCGTGCTGGGTATCGGTTTCGGCTTCGTCATCGTGTCCGGCACGGAGGCCATCGTCGGCAACGCGCCGGTGCAGCTGGCCGGCGTCGCTGGCGGGCTCCAGCAGACCGGCATGCAGCTCGGCGGCGTCCTCGGCACCACGATCTTCGGCACGTTGATGGCCACCAAGGTCGGCGACGTGCTGGTCGGTCGGCTGACCGACTCCGGCCTGCCGGCGGAGGCCGCGGCGCCGTTCGTGGCGGCCAAGGAGTACGTCGCGCAGGGCGTCGCCCCGGTGCCGCCGGGTGCTCCTGCCGAGGTGGCCAAGGCCATCACCACCGGCAGCCACCTCGCCTTCATGGACGGTTTCAGCCAGGCGCTGGTGGTCGGCTCGATCGTCGCGGCGGTCGCGGCCGTCGGCGCGCTGCTGGTCAGGAAGGGCGAGAACAGCGGAGGTCCGGTCGCTCTGTAACCCGCCCGCGTACCTAACTTCGTGGGGCACTGTGCCCCTCGGGTCAGGGCGGGATGGTGACAGGTGGCGGCGCACCGCTTCCGTGCTCGCGGTCGGCCGGTTCGTGTTGACGAACCGGCCGATCCGCCGCGTCTGCGTCTGGTGGGCGACGAGGTGTATGCGGGCTGGGAGGAGATCTACCGGGACAACGTGGACCGCGTGTACCGGACGTTGTTCGCGAAGCTGGGAAACCGGGCGGACGCGGAGGATCTGACCACCGAGGTGTTCCTGGCGGCGCTGCGCCCGCTGCGCGTCGCGGCTCCGGTCGGCCAGGTGCGGGCCTATCTGTTGGCGACCGCGAGAACGGTGTTGGCCGGGCACTGGCGGCGCACGCTCGGCCGGGAGATCACCACGCTGGACGACGAGCGCGTGGAGATCGCCTTCACCGAGCAGGGCGGCCTGCCGGACCAGCCCGACCGGGTCGCCGCGATCCTCGCCGAGCTGCCGGAGCGCTATCGGAAGGTGCTGCGGCTGCGGTTCCTGGAGGGCTGCTCGGTCAAGGAGGCCGCCGAGGAGCTGGGCGTCAGCGTCGGGAATGTGAAAGTGTTGCAGCACAGGGCACTTCGGCAGGCCGCGCGGCTCGCGGAAGGGACGCAGCCATGACCGAACGTGGAGTGCGCGGGTTCGTCGGGGAGCTGCTGCGGGCGCGGCCGTCTCGGTCATCTCGGCAGTTCCGGTGGTCTCGGCTGTTCTGGTGGTTCCGCGTGGATTCCGCCGACGAGGCGGTGTTGCGGACCGCGATCGCGCTGCGGGCCGCGCGGCCGGATGCCGGGACGCCAAGGGAGGACTTCGTCGCCGGCCTGCACGAGAGACTGGCGGCCGAGCTGGGTGAGTCGGCTTCTTCGACTTCTTCGGGGCATCCGGGATCTCTGGGTTCTTCAGGGTCTGGCGGGCACTCGGCGCAGGGCGGAGCCGAGCCGGTGGCGTCCGGACCGGAGAGCGGGCGGGCGGCTGGGGCCGCACCGACCCGGCGGCGGTTCGTGCGGGTCGCCGCCGCGGTGGCGGCCGGGTCGGCCGGGCTGGGTGTCGGTCTCGGGCGCCTGTTGGGCGTGCGACCCGATGCGCCGCCGGTGGTGGCCGAGCCGACGCTGCAACCGAATGCCGGCGAGTGGCGCGCGGTCGTGGCCAGCAAGGATCTGCCGGAGGGCGGCGTGCGGCCGTTCGAACTCGGCGCGGTGGTCGGGTTCGTCGAGCGGACCGGCGGCCAGCTGCGCGGCGTCAGCGGGGTGTGCACGCATCTCGGTTGTCGGCTCGCGTTGGACGCGCCGAGCCGGGAGCTGAACTGCCCGTGTCACCGGGCGTCCTTCGCCGTGTCGGGAGAGGTGCTGCGGCATCAGCTGCCGATCGCGTTGCCGGCGCTGCCTCGGCTGTTGGTGCGCGAGTCCGATGGTGTCGTGCAGGTATTCGTGCCCTCGTCGGGTGCCATGTAACCCGACTGCGTATTCCAGGTATGCGAAAACTCAAGTACACCAAGGGAATCTGGGTGGCGGCGGTAGCCGTCGTCGGCCTCCTGGGTCTCTCGGCCTGTTCCGCTCCGTCGGCCGCGCCGGCGGCGTCCAGTCAGTCCACTGTAGACTCAGGCATGACCGGCATGTCGATGGCACCGTCCGGCACGGCCGGCCAGAGCACGTCCGCGCAGGCCGGGGCCGCGGCGACGAACTCGGTGGCGATCAAGGACTTCGCGTTCGCGCCGGCCACCGTGACCGTGCCGGTCGGCACGACCGTGACGTGGACCAACAGCGATCAGGACCCGCACACCGTGACGGCGACCGAGTCGGGCAGCCCGCTGCGGTCGCCGACCATGAACAACGGGGCGACCTACAAGTACACGTTCACGAAGGCGGGCAGGTACGACTACCTGTGCACGATCCATCCGTTCATGACCGGCACGGTGGTGGTGACGCCGTGAGCGTCGAGCAGGATCCGCAGGGCATGACCCGGCGGCAGTTGCTCCGGCACAGCGCGTGGTTCGGCGCTGCCGTGGTGCTGACGGTCGCGGGCGGCGAGGTGATCAGCCAGGTCGCCGACGCGCAGAACCCGGCGCCGGCCGTCGACGACCCGACCGCGCTGCGGTTCGTGCAGATCAGCGACAGCCATCTCGGGTTCAAGGGTTCGGCGAATTCGGCCGTCGAGGACTCGTTCGCGCACGCCATCAAGCAGGTCAACGCGCTGCCGTACCGGCCGGACTTCGTGGCGCACACGGGTGATCTCACGCACCTGTCGACACCGGCGCAGTTCGACCAGGTCAAACAGATGATGAGCGAACTGAAGACCGGGCAGGTGTTCACCGTGCCCGGCGAGCACGACTCGATCGACGACGGCGGGCAGAAGTACCGGCAGACGTTCGGGGCGGGGACGCAGGGCGACGGCTGGCGCAGCTTCGACGCCGGGGGCGTGCACTTCATCGCGCTGGTGAACACGGTGAGCCTGGAGAAGCTCGGCCATCTCGGCCCGGACCAGGTGGAGTTCGTGCGCAAGGACGTGGCCGGACTGTCCAGCGACACACCGATCGTGGTGTTCAGCCACGTGCCGCTGTTCGCGATGTATCCCGCGTGGGGGTGGGGCACGGACGACGCGGTGCAGGTGCTGAGCCTGCTGCGCCGGTTCGCGTCGGTGACCTGTCTCAACGGGCACGTGCACCAGCTGTTCACCAAGACCGAGGGGAACGTGACGTTCCACAGCGCGACCACCACGGCCTATCCGTTGCCGAAGCCGGGCGACGGGCCGGCGCCGAAGCCCCTCGTGCTGCCGGCCGGGAAGCTCGGTGATGCGCTCGGGATCCGGGAAGTGGCCTACCACAAGGGAAGTCAGGCCTTGGCGATCAAGGATGTGAGGCTGGCATGATCGTCGTTCGGTTGGCCGCCGCTGCGTGCCTCGCGGTGAGCGGGTATGTGCACGCCGACCTGTATGTGCACGGGTATCGGGGGATACCCGGGGTGGGACCGGCGTTCCTGGTGCAGGCGGCGGCGTCGTTCGCGCTGGCCGCGTTGTTGCTGGCTGGTGGCGCGGGGATCCTGCGGCTGATGGGTGTCGGGCTGGCGGCCAGCTCGCTGGTGGGGTTTGTGCTGTCGCGGACGGTGGGTGTCTTCGGGTTCGTGGAGCGCGGGTTTCAGCCCGCGCCGCAGGCCGTGGTCAGCGTGCTGGTCGAGGTGGCCGTGTTGGGATTGCTGGTGCCTTCCGGGGTGGTCGGGGTCCTGCGGTGGCGCGCAGGGCGTGCCGTGCGGGCCGCGGGGTAGGGCGGTGCTGGCACGCCGGCCGCCGGGAGTGCGTCGGCGTGACGTTGCGGCGAGTCCTTGCGCCCCAACGTCACGCCGATGCGGGCTCGCGTCAGCCGAGCGTGAAGGTGGTCATGATCGGGTAGTGGTCGCTGGGGGAGTAGGTGTCGGGTTGGCCGGGCTGCCAGCCGTCCTGCGGGTCGACCAGCACCTGCACCGCGTCGACGCCCGGGGTGGGGCGGCTGTTGCCGGCGGCGTCGGTGTAGTTGAGGTAGCCGAGGTAGTCCAGGCTGTCGCGGTAGTCGACCGGGAAGCTCTCGATCGGCGCCATGTACTGGCACCACGCGCTGACCGTGCAGTCCATGGTGCGGATCGGGCCGGTCGGGTCGACGGTGGACAGGACCGCGTCGCCCGAGCGGCTGGCGCGGTCGAGGTCCGAGTCGCCCGGCGCGCGGCCGGTCTGGCCGGCGAAGTACTCGATGTTCAGGTCGCCGCCGATCAGCACCGGTCCCGCCGTGCCGACCTTGCCGTTCACCCAGTTCCTGATCTCGGCGAGCTGCGCCACTCTGGTCGCCCTCGTCGAGTCGGTGGACACGCTGCTCTGGTCCGCCTGAAGGTGCGTGCCGACGACCCAGGCGGGCACGCCGTTCTTGTTCACCCGCACCAGGGCGGCGCCCTTGTTGGCGTTGTAGTCCCAGGTGCCGGTCTTGGAGTTGCGGAACACCAGCGCGTGCTGGGCCTCGATCGGGTACTTCGAGAGGATCATGGTGCCGCCGTTGATGACGAACGGGCTGTTCGAGCAGTTGCCGCTGACCGACGTCCAACCGCCGCCGGAGCAGACCTGGCCGACGACGGGTGTGCGGTACGGGTAGACGTCGGCGAGGTTCGACGCGATGTCGCTGGTCGACGCGTGGTTGAACAGCTCGTCCAGGATCACCACGTCCGCGTCGTGCGTGCGCACGATCGCCTCGACGCGGGGCGTGCGCTCGGCGGCCTTCTCGTTCTTGATGCTGTCGACGATGGCGGTGCCGAGGTCGACGTTGAAGGCGAACACGGAGAGCGTGGGGGCAGGGGCTGCGGAGGCTGTGCCGGTGCCGGTGGCCAGCAGGGCGGCGGCCAGCAGCAGGGTCGCGGCCAGTCCTCGGGGCTTGGTCAAGGTCGTTCCTCGGTGCAGGGGACAGGGACGGCACAGCATGGCGTGATCACTGAGCGCGGACGCCGCCTGCCGGCGAAGATCTGGTGACACAGCGGTGAACGGGGAGGTGCGGTGCGTAACGAAAACGGCAATCGCTGCCAGGTTTGCACACATGCGCATACGTTGATATGTTGGCGGCATGCAGCCTGACGACCAGCACGGTCACGGGGGTCACGGGCACGGCGTCGCGGTGAACGCGGACCGGCGGTGGCTGACCATCGCGTTGGTGCTGATCGTGGCCTTCATGTCCGTCGAGGTCGTGGTCGGCATCATCGCCGGCTCGCTGGCGTTGATATCCGACGCCGGGCACATGCTCACCGACGCGGCCTCGATCGTGCTGGCGCTCATCGCCATCCGGCTCGCCGCTCGACCGGCGCGCGGCGGCTACACCTACGGGCTCAAACGGGCCGAGATCCTGTCCGCGCAGGCGAACGGGATCACGCTGCTGCTGCTGACCGCGTGGTTCACCTACGAGGGCATCAGCCGGCTCATCGACCCGCCGCCCGTGCAGGGCGCGCTCGTGCTGGTCACCGCGCTCGTGGGCATCGCCGTCAACATCGTCGCCGCGTGGTGCATCAGCAAGGCCAACCGGAGCAGCCTGAACGTCGAGGGCGCGTTCCAGCACATCCTCAACGACCTGTTCGCCTTCATCGCCACGGCAGTGGCCGGGCTCGTCGTCTGGCTGACCGGGTTCACCAGGGCCGACGCGCTGGCCGCGCTGGTGGTCGCCGCGCTGATGGCCAAGGCGGGCTGGGGGTTGGTGCGGGAGTCCGGCCGCATCTTCCTGGAGGCGGCCCCGACCGACGTCAATCCCGAGTCGGTCGGCGGGGAACTGGTCGGCGTGCCGGACGTCGTCGAGGTGCACGACCTGCACATCTGGCAGATCACCTCGGGCGAGCCGGCTCTGTCTGCGCACGTGCTGGTCGATCGGGGCGCCGACTGTCACGCGGTGCGGGGGCGGCTGGAGCGGTTGCTGCGGGACGGGCATCGCATCGGGCACACCACCTTGCAGATCGACCACGCCGACGCGACCGGCCGCACGACGGAGCGGCACTGCGAGCAGTCGCACGGGAAGACGCATCGCCTGGCGTAAAGCCAGCCGTCGTGCGGATTCGATCAGCTGCTGTCCACTCTCGGTGGGCCGGGTAGCGCAGAGTTCGTGGCCTGTTCGGTCGGAGCGCCGAGGGCCGTGAGGGGATCCCGGCACGCCCTCCAGAATCCCCTCACGGCAGGGGAGGGGGAGCTGTGCTGCCCCTCGGCTCCAGGCGCGGGACGTCGTCCTCAACGTCGTGCGGCGCCTCGCCCTCGATGAGGGCCAACAGTTGTTGGGCCGCGTGGCTGCCGAAGGCGTGTGTGTCGCGCACCAGCGCCGTCAGCTGCGGGTGGGTCAGGCGGCACAGGACCGAGTCGTCCCAGGCGACCACGGAGAGGTCCGAGGGGACGGAGAGGCCCAGTTCGCCTGCCACGCCAACGCCCGCGACCGCCATCACGTCGTTGTCGTAGATGATCGCCGTGGGCGGTCCGGGTTCGGCCAGGAGTTGGCGGGTCTCCCTTGCGCCGGCCTCGTCGCTGTAGTCGGTGGCCACTGAGTCGTGCGTGGACAGCCCGTATTTCCTTGTGGCTGCGCGGAAGGAGTCGATTCTTCGCTTGGTGTGGATGAGCTCGGGCAGACCGGCGATGTGGGCGATCCTGCGGTGACCGAGGCCCACCAGGTAGTCGACGATGGACGCCATCGCGCCGGTGTCGTCGGCCCAGATGCTCGGCACAGTGCCGGTCGAGGTCGGGCCGCCTATCAACAACGCGGGCAGGCCGAGCTCAACCAGGAGCGCCGGCCTCGGGTCGTCCACCCTCGGGTCGACGACCAGCACGCCGTCCACCCGATGCTCGGACCACCACTGCCGGTACAGCGCCATCTCGGCCGCCATGTTCTCCACGACCTGGAACAGCAGGGCCGACGCGCGCACCGACAACACGGCCTGCATTCCGGAAACCAGCTGGAGGAAGAACGGCTCGATGCCCAGCGTCTTGGCGGGCCGGGCGAACACGAGACCCACCGTGCCGGCTCGCGCAGCGGACAGCGCGCGGGCGGCGCTGTTGGGGTGCCAGGACAGTTCTTTGGCCACGCCCAGTATTCGTTGCCGGGTGTCCTCGGAAACCCCCGGACGATTGTTCAGCGCAAAGGACACCGCGCTCTCGGACACGCCGGCGCGCCGGGCGATGTCCCTGATGGTGGTGCGTCTCGGCCGGCTTCGGCCGTTGCCGTTCGGCGGCTGCGCCTCGGGTCCGGACGGACCGGTGCCACGCAGGGAATCCAATTGGCGCCCCCAATCAGTGTCCCTGGCTGAAGCGCTTTACCTCGTCGGAGCTAAACCGCATTAGTGCGAGCACTATGAGCCTGTCTGCTGTCTGTTGTCAAGCACTGGACAAAAGGTGGACAAATTCGTCACGATGCGTTGACATCGTCGCTGGTGCGAGGGCACTTTGAAGGTCACCACGGGAGCCGAACCAGCCCTCGGCTCCCGTGGTGACCACCCCGGCTCAGGCCAGGACGCCGCTGCGCCCCAGCGGCATGTGCCGCCCTGTCGTGCCGTCCCCCGTAGTAGCAGCTGCCTCGCGGCGGCTTGTCGTCCCCTCGTGTAAGGCATGCACAGCAAAGGAGCTATGCGATGCGCAGCGCCAGAATCCTGCTCGCCGCCGTCACCTCCGTCGCGGTCGTGTCCCTGTCCGCCTGCGGTATCGGCGGATCTGGCGACTCGGGCTCGCAGTCGACGGCCAACGACGGCCCGGTGACCGGCGATGTCACCGGCACCATCAGCTTCGAGACGTGGAACCTCAAGGCCAAGTACTCCGACTACTTCACCGGCCTGATCAAGCAGTTCGAGCAGCAGCACCCCGGTGCGAAGGTCAACTGGCTCGACCAGCCTGCGGACGGCTACGCGGACAAGCTCAGCGCGGACGCCAGCGCCGACTCGCTGCCCGACGTCATCAACCTCTCGCCCGACTTCGCCTACCCGCTGTACAAGAAGAAGCTGCTGCTCGACCTCGACAAGGCGGCGCCGGACGCGGCCAAGGACTACCTGCCCAACGCGTGGCAGGGCAACGTGATGCCGGGTCAGAAGGACAACTACGCCTTCCCCTGGTACCTCAACACAGGGCCGTACTTCTACAACAAGAAGCTGTTCACCGACGGCGGCCTCGACCCGAACAAGCCGCCGACGACCTACGACGAGCTTGCGCAGCAGGGCCTGACGTTGGCCAAGAACACCAACGGCGCGTTCGCCATGCTCGGCCAGACCCCGCAGATCGAGGACCTCGGCCTCTACGGCGTCGACCTGATGGACCCCGCCGGCACGAAGTTCACCTTCAACAGCGCGAAGGGCGTCAAGCTCGTCGAGCTGTACAAGTCGATGTACGACGCGAAGGCGCTGCTGCCGGAGGCGTTGAGCGCCACCTACACGGGGTCGGGCAAGAAGTTCCTCGCCCAGCAGGTCGCGATCAGCTCGGGCAGCGCGTACGACCTCCAGACCTTCCGGACCGACGCGCCCAGCCTGTACGCCAACGTCGGCATCACCGCGCCGATGACGAACACCGGCCACGCCAACATGTACGTCCAGGGCCTGTCGGTCGCCGCGCACAGCAAGAACAAGGCCACCGCCATCGCCTTCGGCCGGTTCGTGACCAACGCGCAGAACCAGATGGCCTTCGCCAAGATCGTCACGGTGTTCCCGAGCACGGCTGGCACGCTCAACGACCCGTTCTTCACCCAGGACGACGGCACGGACATCGGTCGGGTGCGGGTGGCCTCGGCCAAGCAGCTCGCGAACGGGATCAACTACACCCCGGTGCAGCTCAGCGACCAGATGAAGACGGTGCTGCGCAACGAGTTGGCCAACGCGATGCTCGGCAAGTCGACCCCGCAGCAGGCGCTGGACAACGCGGTGAACCAGTGCAACCAGCTGCTGGGCCACTGAGAGAGATGACGTGAGTACAGCTACCCAGAGCTCCTAACACAATGGCGTTCGATCAGGGAGCGGCGGCCAGGTGGGCGAGATGTCTCGCAGGGGTCGTGACCGGAGGAAGGAGGCATGACGGAGTCATGGTGACTGACGACAACGCCGCAGATCGTCTGCCTGGGCGTCGCGAGCCGAACAGTCATTGTGTTAGGAGCTCTCAGGACGCGCCGGTGCCTTCGTCGGCGGCGACGGACCTCCGCGCGGCAGGTCGGGGCGCGCGGAGGTCCGGCCGGGGGATCCGCCGCCACTGGCGCGCGACACCCTGGCTGTTCCTGTTGCCAGGCCTCGCCATCACGCTGCTGTTCAGCCTGTATCCCTTTGTCAACACCATCATCCTGGCGTTCACCGACGCGCAGGTGCTCGGCGGTGGCAACTTCACCGGCGGCGCGAACTTCAGCAGGATGCTGCACGACCCGCAGTTCTGGACCGCGCTGCGCAACAGCGCCCTGTACGTCGTCGGCGTGGTGCCGTTCCTGGTGTTGCTGCCGCTGCTGCTGGCCATGCTGGTGCAGCGGCACATCCCGGGCATCGCGTTCTTCCGGGCCGCCTTCTACACCCCGGTGGTGGCCTCGGTCGTCGTGGTCGGCCTGATCTGGACCTGGTTGCTGGACAGCAGGGGTCTGGTCAACAGCGTGCTCAAGGCGCTGCACGTGGTGTCCGAGCCGGTGCCGTTCCTCACCGACGAGACGTTGCTGCTGATCAGCGCCATGCTGGTGACGATCTGGAAGGGCCTTGGCTACTACATGATCGTGTACCTGGCCGCGCTGGCGAACGTGCCGCGCGACCTGCACGAGGCCGCCGAGGTGGACGGCGCCGGCCCGGTCCGGCGGTTCTTCTCGGTCACCGTGCCGGCGATTCGGCCGACGATGGTGTTGGTCGGCGCGCTGTCGGCGGTGGCGGCGTTCCGGGTGTTCTCCGAGATCTACATCCTGTCCGGCAGCTCGGGCGGCCCGGCCGGCGCGGACATCTCCCTCGTGATGCTGATCCGCCAGGTGGGCACCGGCCTGAACGGCGAGCTGGGCTACTCCTCGGCGCTGAGCGTGGTCCTGTTCGTGCTCACCCTCGGCCTGATGCTGCTCACCATGCGGCTCAACAAGAACGAGGAGGTCGCGTGAATATCCGTGCGCAGCGGCCGGGCCGGATCGTGCTGCGGTACCTGCTGTTGCTCGCCGTGCTGGCGATCTCCATCGGGCCGTTCCTGTGGCAGCTGTCCACGTCGCTCAAGGGCGTCGGCGAGGACATCTACAGCTATCCGCCGCAGTTCGTGCCATCGGAACCCACCGCGCGCAACTACGCGCGGGTCGCCGACGTCGTGCCGGTGTGGGGGTTCGCGCTCAACTCGCTGCTGGTCGCCGTTGCCAACGTGGCCGCGAACTGCGTCGGCGCTGCCCTGGCCGGCTACGCGCTGGCCAGGATGCGGTTCTTCGGCAGGAAGTTCGTCGTGCTGGCGTTCGTGCTTGCGCTGCTGGTGCCCGGCGAGAGCATCATGATCTCGCTGTTCCTGATGATGCGCTCCATGCAGCTGTCCAACACGCTGCTCGCGGTGGTGCTGCCCGGCGCGGTGTCCGCGCTCAACGTCCTGTTGATGCGCAACGCCTTCGCCGGCCTGTCCTACGCCGTCGAGGAGGCGTCGCTGATCGACGGGGCCAACGCGTGGCAGCGGTTCACCAGGATCGCGCTGCCCTCGGTGAAGGGCACCATCGCGGTGGTCGCGATCTTCTCGTTCATGTTCAGCTGGGACGACTTCCTGTGGCCGCTGATCGTGCTGCACGACCCCGACAAGTACACGCTCACCATCGGGCTCAACTACCTCCAGGGCACCTTCGCCAGTGACCAGCGGCTGATCGCCGCCGGCACGATCATCGCGGTGGCGCCACTCATTCTGATGTTCCTCGCCCTCCAGAAGTACTTCTTCCGCGGTGTCGGCGCGGGAGCGGTGAAAGGTTAGGAAACGCAATGCGCTTCGGCGTCAACTACACGCCGTCCGTCGGCTGGTTCTACCACTGGCTGGACTTCGACCTCGACGACGTGCGGGCCGACCTCGACTCCATCGCCGCGCTCGGCCTCGACCACGTGCGGGTGTTCCCGCTGTGGCCGGTGTTCCAGCCCAACCGCGCGCTGGTCCGGCCCAAGGCGGTCGACCAGCTGCTGAGCATGGTGGACGCGGCGGCGGAACGCGGCCTCGACGTGGCCGTGGACGGGTTGCAGGGACACCTGTCCAGCTTCGACTTCCGGCCGTCCTGGACGCTGACCTGGCACCGCCGCAACATGTTCACCGACCCGGAGGTGGTCGACGGCCAGGCGCACTACCTGCGCACGCTGACCGAGGCGCTGCGGGACCGGCCCAACTTCCTCGGCATGACGCTGGGCAACGAGGTCAACCAGTTCTCCGACAAGCCGCACCCCGACCCCGACCCGGTCAGCGCGGCCGGCGCGGAGTCGTGGCTGCGGCGGCTGCTCGACGTGTGCGCCGAGGCCGACCCGCGCGGTTTCCACTCGCACTGCGAGTACGACGCGGTCTGGTTCCAGGACGGGCACCCCTTCACCCCGGCGCAGGCGGCCCGCATCGGCGCGGCCACCGCGGTGCACTCCTGGGTGTTCAACGGCACCGCCCAGCAGTACGGCTCGAACTCGGTCGCCACCGTGCGGCACGCCGAGTACCAGGTCGAGCTCGCCACCGGCTGGGCGCGGGACCCGGACCGCCCGGTGTGGCTCCAGGAGGTCGGCGCGCCGTCGCCGCACATCCCGGTGGAGTCGGCGGCGGACTTCACCGGCCAGACCCTCGACAACGCGCTCACCTGCGGCAACCTCTGGGGTGTCACCTGGTGGTGCTCGCACGACGTCAACCGGTCGCTCGTTGACTTCCCCGAGCTGGAGTACGGCCTCGGCCTGCTCACCTCGGGGCGGGAGAACAAGCCGGCCGGGCTGCGTGTGGCCGAGACCATCCAGGAGTGGCGCGCGCGGCCGACCGAGCCCGCCGTCCGAGGCACGGCCCTGGTGCTCGACGTCGGCGACGAGGACACCGCGCCCAACCGCTCCACCTGCGCGCCGGGCGGGCAGTTCTTCGACGCCTGGGCCGCGCTCGCCCAACAGGGTGTGCGCGCCGCCGTGGTGCTGGCCTCCAGGGCCGGCGACACGCCATACCTGGCCGCCAGAGGCATCACCGAGCTCGTGCACCCGGAAGATGTGCGCTGACAAGAAACCCGATAAGACCCGACAGCCAGCAGACATCCTGATCACCGACGGAGTGAGAGACCATGCATGACGATCGACGGTTGGTCGAGGGACGCGTCGACCGGGCGCTGAAGGAGCGGATCAGGCCGGCGGTGTACCCCGTGTCGGTGCCGGCGGAGATCGCCGTCTGGCACGCGCCGGGCGAGCCGGTGCCGGCGGAGGAGGGGCTGGCCGCGGAGTACGCGCCGGCCGTCGTCGGCGACCGCTGGGGACCGGCGTGGGGCACCAGCTGGTTCCGCATCGCCGGTCAGGTGCCGGGCGACTGGGTAGGCCGCACCGTCGAACTGCTGATCGACCTCGGCTTCGACGAGAAGATGCCCGGCTTCCAGTGCGAGGGCCTGGTCTACCGGCCGGACGGCTCGCCGGTGAAGGGCCTCAACCCGCGCAACACCTGGGTGCGGATCGGCGAACCGGTCGCCGGCGGCGAGGACGTCCTGCTGTACCTGGAGGCCGCCGCGAATCCCGTCCTGCTCGACTACCACCCCTTCCTGCCGACGACGCTGGGCGACAGGACCACCTCGGGCCCCGACCCGCTCTACCGGATCGAGCGCGTCGACCTCGCCGTGTTCGACGCCGAGGTCTGGAACCTGGTGCAGGACATGGAGGTGCTCAGCCAGCTCATGCACGAGCTGGGCACCGACAGCCCGAGGCGGTGGGAGATCCTGCGCGCCCTGGAACGCTCTCTCGACGCGCTCGACCTGCATGACGTGCCGGCCACCGCGAAGGCCGCACGGGCCGAGCTCGCCGACGCGCTCGCCAAGCCGGCGCACAGCAGCGCGCACCGGGTCTCCGCCGTCGGCCACGCGCACATCGACTCCGCGTGGCTGTGGCCGCTGCGCGAGACCGTCCGCAAGGTCGCGCGGACCACCTCCAACGTCACCGCGCTGATGGACGACCACCCCGAGTTCGTGTTCGCGATGTCCCAGGCGCAGCAGCTCGCCTGGATCAAGGAGCACCACCCGAAGGTCTTCGCCAGGGTCAAGGAGAAGATCGAGGCGGGCCAGTTCGTCCCGGTCGGCGGCATGTGGGTCGAGTCGGACACCAACATGCCCGGCGGCGAGGCGCTGGCGCGGCAGTTCGTGCACGGCAAGCGGTTCTTCCTTGAGGAGTTCGGGCTGGACACGCAGGAGGTGTGGCTGCCCGACTCCTTCGGCTACACCGGCGCGCTGCCGCAGCTGGTCGCGCTGTCCGGGTCGAAGTGGTTCCTCACCCAGAAGATCTCCTGGAACCAGACCAACAAGTTCCCGCACCACACGTTCTGGTGGGAGGGCAACGACGGGACCAGGGTGTTCACCCACTTCCCGCCGGCCGACACCTACAACTCCGAGCTGTCCGGCAAGGAGCTGGCGCACGCGTCGAGCAACTTCAACGAGAAGGGCCGCGCCGACTGGTCGCTCGTCCCGTTCGGCTGGGGCGACGGCGGCGGCGGTCCCACCCGCGAGATGCTGGCGAAGGCGGCGCGACTGTCCGATGTGGAGGGATCGCCGCGCGTGACGATCCAGCCGCCGGCCGACTTCTTCCAGGCGGCGCACGACGAGTACCCGGACGCGCCGGTCTGGGTCGGCGAGCTGTACCTGGAGTTCCACCGGGGCACCTACACCAGCCAGGCCAAGACCAAGCAGGGCAACCGGCGCAGCGAGCACCTGCTGCGCGAGGCCGAGCTGTGGGCGGCGACCGCCGCCGTCCGGCTCGGCGCGGCCTACCCCTACGAGCAGCTGGACCGGATCTGGAAATCAGTGCTGCTCAACCAGTTCCACGACATCCTGCCCGGCTCGTCGATCGCCTGGGTGCACCGCGAGGCCGAGCGCACCTACGCCGAGGTCGCGGGCGAGCTGGCCGAAGTCACCGAGGCCGCGCAGCGCGCACTGGCCGGCGAGGGCACCCGGCCGATGGTGTTCAACGCCGCGCCGCACGACCGCGACGGCGTGCCGGCGGCCGGCGCGGCCCCGCGTCCCACGTTCGACGGGGCCGGGGTCACCGTCGAGGCGGTCGGTGACGGCGGTTTCCTGCTGGACAACGGAATCCTGCGGGTCGCGGTCGACTCGCGCGGCCTGGTCACCTCCGCGTTCGACGTGGCGGCCGGCCGCGAGGTGGTCGCGCCGGGGCAGGTGGCGAACCTGCTGCAACTGCACCCGGACTTCCCGAACATGTGGGACGCCTGGGACGTGGACTCCTTCTACCGCAACACCGTCACCGACCTGACCGAGGCGACGGAGGTCGCCGTCGTCACCGAGGAGGCCGAGCGGGTCTCGATCAGGGTGGTGCGCGAGTTCTCCTCGTCCAGGGTCACCCAGACGCTGACGCTGGCCGCCGGGCAGCGCAGGCTGGACATCGACACCGAGGTCGACTGGCACGAGACGGAGAAATTCCTCAAGCTGGCCTTCCCGCTGGACCTGCACACCGACCGGTCCGCGTCGGAGACCCAGTTCGGGCACGTGTTCCGGCCGACGCACGGCAACACCAGCTGGGACGCGGCCAAGTTCGAGATCTGCGCGCACCGCTGGATCCACCTCGGCGAGCCCGACTACGGCGTCGCGCTGGCCAACGACTCCACCTACGGCCACGACGTGACCCGCGCGGCCCGCGACGGCGGCGGCACGACCACGACCGTGCGGGCGTCGCTGCTGCGCGCGCCGAGATTCCCCGACCCGGACACTGATCACGGCGTGCACAACTTCCGGCACACGCTGGTCGTCGGCGCGGCCGTGGCCGACGCGGTGCGCGAGGGCTACCGGGTCAACCTGCCGGAGCGGACCGTCACCGGCGGCAACACCGTCGCGCCGCTGGTCGGCACCGACAACCCGGCGGTGGTGGTCGAGGCCGTGAAGCTCGCCGAGGATCGGTCCGGCGACGTGGTGGTGCGGCTGTACGAGGCGCACGGCGGCCGGGCGACGGCGCGGCTGGCGCTGGGCTTCCCGGTCGCGGCGGCCTGGTCGACGGACCTGCTGGAGCGCCGGTTCGACGCGACCGAGGACCACGACGTGGCCGGGGACGCGCTGACCGTGCGGCTGCGCCCGTTCGAGGTGCTGACGCTGCGCCTGTCGAGGCGCTGACCTCGGCACGCCAGGGGCGGCGACCGCGGCCGAGGAATTCGGCCGCGGTCGCCTTCTGGCGCGTATTAATGGTGAAATGACAATATCGGCCAGCTTGGCAGAAGAATATTGTCGTGACGCAAATCACGTACCTAGCATCGCGGTATGAGAAAACTCGGTGTCGCGCTCGGCGCGATTCTCGTTTCCCTGTTCTCGCTATTCGGTGGCGCCGCCGCGCACGCGGCCACCGGCAGGCACGTGATTCTCTACTACCAGACCCAGTACGACAACGGGCAGTACGTGTCGCCGTTGGACCTGACCTCGCATCAGACCGGCACCACCGACGTGGTCGTCGGGGCCGTGCACCTCGACTCGAACAGCGTGGTGCACCTGAACGACGATCCACCGGACTCGGCCAGGTACACGCAGATGTGGACCGACCTGCACGCCATGCAGCAGCAGGGCGTGCGCGTCTCCGCGATGGTCGGCGGCGCGGCGCAGGGCAGCTTCCAGCGGCTGGACACCGACTTCGCCACCTACTACCCGCTGCTGCGCGATCTCGTGCGGACCTACGGGCTCGACGGCGTCGACCTGGACGTCGAGGAGTCCATGTCGCTGACCGGGCTGGAGCGGGTGATCGACGCGCTGCGGGCGGACTTCGGCTCGGGCTTCATCGTCACGCTCGCGCCGGTCGCCACCGAACTCAGCGGCGGCGGCGGCCTGTCCGGCATCGACTACGACGCGCTCTACCGGGACAAGGGCGACGAGATCTCCTGGTTCAACGCCCAGCTGTACTGCGGCTGGGGCAGCCTGAACTCGACCGCCGACTACGACGCGATCATCAGCCACGGCGTGGTCCCCGCGAGCAAGGTCGTCGCCGGCACGCTGACCAACCCGGCCAACTGCGGCAGCGGCTACGTGGACCTGAACACGCTGAAGTCGACGCTGGGCCAGCTCGTGCAGAGCTACCCGGACTTCGCCGGTGTGGACGGCTGGGAGTATTTCAACTCGCTGCCGGGCGGCACCTCCGCGCCGTGGCAGTGGGCCGCCGAGGTCTCCTCAGTCCTCTAGCCCCGAACTCGATCCCGGTCACTCGTGAGTTCGGCCGAAACACCGGCCGAACTCACGAGTGCGATCGCGTTCCTTCGCTGTTCGTCGTAATATGACAGAATCGGTCAGACCTTGGTGCCGGTATTGCCGCGAATCGAATCGCGTCCCTAACATCGAGGCATGAGAAGATTAAGTATCGCGCTCGGCGCGGTCCTCGTCGTCCTGTTTTCCTTGCTGGGTGGGGCAAACGCGAATGCCGCCACGGGTAAACGGGTCATTCTCTACTACCAGACGCAGTACAACAACGGCCAGTACGTGTCGCCGTTGGGTCTCACCTCGCACAAGACCGGCACGACGGACGTCATCGTCGGCGCGGTGCACCTGGACGCCAACAGCGTCGTGCACCTCAACGACGATCCGCCGACCGCGGCCAAGTACACGCAGATGTGGACCGACCTGCACGCCATGCAGAAGCAGGGCGTGCACGTGCTGGCGATGGTCGGCGGGGCCGCGCAGGGCAGCTTCCAGCGGCTGGACACCGACTTCGCCACCTACTACCCGCTGCTGCGCGATCTCGTGCGGACCTACGGCCTCAGCGGCGTCGACCTGGACGTCGAGGAGTCCATGTCGCTGGCCGGGCTGGAGCGGGTGATCGGCGCGCTGCGGGCGGACTTCGGCGCGGGCTTCATCGTCACGCTCGCCCCGGTCGCGACCGAGCTCAGCGGCGGCGGCGGACTGTCCGGAGTGGACTATGACCGGCTGTACCGCGACAAGGGCAGCGAGATCTCCTGGTTCAACGCGCAGCTGTACTGCGGCTGGGGCAGCCTGGCCAACACCAGCAGCTACGACCGGATCATGTCGCACGGCGTCGTGCCCGCGAGCAAGGTCGTCGCCGGCACGCTGACCAACCCGGCCAACTGCGGCAGCGGGTACGTCAGCATGACCACGCTGAAGTCCACCATCAAGAAGCTCGTCGCGAAGTACCCGGGCTTCGGCGGTGTGGACGGCTGGGAGTACTTCAACTCCCTGCCCGGCGGCACTTCGGCGCCGTGGCAGTGGGCCGCGAACGTTCGCTCCGCGCTGGGTTCCTGACCATTCGTCAGCGTCGGGGCGGACGTCGTCCGCCCCGACGCTGCCCTGGTTCTAGTTCCAGATCAGGGCTTCGAGCTGGTAGCCCTCCCTGGTGCTCGTCGTGCTGTCGACGTTCGTGAGGCGACCGATGCGGCCGCCCGGCGTCTGGAAGCAGTGCGCCTGGCCGAGGTCGTTCCCGTCCTCGGTGAAGGCCCTTCCTTTGCGCTTCAGCAGGTCGGTGCACTCCTGCTTGGAGCCGTCACCGCTCAGGTACGCGAACAGGACGCCGGGGCCGCCGTAGAGAGTCCAGTCGGTGTGCTTGATGTACACCCCGTCGTGATTGGCGGGCGACGGCGGGATCGTGTCGAAGTTGACGCCGTCCTCGTTGACCCGCAGGAGTCCCTGCCAGGCGATCGACGTGCCGCCGGGCTGCGCGGAGCCCGCCGTCGACGGCGCGCTCGTCGGCCCGGACGTGGCGCCCCCGCTGGACGTTGTCGGCGGACGCGTCGCCGAGGTGGTCGGCGCGCCGGCCGAGCTGCTGGTGGGCGCGGTCGACGTGCCTGCGCTCGATCCGGTCGGCTCCGGTCGGACGGCCACGGTGGTCCCGGTGGTCAGGACGACGACCAGGGTGATCACCAGCAGCACGATGACCACCGCCAGCACCGCGAACATGGGCCGCACCCAGCGGGGCATCGGGGCGGGTGTGACGGCGGTGCCCGGCGGCAGTGCCACCTGTGTCGACGGCCCGCCCCGCCGATCTGGTGCCACCAGGTCCGACCGGTCGGTGCGGACCGAGGGCACGTGCTTCAACGGCTGGGGTTCGCCAGGTAAGTGAGACTTCGTCTCCTGGCCCTCGTCATTGCCTGGTCGCGACATGATCGACAATCGTAGCCAGCGGGCCACGGCGTGCGGGCGAAGTTCGCGAAAGCCGATGATGTCCCGCTGCGAACCGCCTGCGGCGGGCGGGCGATTCCGACTACTGGTCGGATTCGTCCTCCTCCGGGATGTGCGTGTCCAGCTCGGACAGCGCCTTGGTGGCGAGGTCGATGATCTGGCGGAGGTTCTCGCGCTGGAGGTCGAGCGTGTAGTCGTCGTGGGTGCCGAAGAACAGGGTCGCGCATTCGTTGAGGTGGTCGACCTCGTAGCGCGCGGGCACCTGCTGCTTCATCTCGATCCAGGACGACACGGAGATGCCGGAAAGGCTGTACAGAGGCATGATCTTTCCTCTCGTCACGGAGTGTCTGCCGATCATCGGCGCGCGTCGCCCTAGGATCGGCGGCCGTGAACAGCGCGTTCGACTTGATGGGAACCCTGTGTTCTCCTGACCCAGTGTTCCGCAGAATCAGGGACACAGGGTTCGTTCGACACACTCTCGATTGGGTGAACCCGAGGCCGAGGAGGTTGTCGCGTGGTTGAGGCCGTGCCCACCCTGCCGAGGGTGTTCCTCGGCGAGGCGCTGAAACAGTTGCGCGCCGACGCGGGGAAGTCGCTGGACGAGTGCGCCGCTGTGGTCGGCAAGGACCGCGCTCGGCTGGTCAAGGTGCTGGACGGGAAGTCCACCCTCAGCGCCGAGGAACTGGCCGCGCTGCTCGACTTCCTCGGCGTCAAGCGGGTGCAGCGCAAGGAGATCATGACGCTCGGCCTGGACACGCGGAAACGCGCGACCGGCGCGCCCTACCTCGACCTCGCGCCGGGCTCGTGGCGTCGCATAGCGCTGTTGGAGGCGCTGGCCAGCGAGGTCTGGTCCTACGACAAGGGAATCTTTCCGTATCTGGTCCAGGCGCCCGAGTACGTGCACGCCCTGATGGACATCTCCGACGGCATCTGGTGGGACACGGACGAGACCGAGCGGGCCAACAAGGCGGAATTCCGGCTCGAACGCCAGCGAGCGGTGCTGGAAGCCGACAAGCCCAAGACGGTCGACCTGTTCTTCACCGACGACGCCCTCCTTACTGAGGTCGGCGGTCCCGGCGTTATGCGAGCCCAGTTGGCCCACCTGCTGCGGCTCGTCGACGAGCGGAAGAACGTGACCGTTCGAATCGTTCCGTGCGCCGCACCCGACAATCCGGCGCAGTACGGTGGCATCACCGTGTTCCACTTCGGTGACCTGCTACGGCCGGTCGGCTTTCTGCCGGTCGCCTACGGCCCTTCGGCCTACTTCGACAAGGCACATGACACCGAGCGACTCACTCGGGCTCTCAACAAGATCAGGGAAATCGCCTACAGTCCAAGGCAGACCAAGAAAATCTTGGCAGCCAGGCTGGAGGAACTGACCCGTGGGCAATCGTGAGATCGGCTGGTTCAAGAGCAGCTACAGCGGCGGCGGCAACGACCAGTGTGTCGAGTGTCGGATCGCGGAGGATGCGGTAGGGGTGCGGGACTCGAAGAACCGTCGTGGTCCCGCGTTCGCCTTCGGCTCGGTGGCGTGGCGCGCGTTCATCGGCGGTGCCAAGGCCGGTGCGTTCGACCGTCGGTAATCGCGTCGCGGCGACGCCGGGCTCGTGACACGATCCCGCCATGGTCGAGAACACCAGGCAGCGGCGCGTCGCCGCGATGCGGACCAGTGAGCGCATGCTGTCCGGCAGCAGGCTCCCCACCATGCGGGAACAGCTGGCGGTGCTCGCGGAGCGGGCCGAACTCGACGGCCTGCCGGACTTCTACGGCGACGGCCCGGTCGCCGTCCTCGAGGAGCGCGTCGCGGAGCTGCTCGGCACCGAGGCCGCGGTGTTCTTCCCGACCGGCACGATGGCCCAGCAGGTCGCGCTGCGCTACGGCGCGGAGCGCTCGGGCAACCCCACCGTCGCCCTGCACCCGTTGGGCCACCAGGAACAGCACGAGCTGCGCGCCTACGCGGACCTGAGCGGGCTGCGCAGCGTCTGGCCGACGACGGCCCTGCGCAACCCCACCGCCGAGGAGATCGCCGCCATCGGCGAGCCGGTCAGCTCGGTCGTCATCGAGCTGCCGCTGCGGGACGCGGGTTTCGTCCTGCCGACCTGGGACGAGCTGGTCGCCGTGGCGAAGGCGAGCAGGGACATCGGGGCACGGCTGCACCTCGACGGCGCCAGGATCTGGGACTCCACGCCATACCTCGAGCACTCGCTGAGCGAGATCGCCGGCCTCGCCGACAGCGTCTACGTGTCGTTCTACAAGACCCTCGGCGGGCTCAGCGGCGCCGCGCTCGCCGGCACCGGCGAACTCGCCTCGTACGCCAGGGCGTGGCGGCATCGGCACGGGGGCCTGGTGTTCCAGCAGTGGCCTGCCGCGCTGATGGCGCTCGCCGGGCTGGAGAACGAGCTGCCCCGCGTGCCGGAGCTGGCCTGGCACGCGCGCACGGTCGCCGCCGCGCTGGCGGCGCTGCCCGGCGTGCGCGTGCATCCGGAAGTCCCGCACACGCACGACTTCCAGCTGTGGCTGCCGCATCCGGCCAAGGTTCTCGGCGACACGGTGCTCGAACTCGCCGAGGAGACCGGCACGTGGTTCGTGTCCGGTTGGCAGGACGCGGGGCCGCCCGGCTGGGCGGTCGCCGAGGTGCGCGTGAACGCTCCGGCGCTGGACTGGACCGCCGAGGACGTCACCGAGTTCGGCACGAAGTTCCTTGACCGCGCCGCCGAGCTGTCGAAGCGGCAGGCGGAGTAGCGCGATCCGGCGCCACGCGCGCGATGCGTCGGATCGGCCGGGCTCTGGACGAGCCCGGCCGATCCTCGTTCGGCGTCAGACGTGCTTGGCCTGCTTGAGTAGGTCCTGCCCTTCGCGGTTCAGCTTGCTGATCTGCCGCTCGGTGAACTCCGCGTCGTAGTCGGTCACGGCACGGTCGAGGACCGGCTGGATCCTGGCCACCAGCGCGTCGCGCTTCGTGCCGAGATCCGTCAGCTTCTTCATGGTGTCGGTGTACTGCTTGTCGCCGGGAGTCTCGGACTCCAGCGCCTTCGTCGATGCGGCCAGCGTCGTCGAGCCGAACTCGCCGACGCAGGCGTTGAGCTGCTTGAAGGTCGCGGCCAACTGCGTGAGCGAGCGCCGGTGGTCGTTGAGCGCGTCCGGCAGCGCCTCGGACTCGACCAGCTCGAACAGCGCCCGGCCGTCGCCGGTGTAGCTGTCCCGCAATCCGAGTAGGGCGAGCAGCGTCGGCCGGATGTCGGTGTGGTCGGACCACACCTTGTCCGTCACGCCGAGGTTGCGCACACCCGGTGCCACCAGACCCAGCCAGGTGCGGTTGATGTCGGGCGCGAAGTCCCCGTGGTTCCAGGCGAAACCGGGGCCGAGCGCGACACACGGCTGGCCGCAGTTGGGCTGGCCGGCGAACACGTAGTAGTTGGGGTCGGCGAACGTGGTGAACGTCGGCGTGCGCGCCGGGTCACCGGTGACCATGTGCAGCAGCTTCATCTCGGTGGGATCGGCCACGTACGACTGGATCTTGTCGGTCTTGCCCGTGATGGGGTTGACCGCCGTGAGCTTCGAGACCGCGTGCTCGAAGTCGCGAGTCACCTGCGCGCCGGGTGCGGGATTGCCGTCGAGGTAGAAGTTCGGCGCCGAGTCGGCGTGCACCTGGAACGGCGTCGTGACGTTCTGCTGGGTGGAGAGCAGCCCGCGTGCGTTCGCGTTGATCTCGCCGAGCTGCTGGTAGGTGCACGGGGTGTGCACGCCGTCGCAGTTGGCCGGGCTCGGCGCGCCGCCGACGAAGTGGTCGTTCTCGTCGGAGGTGATCACGAACGCGGTGTTGTCGGCGTTGATGCCGTCGTGGGTCAACCGCTGGAAGAACGAGGCGAACGCGTCGTCGTAGTCCTTGAGCGCCTTGACATAGCCGGCCTCACCGGGGCCGTACGCGCCGCCGGTCGGGTGCCGGTCGTGCGCGTCGGAGATGTAGCCGTAGGTGACCGGGATGCCGGCCTCCTGCATGCTCGCCATGTACCCCAACGTGTTCGCGGCGGACATGCCGTCGAAGCCGGGGAAGCCGGGCCGGCCCTTGTCATCGGTGATCGGGGTCTTGCCGTCGACCGCGGTGACGGGGCCGGCGGGGGAGATCACCGGGTTGACGTACTTGGCGCCGAACAGCCCCGGGAAGTTCTGGTAGCCGCCCGGCTCGTCGGGCAGCAGGTCGGGCTGCGCGTGCCCGGCCTTGCAGTGCGTGGAGTCCTTGGCGCAGTGCACGCCGATGCCGACGAAGTCGGTGCTGGCGAGCCCGGGGTCGGCCTTGGCCTCGGCCACCTCGGGCGAGTTCGCGCCGAAGACCTTGGGCACGTCGGGGCCGGTGTTCTCCAGCACCGTGTTGGCGGTGCCCACCGCGCCGAAGTCGCAGCCGGCGCGGGTGAACGGCACCCACGGTGCCGGCGCGACCTTGCCCTGCGGCGTCACCATGGTCGGCCTGGTGTCCGTCGGGGTCGGGTTGGCCGGATCGAACAGGCCGTCGGTCCAGTAGGCGAAGGAGATCGCCTGGCTGCTGGTCCCGTTGGGGTTGAAGTAGCGGAACGAGTTCGACACCGGCATGCCGTTGCGGTCGCCGTACGTGCCGGTCAGCGTCGAGATGATGTCGCCGCCGGTGTGCGCGATCAGCGGCGTGTGGTGGTTGTTGTCGAGCGTGCCGTTCTCCTTGATGAAGTTGAGCAGGTGCGGCATCTGCTCAAGGTCGGAGGGCACGTTGGGGTTGTCACGACTGAAGTGGACGTTGTCGAACGTCAGGTAGACGACGTGCTTGATGCCGTTCTCGGCGTTGTCCAGATTGCAGCCGGCCTGGGCATTCGTTGCCTTTGTCTTGTTCGGGCTTGCCGTCGCCACCGCCGAGGTGAGTCCGGCAAGGCTCGCCGTCAGGCCTAACGCGACGGCCAGCGACAGCACTCTTCGTCTGCTCATGTACCACTCGCTCCATGTTCGGGTAGTCCGCGTGACGCGAGAAGACGACACCACAGACCGGTGGAACTGTCGACCAACAGCGGGTTACCGGTTGACCGAGATCGGGTGCGCATACCGCCGAATGGCCGGTTTGTCGGTGTTGATCGATCAGGGTCGTTTGACCGTGATCAACGAGGTAAACATCCTATGTGCGCGCACCGGATCTTGAAATATGAAGCTTGGGTAACTAACGAGGGATGCGCGGCTTGTGTCCGTAGTGCCCACAGTCGCGATATAATCGCTGGTCAGCGCGCTGATCAAATTGCTATACGGACAAATTCACTAGGCCGAATGCGCTAGCAGACTGGGCCGCATGGGCAATTTACGTAACCGCCCGCGCACACCCGAGGTTCGCATTGACAGTTCAGATTTCCGCTGCCTACCATTGCGGCACTTGATCGCAGTACTGGTCAGTAGCCAGCTGTTGATCATGTCGCTTGGGGGGAAGAGGTCAAGGCTGTGCTGTTGCGTGCCTGGGTGGAAGATCCAAAGCCGGCCAAGGGAATTCACTTCGCTGACCAGACCGGTCGGTGGGAATATCGCTCCTACGTCGACGTGGTACGGGACTCGCTGCGAGTTTCCGCGCTGCTGCGCGAACTCGGCCTGCCCAGGGGTGGCATTGTTTCGCTGATTCTTGCCCAACCGCGCGACTTTGTGGCTGCCTTTATGGGCACACTTCTGGCCGGCGGCACGCCGTCGCCGATCGCCACGCCGATGGGCCTGCGCGGCGGCGCGCAGTTCCCCGACCACGTGGCCCGCGTGCTGCGCGCGGCCACCCCCGCCGTCGTGCTGTCCGACGCAGCCCTCTTCGAGGTCGCCCAGCGTGCGGCCAAGACCACTGGCAGTGACGCCGTGATCGCGCAGCTCAACTGGGACGAGGCGCCCGCGCCGGACGATGCCGCCGGCCGGCCGCTCGCCGACCTCGCGCTGCTCCAGTTCACCTCGGGATCCAGCGGCCACCCCAAGGGCGTGCGGGTCTCCAGGGAGAACCTGTTCAACAATGTCGAGGCGATTCACCGCTGGCTCGACTGGAGCGCCTCCGACTCGTTCGTGTCGTGGCTGCCGCTCTATCACGACATGGGCCTGGTCGGGGCGATGCTCTCGCCGATGATGGCGAGCACCGAGCTGTGGCTGATGCGGCCGGAGCAGTTTCTCCGCGCGCCGCTGCGCTGGCTCGAAGTCCTTGGGCGACAAGGAGTCACCGGCACCACGGCGCCCAGTTTCGGCTATGCGTATGCGGCAAGGCGCGTGAAACCCGAAGACCTCGCGGGAATGGACTTCTCCGCGTGGCGGGTCGCCATCCTCGGCGCCGAGCGCGTCGATCCCACCGCGGCGGCGGACTTCGCCGCCCTGGTCGAACCGCACGGCTTCACCAACACCTCGTTCCTGCCCGCCTACGGCCTCGCCGAGTCGACGCTCGCCGTCACCGGAATCGCCCCGGCGACGGGAGCGCGCATTGTGAAGCTCGCGTCGGACTCGCTGCGGGACGGCGCGCCGGTCACGGTCGCCGACTCGGGCCGCCTCGGTGTCGACCGACCCGAGGGCGCTGGCTGGCTCACCAGCTGCGGCCGGCCCATGCACGGCATCGGCGTGCGGATCGTGGACGAGGACGACGCCGCGCTGCCGGAAGGGCACCTCGGCGAGATCGTCGTCGAGGGCACCTCCGTGGCGCAGGGCTACCGCACCGACGAGGGCGACACGCTCGACTTCTCCCCGGCGGGGCGGCCGACCGGCGACGCCGGGTTCACCATGGACGGCGAGCTGTTCGTGCTCGGCCGCATCGGCGACAGCATGAAGGTGCGCGGCCGCGCCGTGCACGCGGAGGACCTGGAAGCGGAACTCGCCAGGCTGCCCGGCATCGACGCCGGCCGCTGCGCCGGCGTGTTCGGCTCGGTCAACGGCATCGACGTCGCCGCGGTCATCGTCGAGGAGAAGACGACCGACTGGGTCGACGGTGTGGTCGCGCTGCTGCGCAGCCTCACCTCGGACTCGGTGTGCGTGCTGGTGTTCCGCGGCCAGCGCGGCAGCATCCTGCGCACCTCGAGCGGAAAACCACGGCGCAGGGTGATGTGGCGGCAGATCGCCGACGGCGAGTTCGGCGGTGAACTGGTGCTGGCCACCGATCCCGGCGCGCTGGCCGGATCGAGGGTGCTGTGAGCGCCGAGACCGGCGGGCTGCTCGGACACCACCCGCACTGCTTCGGTTGCGGCCAGGCCAACCACGGCGGGCTGCGCCTGGCCGTGCGGTGGCACGGCGACGAGGCCCGCTTCGAGCACACGCCGCCCGCGCACGCCGAGGGCGGGCCGGGACTCGCGCACGGCGGGTACCTCGCCGCGCTGGTCGACGAGGTGGCCGCGCTGGTCGGCGCCGAGTACGCGGGCGAGCCGCTGATGACCAGGCGGGTGGAGATCACCTACTCGGCCCCGGTGCTGCTCGGCGAACCGCTGTCGGTGCGCGCCTGGGTGGAGGAGACCGGCAAGCGCCGCGTGGTGCTCCGCATCGAAGCGAGCACGGTGGCCAGCACGGGGGACAGTACAGCGGACAGCGCCACACCCTGTTTCACCGCACGGTGTCTGATGCTGCGAGTGCCGAAGACCGTGTGGCTCAAGCTGATGGCCAAGCGGCAAAGCCTCGGCCAGCTGGACTGGGAACGCAGCGACCCCTCGCTGTTCCTGCACTGGCAGATGAACGGCGGCCTGCGGACCGTCCTGGACACCGGGCGGCTGCCCGGCGAGCTGCGGATCGCGGTCGACGTGCCGGACGCGCGGCCGGCTGAGTGGACCATCGTCGCGGGGCCGGACGGCCTGGACGCGACACAGGGCGCGCCGGCCGAGTCCGACGCGCGCTTCCACGGCCCGTTCCGGCAGTGGCAGCAGCTCATCCACCGCACCGTCGCCCTCGACGCGATCCTCGCCGAGCCATCGGTGCGCGTCGAGGGCAGTACCCAAGCCCTGGCGGCCTTCGCCGAGGCGCTGGACTTCGGGAGGCACGCATGACGACAGCGACGGCGACGACCGCCGACGACCTGGACGCGATCGGCGACATCCCGGCCACGGCCGACGAGCGGGCGACCAGGCTGCCCACCCCGCTCGACCTGTACTCCAGGTGGGAACGCCAGCCGTGGAGCGTCGCGGACGTGCGCGTCGCCCGCGACCTGGACACCTGGCGGGCGTTGCGCCCGTTCTCGCGCCAGGAACTGCTCAACGCGTTGGCGGAGCTGGAGGTCGGCGAGGTCTGCGTGACGCAGACGCTGAGTTCGCTGGTCGACCACGCGCCAAACCCGGACTACCAGCTCTACCTGTGCACCCAGCTCGCCGACGAGGCGCGGCACGTGCGGTTCTTCCAGAGCTACCTCGGCGAGGTCGTCGGCATTGGCGACGGCTCGGCCGAGGGACAGGCACTGGCGGAGGCCACCGACTACGCCACCGTCTTCGAGCCCGAGCTGCGCAGGACCACCGAGGCCGTGCGCACCGGCGGCGGCGACCTCGACCAGTGGTTCACCGCGCTCGCGCACTACCACCTCGTCACCGAGGGAATCCTTGCCACCACGGCGTTGCGCACCACCCGGCAGCTCGCGAAGCGGCTGGGGCTCGCGGCGCTGGACGAGGGCCTCGCGAACGTCACGAGGGACGAGTCGCGGCACGTCGCGTTCGGGCTGCTCGCCGCCCGCGCCGGGGTGCGCGACGGGCACCGCGAGCTGATCGCCGACGCTTACCTCAGCGCCGTCGCGCTCGCCGTCGAGGTGTTGGTTGGGCCGCAGCGGAAGACCGCCGCGCCCTCGCTGCGGCCCGCGCTGCTCCAGCGCGCGGCGCAGATCGAGACGCAGTGGGAACTCGCCCGCGACCGGATGATCCGCCAGCTGAGCCTGATCGACCTGCGCGACCTGCGCGACCGGGCGGAACGCGTCTGGGCGGACGCGCGGTCCGCCGCCCTCGACTCCTACCAGGAGCGGTGGGGCGTCGAGCACCCGGTGCGCCGCGCCGAGGGAATCACCGCACGGGCCAAGGCAAAACTCGAAGCCGAGAGGGATTAGCCGTGACAGAGGACGACAAGGTGGGCCGCCGGGTCAGGGAGATCATCGGCGAGATGTGCCCGCTCGGCGAGCGCGAGGCGAGGTCGACCGACCGGGTCACCGACGACCTCGGCTACGACTCGGTCGGCATCGTCGAGCTGGCGATGGTGCTGGAGCAGGAGTTCGAGCTCCAACCCATCGACGAGGAGCAGGCGATCGACATCGTGACCGTCGGCGACGTCGAGGAACTGGTGCGCCTCGCGACGGCCGCCGCGTAACGACCTCGACACCGAGGAACTTGGGGGGAGGCAACGATGTCCGTCGAGTCGCTGCGCGCGGAACCCGCGCTGGCCGGCTGGCTCGCCGCGCTGGCCCGGCTGTTCGTCATCCCGGCCGGCTATCGCGACGAGAACGTCGACCGGGTCGGCGCGCTGGACATGCTGCGCTGCGGGCCTGCCGTGCTCGACGCGCTGATCCGCGACGGCCTGCCGTGTTCCGGCGAGCCCGGCGCGGAGCGGTTCGACCGCTACGACCTGTTCAACCTCGCGCTCTACTCCGGGTCGAACTCCTCGGTGCCCGAGCGCGCCATCCAGTTCGCCCTGCGATGGATGGGAAAGGCCCCGGAGACGTGGCTCAACCCCATGGCGTGGCAGGTCGGCATCGAGCTGGCCTGCCCGGAGCAGCACGGCTGCGGCGACGCGCCGACCTGGTCGATGGCCCGCCCGACCCCGGAGGCGTTCGGGGGCAGGACCATCGAGCTGCGCACCGACCCGGCCGGCGCGACCATCGGCCGGGAAGATGTGACGGCGCAGGGCTCCCCGGCGTTCGGCCTCACCGTCGACCTGGAGACGCGCGGGGAACGCAGGCAGCTGCGCGCGCCCGCGTTGCGGGAGATCGTCGACGAGTTCATGACCGGCGACTGGCGATGGGCGCGGATGCCCGAGGAACTCCAGGCCCGGCCGGATCTCGTGCTGCCGCACGGGGTCGCGCCCTGCATCTCGGTCAGCCTGCGGCTGGCGGAGCGGTGCGCGGCTGCCGGCTTCCAGGCACGCACCAGGCGCGGTTGGATCCTCGGCATGCTCGACCTCGCCCACGCGTGGCTAGAAGTCGTCGACGAGGACGGGCAGCTGAAGGTCGTCGACCCGATTTTCGCCATGCTGTCCGACCACGCCGTCGACCCGCACCCGGACTTCCGCGCCGTCTGCCTCGGCTCGCGCGTCAACCGCCTGCTGCCGAGCGAGCACTCCGCCGACAATCCGTTGGCCCAGCACACCTGCGGCGGAGTGTCGCGCGTCCCGAAGAAGAAGGTCGTCGTCCGCTCCGGCCGGCAACGCCTCGCGGCGCAGGCCGCCGCGTCAACCGAGCACGCCAAGGAGGCCCACCGTTGACGGCAACACACGTTGAGGCGAGTGAACGCCTTCGCCAGGTCCTCGACCGGCTCGTCGCCATGTCCGAGGACGACTACTACAACCCCTACCAGCTGTTCCAGTGGCCGGACTCGCTGCCGCAGGAGCAGTACTGGATGAGCCCTGAGCTGATGTCCACGCACGGCGTGCGCGCGGCCGACGAGCTGACCGAGCAGCAGCTGTGGGCGATCAGCAAGTGGGAGAGCGTCAACTTCTACAGCCTCAACGTGCACGGCATCCGCGAACTGCTGACCGAGGTGATCTCCCGCATCTACACCAAGGGTTTCGAGGACACCTCGGAGTACTTCCACCACATCATTGGCGAAGAGAACGAGCACATGTGGTTCTTCGCCACGTTCTGCCTGAAGTACGGCGGGAAGATCTACCCGGACAAGGGCATGACGCTCGCCGACGGCGAAGAGGGCGACGCGGCGAACTTCCTGGTGTTCTCCCGCCTGCTGATCTTCGAGGAGATCGTCGACTTCTTCAACAAGCGGATGGGCGTCGACGAACGGCTGCACCCCACCATCCGCCAGGTCAACGCGATCCACCACCAGGACGAGTCGCGGCACATCGCGTTCGGGCGGCAGATCGTGGCGCTGCTGCACGAACGGCTGCGCGACACCAGCACCGCGGCGGACCTGCTGCGCCTGGAGGGCTACCTCAAGCGGTACCTGCGCACTTCGCTCGACTCGCTGTGCAACCCGGCCGTCTACCGCGACGCCGGCCTGCCCGACCCGTACGCGTTCCGCCGCGCGGTGCTGGCCGACCCGGCCCGCGTCGAACTCGAGAGCCAGATCCTCAAGCGCACCGTGGGTTTCCTGGTGAGCAAGGGCATCTTCACCGACGAAAGCATCCCGGCATCATGACCACATCAAAGTCCGGCATCGACATGATCGTCGCGTACCTGCTTCAGAAGCGGCCGGACCTGACGACCATCGACCACGACCTGGACCTGATCGAGAACCGCATCCTGGACTCGCTCGGGTTCGTCAACTTCCTCTACGTCCTGGAGGAGCAGACCGGCCGCGAGATCGCCCTCGAAGACGTGACACCCGAGGATTTCCGGACGGTCAAGAGCATCAAGGCGAGGTTCTTCGATGCAGCAACCGACGAGAACTGACGAGACGGGCGGCGCCGCCGAGGTCGCCGTCCGCAACGGTCTCGCGACCCTCGGGCCCGACGCCGTCGGCCTGCGCGCCGCGCTGGACGGCACCTTCGCGGGCTGGGGGACCGCGCGCGGCGCGCTGCCCATGCTGTACGCCCCGCTGCTCGCCGTCGCCGACCTCGACCGGATCGACTACCTGAACAACTTCCCGCACCTGGGCACCGCGGCGACCGGCCTGCTGCCCGAGGCCGCGAAGCGGTACAGCGCGAAGTCGGAGCCGACCTCGGCGATCCCGGCCGACGACCTCCAGGACGCCGGTTACCTGCTGCCCTCGGCCGCCTGCTACAGCGTCTACCTGAACCTCGCTGGCTCGGTCATCGACGAGGTGCACACGGTGACGACCGTGGCCAACTGCTTCCGGCGGGAGGACCACTTCGACGGCCTGCGCCGCCTGCTCGGCTTCTCGATGCGCGAGGTCGTCGTCGTCGGCGAGCGCGACGCCGTGCTGAACCGGTTGGCGGAGCTGAAGAAGCGCGTCACCGAGTTCCTCGCGGAGATCGAGCTGCCGATCACGGTGGCGGCGGCGTCCGACCCGTTCTTCGACTCGAGCGGCGGCCGATCCCTGATGGCGCAGCTGTTCCCGGTCAAGGAGGAGTTCGTCTTCGGAGAGGGACTGGCCATCGGTTCGGTCAACTTCCATCGAAACTTCTTCGGCGAACGCTGCGACATCCGCACGGTCGGCGGCGAACCTGCGTTCTCCGGCTGCGTCGCGTTCGGCCTTGAACGCTGGATCAGCGCGCTCACCACGCACTTCGGCGTCGGCCCCGCCGAGGTGTCCGCGCGGCTGGCCGACGTCCTCGGGACGCGACCGTGACCACGCTGGCCCGGCGCGGACCGGCCCTCGCTGCGGTCGGCAGCTACCGGTTGGCCGGCGGCGCAGTAGACCTCTGGCTCGCGCCGTCCAGGTCGACGGAAGATCAGCTCGCCACCGAGGACCTCGCCGAACTGGCCGGTGTCACCGACGAGCGGGCCAGGGCCGAGTTCACGGCGGGGCGCGCCGCGCTTCGCCGGGTGCTCGCCGACTATCCCATCGGGCTGGGCCCGCCGAAGCTCGCGAAGGACGGGAACGGCCGGCCGTACCTGGTCAACGCGCCGGGCTGGGACGTCAACCTGTCCCGCGCCGGCTCGCTCGTCGCCGTCGCGGTCGCCCGAGGCGCGCGGATCGGCGTGGACATCGAGCGGGCGGTGCCGCAGCCGCGCGCCGCGAGCCTGGCCGCACGGTACTTCTCCTCGGCCGACCGCGCCGCCCTCGCCGAACACGACCTGGCCTCGGCGGAGGCAACCCTGGCCTGGTACCGGATCTGGACCCGTCGCGAGGCCATCGCGAAGGCGACCGGGGCAGGCCTGCGCGGGCTCGCGGCCGACGTCGACGGCGTCGAGCTCGTCGAGCTGCCCATGCCGGAGGGTTACGTCGGCACGCTCGCCGCCCTGCCGGAAGTCCAGAGTGGACGGACGTTGTGACGACCAAGCGAGGAGCAACCATGCGCGATGCCACCAAGATCCTGGTCGCCGGCGGCGGTCCCGCCGGGGCGACGGCCGCCGGGCTGCTCGCGAAAGAAGGCTTCGAGGTCACGCTGATCGAGAGCGAGCGGTTCCCCCGCTACCACATCGGCGAGTCGCTGCTGCCGTCCTGCCTGCACATCATCGACCTGTTGGGGGCGCGGGAGAAGGTCGAGCGGCACGGGTTCGTCCGCAAGGACGGCGCGCACTTCGAGTGGGGGCCGGAGAACTGGCAGCTCTCGTTCGACCACCTGGAGGGCGGCAACGACTACGGCTTCCAGGTGATCCGCTCCGAGTTCGACAAGCTGCTGCTCGACCACGCGGCCGAACAGGGCGCCCAGGTGCACGAGGGTGTCGCGCTGCGCGGCGTCGAGTTCGACGGCGACCGGGCGGTGCGGGCCCAGTGGGCGTCCACCGACGGCGACGGCGCGCGCGGCACCATCGAGTTCGACCACCTCGTCGACGCCACCGGCCGGGCCGGGGTGCTGTCGACCAAGTACCTCAAGAACCGGAAGTTCCACGACGTCTACAAGAACATCGCCTTCTGGGGCTATTGGGAGGGCGTCGCGCCGTTCGACCGGGGACCGGCCGGCGGCATCATCGTCCGCTCGACGGCCAAGGGCTGGTTCTGGCTGATCCCCCTGCACGACGGCAGGATCAGCGTCGGCTTCGTGATGAACAAGAACGTCTTCCAGGCCGACCGCGACCAGCTCGGCAGCATGGAGGCCGTCTACGAGCAGTGCCTGGCCGACGCGAAGCTGCGCGAGGACCTGCTCGCCACGGGCGACCGGGTCACCGGCCTCAAAGCGGACCAGGACTTCACCTATATGTCCGAGACGTTCGCCGGCCCCGGCTACCTGCTCGCCGGCGACTCGGCCTGCTTCCTCGACCCGCTGCTGTCCACCGGCGTGCACCTGGCCACCTTCAGCGGCCTGCTGGCCGCCGCGAGCCTGTCCAGCGTGCTGCGCGGCGAACACAAGGAGGAGCAGGCGCTCGCCTTCTACGGCAGGGCCTATCGGCAGGCGTACGAACGGCTGGTCATCCTGGTTTCCTTCCTCTACCGCGACTTCGACCGAGGCGCCCAGCTGTTCGAGGCCGACAAGCTCACCCGCCGCGAACACCAGCTGGTCGGCCTGTACGAGTCGTTCCTGCACGTCGCAACCGGTGTCGAGGACATGCACGACATCAAGGAACACGATTCGCTCGATGTGGTGGCCGCGCGGCTGGCCAGCTCCGGCCACTTGTTCGGGCGCGACGCCATGGGCGCCTACCCGTCCTCGCCGCAGACCACTGTCGCCGGCCTGTACCTGGTCACCGAGCCGCGCCTCGGGCTGCGCGGCGTCGAGGCGTCCCAACCCGCCCTGTCCTGAACACCGCACACCCGCAACCACCAGAGGAGCGCAATGACCGCCCCGTTCACCGTCGAGCGCGACGACCCGTACACCCTGTCCGACGCCGAGGCGGACGTCCTGCTGACCGGAGCGCCGTGGCGGCGGGTCGCGGTGCTCGGCGACAGCCTCGCCGAGGGACTCGGCGAGCCCGTCGAGGGATATGAGACCTCGCCGTGGGCGGACCGGGTGGTCGCCGCGCTGCGCAGGCAGCAACCCGACCTCGAGTACCTCAACCTCGGCGTCCGCAACCTCAAGTCCGCCGAGGTGCGCGCCAACCAGCTCGCGCCGGCGCTGGAGTTCAAGCCCGACCTCGTCATGTACGTGGCCGGTGGCAACGACCTGTTCGTGCCGAAGTTCGACCCTGCCCCGACGCGGGTCGAGGTCGACGCCGTCATCGAACCGCTGCGCGCGGGCGGTGCGGAGATCATCACCTTCACCCTGATGAACATCACCGCCGCCGTGCCGGAGATCGCCGCGCTCGCCCCGCTGATGGAGCAGCTCAACCGGCAGGTGGTGGAGATCTCCGAGGAGCGCGGCGCGCTGCTCGTGGACATGTGGAACCACCCGGTCTCGGGCGAGCCGGGGGCGTACAGCTCGGACAAGATGCACGCCTCCATGCGTGGGCACGCCGTGCTCGCCGCGGAGGTCATCCGACGGCTGGGCGCGCGCCTGGCGGCCGACCGGGACAACGGCTGAGGAGAGGAACACCATGGCATCTGCTGAGAACACCGGCACCGTCGCCGACCAGTGGCGGTCGAACAAGCGCTTGGCCGCCATGTGGGACAAGGGCGTCAAGAACAAGGGGGTCTCGCTGGTCTACAGCGCGATCGTCTTCGGCACCGACAACCGCAAGATGTACCAGCACATGGCGGCGCTGAGCCGGCTGCCAGAGGGCACCTCGGTGCTCGACGTGCCCAGCGGCGGCGGCATCCTGTTCCACACGCTGCGGCCCGGCTCGAAGCTGAAGTACACCGCGGCCGACATCTCCCAGCTGATGCTCGACCGCGCCCGCGACGAGGCCGCCAAGCGCGGCCTGCACGACCTGGAGTTCCGCGAGGCCGACGCCGAGGCGATGCCCTTCGACGACCACTCCTTCGACGTCGTCGCCAGCTACAGCGGCCTGCACTGCATGCCGCACCCCGAGGTCGCCGTCAGGGAGATGTTCCGCGTGCTGCGGCCGGGCGGCCGGCTGCTCGGCAGCTCCGCGATCCGGGGCGCGAACCCCGTGTCCGACCGGTTCATCAACCTGTGGGTCAAGCGGAGGATCCTCGACGTCACCGTGCCAGGACCGACCTTCGTCGGCTGGCTGCGGGACGCGGGCTTCACCGACCTGAAAATCAGCCGGTCGGGCGCGATCCTCTACTTCGAGGGCACCCGGCCCGAACTCGCCGAAAAGCCCGAGCGCGGGGAGGAGTAGCCGCCGCGCGTAACAAACAGGTCGGGACTTCATGACTGGGGGAGTGGCCTGTGCCTGACTATGTGATCGTGGGCGGTGGCTCGGCCGGCTGCGTGCTGGCCGACGGGCTGAGCGCGGACGGGCGAGCCACCGTCGAACTGCTGGAGGCGGGACCGCCCGACCGCGCGTCCCAGATCAGGATCCCGGCCGCGTACCCGAGCCTGTTCGGCACCGAATACGACTGGGCGGCCAGCACGGTCGCCCAGCCGGGCCTCGCCGGCAGGGAGCTGTACTGGCCGAGCGGACGCACCCTCGGCGGTTCCTCGTCGATCAACGCGCAGATCTGGATCAGGGGGCACCGCGCCGACTACGACGCGTGGGCGGACGCCGGCTGCCCCGGTTGGTCCTATGACGACGTGCGGCCGTACTTCCACCGGGTGGAACGCCGCGACAGCGCCGATCCCGGCCCGTACGGCACGAAGGGCCCGATGTGGATCTCGGACCTGCGCGACCCGAACCCGACCACCGAGGACTTCCTCGTGGCGTGCGGCAAGGCAGGGTACGAGCGGCTCGACGAGCTCAACGTCGCGTCCCCTGAGGGTTTCGCGCCGATCAGGGTCATCCAGCACGAGGGGCAGCGCTGGAGTGCCGCCGAGGGCTACCTGCGGCGCGCCGAGCCGCGGCCGAACCTCGTCGTGCGCACGGGCGCGCAGGCGCTGCGGGTGCTGTTCGAGGGCACCAGGGCCGTCGGTGTCGAGTACGCCACCTCGGGCGGCGGCACGGCCGTCGTGCACGCCGACCGCGAGGTGATCCTCAGCGCCGGCGCGGTCGCCAGCCCCCGACTGTTGCTGGCCTCCGGCGTCGGCGACCCGGACGAACTGGCCGCGCTCGGCATCGCCGTGGTCGCGCCGTCCGCCGAGGTCGGCCGCAATCTTCAGGACCACGCGGCGGTGCGGCTGGTGCTGCGGACCCCGCACCCCGTGTCGCTGATCCGCTCCGCGCTGTCCGGCGGGCTGCGCCGATACCTCAGCGAGCACCGCGGCCCGATGACCTCCAACCTCGCCGAGGCCGCGCTGTTCGCGCGCGCCCTGCCCGACGCGCCCGCGCCGGACGTCGAGCTGCTGTGGATGCCCGTGCCGTTCAACGACCACGGGCGCGGCAAGTCCATCGGACACGCCCTCAGCCTCTGTCTCGTGCTGCTCCAGCCGGACAGCCGGGGCCGGGTCACGTTGCGGGACACCGATCCCCTGTCGCGGCCGCGCATCGACCCCGGCTATCTCACCGATCCCGACGGCCGCGACCTGCGGACGTTCCTCGCGGGCGCCCGCATGGCCAAGGACCTGCTCGGCACCGAACCGCTGGCGAGCTGGTTCGGCGACGGGACGGAGCTGGCGCGCTTCCCCGACGACGACGAGGGTCTGGCGAACTTCGTGCGTACTAACACCGAGACCCTCTACCACCCGGTGGGCACCTGCCGGATGGGCGAGGACGGAGGTTCCGTGGTTGATCCCGAACTCCGGGTTCGGGGCACCGAAGGGCTTCGGGTGTGCGACGCGAGCGTGATGCCGACCATTACCCGGGGGCACACCCTCGCCCCCAGCCTGATGATCGCGGCGCGCGCCGTCGACCTAGTCGGCCGCGCCGAAGACTAGAGCGGAGGCACCCCCGGAGATGACTCCCGAGTTTCCCGATCGCGACGAGGTTCTCAAGCTCTACGACCGCCACCTCGGGCGGGCGACCGCCAAGCTGGCCGCGCAGGTCGACCTGCCGGTCGAGGTGCGCTCGGCAGGCGCGCGGGTGTGGGACGAACAGGACCGCGAGTACCTGGACTGCGGCGGCTACGGGGTTTTCCTCCTCGGCCACCGACACCCCGACGTGCTCAAGGCGGTGCACGACCAGCTCGACCGGCACCCGCTGGCGACCAGATCGCTGCTGTCCGCGGAACTCGCCTACGCCGCGCAGCGGCTCGCCGGCACCGCTCCGGCCGGCCTCGAGCACGTCTACTTCGCGAGCACGGGCGCCGAGGCGGTGGAGACCGCGATCAAGCTCGCCAGGGCGGGCGGACGACGTCGGCTCATCGCCATGGACCGGGGTTTCCACGGCAAGACGCTCGGCGCGCTGAGCATCACCAACCGGCCCATCTTCCAGCAGCCGTTCCGCCCGCTGCTGCCCGACGTCGACAAGGTCGCGTTCGGCGACATCGACGAGCTGAACCGCGCGCTCGCCGCGAGCGAGGACAAGGCGTGCGTGGTGGTCGAGCCGGTGCAGGGCGAGGGCGGCGTGCGGATTCCGCCGCCGGGATACCTCGCGGCGGTCGCCGAGGCGTGCAGGGCGGCCGGCGCGTACCTCGTCGTCGACGAGATCCAGACCGGCCTCGGCAGGCTCGGCGAGTGGTGGGGCTGCACGGCAGAGGGCGTCGTGCCGGACATGTTGTTGACCGGCAAGGGACTCGGCGGCGGAGTGATGCCGGTCAGCGCGGTGCTGGCCACCGACGAGGTGTTCGCGCCGCTGGACCGCGCGCCCCGGTTGCACAGCTCCACGTTCTCCGGCGCGCCGATCGCGATGGCCGCCGTGCTCGCCGCGATCGACGTGATCGAGCGCGAGGACCTGGTGCGTCGCGCGGCGACGCTCGGCGAGTCGCTGCTCACCCAGATGTCCAACGCGGTGTGGGAGGCGGGCGGCGACGCGGTCCGCGAGATCCGCGGCCGTGGCCTGCTGATCGGGATCGAGTTCGGTCAACCACGCGCGGCCGGCCGGTTCGTCCAGGCGCTCATGGCGCGCCGGGTGATCGTCACGAACCCGTTGGCAGCGGACAACGTTGTGCGGTTCAGCCCACCCGCCGTGCTGTCCGGCGACGAGATCGGTTGGCTGCTAGAAGCTTTCTCCGCCGCACTGGCGGAATCCGGCGGGGAGGGATCATGAGTCTGCGCATCGCCAACGCCCAGCAGCACAGCCGCATCCTCAGCGTGGGGGTGTACCGCCCCACCAGGGTGGTGCCGAACTCCGAGGTTATTGGGCCGATCAACTCAAGTGACGAATGGATAGTCACCAGGTCGGGCATTCGCACGCGTCGCTTCGCCGACGACACCGAGAGCCTCGGCGACATGGCGGTGTCCGCGGCCGAGAAGGCGTTGAGCCAGGCCGGTATCGACGGGAGGGACGTCTCGCTCGTCCTGCTGGCCACCATGTCCAACCTGAACCAGGCGCCGCCGCTGTCGGCCGAGGTGGCCTACCGGATCGGCGCGACCGAGGCAGGCGCCGCCGACATCGGGGTGGCCTGCGCCGGGCTGTGCTACGGCGTTTCCATGGCCAGCGATGCGATCCGGGTCGGCTCGGCGCGCTACGCGGTGGTGGTCGGCACCGAGCGGATGTCCGACATCATCGACCCGGCCGACCGCTCGACCGCGTTCATCTTCGGCGACGGCGCGGGGGCCGTGGTGCTCGGCCCGGCCACCCGCCCCGGCATCGGCCCGACGATCTGGGGCGCGGACGGATCCCGTGGCGACGCCATCAAGCAGGACTCGTTCCTTGAGCTGCGCCGCGATCCGACCGCGCCGTGGCCGACGCTGCGGATGGCCGGCCCCGAGGTGTTCCGGTGGGCGGTCACCTCGATGGTGGAGGTGGCGCAGCAGGCGTTGGCGGCGGCCGGCGTCACGGTTGAGGACCTCGGCGCGTTCATCCCGCACCAGGCCAACCGCAGGATCACCGACTCGCTGGCGAAGTCGCTGAAATTGCCAGAACACGTTGCCGTCGCGCACAACGTCGTGTGGGACGGCAACACCTCCGCCGCGTCGGTCCCGCTCGCCATGGAGGCGCTGCTGAGTTCGGACGCCGCGCACAGCGGAGACCTGGCGCTGCTGATGGGTTTCGGCTCAGGGCTGTCCTACGCCGCGCAGGTCGTCGAACTCCCCTGAACGGATCGTCGATGCCCCCGCCGTGACCGAAGGGTCGCGCGGGGGCATCGGTCCCTCTCGGTCGACTATTGACGCAGACTGGTTTGCGATGCAAACCTGATGCGGCGACCAACCGCATCGAGGGGGCAGGCATGTCGACCGATTCCGCCGCAGGACTGCTGCACGACCTGGCCGAGTACCGCGCGAGGGCACGCCGCGACCGGCACGGCTACTGGTTACCGCTGCTGGTGTTCGGAGTGCTGATCCTGGCCGCGCCGCTGGTGTACCTACCGCCGTCGGAGTGGCCGCCGCCGCGCGTGCAGGTGTCGGCCGATGGCCTCTTCCCCGGGCAGATCAAGGTGTTCGGGCTCACGATTGAGCCGCTGTACATGTTCGGGCCGGGCAACGGGCGCGAGATCGGGAACCCGATGGGCGTCTCCTGGTACTGGTTTGGGGTCGTGGTGCTGGGGCTCGCGGGGACCGTCGGGTGGTACCGGTGGCGCGCCCGACGCGTCGGTGTCGAGACGCCGACCAGGCTGGTCGTGCTCGCCGGGTCGGTGGGGTTGCTGTTCCTGCTCGGTGTCGTGCCGCTGATTCTCGGGCAGGCGCTCGTACTGCTGTTCCCTGGCTCGTACTTCTACTCAAACACGGCTTTCTGGATCAGCGTGGAGGTGTTCGTGCTCGCGGCGGCCGGCACTACCGTCGCGCTGTGGGTTCGAGGCGGGGGCCCTCGCCCGGCCTGGCGCGTCGCGCTCGCCTCGGTCGGCGTGGTCGTCGCGCTGATGTCGATCACCATCGTGTTCGAGGCCGCCTTCGGGCATGGTCATGCGCCGCTGTTGCTGCTCTCCGTCGCGTTGCTCGCGGTGGCCGCGATCGAGCGCAGCGCCTTCTGCGCGGTCATCGCGGCGCTGTTCACGGCTGCCGCCCTGCTGGCGAACCTCTACAACATGGAGAATGTGTTCTATCGATTCGGTTTCCACGTCGACTACCTGAATCCGCGAGGTGAGGTGTTCGCGAACCTGTTGCTGCCGGCCGCCGTGCTGATCGTCGGCGGCGGCATCGCCGCGTGGTCCGCGCGGAAGGCGTCTCGGCGTGAGTGACCATCCCACCGCCGGGCTCGACGATGTGGTCCACCAGAAGCACAGGCTGGCCATCCTGACCATCGCCGCCGAGGCCAAGCGGGTGGAGTTCGGCTACCTGCAACAGAACCTGGACCTCACCAAGGGCAACCTCTCCCGGCACATCACGGTTCTGGCGGAGGCCGGACTGCTCGACGTGGAGAAGGGCTACGACGGCAAGCGGCCCAAGACCTGGGTGCGGGTCACCTCGGCCGGCCGCAGGGCGCTCGCCGAGGAGATCGCCACCCTGCGGGCCCTGGTGGCCAGACACGAGAACCTGTCCTGAGCGACCGGGATCTGGTGCCCGGACCTACCGGAGCGCGCGGCCCGGCCACCACTACGGCGTCGTCGCGTGACCGGCTCCGTCGAGCAGGTCGGCGACGACCGTGCGCAGGGACACCGTCCGCGCCGAGGCGATCACCGTCGCGGCGCGGTCGCCGAGCGCCGCCCTCGTGTCGGCCCAGCAGCGTTCCTCCTCGGCGATCTCGTCCGTCATCACCAGCGGTGACCGCAGCCGCCCGCGTTCCCGCGCGGTGACGGCCAGCAGTCGCAACGCCGAAGCCGGCCGCCCCTGCGCCAACTCCACCATCGCGAGCTCGTTCACCAACGCGAGCTGCCGTTCGACCTGGCCTGCCTCGCGGTACGCGGCGAGGCTGGCGAGCGCCAGCTGCCGACACTCGGCCACCTCGCCGTTGCGCCGCGCCATCATCGCGAGACCGGCGAGAGCGGCCGCCTCGCCGTTGCGTTCGCCGATGGCCCGAAACCGTTGCCGCGCCTCGACCATCATCGGCACGACGCCGCCCGAGCGGTCCAGTGCGCGCAGCGACAGGGCCTTGTTGATCAGGGCGGAGGCCGTCTGGAGGTCGTCGCCCGCCCGCTCGGCCACCGCAAGGGCCTCCTCCGCGCACCGCAGCGCCTCGGCGAAGTCTCGCAGCGCGAACGCGGTGAAACACAGGCCGTTCAGGGCACCGGCCACGGCCACCGCGTCGCCGAGTTCCCGGTAGGTCGCAAGGGATCGCTCGCCGAGCGTGCGCGCCTCGGCGGGGTCGCCGCAGTGCCTGGCGAGGCTCGCCGCGGCCCGCAGCGTCCTGGCGCGCAGCGGCGCGGGCACTCGCTCGGCCTCCACCATCGCCTGCCGTAGCCAGCCGAGCGCCTCGGCGGCGAGACCGTTGGGCGCCCAGTACCACCACAGGGGCGCGACGATCCGCAGCGCGCACTCGGCGTCCCCGCCGACCCCGAGGCACCATCGCACGGCCGCACGCAGGTTCGGCTCCTCCGCCGCGAGGCGGCGCATCCACGCGGCGTGCTCGGCACCGGCCTGCACGGCCTGGCCGGCGAGCGCGGCGCACCACTCGGCGTGCCGGCGGCGCAACCCCGTGGCCAGCTCGCCGTTGCCGGCATCGAGCAAGCGCTCGGTCGCGTACTCCCGCACCAGTTCGAGCATCCGGTACCGCATGCCGTCCGCGTGCGGCTCGGCGACCAGCACGGACCGGTCCACCAGGCGTTCGAGCACGTCGTGCGGCTGTCCGGTGACCCGCTCGGCGGCCTCGGCCCCGCAGCCCCCGGCGAAGACCGACAGCCTGCGGAACATCTCCCGCTCGTCGGTCGCGAGCAGGTCGTGGCTCCAGTCGATGGCGGCGCGCATCGTGCGGTGCCGGTCCGGCGCGGTGCGCGCGCGGCGGTCGGCCAACCCGAGCCGCCCGCCGAGCCGCCGGCCGATCTGCGTCGCGACCTCGTCGAGCGACAGGGTGCGCAGCTGCGCCGCGGCCAGCTCGATGGCCAGCGGCAACCCGTCCAGCCGCCGGCACAGCTCGCCGGCGACGGACGCGTTCTCCCTGCGCACCACGAATCCCGGCCGCGCGGCGTCGCCCCGGTCGGCCAGCAACCGGACGGCCTCGGTGCGGGCGGCCACGTCCGGGTCATCGCCAGCAGCCGGCACCGCGAGGCCCGCCAGCGGCCACACCCGTTCCCCGGCAACGCCAAGGGGTTCGCGGCTGGTCGCCAGGATCCGCAGGCCCGCGCAGTGGCCGAGCAGGTCGGCGACCACCCGCCCGCAGTCGTCCACGAGGTGCTCGCAGTTGTCCAGCACCAGCAACGCCCGCGCGCCGCGCAGGTGCCCGGCGAGCGCGTCGAGGGCGGACTCGCCCGCCCCGGCCTGGACCGACAGCGCGGCGGCCACTCGCTCGGCGACGGAGCTGCCTGGCTGCGCGGACGCCAGCTCGACGACGTGCACGCCGTCGGGATGATCGGCCGCGGTGTCGCGGGCCAGTTCCATGGCCAGCCTAGTCTTCCCTGCCCCGCCAGGCCCGGTCACGGTGAGCAGGCTGGCCCGGCCGAGCTGGTCGGCGAGCCGTTCCAGCTCGTGCCGGCGGCCGACGAACCGGCTGGGCTGGCGCGGCACCGGCGACGGCGGGTCCAGCGTCGGGTCGCGGCGGTCGATCGCCCTGGCCAGCGCGGCGACCTCGGCCGCGGGCTCCGCGCCGAGTTCGGCATCCATCGCGCGGCACAGTCGCAGGTACGCGGCCTGCGCGTCGGCAGTGCGTCCGCAGCGGTAGAGCGCCAGCAGGTGCAGGCCGGCGAGCCGCTGCCGGGTCGGGTGTTCGACCACCAACCCGGCCAGCTCGGACACCGCGTGCGCGTGCCGTCCCACGGCCAGCTCGGCGTCGAGCCGGTCCTCCTGCGCGGCCAGCCGCAGCTCCGCGAGCCGCCGCCGGTGCGCCTCGACGTCCGAGCCCGCCGGCACGCCCGCGTAGGGCTCGCCGCGCCACAACGCGAGCGCGGCGGCCAGCCCGGCGGCGGCGCTGGCCGGGCGCTCCGGCAGGTGGTCGCGCGCCTGCCCGACCATCGCCTCGAAGCGGGGCGCGTCCACCTCATCGGCCGTCGCGTCCAGCCGGTATCCCGACGGGGTGGTGACCAGCCGCGCGCCGAGCACCTTGCGCAGCGCCGAGACGTGCATCTGAAGGCTCGCGGTCGCGGTGGCCGGCGGACGCTCGCCCCACACCTGGTCGATCAGGTGCTCGGCGGACACGGCCTGGCCTGCGTGCACCAGCAGGACGCCGAGCAGTGCTCTCGGCCGTGGGCCGCCAAGTCGCACCGCCTCGTCGGCGTGCACCTCCAGCGGCCCCAGCACGCGGAACTCCATCGACGCGAACCCTCCATCTCGTGTCCTTTGGCGAATCTTTGGCGGCCGCCCTGACTCTGTGCCCTGGGGCAGTTGGGGTGAAGGGCGGTCACGGGCGGTCACACATCAGGAGCGGTGTGTCGCGCCGGGGATACCGCGTCAACAGGAATGAGGGGGACTACGTGAGTAGGCAGGGAATCGGCACGCGGGCGCGGCTGGCCGTCTCGGGACCCGCTGTGCTGGCCGCGTTCGCGCTGGCGGGCTGCGGCCCGACCAACGTCGGCGGCTCGGCGACGGGGAACACCGCTGGAGCAGGCGCGACACCCACGGCAAGCGGTGCGCCGGCGGAGACGAAGGAACCGCAGGACACCATGGCATCCACCGAGCCGGGCAGGGCCGACGGCGCGCTGGCCGGCGCGTCCGACGCCAGCCGCAAGGCCGGCTCGGTGAAGGCCGCTTACACGATGGAGACCGACGACGGCACGCAGTCGGTGACGATCGGTTCGGGCACCGGCGCCATCGACTTCGCCAACCACCGGTCCACGGCGGAGATGACCATGGGCGGCGGCGAGTCGGGCCGTCCGAACGCCAAGACCGTGACCGTCATGGACGGCTCGACCGCGTACCTCCAGATGGCGGTGGGCGGCGAGGGCGGCCACTGGATCAAGTTCGACCTGTCGAAGCTGGCCGGACCCGGCGGCGGCACCGACCTGAGCAACTACCTCGACCTGCTCGCCGGCGCGACCGACTCCTCGCAGGTGGGCTCCGACACGGTCCGGGGGACGGCCACGACCCACTACAAGGTCACCGTGGATCCCAAGAAGCTGCTGGACCAGCATCCCGAGCTGAAGGCGTTCTACGACTCGCTGTCGGAGCTCACCAAGAAGGTGGCCCCGAGCGCTTCGGCCGGATCCGACTCGGCGCTCGCGCCGAAACCGTACGACGTCTGGATCGACGGGAGCGGCCTGGTCGCGCGGGTGCAGTCCAGCATGAAGACGAAGTCCGAAGGCGGCAAGGACGCCACGGCCAAGGTGACCGTCGAGTACTACGACTACGGCATGCCGGTGCAGATCACCGTGCCCTCGGTGGACGAGACCCCCACGCACTGACCGGACAAGCCACGTCATGGGGGACAGAATGGTTACGCGGCAACGCTCTCGCAAGCGAGTGTGGATCGCGGCCGTCGTCGTGCCTGCGCTGGCCGGTGGCACCGTCACGTACCTGATGGTGCGCGGCAGGACGACGGCCTCCACCGAGGCGACCGCGCCGGGGCAGTGCCCTGACCTCGGCGCCGTCCCGTGCCTGTCCGACAACCCGGTCGTCGCCGTGCCGCTGGCCGGCGGTCGGCTGCGGCTGGCGTACGCGGGCGACCGCCTCGACGGCGGCCCGATCGAGCAGGCGACCAGGCACGGCTGGACGCTCGATGGGCACCACACGTACCTGCCCGACCGCGGGCTGCTGCTGCTCGGCGACGGGCGCACCCGGTCGGTGCCGGCCGCCGCCAGGACCAGCCAGGGACAGCGGACCTTGTTGGTGTGGTCGAACACGGCCAAGCCCGGCGACTACTCCTTCCACGTCACACCAACGAGTTAAACCGCTGGGTTGAGTCGTCGGGTTGAGAAAGAGGCTCCGGAATCTCCACCCCATCTCCACCGTGGGGAGGTTCTCGCCGACCAGGTCCGCTCCTAACGTCATTCCGGTGCAGACAGAGCTGCACCGTCCACAGAGGAGCGTTCCATGACGACGACAACCGCACGCGGATTCCGGATACGCCGGACCGGTCCGTGCGCGCAGCCGGCCGACGACGCCTGGCTGCGCGTCGACCAGCCGGTGTCCGGGGTCCTGCTGCCGAACGGTTCCTCGACGTGGCTGGTGACCGGCCCCGCCGAGGTCCGCTCGGTGCTCACCGACCCAGAAACAGCGCCGCGCCCGGTCGGCGCGAGCACGGTGCGGGGTGTGTCATGAGGCGACTCATCCCGCTGCTCCTGGACGTCGGGCTGTCCCCGGCGGCCTACTACGGTCTGCACGCGCTGGGCTTCGACACCTACGTCTCGCTGGTCGCGGCGACAGCGCTGGCCGCCTTACGCGTGCTGTACACGGTGCTGCGGAACAGGAGGATCGACACCGTCGCCGCCTTCATGCTCGTCTCCTACGCGTGCGGCCTCGCGCTGTCGACCCTCACCGGGGATCAGCGGTTCCTGCTGGCCAAGGACCCGGCCATGAGCACGGTGATCGGCCTGGCCATCCTGATCAGCTGCGCGTTCGGCCGTCCGGCGATGTTCGCGATCAGCAAGAAGTTCCGCGCCACCGACCCGGCCGAGGCGGCGCGCTGGGACGGGCTGTTCGAGCGGGAGGCCGGCCTACGCCGCGTGTACCTGGTGTCGTCGCTGGTCTGGGGTGCGGGCCTGATCGCGGAGTCGGTGCTGCGGATCGCGCTGATCTACCTGCTGCCGATCGATGTCACGGCGGCGCTCTCCCAGGTCGTGGAGTTCGCGGCCATCGGGCTGATCCTCGGGTGGGCCATGTGGTACCGCACGCGCCCGGGGTCGAAGGAGAGCCACGCGTTGCTGCGGGCGAACCCGACCACGGAGGGCTCGCCGCAACCGGGTTCCATGCAGCCGGACTCCATGCAGCCGGACTCCATGCAGCGGGGCTCCATGCAGCGGGGCTCCATGCAGCGGGACTCGACGCAGCGGGGCTCCATGCAGCGGGGCTCCATGCAGCGGGACTCGACGCAGCGGGGCTCCATGCAGCGGGACTCGACGCAGCGGGACTCGACGCAGCCGATCGCGCCGCACCGGGGTGCCTTACCGTTGGGTGGTCGGCCGACGGACGCGGGTTGATTGCCGGTTGATTGTCGGTGCGGTGTATCTGTGTGGGTGTCGCGGTGTCTTGTAGGGGTGACGACACCGGCCCGGGGTGTTTGGGACGCTCTAGGGGGGCGCGTGGAGTTTCGGTTGCTGGGGGCGGTCGAGGCGCACACAGGGGCCGGTGTCGTCAATCTCGGGCCACGTCAGCAGCGGCTCGTGTTGGCCGTGCTGGCGCTGGAGGTCAACCGGCTCGTGCCGGTCGACCGGCTGGTCGCCCTGGTGTGGCCGGTCTCGCCGCCGCGCACCGCCGAACACGCCATCCGGGTGTGCATCTCGCGGCTCCGCGCGATCCTGGCCGGGGCCGACGGGCGGGTCGAGTTGGTCACCCAGGGGTCGGGCTACCTGTTGCGCGCCGACCCCGCCTCGATCGACGTGCACCGCTTCCGGGCGCTGGTCGACCAGGCCAGGGAGGCGGCCACCGACGAGGACCGGCTGGCCCTGCTCGACCGGGCCGTCGGACTCTGGTCGGGGCCCGCGCTGGCCGGCGCGGCGAGTGCCCAGATCCGCGAGCAGCTCTGCCACGGGCTGGACGAGGCCCGGCTCGTGGCCGTCGAGGACCGACTCGACGCGCGGCTTCGTCTCGGCCAGCACCGTGACACCCTCGACGAGCTGACCGCCCTCGTGGACACCCATCCCACCAGGGAACGGCTGGTTGGCCAGTTGATGCTGGCCCGCTACCGCAGCGGGCAGGCCAGCGCCGCGCTCGACCTGTCCCGACAGACCAGGCAACACCTCGGCGAGGAGCTGGGCATCGACCCCGGCGCCGAGCTGCGCGACCTGGAACTGGCGATCCTGCGCAACGACCCCGTCCTCGACTGGCCGGCCGCCGCGCCGCAGGAGCAGGCCGACAACGGGCACCGGAGCCCGCCGCCGGCGCAGCTGCCGCCGGCCGTGCCCGACTTCGTCGGCCGCACCGAACTGTTGTGGCAGCTGGACGAGCTGGTCGCCCGGCCCGAGGACACCTCGGCCGTGGTGATCACCGCGATCGCCGGCACCGCCGGTGTCGGGAAGACGGCCCTCGCCGTGCGCTGGGCGCACCACGTGCGGGACCGGTTTCCCGACGGGCAGCTCTACCTAAACCTGCGCGGCTACACAAAGGCTCCGCCGCTGGCCCCGCTGCCCGCCCTCGCGCAGCTGCTGCGGGCGCTCGGCGTGGCCGCCGACCAGGTGCCCATCGACGTCGACGAGGCCGCCGGCCTGTACCGGACCCTGTTGGCGGACAAGCGGGTTCTCGTGGTACTGGACAACGTCGCCAACCCCAACCAGGTGCGTCCACTGCTGCCGGCCAGCCCCGGCTGCCTGGTGGTGATCACCAGCCGTGACCGGCTCGCCGGGCTGGTCGCCAGGGAGGGCGCCCGCCGCATCACCGTCGACGTCCTCGCGCCCGAGGAGTCGCGGGCGCTGCTCACCGGGATCCTTGGCGCGCGGCGGGTCGCGGACGAACCGTCGGCCGTCGCGGAGCTCGCCGGGCGGTGCGCGCACCTGCCGATCGCGTTGCGCATCACCGCCGCCAACCTGACCAACGACCCGCACCGCAGGATCGCCGACTACCTCGCCGAGCTGGACGCGAGCAATCTGTTGTCCGCCATGGAGATCGACGGCGACGAGGACGCGGCCGTCCGCGCCACCTTCGACCTGTCCTACACGGCGTTGCGGCCCGAGGCGCAGCGGCTGTTCCGGCTGCTCGGCCTCGTGCCGGGCGCGGACTTCACTCCGCAGGCCGCCGCCGCGCTCGCCGACGGCACGCAGGGGCAGGCCCGCACGCTGCTCGACCAGCTGGCCGGCGCGCACCTCATCGACGCGCACGGCCCCGGCCGGTACGCGTTCCACGACCTGCTTCGCCGCTACGCGCGGGACCGCGCCGACGACACCGACAGCGCCGACGATCGTGCCGAGGCGGTCGGCAGGCTCGCCGACTTCTACCTGCGCCACACCGACGCCGCGGCCCGGCTGCTGTACCCCGAGAAGGTGCGGTTGCCGATCCCCGGCGCCGCCGGGACCGCGTTCCGCGACCACCGCGAGGCCGTCGCGTGGCTGGACGCCGAACGCGGCAACCTGATCGCCGCCGTCACCGACGCGGCCGGCGACGGCCGCCGCGAGTCCGCGTGGCTGCTCGGCAACGCGCTGCGCGGATACCTGGAGCTGCGCAGGTACAACGTCGACGGGCTGGCCGTGGCGCGGGTCGCGCTCGCCGCCGCGGACACCGAGGGCGACCTGCGCGCCCGCACGGCCCTGCGCCTGGACCTCGGCCGCGCGCACGCGTTCGCCGGGTTCCTCGACGAGGCCGCGGAGCACTACACGGCGGCGCTCGCGCTCAGCCGGCGGGCCGAGTGGCCCGACGGTGAGGCGGACGCGCTGGCCCGCGTCGCGCACACGCGCTGGGAGGACGGGCAGCGCGACGTCGGCATCGCGTGTTACGAGCAGGCGCTGGAGATCAACCGGCGCATCGACCGGACGGCTGGCCAGGCCAACAACCTGAACAACCTCGGCGTGCTGCGCTGGCAGCTCGGCCAGTTCGCGGCGGCCGTCGAGTGCGCGGACCGGGCGATGGAGCTATACCGCCAGGTCGGGTCGCCGGTCGGGGTGGGCATGTCGTTGCTGAACCTCGGCGAGTACCGCAGGGAGCTTGGCGAGTTGCGGCTGTCCGTCGACCACCTGACCTCGGCGCTCGGGCTGATCAGGCAGATCGGCGACCGGCACGGGGAGGCCATCACCCTGTGCGCCCTCGCCACGACCTATCGGGACCTCGGCCGGCAGCGGGAGGCGATGGAGTGCGCCGAGGCGGCGCTCGCCTGCGAGACGGGCGACCGGCCCGCGGAGGCCGAGACCCTCAGCGTGCTCGGCACCATCCACTTCCGCCTCGGCGAGTACCAACGGGCCGTCGACCGACACCGCAACGCGTTGCGGGTGTCCGTGGAGGTGAACTGGTTGCGCGGCAAGGTGCGCGCGCTGCTGGGGCTCGCCGAGTGCGCGCTGGTCGCCGGGCGGGCCGAGGACGCCGTCGACCACATCAGGGACGTGCTGACCCAGCTCGACGGAACCGGGTTTCGCGCCTTCGATGGCGAGGCGAGGACGGCCCTTGCCAGGGCGTTCCTGGCGCAGGGCAACCGCGATCTCGCCGCGCGCCACGCCAGGGACGCGCTGCTCATCCACGCGCAGACCGGTCAGCTGCTGTTGCAGGCGCACGCCCTGTACGTGCTGGGCCTGGCCGCCGAGGGCACGACGGCGGCCCTGTCCTACCTGCGGGACGCGCACGCGCTGTTCGTCGACATCGGGGCTCCGGAGGCGAGACGGCTGGAAACCCTGCTGCGTCAACACCACCAGCACACCTGAGCGCCGGCCGGCGCGGCATAGGGTGGGCACATGAGTGATCCGCTCGCGTGGGTCGACCTCGGCGAGACGCCGTACCGGGGGTCGCTGGAGCTGATGCGGCGGTGGGTGCGGGAACGGCAGGACGGGCTGGTCGGGGACCGGCTGTTCCTGCTGAGCCACCCGCCGGTGATCACCTACGGGCCCAGGACGCCACGGGGCGACCTGCCGGCGGAGTCCTCGGCGCTGTCGGTCGTCGAGGTGGATCGCGGCGGGCAGGCGACCTACCACGGGCCGGGGCAGCTGATCGGCTACCTGATCATGAACGTGCGCGGCGGCGGCCCGGCGGATGTGGTGCGCTGGCTGGAGAACGGCCTGATCGAGGCGCTCGGCGCGCTCGGGTTCTCCGCGAAGCGACGCGACACCCCGCGCGGCTCGCCGAGCCTGGTCGGGGTGTGGACCGAGGACCACTGCAAGATCGCGTCGATCGGCATGCGGATCAGGGGCGGCGTGACCAGCCACGGCTTCGCCCTCAACGTGTCTCCTGACCTCGCGGCGTTCGCCGGCTTCGTCCCGTGCGGCCTTGACGACGTGACCATGACGTCCCTGGCGCACCTGGCGGAGGAGCGGGGAGCCGAGGCGCCGACCGACGCGACGGTCCGCGCCGCCGTGGCCGAGGCCCTCGGCGCGGTTCGCGCCGCAGCCGCCTAGACCGCCGCCTAGACCGCCGCCTAGACCGCCGCCGCCTAGACCGCCGCCGCTTAGACCGCAGCCACTTAGACAGCCGCCGGTTGGTCGCCGTGCGCCGAGACGTCCGCGCCGGCCACGGCGTCGGCGAAGATCTGCCGTCGCGTCGGGTCCTTGCGCACGGTCCGGCTGACCTCCAGGTGCAGGAACACCCAGCCGTGCTCGGCGGCGACCTGTCCCTGCACGTTGCGGGTGCCCTCCAGCTGGCCGCACCGGCCGGTCCACGTCCGGCAGGTGACCAGGCCGGCCACCTCCAGCGTGTCGCCGACCCGCCGCGCGGCCGGTCCGACCTCGCCAGCGCCTGGCGAGAGCACGACATCGGTGTCGGGCATGCTCTGGTCGTCGAAGCCGTGCAGCTGGAGCTGCGGCAGACCCCGCCCGGCGAACTCCACCGCCGCCGAGTGGAACAGCGAGTCCTCCTGGTGGGCGACGTCCCCGGCGCCGTCGTCCACCCTGCGGTGCGTGCCCGACAGCAGCAGCAGCGACCCGGCGCTCCTGCGGTACAGTTGCACGCCGAGCTGCTCGGTGTCGAGGTCGGAGTTGGGGTGCGGCACCTCGATCAGCCTGCGCGCCGCCGCGGCGAGGTCCACCAGCAGCAGCCCCCACCCGCGCTCGGCCCCCGGCTCGCTGGCCGCCATGGCGTAGGGCCGTCCGGTGACCGAATCCGTCCCAGTGCCCACCGTGAAACCGAGCGGGCCGAGCGCGCGGGACGCGCCTGCCAGCCCGGCCGATCCGCCGGCCAGCGCGCGGAACCCGGCCAGTGCCTCGCCGCGCTCCCGGTCGGTCGGCGGTCGGTACGGCGCGTAGGGACGCAGCGCGGCGGCGTAACGGCCGAGGTGTCTGGCCAGGTCGGCGTCCTGTGCGACGGCGGGACGTCCGACTGGAGTGTCCGATCGGGTCGCGTACAGGGTGACTCTCCAACTCCGGCGACAGTGACGACAACGGCCAACACAATAGTCAGTCGGCGTCCGCGCGCCGAGAATCACTGCGAACCGGACATATCCGCCCGTTCATGATCCGTCATGCAACCCCGCCGAGCCCGATTGTGTGTATCCCTCGTGAGTCCACGTAACTCCAGTGACGACGACGAATTCCGTCGGTTCGCCACAGCCGCGATCGCCCCGCTCGGGCGGCTCGCACACGCGCTGTGCGGGGATCGACACCTCGCCGAAGACCTGGTCCAGACCTGCCTGATCAAGGTGCATCTGGCCTGGCCGAGGATTCGGCACCCGGAGTCCGTCGACGCCTACGTCCGCAAGGTGCTGCTGCGCTGCTGGCTCAACGAGCAGCGGCGGCCGTGGCGTCGCTCGGAGAACCGCAACGGCGAACTGCCGGACGCGGCCGACGAGTCCGCCGACCCCGGTCGACGGATGGGTTCGCACGACACCCGGGAACTGCTTCGTCTCGCACTGGCCGAGGTCCCGCCACGACAACGCGCCGCGGTCGTCCTGCGCTACTGGTCACAGCTTTCGGTGACCGAGACCGCAGCCGCTATGCGGTGTTCAGAGGGGACTGTCAAAAGCCAGGCCGCCAGGGGTGTCGAAGCCCTTCGTGCGGCGCTACAGCGTCGTGGCGTCGATGACAGCCACGCCGCGTTGAGGAGTTACTGATGCACAAGGACGAAGTCGCGGTGGACCTGTCGCGGTTGGTCGACAACGAGTTCACTCCGCATGTCGACCTCGACGACGTGATCGCGACCAGCGTGCGCCGGAAGCGGCGCAGGAGGGCGATCACCGGCACCGCCCTCGGCACGGTCGGCCTGGTCGCCGGCCTGCTGATCGCTACCACGATCGTCGGCAGGCACCAGCAGACCGAGGTGGGAGCGGCCGCCAAGGCCGGGTGGACCGTGGTGGACACCAGCAAGTACGGCCAGACGATCGTACCGACGTCCGGTCGCGGAATCGCGGCCGTCAGCGCCTCGGACGTGTGGACACTCGGCACCAGGAACAAGGGTGACGACGCCACCGTCGCGCTGCACTGGGACGGCCACAGGCTGAGCGAGTTCGAGCTGCCGCACGGCCAGTACTTCGCGCTAGCGGCGGTGTCGTCCAACGATGTGTGGGCGGTCGGCGGCAACCCGCCCGTCGCCGGCACCTTCCCGGACAGCCTGATCGCGCACTGGGACGGCCACCAGTGGAGCCAGGTCCCCAGCCCTCGGATGCCGGCCGGGGCACACATGGCCGGTCTGTTGGGCGTGGCGGCGGTGTCGTCCAACGATGTGTGGGCCGTCGGCTCCATCATGACGGATGCCGCGCTGGTCTCGTTCGCCGTGCACTGGGACGGCACGCAGTGGCGGCTCTCCGACGTTCCGTCCAGCGCGGGCGGGGGCATTTTCGCGATCTCCGCGCGGGCCACCAACGACGTGTGGGCGGCAGCGGGCACAGGTGTGGGCAAGTACTGGACGGTCCAGAAGCTGTTGCACTGGAACGGTCAGACGTGGTCCACCGTGCCGAGTCCGTGGGCGTCGGCTCCGAACTTTTTGGACGCCGTTCGCGGAATCGTCGCGGTTGGCGCGAACGAGGTGTGGATCTACGGGGACAAACTGAACGAACCGGATCGGGCTCTCTCGGCCGCGCGCTGGGACGGCGGTCAGTGGCGGGAGGTGCCGATTCCTGACGCCCAACCGGGCTCGGACGGCGTGCAGACGACGGTGGACGGCCGAGGTGGGCTCGTCCTCGGGCTGGCCATGCGGCGCAACGGCGGTGCCATCGATCACTGGTCCGGTGGACGGTGGCTCGCCGCACCGGCACTGGACACGTCCGTCTCCGTGGCGGGGCTTGCCATGGTTCCCGGCACCGACACGCTGTGGGTGCTGGGAAACCAGCGGCTCGAAGACGGCTCGCCGGGCCCGCTGTACCTGGCGTTCCGGTCGCTGTCGAAGTGACGCGTGTCCGGTGCGGCTCCGCGAGCGGGCGGGGCCGCACCGGGCGCGTCAGTACTCAGCTGCCGGTGGCGGAGTTCAGCTGCGTGACGGAGTTCAGCTGCCGGCGGCGGTGAGCACGAAGTCCGTGGCGAAGCCGGCGAACAGGCCGGCCAGCAGGCCCCAGTACAGCAGCCTCGGCCGGCCGAGCTTCGCGCCGACGCCGAGCAGCTGCACCACGACGTAGAGGATCGAGCCCGCGGCCAGCGCGAGGAACGCCAGGTAGAGCCAGTCGTTGTCGACGGACTGGCCCAGCAGCGTGCCGAGCAGGGTCGGGCCGCCGCCGATCAGGCCGGTCAGCGCGAGGAAGCCCCAGCTCGGCCGGACACTGGTGGCGGCGAGCGGGGCGACGATGCCGAAGCCCTCGGTGGCGTTGTGCAGTGCGAAGCCGACGATGAGCAGCACGGCGAGACTGATCTCGCCCTTGACCGCAGACTGCCCGATGGCCAGGCCCTCGGAGAAGTTGTGCAGCCCGATGCCCACCGCGATCAGCATGGACAGCCGGCGCGCGGCGACGGCCGGGTCGTTCGGGTGGCCTGTCAGGTCGGCCGCCGTCGTGGTGCCGGGGCCGCCCGCCCGCGTGGCCCTGCGCTTGGTCCACTGCTCGTAGTACACGAGGCTCAGCACACCGATCGCGAGCCCCAGCGCGAACACCGTCGCGAGCCCGGCGAACTCACCCCAACCGCCCTGACCGCCCTTGGCTGAGGTCAGCGCCTTGGTCACCGGCTCGACCGCGTGGGTGAGGACGTCCCACAGCAGGAACAGCAGCACGCCGGTCGCCGACGCGTTGAGGAATGCGCGCAGGCCGAGGGCCGGGCGACGCAGGCGACCGATCGGCAGGCCGAGGAAGATCGTGAACCCGGCGACGGCGCCGAGGATCGCGATGTTGGTCGAGCTCATGACGGCTCCAGTGACTGATCATTTGTGCTGATTGGCGCGATGGCAGCAGGCTAGGCAAGCCTTGCCTTATGGACAAGCCTGAGATGTCCGCCACCGGTGGCGAGGTCCGACTTGTCCGCAAAGCCCGGCCGCCGACCACGTCACACCGTCCCGCACTCCGCACCGATCACATCCATCCACCCGCCGGCCGACCCCCGCCGGGCTGCCGCTGTTGGCGGACTGGGCGGTGCTGCAACTCGCCGCTGATGGACCTCATCCTGCGGGCCTGCCGGGACGCGGGTTCGAGTCGGTGCCGGCACGTCGTCCGATTTCTTGCGGGACACCTTCGCGACGACCTGCTGGGGAACTCTCATGTGGACGGTCGCCTACGCCTCGCACGCTCGCAACAGCGCAGTCCCATGGCCACGTTCCTGCTCGCGGTGCATACCGCCGACAATCGATTGGTCGCCCGCGTCCTCTGTCACCGTGACATCGGGGCGACAGGTTCGCGCTCGCCGTCAAGGTGGCGCAGGAAGGTCATTGTCACGGCGTCGCGGGAGGTGTTGTGAGCCAAACCAGTTTTGCGTCGGCATACCTGCCTTGACTCCTGAGCAGGGCGGCAGCGGAGTCCGAACTCCATGTTTCGTGCGGCCCCATCCACAGCACGGCCCTGCCTTGGCGCGTGAACTCCATGCCCCAGCCGAGGAACTCCAGGTCAACGTCGCCCTCGAACAGTGGTTCGCGGTACACCCCGTACAGCGCGAAGAGGCGGGGGCAGTCTGTTCGGGCTTCCTCGTCCAGTAGACGCAACAGGCGGTTGGTGTCTTCTTGGTTCTCCACTGTCGCTCCTTCACCCGACGTGCCGATGTGCGAAATCTAGCGCAAAACGTTTCGCAATATGAATTACACGATCGAGCGAATGCCCCAGCTCGCTGAGTGCGGAATGATCTGCGCCATGACGACGCGGAACGATCCTTCGGCCCTGCGCTGGTTGATCGGTGTCGAGTTGACCAACTTCCGGAAGCAGGCGAACTCCACGCCGACTCAGGTCCTGGAGGCAACGGGAATCTCCAAGTCGAAGTTGAGCAGCATGGAGAACGGGCGATACCAACAGCACCCGGACGACATGGCCAAGCTGCTGCACCTCTACGGCGCGGAGCGCCGCGACGTCGACCGGTTGGCTTCGTTGGCGGGTAGCGCTGAAGGCAGAACCTGGTGGGCGCCTTGGTCCAACGTCGTCGCGGACTGGTTCAAGACCTTTGTGGGACTGGAGGGGCTCGCCGAGGCCGAGTTCGTCTTCCAGCCGATGGTGCTGCCAGGCTTGCTACAGACCGAGGAATACGCGGAGTCCATCACCGAGTCAACTGGCTTCGTTCGCCGCGATCACAGTGATCGGTTCGCATCGTTCCGGGTGGCCCGCGCCAAGCGGCTCATCGAGCCGGAGCCGTTGCGGCTACATGCGGTCATCGGCGAAGCCGCCCTGCGGTTGAGAGTTGGCAGTCCAGAGACCCGTCGCGCGCAGCGTGAGCATCTGATCAGACTCGCCAGGCAACCCAACATCACCATCCAGGTGCTTCGTCCCGAGGATGGCCCGCACACCGCTGGCACAGGATCGTTCGTGGTGCTCGACTTTGCCCAGGCGCAGTCCATTGCCTACGCGGAGCACCTGGACGGAGCCGTCTACGGCCAGGATCAGGATGACGTGCGGACGTATAAAATGGCAGCGGAGAATGTGCAGTCGGTCGCTGCCGCGCCCGACAAGTCCCTCTCGCTGATCAGGGCGCTGGCCGGCGGGAGTTAGCCCGGAGGCCCCTGTGTCCCCACACGACCTGTCCGCCGCTCGGTGGATCAAGAGCAGTCGCAGCACCAACAATGGCGAGTGTGTCGAGGTGGCCTACGTCCAGGGTCGGATGGTCGCAAGGGACTCCAAGAACCCCGCTGGCGGCGTACTGACCTTTCCGGCCATCGCCTGGCGCGCTTGGCTGTCTGCGCTCACCGTCGACAAGTAGCCGCTTCCGTTGCGCGCCAACGCGATGCCTTGGGCGAAAGATCAGCCCAAGGCATCGCGTTGGCAGTGTGAACGCGGTCAGGCGTTGGCAGGCTCCGGCAGCGCGACCTTTGGGTCGGCCACTCGCGGGGAGTGCGTGCGGCGCAGGCCGAGCAGTGCGACGGGAACCACCAACAGCAGTGCCACGCAGGCGATGCCGAAGGCGAGCGTGAACTGGCTCTCGGCAGGCGGGGCCGGCACGCCGGGCGGAAGGTGGGGCACCGCAACGGTTTTCGACGCGAGCAGCGTGGTGATGATCGCGCTGCCGATCGAGCTGCCGACCGACCGGGAGATCGAGTTGAGCGCGTTGGCGATGCCGGTCTGGTGGTGCTCGACACCGGCCACGATGAGCGCGGGCATGGCCGCGTAGCCGAAGCTGATCGCGATGCCGATGGCCACCCCGCCGCCGATCACCGACGCGGTGGTGTCGTGCGCGACGACGAGCCAGCCGAACCCTGCGGCGCCGATGACGGCGCCGATGGCCAGCGTCGTCCGCGCGCCGATGCGCCGCACCAGCACGCCGCCGATCGGCGAGGCGAGCAGCGACACCAGCGTGCTCGGCAGCAGGTACTCGACCGAGGCGCGCAGCACCGACGCGCCGAACCCGTAGCCCGCGACCTTCGGCGGCATCTGCACCAGGTAGGACACGCCGAGGAACTGGGCGAACATCGCGAAGCCGACGAGCAGGCCGGCGACGTTGGTGAACAGCACCGGCAGGTGCGTGAACATCCGCAGGTCGACCATGGGGTCGCTGACCTTGCGCTCGACCAGCACCCACAGCGCGGCCATCAGCACGGCCCCGACGGAGCAGCCGATCGTGGCGGCGGAGCCCCAACCCCACTGGTGGCCCTGCGAGATGGGCAGCAGCAGGAGCACGAGGAACCCGCCGAGGGTCAGCGCGCCGAGCACGTCGATTCGGCCGCCGCTGCGGGTGCGGCTGGCGGGCACCAGCGCGACGACGGCGAGCAGCGCGAGGACGGTGAGGCCGGCGGAGAGCCAGAACACCGGCTGGTAGCTGGCGTCGCTGCCCTGGGTGAGCAGGCCGGTGGTGACGAGCGAGACGCCGCCGCCGATCGCGAGCGTGCCGCTGACCAACGCCATCGCGCCGTGCAGCCGCTCGTGCGGCAGTTCCTCGCGCAGCACCGACAGGGCCAGCGGGAAGATCGCGATGCCGGCGCCCTGGAGCACCCTGCCGATGATCAGCCACGACAGCGAGTCGGTGGCCGCCGCGAGCACCGAGCCCGCGACCAGCACCACAAGGACGCCGACGAGGGTGGGCTTCTTGCCGTGCTGGTCGCCGAACCGGCCGAGCAGCGGGGTGAACACGGCCGCGGACAGCAGGGACGCGGTGGTCACCCAGCCGGCCCCGGCGGCCGTGGTGCCCAGCTTGTGCTGGATCAGCCCGAGGATCGGCACGACCTGGGTCTGGGTCATCGAGACGACCATGGCGGCTAGCCCGACCGCGAGGATGACGGCCGTGCCCCTGGCTCGGGACGCGGGCGATGGCGCTGTGGATGTCATCGGGGAGCTCTCTACGAGACGGAATGCTTGAGCGATTCGAAGCTTGAGCCATTCAAGTGAATGTGTGCACAGTACAACCGGAGGAACTTGAGCCTGTCAAGTACCTGGCGTACCTTCGGTGGCATGTCACAGGCGTCAGCACCGGCCGCGCCGAGCACGGCGGAGCTCATGGGGACCGTCGCAATGTTCTGTCGGGGCTACGTCCAGGACTTCGCGGAGGCCTCCACCAGCCTGGACCTGACGTCCACCCAGGCCAAGGCGCTCGCGCTGCTCGGCGAGCCGACGGCGATGGGCGAGCTGGCCGACCGGCTGTCCTGCGACGCGTCCAACGCCACGCTGCTCGTCGACCGTCTCGAACGGCGCGGGCTCGTCGAGCGGCACGCCGACCGCGCCGACCGGCGCGTGAAGAAGGTCGTCGCGACCGCCGAGGGCAACAAGGTCGCCGCGCAGGTCCGCGAGCGAATGCAGGCCACCATTGCCGCGTTGGACGCCCTCGGTCCCGAGGATCGTCGCACGCTGCACGACCTGCTCGACCGGTTGTGCTCGGTGCTCCAGGGGAATTAGGCCGGAGTCCGCTGTTTGCGGAGCAGTCCTGGAATCATCTCGATTGCGACCGCCTTTTCGGCGGCTATTAGTTGGGAAACCGCACGGCGGGAATTCGGCCGAGTGGCGGCCGTCGCGTGCGTGACGTGGCCCGCGGCGGCGCCGGTCGGGACCGCTCGGCGCTCATGATCGCTCAGGGTCACGAACTGGATCTCCTTCAGTGTGTCTGACCTGTGAAAACAGTCAACTTACCTACTTGAAAGTAGTAAACGGTGCGTAGCGGCAATCGGGTGATGAGCCCCTTGGTTACCCTTGACTGCCCCTTTGGCCGGTGGTAGGACCAGGCCGGGCCACGCTTAGTTCTCTCCGCAAGTCATGATCGGCTTTCTCGCTGAAGAGGAGCGACGTCAATGGCCAAGAGAACATGGTGGAGGCAGTGGGGAATTGTTGCCGGAGGTGTGTTGGTCGCGGCGCTGGCCGTGGTGCCGACCGCCGGCGCGGCACCCGTCTCACCGGCCGTGCCGGCTGGAGCGGAAATCGGGCAGGTCAATTTCCCGTTCTCCTGCACAATGCCCATCATCGGCACCCAGACCGTCAATGTCGGGCTGAGCGGCACGCTCACCTCGCAGCTCGGCTCCGGGCAGCAGTTCTACCTGTCCGACGGCGCCGGCACCCTGACCATCCCGGCGAACGTGGTCAACCTGATCGCCGCGCTCGGCGCCGACTCGATGAGCGGCACCGTCAACACCCTCCAGATCACCGCGACCGGCGCGACACCCGCCAGCCTGGACGCGGCCAACGGCACCCCCATCGTCATCCCGTCCACCAAGCTCGTCGCCGACCAGCCCGTGGTGCTCCCGCTGCCTGCTGACGGCCTGCTGACGGTCGGCCCGTATACCGCGGGCACCAGCGGCATCGCCAACCTCGGCGTCGGCGGCTCCACCGCCACGATCAACCTCGCCGACGCATCCGGCAACCCCGTGCTGTACCCGCTCGACGTCACCTGCGACGCGCCGAACCCGACCGTGTCGCTGGCCGCCGTCAACATCGGCGGACCGGCGGGGCTGCCGCCTGCCCAGCCGTCCACCGGCGCGCGGGCCGTGTTCGGCGACATCCCGCTCGGCAGCCTCACCGGCAGCGTCAATCTGCCGCTGTCCTGCACCGTCAGCGGCCTTGGCTCGCAGGACATCTCCGGGACGCTCACCGGCACCTTCGCCAGGGTCGTGCCCGGCGGCAGCCAGTTCTCGATCACCGGCGGCGGCGGCTCGCTCAACTACTCGGCCTCCGCAGTGAACGCCATCCTCGCGCAGTACCCGACGGCCACCACCGCGAGCGGCAGCCTGACCGACTTCGAGGTGCAGGCCGACAACGCCACCCCGGCATCGGTCAACGCGGCCAGCCCGGCGATCGCCGTCGGCCAGACCGCGCTGACGGCGGGCCAGGCCGCGAGCGTGCCCATCCCGTCGGGCACCGACACGCTCACCATCGGCCCGTTCACCGCGGGACCGAGCGGCGGCCAGGTCACCCTCTCGGCCGGTAGCTCCGGCGGCACCATCACGGTGCAGGACGCCGGCGGGACCACGCTCGGCTCGGCGCAGATCTCCTGTGCCACACCGAATCCGAGGGTCGCACTGAGCCAGATCTCCATCTCCTGACAGCTCGTGAGTGGAAACTGCCGTCGCAGCGCCAGTTTCCACTCACGAGCCCCCCGGTAACGAGGAGGCCGAGATGGGATCGGGGATGGCACGCCTGCGCCGCAGGCTGCTCGGCATCGCGTTCATCGCGGTGATCGCCGCGTTCCTCGCGTTGACCATGGCGCTGTACCGGCACGCGTTCACGCCGGTCGTCGCGGTGACCGTCCGCACCGCCAGCGCGGGCAACCAACTGCTGACCGGCTCGGACGTGAAGGTGCGCGGGGTGGTCGTCGGCGAGGTCCGGTCCATCACCTCGACCGGCGCGGGCGCCGAGCTCGGGCTCGCGCTGCAACCCGACAAGGTCGCCATGATCCCGGCCAACGTCACCGCGCGGCTGCTGCCCAAGTCGCTGTTCGGCGAGCGGTACGTGGACCTGGAGATCCCGCAGCAGCGCGCTGCGGGCCATCTCGCGGCGGGCGACATCATCGACCAGGACAGGTCTGCGGCGGCGATCGAGGTGCAGCGGCTGCTCGACGACCTCATGCCCACCCTCCAGGCGGTGCAGCCGCAGAAGCTGTCGACCACGCTGACGGCGATCGCGCAGGCCCTGGACCACCGGGGCCGGCCGCTCGGCGAGTCCCTGACCCAGCTCGGCGCCTACCTCGGCAGGCTCGATCCCGAACTGCCCACCCTCGCGCACGACCTCGGCCGCCTCGGCGAGGTCGCCGACACCTACACCGCGGCCGCGCCGGACTTCGTGCGGGCGCTGTCCGACCTCGCCGTCACCAGCCAGACGGTCGCGGAGCAGCGCGACCACCTGCGCGACCTGCTCGGCACGCTGACCGGCACCGCGCAGGACCTGCGGAACTTCCTGGACACCAACGAGAACAACCTCATCGAGGTGTCCGCGACCGGTCGGCCGACGCTGGAACTCCTGGCGACCTACTCCGACGAGTACCCGTGCTTCCTCGCCGGCATGGCGGCGCTGGCGCCCAAGGTGGACAAGGCGTTCGGCAAGGACACCACGACACCGGGACTGCACGTCGACCTCAAGGTGAAGCCGAGCAAGCGCGGCAAGTACCTGCCCGGCGCGGAGGCCCCGCAGTACGCCGACCGGCGCGGGCCACGGTGCTATCCAACGGACCCGGCCAACGCCCCCATCGCGCAGGACCCGCCGGACGGCCCCATCCAGGACGGCAGCATCCACACCACCACGACACCGCCGCCGACGACCACGAAACCGACCACCACCACGAAGCCGACCACGACGACGAAGCCAACGACCACAACGAAACCCACGACCACCACCACTAAACCCACGACCACCACGGCGAAACCGACGACCACCACGCGGCCGAAGCCCGCGTCCGCCGACGACAGCGGCACCAGCGAGAGCGTCACGAGCCCGCAGGCGGTGATCGGCCAGATCGGCGGGCTCGGGGTGCCGAACTCCGCGCCGGAGCGGGACTTCCTCGCGCAGCTGCTGGCGCCCGTCCTCGATCTGCCGCCTGCCGACGTCCCGCAGTGGAGCGGCCTGTTGCTCGGTCCGCTGCTGCGCGGCCAGGAGGTGACGCTGGGATGAGGGCTGGGATGAGGGGAGTCATCGCACCGCTGGCGAAGCTGGGCGTCTTCGCCGTCGTCACGATCACCGCGACCGCCCTGCTCGCGCTGACCATCGCGAACCTCGATGTCAACGGGGCCACCACGTACACGGCCCGCTTCCGCACCGTCGCCGGGCTGCACTCCGGCGACGACGTGCGCGTCGCCGGAGTTCGGGTCGGCCAGGTGGGCGACCTGCGCATCGTCGACCGCGACCAGGCCGAGGTGGTGCTCGAGGTGCAGCGCGACGTGACGCTGCCGGCCGGGGTCACCGCGACCATCAAGTACCGCAACCTGATCGGCCAGCGCTACGTCGAACTCGGCAGGGGCACCGCGACCGACATCAACGCGACGCTCCCGCCGGGCGCGCGGATCCCGCTGGACCGGACCCAGCCCGCGCTGGACCTGACCGACCTGTTCAACGGCTTCAAGCCGCTGTTCCAGGCGCTCAACCCCGAGGACGTCAACAAGCTCTCCTTCGAGATCATCCAGGTGCTGCAAGGAGAGGGCGGCACCATCGACACCCTGCTCGCGCACACCGCCTCGCTCACCTCGACCATCGCGGGCAAGGACGAGGTCATCGGCAAGGTCGTCGACAACCTGAACTCCGTGCTGGACTCGCTGAACTCGCGCGGCGACGAGCTGTCCCAGGTGGTGGTCACCACCCAGCAGCTGATCAGCGGGCTGGCCGCCGACCGCAAGGCCATCGGCTCCGCGATCGGCGCGCTTGGCGACCTGGCCGACAGCACCGCCGGGCTGCTGGCCTCGGCCAGACAACCCGTCAAGGACGACATCGCCGCGCTCGGCCTGCTCGCGGGGAACCTCAACGACAGCAAGGACGTCGTGCGGCACTTCGTCCAGTCGCTGCCCGACAAGCTGCGCGGGCTGACCAGGTCGGCCGACTACGGCTCCTGGGCCAACTTCTACCTGTGCGGCGTGGTCGGCAAGCCGAATCCCCCGAGGTGCGCGCCATGACCTTCCGCGAACGCAACCCGGTCACCATCGGCCTGGTCAGCCTCACCGCCATCGCGCTGGCGCTGCTCGCGGCCTTCTTCTCCGACGACCTGCCGATCATCGGCGGCGGGGTCGGCTACCAGGCGGAGTTCCGCGAGGCCGCCGGCCTCAAACCGCAGGACCAGGTGCAGGTCGCCGGCATCAAGGTCGGCAAGGTCACCGACGTGCGGCTGGTCCGCGACCACGTGGTGGTGTCGTTTCGGGTCAGGGACGCATGGCTCGGCGACCAGACGGTGGCCGCGATCAAGATCCAGACGTTGCTCGGTCAGAAGGTGCTCGCGCTGGACCCGCAGGGCAGCGGCCCGCTCGACCCCGGCACCGCCATTCCGCTGGCGCACACGCTGTCGCCCTACGACGTGGTTGACGCGTTCAACGGCCTGGCCGGCACCATCCAGGGGATCGACACAACCCAGCTGGCGCAGAGCTTCCAGGTGCTGACCGACACCTTCCACAACACCCCGAACCAGCTGCGCGGCACCCTGGACGGGCTGTCCGCGCTGTCGCGGACGATCTCCTCCCGCGACACACAGCTGTCCGTGCTGCTGTCCAACACGAGCCGGATCAGCCACACCCTCGCGGACCGCGACGGCGAGTTCGCGAAGATCATCGGCGACGGCGGCCTGCTGTTCGCCGAGCTACAGCAGCGAAAGGACGCGATCAGCGCGCTGCTAACCGGAACCAGGAACCTCGCCGACCAGCTGACCGGGCTCGTCGACGACAACACCGCGCAGCTCGGGCCGACGCTGAGCCAGCTCAACGACCTCGCCGGCATGTTGCGCGCCAACCAGGACGCCCTCGCGCAGGGCATCCGCCAGCTCGCGCCGTTCGCGCGGCTGTTCAACAACACCGCGGGCAACGGCCGGTGGATCGACAGCTACATCTGCGGTCTGACCGCGGGACAGCCAGGAGGCAACGGATGCTGACGAACCACCGCCTCCTGAGACTGGAACGCGCGATCGCCATCGCGTGCGTGCTGGTGCTGCTGGCCAGCGCCGCGTTCTGGCAGCTCACCGGCATCCCCGACGCCCGGCGGATCACCGCGTACTTCGGCCAGGCCGTCGGGCTGTACGTCGGCTCGGACGTGCGCGTGCTCGGTGTGCGGGTCGGCGTCGTTGAGCTGGTGCACCCCGAGGGCGACGTCGTGCGGGTGGTCTTCTCGGTGAGCCGCGACGTACCGGTGCCGGCCGGCGCGCAGGCGGCGGTGATCGCGCCTGCCCTGGTCAGCGACCGCTACGTGCAGCTGGCGCCCGCGTACACCGAGGGACCGCAGATCGCCGACGATGCGGTGATCCCGCGCGAGCGCACCGCGACGCCCGTCGAGTTGGACGAGCTGTACGACAGCCTCAACAAGATCTCCACCGCGCTCGGCCCCAACGGGGCGAACCGCACCGGCGCGCTGTCGGACCTGATCACCACCGGGGCGGACAACCTCGCCGGCAACGGGAAGTCGTTACACGACACCATAACCCAGTTCGGCGCGGCGGCGGCGACGCTGACCGGCAGCCAGCAGGACCTGTTCGGCACGGTCGACAACCTGGCCAAGTTCAGCTCGACGCTGGCGTCGAGCGACGGCCAGCTGCGCGACCTCGTGCACCGGCTCGCGGACGTCAGCGGGTTCCTCGCGGGGGAGCGCGGCACCCTCGCGGACGCGGCCGACCGGCTGGCCACCGCGCTGGAGAAGGTGGCGCACTTCATCAACGACAACCGGGCTTCGTTGAAGTCCAGCGTGGACAACCTGGCGAGCCTGACGAAGGTGCTCGTCGACGAGAAGACCGCGCTGGGCGAGGTGCTCCGCGTGGTGCCGCTGACCCTGAACAACGTCACCAACGCCTACGACACGACCACCGGCTCGCTGAACGTGCGGCTGGCCAACGGTTTCGTGCCGAGATACGGGCCGCAGGGGCCGCTGCTCGCCGCCGTCTGCCGGCAGGCCGGGCCCTCGGGCGCCGACGCGCAGGCGCTCGCCGAGCTGTGCGGCCAGCCCGGCGGGGCGCAGGGCGATCCGGCGACCGCGCCGCCGCTGCCGCTGACGCGGGACGGGGGCGCGCGATGAGACGTCTGGCGTTGGCACTGCTCGCCGTTCTCGCCGTCGCGGGCTGCGGGCCCTTCGGCGGCGCGTACAACCTGCCGCTGCCCGGCGGCGCGGATCTCGGTGGGCACCCGTACGTCGTGCGCGCCCAGTTCCGCAACGTCCTCGACCTGGTGCCGCAGGCCGGCGTGAAGGTCAACGACGTCACCGTCGGCAAGGTGACCGCGATCACGCTGCTGCACGGCCCGTGGACCGCCGAGGTGACCCTGGCGGTGAACGGCGACGTGCGCCTGCCGGCCACCGCGTCCGCCGCGCTGCGCCAGTCCAGCCTGCTCGGCGAGAAGTACGTCGAGCTGGTCGCGCCGCCGGACGGAGCGGGTCAGCCGCCGCTGGCCGACGGCGCGGTGATCCCGGTCGAGCGCACCAGCCGCAGCGTCGAGGTCGAGGAGGTGTTCGGCGCGCTGTCCATGCTGCTCAACGGCGGTGGCGTGCAACAGTTGCAGGACATCTCCCGCGAGCTGAGCACCGTCAGCTCCGGCAACGAGTCGCAGCTGCGGACGCTGCTGGCCACCGTGACCGACTTCGCCGGCAGGCTGGACGCGCACCGCGGCGACATCACCCGCGCGCTGGACGGCCTGAACCGGCTCGCCGCGACCCTGGACGGGCAGAAGGACGCGTTCGCGCACGTGCTGGACACCATCGGCCCCGGCCTCGACGTGCTCGACCAGCAGCGCGGCCAGCTGGTGGACATGTTGCGGGCGTTGGAGAATCTCTCCGGTGTCGCGGTCGACACCGTGCGCCGCAGCAAGGACGACCTGGTCGCCGACCTCACTGCGCTGACCCCGACGCTGCGTAAGCTCGCCGAGGCCGGCGCGAACCTGCCGGCGTCCCTGCAACTGCTGTTCACGTTCCCGTTCACCGACTTCGGGGCGAAGTCGCTGCGCGGCGACTTCGTGAACATGTACATCAAGTTCGACCTCGGCTCGCTGGTCAGCAACCTGCTGCCCGACCCGGCCGCGCCGCAGCCGGGCGTGCCGCAGCCGGGCGCGCCGCCGACCACGGACTCGCCCACCACCGAGCAGCCAACCACCGAGCCGCCGGCGACCGGCGACGCCCCGCCGCTCCCGCTGCCGACCACCGAACCGCCGATCACCTCGACCACGCCTCCCGTCGGCACGACGACAGTCCAGCCGTCCACCGGGCAACCGCCGTCCTCCGAACAGCCGCCGTCCTCCTCGCCGACGCCGCCGCCCGGCTCGTCGGCCCCACCGTCGACCACCGGGAGCGGCTGATGCTGACCGGAAGGGCGCGCGTCCAGCTCGCCGTCTTCGTGGTGCTGACGCTGCTTGGCGTCAGCTTCGCCGGCTACCGCTACGCCGGCCTGAACCGGCTGTTCGGCGCGGACAGCTACCTCGTCACCGCGGATCTCGGCAGGGCGGGCGGGCTGTTCCCCAACGCCGAGGTCACCTACCTCGGCACCAAGGTCGGCAGGGTCGGCGCGATGCGGCTGACCGACAACGGCATCCAGGTGGACCTGAACATCGACAGCAACGCCCCGCCGATCCCCGCCGACACGCGGGCCGTGGTCGCCGACCGGTCCGCCGTCGGCGAGCAGTACCTCGACCTGCGTCCCGACCACAACACCGGGCCGTATCTGCGCGCCGGCTCCCGCATCGCGCTGGACCACACCTCGCTGCCGCCAGCCGTGCAGGAAGTGCTGTCCGATGTGGACAGTCTGACGAAGTCGGTGCCGGTCGACTCGGTGCGCACGGTCGTCGACGAGCTGGACGTCGCGTTCACCGGAACCGGGCCGGAACTCCAGAAGATCATCGACTCGGTCCGCAGCTTCACCGCGACGGCGAGCGAGCACCTGCCGCAGACCGGAGAGCTGTTGCGCAGCGCGCACACCGTGCTGGACACCCAACTGGACCTCGGCTCGGACATCGTCTCCTTCAGCGCCGACCTGAGCCGGATCGCCGCCCAGCTCAAGCAGTCCGACGGCGACCTCCGCAGGCTGATCAGCGCGGCGCCGCAGGCCGGCCACCAGATCAGCGACCTGCTGCGGGAGACCGGCCCCGACCTCGGCGCGCTGCTGGCGAACGTGCTCAGCGTCAACAAGGTCCTGCTGGTGCACCGGGACGGCATCGAACAGACCCTGGTCACCTACCCGTGGCTGTCGGCGATCGCGAACACCACCGTGGTCAACGGCAAGGACGGCATGGCGCACCTCAACCTCATCGTCACCAAGGACGCGCCGCCGTGCGTCCGGGGCTACGACGGCACCACCCGGCGGTCGCCGGACGTGACCTCCGACGCGCCGGCCAACAACGCGGCGCACTGCGCCGAGCCCGCCGGCAGCCCGACCGGTGTGCGGGGTTCGCAGAACGCGCCGCCGGACGGTGCCGCACCGCCGCCGCCCGACGGCCCGCTGCCCGGCCTGCTCGGGCGTCCCGGCCTGACCGGCGCGACGAGCCTCGACCAGTTGCTCGGCCTGCCCAGCGGGTGATCGGCCGCACGCGCCGCCCCGCCACCCACCTGTGCTGGGTAGTGTTTCCGGGTGATCCACGGCAGGCAGACGGAGCTGGCGGAGCTGCGCCGCCTGGTCCACGCGGTCCGGAACGGCTCGGGCGGCGCGCTGGTGCTGCGGGGCGACGCCGGGTTCGGCAAGTCCACGCTCCTGGACACCGTCGCCGCCGAGGCCGACGGCCTCACCGTGCTGCGCACCGCCGCCATCGAGGCCGAGCAGGACCTGCCCTACGCCGCGCTGCACCTGCTGCTGGGCGGGTTCGACGACTTCACCGCCCTGCCGGACGCGCAGGCCGGCGCGCTGCGCGTCGCCCTCGGCCACGCCGATGGCGAGGTGCCCGACCGGTTCCTCGCCGGCCTCGCCGTGCTCAACCTGCTCGCCTCGGCCGGGCCGCTGGTGTGCCTCGTCGACGACGCGCACTGGCTGGACCGGACCTCCGCCGAGGCGCTGCTGTTCGCCGCACGGCGGCTCGGCGCGGAACCCGTGCTGATGGTGTTCGCGGCCCGCGACGGCTTCGACGCGGGCGGCCTGCCGGAACTCGCCGTGCCGGGCCTCGACCGCGCCACCAGCGCCACGCTGCTGGCCGAGCGCGCGCCAGGACTCGGCGCGGCCGCCCGCGAGCGGATCGTCGCCGAGTCCGAGGGCAACCCGCTCGCCCTGCTCGAACTGAACACCGCCGACACCAGGATGCCGGCGTTCGGGCCGCTGCCGGTCGGCGAGCGGGTGCTCGCCGAGTACCGCAGCAGGATCGCGCGGCTGCCGGAGCGGACCAGGCTCGTGCTGACCGTGGCCGCGGCGGGCTCCGGCGACCTCGGCTGCGTCGTGCTGGCCGGCGAGGTGCTCGGCTTCGGCCTCGACGACCTCGACGACGCGGTGCGTTCCGGGCTGGTCAGGATCGTCGGCGACGGCGTGGTGTTCCGCCATCCGCTGGCCCGCTCCGCCGTCTACCAGGAGGCGTCGCTGTCGATGCGGGTCGCCGCGCACCGGGCGCTCGCCGAGTCGACACAAGACCGGCACGCGCGCGTCCGACACCGGGCCGCCGCCGCGCTGGCCCCCGACGAGACCATCGCCGCCGAGCTGGCCGCCGTCGCGGCCGACAGCTGGGACCGGGGCGCCTTCGCGTCCTCGGCGACGGCCTTCGAGCAGGCCGCCGCGCTCAGCACCGAACCTGACAGCAGGGCCGACCGGCTGACCAGGGCCGCCTCGGCGTCGTCGCGGGCAGGCCAACCCGCCCGCGCCGCCGAGCTGGCCACCCGCGCGGCCAGCTCGACCACCGACCCGGCGAACCTGGTCTCGCTGGCCGGCGTCCTCGCGATGGCCGAGTACGAGCAGGGCACGCAGGCCAACGGCACGCAGATGCTCCTCGACACCGCTCCGCTCGCGCCGCCGGACAGGCGGGCGGCGATGCTGGCCATCGCCGCCAGCCAGGCCTGGTTCATCGGCGACCTGCCCCCGGTGCGGCGGGCCGCCGACCTGATGGCAGAGCTGGCCGTGCCCAACTCGGCGCGCGCGCTGGCCGCGCTCGCCGACGGCGCCTACGCCGAGGCGTTCCCGACGCTGGCCGAGGTGGTCGCGGCGGCGCGGGCCACCCGGCACGAGATCCCCGAGCTGCGCCTGCACGCCATCAACGTTGCGCTGCTGACCGTCGACGACGAGGCCGCGCTCGACCTCGCCGCCACCGAGGTGGCGCTGGCCAGGGCGGACGGTGTGATCGGCGCGCTGCCCAGCGTGCTGTTCATGCTGGCGCAGGCCCAGGTGCGGTCCGGGCTGCACCGCGAGGCGGTGGAGAGCGCCACGGAGGCGATGGAGATCGCCCGCAGCACCGGGATGGGACACCGGGTGGCGCTGGTCAGCTCGGTGCTCGGCCGGATCGCCGCGATCGAGGGCGACGAGGAGCGGTGCCTGGAGCTGATCGCCACCGCGAGCCGGGTCGCGACGGGCTCCTCGGCGTCCCTGCACGGACTGCTCGACCTGGGGCTCGGCCGGTACGAGGCGGCGGTCCGGCGGTTCGAGGAGGCCGAGGCGGGGCCGTACCGCTACACCTCCGCCGTCATGGTCGGGGTGCCCGACCGGGTCGAGGCCGCGGTGCGCGCCGGGCTGCCGCACGCCGAGCCGCTGGCCAGGTTCACCGCATGGGCCGAGGCGAGCGGGCGGCCCTGGGCGAGGGCGGTCGCCTTGCGCTGCAAGGGAATCGCGTCGGACCAGGAGGAGCCGTTCGCCCGCGCCGTCGAGATCGGCGGCGGGCGCCCGTTCGAGCGGGCCCGCACCGAGCTGGCCTACGGTGAGTGGCTGCGTCGGCACCGGCGACGAACCGACGCCCGCCCGTTGCTGCGGTCCGCGCTGGCGGTGTTCGAGCGGCTCAAGGCCGCGCCGTGGGCGGACCGGGCGCGCGCCGAGCTGCGCGCGACGGGGGAGGCCGCGGTGCCGGCGCGCGGACCGGACGTGCTGGATTCGTTGACACCACAGGAACTTCAGATCGTGCGGCTTGCTGCGGCCGGGGTGAGCAACCGGGACATCGCCGCGCAGCTGTTCCTCAGCGCGCGGACCGTCGAGTACCACCTGTACAAGGCGTACCCCAAGCTCGGCGTCGGCTCACGGCACGAACTGCCCTCGGTGGTGGCCGCCTCAGGTCTCGCGGCGAGCGCCTGACTTCCCCGGCCGGGCCGCTGCGCGGCGGAATCGAGTGGGCGGCCGAGCCCGTTGTGCGGCACACTTCGCCGGTGCCGGACCGAACGGGGGACCATCGATGAAACTGGCCGAGGCGCTGGCCCTGCGCGCCGACGCGACGCGCCGGGTGGAGCAGCTGCGCTCGCGGGTCGTCGGCAGCGCGCGCTACCAGGAGGGCGAGGTGCCGGCCGAGGACGCCTCGGCCCTGCTCACCCAGGTCGGCGAGGTGCTCGACGAGCTGGAGTCGCTGATCCGGCGGATCAACCGCACCAACGCGGCGACGCCGCTGGACGAGGGGACGGTCACCGACGCCATCGCCCGCCGGGACGTGCTTCGGTTGCGGCACAGCGTGATCACCTCCGCCGCGGACGCCGCGGCCGGGCGCGACCAGCGCGGGGTCGGCCGGCAGCTGCGGTCGGAGCTGATGTGGCTGTCCGCCCTCCCGGTCGCCGAGCTGCGCGACACCGCGGACCAGCTCGCCAGGCAGCTCCGCGAGCTGGACGCGCGCATCCAGCGCGCGAACTGGGAGGTGGATCTGCTCGACTGACGCGGGGCAAGCAGGTAGTCGTCCGGGAGGCGAGCACGGACCGTGGTCGGCGGACTCCGACCTCTGGCGGCGCGATGGGCAGCGCTACGGGGTTCGATTCCCCACTCACACAGGGCAGCCCAGCACTCCGCACAGGTGACCGCGCACACGGCACACCTCACCACCGCGTGCTGATCCCGGACGACGAGGGTGGGTTCGGGGCACCCCGCGTCGGCACAGACCCCAGTGACAACTACCGAAACACTACTGAAGCGATCCCAGTGGAACGGCTCGTAACGTCTCGATCACCAACAACCTGGAGATCGACATGAGCCTCTTCGACACCATGACCCTCGGCAAGCTCGAGCTGCCAAACCGGCTCGTGATGGCCCCGATGACCCGCAGCCGCGCCACGGAGAACGGCCTGGCCACGCCGCTGATGGCGCAGTACTACGCGCAGCGCGCCAGCGCAGGCCTGATCATCTCGGAGGGCATCCAGCCCAGCGCGGTCGGCCAGGGCTACATCTCCACCCCCGGGTTGCACTCCGCCGAGCAGGTCGAGTCGTGGCGGCAGGTCACCGACGCCGTGCACGAGGCGGGCGGGCGGATCTTCGCCCAGCTCATGCACTCCGGCCGCGTCGGCCACCCCGCGCTGCACGGCCAGGTGCCGGTCGCCCCGTCGGCGGTGGCCTCCGGCGAGCAGCTCTATACCCCGGACGGCATGCTGCCGCACCCGACGCCCCGCGCGTTGACCCCGGCCGAGATCGCCGCGACCGTCGAGGACTTCGTGGTGGCCGCGCGCAACGCGGTCGACGCAGGCTTCGACGGTGTGGAACTGCACGGCGCGAACGGCTACCTCGTGCACCAGTTCCTCGCCGACAACGCGAACCTGCGCGAGGATTCCTACGGCGGCTCGATCGCCAACCGGATCCGGTTCGCCCTGGAGACCATCACCGCGATCGCCGACGCGATCGGCCCCGAGCGCACCGGCATCCGCCTCTCGCCGAGCAATCCCGCCAACGGTATCGCGGAAAGCGACTCGGCCGAGCTGTACGCGGAGCTGGCCGGCGCGCTGCCGCCGCTCGCCTACGTGCACGTGATGGAGCTGGGCACCCGCGAGATCACCGAGGCGATCCGGTCGGCCTGGGCCGGCACGCTGATCGTCAACCCGCACGAGACCGACCCGAGCGAGGCGGCGTCCGTCGAGGGCGCGGTCGCCGCGCTGGCGATCGCCGACGCGGTCGCGTTGGCCAGGCTGTGGCTGGCCAACCCCGACCTGCCGAGCCGGATCAGGGCGAACGGCCCGTACAACGAGGCGGACCGAGGTTCCTTCTACGGCGGCGACCACCGCGGCTACACCGACTATCCGACGCTCTGACGACCGTTCGGCGGCCGTGCCGCGCGGCCGGAAAATGCCGCGCGGCACGCCGCCCCGACGTGTTGGATGCTCCGAATGGACCGCCAGAAACTCAGCGCGTTGGCGCACACGCATCACCCGATCGCGTCGCCACTGACCGACGACACCGTGCTCCGCCTGCTTGACCGGGCCGTCCAACGGCCCGACGCGCACCTGCTCGACCTCGGCTGCGGCTCGGGCGAATGGCTGCTTCGCGCGCTCGCCGCGCACGACCGGGTGACGGCGATCGGCGTCGACCTCTCGACCGAGGGCTTCGCCGAGGCGCGGGAGCGGGCGAGGGAACTCGGCGTGGCCGACCGGCTCGACCTGCGCCAGCAGGACGCGAGCGAGTACCGGTCGGACCGACCCGCCGACGTGGTGCTCTGCGTCGGCGCCACGCACGCGTTCGGCGGGCTGCTGCCCACCCTGGCGGCCATCAGGCCGCACCTGGCCGACGGCGGGGTCGCGATGGTCGGCGAGGCCTTCTGGGAGCGGGAACCGAACGCGGCCACCCTCGCGGAGTTCGAGGCGGAGCCAGACACCTACGCCGACCTCGCTGGGACCGTCGACCAGGTCGTGGCCGACGGCTGGACGCCGGTGTACGGCCACGCCAGCACGGCGGAGGAGCTCGACGAGTACGAGTGGAGCTGGACCGGGAGCCTGGCGCAGTGGGCGCTGGACAACCCGGGCCACCCCGACAGCGCGCAGGCGCTGGAGGTGGCCACCAGCCACCGCGACGGCTGGCTCAAGGGCTATCGGGGCATCTTCGGCTTCGTCACGCTCGTGCTGCGCCGAACGTCTTGACATCCTCTCCGCCCTGATGGACGGTGATTCCCTCCACGCCGCGCGTGGACCGCGCGGCGTCCGGGTGGGTTACCGTTTCGCCGCGCAGTGCCGGGACGAATCCCGGTCTTACCCGCGCTCCACGGTCGTTGAAGTCCGCCTGTCCGGCGGCCTTGATGTTCTTGGCGGCGTTGACGTCCCGGTCGTGGACCGACCCACACGGGCAGGTCCACGACCGGACGCTGAGTGGCATTTTCTCGGTGATCTGGCCGCAGTCCGAGCACCTGCGGGTGGAGGGGAAGAACCGGTCCACCCTGGCGAAGGTCCGCCCGTAGCGGGCGGCCTTGTACTCCAGCATCGCGGTGAAGCCGGCCCAGCCGGCGTCATGCA
>NZ_VUOB01000094.1 GCF_008386585.1 Solihabitans fulvus
GAAAGTCGTTGAGATCACGTCATTATGGCGTCGACATCGCCAACGCCATTGGCACGCCCATCCTCGCCGTCACTGACGGCACCGTCGCCGAAGCAGGCTCCGCTACCGGTTTCGGCCTCTGGGTTCGACTGCAACACGATGACGGCACGATCACCGTCTACGGCCACGTCGACAGCTACTCCGTCCACGAAGGACAACCGGTCGGCGCCGGCGAGCAGATCGCCCGCATGGGCAATCGCGGCGAATCCACCGGCCCGCACCTGCATTTCGAAGTCTGGGTCAACGGACGGAAGATCGACCCGGAGCCATGGCTCGCACAGCGAAGCATTCTCCTGAAGTAGTCGGACCTTGGTCCCGGATGTTGGACACGGAACTATGCAGCGTGCGTCAACTTCAGTTGCCTCTACCGGCCGCCTATCGACGAGGCGGAATCACTCGACGAATGCAGCCAAAATCATCACAGTATCTCAGTCAGTAGAATTTTACTCCGAAATTCCGTACTGCGCCCACAAGCTGCGATACCTGGATCCTGAGGATACTTCAATTATCTGAAACAGCTCAGGACTCACTCGTTTGACCGTAGTAATATATGACGTCTCCGCGATGCGGTCAAGAATTTCTTCTTGCAGCACTTCGCGCGCATACGAATCACCTCTCACGCCTTCAGTGTAAGCAAATACTACGAAATCGAGAAGACCCTCAAGGCGCTCAGCATCTGATGAAGCAAGATCTAAAGCAGGCTTAAGCAGTGGGAACCAGAATGCGTCACGCAGAAGACCATCGTGCGATATAAGCGACAATTCTCGACCATATTCGACAGCCTCTTCAATTTCACGACTAACCAGCTTCGCGACGAATTGTCGAGACTCGTCGACATTTAGCCAAAGGAGATCCCCGAAAGTCCCCAAACTCCAGCTCATCGTACGAGACTGCAACCGCGACCCAGAGTCTTCCGATCGACTAAAGAGGACCATTCCGGCAGGACTATTCGGATTAACAATCTTTGAGGCATTTGAGAGTCTCCGACGCGAACCCGACATTGACACCTTCAATCATCCGAGACTACGAGTAAGTGATTGTACCGCAGATCCTATGCAGATGAATCCTGCAACACCGGAAAGCTTCTCCACAGTAATGCGACACACTCGAAACCTGGCCATGACCAGCCGAGTTAACCTATCTAAGCGCCGACCATGCCCCAATCAAAGAATGCGCCAACAGAGTTAGGTCAAGGCAAGGCAAGGCAAGGCAAGGCAAGGCAAGCTTTAGCCAGGCACGTTGCAGTACTCGTGACACCCAGGGAGATTGTCCAAAACACCCATAGGATCGGCTGCCCTAAGCACTGCCCCCTTCCAGCCGTGCTGGAAACCGTCAACGGCAAACACAGCGGCATTAAGACCCAGGATTCCACGCCCCAACGCAGTTGCACCCTTAAATCTTGGCGCCTTGTACGGAACCTCCTCAAATTCTGCGCCGGTGATATCTTTTACCGCAGATCTTTGCACCGCATTTTCAATTGCATTATTATAGGACTCAAATTGACCAGTACCTTCTTTCTTTAACCTTCTAATCTCGGTCATGACGGACCCTTTTTCATCATGCGAATTCAATGCGTCCCAAAGGTCTTTCGCCTCCGCGATTGCCGCCAGCTCATCGTCCGACGATGCCTCGAAGCGCCCTTTTCGAAGGCCCTCAAGCCAATCAGACACTCGCCCAAACTGCTGCGCCGCCTTGAGGAAGTGCCACTTACCTCCGACTTGAAGTCCAGCCCGAAGCTCGTAGCGAAGGGCATCAGACACAGTACCTCGTCCAACAACGTCATCCACACCTGGGCGAGCATAAGAATCTTCCAGAATTCCAGATAGGTCTTCGTTCTTTACCTTAGGGGGCTTCGCGGGCGCCAGCGCAGCCAAGGCTTCATCCGGATTACCATGTTGAACATAATCACCATTTGCAGCCTGATGCTGACACGGTCCCCCGCCATCCATGCACGATTCCATCGGCATCAAACCGCTTGGGTCGCTCAGCAGAAGCGGATTGTCGTTGGCGTAGGCGTACCCGGTGAACTGCTGCGGAGTGGCCGGATTAAGAATTGGGTCGGCCGAGATGAATCGGCCAGTTACCGGGTCGTACTTGCGGGCCCCGACATCAGTCAGACCAGTGGCGTCGTCCTGGGGCTTGCCGAGGAACCCGTGAACGTCAGGCCAGGGGCCGTTCTGCACCTGGCCCAGGAGGTTACCGTAGGGGTCGGTGTCGCGGCGGATGACGTTGGCGGAGCTGCCCCACCAGTCGGCGGTGACCTGACCGGTTCCATGCGCGTCGGTCAGCAGGATCTTCGGATTGTCTCCGCCCACACGCAGGGCGACGGTGATCCCGTCGTGGCTGTAGTACCGGGTGCCGGTCACGGTACCGGCGCTGTCGCGGGTGATCTCCTCACCGGGCAGGTAGAGGGTGGTCTTGCCGGGGTCGTGCCGGACGAGTTGACCGCCATCGGCGTCGTAGACATAGCTGCTCTGCCCGGCTGGGGCAGCGACAGTGGCCAGATGGTTCTCGACATCCCAGGTCAGGGTCTGGTTCCCCGTGGACAGGGTGCGGGTGGTGGTGTTGCCGGCCTGGTCGTAGCCGTAGCTGGCCGCCGATGTGCCCACGGGCCCTGTCGTGGTGGTGCCGGTGAGGGTGTGGGCCTGTGGTGTGCCGGGCTGCGGGTAGGTGTAGGTCGTGGTGGTGTCTGCGCCGACGGCACCGGGAAGGGCGTGCTGGGTTTGCTGGGTGCGCAGGCCAGCGGGTTCGAAGGACCACGTGGTCCAGTAGGAGTTGGGTCCACCGACGTTGGTCGTTCCCGCAGCGGTGTTCGGGGCCGCTGCGCAGCTGTCGACGGCGGTCCATGCCTGTGTCAGGCGTTGCAGCGTGTCGTAGCCGTAGCACTGGGTGCGTACCGGGGCGCTGTTGGCCGGGCTGCCCTGCGTGTCCGTGACTTTCGTGGTGTTGCCGGCGGGGTCGTAGCTGTATTGCCGGTCGTCGATCTGCGCGTAGACCTGCTGGGCGGAGAGGTTCACGCCGCTGGGACGTCTGGTCTGGGCGTCGTAGTTGAACGTCAGCCAGGCCTGGCTGTTCGACGGGCCGAGGGTGAATTGCGACGGCTCCCCGTATGGGGTGTAGGTCGACGCCGAGACGATGGCGTTGTAGCCCAGGCTGGCCTGGGGTTTGCCCATCTTGTCGTAGGTGATGCCAATGGCCTCGCCCTTGAGGGCTCCCGCGCCCGCTGGCGTGAGCTGCGTCAGCAGGCCGGTGGTGGTGTAGCCGAAGCCCGTGGTGTAGAGGCCGCCCAAGCCGGTTTCCGCGGAGGGGATTTGGGTCATCACGGTGGCGGCGTTGCCCATGCCGTCGTAGGCGCTGACTGCCTGATTGTAGGTGCCCTGCGGTGTGTAGCGGGTGGAGTACCACGGCTTGCCGACACCGTTCTGCGCGCCGTCGTACTTCCAGTTGGCCAGCAGGGTGCCCGTTGTGGAGCCGGCGTACTCGTTGGTCTTGCGACCCAGTTCGTCGTAGGTGTAGGCCAGCGTCTGGCCGCGGCTGTCGGTGGTCGAGGTGGTCTCACCCGCGAGGTCGTAGGTGACGGTGCTGTTTCCGGCGTCGGGATCGGTCTGCGAGGTTTTGCGGCCGAGGAAGTCGTAGCCGTAGGCCCAGACGTTGCCGTCGGGGTCGGTGATCCTGTCCGGCAGGCCCGTCGCCGTGTAGTGGTATCGCGTGGCCTGATAGGCGCCACCAGTCACCGCGCTGCCATTGACCGTGGGGGCGCTGGTGTACTGGTCCAGCTCCACCGTCTTGCCGTGCGCGTCGGTGACGGTGGTCTGGGTGACACCTCCCTGGGGCGGGATCACGGTCGTGCGGTCGCCGCCATAGACGGTCTGCGTCGACCAGGTGGCATTCAGTCCTCGGTACTGGGCGGCCGTGACGGCGCGTCCGGTCCCGTCGTAGGCGGTGATGGTGCGGTCGTCCACCGCACTGTCGGCGACAGACACCATGGTCGTGGAGGGTGATCCGTCGGTGTAGTAACGGTTGTTGGAGATCCGAGCCCAACCGTGCGAGTCGTAGACGACGTCCTTCACGACCCTGCCGCCGCCGACGGCGTCGATCTGGGTCTGGCGCACCTGCCCCAGAGCGTCGAACAGGCTGATCGAGGTGACGTAGTTCGTGCCGGTGCCGTAGTCCACGAGGGTGTGGGTGGTCACCGCGAGCGGGCCGTCCACGCGTTGCAGATACTCGAAGGTCACCGATGCCGGCACTGAGCCCATGGTTCGCCCCGGCTTCCACACCGAGGTCGGTCGGCCCAGCGCGTCGTACACGGCCTGGGTGACGTGCCCTCCGGTGTCGACGGCTTTGGTCACCTTGCCACGAGCGGGTTCCGCCTGGATGGTGGCGGTCTGCCGTTTCGGGTTGGTCGCCACGGTCTGGGACAGGATCCCGCCGTCTGTCGGCGTGTAGGCCGTGGTGGTGATGTGGCCGAGCGCGTCAGTGACGGAAGTGACGCGACCGGACGTGTCGTAGGCGGTGGCGCCGGTGGTGTTGAAGGTGAGTGCGCCGTTGGTGTTGGCGGTGGCCGTGTCCACTCTGGTCGCGTCGCCCGCGCCGCTGATGACGCCGAGGGTGCCCTGGCCGTCGTAATAGGTCCGCACGTCCGACAACACCGGAGAAGGGGCACTGCCGTCTGTCGGACACTTCTGCTGAGAGGTGACAACCTCACTGGCACGGTTACGGATCCAGGAGCCGGTGTTGTCGGCGTAGCTGGTGGTGGAGCACAGGTCCGGCACACCGTCACCCGAGTCGGCCTTGGCAGTCAGTCGGCCGGCACCGTCGTAGGCGTTGGTGGTCGTCGTGGTGCGTGTGCCACCTGCGGTCAGGTTGGTGACGGTCCGGGTCTTGGCGACGTCGGTGATGCTGGCGGTCAGCGCGGGCAGGCCGGTCCTGGCGCGGGTCGCGGTGGCGGCAACGGTGACCGGATCGGTGATCGTGGTGGACAGCTGTGGGCCGCCGTCGCCGTTGAACGCCTGCGTCTCGCGCGCCTGGTCGGCGTAGAGGTTGTTGTCCGGCACCGTCTCGCCGAGCGAGTCGGTGACCTGGGCCGAGCGTGTGCCGCTGTTGGGCAGGGTGTCGCCGTCCATACCCCGGAAGTACGTGGTGCGGGTCAGCGTGCGGGCATCCGCTGTGCCGGCGGTGCTGTTGTCCGGGTTGCCGTTGCGGACCTCGACCTGGGCGTAGCCGCGGAACTGACCGTAGGTGCGGTTGGCGGGCTTGACGATCTCGTTGTCGTCAAAGTGCCACGCCGGCTTGCCCAGGTAGTTGTACGTCGTGATCTGAGTCGGGGAGACGGCGTTACGATCCTGAATATCCACTTTGGACACTACGTACTTGTGGAAGTAGTCCAGGATCGGGGCGGTGTAGTACTGCGGACTCCAGTACACCGGGAAGCACAGCTTGTCATCCTGACGGGGATCGGACGGCACAGACGACGACGTGCAGGCGGTGCCGCCTGTGTCGTTGGTGTAGGTGACGTTGATCGAGCCGCCGGTGTCGGTGGCAACGTTCGTGATCCGCCAATGCGCCAACGCGGGCAGGCCGTTGTAGCCGACCACTCGGTTGTCCAACTGCTGACTGGTGAACTGGACGGGCGGTAGTGAGATGGACGTGCCGTCGGCGTTGTAGCCGGTGCGGGTGATGGAGTCCAGCCGCAGCTCCGGATTGCCGATCTGCGGGAACGTCCCCGCCAACTGGTAGTTGTCGATCTTGACCGCGCCGGAGCCGGTGTTGTACCAGGTGGTGATCCCGGTGAGCCTCTTGGTGGACCAGAACGTCGGCGCGTGGTTGTTGCACGTGTCGGCGGCCGCGCACTGCTGATCGGCAGGGGTATCCGGCCATGACTTCGCGTTCGCCACGGCGAACTGCGAGGGGTCGCACGTCACTGCCGCGTTGATGGCGGGGTCGCAGCGCTCGACGGTGTCGAAGGTGACCTGATCCGGCGCGGCGGCGCCGTAGATCCCCGAGCCGGTGTCGCGCAGCCCGTAGTCGACACGCTTCAGTGTCCCGCCGCGGGTGTAGGCCGCCCCTGTGGTGCCGGTATTGGCGCCGTAGTAGTTAGCCTCGGCGTTGTAGTAGTAGGCGGTGGCGTTGCCGTGCGGGTCAACGGCATAGTCCAGGTTCCACCGCCACGCCTGCGCACACGACGCGGACGCGAAAACGTCGTTGTGGCACGGGTCGTTGGGATGTGGACCGTAGACGGGCACGGTCCAGGTGGAGTTCGTCTCGTCCTTGCCCGCGACCCAGCCGGGCAGGTGGTGACGGCCGAAGAAGTACTGCGCTCCGTCGGACGTCGTGACCTTCCAGTACTCCCCGTTGTTCGCCCCGTTCGGAGCGCCGGTCAACAGCTCGACTCGAGCTCCGTTGTCCCTCTGGGCTTTCCACGCACCGGTGGCGTCATCGCGCACGAGCGCCGTCGTGCTGCCGCCCAGGCTCATGGTGAGAATCTGACCTGCCCAGCACCTGTCTCCGGTCTGCTGGGCCTGCGGAAGCGTCGTGTCCTCCGCGCAGGAACGGTAGGTGCGCTCGACGAATCCCGGCGAGTAGTCCCAACCCTGCCCCACCCAGGAGGACTGTCCGTTGGTTGCGGCGGTGCGACCGTCCACGCTCGCGGAACTGTAGGACAGTGCGACCTTCGGGGCGACGTCCCCACCTGTGGCCGCCTGCGGCAGAACGATTGGGTAGGACCACGTGAACGCCCCGGACGCGCCCGACACCGACCACGAGCCCGACGGGGTCAACGAGCTGGCCTCAAACGATCCGGCCGGCCCCCCTGGGCCGGCCACCGCCGCCAGGACCATCGGAGCTGCGGCGGCACTGGACATGGTGGGGGACTTGCCGACGAGACGAGCCTGTGGTGCGACATCCGCGGATACCGTCTTGGAGGCGGCGTCGTTGTGCGATGCCAGTGACTCCTGGCTGCGGCACTCCGCCTTGTCCGGGGCGGTCAGCGCGCAGGCTGGTAGTCGCACCAGGTGCAACCGAGACCCGAAGCCGGCGCCCATCGCGTCAGCGAAGCCCGAGTAGTCCACGCCCACCGACACCGCGCCGCCTGGCGCTGAGGTCGGGGCGACCGAGAACAGCACTCCGGCCACTCCGGCACGGTGTGCTTCGTCCTGGCCCGTGAGCTTGACGTGGGCTGACCGCGTCGTGGCGTCGCCGCCGGCGGGTGTCTCGCCGGCGGGATTCGCGGCGATCGTGATCGGCAGGCTGCCGGCCTTCTGCGCGACGGCTGCCTGCGTCCGCGCACGCCCCCCGTCGGGCAGGTTCCTCGCTGCCACAGTGGGCAGCGTGAGGTCGGCTTCTCCGGCAGATGGCCATGCGGTGGCAGTCCGGGGCTTGCCTGAGTCCGGGGACGGCACGGGCTGCTGGTGGTGCAGCAGGAAGTCCGTGTGCGCCACTGGCGTGTAACGCTGGGCTTGTGGCCCCATGTCGGCCGCTGCGGCGACCGGGACGGCGATCGCGGTCAGCACCGAGGCAGCCATGACTCCAGCCACCATCATGGATACGCGCCGCCGCGACAAATACCGCCGTGCTAGGACAGGCAGAAATCTGGCCCCAGGCATGCTCGCGCTCCCCGTGAATAAATGAAACCCCCGCCGGTGATCAGCCGCTGACATTAGCCTCCGCGTACCGCCAAGGGAAGCAGGAATTTCTGGCATCACGCCAGGTCAGGCCAGCGCGAGGGGAACTCGACGGAAATGGCGACCCGGATTCGTTACACGCTCACCGTGTGACGTCGTTCTCAAATTTTCACACTATCCACATGCTGTCACGGTGGGCTACCGTTCCGGGCGTTTCGCTTTCCGGCCTTCTGGCCATCTGTTCCCGGGGGATACCAATGCGCCGCAGTCTGTCTCCGCTATCCGTCCACGCCATGGTCCGCTGCCTCAACGGCAGCGTCGTGGTCCTGGCGACAGCTGTCGCGCTCGCCGTCGGCGTGGCCGGACCCGCGACCGCCGCCCAGCCCGTGGCTCACGCAGGTCCGCAGCCGTCCGCAGGACCGTCGGGGAAGGACGCGCAGCCGCAGGATCCGGCCGAGGCCACCGCGGTGCAGCAGGCCAAGGACACCGGCAAACCCGTCGAGGTCGACGGGCACCAGACCCAGATGTCCACGGTCTTGGCCAACCCCGACCGCACCTTCACCCTGCAAGCCAACGCACGCCCGGTGCGAGTGAACAAGGACGGCGGATGGAAGGCGGTCGACACCACGCTCGCCAAGCGCGGCGACGGATTGCTCGCACCCGCCGCAGCCGCTGTGGACGTCGCTTTCTCCCCCGGCGGCTCCGCCCCTCTGGTCACGCTCGCCAAGGGGGACAAGAAGCTTCAGCTCTCCTGGCCCACCCCGCTGCCCGCGCCGGTGCTCAACGGTTCTGCCGCAACGTACCCGGCGGTATTCCCTGGCGTCGACCTGCAAGTGTCCGCCACTGCGGACAGCTACTCCGAGACCTTGATCGTGCACGACGCCACCGCAGCGAAGAACCCTGCGCTGGCCAACGTGACACTCACCGCCACCGGCACAGGACTGGCCTTGTCTGCGAGCCCTGACGGCACACTGACCGCCAAGGACTCCGCCGGAGCCGACGTCCTGCACGGCACGATGCCGATCATGTGGGACTCCCACCATGACGACCACATCGGCCCCGCCCCCACCTCGACCGAACCGGGCAGCGGCCGCGTCACCCCGCTCAAAGTCACCACCGCTCCCGCTTCCACCTCCGCTGCTGCGCCCCGCGCCAGCACAACCACCACCGACAGCGGCCCGCCCACGACGTCGCTGGTGATCACCCCAGACCCGGCGGCCTTGACCGGCCCTGACGTCATCTACCCGGTGTTCATCGACCCGTCGATGTCTCCGAACTCCACCGACTGGTCCGAGTACACGGAAAACGGCTGGAGCTACGTCAACGCCAACCAAGACGCCCAGGTCGGCCAGTGCGGCACCTGGCCAGGCTGCAGTGGCCTGACCAAGGCACGCTCCTTCTTCCGCATGCCCACCCCCGACCTGGCCGCCCGCAACGGCCGCAACGCCGTGGTGTCCAGCGCCTGGTTCTACGCCACCCAGGTCCACGGCGCCACCAAGTGCACCGCCCAGCCCGTGGACCTGTGGCGCACCAACGCACTGGGCAGTGCCAGCTCCTGGCCCGGACCATCTGGCTGGAAGATCGACCAGCAGTCCTCCGCGGCAGGCGACACTTGCGGCGGCCCTGGCAGCATCCAGTTCAACGCCATGGGCGTGGCTGTCGACGCCGCCAACGGCAGTTGGCCAGAGATCGCCTTCGGCCTGGTCTCCCCCAACGAGAATGATCAGAACCAGTGGAAGAAGTTCGGCAACAACGCGTCCCTGTCCATCACTTTCGCGTTTCCGCCGAACCCCGCCAGCGCGCTGGGCGTGGCCGGCGCGGTGATGTGCACCGGCACCGCGGTGGCCCCCACTGGCCAGCCCACCCTGTTGGCCAGCGCCACCGACAACAACAATCCGCCGCTGAACACTGGTCTGAACTACCAGGTGTTCACGGCCACCGGCAGCAACATGGCCGCAGCCAGCCCTGCCGTGTGGACCGCTTCGGGCAGCACCGGAGCCTGGACCGTCAACCCGAGCCTCGGCGACGGGGCCTGGGCGTACCGCGTGGCAGTGCAGAACTCCATGCCCGGCGACGGCAGCGGCGGCGTGTGGAACGGCACCTGGTCACCCTGGGTCTGGTTCTACACCCGCGCGACCCCACCGCAGCCCACACCGACCATCAGCAGCCTGGACTACCAACCCAACTACTGGGGGCCGGCCCGGGGCTCGTTCACGGTCAACGCGGGTGGCGCGACCAACATTGCCGGCTTCACCTACACCTTCGCGGGCTCGGGTTCGGAGGCGACGCCCAACACCGGCGACTGCGACTACAACAAGACCTTCACCAACGGCGGCTGGGTGGCCAACACCAACGGTGCGGCCACCGTCACCGTCCCCGCCGGTATGACGCCGGGCTATCACACCCTGTACGTGCGCAGCTTCGACGACGCCCACAACCTGTCGCCGGAGTCCACTGCCTACACCTTCTACACCGCACCGGACTACGGCGTGAACACCCGGCTACAGGCCGGCGACGCCACCCAGGTGACCGTCAGCCAGCCCGCCGGGCAGAACATCCCGACCAGCAGCGTGGACTGCGTGCAGCCCTGCCCCGCAGGAAGCAAGGGCTTGCTGTTCAAGGGAACTGCGGTGAACCAGTCATTCACGATGTCGGTCAACACCCCAATCGAGGCCGACTACGCCCTCGGCGCACACGTCGCCAAGGGCCCCTACACCGCGCTTCTTGGACTCGCTGTCGACGGGACGCCCGTCGGCCCCGCTGACAGCGCCGTCAACTGCAACAACTGCGCCCAACTCTCGGTCTACCGCCCGCTTGGGGGCGTGCACCTGACCAAGGGGCAACATCTCCTCAAGGCCACGCTCGTCAACCCCGTGTCCATGGTCACCGGTGCGGACGCCCAACGCGGCTGGAACGCCCAGGTCGACGACCTCACCGTCATCCCCATCAACAACGTGATCACGGACAACTTCACCGACGCGATGAACAACCACGGCATCAGCAACGACACTGCCACCGGCAACGGCAACTTCGACCTCGAAGGCGGATCGCTGTCCGCGCAGGCCATGGCGGCCGCCGGCCTCGCCCCAGGCCAGAAGGTGACCATTAGCGGCACGACGTTCACCATGCCCGCAGCCAACAGCACAGGCAACGACAACGTCGTGGCCGCCGGCCAGACCATCCCGCTGCCCACTGTCAAGTCAAACGCGGTCGGCCTGCTGGTCGCCTCCACCTGCGGCAACAGCCCCCAGGTGACCGGCACGCTGGCCTACGCCGACGGCAAGACCACCAGCAACCCCTTCTACCCACAGGTCTCCGACTGGGTCACCGCCTCCGCGAACACCGCAGCGTTCACACTTCCCTACCGCAACGTCGCCGGCGGTCAGGAAACCGGTGTGCAGCCCCGCGTCTACGCGATCTTCCTGCCCGCCGATCCCAGCAAGACCCTGGCATCCATCACACTGCCGCTCATCGGCACGAACTTCCTTCCCGGGTGCCCTCAGCCCGCCCTGCACGTCCTGGCCATGGCCGCCCGCCCCGTGTCGGCAGGCTGGCTCGGCACCTGGGCAGCACCAGCGGACGCGACAACGATCCCACCCGGCGGCAGTGGTTTCGCGAACCAGACCCTGCGGATGGTCGTGCACCCCACCGTCACCGGCACCACGACGCGGATCCGGTTGTCCAACACGGGCGCGTCAGCTCCGGTCACCATCGACGCCGCGACGATGTCCGCCCAGTCCGGAACCGGCGCCGCGACCACCGGCGCGCCGGCAGCGTTGTCCTTCTGCGCGGCAGCCGGCCAGACCCTCGGATGCGGCGCCCGCACGGTCACCATCCCGGTCGGCGGCGAGATCTACAGCGACCCGATCGCCTACCCCACGATCACCGGAGCCAGCGGCAACCTCACCGTCAGCCTGCACCTGCCCGCCGCCGTCACCCAGGCACCAACGCACGGACTGACCAACACCACCAACTACCTCGCGACCGGCAACACCACCACCAACGCCGACGGCAGCCCCTACACCACCAGCGTCACCAGCTCCTACTACCTCACCGGAGTCGACGTCTCGACCACCGACTCCAGCGCGGGCACGGTGGCAGTCCTCGGCGATCAAACCTCCACCGGCCGCGCATCAAATGGCACCTTCCCCACCTGGGTTGACGACCTGCCCGCCAAGCTCGGCAGCAGCCTGCCCGGCAGCATCGTCAACACCAGCCTCGCCGGCATCCAACCCACCGGCGCGTGGAAACTCAACGACGGCACCGGCACCACCGCCACCGACACCAGCGGCAGCCACAACGGCACCCTCACCGACGGCGCCACCTGGAGCAACGACCACAACGGCTCAGCCACCTTCTACGGCACCCACGGCATCATCACCACCACCGGCACCACCCTCAACACCACCCAGAGCTACAGCATCGCAGCCTGGGTGAAACTCACCTCGACCAACAACTTCTACACCGCCGTCGGACAGGGCGGCGCCACCATGGGCGCCTTCTACCTGCAGTACTCCGCCGAGATGAAGGCATGGGCGTTCGTCAGCCCCAACTCCGACTCCCCCACCGCGCCGCAGTCCTCAGCCCACGCCACCAGCCCCCCAGCCTTGAACACCTGGACCCACCTGATCGGCGCCTTCGACGCCGCCACCGGCACGATGAGCCTCTACGTCAACGGCCAACTCGCCGGAACCGCCACCAACCCCACCCCGTGGAATGCCGCCGCGCCACTGTCCATCGGCGGCGTCCAAGGCACCAACGGCGGCACGAGCAACTTCTTCAACGGCTCGGTCTCCGGCGTCCGCGCCTACCAGCGTGCCCTCACCGCCACCGACGCCACCCTCATCTACACCGCGCCTTCAGTCGGCACTCCGCCCGGCATTGGCGCAGCCACCACAGCCAACGCGGGGGCCACGCTGAACAACACCGCTCTCGACGAACCCAATCTGCGCACGGTCGTGGTCGCCCTCGGCACCAACGACATCCTCGCCGGCACCGACGCCGCCACCATCGAGCGCAACCTCACCGCGTTGATGAACGCCAGCAGCCCCGCCGGTATGAAGCGCTACTTCCGGTCCGACGGCTCAGCACTGCACCTCGTCATCGCCACCATCGCACCACTGGGCCTGGACGGCAGTGATCAACGCGAGAAGAACCGCCAACAGCTCAACACCGACATCCTCGCTCACTACAACGCCTACGGAGCCGACGACGTCGTCGACTTCAGCACCGCCGTGCAAAGCTCGACCGACAACACCAAGACAGACCCGAGCTTCCTGACGAGCGGCATCCCTAACGCCGCCTATCACGACAAGCTTGCCCAGACCCTCTCCGACGCCACCGGGTTCCCGGCGACCGTCCAGTTGTGACTGACCGCGGTCAGCCCCGATCGCGAACGGGGCTGACCGCACCACCTGCTCCGCCACCATCACCAAGCGCAGCACGGCAACAGCAGACTCGTCCTGTCGATGGACTTGGTTGCGCTCGGCCAAACCGTCGATCTACTCAACGAACTTCGCCTCCGGCTGAGACTACCGCCGTCCCAGTCGAGCGCACGATGATCTAATCCACCACGCTCAGGAAGCCGGGAAGGCGAAGTATCCTGGCCACCTCAACGACGTGGGCGGGATCGAGCTGCTCGGTGCCCATGGCGACCAATTCCCCCTCGGCATCGTGAACACGAACTGACGCTTTGAGACTCCACACCGACGAGTCTCCAACAGCAAGCCGGTCAATTGTGACTGTCCTGCTCCACCGAAGATCACGACGACGAAGGACCTCTTCGACAGGTAGCTCACGCGCCAACATCGCATCCACGATCTCGACGTCGAGCCGCTCGAACAGGACCGTCCACTGCAGATCGGCGACCACCGGCTCGTTCCGATGAACGTTGTCCGGCCGGAGGACCAGGACCACGCTGGCCCACTGGAACAGCGCGTATCGCGGAAAGTACAGCCCTGTCGCGTAACGCTGCTCCGGCGTCATCGCCGCCGCGGTGGAGACTCCGACCTCGATACGGCCATGACGGCCCAGTGCGCTGCTCAGCGCCCGTGTCCGCAGAACAGCGGCCACCTTGTCGAGCGCCGCCGAGACCTGTTCGTCCGTCATGAGCGTCTCCTGCTTCCGACTCCCACCCCGTATGCCTGCCGGCCGAGCGGACCAATGCCGTCACCGCGTCCCAGCTCCTGCGGCCCCGGGCACCGTGATCGCCACCCCGAACGACCAACGGTACACTATATTTTACACTCTGCATGGAATCGGTCACAGACTCGCCATGGCGTCAACTAATGACGACTGCTAGGCTTCCTTTGGTTGACATGTGTCGGCCCGCGTAAGCCAGCCCAAGGGGGCGTTGAGAGTGGCTTCCACTCCTCACAACTCGTCCGCAGAGCAGCCGGCGAGCTCGTTGGCGAGCCGGTTGAACGACCTGTTCGCCACTGTCGCCTACGTGGACAGGGGACGCCGGCGCGAGTACTCGACGCCTTACGTCGCCAAGGCCATCACCGACGACCCCACCCACGACACGACAGTGTCCCGGGTGTACCTCAACTCCTTGCGCAACGGCAGCAACACCAACCCCACGATCTCGGTGTTGCGAGCGGTGGCCAAGTTCTTCGACGAACACCGCCAGCCCGGCGCGGCGCCGATCACCGCGGCCTACCTCCTCGGCGACGAAGACGGTGACGACGCCGAGGAACGGGAGCTGCGGACTATGCTGGCCAACCACCAGGTTCGCGCCATCGCGATGCGCGCCGGCTCAATGAACCCGACGATGCTCCGGCAGGTGCTAGCCGTCATCGACGCGTTGGAGAGCACGAGCAACGACCCCCTCGACGACGTCGACCGCCGTTAGCCAGCGATCTCAGTTCACGCGACATCCGCAGCACCAATCAGCCCCACCTGCGTGTCCCACTCGATGTGGTACTCGGTGAGCCATGCAGAGGTGTTCCTCGGCCCCTTCCGGAGCATCATCGGCAGCAGGGCGTCCCGGATCATTCGGCCGACCGGTCCAGGTATCGCTCTGCCGGTCATCTTGGCGCTCGTGACGACCAGGCGCTCCACCCGTTCGCGGCGCAGCTGCTCGAACTTCTGGAACGCCTGCTCCGTGTTCGGCAAATCGCGTAGGCACTGCGCAAGGACCACGCCGTCTTCGATGGCCATCGAGGCACCGTGCCCGGCACTCGGTGATGCGGCATGAGCCGCGTCCCCAAGGAGAACCATGTTGCCCGCGTGCCAGACCGGCGTCGAGGCGATGTCGTAGGCACTACTTCCCACGATGCCCTGGCTGGTGGCGTGAACGATGTCTACGGTGCCGGCCTTGTCGCCGGTCAACAGGTCGACCGTCCGCTGCCTCCATTGCTCGGAAGTGGTCGCGGCGAGCTCATCCCTTGACCGTTCCGGGCTCGGGATGCTGGCGAACCACCACGTCTCACCGTCCGGGGCCGTGGTGTAGCCGAAGAATGCGCGCCGACCGTAGACCATCCGGTAGATGCCTGGAGGGGTCGTTGCCGGGCTGTTTGCGGCGTATCCGCAGACCGTGGTCATGCCGAGATAGCGGGGTACCGGCGCGGCGGCGGCGATGACCCTGCGGGTCGTCGAATAGATGCCGTCAGCACCCACGAGCAGGTCGCCCTCCGCTCGGCTCCCATCGGAGAAGTACGCGACCACGCGGTCGCGCGAGGTTGTCACAGCACCCGTGAACCGCTTGCCGTGCTCGATCTCGATGCCGCGGCGAGCGACTTCGTCGTGCAGCACGCGGTACAGAGCGGCGCGCTTGATCGTGCGCGGCCCCAGCACGCCAGCCTGCCCGCCGATCGGAACCGCGCCGAGTTGCTTACCGCTGCCAGCGACGAACTCGACACAGTTCGCCGGGAACGAGTTGTCCAGCACAGGTTGATGCGCGTCGATCGCCCGCAGGCCGTCCAGGCCGTTGCTCATGATGCTGAGAAACGCGCCGACATCGTCGGCACCCGTGGGGTACGCCTCGTAGACGGTCGAGGCAACCCCAGCCTTCTTCAAGGCCATCGCGGTCACGGCCCCGCCGATGCCGCCGCCGATTATCAGTGCGTGAGTCATGTCGCTCCCGTGCCGCTAGGTCGTGTGCAGCGCTTGCGACAGCGCCACAAGCTCATGGACGTCGGCGTCGAGGCCAGCTTCCGACGGTGCCGCGACGAGGGTGGCTCGTCTCGACACCGGCTCGCCGGCCGCGTGCGCGAGTACGGCCTCCTTGAGCAAGGCCGCCAGGGCTTCGCCTTGTCGGCCATTCTGTTGCAGCTGGGCCACATGGGGGCTGATCTGCACAAGTCCGTCGCGGCACTCGATCGCGCGGCGGTAGTAGCGACGGTGAACCCCTCGGAGGCTAATGAAGTCGGACAAGGGTCGCACCGGCACCCGACTGAGCGCGTCTTCTGGAAACTCCGCGTGCAGCAAAGTCCACAGTGGACCCAGTTGCCTATAGGTGCAACGGTGTTGCCACCAAACGCGAAGCGCAGCTACTCGCATGATCGCTGCGGGATAGCTGACGCCGACCAGAAACAGCAGGATGCCCGGAAGCAGAAGGATCATTCCAGCCACGAGGATCGGTCTCGGAGTTGTGCCGCCGGCCCAGCGGATGGCGTTCGCCGCCACAAAGGTCGCGTTGGCGAAGACGATCGCGACCAGCCCTACTGAAGCGAGCCGCAGTCCACGACGCAACCGAGGCTCGGCGACGCGCGCGTAGCGACGGGTCAAGACCTGCGCCGTGACAAAGGCGTACAGCAGGTACGAGTTCGCGGTCAGGTAGAACAACCCGATGCTCGCCACGCCCACTGGACCCTGAGTGTTCTCCGCAGGCAATACGGCAGCGGCGGTTCGAATATCTCCGGGCATGACCGCGGTAGCCACCGTCATGACCGCGATCGCAACGGTCAGCACCAAGGCGTGCCAACGAGCACGAGTTCGTGCGTGTTGCACGTCGAGCACGGAGAACAAGAAGAAGCTGATGAGGCAGTAGGCACCGACCAGCAGCAGTGCGTGCTGGACAAGCCGGGACACCATCGGCTCGATCCCAACGAAAGCGGTGCCCAGTGTGGCTGCCACCCCGAACGGATAGGCCAAAGCCCACGAACCGACGAGCACGGTAACGGCTCGCAGGCGCAGGTCTCGTGGCTTGCGCGCGAGCAGGTAGAGCATCCACGCCAGCACCACGAACGACGCGATGCCCTGCGCGATCTGGAGAGTGGTCACAGCCAGCCCAGCCGATCACTCAACGAGTTGCCCATCCGTTGCGCGGCAACGTCCGCCGACGACTGCGAGGCGACGTGGTCGAGCACCGAAGCCCATTCCAGGATGATCGTGGCGACGGTCTCGGCCTCGCGCTCCTGTTCGGTGTCATAGTGGGTACGCCGCAGTCCTCGCCGCACCGCGTCAGGCGCAAGGTCGGGAAAACGCTGTCGCAGCGCGTCGGGCTCGGTGTCCGGGTACAGCTCGGCCAACAGTGCGTCATCGCCTTCATCGCTCCGGTGACCGGCCATGATGTGACCGAGCTCGTGCAGGATGATGTGGCACTGGTGGGCCTTGCTCGTCTCCTGTTGGAAGACGATGTAGTCCGCAGCCGATGTGGCGACCCAGACGCCGAACGGCCCGGGAACTGGTATGTGATACGGCACCAACTGGATGCGCCGCCGACGCTGCTGTCCGACGCGCCGGCACAGCTCGGCAACATCGAGCGGCGGACGAATCTCCAACTCGTTCAACAGCTTCCGACACTGCCTGCGAAGTTCTCGTTCCTTCATCAGCCACCTCCGCGCTACGGATGCGCCTGCGCTCGAACTTCGTACTCCGCGAAGTTCCTGACCATCTTTGACGACGGATCAGCGTGTGGACGCCGTTCCCCCATGCTGATTGCGCTCCAGCAGGTAGATGAAGTCGATCAACTCCTTCACCTGTCGACGTCCTGTCTGAGATAGCTCCCCGGCGCGCATCGCCATCACCTGCACGTCGCTGCCGTTCGCGATCTCACGCAGACGCTCCTGCTCGGCCTTCAACTGCGTCAGTTGTTCGTCGACGCGGTCGGTTGTCGCGTCCTCGAAGAAGTAGCTGACGGGCACGCCGAAGAAGCCCGCGAGTGCTTCCAGGTGGCGATACGTCGGGTTGTCCTTGCGCCCCTGACGGAGCTGCCAGATGTAGCTCTGCGAGATCGTCACGCCGCCCGCCCGAATGGCGGCGGCGACCTGCTCGTTGCTGTACTCGTTACCGCCGCTCAGGCGTACGCGTGCGAACAGGTGGTTCAGCTTCCGTGCCAAGCCGGCACCGAAGCTCTTCTGATCAACCATCACTACCCCTCGAAGTGCGTGAACCACTGGTTCAGCTTCGACATGGGTGACCTGCGAACTGACGCAAACAAGGCTAACACCGGCACCGTGCATACCAGTACAAATCACTCGAATGGAGCGTGCCAGCGTCACAGCTCAGATCAACCGCTACGCCCGGCTACGAGAACCGCGCCAGTTCACCCATTGAGGTGCCGCACAGCGATTGCACGGCTCCGCCGGGCGAGCGCGGAGTTGTCCTGCATCCGCTCCGCCACGTGCCCCATTGCCCTCGGTCGCTACTGTGCACAGTGGAACACAAGGTGGCCCAGGTCATCGGGAGGCGATCGCAGTGTCCAGATGGAACCACGAAGCCGAGGCGCCTTGGCGCGCTGCGATGCAGCTGCACACCGATCTGTCCGCCGGTCACGTCCTGGCCCCCGTCCGCACGTCCGTCGTGCTTGAACCTGACGAGCTTCCGTACGCCGAACTGGTGATTCGCTACGCGAGGCACTACGGCGAGACGGACACCGGTCAGGTGTCCACTGTGGTCGTCGGGTCTCCTGCTCTCGTCACGGGAAGTGTTGTTGGATCTTTGATCGCTCGCCGGCGAACCGCGCGCAGCAACTCCGCTCGCTGGCACGATTCTGGCCCCGTCCGCATAGTCATCACCGACCGCCGAATTCGGTGCGCGGTTGACGGTCGCTGGGTCAGCTTCGACTACTCGGCGATGGCGGAGATCGTGCCGGACTTGGCTTCGCGGTCGTTGGAGCTTCGTTTTCACCGCTCGCCGCCGTTGCGCCTTGCCGGAGTCTGGGCACCGTGGGTCGCAGTCTTCGTGTCCCACCAGGTGCTCGGCGCGGCACGAACCGAGCGCATGATGGGGACCGGTCGACGCTGACACGGGCCGACTCTCGATGCTCATAGCTGTGTTCGAGTACCGAGCTGCCCGGTTCCGCAGAATCGAGCCGCACCTGCCGAGATCAGTTCGTGGCGAACGCGCAACAGTCCGGCGTGGTTCGACAGCGACCGCTGGCCGTCCGACTTGAGCGAGGCGACTGAGGGATCCTGTTGCAAGTGGCTTGATGAAGCCTGACAGTCGCGCGAACAGACTGAAACCCCACTCATGCCGGGTAAAGTTGGTTACCAGCACAGCGAACGAGCAGATGTGGCGAGGGGCCGGCTTGCCGCCGAAGCGGGTGGTACGGCCGGCCCCTCTGGACACGCAGTTCACGAAGTGAACGGCGAGCATTCAGCCTATCCCCCGGCGCACCAGCCGGCCGAACGCATCGACATAGAGACGAGGGGCATGATCCGAGCCGGGCGAGACGTCGTTGACCAACACGACGTCGCGACGCTGCATGGCCTAGCGTGGGAGACAGCGCGCCGGCGGACGCCTCGGCCGTGGGAATCCCCTCATCCAGCACCCGTCAACGCGAAAGGCGAAGCCGGGCGCGCGGTCCGCGGCCAGCAGCGCCCCCTCTACGACGCCGAGCAGGCCAGCGCGTTCGCGAACGGACAACCGGTACCGCCCCTTCCCGACACTGACGCCGCCGAAGACCTCCTCGACCAGGACGAGGCCGCAGAGCTTCTCGGAGTCGAGTCCGCGAGCTGGTACTCCGGCGTGCGCGACGGCTACCTGCCAACCGCTGACTCCAGTCCGCACGGCGTCGACCACTGGTTCCGTCGCACTGTGACTGAGGCAAAGGCGCACCGGGCTGGGCGTGGCGCTGGCGGCGGCCGTCCGCCGAACGCCGCAGCCGCGGTCGCGGCCAGCCCTCGCGAGCGGGTCTTCGCGGTGCTGCGTTCCGCCGCGCAGGCCGGCGAGAACCTGTCGCTCGCCGAGCTGATGGTGCGCGCAGGCGTGTCCCGACCGACCGCCGTTGCGCACCGCAACGCATGGCGATCCGGCTGCCGCTGAGCAGCGGAGTCCGATCGGGTGAACTACCGCCTCAGACATGATTTCCCTCTATTGTGCACTTCATTTCGGGTAAAGTTATCTACATCGGCGGGCGTGGTACCTCGCCGACAGGACACGCAAGATCACAAGGAATGGAGCGACGATGAACATCCCCACGCCCTCCGAACTCGAAACTGCCTTGCGCGAATGGTCGTGCCTGTTCCAGGACCCGACTGACAATGCGGAGCACGACCACGAGGTGTGCCAAGAGGACGCCGGAATGCGCGCAGCCGAGGCATTGTGGCGACTGCTGGTGGAAGTTCGCTTCGGGGGCCCGGCGACCACCGACGAGGTGCAGCGGCAACTGCAAGCGTTGCACCGCTCGTTTCGCCGCAACGGCGAGCACGCTGATGGTTGATCTGTCGACGCTGTCCCGGGACGAACTCGTGAACGTGGCGCGCGACGCCATCCTCGCCGAGAACGACGAACTCTGGGACCAGGTCGGTGCCGAGTTGCAAACGCGGACCGCCGACGACAGGAAAGCTGGAAGTTTGTTCCGTAAGGAAGCCGCAATGCACCGTGCGAAGCGTTGGGCGCGCAGGAGGAACACGACCTAATTGGACAGAACACATCGGCGCGTCGACCCGCACTCACAAGGTGCGGGTCGGTCGCTTTCGGGCATGATCACCATCGTGACAAAGGATCTATCACCCGAGCTGAGCCCGCAGGAGTGCCGACGCATCCTGGAGGAGCTGGCCGCGTCCTGCGATCCCGACCGCGATCGACCGCTAGACGGCGCAGCGGACAACCCAGTCATGCGTTTGAGTGCCGCAGTATCCACCGAGCACCAGGTTTTGCTCGATTCGGCACTGTCCTACATGGAGGAACGAGGTCGCCTCAGCGGCGCGCGGATGGGATTGCAACGCGCGGCGCAGCTGCTCGCCAGCGACTCCCCCGCCGAGACGCGGGCCGGCGTGGTGAACCTCGACCAGGTCCGAGCTCGCCACGACAGCGGCCCGTCAGTCCGGTGATGACGACACCGGCACCTTCGGCGCGTCGAGGACCAGCTCGGATCTAGAAACAGGTCGCGCCGTCGCCGCAGCCGCCAACCTCGCCGACGGCGATGTCGAACACCAACTCGGCGAGGTGATGCGGGCAGGCCAGCGCGTCCTGCGTCGACGTGGTGCCGTAATGGTGTTGCGCGCCCACCACGTAGTGGAAGAACTCGTGCGTGATGACCTCGCGCTGGCAAGTGTAGTCGGCGTTGAAGAACGGGTCGCCGAACGTGATGCCCAGGTTGTAGTCCAGCGAGCCGTCGACGTGCGCGAAGTCCGTGACCGTGTGGTCCGGGATGAACGGCGCGTAGCCGGTGTACGCCTGGTTGCTCTCGATCGCGGTGAGCGCCTGCGCCACCACGTCCCAGAAGTTGCTGTCCAGCACAACGAACAGCTGGCGCTGGAACGCCTGCACGGTTGGGTCGTTGCCGTCCGGTACTTCGGGGGCGCCCTGCTGCAGGCTCTGGATCGCCGAGACGGCGGAGGCCAACGCGCTCTGCCGGGCCTGGTCGGCGGCGGTGATGACGTCGAGATCGGACATGGGCGTCCCTCCTCGGTCTGCTCGCAGCGTCGTTCCGAACGCCGGGAAGCCAACCGAGCATGAAGTCGACCGAGGGAAGACCGGAAGGGCCGTCCGGACGTCCACTTGGGCAGCCACGACCGACGGATCGGCCGGGATCGCACCCGCACGCAGCCAGGTGAGCCCTAATGACAGCGTCAGCCCGACGGAGGCGCGGTAGGCGGTTGAGGATCTGTACTGGGCGAAGCAGCAACCGGCCGCACGTTGGCTCGCGGCGAGCGCTTGGTTCTCCGCTTGGGTCGAGGACCGTGCGGGATCGGGAGCCCGGCCTCCGCGAGCTCGGTCTCGATGTGCCCCAACTCGCCGACAGACCAGCCCCCGTCGAGGGCGGTTTGGTAGGCACCGCGATACACCTCGACGGCGTCCTGGTGCGCAGCGCGAGCCTTCGCAACCAGCCGCGCGGCCTGTTGTTCTGCGGAGTCGACCGCGCCGAGGGTGGTGGTGAGGTGCGCAGCGGCGCTGGCGAGCTTCTCGATGAGCGGCCGACGGGTCGCCAGGATCGTCTGGGCGGCCCGGTCGGCGTGTTGTCGTACGGTTTTCGGGTCCATGCTGCGAGGCTAAGACTGTCGAAGATCGGCTCCGTCCATTTGGGACCTCGACACGTCGCCCGGCAGAGCAAGATATGCCGAAAAGGGCCTTTTCGGCCCTTTCCGACGAACAGACCCCGCGACGCCGGTGACGGTCGACGCAAGCGTCGCCCGCCGCGAGGGAGCCGTAGCGGCGCTCGGAGGTGCTCGATGGCGGCGAACAAGGCGGGATACCGGCGTCACGCGGCCAGCGTGCGGTCGCACGAGGTGAAGGCCCGGTTCAACGACGCCGAACTCGTGCGGGTTGTCGCCGCCGCGCAGCGCGACGGCCTCAAGCCGGGGGCCTGGGTGGCGCAGGCCGCCACGCGAGCGGCCAGGGTGGCTACCGGCGAGCTACGACCTGACTGGGCGGCCCTACAGGCCGTCTGGGAAGAGCTGCGCCAGCTTCGGTGGCTGGCGGGCAACCTTGGCGGGAACCTCAACGACGTCGCCCGGCACGCCAACACAACCGGCGAGATCGCGCGGCACACGGCGATCGTGCTCGGCATGGTGCGCCGGCTGGCGGCCCGGCTGGACACCCAACTCGACGCGATCGACAGGGAACTGCGGCCGTGATCACGGCCAACGTGCACGGCTGGCGGTCGGCGGGTCTGATCGCCTACTTGTTCAGCGCGGGCCGGCACGAGGAGCACCACAACCCAAGGATCATCGCCGCCTGGCACGGAGATCCAGGGCAATTGCAGCCAGCACTAAGCGCCACGGCGGAGTCCGGCTTCGAGCTGGGACCACTGATGGAGCATATGGAGGCGCCAGCCCGTCGAGCCGGACTTCCGGTGCGCACACCGCGCGAAGGTGAGCGATATTTCGGAAAGCAGGGCTACGTCTGGCACACCTCGGTCCGACTGCACCCCGAGGACCGCACTCTGTCGGATCGGCAGTGGCAGGAGATCGCCGAACACCTGATGCATGCGAGCGGGATCGGCCCGCGAGGTGATGCAGGCGGGTGCCGGTGGATCGCGGTGCGCCACGGCGATGACCACATCCACCTGATGGCAGTGCTGGTCCGCGAGGACACCGGAAATCGGTTCTGGCCCCGCAACGACTACCGCAAGTTGCGCAAGGCCGCCGATGAGCTCGTCGCGCGCTACGGACTGCGAGGCACTCCGGAGATGGACCGCACCGCGCCGTGCGCCCCGACCCGGGCCGAGGTCGGCAAGGCCGAACGCCGAGCCCCGCAAGGCCGGCGGGCCGTGCCCGCACGCGAGCAACTACGTCGCCTGGTGCAGCGCGAGGCTGCCTCGGCAGCGAGCGCCGAGGAATTCGCGGCTCGAATGGAACTGCCCGGGACCGGGTTGACGGTGCGCTGGAACGACGCCCCGGGCGGTCGCCGGCGCGGCTACGCAGTGGCGCTGGACGGCGATGTCACCGCAGCCGGAGACCCGGTGTGGTACTCCGGAGGCAAGCTCGCTGCCGACCTGACCTGGCCCAAACTGGCCGCCCGCTGGACGCAGATGTCCGAACAGGACCAGGTTCCCATCGGCACTGCGGCTGACGACGGCCCGGCGGCGAAGACCGCGCTGTTGGAGAAGTTGTCGGCCGTCGTTGAACAGGCACGGAGCGACGTTCGTGCGGCGCCGGCATCGGCGCCCGGGATCGCCTTCGTCACGCAAGAGCTCCTCGCGGTGCTCGCCGAGAAGGTTGACGGCAGCGCCGGTGAGGCGCTCGCGGAGGCCGTCGAGGCGTACGACCGGGCATATCGCGTACCGCACCGCGTGGCACCCACCGCCCTGGACGCGACCGCGCGACACTTGAGGTGGATGGCCTACCGCCTGGCCAACGTCGGCATGCTCACCGGCCGCCGAGGCCAGGACCTGGCGGTTGCGGCTCTGGTGACAGCAATTGCCGCACTGCTCGCCGAGGTCGCCGCCTGGCGTGAAGCACAGCACCAACCGCGCAAGGCAGCGGCGGCCAGGGCGGCGGCGGCCACCTTGGAGCGGGTGCCAGCGCCGACTCTGCGTCAACAAGACGGGACCGCCAGGCGGGCTGCTCCGATGGAAAGGGCCGGTGCCCCGCATTCGCGACAACCCGCCTCGGCGGCACCAATAGCACGACGAAGGAGAAGGCAGTGAACACCTCGAACACCGCTCGGGAGAAAGTCGATCACACGCCTTACATCGCCACCGTGGTCGAAGCTCTGCGTGCCGACGACACGTCAGTCCTCCGCTTCGAGGCTGGCGTAGAAGCGAGCCTTGCTCTCCGTTCGGCGGCAGTGGTGTTGGACCCCGAGCAGTGGGAACGGATCTATCCGGATGCCAGAGAGGTCGTGCTGGCATGGGATGAAGTGCACGGCTGGACCTTGGGGCCTCGATGGCCGGCGATCACCCAGGACGCAACCACCCATGGGTACCGCCCTCAAGCTCGTCCCGGTACCACCGACGCCACCTTCAGCCATGGGCACGAAGTCATTCCCACGCCCGCGCATATCGCCAACTGGGTCGGCCTGCACCTCGCCGGAGTCTCTGTTGTCAGCCGCGAACTCGACGCACCCGCCGGTCCGGACATGGTCGACCTGCTGCTTCGTGCTTTCGTCCCAGCGGCCAGTCGCTCAGTTGAACAGTAGCGCTCGAACGACCAGCATTGGCAAGGCCGCATCCTGGTTCACCGACGACGGCCGGATGGTGGCCAGCCTCGACGCCGCCGGCAACCGGTCAACCGGCTGTCGTCCCTTTGGCGACAGCCGTTCCGACCGATCAGCCGGACATAGAAGCGACGTGCGACTGTCGATGGACACGCGACCACGTCGCCGGTCGTCTTGTCGCACGGCGACAGCAATACCGGCTCTTCGATCTTAGGCGGGCACCGTCGGGTTCCTCGCTGACAATCGGCGGATACGCCGGGTGCAATGCAACCGTACCCGGCGGCGGTAGTTCTCCCGGTTCCGGAACCCACAGGCAGCGCGTTTCACCTGCTTGATCAACCGGTTCGTGCCCTCCGTTCGCGCGTTCGTCAGGCCGGTCGCGAGGAACACCTCGATCGCGGGCCACCACGTCTCGATCGTCTCCGCGAGGGTGGTCAGCTCGGGGATCTGCGCGTCGGCGCTCCACTGGTAGAACGCGTAGAGGCGGTCGCGGATCTCGCCCGGGTGGCCACCACGGGCCGCGGTCGCGCACAGCGCCCGCAGTTCCTCCTTCGCTATCCACGCCGAGAGGATCTGCCCGGACGGGTCGTGATCGACGCAGCCGTTCCACATCCGCGCCAACGCGGCCTGAGACAGCCGCTCCCTGCCGCGCAGCAGCAATCTGCGGTTGGCCCACGCCGGGTCGATCTTCCGGCCGCGCCGACCGAGCAGGTCGCGGGTGACACGCTGGCGCACCGCCGTCACCGCCTTGTTGGCCAGCATGATCAGGTGGAAGTGATCGACCGCGATCGCGGCGTCGGGCAGCGCCGCGCGCACTGCGGCGGCGTAGCCGGCGTGCGGGTCGATCACCACCACCTCGATCCCGGCCCGGAACTCGGGGCTGCGGGCGGCGAGCCAGGCCTGGACCGCGGCGCTGGTCCGGCCATCTACCTGACCCAACAGTGACTGCTCGCCGGTGATGTCGACGAACCCGGTCTCCCACGGATCCGTGCGAACCCAGCGAATCCGGCCGTCGGCGTGCACACCATCGGGCAGCCATCGCGGACGCCCGAACCGGGTCTCGTCCATGCCCAGCACCCGGACCGGCTCGGGCTCGACCAGCTCGGCCGCGCCCCGGGCCACGACCGCCCGCTGCACCGTCGGCCACGACACCCGGTGCGCCGCGGCGACCTCGGACTGGTCCCGGCCGTCCTCCACCGCCACCGCCAGCGCCGCGCGCAGCCGGGTCGTCGTGCGCATCCCGGCCGGCACCTGGGCAACCTGCTCGGTGAACGACCCGCGCGGACAGTCCTCGGTGCGGCACCTCCACCGTCGCTTGCGCCACTGCACAACCAGGAACTCACCCCCACACGGCAGGTCCCGCGGACGGGTCAGCACCCAGTCCTTGCCCGAGGTCGAGCACACCTGGCACGACGGGCACCGGGCCGCGTCCGGATCGTCGGTGACCACCTGCACGATCTTCATCCCAAGCACGGTGAGCACGACACGCTCCACCGCCAACCCGGCCAAGCCCAACAAGCACGACGCATCATCGCTACGGTCAACCACGGCCCGTGGCTCTCCTCTCGCTGCTCCAAGACACAGCGAGGATCAAGGAGCTACGGGCCGCCCTGGTTCAGGCGCGCCGCACAGGCCCAACCCCAGGTTGCCCGGCCAAGATCGAAGAGCCGCAATACCGGACCGGAGAACCGCGCCAATTCCCAACGTGGGATGAATCCACGCCGAATGGAAACGCCCGGTGTCACCTCGTGAGTTGCTGGGCCTCACTACCGGATGCACAAGATGTTGCGATCCGCACCGGACGCGAACGCCCGGTGTCACTTGATGCGCCACAGCCACTGCGCCACCGTGCGGCTGGGTTGCGATCCGCACCGGACGCGAACGTCCGGTGTCACGCCCGTCGCCGGCGTGGTCGCCGTGGTCTATTTGGCGTTGCGATCCGCACCGGACGCGAACGCCCGGTGTCACTCACTAAGTGCTCGCAGACCGCCGTGTACCTGCTGGAGTTGCGATCCGCACCGGGCGCGAACGTCCGGTGTCACGCGAGACCATCGGCGGCGCCCAGCTCAACGCCGAGCAGGTTGCGATCCGCACCGGTCCCGGAGGGCCGGTGCCGCCAGGCGATCGGTTGGCGCATGCCGTCATGGCACCAGTTGCGATCCGCACCGATCCCGGAGGGCCGGTGTCACCCGCGTTCAGCCGGTCGGGATCGCCTGCGCCGGAGTAGTTGCGATCCGCGCCGGTCCCGGAGGGCCGGCGCTGCACCCGCCCTTCGAGCACGATGCCCGCGCGCAGAACGGCGTTGCGATCCTCACCGGGCGCGAACGTCCGGTGTCACAACCCTTCGCGCAGCAGGGCGAGCCCGTGCGGGTGGCGGTTGCGATCCGCACCTGGCGCGAACGTCCGGTGTCGCTCGTTCGCGGCGGCGGCCTTCGCGCCCTGCATCTCGTTGCGATCCGCACCGGGCGCGAACGTCCGGTGTCACCTGCGCGTCCCGTTTGGCCCCGTCGAGTTCTTGTTTGTTGCGATCCGCACCGGGCGCGAACGTCCGGTGTCACTGCTGACCGTGGCGCAGAAATCGCCCGCAGCCGAGATGTTGCGATCCGCACCGGGCGCGAACGTCCGGTGTCACCGATCATCGCCGTCGACGGCTCCGCTAGGAAAGCGTTGCGATCCGCACCGGGCGCGAACGTCCGGTGTCACTAGAGTCGATCCTCGACTGGTGGAAATCATAGGAGGTGTTGCGATCCGCACCGGGCGCGAACGTCCGGTGTCACCCTGCCCGAGCAGGGATGTTGCCGTAATCAACGGTCAAGGTAACCCGATTCGTCTGCTTGTGAGCCCGACACACCATGGTTCTGGTTCGGAACCTCGCGGTGTGTCAGACGACGCTAGGGGTTCCGAAGCAAGCCCGCTCTCAGACGATGAAGCTCTCCGACGGTGTGTCGGTCTCGAGCCCTGTCTCTAGGCTGTAGCTGCCGCGCCATTCGTACAACCCGTCGCTGACGACCGGTGCCAGCAGTGCTCGAACCGCAGGCCGGCTGGCCACGGATCGACGCATCGGCACCACAAAGGGCTGGAGTTGTCGCAGTATCTGCGTCACGCGGTCTGCGCGTCCTGGCCGTTCAGCGTGTTGACGCAGCTCGTCGAGCAGTGCCGGGACGTCGGCCGCTGTGACCGTGGTCGACTTGTACGAGGTGATGGCGACGGGCACGGTGTCGTCCTCGATCATGCGGAACCGGTGTGGGCCTTCGGTGACGTCGGTGAAGTTTCCTGCGAACCGGTTCTCTTGGATACGCAACCAGTCGGGATATTTCGACTTGTCGCGTGGTTTGCGGGTGTTGGTGAGCCCGAGGGCGGTGTAGATGCCGTGGAAGTAGCGGTTCATCGCGTCGAGGTCGTCAGGCAACGCCAAACCGTCTGGCCCGAAGTACCGTCGGGCCATGTCCGAGGCGGCCTTGTAGTAGCCCGGCGGGCTGGAGGCGCCCTCAGCATCGACGATGGTGACTAGTCCTTCGTCGAGCAGGCCGTGCCGGTTGCACCGTCCCGCGGCCTGGGCGTGCGCCTCACCGGTGGCCCACATCCGGTAGACGAACGGGAAGTCGATGTCGACTCCGGCTTCGATCAGCTGGGTCGACACGACCAGGAGGTTATGCGGGCCGTCCAGCAGCGGGATGATCCTCTTGAGTGTGTCGACGATGTGCTGGTCACACATCCCGCGAGACAGGTGCACCACCGTGTGGTTGGGCGCGGCGCGCTGGCACGCACGGTAGAGGCTCAAGGTGTCCTTGAGCGTGTTGGTGATCAGCAGTGCTTTGTCACGGGTCGCGGCGTCGGCGGCGACCTGCTCCCAGGTGAGCCGAGGGTCCAGCCAGTACCGGTACCGCACGCGCTGGCCGGCACGGTGAGCCACGTGGGCTGGCTGCGCGACCAGTTCCTGCACCTTCAAGTCCTGCCAGATGGGGAGTCGGTGGAAGGTGGGTTGCGTCGCGGTGCACAGCACCACGGTGCAGCCCATGTGCTCCACCAGGACCCGCAGCACGTCCAGGATGGGGATCAGCATCTCGGCGGGCAGCGACTGGACCTCGTCCAGGATGATCACTGACCGCGCCAGGCGGTGCAGCTTCCGCATCCGCCCAGGGCGCCGTGCGAAGACGGACTCGAGCAGTTGCACAGTCGTGGTCACCACGACCGGCGCGTCCCAGTTCTCCATGCCCAGGCGCGCCCACGGAGGCAGCGCGTCGGTGTCCACACCGCTGTGGTGCTCCAGCACCGTGTCAGCGCCGAGGAACTCCTGCAGCACTGCGGCGTTCTGGCGGGTGATCGTGATGAAGGGGACGGTCATAACGATCCTGCGCAGACGGTTGTGAGCGGCGTGATGCAGCGCGAACCCCATCGACGTCAGAGTCTTCCCCGTGCCGGTCGGGGCCGTCATCGTGAACATGCCTGGCTTCAGCGACGCCAGCGACACGGCATGCTCATAGAGCTCGGCGCGCAGGGCCGCCATGTCCACGATCGTCTTCGTCGTCCGGGCTTTAGGTGCGAACTTCTCGGCACGCATCGACTCGTATCTGCTCACCATCGCGTCGGGGTCAAGGTCGCGAGCGGAGGGCGGCGACTGTTGACCAGCGAAGTGCGCTGCGGTGTCGAGGTAGTCGGCGTCCACCAACGCGGAGAACGCCATCCTCAGTCCGACGTCCAGCACTGACTCGCTTGTGTGCCATGGGCGTGGGATCAGGGAATCGCACTCGAGGAGGGCTTTCGCCTGCGGAACCTCTGTCAGAAACGCGGCTGTCGCCTCCGTGATGCGTGCCGCGTCGGCGGGGTCTGTTCCGATGTCGGCGAGGTCGCCGATTTTCGTCAGGCCCCTGTGGTGCCCGAGGATCGCCAAGGCGGCGGGTCCCAGAGCCCGCGGCAGCAGCGCAGCACCGACGTCGGCGTGCGGCACGCCCACCCTTGTCTTGTTCTGGTGCGCGGCGACCAGTCCTGGTTGCCACCGGCAGTACGCCTTGCCGGTGTCGTGGCACAGGCCAGCGGCTCCCACCAGATCGCCTGCGCTGAAGGCGGTACCGAACTCTGTCCCCAGTCTGGATGTTCCTTCCGAATGGCTCTTGAGTGTGTGTGCAGTGGTCCAGTCACCTTCGTTGTACGGGCTGTGCGCGAACAATCAAACCTCCTTGGAGCACAAAGACACGACTCGCCTTCACTCGGCCCTACGATCGCGCTCCGCTCCCGGAGGGCCAGTGTCATTCATCCAGTGAGCTCCTCTCGATCGATCCCGTTGAGGTTGCGATCCGCACCGGTCTCGGAGGGCCGGTGTCACAACCGAGTCGCCGCACAGGAGGCCGTTGCCGCCGAGGTTGCGATCCGCACCTGTCCCGGAGGGCCGGTGCTGCTTCTGGGGTCAGCCCATCCCTCAGGGCGAGAAGCGCGCGTTGCGATCCTCACCGGTCCCGGAGGGCCGGTGCTGCGATCCACCGCTGCCTGCCACGTGCTGCCCACATGGGTTGCGATCCTCACCGGTCCCGGAGGGCTGGTGTCACTCGCCACGTTCTTCAACGTCCCCGCCAAGACAATCGTTGCTATCCGCACCGGTCCCGGAGGGCCGGTGCAGCTCGTGTAGCCGCCGCAGATCACTCCGATGTAGACGTTGCGATCCTCACCGGTCCCGGAAGGCCGGTGCTGCTAGGTCGACGGCAAGGACGGCTACACCGACCACCAGGTTGCGATCCTCACCGGTCCCGGAGGGCCGGTGTCACCGGAACTCGCGGGGCAGGATGCCCGTGTTCTTGGCGTTGCGATCCTCACCGGTCCCGGAGGGCCGGTGTCACTGTCGACCGATGTCGTCTCGGTCGGGGGCGTGACGGTTGCGATCCTCACCGG
>NZ_VUOB01000095.1 GCF_008386585.1 Solihabitans fulvus
CTCTCTGTCAGTCTTGGGTGAGACACCCGCTTTGTCGGGTTAGACTACGAAGGCGAGACAGGAGCCCCACCCGTTCATGACCAGCACCAACCAGCACCAACCACAGCAGCCCAACCCGGCCGCCAAACCCACCCGGCGGCAGTTCTCCCCGGAGTACAAGCTGCGGATCGTGGCCGAGTACGACGCCACCCCCGACGGCGGGAAAGGCGCGATCCTGCGCCGGGAGAAGCTCTACTCCTCCCACGTGATCGAGTGGCGTCGTGCCCGTGACGCCGGCGCGCTGACCGCGTTGGCGGACAAACGCACCACCGCGGTCCGGCCCAAGAAGTCCGCAGCCGAGGTGGACAACGAAACCCTGCGGCGCAAGGTCGAGCGCCTGGAACGGGACCTGGCGGCGAACAAGGCCGCGTTGGAGGTCATGGGAAAAGCACACGCGCTCTTGCAACTGCTTGCCGAGAGCGCGGACTAAACGACGCCGTCGACCACGCCCTCGACGAGGCTTTCGCTGGTGTGCAACCCCAGTTGGGCACCACCCTCGCCTGCGGGTTGATCGGCAGGTCCCGTGCCACGCACTACCGTCACCTCACTCCGAACCGGCCTGTCGTGCGCGCGCCGCGACCAACACCGGCATCAGCGTTGAGCTCGACCGAGCGGCAGGCGGTGCTGGATCTGCTCAACCGCCCCGACTACGTCAATCTCGCCCCGGCCCAGGTGTGGGCTCGTGAACTGGATGCCGGCCGCTACTGGTGTTCGGAGTCCACGATGTACCGGATCCTGCGGGATGCCGGGCAAACCGGGGAACGGCGCCGCCAGGCCACGCACCCGCCCAAGGTGAAACCCGAGCTGATGGCCGATGCCCCGTCGCAGGTGTGGTCCTGGGACATCACCAAACTCCGGGGACCGGATAAGGGAATCTGGTATCACCTCTACGTCATCCTCGACATCTACAGCCGCTACGTGGTCGGCTGGACGGTCGCCTCGGCCGAGGATTCCCGGCTGGCCGCGGAGTTGATCGCTTCAGCGATCGACCGTAACGGCCTTGTGCCGCACACCGTGCACGCCGATCGGGGCACGTCGATGACCTCCAAACCCGTCGCCGGCCTACTGGCCGATCTCGGCGTGCTGCGCAGCCATTCCCGGCCGCGTGTGTCCAACGACAACCCTTACAGTGAGGCGCAGTTCAAGACGATCAAGTACACCTGGGACTACCCCGACCGCTTCACCGGCCTGGCCGATGCCCGCGAGTGGTGCGAGGCGTTTTTTGCCTACTACAACCATGATCACCGGCATTCTGGCCTTGGCCTGCACACGCCGGCCTCGGTCCACTTCGGCACCGCCGACCTCGTTCGACAGCACCGAGCTGTCACGCTGGCCGAGGCGTACGCACGTCATCCCGAACGGTTCGGCCAGCGCCCCCGACCACCGAAACTACCGGCCACGGCATGGATCAACGAGCCCCAGGCCGAGACAGACACGGTGGAACAGACCGCATAACCCGATCATGTCTCACTTGACTTGACAGGCAGCGC
>NZ_VUOB01000096.1 GCF_008386585.1 Solihabitans fulvus
TCACACGAGCACCGAAGCCGTAGATATTAGGCAAAACGCCCGGTACTGACCAGCATGAACGCTAAGTAAGTGGCATTGCCCAGGGGGACTGCCCTTGGCCAGCCTATCGATGATCACTAACGGGGGCACAACGAGTTGCCGCTGCCTGTGGATAACTCGATATCGGTCGCTCACCACTGCCCGAAGTGGATGACGTCGGCGTCCGGGCGGAGCGGGACTATCGGACGTGCTGGGTAAGGCCGAACAGAGCGCCGGTGGGATCACGCATGACCACGTCTCCGTTGGAGGTGTGGCGAACGTCGGTCGCACCGAGCTGTCGGGCCAGCTTGGCGTCGGCGGTGAGCCTGTTGCTGGCGAAACTGATCAGCCAGAGTGATCGCTGCGCCGTTGGCTTGCATGGCGGCGTGCCGGTGGCGGCGATGGAGTTGTCCGGCAACCGGAACTCGGTGTGCCGGGGGTTGGAGTTCCAGTGCAATGCCGGTCGGTAGAAGGCGGCGGCATGCGCGGAGTCAGCGGTGAGAAGGCTGATGCGGGCGAAGGTCCCCGGTTCGTGGTTCAGCTGCATGCCGTCATGGGTTCCGGGTTGCCAGAGTGACAATGGCGCGCCGACGGGGTCGATCGTGACGGCGGCGAGGCCGAGCGTCCCGACTTGGGTCGGCGCCACGATGATCCGGGCACCCAGGTTCGTGAAGCGGGTGGCGGTGGCCTGGATGTCCGACACGGTGACGTTGGTCGTCCAGTAGGGCGCGCCGGCGTCCTCGGCGGGCCCAAGGGCGGCGACAAGATGTCCGCGTAGCGTGCAGAGCCAGTAGCCGTTGGAGTCCGGTTGGGCGACGGTCCAGCCGAACAGCGCGGTGTAGAACGCCGTCGTCGTTGCCATGTCGGGGGTGCCGAGGTCGATCCAGCTCACGGTGTTCTCGGGGTGCCGCGTGATGTTCATCGAGATGACTTTCCGTTGAGGCCGCCTCGCCCCGGCGGTGGAGCGAGGCGGTGTTCAGCACCGACGTGGCGGCAACCTGCGGTGTCAGGCGTAGGTGTCAGGCGTAGTAGGGCGAGTTCAGGTCGATACTGGCGTCCTTGACGATGTCGCCGTCGAACAGTCGTGTCGTTGCCGGGGCTCCGGCCCGGCGGGCTTCGTCGGCGAAAGGGCCCTGAGCGAAGGCCAGGGCGTTCTGGGCGCTGTCGAACTCGTAGAAGCCGCCGATGGTGTGCGTTCCGATGCCGGACAGCCACGTCTTGCGGATCAGGCCCGGCGCGGTCTTCAGCGCCGCGTTGATCTGGCGCCAGTCGAACTGATCGAACGGCACTGCTGACTGGATCTCGGTGTAGAGAAACGTCTTGCCCATCACGAACCTCCGATTTCGGGGGCTGTCCAGCTCGCCCTACTAGTACGTACGTCCTAGCGAGATGAGCATGGACTAGGATGTCCGTACTAGTCAAGGGGGTCGCGATGGCCGCGGACACCAAGTCCCGCATGATCAGCGCAGCAATCGGACTGCTACAGCGCCACGGCCTGGCCGCGATGTCCTTCACCGACGTCCTGGCCGAGAGCGGTGCCGCGCGCGGAGCGATCTATCACCACTTCCCGGGCGGCAAACAGCAGCTCGCACTCGAAGCCGCCCGCCGCAACGCCGAAGATGTCCGCAGCCACCTGCACGAACTGCCGGCCAGCACGCCACGCGAAGTCGTGGAGGCGTTCCTTGGCAGCGTGCGCCCCGTGGTGCAGGCGTCCGCCGGGGGCGGCGGCTGCGCAATCGCGGCGGTCACCGTCGACGGCGGTGCGGCCATCGCCGACCAGAGCAGCCTGCGCACTGTCGCGGCCGAAGCATTCACCGGATGGGGCAGCGAGCTCGCCGGAAAACTCACCCACGCCGGAATGAGCCCGTCCCAGGCCGCTGATCTGGCCACCCTCATGATCGTCACACTCGAAGGCGCCCACATCCTGTGTCGCGCCGAAGGCAGCATCGCCCCCTTCGACAGAGCTGCCGCGGCCCTGCTCTCCGGCCTCCCGAACTCGTGTTGAACCGGTGCCGGAACACGACAACGTGGCGCGCCGACACGATCAGGCTTCTGCCATGGCCGTCACGGGGGGCACAACGAGTTGCCGCTGCCTGTGGATAACTCGATATCGGTCGCTTACCACTGCCCGAAGTGGATGACGTCGGCGTCCGGGCGGCGGGCGACGCTGCGCGAGGACGCCTGCTTCGCCGGTGCGGGCTCGTCGCCGTGGCCGATCGCGATCGCGCCGATCGGCTCGTGGTCGGCGGGCACCCCGAACTCCGCCGCGAACCGGGCGACACCCGGCGGGTCGAACCCGAACAGCAGCGCGCCGAGCCCCTCGTCCACGGCGGTCTGGAGGATGAGCATCGCGGCCATGCCGGTGTCGATGTACCAGTACGGGACCGGCCAGTGCGCCTCGTCCCGGTCCGTCCAGCCCTTGTCGGGCCTGGCGTAGCGGTCCAGGTACGCGTCCTTCACCGCGAACGGCACGATCACCAGCGGCGCCGTCCGCGCCGGCTCGCCCGCCCAGTCCACGCCGAGCGCCCAGAACCGGGCCAGATCCTCGCCCCGCAACACCAGGAACGCCTGCCCCTGGGAGAAGCCCGCCGACGGGCCGCGCACCGCGTTGCGCAGGATCCGCCGCACGATGTCCTCGGCCACCGGCTCGTCGGTGAACCGACGCACCATCCGCCGCCGCCGCACCACGTCCTGGAACTCCAACGCCAACCCCCCGCTCAGCCGGAATCCGGTGTCGGGCGGCCCACCTGCGCGCACCCCGCCCACCTATGGCAGACCCCCGCCCACCCAGGGGGCACTGCCCTTGGCCAGCCTACCGAGAGTCGCCGGGCGGGGTCAGAGAATTACGGTTGCCTGTGGATAACTGCTGTGGACAACTCGATGGGCGAGCCCGCGTGGACAACTCAGCGGGGCGAGCCCGCGTAGCGGAACGCGCGCAGCGGTGGTTCGGGCGCGTCGGCGACGCTGACCACCAGCATCAGGCGCGTGTCCTCGGGTTCGACCGCCGTCAGCAGCTCACTGACCCGCCGCACGACCAGCGCGGTGAGCACCGCGACCCCGGCCGCGCACAGGTCGGCGACGGCGTGCAACAGCACCCCGTCGGCCATCGACTGCACGTCGCCGCGCAGGCCCCACAGCAGCGTGCCGGCCAACACGAGGCCGCCGGCGGCCCACGCCGCCCACCACAGCCGCACCAGCCGGGACGGCCTCGGCCGCGCCTCGGCAGGACGGCGCAGCGCGGCGTGTTCCAGCTCGGCCAGCACCGCGCCGGCCACCACCAGGTTCACGCCGGGCACCACGAGGCCGATCAGCGTCTCCCGGTCGGACCGGGACGAGCGATAACCAGCCTGGGCGGCGGCCACCTGGCGCGCCCGGTACAGCCACAACAGGACAAGCAGGATCGCCAGCAGCTCGGCCAGCACCGTGACCACCGACGCGGTCACCACCAGGGCGTCCGAGGTGTCCACCACGCCCTTGTCCAGCGCGCCGTACCGGCTTTGCAGCAGCAGCACGTACCGCCACACCTCGCCGCCCGCCGCGACCACCGCGAGGCCGGCGAGGGTGTACAGCACCAGGGAGGTGAACCTCGCCTGCGTCCGCACCCGGTCGGCCAGGTCGGTCGGCGTGGCCGAGCCTGGCACCGAGGTCGGCCAGCGCCAGGCGACCTGCGGGAAGCCCCAGCGCGGCGGCACCGGGTAGGACGGCGGCCCGAGGTAGCGCTGCGCGCGGTGGACAGGCCGCTGCCGCTGCGCGCCGGGTGGCGGGGTCGCCACCCAGTGCACCCGCGTCGGCTGTCCCGGTCGCACGGCTCAGATCACCTCGGGCTCGGTGTCGGCGATCTCACTGACCATGGGACGCCCGGCGGCCGCCCACTGCGACATGCCGCCGTCCACGTTCACCGCGTCCCACCCGTTCGCGTTGAGGTAGGCGGTGACCCTGGCCGACCGGCCGCCGCTGCGGCAGATGACCAGGACGTCGCTGTCCTCGGGCAGCTCGGCGAGCCGCCCGGCCAGCTCGCCCATGGGGATGTGCAGCGCGTTCGGGGCGTGCCCCGCGGCCCACTCGTCGTCCTCCCGGACGTCGAGCAGCACCCTGCCCTCCGGCAGGGTCTCTGGCACGTCGGACACGGCAACGCTTGGCACCGTCTGCGGGTTCACGCCTGTAGATGCTGCCACGCGGGCAGGTGGGTGTGGCGTGAACCCGCCGACGGACGATCGGTGGAAGGCCCGGTCAGCCGGCCGCCGCGACGGCCAGCCCGAGCTGGGTGAGCTGCGACTCGCTCAGCGGCAGGGTGCCGCGACCGGCGCCGACCCGGTCGGGAATCTCGGGTTGGCGGGGGTTGGCCCGGAAGTCGGGGCTGCCGTAGTTGGCCAGCTCCAGCTCGTAGACCAGGCCCTTTGGGGTGTAGATCCGCATGGCCTGGTTGAGGGACTGGAACGGCGAGCTCGGCCGCACGTCGTAGAGCTGGAGCACGGTGCCGTCCGGCAGCACCTGGCGGCCGGGCGCGGCGCAGTTGCCCTTGTCGAACGCCTGATGGTCGGCCGCCTCGGTCGGGGTGCCCTGGAAGTGGCTCGCGGTGAGCCGAATGCTGCCGGTGCCGTCGTGGTCGGTCACGTCGGCCTGGTAGTCGTGCGCCGGCTGCGTCTGGCCCTTGGTCGGGTCGGGTTCCAGTCGCCGCGCGGCCAGCGAGCCGACCTGCGCCGGGGCGGCTGCCGTGCGCAGCGCGGCCTCGAACGCGGCGCGGAACTGCTCGGTCGGCTCGACCGAGCCGAACCAGTCCCTCGTGTCGTACACGGGAAGGCTGCACATGGGCGTCTTCAGCACGGGCCTGCCCGGGGACATCGTGCTGCTGGTGTCGGGCTGCCAGGTGCCGTACGGCGTCTTCGGCGGCAGGTTCACCTTGGTCCAGCCCGGGACGGCGGGCGCGGTGGTGATCGCCCAGCCCGACGAGGCCGCGCCAGCCTGGTCGGCGGACCCCTGCGCGGCGCCCCGCAGCAGCGTCGCGCCGACGCCGACCCCCACCACCAGCGCAAGCGCGCCTGCGGCGGCAGCGGCCCGGCGCGCGGCTCGCCGCCGCCTGCCGAGGCGGACTACCTCGCCGAGGTTCGGCGACGCCGAGGGGGCCGGTCCGCCGACGGCGGACCGCAGCTCCGCGAGCAGCTTCTGTTCGTCCTCTTCCCACATCACGCACACTCCGGGGTCGTCGCTGTCTGGGGTTCCGCGTCTGCCCGGCGATACGCCTCGCGGAGCGAGTGCAGGCCGCGCGCGGACTGGCTCTTGACCGTGCCCATCGAGCAGCCGAGCGCCGTCGCCGTCTGCTCGACGGACAGGTCCTGGACGAACCGCAGCACCAACACGGCCCGCTGCCTCGGCGGCACCCGGCGGAGCGCGTCGAGCAGCGGCTGGCGTTCGTCGTTGGACGTGGTGTCCTGGTGGAACGGCCGCTCCGGCAGGTCGGCGACGACCTGTTCGCGCTTGCGGCCGCGCCGTTTGCCGTCGAGGAACACCCTGGTCAGCACGGTGCGCAGGTAGGCGTCGGCGTTCTCCCTGCGCACCCGGTGCCAGCCCGCGTACATGCGGACGAAGGCGTGCTGCGCGATCTCCTCGGCGTCGACCCAGTCGACGCACAGCGCGTACGCCGTGCGTCTGGCCGACTCGAAGCGCGTCGCGTAGAACTCGGCGAAGTCGCCGTCGAACCTGGTCACCCGGCACTCCTCCTGCTGTCTGCGGTCCACCCTTCTACGCACTTCCCGACCGTCGGGTTGCACCCGAGGTGTGCACGCCGTGTTCATCGCGGGGTCTGCGCCGCGTTCACCCGGGTTGTCCGTGCTTGTCGACAGTGTCCGAAGAAGTCGCAGGTCACGAACCTAGGAGCACGATGAACAGGATTGGTCGGTTCTGCCGGGGCGCGGTTGTGCTCGCGGTGGCGGCGGTGGCGGTGTTGTCCGGCACGACGAGCGCGGGCGCCGACCCGCTGCCGAAGTCCACTGTGGACGGTTGGCGAGTGGTGGCGCAGCACGAGGTGGACACCGCGACGCAGAACCAGGGTGTCGCGACCGTGCACCCGTGGTTCGGCCGACCCTACGAGTACTACATGGGCAACGCGGCGATCCGGCCGGAGCAGCGCGCGGAGGGCTGGAGCCACGTCGGCGACCCGGACTCGCGGTTCGGCTTCCGTTTCGACGCCTACCAGTACGGCCTGGACAACCCGACCTCGAAGATGTTCCTGGTGACCACGCCGACCGGGCAGCGCTACGAGTACACGCACCCGCTGGCCGCCGGCGAGCAGATGAACAACTCCTACGCCGCGGTGTCCCTGGACGGCCAGTGGCTGGTGTCCGGCGAGTGGGACACCATGAACCACCTGCTGGTGCTGCCGACACCGATCCTCAACCCGGCGACCCCGCGTGCCGGCGGGACGCTGCCGCTGGCCGCGCACATCAACCTGGACCACCCGGTGCGCAACGTGCAGGGCTGCACGTTCGTCTCCGCGCGGCAGCTGCTGTGCGCGACCGACGACGACGGCACCGACCTGTACCCGACCACCAAGCAGCTGCTGCGCATCGACCTGCCGACCGCGCTGCACGGCCGGGACGTGACCGCGCACGTCACCTCGCTGGGGCAGCTGCCGCTGGCCAGCTCCTGCCAGGGCGCCTTCGAGGTGGAGGGCGACGACTACGACGCGTTCACCGGCACGCTGCGGGTGCTGGTGATCCCGCCAGCCCCGTGCGACGCGAAGACCACGGTGTACGAGTTCCGCCGCCGTTGATCCGGAAGTAGCCGGAATCGGTTGGCACAGCCAGAAGGCCACCTCTCGCGAGGTGGCCTTCTGGCTGTGCTGCCGTTTGTGATGTGGCCGGTTGTGTTGCGGCCGTTGGGTTTGCGGGTCGTCAGTGCGCGACGGCCTGTTCGGCACCCGCGCCGGTCAGCGCGCGCACCTCCATCTCGGCGTACTTGGCGTCGTTGCGCTCCTTGGAGATCAGCGTGCCGACGATGCCGAGCAGGAAGGACAGCGGGATGGAGACCAGGCCGGGGTTGTCCAGCGGGAACCAGTGGAAGTCCACGCCCTGGATCATCGACAGGCTCTTGCCGGTCTTCGGGTTCACCGGCTTGCCGGACACCGCTGGCGAGAAGACGATCAGCAGGATGGTGATCGCCAGGCCGCCGTAGATGCTCCACAGCGCGCCCGAGGTGTTGAACCGCTTCCAGAACAACGAGAACAGGATCGTCGGCAGGTTGGCCGAGGCCGCGACGGCGAAGGCGAGCGCGACCAGGAACGCGACGTTCTGGCCGTTGGCGATGATGCCGCCGCCGACCGCGACGACGCCGATCACCACGGCGGTGATCCTGGCGACTCGCACCTCCTGCTGCTTGTCGTCGACCTGCCCCTTCTTGATCACGTTCGCGTAGATGTCGTGCGCGAAGGAGGCCGACGCGGTGATGGTCAGGCCGGCGACGACCGCGAGGATCGTGGCGAAGGCGACGGCCGCGATGAAGCCGAGCAGCACCGGGCCGCCGAGCGCCTGGGCGAGCAGCGGCGCGGCCGAGTTCACCCCGCCGGGCGCGGCGTTGATCTTCGTCGGGCCGACCAGCGCGCCGGCCCCGTAGCCGAGCACCAGGGTGAACAGGTAGAACACGCCGATCAGGCCGATCGCCCAGACCACCGAACGGCGGGCCTCCTTGGCGGTCGGCACGGTGTAGAAGCGCATCAGCACGTGCGGCAGGCCCGCGGTGCCCAGCACCAGCGCGAGGCCGAGCGAGAAGAAGTCGAGCTTGCTGGTGCCGGTGGCGCCGTACTGCTTGCCGGGCCCGAGCAGCGCCTCGCCGGTCTTGCCGGCCTTGTCCACCGCGCCCTGCAACAGGCTGGACAGGTTGAAGCCGTACTTGCCCAGCACCCAGACGGTCATCGCCGCGGCGCCGAGGATCAGCAGCACCGCCTTGATGATCTGTACCCAGGTGGTGCCCTTCATGCCGCCGACCAACACGTAGACGATCATCAGGACGCCGACCACCGCGATCACCGCGGCCTGGCCGCCCTTGCTGCTGATGCCGAGCAGCAGCGCGACGAGGCCGCCGGCGCCGGCCATCTGGGCGAGCAGGTAGAAGAAGCTGACGGCGAGCGTGGAGATCGACGCTGCGGCGCGGACCGGACGCTGGCGCATCCGGAAGCTCAGCACGTCGCCCATCGTGTACTTGCCGGTGTTCCGCAGCAGCTCGGCGACCAGCAGCAGCGCGACCAGCCAGGCGACCAGGAAGCCGATCGAGTAAAGGAAGCCGTCGTAACCGTTGACGGCGATGGCCCCGGCGATGCCGAGGAACGAGGCCGCCGACAGGTAGTCGCCGGAGATCGCGATGCCGTTCTGCGGGCCGGTGAAGGCGCGGCCCGCGGCGTAGTAGTCCGCCGCCGTCTTGGTGTTGCGGCTGGCCCGCAGCACCACGATCAGCGTGATCACCACGAAGCCGGCGAAGATGGCGATGTTCAGCGTCGGGTTGCTGCCCTCGACGCCCTGCGCGAGCACCCTCACTTCGCGGCCCCCTCGATCTCGGTGCGGATCTGCTCGGCGACCGGGTCGAGCTTCCGGTTGGCGTAGCGGACGTACAGCGCGGTGATGACGAAGGTGGACACGAACTGGAGCAGCCCGAAGACCAGCCCGACGGTGATGTTGCCGAAGAGCTTCGTCGACATGAAGCCGTGCGCGTAGTCCGCCAGGAGGACGTAGAGCAGGTACCAGGCGAGGAACACGGCGGTCATCGGAAAGACGAAGGTCCGAAGGCGGTGGCGGAGCTGGACGAAGTCAGGACTGGACTGGATGCGGAGCCACTCCTCGGCATCTGGCGTCCGGTCGGCCGGTGTGCTCTCGGTGGTACTCACTGCCCCTCCCGATGATCGGTTACGCGCGTGAACCGTAGAGAGACGACGTTCACTTGATAAGCCTCCGGACGTGGACTTGCGCCCAGTAGACGGGTGACGCGACGAACGGTCATGTCGTCAGACGAGTACCAGACATTGACAGACGAGTCCGACGTATCACTGGGCCGGAGGACACCATGTCACCGCATCGTGAATCCGGCTACGGAAGGAAACCAACTAGTAGATTGTCGTTGCTTA
>NZ_VUOB01000097.1 GCF_008386585.1 Solihabitans fulvus
ACTGACCAGCATGAACGCTAAGGGGTTGCAGATAATTAACACGCCGATTTGATCTTGGCGATGAGGTCGGGCAGCGGGACGGGCAGGGTGACCGGCTCGATCGTCGTGCCGTGCTCGGCGAGGAGCTGACGGGTCTCGGTGATCGCGCGACGGATGGTGCTGCGGCTGCATCCGAACACGATCCCCACCGTGTCCTCAGGCAAGGACAGTCGCATGTGGAGGACAGTGGCCAGGACTTGATCGGGAAACGACAAGCGTGGTGGCCGACCCGATCGAGGCTCGTGCGGGCGAAGTCCTTGTTCTGCTCGGTGTTGCTGGTGTTGGCGATGGCGGGCCTGGATTCGTGAGGCCCGTAGGGCGTCCAGCGCCGTGGTCAGCGTGTCCAGGT
>NZ_VUOB01000098.1 GCF_008386585.1 Solihabitans fulvus
CTAAGGGGTTGCAGATAATTAACACGCCGATTTGATCTTGGCGATGAGGTCGGGCAGCGGGACGGGCAGGGTGACCGGCTCGATCGTCGTGCCGTGCTCGGCGAGGAGTTGACGGGTCTCGGTGATCGCGCGACGGATGGTGCTGCGGCTGCATCCGAACACGATCCCCACCGTGTCCTCAGGCAAGGACAGTCGCATGTGGAGGACGGTGGCCAGGACTTGATCGGGAAACGACAAGCGTGGTGGCCGACCCGATCGAGGCTCGTGCGGGCGAAGTCCTTGTTCTGCTCGGTGTTGCTGGTGTTGGCGATGGCGGGCCTGGGTTCGTGAGGCCCGTAGGGCGTCCAGTGCCGTGGTCAGCGTGTCCAGGTCAGGGCGGGACAGTCCGGTGAGCGCGGGGTCGGCCAGGGTGGTCATGTCCTGCGGAAGGGACGGTGGCGGGTCGGGTTGGCTGGTGTGGGCGTCGGTGTCGGGGTGCAGGGTGTAGTTCCACTCACCATGGAAATGGTGCCGAGTGATGGGCAGGGCGGCCATCGCCGCGTTGCTGATCTGGACCCCGAGCGGGTAGGTGTCTGTGTCCAGTGCGGCATGCACGCGCAGTCCGGTGCGGGTGGTGGTGGCCGCGATCGTGTTGACCACGACTTCGTGACTGGTCAGCGGCCTGCCCCGCCAGTTGAGGGTGATGTGGGAGAACAAGCGGTGCTCGATCCGGTTCCACTTCGATGTCCCCGGCGGGAAATGACAGACTGTGAGGGCCAGACCGGTCTGGGCGGCCAGCGTCGCGAGTTCGGCCTTCCAGGCGCGGGTGCGATAGCCGTTGGAGCCACCGGCGTCTGCGGTGATCAGTAGCCGGGTCGCGTGGGGNNTGATCGGTGCCGACGTTCACCCAGCCGGTGTTCGCGGCCAGATCGTAGATGCCGTAGGGCACGATCTTGCCCAGTTCCTTGTCCGGGAAGTCATGGACGTCGACCGGGATCGGTTCGCCGGCGGGGCGCCACTCGCGTCCAGCGTTCTTGAACTCGCCGACGAGTTCCTTCTTCTTGGTGTCCACGCTGATGACCGGCTGCTCCTGGGCGTGGTGATCCTTGACCTGGTCGTTGAGGTAACGAAACTGGGCGTCCCGGTCAGGGTTCTGCTTGCCCTCCATGGTCTTGACGTTGCCTTGCAAGCTGAATCCCTCGGCGCGCAACAGATCCGCGACCGTGTCGGCGGAGATCCGATGTCCCTGGGCGGTCAGTTCGTCGGCGAGGTTGCGGGTGGACTTGACTGTCCACCGCAACGGTGACATCGGATCGCCCCGCTCGTCAGGTTCCACCAGAGCCAACAACGCGGGTCGTAGTGCCGGATCGGTGTGAACCAGTCGTTTGCGGCCCGCGCCGGGGCGTCGTGTCCGACCCAGCGGTTCCTGGCCGGACTCCAACTCGTCTACCCCGTTGGTCACCGTCTGCCTGCTCACTCCGGCCGCGTGGGCTACCGCCGCGATGCCGCCATGACCCAGTGATCTGGCTTCGGAGGCCAGGTAGAGGCGTTGTTGCCGCTCGTCCAGGTGTGGCAACAACGCCGAGAACTTCGCCGCCAGCGATTCCATCGTGTCCACAGCAAGGGCCATACAACATCATGACCAGCCG
>NZ_VUOB01000099.1 GCF_008386585.1 Solihabitans fulvus
CGCGCGCCGGGACTACCTGGACGAGACCGGCGGGCGCTACGTGCACGTGCTGGCCGACGGCGGGGTGCTGACCAGCGGCGACATCGCCAAGGCCATCGCGTGCGGGGCGGACGCGGTGATGCTCGGCGAGTCGCTCGCCGCAGCGACCGAGGCGCCGGGCCAGGGCCTGTACTGGACGGCGGCGGCCGCGCACCCGTCGGTGCCGCGCTGCCACGTGTCGGCCGGGGGGGGCCAGGAGGGCGGCCTTCGCCGCCTGCTGTTCGGGCCGGCGGCCGACCCGAGGGGGGGGGGGAACCCGCTCGGCGCGCTGCGCCGGG